>NZ_RHOY01000002.1 GCF_003946725.1 Agrilactobacillus yilanensis | reverse complement strand
TACGTCTTACTCACAAGCCAAGACCGGGCTTATGTCGTAAGTCTAGGTTATGCTTGAGGCTTTCCCGCTCCAGTTCGCGCTCTGGCTTTATATTGGTGCTTTGATTCGTTTTTCATATGCCGTTAACCATTCTTGTGTGATGGGTTCAATTTTTGTTGTTTTATCTGGGCCGGGATGGGCGATTAAGATTTTAGCGGCTTCGGTTTCGGTGGCGACGCTAAATGTAAATTCAACATTGGTGGCCACGCCCCATTGTCCTTGAGCGTTCATGGCTACGACTGAAATTTCACGCACTCGGCCGTAACGGCGTTTTAATTTTGCTTCAAAATCATAAACGGCTTGATCACAAGCGGCTTGCGGGCTGAGGCCAGTTCCCATTAATCGGACAATTTCATAGGATACACAGCCTTTCATAATATCTTCGCCTAGGCCAGTTGCGGCGGCACCACCAATCGGGCTATCCACATAAAAACCTGAACCGGATACTGGAGAATCACCCACACGACCGGCTTTTTTCATAAATAAGCCTGATGTCGAGGTGGCAGCCGCCATGGAACCACTGGTCGCTAACGTCACTGCGCCCACAGTATCGTGGCCATCATAAGGATTTAAGCTTTGGTTAGATAATTCTTTTAATCGTTTTTGCCAGCGTGCTTTTGCGCGATCCGTCAGCATGTTCGTCATTTCAAAGCCATTTAACGTTGCATATTTTGTTGCCCCGTCACCAACTCTAAAGTTGTTATAAGTTTCATGGCTCAACGCTCGCGCAACGGAAACGGCATGCATCACATTATGAATGCCACCCACAGCACCTTGGGCTAAAGTATCGCCATCCATAAAAGCTGCGTCCATTTCAACAACGCCTTCTTCATTCGGTAGACCGCCGTATCCTACTGATTTGTAGTAGGGATACGCTTCAACAACATTGATCAAACTTTCAACGGCATCTCCAGCAGTGCCGTTTTTTTGTAATGCCTCACTTGCTTTAAGTACGCCATCATGTGCCATACGCCATGTTGCTATTGTGCCCCACATATTTTCTCATCCCTTCATTTTCTAGTTTGCCATCGCTTCAATCGCTGCCATATAAATGGCCATCATCTGTTTTAAATCTGCTTTATTCAGCCACTCGTCTTGTTTATGTGCAATGCCTTTTTGACCAGGAAAAGAAGGTCCAAATGCGACAATATTCGGCATTACTCGTGCATAAGTGGCGCCAGTTGTTGTCACTGGTGTACCGTCAAGACCAGTTATTTCAGTATAAATTCTGGACAGCGTTTTAATAAACGGTGCCTCTGGTGATTTTCGGACACCTGGTATACTGCGAATGATCTCTAACGTACTACGCTCTGGTAAAACTTGTTGCAGTTGTTGGGTAATTTGCGTTTCTTGAATCGTTATTGGATACCGTATGGCCAATTCCAAAGCAAAACCTGTAGCCGTTTTTTGCCACAAATAAGGTGTCATAATAAGGCGTCCTGAGGCGTCATCTTCATAATTAAGCCCTAACCCTTCACCATAATGTTGATTTGCCAATCGGGTCTTTAACCATTGTGCATACATTAACAATTCAGATGGGCCTTGCTGATACGCTAGTAAGTCAGCTGCTAAAACAGTAATCGCATTAATACCCAATTGAGGCGCATTCGTAGGTGTCTGCCGGCCTTTAGCTTCAAAATACTGATCATCTACACTAACGGCTAAGCAATCAGGCACGTGATCTTTAGCTTGATCGCCTACAAAATCGCTAATCCGTGCTAATGTTGCCGGTGTGAGTTTCGTAGTGATTCGATAGTTCACGATACCCCGTTCACCATAAACTACCGGGAACTTACAATCCGGTGTAAAACCAAAAAGTGGTGGTCTTTCTTGCTGCAAATATAAAGCGACATCTTGACTGCCACTCTCTTCATTTGAACCAAAAATTAAGCGTACTGTTTGTTTTAAAGTAATGCCGGCCTCTTTTAAAAGTTTCATGCCGAATAAACAAGCCATGATAGCGCCTTTGTTATCCAAAATACCTCGGCCATAGTAGCGCTCCGCCTGTTCGCTTAAGCTAAATGGTGGAAAATGCCAGCCTTTTCCAGCGGCGACCACATCCAAATGGCCAACGATACCTATATAATTTTGATCATCTGGCCCCCATTGAACATAGGCCATGGCATCGTTAACAATCTCTGTTTTAAAGCCATAAGCTTGTCCCAATGCTGTAACTGCTGTCAACGCCCGCTTTGGTTCAACACCAAATGGTGCCCCAGGTTCAGCTGGGCCTTGAACACTGGCAATTTTTAACATTCGATCCAAATCTTTTAAAAATAATGGCCATTGTTGATCAATTAACGCTGTCATTTCAGTTTGGTTCATTGCAAAACATCCCCTTATTGTTTAAAACGCGTTAATGTGGATCTAAAGGTATATTTATCTGCTCGGTAATAAGATGTATCGTAAAAAATTGGTTTGGCGTCCGCTGTATAAGTAACCGAATTAACTTTCATCAACGGTTCTCCAACTTTCAAGTTTAACAATTCAGCCATTTTTTCATTCACCAAAGTGGCTTCAATAGCTTCATGAGAATAGGCAATTTCTACCTTTTTCTCCAACAGCGCAAATAAAGAGCCTTCAAAGTCAGCTTTTTCGTAGTCCTCCACATATTCATGACAAATCGTAATATATTCGATCGTCATAGGGTCTTCATTCCAAAAACGCCGCCGAATCAATAAATCAACTTCTGGTTTTAACCGCGTTTTTAAAGCTAAGGCATCGGAGATTTTATCAGAAACATCCGTTAATGGCTCAAATTGCAGTACTTCTGTTCGACTAGTTCGGCCATAAGCTTTTGCGGCTTCGGTGAATCCTTGTAAACCCATACGGCCACTTTCAACTTTACCGACACCAGACATCACATAGGTGCCCTTCCCCGGTGATTTGACTAATAATTGTTGTTTAATTAACAAATCAATCGCTTTACGAATAGTTAAACGACTGACTTCAAATTCTTTAGCTAAATCGTATTCAGAAGGCAATTTTTGTGCGGTGGAATAAACTTCCCGTCGAATTCGATCAGTTAGTTGTGCTGCGACTTCTTCAAATTTTGCAGTTGCCATTTTACATACTTCCTTTATGTCACTTACGTTTTAAAGTCCATTGCTGATAGAGCCCATCCATTAATGCAATCAGCCGATAGCCGATTTCTGGATATTGATCGGTTGCCAAGTTGGCCAAAGACACCCGAACACACCAAGTATCACTGCCAAAAGGGCTCGTTTTTAAAAGTAGTAAGCTTTTTTTCTGAGCTAATAATATTAAAAATTCGGTGATCGTCCATTGCTGCTGTAAATAATTCGCAAAATTCGCGCCATAGCGTTTTTTTGCCCAGGCATGCAAATCAATATCACAATAATAGGCTGTATCACGACTGGACAATGGCTGACTTAACCCTAAAACCGCGAATAACTGCTGTTCTCGCTCATGGCAAATCGCCATCACTTCATCTTGATAAGCCTGTCCTTCATCCATCATACCGTATAACGCAAATAATGCGATCATAACTTGTTGTACCGTGGATAAGCCCGCCGCATGATTTAAGACGATCGATCGTGAATCCGCTACCAACCGATCAATAAAACGAATTGTATCCGATGTCGTGGCAATGGATGCATAGCGCTTAGCCACATAATTTGCTGAGGATGTTGGCAGTGCTTGAATTAATTGGTCAAAAATATTCGTTTGGGCCACAGCAATAACCCCTACCCGCCAGCCAGTAGCGCCAAAATATTTCGAAAAAGAATACAGACAAATCGTATTTTTCGGCAATGCACTGAACAATGACTGAAATTTTGGAACGAACGTCCCATAAACATCATCTGTCAGCAGCATTAACGTAGGCCGTTTTGTCTGAACCAGCTTTTGAATTTGCGCAATATTTTCAGCACTCATGGCATTAGCCGTTGGATTACTAGGATTGACAATAAAGGCCGCTTTAATTGTAGGATCTTTTAATTTATCAATCTCAGTTTCTGGGTAAAGATAACTTGTCTGGTCATTCTGGATAATTTGCTTTGCCTGAATTTTGACAATTTCAAAATCATACTGCGGTAAATCCGGAATTTCTAAGTAAGGTGCAAAAGTTGGTAAAAACAAAGCAATTCGGTCCCCGGTCTGCAACAGCTGCGTCTGCAACAAGGTCTCAAACAAATAACAGATGCCTGCTGTCCCGCCTTCCACCGGAAAAACATCCATAGCAACCGCTTGCTGGTTGAATAAAAACTGCGTTAAATAAGCTTTGAGTGGGGCTTCACTTAATGTCAAACAACGAACTGGATTAGGATAATTGTCACCAATAATTGCATCACAAGCTTCATTTAGCCATTGATCCGCCGACATCCCCAATGGTGAAGCTGGGTCAGTCAACAGCCACCGTAAGCATTGCGCCCCACGGCACGGATGAGCTTCCAAAAAGGCTAAAAAACGAACCGTACGGTCATGAAGCGGTTTCAACTGTGTTCCCGTCAAAGTACCGCCTGCATAGAGTGTCTCTTGGACCGAAAATTGCCCCAATAAGAAAAAGGCCTCTCTAGGTGTTGGCGCAGTCCAATTTGGATTCCCTCGGCCAGCATTTAAAACCGGAATTCCCGGCTGCTGTGTCACAATGCGTTCTAAATATAAAACAAGTTCAAAAGGACTTAGCGCTTCAAACGATGATTCTGTCATTAAGCTCACCTTCTCAACAATATATATCACATGGTATATACTATATTGTCTTTAAATTAATTGCAACTGTTTTCATTTGATTATATCAGAATTTATTATTTTGAAAACTAAATTATAACGCTTTAAATAGCGGATATAAGAATTGAATAAATTTGAGAGAACTTTCTTAAAAGGACTTGCATAAGTTTCGAAGTGCGTATATCATAATATCTGTATTATACGGTATTGACTGATTAGTATATACTATATTAACAAAGCCTAATATTTAAAAATCAATGTTCTTTGATGTCCTGATTAATTGAGGTTTCAATTAAAATGAAAGCCCTACCGGAACAATTAGTCAGCGCAACACCCTAAGGCAGCGTGATGGTTGACAATCATCAACACCGAAATCATTATCTGTTTAGATTTTTTATTTTAGTAAGGGAGTGTAAATATGTCATCTACTGATTCAAACGTTAAGAATACTAGGTTACTAACGTTGGGGATTTTATCTATCTCATTCCTAATGTCTGTAAGTAATGCCGTCTCCGGTACTATTCCATTAATGGAGAAATTCTTCTCCAACGTCTCTCAAGCAAATATTGAACTATTAATTGTTATTCCCACTGGTGGGGTGCTTTTAGGTACCGTAATTAGTGGGGCCGTTTCTAACAAACTCGGTAAAAAATATACCGTTATGGCCGGGTTAGCGATTTCCTTGATTTTTGGTATTATTCCTGCTTTCTTTTACAACTACGCCTCTATCTTTGTCTCTCGGGCCATGTTTGGGGTAGGTATGGGGGTTTTTACACCACTTAGCGTTTCCTACATAACCGATTTGTTCCCTGAAGAAAAACGTAACCGTTTATTGGGTTGGCGGAACTCCATTGGGGCTATTGGGGATTCCATTATGCTTTTCATTGCTGGCTTCTTGATTAATGTCAGCTGGCATACAACTTATCTTGTGTTCTTATTCTTATTGGTACCAATCATTTTAGTAGGACTTTTCGTACCTAAACGGCTAGATAATATCGTTGCGGACGGCGATAACAAAGAGGCGGATATTTCTAATGAAGATATTAAACCAAGCACGAATATCCAAGTTATTAAATTGGCCGGTATTTTCTTATTCGTCTGCTTATTCTACTCCGCAATTTCACTAAAACTTGCCAGCTATATCGTGAACCATCATATTGGTTCTGCAGCTCAAGTAACGCGGATTTTTAGCTTTTTAGTATTATGTTCAATTTTCTCAGGGATCCTTTTTGAAAAATTGGCTAAAATTTTTGGTAAATATACCGTTGCGATTTTTGATATCGCTACAGCCATTGCCTTGATTATTATGCCATTTACAACCTCTATTCCGGTAATTTTAGTCTTAGTTCTTGTCTGCGGCTTTTGTAACGGGGTCATCAATCCGGCTTTAACCGCCCGAATGGTGGCTTATTCACCTAAAGGGTCGATGAACTTAACCACTTCAATCATTATTATCGGGATCAATATTGGGTTCTTAGTTGCCCCTTATTTCTTCCAAGCTTTTGGTGCTTTAGTACACACTTCTGATCCTGCCATGATGATCTTTTATTCTGGGCTCTTCTATGTGCTTTTAGCCTTGTTTGATGTCTTCACTGTTAAAAAAGACAAACTTTCAATTTAATTTTATGGAGGTAATGGTATTATGACTGATAATGTAACTTGGTTTAAACAGGCCAAATATGGCATGATGATTCATTGGGGCCTTTATTCCTTACTGGCCGGTGAATATGATGGTCGTTCTTCTAGTAATTATGCGGAGTGGATTCAATCTAAACTGCAAATTCCTAATAAGGATTATGAAAAACTAGCGACCATTTTTAATCCTATCTATTTTGATGCAACTAAAATTGTCGATTTAGCCAAGGCTTGCGGTATGCAATATTTAGTCGTTACAACGAAGCATCACGACGGCTTTGCCATGTACCATTCACATGTGGATCCTTATAATGTTTACGATGCAACCCCTTTCCACCGGGATGTGATCGGTGAACTAGCCCAAGCTTGTCATCAAGCTGGCTTAAAATTTGGTTTATATTATTCACAAGATTTGGACTGGCATGAACCAAATGGTGGCGGTTATTTATCTAATGATATTGAAACTGCCGGAACAACTTGGGATAACAGCTGGGACTTCACTGGCAAAAAAGATTTTGATGAATGCTTTGAAAATAAAATCATGCCTCAAATTGAAGAAATCATGACAAATTACGGTGACATCGCAACGGCTTGGTTTGATGTCCCAATGACTTTATCTGAAGCACAAAGTCAACGCATTTATGACACCGTAAAAAAACTACAACCAGACTGCTTAATTAACTCTCGGTTGGGCAATGGTAAATATGATTATGTTTCATTGGGCGATAATGAGATTCCTGAACAAAAAGATGATGGGACTAACGCTGATACGGTGGATTACAACGCTATTGAAGGTTTCAAGCCATCCCCATTAGGCTTATATGAAACAGCCGGGACGATTAATGACTCTTGGGGCTTTTCTTACCATGACCAAAACTGGAAAACACCAGAAATGATTTATAAATATAAAAAGCATTTAAACGATTTCGGTATCAACTATCTGTTAAATATTGGCTTAGACGGCTTAGGTCGAGTGCCAATGCAGGCAGAACAAAACTTAAAGGCGGCCCAAGCTCTAGAAAACAACTAGCTGACTTAGCTGAAGGTAGGTAAAAAATGACTTATTTAGCAATTGATATTGGTGGGACTACAATTAAATCTGGTTGCGTCACTGCTGACGGTACTGTTTTTGATACGCACGAATGCGCCACACCACGCCAAGATCGAGCTGTCTTCATCGCTACCTTAAAAAATCTAATTCAACCTTACCAAGCAACGATTCAAGGTGTGGGCCTTTCATTACCCGGCACGATTGATCCAAAAAAAGGCCTAGTTTTAGCTTGTGCGACCTTACCTTTTTTGGAAAACGTTGCTTTAGAAACACTGCTTCATGAAACATTGTCTATCGATTTACCAATTGTTTTGGATAATGATGGTAATGCGGCCGCCTTAGCTGAAAAATGGTGCGGTCATTTACAATCGATCCAAAATGGTGCGATGATTGTTTTAGGCACTGGTGTCGGCTGTTGTCTCTTTATCAATGATGCTTTGTATTATGGCAGTCATTTCATTGGCGGTGAGGCGAGTTTCATGGTCACCGATTTGTCTCAAAAAGATGCCCGCGCACAAACTGCTGCTGGGTTATCCGTGGTCACTATGGTAGAAACCATCGCGGATACTTTGCATTTAGCGGGTGACAACCTTGGCCAGCAAGTCTTTCAGGCTTTGGAAAACCAAGTACCTGAAGCTTGGCAGTACTTCAGGCCATTTACCAGGGGTGTTGGTGCGTTAATTTATAATTTACAAACCGCATTAGATTTGCAGCGGATTGTTATTGGCGGTGGCATTAGCGTGCAGCCACTTTTAATCCAACAGCTGCAACGTGAATTTGAGACCTTCCATCAAGTAACCAATCTGGCGCAACGCACCATTCATACACCGGAAATTATGGCAGCACACTTTCATAATCAAGCTAACTTAATTGGTGCAATCTATCCTTTGATTAATAACCACTCTAAATAATGACCATTCTATGTTCTATATAATGTATGCAGTCAGACCTGAGACTAATCTTTTGGCCTGGCTGTTTTTTGTTTGGCGTAAGTTTAGCTTTTAAGTAACCATCGTTTATGGTGTTAATCTAGGTGCATTGTAAAAATCGTAACTTTGTTGCTCTGGGCTAAACACGTTCCCAAAGACTAATTTCTGCGCCTAGTTACGTCTTACTCACAAGCCAAGACCGGGCTTATGTCGTAAGTCTAGGTTATGCTTGAGGCTTTCCCGCTCCAGTTCGCGCTCTGGCTCTTAAACGCGCTCACCAACACTGATTTCTACATATAACTACGCCTTGTTGACAGTCGCCAGCGACTGCCTGCCAAGTCTAGGTTATATTGCGAAATCACCCGTGTTGATTCGCGCTCTCATTTAATCGAACTTTTATTTCGTTAATTGATTATTAGTTCGTAATTTTTTCAATAAATGGCGTGGTAAGCGCATTCTAAATTGCGTTTGATCGGTATTTTTGGTATGCTAATTGCGTTCATTTATAACAACTTTATTCACTGAAAGTGAGGCAGTGCATTGAATGCAAAAGGAAAATTCTGAACCTACCTTAAACCGCTCTCTTGGTTTTTGGTCTGCATTATCGTTAGTTGTTGGGACTGTCATTGGTTCCGGTATCTTTTTTAAACAATCATCCGTGCTCGATAGTGCTGGTTCGACAGCTAACGCTTTGTTAGCTTGGTTCTTAGGCGGTTTGATCACGCTAACCGCTGGTTTAACTATCGCTGAAGTCGGCGCACAAATGCCACATACTGGCGGTTTGTATGTGTACATGGAAAAAATCTATGGTAAAATTTGGGGCTTTTTATCCGGCTGGATGCAAATTGCGGTTTATGGCCCAGCCATCATTGCTTCCATTGCCGCCTACTTAGGTATTTTACTTGTTGGCTTTTTTGATTTAAGCAGCCGCTGGCAAGCACCATTAGCGATCGGCGTTATTGCGCTGATTGGTCTTCTGAATGCTTTTGAAAACCGTTGGGGTGCGGCTTTTCAGATCATTACAACCTTAGGCAAACTTTTACCGATTATTGCTATTATCATTTTTGGATTATTCTTTGGTGACCAAAACGCCTTTGGTCAGACGTTGCATTCTGTTAGTCAGTCCACTGGCAACTTTGGTGTCGCTGTTTTAGCAACATTATTTGCCTACGATGGTTGGATTTTAGTAGCCAACTTAGGGGGCGAGATTAAAAATCCACAAAAATTATTACCACAAGCCATTATTTTTGGAATTTCCTTAGTCTTAATTGCCTATACGCTAGTCAGCTATGGTGTTTTACACTTTTTACCCGCAGAAAAAATTCATCAGCTAGGCCAACAAACGACGGTGTACTTCGCAAATGCAGCCTTTGGTAAAATCGGTGGCCGTTTGTTAAATATCGGGATTATCGTTTCAATGGTCGGTTGTTTGAATGGTAAGATTATGACTTTCCCCCGGATCATCTATGCGATGGCTGAACAAAAACAATTACCATTCTCTAAACAGTTTAGCTATTTGACCCGTAACTCCCACGAACCAGTTGTGGCTACTGTGGCAATTTTAGTTTATGCCAGCATCATGATTTTATTTTTTAATCCTGATCGGCTTTCAGATCTATGTATTTTCACAGTTTATTGCTTTTATGTGGCCGCTTTTATTGGCGTTTTTATTCTTCGCAAACGCAATAAAGATCAATTACGGCCATTTTCAACACCTGGTTTTCCAGTGACACCATTAGTTGCAATTTTAGGCGCCTTATTTGTGATTGTTAGTGAAATTGGTTCAGATTTACCTGGCGTTATTTTGTCCTTAGTCATTGTGGCCGTGGGTGTGCCACTTTACTTCTACAAATTACGGCAGAACCGCCAATAAATCTAGTGACTTAAAATTGTTAATCTACCTAAAAATTTAGGTCAGCCACCAATTGTATACGACACAACCTTCAGCTAAACTGTAGACAAAACACAACAGTTTTAGATTTGGAGGTTTTTTTGATGAAACAACTAATATTAGCTGGACGAGAAGTTCCGGCAATTGGCATTGGTACTTGGCATATGGGTAGTAATCCTCAAACCTATGCCCAAGAATTAGCAGCAATTCAAGCCGGAATTCATGCCGGCGCAAAAGTCATCGATACTGCTGAAATGTATGGTTCTGGCGATTCTGAAGCCCTTGTCGGCGCAGCAATTGCCCCTTTTGAACGCAAGGATCTTTTCTTGATTTCAAAGGTGCTCCCTAACAATGCGTCCAAAAAAAGAATGGCCCAAAGTTTAGATGCCAGCTTACAACGCTTAAAAACCGATTATTTGGATCTTTATCTTTACCATTGGCGCGGCGGAGTCCCATTAGCCGAAACAGTCGCTGAATTGCAACGGCTGCAGACCACTGGTAAAATCAAAAATTGGGGTGTTTCAAATTTTGATACCGCTGATATGAAAGAACTTTGGCAGTTATCCCAAGGTTCAAATGCCAGCGCCAATGAAGATTTATATAATTTAGGCAGTCGAGGAATCGAATATGACCTCTTACCTTGGCAAAAAGCCCATAATTGCCCATTAATTGCGTATAGTCCTGTGGGGGCCGGCGACAGTTATAATGGCACCCAAGTCAGCAACACCTCTGAAGTTTTGGAAGTGGCCAAACGCCATCATGTCACTGCACATCAGGTGATGTTGGCCTGGGTGATTAGAAATGAACAAGTTTTAGCCATTCCACAAACAAGTAATCCTGAACATATGCAAGCAAATATCGCTGCTGGTGAACTCGAACTAGACGAAGCTGATTTAGCCTTATTAGATCAAGCTTTCCCAGCACCAACACGTAAACAACCATTAGCAATTTTATAGAAAATTAAAAAGTATAAGATATACGTAAAATAATTACGGTATATCTTATACTTTTTAATTAGTTATAATACAATATCATATTTTTAATCTTACCCAATTTTTAGAGCAACCTCAATAGGTTGATTTTTTCTCTTTTTTCTCAAAAGATTGTAAAATCATTGCGACTCCGATAACTAAAATCGGTAAAAATAAATTATTGGAACGACTCCAAACAACATCAGCGATTAAAACAGCAATACCTAAAATAAACAGGACCCATGAATCAATTCTTGGTTTTATTCTCATTGTGATCGACACCTTTTTTTATAATTGCGACAAGGACAGCCTTTAATACATTTTAATAATACAGATTACACCTAAATTGTAATCTATAATTTTAACGTTATCAATCCTTTAATAATAATGATTTAAAATATTTATATAAATCTTGTTGAACTGGGGGTATGATAAATAACAGTTAATTATCTGGAGGAATTTTATATGGGCAGTCTACGCGCATTTCGTGACTTCAACCGGGACTTTTGGTTATACTTTTGGAAGTATGGCCAAGTTGTCATTTTAGTCCAATTGATTAGTAATTTAATTTTAGCACCTGCTTTAGGTTGGTTGACCAATACGGTTTTGGATCTAGGCAATGTGAATTATCTTTCCTACACCAATTTGCCAGAACTGATCTTACACAAGCCGTTAGTAATTTTAGCGTTATTGGTAATTTTAGTCTTAATTTTACTGTTAGTTTTTGGCCAATTTGCACTCTTATTAGTCAGTTTTCAAGCGATCAAATCTCGAGCGAATTTACGTTGGCGCGATTATTTCAAAACCGTGCTGCATAAGACTTATGCCCTACCGTTTAAAGCATTTGGCTTTTTCCTATTATATTTTCTGTTGATCATCCCTTTTGGCACCCTTGGGCTATCGTCTAATTTATTAGATAAGGTTAAAATCCCAGAATTTATTTTAGAATGGCTGGTTACAGATCATCTCCCATTGGCTATTTTAGTTTTTGCCCTTTATGCCTTGGCTTTTTATTACGGCTTGCGCTGGCTGTTTGTCATCCCTTTGATGATTTTTGAACATAAGTCTATCCGAGCCGCTATGAAACGCAGCTGGGCCATCACCAGACGGAAATTATTATATTATTTAGGTATCTTTTTAGCCGCCGCAATTGTAGCCGCTATTTTCTCTCAGCTGTCCTTTGGGGTAATTTTAGGCCTGCAGTGGCTTTTTGATCACGTCACCTTCTTAAAATTGCCGATGGCGATCTTAAATTTATCGTTAGTCCAATTATTTAATTATATTATCAGTATTTATATGACGGCAATCAGTGCTTTAATTATTTTGAGTCAAACCCGTGCCACTTACCAGTACAGCCGGCAAGTACATCGCACCCACAAATGGTTTTGGATTACCTTAGCAACCGTTACTATAGCCGGCTTTATCAGCTACAGCGTGGCCTATTTCCAAAATTGGTTGATTGAAAAACCCGCTACGATTTCGCATCGGGGCGTTGATAATGGTAACGGTGTTCAAAATTCAATTACCGCGTTAAAGAAAACGGCGAAACTAAAACCAACTTACATTGAGATGGATGTCCAAGAAACTAAAGATCATCAATTTGTGGTGTTACACGATAACACCCTCAATAAATTGGCTGGTATCAATAAAAAACCTAGCCAGATGACGTTAAAACAACTGACTGGTACAAAGATACATGAAAACGGTCAAACGGCATCTATCGCCAGTTTTGACGACTATTTAAAGACGGCGAATGCACTGGACCAAAAACTATTAGTCGAATTTAAAGATGTTCGTGGCAATCGTGCTAATTTTGTCAAACGCTTTGCTCAAAAATACAATCGACAACTAATTCAAAATAAAGCCATGATTCACTCCTTAAGTTATAACTACATTGAACAGAGCAAAAAATATATGCCCCATATCCCCGCCAGCTATATTCTGTCCTTTAATTTATCCGGTGTGCCTAAAAGCAATGCCGATGCATTTACGATGGAATATACAACGCTAAACGGTACTTTTGTTGACGCGGTGCACTTACAGCACAAGAAGGTTTACGCTTGGACCGTCAACGACACAACTGAGATGTCTCAGATGATCTTTTTAGATGTGGATGGCATTATCACCGATGACTTGACCGGTTTAAAACAAGAAATTCAAACCAATTTCCACAAAAATACGTATGCCGGTCGAATTTTAAATTACTATACACAAATGCAAGCACCCTTTTAATATAGAAAAGCGACCTGACTTTAAAGTACAAAAGTCAGATCGCTTTTTTAATGCCTTGGTTCTGATGTACATGCCTACAGCGCTTAAAAACGTGTAGGCAGCATTTTCACACGGTTGTCATTGCCAGCAGTATTACTGCTGTAACCTCATTGTCAGCGATTACAAAATCACCGATAAATTACATTCCATAAATATTATCCGTAAAGGCCAAAATTTCATCTTTACGATGGGATACAATAATGACTTGTGTTTGAGTTTGACTCAAAACTTCACGGGTTAATTGCATCGTTTTTTGCCTTAAATCATCATCTAGCCCGGTAAAGGGTTCATCTAGTAGTAATAATTTAGGCTGTTGCACCAATGCGCGGCAAAGGGCGACTCTTTGTCGCTGCCCGCCGGATAAACGCGTAACCATTTGATCCATTAAAGGGGTCAAACCTAAAGTAGTGACTAATTGTTGGGCCACTGCCTCAGACACACCGCCGTAAGTTTTGCCAACTTTTGTACGCCGGTAAAAGTCAATATTTTGTTTTGTTGTCATATTTGGGAACAAAGCTAAACTTTGAAACATAAAGCCAATATGCCGCTGTTCTGGGGGCAGCGAGATATTAGCTGCCGTGTCAAGCCAGACTTGTTCGTCAAATTCAATGATGCCTGCATCCGGTTGTGCTAAGCCAGCGATAATTCGCAAAATCGTGGTTTTACCACAACCGGATGAGCCCATTAGACCATAAAACTGTTGATCCATTGTCATTTTGAAATGTAGCGGTTCTTTGTTGATCATCTTTTGAATGTCAATTTTTAACATATTATTGCCTCACTTCTTTAGTGCGATAGTTCAAAAATTGAATGAACAATAAGGCAATGATGCCGATTAAAACATCTAAAAGACTTAACACAATAGCCGTGTGATTGTCACCGCCTTGAATGGCGAAATAAATGGCGGTGGCAATGGTATCTGTTTTGCCTTGGATGTAGCCAGCTACCATCAATGATGCACCGAATTCCCCTAACCCCCGGCAAAACGTTAGTAATAATCCGACAATAATGCCGCTGTAAGCGTTGGGCAAAATAATCCAACGTAAAATTTCGTAGGGTGTGGCACCCATGACTTTAGCAGCCTCGGATAAGGTGGGGTCAACGGATAAAATAGCAGCTTTAATTGACTGGTACATTATTGGTAACACTACAATAATGGTCGCAATAACTGCACCGGTCAAGGTAAAGATCACAGAATAATCTGCGAATAATGCTAGGAACCGTCCTATAATACCATATTTACCAAATAATTGCAGTAAAAATAGTCCTACAACTGTCGGTGGTAACACTAACGGCAGTAAAAATAGACTTTCTACAAACCAGTTTAATTTAATCGGATGCCGAATCAATAAATAGACAATTGGCAGACAAATTAAAAAGGTTAACGTCGTCGCAATAATGGCAATAATTAAAGAATGGACGATTGGTGTTATTAACATGGCTCACAGTCCTTACTTCACCATTGAGAAGCCAGCTGCTTTAAATTTCTTGACAGCTGGTTTTGTCTTCAAGTATTTATTGAAGTCTTTAACAGCTTTTAATTTTTTCTTATTTGTTGTTGTCGCACCGACATAATAACGAATTGGGGTATGAGATTTTTCAGAGACTTTTTTAATCACTCGAACATCATCACTGATTTTAGCATCGGTCATATAAACAAAACCAACTTGCGCATTCCCAGCGGCAACATAAGCCAGAACTTGGCGGACATCATTGGCATAAACATATTTGTCTTGCAATGTATCCGTTAACTTATAATAGTCTAGAGTTTCTGTAGCATAGCGACCAGCAGGTACTGCTTTTGGTTCGCCTAAAGCAATTTTTTCAGCGGCGTTCAATTGCGCTGCCAAATCCCCAGTTAACTTATCTTGTTGTTTACTTTGAACTAAAACTAAAGAATTCCCTAATAAGGCAAACGTACTCTTCGCTTTTTTGGCGTCTGTCAAAGCCGTCATATCTGCTTTACTAGCTGTTAACACGCCATCAATTGGTGCCCCACTCAAAACTTTTTGTTTGATTTGTCCGGAACCTGCAAAGTCTAATTCAATTTTAGTCTTTGGATGTTTCTTCTGATAATCCTTAGAAATACTGGTTAATACATCTTTCAAACTCGCTGCGGCCGAATAATGTACGGTTACTTTACTGGCTGCTTGTGCTGGCTGCGCCCCCAATAAAGTGGGTAAACTTAGTAGTAACCCAAAAATTATAGCAACGCTAAGCCAAAGTTTCTTTTTCATGTTTCATCCTCCTTTGTTGTGATTCCAATATACCATATAGTTTTTTATATGAAAACCCTTACAGTAAAAAAGCTAAAAAAAATTCTGTTTGCCTTCAATTTAATATTATGATGCCCTGATAAATAGATTAGAAAATCCCGTATAGACTGATATATCATCTGTCTAGTGGTTCATATTTATGAATGTGAATCTATGAGCTTAAGCCGACAACGACAATATTTTTCTGAAAACACCATTTTATTTGTGTGCTAGTTTCAAAAAAAACTTACGAAAAATATTTTTTTATGGTAGTGTAATCAATTGTCGAAATAAAAATTTGATGAAGGAGTGTTTTAATTTAAATATGGAAAGTACAATGGATAAAATGACAACTCAAAAGAAGGCTGTACCGGAAACGGCTGCTTTTCCCATAAAACGACCAATGTTAGCAATGATGGGGATGCTAATTGGCGGTTTCGTGGGAATGCTCAGCGAAACTTCTTTAAATATTGCTCTACCGAGTTTGATGACCCAATTAAATATCGGTGTGGGGACGGCACAATGGCTTGTTACCGGCTATATGTTAGTAATTGGTATTGTTTTGCCTCTCTCCAGTTTATTAAGTCGCTGGCTTTCAACGCGAACTTTAATTATCTTTGCCCTTATTGATTTTATGGTGGGTGCTGCAATTTCTGCCTTAGCTAGTACTTTTTCGATCTTATTAATTGGTCGAATGATTCAAGGTATTGCGACAGGTTTAATTTTGCCTTTAATGTTCACGGTAGCCACTTTAATTTTCCCACCGCATAAATTAGGTAGTGCCATGGGGATGATTTCATTAGTCATCATGTTTGCCCCAGCGATCGGGCCAACGCTTGCCGGAATTATCATCGGTGCGTTATCTTGGCAATGGTTATTCTGGGCTTTTATCCCTTTCTTATTATTAGGTCTGATTTTTGCAGTTAAATATTTACCGAATGTTGGTAAATTATCTAAACCAAAAGTTGATTTATTCTCTATTCTATTATCAACATTAGGCTTTGGCGGTTTAGTCACTGGGGTTAGCTTAGCAAGTGATCACGGTTGGACTTCCCCACTTGTCTTAAGTATTTTAGTTGTTGCTTTGATTATTTTAGCGGTTTATATCCGCCGACAATTAAATTACCAAACACCAATCTTGAATTTCAAGGTTTTTCAACGGCGGAATTTTGCTATGGGTTCTGTTTTAGTCATGTTAGATTTTGGTATTATTTTATCTTCAATGTATTTATTACCAATGTTTTGGCAAAAAGGTTTAGCCATTCCAGTTGCCTTAACAGGGATCGTTATGCTGCCCGGAGGCGTTGTCAATGCTGTCTTTTCAGCAATCGCTGGTCGTTTCTATGACCGTATTGGCGCTAAAAAATTAGCCGTTTCCGGTTTTACAATTGCTTTAATTGGGATTATCATGCTGCTATTTACAACAAAAAATACCGCAATGGGCTATGTCATTACAGCACATATCGTAATGATGATCGGAGTTCCACTAGCTATGTCCCCAGTTCAAACGTTTGGCCTAAATGCGTTAGATCCGATGACAGCTAGTGATGGCAGTACGATTATGAATACGTTCCAACAGATTATTGGTGCCGTTTCAACGGCCGTTGCTACCAGTCTTTTAGCGATTGGTCAAAGTACAAGTACAGCGGCGGCTAACTCCCAAACTGCCTTTACAAATGGTGTTCATCTAGGTTTAATTTTCCCATTAATTTTGACAATTGCTGCTTTAATTATTACGTTATTTATTAAAGAAGAGCGTCACAACGCTTAAAAAAATGCTGACTTATCACAATTTTGTGACTGGTCAGCATTTTTTAATTTCATTTTGAATTGAATTCTAACAAATAATTAGTATTTTCCATTATAATTAGCTTAATATGCAGAGAACCGGGGGTTTTTTTATGAAAGATACTATTTTAATCGTTGAAGATGAATTAAGCTTATCCAGCTATTTGACAAAAGAGCTGCAGTTTGAAGATTTCCAAGTGGTCGTGGCTCAAGACGGCTTAGCAGCGATGACTTTATATAACGAACACCAAAACGATTTATTATTAATTTTATTAGACTGGATGTTACCCAAATTAGATGGTATGGAAGTTTTACGGCGAATTCGTAAACACGATCAAGTCCCTGTAATCATTATGACGGCTCGAGATTATGTCGGTGACAAAGTAGCCGGCTTAGATAATGGCGCTGATGACTATATTACAAAGCCATTTGAAATCGAAGAATTATTAGCTCGAATCCGGGTCATTCAACGTCGTGCAGCCCAATTGGTAGATCCAGATCAGACGTATCAGATTGAAAATTTAATATTAAATACAAAATCTCATCAAGTAACTCGGAACGGTAACGTGGTGCAGCTTACCCGCCGAGAATACGATTTGTTATTATTCTTCCTCCAACATGTCGGCCAAGTTTTTACCCGGGATGAATTGTTAGATAACGTTTGGGGCGAAGACTTCCTCGGTCAGCAAAATGTGGTGGATGTCTATGTCGGTTACTTACGGGGCAAAATTGATTTAAAAAATGAACAGCCTTTAATTCAGACCATCCGAGGTGTGGGCTATGCCATTGAGGCGGTCGCTAATGGCTGAAACAAAACCGGCACCATCTTATGAAAAAGTAATTAATCAAGCGATCCGGCGGCTTGTTATTAGCATCACTTTAGCGATCAGTATCATTATTTTGATCTTTGTGGCCGCCCAGCAATCCGTCAACACTGCCCGAGAAGCACAAGGCTTGATGATGAGTTTGAATCGGGCTAATGTTAACAGCATCCCCAACTTCATTCAGTGGAATAACCAAGCCAATCGGCATACAAAACAAAATACGTTTATTCGGGTAAAAACAAAAGATAAGTCGGTCACCGCAGCTTCCTTCAAACGGGATCGGGTCATTATGACCACCCCTTCTTCAAAGAAATTTTTAGCTAGTAAGAACTATCATATTTATTTTTTAAAAAATGTTGTTTATATTCCGAACTACGGGTTATTTTTGTACTACACCCAAAAAAATAGTAAAACCGCCTATCAGCTCTGGGTCAGTTTGAATAATACGATTAAAAATTTATTGATTCTTTTAGTTCTAACTATTTTTGCAATTTTTATTACCGTTAGTTTTGGCAGTCTTTGGGCCAGACGCCTTGCGCAACGGCTCAGTGCACCGACTCTAAGTTTAGCCAATGAAGCTAAAAAATCTAGTCAGAATTTAGAACAACAACAGCCCAATTTATCAGTCCCGGATAGTCCGCTAGAAATTCATGAGTTGGGTACCGCCTTTAACGGCTTACTATCCGCTCAAAATCAGCGTTTGCTTCGAGAACGGCAATTTATCTCAGATGCCTCCCACGAATTACGGACACCGATTGCGGCAATTCGCGGCAATATTGGTTTGATCAAACGCCGTGGTGAAGCCCACCCAGAAGTTATCCCGGAATCGTTAGATTTTATTGACGCTGAATCATTGCGGATGCAAGAATTAATTGAAAATTTATTACACTTGTCCCGAGCAGATAAGGCTAAAATTGACTTTAAACCTCTAAATTTAACAGCTTTGATCCAACGGCTCAGTCAGCACTACCAACCTATGATCCCGCAGCCATTACAATTAGAATTAGCCGCAGATGTTATTGTTTCTGGTAATGATGACATTTTGCAGCAAATTCTAGTGGCCCTATTGGACAATGCCCGTAAGTACACACCAGAAGATCAGCCAATTACACTAGGTTTAACTCAGACTAAAACAGCCGTTGAAATAACCGTTGCCGACTTAGGGGATGGTATTCCAGATGACCAGAAGAGCGCTATTTTTCAGCGATTCTATCGGGTAGATCAATCTCATTCAGCCACTATTAAAGGCAGCGGTTTAGGCTTAGCCATTGTGGCTCAACTGGTGAAATTAAGTCAGGGCACGATTACTGTTTTAGATAACCAGCCCACTGGCAGTATTTTTAAAATAACGTTGCCAAAAACCGATTGACGCTTTAAATCTCTAGAAACTGAAATAAACGCTAACTTGGACGAGCACTAATATTAATGCCGATAAACAAAAAACCAGGTCAAAAATTTTGACTTGGTTTTTTTTGTTTATCTTTTTTGGAATGTACGCCCAAATTTCCTGTTGGTTTACCCTCTAATTCTTGTATTCTGGGCGCCACTTCATTGCTGCAACGGCCTGTTCAGCACTGGCGATAGGTTCTTTATTTAATTTTTGATCCAGAATACTCTGGGCAACGACTTGGGCTAGTGTTTGTGAGAATTCTGTAATCTTGGAGACCGGCGGCAAAACAGAAGCTCCAGGTTTTGAGGTATCCACGATCCCCCCTAAGGCATGGCACGCAGCGGATAAAGTCGCTTCATTTAAGACTTTTGCTGTGGCGGCGATCAAGCCAAAACCTAATCCCGGATACATTAAGGCATTGTTACCTTGGCCAATTTGATAGGTCACGCCTTTATAAGTTACATCGGCTGCCGGAATGCCGGTGGCTACTAAAGCTTTACCATCTGTCCATTTGATTAAATCTTCAGCTTTGGCCTCTGCCAATTTTGTTGGATTAGACAATGGAAAAATAATTGGCCGTGGGGTGTGGGCCGCCATTTCTTTTACAATACTTTCCGTAAATGCCCCTGGCTGTGTGGATGTGCCAATAAGAATTGTCGGTTGAATGGTCTTCACAATGGTGGCCAAATCCGTCAATGCATCCGCATTTTGAAATTCACTGCGTTTACGGACAAAAGGCTTTTGTGCTGGCGTTAAGCCGTCAGTATCTTCAAACAATAGGCCTTGTTTGTCCACGGCGTAAAATCGTTGTTTGGCTTGGGCTTCTGTGAGGCCTGCTTGCTTTAATTCATCCATAATTTGATTGGCAATCCCCATGCCAGCGGTGCCTGCCCCAAAAGATAAAATTCTTTGATCTGTAATTGATTCTTTAGAAATATTCAAAGCGCCTAAAATACCGGCTAAAACGACCATCCCCGTGCCTTGAATATCATCATTGAACGTCGCAATTTTTGTTTTATATTTGTCCAAAATCGCTTGGGCATTAGCACGGCCAAAGTCTTCCCAATGTAATAATGCCTCTGGAAATAGCTTTTGCTGAGCCGTCACAAACCGATCAATCACAGCCTCATATTGGGGCCCGTAGATTCGTTGATGTCGATTACCTAGATACAACGGATCTGCTAGTAATTTTTGATTATTTGTACCGGCATCAATACTTACAGGCAATACTTGCGCGGGATCAATCCCTGCGGCGGCTGTATAGACCATCAATTTTCCGATGGCAATATCCACACCGTTAACACCCCAATCACCCATGCCTAAAATACCCTCGGCATCTGTTACGACCACCAAGCGGATATCTCGACCGCCAGCAGCATTTTCCAAACTGGCTTCAATAGCTTCTGGGTCATCCACTGAAATAAAAGCTGCATTTTGCGGTGCTAAAAAGAGTTCATTATATTGCTCAATCGACTCTGCTACCACGGGATCGTAGACAATCGGCATAAATTCTACCACGTGGTCCGCCATCAAATGATAAAATAACGTGCGATTTTCATTAAACAAATTCATCAAAAAAATTCTTTTCTCTAAATCTGTCGTCTTACTTTGAAACTGCCCGTAGGCTTGCGTTGTCTGTTCAGTAATTGTCTGTACCTTACTAGGCAGCATCCCTACTAAGCCTAACGCCTGTCTTTCTTCATTTGTAAATGCGGTCCCTTTATTTAAAAAAGGATTATTTAAAATCGATTCTGATTGTGCCATCTCAATGCCTCCAGCTATTCTTTAATCTAAAACTTAAGTACCTCGCCTAAAATACGGCTGCCAATTTATATTATAACCTATCCTAAAAATGATTATTTATAAAGCTTGTATAATTAAAAACCATCAGTTATAATGTAATAGCGTACTAGTACACTGTTAAGGAGGTTCACTCATGGAATTTAACGACAAAATCCCCATCTATTATCAAATCAAACAATATATTTACACCGAAATCATTATTTCACATTTGAGCCCTGGCGATAAATTACCTGCTGTTCGGCAATTGGCACTGGATTTAACAGTTAACGTCAATACGATTCAACGTGCCCTAAGTGAATTAATTGACGAAGGCGTTTTGGAATCTAAACGGGGTAAAGGCAATTTTGTAACTGAAGATGAGACTATTTTAATGAAACTAAGGGAAAAAGTTATTGAAACCCAGCTTCAGCATGTCTATGATCGTCTGGCGGAATTACAGCTCTCACCGGAAGAAATGATCACCGCGTTACAAAACTATATTGCCAAAAGAAAGGACGATAATCATGACTAATTTAGTAACTTTGTCCAATGTGACTTATAAACGAAATCTCAAAATAATCATTGATCACTTGAATCTACAGCTGCCTCAAAATAATATCATTGGCCTGTTAGGTGCAAACGGCGCTGGTAAAACAACTTTAATGCGCTTAATTAGTGGCGTTGTTCCCAATTATAAAGGTACTATTCGGATAGGCACTGCAACAACGAATACAGCTAGAAAGCAAGTGGCCAGCTTCAGCCAAATATTAACCGGCGTTCAACCCAATGCCCGGTTAACGGAAATTGCTAATTATTGTGACACTTTATATTCAGATTTCTCCATTGATGTTTTTGAAAAAATTATCGCGAGTCTAGATCTAGACGGCACTGAGAAATTGAGCGCACTCTCCAAGGGGAACCGTATGAAATGTGTTCTCGCGGTTACACTTGCTCGGCGTGTATCACTTTATTTATTGGATGAACCTTTTGACGGCATTGATAGTATGACGCGTAAACGGCTCATCAAAAGTATGCTGACCTGGAAACCTGATAATGCCACCATTTTGATTTCTGACCATCATGTGGAAGATATCGCAAATATTTTAGATCAAGTTGTGATTTTAAAACATCAAATGGTAATTTCTCAAAAATCCGCTGAAGAAATTCGAGAAAAAGACGGGTTGAGTATTGAAACTTACTATGAAAACATCTACGAAGGGGGCGTTGATCATGACCAGTCTCATGACAACCTTTAAAACATTCTTACGGCCGCGCTTTAAGACAACTTCTGCTTTTTTAATCGCGACATTTGTGGCCACAATTATTTCTTTGATCATCATCGTTTGGAATACCCATAGCTTCAAAAATACAAATATCAGTAACTTTATATTGATGTACGCTGCAATCGGCGGTCTAGCACTATTTATAAAATTAGCTCAAAACATTGAAATCGTTTGGACCCATAACTATTATCGGCTCATCCCTATTTCCGAAACCAAACTTTACCTTAGCAATTTTTTAGCAACGCTTGTCTGTCTCATTTATTATTCCGGCGTCCAAGTAATTCTATTTCTCCTTTGGGAACTTATTTTACCAACGGCGCAACTACAAATTAGTTTATTCTCGTTACCTTGGCTGCGCCTACTGCCACCAGCAATTGTTTCTGTTCTATTATGTTTATTCTGGTGGGTTTTTATCAGCTTAATTCATATGGCAACTAATGCCACAGCTGCCTTTTTGCCCAACACACGCGTCCGCTTAGTACGCTGGTTGATTTATCTTGTTTTTATTATCATTTTCAGTATCCTTATCAGCCAATTCAATCGCTTAATCCAATTTTTCTTCGGCAATCCAGATAATGCCAGCTTTTTAATGTTATTCACCGGCCTGTCACTATTAATTGTCATTATTTCAGCAATTAATATTTATTTACTCAAGCGCTGGGTAGAAACAACCGCTTAAGCACTTAAGTCCCCCACCCTTTTAAGTAATTTATTTTACTTTGAAGGGTTTTTTTATGTCTGAAATAATTCTTAGCCACCAATGCTCTAAGAAATTCTTATATTTCCCTTATCAAAACCCGGTAGTTTGTCTTGACCTTTCCTTGTAGACTAACCATATTCAATTCGAAAGGACTTGGTAAGCAATGTCAAACTTAACCGAGCAATTACAACAGCAACTTATGACCGGTGCTACCCGGTCTTTGATGCAAGATGCTCAAGGCCATTGGTATAACGGCAACTCCTTGAATCTAGAAAAACAAACTTGGGTCAATTATTGGAAAACACAAGGTATTGGTCATAATGACATTGTCTTGATCGCTTTGAAAAATTCTGTTACTTATAGTCTTGTGACCCAAAGCCTTTGGGATATTGGTGCCATCGTCCAACCGGTGAATCCCGCAACAACTGAGATTCAACTAAGCCAACTTGAAGCAAAATATAATTATGCTGCTTTAATTTTAGAAACAGAAACTGAAATCTTAACAAATTTAAAAAATACGTTTGCGCCACGGCCAAAACTAACCACACTTCACGAACCTGAAGTTCAAATCTACTTACGACGCATTCATGAAACCCACCCGGCCAAACAGCCTCTTAATCAGCAAATCGCTTTGATTATGCATACTTCCGGAACGACCGGCCAACCTAAAAGAGTTGGTCTAACCCATCAGCAACTTTTAGCAAACGCTGAAAATATCGTGACAAGCCAATATTTAACGGCTCAAGATCACACTTTAGTGGTAATGCCGCTCTTTCATATTAATGCTCTAGTCATTTCTAATCTGGCCACGCGCCTTTCTAAGGGCCAATTGCTTTTTCGACCGAAGTTTAGTGCCCATACTTTTTGGCACGATGTGGTTGAAAATCAAATTACTTGGGTTTCTTTAACCCCGGCTATCATCGAAATTCTATTGGCCCGACCAGAACAGCCAGCACCGAATCAACTTCGGTTTTTACGGACAGCCTCTGCCCCCTTATTACCAAGCACGCATGCAGCCTTTACAAAACGCTTCGCCGTCCCGTTAGTTGAAAGTTATGGCATGACGGAAGCAGCCAGTCAAATTACCCAAAATCCACTGAAAGCCCAAAAATTAAACTCTGTTGGTCGCGTTTTTGGCCCAGAACTCAAAATTTTAGACCAGCATCATCAACCGGTTCCAGCCAATCACATCGGTGAGATTGCGGTCAAAGGCACAACTGTCATCAATCATTACCTAGATCCTCAGCCCGAAACATTTCAAGACGGCTGGCTGCTCACTGGCGATTTAGGTCAGTTAGACAAGGATGGTTACTTATTCATGGCTGGCCGCCGAAAAGAAATGATTATCCGTGGCGGTGAAAATATTAATCCATTAGCTGTTGAAGATTGTCTTACGATTTTGCCCTTCATTAAAGAAATGGCCGTCGTCGGCCTGCCCGATCCAATTTACGGTGAAGCTGTCACCGCTGTCATTGTCCCCAATGAGCCTACGGAGGATCATCGTTACCAGCTGACTTTATTGGAAAATTTGGCCGCTACGCAATTATTACCGGTAGAACGGCCGACAAATTATATTTTTAGTACCGACTTACCGCGAAACGCTACCGGTAAAATTCAACGTACTTTATTGGCACAAGAAATCCAACATCATCAACTAAAGGAGGCTTAACGGATGCAAAAAGCTGCTGTCCTAAGTCCAATTAAAACCAAACGAAGACCTATCCAAATTTCATGGCAAAAAGTACTCCCTTTTGTCATTCCCAGTCTGATTATTATCATCTGGCAAGTCAGTAGTAATCTAGGCTGGCTGTCCAGTTCGGTATTACCCTCACCTTGGGCCGTTTTACAAGATGGTATAACCTTAACGTTATCCGGCGAACTACCTAAGAACTTAAGTATTAGCCTTTATCGAGCCACTGTTGGCCTTTTGATCGGTGGTAGCATCGGTTTTATCTTAGGCTTCATCAATGGTCTGTCCCGAAAATGCCGTTTGTTATTTGATTCTTCAATTCAAATGTTTCGTAATATTCCCCACTTAGCCTTAATTCCGCTAATTATTATTTGGTTAGGGATTGGTGAGTCTGCCAAAATTTCATTGGTTGCTATTGGTACAATGTTTCCGGTTTATATCAATACTTTCCATGGTATTCGTTCTGTGGATAAGGAATTCATTGAAATGGGGCAATCGTATGAACTCAGTCGTACCCAGATGTTTCGTAAAATTATTTTTCCAGCAGCGCTACCGCAAATTTTAGTAGGTATTCGCTATGCATTAGGGGTTATGTGGACAACCTTAATCGTTGCCGAAACTATCTCTGCCAGTTCTGGTATTGGTTATATGGCCAATAATGCTGAGGATTTCGTTGATATGGAAACCGTTATTTTATGTATTGTTGTCTACGCTGTACTAGGTAAAATCTCAGATCTTGTCGCAAAAGGCTTTGAAAGTCTGCTGTTAGATTGGCAGACCACTGGAAGGAGTAAAGTACAATGACCGATCAAACAAATGTTATGATTAATATTCAAAATATCCATAAACAATACGCCCAACTTACCGCTCTAAATCAAGTCAATTTAACCGTAGAACAAGGTGAATTCTTAGCTTTAGTAGGTATGAGCGGCGGTGGTAAAAGTACTTTATTACGGTTAATTGCCGGGTTAGAGCAACCTACCAGCGGCAGTATTAAAATTAACCAAGTCCCTACTAACGACAGTGATTCCTTAGTCCGAGTCATGTTCCAAGAAGATCGGCTATTACCTTGGATGACTGTTTTAGAAAACTTATCGTTTAAATCTAAAAAATCAGCCGAACGGCAGCGGGCTTTAAACTTGTTAGAATTAGTTGAACTTAAAGACTATGCCGATCATTATCCCAACCAACTTTCCGGTGGCCAAAAACAGCGTGTCGCTTTAGCGAGAGCGTTAATGACGGCGCCTAAAATTCTACTCTTGGACGAACCTTTAGGGGCGTTAGATGCGCTAACACGACGAAAAATGCAAGATTTGATTTTAAATATTTGTGAGAAACAAAAACTCACCACAATTTTAGTGACCCATGATGTGGATGAAGCTGCTAGAATGGCCGATCGCATTGTTGTCATGAAACAGGCCACGAATTTTTATGAAACGATTGGTCCTAAAGACCGCCGTAATCCTGGTCAAGTCGGCTTAGTAGCCGATCGCGTTTTAAGTGCCATCTTAGATGAAGCACCCGTTCGCCAATTTCAAACAGCCTAACTTAAACCTTTGGCCAAACAGCTCAGTGATTAAGCTGTTTGGTCAAAGGTTTTTTGTCAAAAAAATAAGCCCGACGACAAGGCTGTTTATATATGCCATAATGTTATCAAAGACAAAATTGTAACTCTAAATAAAAGAAGTGATTGTAATGCTTGTACTAGGCTCTATCAAGTTGACAATTGAAATAATATAAAATTCTGTTTGCTTAAACGGCTTTATCCCATTATTTTTATTTGTCCAGCTTTTGAAGTATCTAAAAATAACTGTTATTTTATTCTCTATAATCATTGTATCCTCTCTGTAAGCGTGCTATGTTCTATAAATATAAATGTCTTTTATTGCATTCGCCAAGGAGGGATTTTTTTGCCAAATAACTGGAATACGATTCAGTCTAAAGTCGTTTATGATTTAAAACGTGCCCGACATCGACTATGGTTAAATGTTGCGGCTTATCTTGTTTTATTTATAATCGAGTATGTTTTAGCAAATATTGGTCATTCCAATGTTTTACGGGCGGATGCGTTTAATAATTTATCTGGTATTTTAGGCACTGGCTTATTGATTACTGGATTAATTATTGCCGCTAGAACCCATGATGAAGATTTATTTGGTGCCCCAATTTCTGAAGCAGAGCAGCGCTCTTTAGGCCCACGAATCCAGCAGTCTCGCTTTCGTTTCGAGACAGTTTACACATTGGTTTCTGGTCTAATCATGGCCGCTATCGCCATTGATATCATTTATAAAGGCATTATTTCTTTAAGTCATCAGGCGAGTGCCAAAACGCCAACGCCAATCACCGGTATTGGTGCGGCTATTTCGGGCATTATTTTGCTAGGTTTATATTTTTATAACAAATACAGCAGTGTTAAATTAAATAATGCTACCTTAAGCGCGGCCGCAAAGGATATTTTAGGAGATACTTTGACCAGTTTTGCAACAACTATTTCTATTTTTGGTAGTATTTTATTCCAACTCAAATGGCTAGATGGTGTGGCAAGTATGCTGATCGGCCTATATATTTTGAATTCTGGCATTACAATTTTTCGTGAAAGCAGTTTAAAATTAGTGGATTACTTTGATCCCAACTTAGAAGCCGCCTACCAACAAGCGCTGATTCAAGTAGCCGGTGTTAAAGATATTATTTTTCTAAAAGCACACTACGATGGTAGTTTGATCATGCTAGACGTGACCGTTGTTGTCGATTCCAACATGACTGCTCAAGAGATCTATCAATTAACCAACAATATTAATGATCTCATGCAAGCCAAGTTCGGTGTTACCCAAACAGATGTTATGATCCATCCAGATCAAATTGTATTTTCTAAATAAGGGCATAGTTCACCATAAAAAAGCTGCTTTTCCTTTCAATTGCAGCAAAGCTTCTACAAAGAAGTAATCAGAGTAAATCAAAGGCACTTCATAAGTAGCTGGACGATGATAAGCCTCGGTACCACCCCCGATAATACCATCTTCGTCAAAGCTCCAATCTGCATACTTCTTTTCTACAGCTACTAAGATATCTTTAGAAATTTTCTTAAAATACTGCCGTTTTCTTTCTGGACACCACTTAGCAATTTCTAGTAAACCACAGGCTGCAATTAAGCCAGCACTTGTATCATGTAATTCGGGTACAATGGGGGCCCGAAAATCAACAACGGGTATAAAATTAGTCTTACGAATCTCAGAAATGAAATAGTCAGCAATTAATTGAGCCATTTTTAAATAAGTCGGATTTTTAGTATGTCTATAAGCTAATGCAAAGCCATAAATACCCCAAGCATTGCCTCGGCTCCAAGCAGAATTGGGTTGTACCCCTTGACCCGCAAGTTGTTCAATGAATTCGCCAGTATTCTCATTAAAACTAGCAATATGTCCAACTGAACCATCTTCTCTAACTAAATACTTTGCCACGGTATTCGCATGTTGAGAGGCAATTTTTTCAAACCTAGGATCTTTTGTCTCAGCACTTGCCCAATAAAGCAGCTGAATATTCATCATGCTATCGATAATTACCCAACCGGGATGGTCATTCCACGCCACAAGAAAATGACCATCAATATTATAACGTCCTGCTAGTAAATTGGCTGCATGGATTCCGGTACGATAAGCTTGTGTATTCTTTGTTAATTTATAATGGGCAACTGATGTCAGAAGCCAGATGAATCCTACATCATGATGGATATCTTTAAATTCATACAAGGCACGATCTAATCTTTTCTCTTGTATGATAGCACTTTCTTTAAAATTTTTTTCTTTAGTATAATTAAAAAGCTGCCATAAAATGCCGCTCCAGAAACCGTTGGTCCACCAATCAATCCCTCTTTCAGTCATTACATCTGTGTACCGTCCATCGTATGGTATATAAGGTGTCCCTCCTTTTAAGTGTTCATTTTCAACTTTTATTTTTTGTATTGCTTTATCTAGATACATATCAACCCAATCTGTCATGGTTACACCCCCATTATGTTACCATCTTAAGCTAATTTAACACATATAAAAAGAATATCTGACAAACAACAAAAATCGAGTAGGAGGTAGCTAAGCTACCGACCTCTCACACCACCATACGTACGGATCCGTATGCGGTCTGGGATATGCCCCATTAGAATCTACACCTAAAGTGAAACCCAGAAATTTGAGTCTGAGTGGGGAACCCACTCGGCTCTTATCTTGGTTGACTGTGACCTTTAGGTCATGCTCTAGAAATTTTGTGATATTTTCTAGAACGCGATAGCCTGCTCGTTTACTTTTGACATAGATATTACAGTCATCTGCATATCTTACAAAGGCGTGTCCTCGTTGAGTGAGTAGGTTAATTCATTCAGGTATATATTGGCTAGAAGTGGAGAAAGGTTACCGCCTTGAGGCGTATCTTTCTCAGGCATTTCAAATAAGCTTCCATGCTGGGCGCTCCTAGAACTAAGGCTAGATCAAAAATTATCATTTGACCTAGCCTTAGTTAAATTATTAAGTTAACTCTATTTTACACTTCTAATAGCTGAAATTAAGAATCCCCCAACAACTTCCATAACAACGGAGAATATAAAGATTGACTGATAACCTAGCTCTGTCACAATTATAGATGCTATTAAGGCACCTAACATTTGTGCACCAGTTACACCTAAATTAATTAAACCCAAATCTTTGCCGGCTGTCTCTGCTGAAGGTAGCACATCTAAGTTTAAAGCACCATCGACAGAATTATAAATCCCCGTTCCCATAGCCGCTAAAACACCATAAACATACATCGTCCAAGGATTAGCATCAAATAAAGGGAACAACGCTGCAATCCCTAAAAGATACGTTGCAATTGAAACCGGTAGCTTTACACGTTTTAATTTATCAGCTAATATACCTGACACCAATGCAAAAATTAAACCAATAAATAACATAATAGATGAGAACACCGAAATTGCTGCACCGGCAGATTTATCATTCATCGACATATAATCTGTAAAAATATAAAGTAAATATGTAGTAATAATTGTATGCCCTAGAACCATGAAAAACTTGCCAAATAGTGCTAAATAGTAATCTCTAGCGCCTTTAGTTGGTAAAGAAAAATGCTCTATGGCGTTTTGTTTATTCATTGTCACTTTCGGTTCATCCAAATTAGATTTCTCTTGAGCTAGCAAAATATGAACGATCATCAAGACAACCGCAATTGCAGCCATGACATAAAGTCCAAAACGCACATCTCCTAAGAACTGAGCCGCCAAAATAGCAAATAACTGCGGTACGATGGTTCCCCCAACACCATAGAATGTCGATATCGTTCCACGCCACCTAGGTGCAATTCTATCCGAAATTTGAGCGTATATCGTAGCAGCAACCGCATTCTCCGCCCCTGCTGTAATTACCCAAATACCTATAATAACCACAACGGATTTGACATTTGCAATCGCAATTAAAGAAATTGCAGTTACAATAGTCCCCATAATAATGTACGGTTTACGCTTGCCTAACCGAGTTCGAGTAACATCTGATAATGCCCCGAATAATAAATTAGTTATTGCTGCTGTTAAAGAAGAGACCATAGCTAAGATCCCAACAGCCCAGACTTTATGGGCTGAATCAATTTGACTAAATAGTTGCGGAATCAGTGTACTTCTGGTAGATGCAACTGGTCCAATCCATACAGCTGGAGACATAAACATAGCAATTGCAAATGCCTTAGGTAACTTAGGTTGTTGTTCATCTTTAATCTTTGCATTAATCTTAGGTTGAATTTTTAAGTTTCTTCGTTCTGAATTATCTAAATTTTGACTTTCAGCCATTTTTCTAACTTCCTTTCAAAAGAACTTACTTAAGATTCAAATAAAGTTCCGCTTCATCTAATGATATTTTCACTTTATGTTCTTGCAAATCAACAACTGGCTTTTTCAACCACTTTTTACTGGCATATGCTATATCTTGATGTGCATAAATACCTGTAATTAAATAATGAGTCCCCGATGTAAAAGTCGTTAGTCGACCAGGCAATGAAACTACTTCTGGTGTTATCAAGTTTGTGTTAGGGAAACCTTGTATCGTAGCATCCACCTGCTGTTCCTTGGATGGTGTCAAATCTACAATTCCTGTAAATCCAGCGGATCCTTTAAAGTAACTTTCTTGTAAGTCACTAACTATTTCACCAGGATTATCTGGATTATTTTCCAAAGCAAAACCGGTTTCGTAGACAACCGATGTACACTTTAGAGTCAATCTATGCACTCGAATTTGCCATCCTTCGATCGAGGTTAACCATGTTCTGATATTCATTGCATCATTAATTAGCCATGTAGAACCAATAACATTATCACTTTGAGTTACATCGTAAACATTATTTCGAGTATAAAACATCCCTGGTTCTGTGATATTCTGCCCACCTCTACTGGCTACCATTGTAGTATCTTTAGTTTGAATGCCTAACATCGAGTCCATAACAGCCTCTTCTTTTAATTGATTATTCCGAGGTATAGAAAAACCAAATTGACTAGAATAAGCAAATTTAAAATACTTTTCATTTGTCAGAGCATGGTAATTAGGTCCAGGTTGCCCCGCGTTCAGAAAAAACGTATGTCCGTTATCATGTATTGCCAACAAGTTGGGCGCTGATAACAACTTAGTATGTGTTACTTCTGGATAGGGTATTTCTTCTACTTGCCAATACTTATGATCATCTGGCAAAGCCAACAACAGAAATATTTTATTAGCCCAATAAGGTGACACAGGACTATTGTAAGGCTCAGTCATTGATAACTGTGCATAGCCATAGCCTAGAGTTAATAAATTTGAACTATCAAAAATCGGTTTATCAAACCAGTATCGAATATTACGGTTGATAATTCCTTTCATTAAATTAATTTTTTCTGGCCAAATATCTCCGTAGACCATTGCAGCCCAGAAAGCCACTACAGCATAACGATAAGTTAAGCTACGCCCAAAAGGTACATTGGTACCATCTTCTGCAAAAAAATGAATATATTGTTTAGCAAATTGCTTTGCACGTTGTTTAAATACCGCACTCATAGGATCATCTGGAACTAAAATACTGTATAAAATACCGTAGTATTGAAATGCAAATGGCGTATAGTAATCCATTCGCCCTCTAGCACTATCTTGATACCAACCATCCTTACGGTAACAATGCTCAATTTTTTCCATAGCACTTTTAGCATCGTTAGTATTTACAGTTACACCTAACTTCTTCAAAACTTGATAAACTAATATTTTGAAAAATTGCCAGTTTCCGTCTGAACATTGATGTTCAAAAATTTGTTTCAGCCATGTTGTAATTTGATGCTGTTCTTTTGCCGTATACTGTTTCCATAAATAATGGTTATGGTGTAGTAACGTAAAAGCGATCGCTGGCATTTCAACCATTCGCTGATCTCGATCGTGTAAATCTCCCCAATAATCTGAGCTCTGGGGATCTGTACCAGCTAAAATCCCTCTTTTAATTTCCATTAACCAATCATTACCTAATTGTTCAATACATGGTCCGGCACCCCACAACATTCTGGAAAAGCCTTCCATACCTGCAATTCTATTTCCATAGCCAACACCAGTAGTACCAAAAAATATTCTTGAATAACCATTATAGTGTTGTCGCAATGGTGTATTTATCCGTTTAAATAAACTGAAATAATCTTCTTTAGTGCTTAATTGCAAGTTCTTCAAGTGTCTCATCCTCCTGCGAATAAATTTTTAAATCTAAGTTTAGAAATCTTAATAATGCTTCTAAATAAAAAGCATCCCCATAAATTATTGGTACTTCCCGATCACTCTCCCGATGATACTTAGCAGAACCACAAGTTAATAATTCATCATCTTTTAAACTGAAATCACAATATCTTTGCGTTAAAGCCTTAAACATTTTAAACGCAGCATTCTTATACAGTGCCTGCTGTCGTAATGGTAAATATCTAACTAATTCCAACAATCCACAAATTGCAATAGCTGTCGCAGTTGTATCGTAATATACCGGCGTACTGGGTGCTCGAAAATCTATGAGTGAAACATCATCAGTCGTAGATACATTTGCAATGAAGTAATTAGCCACTAGTTTTGCTTGATTCAAAAACTGAACATCTTTGACATTTTTATAGGCTAAGACCAGGCCATAAATTGCCCAGGCCTGTCCTCTAGCCCAAGAAGAGTCACTGCTGTATCCTTGTCCACCCAAATTCTGTTCAAATTGCCCTGTTTGTGGGTCAAAAACAGCAATATGATTAACGGAACCATCCGCGCGTAACAATGCTTTTGTCGCAGTATAGGCATGTGCTGTTGCAATCTTTTCAAATTTTGAATCTCCCGTTTGTGCACTTGCCCAATACAGCAGTGGTAAATTCATAAAACAATCTACAATAACTTGTCCTTTTTTCTCTATGCCGTTCCAAGCTAACAAATATTTTCCTATCGGATTATAACGTTTCGCTAAAATATCTGCAGCCGTCAAGGCTCTTTTTTTCGCTACCACATTTCCAGTTAGATGATAATCAGTCACTGCAGCATTTAACCAGATAAAGCCTACATCATGGTCCAATGTGCTGGGATTTTTGAAAGTAATCTCTAACTTCTCTTCAATACACCTTGCTGTTTTTAAATATGCTGATTTTTTAGTAGCTGCGTACATCTGCCAAAGAATGCCCGGCCAAAAACCATTGGTCCACCAATTTAACTTATTACTGCCCATATCGATATATTTATGATTTTTAGAAATATAGGGTAACGAACTACCTATCCGTTTTTGAGTTATAGCTAATTTTGATTGCACACGTTGCCAAGTTTCTTGTAGTAATATCTCTGCTTCCTCATTTAATTGATAATGCATCGATACACCTCCGTCATATACTTTAATCAAATTTGTAAACGTTTTCTTTGATTGCCATCATCGTACCATCGATATTCAATATTAATTGTTCGTAATAAACTAATTTATGGTACAATTTTAGATAAAATAATTCATCTGTACATAAAAAGATACAATTATTATCTATTAGCGTACATAATGATAGAGGAGCGCAGTACTTTGGCAAGTATATTTAATTTTTCATATTTGAAAATAGATGCTATCCTAACAGTCAATGAACAAACCTATACCATTGGTACCAGTCATGAATATCAAAAGCCTCAGACTTACTTGTTACTTTACGTGCAAACGGGCCAAATACTCTTAAATGCTAAAGTTAGTTATATTCTTAATCCTAATGAATTAATCATCCTTCCCACAGATGAACCAATCACTTTCACCTCAGCCGTCCCTGACACTTCAGCACTACATATTATTTTTCAATCCAATACAGTACCTCTAAATCGTTTATGTAATCGAACTTTTTTTATAGAAAATCAAGATGAGTTAGTAAATATTAAAAATGAATATAAAAAAATCACCATTCTCCGACGTCGAAAGCCTGAAATTACTTACGACAAAGAGATTGGTGAATTCTTCATGATTTCTTGTACTAAACTATACACAAGTATCACACAGTTACTACTGACACTTGGTGAACTAGAGCTTAAAACACGCTTACCTCGTACTGTAAATATAAAATCAGATAAACCAGATATAATACCAGATAAAGCAATAATTACACACCAGCTAGAATCTGCAAAAACAGCTTCAAATTCTATTTACAAAAACTTACTCGTTAATCAAATTATCGCCTATATGAAAATCAATCTGAATAAAAAATTAACTATTGAATCAATTTCAAAAGAATTTCTAATCGGTAGTTCTAATCTTAAAAAAATATTTAAGCAAGAAACTGGTGCAAGTATTATTAGCTACTTCAGAACTTTAAAAATGAAGACTGCACAGTCGTGGGTTCAAGAACACAAACTACCCTACACAGACATCTCTAATAAACTAGGCTTCAGTTCAGTCCATCACTTTTCTAGTGCGTTTAAAACCTATACCGGTTTATCGCCTACACAATACTACCATAGCGTTCATTTTGATAAGTAAACTTATCGAATACTATTTTGGCCATAAACTTCAATTTGGCTTAAGGCCGGAAAAACAGAAACATCGTTATTCTTTTGTAAATTACCTAATTTCAACCAGATGATATTCTTGACTGGAAAATCAAAAGTCTGAAAGTCCAAAGATTTAACTGTTGTTAACCGCAGCTTACTATTATCAGAAAAAGTTATGGTCACCGCTGTCCAAAAACTGTCATGGGGATAGTCACCTCTGAATAAAAGCTTAATCCGATCTATATGTACCAATCGGCCAAAATCTAAAGTTAATTCTGCATTTTTTTGCTGATTGATCCCCCAAGATTGAAAAGGATAAATACCATGTGCCAAATTGGCTAGTTTTCCATCAATCACGTTTCTAGCAAAAAATACAGCTTCTCCTCTAGTCTCCACATTTGCCGAAACGTGGGGATAAGCGCCGTTTACTTCAGACTGATCATGTGTATTTAACGCTAAGTTTTGATAACGATCAATATCCTCTGGCATTGCCTTTCGAGCAACCAAATAATGTCTTTTTGAACAAAAGGCTGTATCAACTTGACCCGAGCGTTCCTTATTTGAAAAAGGAATCTTATAAATCCATTCTGTAGTTTTCAGATAGATTAGACTTGGTGCTAAAGTTTCGTCTAATTGAACCCACAAGTACTGATTAGGTTTTTCTATTTTAATTGAAATAAAATCTCCGGCTTGCCAAACCATATTATCAATCCCCAATGTTACTAGATTATTTCCAGTTACTTTGTAATCAATAGTTGGTCGATTGGAAAAAAATGAGCCAGATTTTACTTGTCCTTGTCTATTTAATAGCTGTAATGTAATTAACATAATTATCTGCTCCCTCAATTCAAATTGTTTCAAACTATACACCAATCAACAATTAATGACCAGATAATTAATATAACTCAACTCGATATGACCCATATATTCTTATTTTTATAATTTTATAAATTCTAATTTCAATAAATATTCTTTTCTAAATGAATAATCGGCACCTCACCAGAATAGTGTATATCATAGTCGGGTACATAACCTAATTTTTGATAAAATCCCACTGCTGTATCTAAACTTGTGATAATAATTTTATGATAGCCTCTTTCTGAAATCCACGATTCTGCAGCTTGAATTAATGCCCGACCATAACCTTTGTTTTGAAATTTCTCTAAGGTAGAAACCCGTTCAATTTTGGCGAAATCTTCATTCTCAAAATTCACTCGCAATGTACTAACCGGATCTTCCCCTTCCTTTAACAAAATATAGTGATAGTGATGATTAAACTTTTCATCAAATTCGCCTGCTAGTGTTACAGGAATCCCATGAATTTTTGTTTGCCGGCGAATGAAATAAACATCGGCTAACTGCCAGACTTCGGCAACCCTATAAATTTCAGTCATTAAATCACGCCCCTTTCAGACTATGCTTAAATCGACTCAGAAATAGTGCTGTACGCTCTTTTTCAGGATAATTGAATAATTTATCTGGTGTTCCAGTTTCGACAATGCCCCCATTGTCAAAAAATACCACTCGGGTTGCGACATCTTTAATAAATGCCAATTCGTGTGAAACGATAATTACGGTTTGATTTTTATTATTTAGAATTACTTTCTTAATCGTATTTAATACTTCAGCGACCAATTCCGTATCTAGCGCTGATGTAGGTTCATCTAACAATAATACCCCGGATTCCATTGCCAATCCTCGTGCAATACCGACACGTTGTTGTTGTCCACCGGATAGTTGTTGCGGATAATAATTTAACCGGTTCTCCAAATCCACCGCTTGTAAATAATGCGTTGCTTTTTTCTCAGCTTCATTACGATCTAGCTTTTTTACAGTAATTAAACCTTCCATTACATTTTCCAGAACTGTTTTCTGCTGAAACAGATTAAACTGCTGAAAAACCATACTGGTTTGTTGCCGAAATAAATGTGCTTGCTTTTTAGAATCTTTTTTGACATCGTATACTGACTTATCAATCGTGATTAAGCCTTGATCAGGTTCTTCTAATAAGTTGAGGCAGCGCAGTAATGTTGATTTACCAGCGCCCGAAGGCCCAATAATACCAAGTACTTCTCCGGAATCTATTGATAAATTTAAATCTTCAAAAATTGTATTATGATTAAACCGTTTCGTGAGATGCTGAATGTCGATCATTTATTGGTTGCCCCCATTTCCCTTTTAACCAAAAATGCGTCTTTGCCATAGGTACCTGTGTCTGTAGCTTTGAGAACAGCGTCAGTCGATTTTCTAATATTCTCAAAATTTGCTCTGTAATAATTGTTAAAATCCAATAGATAATTGCTAAAGAAAGATAAACTTCAAAATATCGATAGTTACCACCCGCAAGAATTTGCCCTTGAGCCGTCATATCAACCACTGAAGCAACAAATGCTAACGAAGTGTTCTTCATTAACCCAATAAATGCATTACCTAATGTCGGCAAAGCTACTACAAAGGCTTCTGGTATGGTAATTCGTCGCAATACTTGCCAACGTGTCATTCCTAGAGACTTAGCAGCCTCAATTTCGCCTTTATTCACTGATAATAAAGCCGCTCTAATGTTTTCCGAATTATAAGCAGCTTCATTTAATGAGAATGCCAGCAGAACAAATACCATTGAGGGAATCGCATTAATATTGTAATTTGTATGATTCAAATAATTTATATACTTTAAGAAAATTGGAATTGCATAATAAGAAATATACAACTGTACAAGTAGCGGTGTGCCTCGGATAAAGGATACAAATACTGCCGTTATTTGCGCGAGTCCCGGTAATTTATTTACTTTAATAATCGCTAATAACAACCCGAGCACTAGACCAATAATCATCGCAAAAAATGTAATTTCCAGTGTGATTGGCAAAGCCCGTAATAACTTCGGGATATTCGTAAATATAAGTTTAAAATCAATCAAATTCGGCACATATTTTCCTCCTCAATTTTTTGGTACGTAATCTTCATTGAAGTACTTTTTGCTTATCTTCACAGCGGTTCCATTACTTTGAATTTTATCAATACCCTTGTTAATCGCTTTTAACAATTTTTTGCCTTCCGCTGTTTTTTCAATTAATAAATAACTGTATGGAATCGATGCAGAAATCTTTTTAGTATCTTTAGCACTCAAGGAAATCGCTTTGATGCCATTCAATTGATATGTTTTTTGGTAATTATCATAGAGCACGCGATCAATTAAAACATAGTCGTATTTGCCATCTTGTACATCTTGAAGTGTTTTAGCAGCATCTTCTTGCGAATAAGTAATTTTTGATTTTTCTTTTGAAACTTTATTAAATTTTTCAACTTCTGTTGTAAAGTTAATTCCAGGTGTCCCAATCGTTGTCTTCCCAGCAATATCTGAAAACTTCTGAATTGAATTATCTGTTTTTTTAACTGCGATAACGTACTGATCTTTAAAAATTGGCTTAGAATAATAATATTTCTTGCGACGTTGTGCATTACTGGCAAAGTTATTAGCAGCCACTTGAATTCGCCCAGCATCTATACTCGTCAAAATTGAAGTTATCTCCATTTTTTTAAATTCAAATTTATAGGCTGGCAAAACTTTGTCAATGGCGCGAACAGTATCAATGTCATAACCAACGATTTTATTTTGATCATTAACATAAGTAAATGGCTTCGGTGCACCAGACGTCCCAACTTGAACGGTAGTTGCGGCTTGCACAGGTGCTGTTGTTAGACTATTGCCTATAACGATGCCCAAAGCTAAACCGGTCAGAACCAACAATCCTTTAACTACTTTATGCATTTCGTTCACGCCCTTTTGGATAAATTACGGGTTCATCCCAAATTTTAGTATCCGGTCCTTTAGCAACAATGTTATAAGGATTCGTTGAATTACTACCTGCTTGATACCCTTTTTTAATCGATTCAAAATTGGTTGTATCTCTAAAAGCCGGCTGCTGGTACAGGTCTCTGGCGTAGCGCCACAAGTTCGGAAAATCAATCAAACGATTACGATTCACTTTAAAGACTGGATAATAAGCTGCATCAAATCTCGCAAGCGTAACATAAAGCCGCACATCAGAATCTGTCAGTTGTTCTCCAAATAAATAGCGTTGATTTTCCAATCGTTTTTCTAACCAATCCAATCGTTGAAATAACTTATCATAAGCTGTTTCATAGGCCCGTTGTGAGTGTGCAAAGCCCGCTTGATAAACAGCGTTATTAACCTCGTTAAACAAAATTACATTTAGCGCATCAATTTCTTTACGTAACTTCTCTGGATATAAGTCCGGCGCATCCTTTTTTTGAAATGGCTTAAAAGCAACTTCAAACTGATTCGTTAAAGTATGGTAATCATTATTAACCACTTTACCGGTTTGAATATCAATCAAAGCTGGAATTGTGGCCCGGCCGTCATAATTAGCATCTGCAGCAATATAGGCCTCTGCTAGATAATGAATCTTTAAGACCGGATCTTCTTCATCAATATCTAATTGAAAATGCCAACCTGATTCACTACGCACTGGAAAAACTTTGCCAATACTAATGGCTTCTTCCAGACCAAGTAAATGCCGCACGATCGCTGCACGATGAGACCAAGGGCAAATTTCACCCCAAATTAAGCGATAGCGGCCAGCTTCTGGCTTTAAATCATTTTTATCATTTCCAAAATTCTGTTTAAAGCGATTTTGTTGTCTAACAAAGGTGCCGTCTTTTGCGATTTCTTTTTGTGTTTCACTTGTTGAAATTTTACTAGCCGTAATTTTTTGTTGATAGTTATTAACGGCTTTCTTAACGCCTTGTTTACCTTGCAAATCGACTGCACAAAATGCTTCTTGTTTGTGATCAGTATATGTCCCTGCTTGTTTCTCTAAATCTGTCTTTGTCATAAAATGACCCCCTAAAAAATAAAAAAATAGGCATAAGCTGCAATGACTCAGCTTATGCCCTAGAACTTCAAATAAAATTGATTCAAAATTTGATTGATCGTTATCATCAGTCTATCCACTCATCTTGAACGCGCATTTATTATCTTGTTGACTACGACAAACTAAGCCCATGTTCTGACACATCGGCATACACATCATCATAGTTACAACTCGTTGCGTGTTCTTCATGAAAATTACCTCCTAAACTGTTATTAATTAATTTTTAATTAGATTATCAGTATATCATTTAAATGTCAATTTAATTTTATAGTATTATACAATAAGCGTTTATAAAATATAATTCAATTCTGAGAGACTATATAAGTAATAAAATAATTAAATATAGTTAAAAATAAATTAGTTTGATTATAAAAAAATAAAAAACACACCCAAAATTGAGTGTGTCCCTTGCTTAACTTCTAATCTGACCGTTGTAAGTCACATCAAAATTATTATTCACATTGGAATAACCTGTGCTGTAATTAAAGACGACATTAGGTTCCACATTAAATACATACGCATTAAAGTTCACCGTACCATCTGTTGACATCGCCTGAACCCAATAGCCCCGGCACATCAGCTCATCCCCGCGAAAAACAGTAGTCACTTGATAAATAATTTTCTTATCAGCTTGTAACCCGTCACGGACTTGTTCTTCATAATCTTGCATTGGGTTTTTGTTGGAAAAATCTGTTTGTGTCGCTAAGTTTTTAGGATTATCAATACTCCCCGATAGCCCTGACTGATAACGGCCCTCATCATCAAAGTTAAATGTGATCGTATAGGCCAGTAAATGGCCTCTATTTTGCGGATATAATCGTTTGCCATTTATATACTTCGGTTGATTATGCCATCCCGTCGGCTGCCAGCGCTGACCTTCTCTGCCCGCTGATCGACCTAGATTTTGTCGGCTCAAGTAAGCTGTATCCGTCGTTGTTCGGTTCAAATTATCTAAGTTGCCATAATCAATTTTTTCTTGCTGCCAAGTATTGGGATTTAAGGTGCTTTTATTTTGATTCACCTCTAAAATCACATTATCGCCAGAATTAAAATCAGTATTGGCCAATTGCTGGTACATATCTTGATTCACATCATTAGTGGTATTTGTGGCTGCACTACTACTAATCGCTTGACTAGACGTCTGGCTTGCTGATGTATCTTGGCTGGACGTTGCTACTTGTGTGGCTGTGCTGGCAGTATCTGTGCTGCTTGTTGATTGGCTCGACGTATTGCCTGCACTACATCCCGTCAATAGTGCCATTAAGCCGGCGACCCAGACCAGTTTTTTTAATTTCATTTCCTTGCCTCCAAAATTGAGATACTACTAGTATACCTTAGCGCTCATACGTTCGCATCTTTTTTTGAAGAATTTAAACTGATCTAATAAAAAGATTAAAAAAATATTGACATTTTCCCATTATTATTTAATAATAACCAACAATTACTTTATATTTCAGCAAACTCAGGATGAGTAATTTAAGTCGTTATTTTTAGAGAATCGTTGGCCGGTGTAAGACGATAATAACCCTTAAACGAAGATGGTCCTGGATTTAAGTTCTGTTACTAAGCTTAGGTGAAGCAGCAGCGGGTACGCCCGTTATCGCGTTCAGGTATGCGTTATGATAACAAGTACTTATCAAGGTATTGTCTGTGAAGGCAATACGAACTAAGGTGGTAACACGAAAAAGCATTTTCGTCCTTAAGCTAATTTTAAAATTGGCTTAGGCGAGAATGCTTTTCTTATTTTCACCTCAATACTAAAAAAGGAAGTCCGACAATGACTCAAACTAAGTTAACCGCACTAAACACCAAACTTATCAAAATTCGCCACTATCTTCATCAAAATCCCGAATTATCAGATGCTGAAACTAACACAACCGCTTATTTAACCAAACAACTAAGCGCCTTAGGTTATCGCATCGTAACCCCTGCCGCCTTAAAAACCGGTGTGATTGCAGAACTAGGCTCAGGTACCCCAATTATCGGCCTGCGCTCAGATATTGACGCTTTGCCCATTCAAGAAAAAACGAATTTAGACTACACTTCCAAAAATGCCGGTGTCATGCATGCCTGCGGTCATGATTTCCATATGGCCGCACTACTGGGGGCCGCTGAACTTTTGGCAACAGCCAAAAATCGGCCAGCTGGTACAATTCGTCTGATTTTTCAACCTGCTGAAGAAACCCATGTTGGGGCTCAAGAAGTCACTGAAGCTGGTGGAATCGACCACTTAGCCGCTATTATCGGTTTCCATAATAAACCCGATCTGAATGTGGGCGAAATCGGACTACGTTCTGGTGGCTTGATGGCTGCTGTAGATCAATTCAAAGTCACCTTTAAAGGTATCGGAACCCATGCCGCAGCACCCCATCTAGGCAAAGATCCGATTCTGACCGCTGCCAGTTCGATTACGGCCCTACAGTCTATTGTCAGCCGTAATGAAGATCCTCAGCAAGCCACGGTAGTTTCTGTGACGCATATTGAAGGTGGCGCGACTTGGAATGTTTTACCAGAAACGACTTGGTTTGAAGGGACGATCCGCACTTTTAACCAGGCAGCTAGAAGCTTAGCCAAACAGCGTTTTTTTGAAATCATCAACGGTCAAGCAGCGACCTTTGGCTTAAGTGCTCAAATTGATTGGCTGACTGGTCCGGATGTGGTGGACAACGATCCTAAATTAACCCAAATCGTCACTGCTGAAACCGCCAAACATCTCACCGTTGTTCAGCCAACACCCTCTAACGCTGGGGAAGACTTTGCTTACTTTAGTCAAAAAATCCCTAGTGTATTTGCCTTTATCGGCAGTCACGCCCAATCCGATTGGCACCATGCCGATTATATTGTGGATGATAAGGGTCTGATACCAGCGGCTCAGTGGTATTATTTTAACGCCTTGCGTCTGCTAACAGAACTTAGTTAAACACTTAAATATACTGTAAAATTAAAGCAATTGTGCACTAAAAAACGACCTCAACTGAGATCGTTTTTTTATTTATTTTATATAAGTCACAATGTCACTGACAGTAATCTTCTTTTTAATCAAATCAGCTTCATAAAAGGCATCAGCGATTTTTTGTTGCTCCGCGACAACTGAGGTGTTCATGGCCGAAATACTATACGTTCGACGTTCTACCATCTTTTTCACCACCGCTTTAGATACTTTCAAGGACTTGCTCATCATGGTGATCAATTCATCATGATTATTATTAGCCCAAGTCATATCTTCTTCTAAATATTCAATTAAATACTTAGAAATCGTTGTATTGGCCTTGGCATAACTTTCACTAGCTAAAATGTAATCACGGTTATTACTTAGACCTTCGCCGGTGGTTAAGACGGTGGCATCTTGATTCAGTTCAGCTTGGGCTGTATACGGATCCCAAGTCGCCCAAGCGTCTACTTTTCCTTGAGAAAAAGCAACGCTGGCTGAAGACTGATCCATGCTAACCCAAGTAATATCATCCGCACTTAAGCCCGCTTTTTTCAAAGCTTGCAATAATAAATACTGAGAGCTAGTACCTTTTGTATAGGCCACTTTTTTACCTTTTAAATCTTTTAATGAAGTGATGCCAGAATCGCTTTTAACGACAATACCAGAACCTTTTGCCTTAGAAGAACCCACCGCCACATAAGCTAATTTAGTGCCCGCAGCCTGAGCCGTTACTGGTGGTGTATCCCCAGTTCGACCATAATCAATACTGCCGGATTTTAAAGCTTGCAATAAAGAATTACCATCTTGGAATTCCTTCCAGACAATTTTATAGCCTTTCGCCTTCATTTTTTTAGCAAATTCGCCGCGCTGTTTGGCAATATCAAACGGATCACCCTTTTGATACCCAACGGTTACTGTCTCCAACCCGGAACTACTGCTACCCGCATCAGTTTGTTTAAAGCCATAAACGGCAACTACCGCCCAAAAAACTAAAACAATACTGATTAAGAGCTTTTTAACCCGTTTACTCATGCACTTTCACCCACCGATGCTGTTAAAATTTGTGTTTTTAATTGCTGCCGAATGACCTTACCCGTGGCATTTCTTGGATAATCTTTAACAAAAACAATCCGCGTTGGCCGTTCATAATTGGCTAAGGACAACCGGGCAAAAGCCTTGATCTGTTGGGCTAATTGCGCATCTGGTTGTTTACTGCGGCTGATAATCACCGCAGTCACTGCTTCGCCATACAATTCATCTGGGGTGCCAATTACCGCCACTTCTTTCACGAAGTCCAGTTGACTCAAAACATTCTCCACTTGAGCGGGCGCTACTTTTTCGCCGCCACGATTGATAATGTCTTTTTTGCGACCTTTGACAAACAAATAACCATCTTCATCAAAATAACCTAAGTCGCCCGTCAAGAACCAGTCCGCCATAAAGGATTCGGGATGGGGCTCCATGTAATCTGAAATTACATGGTCACCACGCACAATGATTTCACCGACTTCCCCAACAATTGGGCTAATATGGCCATCTACTAAAATTGCCACATCTGTCTTATAAGGCTTTCCTGCTGAACCAACTTTAGGTGCATCAAATGGGTTTAAAGTGCATTGACTAGCCGTTTCTGTCATTCCATAACCTTCCAAAATAATCGTGTGGAATAGTTTTTGAAATTTCGTCAATTTGTCTAACGGTAAGGCAAACGAAGAGCACCGGACAAACCGTAATCGAATGTCGGATTGATAAGCTTTACGCGCGGCTTTGTTCATCAACAAAATATTAATAATCGTTGGGACTACTGACACCCAAGTTACCTGATTTGCTTGAACTTGAGCCCAGAACTTCGATGCGCTGAACTTTTCAGCAATAACCAGTTTTCCACCAGATAGACGGGTGGCTAAAACACAAACGACTTGCGCATTAATATGGAACATTGGCATAACAATTAAAGTCGTATCTAATGCGGTCATTTGATGACTTTCAATGTCATGTTCCGCACCATTTTTAATTAGTTCATGGGTTAAACCGACGCGTTTTGGTTTGCCAGTCGTCCCGGATGTGTTCAAAATTAAAGCCAAATCTGTTTCTGCTGGCGCTTGGGCAAAGTGCCCCGCAGCTTCGGAATAACGAATGATGTTCATTTGGTAAGCTGTGTGCAAACGTAAAGTGCTAATCGTTGCTGGCCGTTGATGCACGGCCGCTGCTGTCAAAGTCGCTTGTACAACTGTTGCTGTATAATCATGGGCATCTAAAATTTGTTTTAATTCTGCTTCTGGTGTTGTTGCCGCGACGGGATGGGCAATGGCGCCTACTTCCCAGATGGCTTGCACCAAAATCGGATACGCCGCCATATTTGGCAAACAAACTAGAACCGTATCTTGATAGCCAACTTTTAGCTTAACTAAAGCGGCCTTGATCGCTTGAACATCCGCACCGAGCTGTGATCCGGTGTACCAGCTACCTTTCGTTTCATCTTTGATTAAATTGTTTTGCGGGTTGTCTTTCAATTGTTGTTTGAGTTTTGAAGTTATTTTTGACATGTTGTGTTACTCCTTTCGAAAGGTGCCATTGCGGCCGACCAATTAAGACGCCAAACGGTGGTATCTTGTAACAGAACCAAGAAATTAGATAAGCACCGCCTAAGACAAATACGTAACCTAGTGGGAAAAGTAATAGTAATACCCAAGCTGGTAATGTCACGAGATCTAAAATACCGTAAAGTAAAAATAACGGTAAACTTTGAACTAAATAAATTCCAAAAGAAACTTTAGAAATATTTTTAATCCCCCGATCTAACCAAGGGGCAAAACCATTTTCTCGAGCTTTCGCATATTGCCGACCGACCCAAAAGACCGTGGCAATCATAAATACGTCATAGAGTAAAATAAACGGTTGATGGACCGATTCTGTAGCACTAAAACTTAAATTCAAGACATTTAAGTTAAAGAAGAACAAGCCGACAGTCCCTAACGCTAAAATTCCAGTGATACCGATAATAACCCGGTGAAATTTTTCGATGAAAGCATTGACTTGATCGTAATGAATCGCCACATAAGCCCCTGCCACAAAGTAAAATTGATAAGTTAAAACATTGGTACCATAAGCTCTAAATAAATACCACCAGCTGCTGCGGTCCACATGGGGCAACCCATATTTAATACCAAAAACAATTAGGAATTGTAGCCCTAGACTTGTGAGCAGAATGGCAAGATGATGTTTAGATAATTTTTTAAATAAGTAAATAATTAGTGGAAAAATCAAATATAGTTCAAACGTGACCATGATGTAATACATATAATATTGATTGGCATATTTCAGATTACTGCCTAAGTTTGCCCAATAAGTAGGCCAATTAAGTGCCCCCATGGCCAAACTTGCAATGAATAAAATAATTGCATTCCAGGCAACATAAGGAATACCCACGTTAATATAGCGTTTCCGCCAAAATTGTAACCAATGATGTTCTTTATTGTAATAGTTTAAAACCAGCACTAAACCAGTCATGAACATAAAGCCCATTCGTGTGAAATGTAACGCCAAATGGGTCGCTTCTAGAAATAATTTACTGCCAGTACCACTTGCCATACTTGCTCTAAAAGCCGTTGTTGTATGATTTAATAAAACACCGCCGATAAAGATCACCCGCATTAAATCAACTTCATGTAAATAACGTCGTTTTTTTGTTTCAATCACAAACTCACCTCTGGACCCCTTTAATTTTGCTTTGATTTTTTAAAATTCGTCTCAGCACTTAAAAGCATATTAACGTTATAGCATGCAGCTTTAGGAATCGTCTTGTTGATTGTTTAAGGTTAAAATATGAAATTCTTAGAATAGCGCTTTCATTAATTTATTCAAAAAATAAAATGAACCTAAAAACAGCACCGTCACCAACAATATGTGAAGTCTAGCTTCAACAATTGTCAGTAACCATGCTGTTTTTTATTTGCTTATAAGTAAAACATTAATCTTCTTTGTAATACTGCGAATGATTTTTTAACTCAGCGTTTGCATCTAACGATAATGTGTAATTCCGGATTTAACGATTTTCTTTAACTGTGTAACCGCTTAGTGCACTAAACCAGCCGGACTGATACCCAATGCGATGCGGCCTAAGCGGCTGATCCGAGTCATTTTCCAAACCGGTGCCCAGACGACATCTACAGCCACGCTATTTATCCCCTCAATATCTACCAATGTCGCTTTGATTGCTGCGGGTACCTCTCCAATACAAGAGCAGCCCGCTTCCGAAAATGTCATAACCACTCGATAATGACCGGTTTCATCTAATGTAATTTCGTATAAAAAACCTAAGTTATAAATATCTAGGCCAATTTCAGGTTCAATTATTTTTTCAAATTTATCAACTAATTGTGTTTCAAGTGCTGCCGCACGTGGGTTTAATTTAATATCTGCTCGCATAGGATCACACCTTTTATCAATAATATAATTTATTTATTTTCTTCTGGTCGCCAGAAATCTGTAATAGCCCCTTTAGCGGAACTAGACACAAGATGTGCATATTTGCCAAGAACACCACGGCTGTAAAGCGGTGGAATCGTTGTTTCAGCCTTACGTCGCTTCAATTCTGCTTCAGATACAGCCATCGTAATTTCTCTAGTATCTTGATCAATTACCACACGATCTCCGGTCCGTAAATAAGCAATTGGGCCACCATCTTGGGCTTCAGGTGCAATATGCCCCACCACAAAACCATGGGAACCACCGGAGAAACGGCCATCTGTTAGCAATGCGACAGATTCATCTTGCCCTTTCCCAACTAAAATACCTGATAACGATAACATTTCGGGCATTCCCGGACCGCCTTTAGGCCCTACATAGCGAACAACTAAAACATCCCCATCTACAACTTCATCGGCCAAAACCGCTTCAATAGCAGATTCTTCATCATCATAAACTTTAGCTGGCCCTTCATGACGTCTTGTCTTCACACCGGATACTTTAGCAACAGCACCTTCTGGCGCCAAATTACCATGTAACACGATTAATGGTCCATCTTTGCGTTTTGGATGTTCCAAAGGCATGATTACTTTTTGTCCCGGCTTCAAATCCGGTGCGTCTGCTAAGTTTTCGGCCACGGTCTTACCCGTTACCGTTAAGCAATCCCCATGTAAATAGCCATGTTGATACAAATATTTCATGACTGCGCTCACGCCGCCAGCATTGTATAAATCTTGAAAAACATACTGACCACTAGGTTTTAAGTCTGCAATATGGGGTACCTTTTTTTGAAATTCATTAAAATCATCAATTGTTAACTCAACATTTGCAGCATGCGCCATTGCTAATAAATGTAAAACGGAATTTGTAGAACCACCTAGCGCCATGACAACCGTAATTGCATTTTCAAAGGCTGCACGGGTCATAATATCTTTTGGATAAATGCCTTGTTCCAATAATTTCAAAACAGCTTGTCCAGCGGCTTTAACATCTTGTAACTTCGCTTCTGTTGTTGCTGGATGAGATGCTGAACCAGGTAAGCTCATCCCCATGGCTTCAATAGCTGAAGCCATCGTATTAGCCGTATACATACCACCACACCCACCAGGGCCTGGACAGGCATTACATTCGATCGCCCGTACTTCTTCAGCGCTCATATCGCCGTGATTCCATTGACCAACCCCTTCAAAAACAGAGACTAAGTCAATATCTTTGCCATCTAAATTACCCGGTGAAATTGTACCGCCATAAACAAAAATTGAAGGTATCTCCGCATTGGCGATGGCAATCATACTACCCGGCATATTCTTGTCACAACCGCCAATCGCCACAAAGGCATCACAGTTATGGCCGCGAACTGCTGCTTCAACAGAGTCAGCAATGATATCTCGAGAAGGTAAAGAATAGCTCATCCCCGGTGTGCCCATGGCAATCCCATCTGAGACAGTAATCGTGCCAAATTGCACAGGCCAGCCACCTGCCGCACGAACGCTTTCCTTAGCCACATCGCCTAAGCCATCTAAATGTATATTACACGGTGTATTTTCAGCCCATGTGCTGATTACACCGACAATTGGTTTTTCAAAATCTGCATCCGTCATCCCGGTTGCCCGTAATAAGGCCCGATTTGGTGACTTTACCATGCCATCGTAAACATGACTTCTGATTCTTAAATCTTTTTTTGAGCCATCAGCTGTCATTAAATCACTCCTCTGAACGTTAGATTAAAATTACAATATGATTATTTATTATAATTTAATGATATTCTAACACAATATTCATTTAATTAAAGCTAAATATTCCAAAAAGTTATAAAAAAAGCCTTGAGCGTCTATTTCTCAAGGTCAGTGCATCGTCATGTTTGTATTCAGCTGATTTTAATAATTAGCGATACCCTTTTTATAAGCCAAGTGCCCGATTATGACGTAAATCTAACTGCCGCGCTTCAATAAACTTCTTGATATTACGCTTCGAATTTGCCGTAAAACTGTCAATAACTTTTGCCCCAGCTGCGGTCACTACTTTTTTAATCACCGGTAACCCTTCACTAACAGGGGTACTAGCGCTTGTACTAAACAAAATAATCGCCTTATGCTGTAAATCATAGGTTTCAAAGAAAGTATTAATAATCATTGGTTGTTGATACCACCAAGTTGGATAGCCGACAAAAATTAAAGTTTCGTCAGCTAAGTCAATGGTTGTATTAGCCAATGCCGGCCGGACATCTTGGCGCATTTCAGTTTTTGCGATATCAATTAACTGCTCGTAATCGGTGGGATAAGTGATTTTAGGCTGCAACCGAACTAGTTTTGCACCGGTTAGTTTTTGAACCTCCATCGCTGCTTTTTGAGTTCTCCCAGTTTGTGAAAAATAGACAATTAACAACTTCAGACAGCCCTTTCCTAATCCTTATTCATGTGTCATTCTGCAAATTTGCCACTAAGCTATTCTACACGTTTATTTTCATAATTAAAATGATAAAAAGTTAATTTTTTTTATTTTTATAAAATAACAGCCAAAAAAAACGGTTACAAATACCGTAACCGTTTTCTTAGTGTTCTTTTATTTTTTTATAACTTCCTGTCCCCGTAAATTCCAAGTTAAAGCAAATAAAGTGGCCGCAATTAAGCAAGAAATCATCACTGTAATAAAGCCTGCATTCCAACCCATATTGTCTACAATCACACCCATGATGGCATTGGCTGCCACTGAACCGAATAAATAGCCGAACAAGCCGGTTAAGCCTGCCGCAGTACCAGCTGCTTTTTTAGGCACTGAATCTAAGGCTTGAAGTCCGATCAACATCACTGGCCCATAGATCAAAAAGCCAATCATAAACAACGCGAAATTGATCATTGCGACATTCGTTGCCTGCCAATAAAGTAATACAAAAACAGTTACCAACAACATGAAACAAAAACCAGCTGGCCCACGACGGCCCTTAAAGAGTTTATCAGAAACCCAACCGGCAAAAATAGTGCCCGGAATGCCCGCAATTTCATACAAAAAATAAGAACCTGAACTAGAGGCTAGTGAAATATGCCGCATTTCAGTTAAATACGCCGGTGCCCAATTTTCAATGCCATAACGGACGAAATAAACAAAAATATTGGCACAGGCAATTAGCCATACCCACTTATTGTTCAAAACATACTTAAATAAAATCTCCCGGGCAGTTAATTCTTGCTCATACATCTTGTGTGCTTCATTGGGATAATCATTTTTGTAAACTTCAATAGGCGGCAATCCTTGGGACTCCGGCGTGTCTCGAATTAATAAATAAGCAACAATCGCAATAATAATCCCTAAAACCGCTGGTACAATGAACGCCCCAGTATAGCTTTTCATGCCGGTGATATGTAATGCAAAAAAGGCAATCCCAGCTACAGCTAATGGCGCCATTGCGGCACCCCCCACGTTATGGGCCACATTCCAAACAGAGGTCCAAGAGCCCCGCTCAGAAACAGAGTACCAATGGGTGATTACCCGACCTGATGGCGGCCAGCCCATCCCTTCAAACCAACCGATTAAGAATAATAAAATAAACATCGTTGTAATCGACTGGGTCAAAGCTGGAATAAACCCAAATGCCAAATTAATCAAAGCCGTTAAAATCAGCCCTAACGGCAAAAAAATACGTGCATTACTGCGATCCGAAATAATACCCGAAAAAAACTTACTGAAGCCATAAGCAATAGAAACTGCTGAGAAAGCAAAACCTAATTGCGTCTTTGAGAAGCCTTCAGCAATCAGCTTTGGCATCACAATCGAAAAATTATTGCGTAATAAATAATAACCGGCATAACCGATAAAAATCCCAATAAATACTTGCCAACGTAACCGTTTATAAGTCCTGTCCACTTTTTCGGCAGGTACTTGTGTCTTCGCTGTTGGCGGTGTTAAAAACTGCATCTTCCATTTGCCCCATTTCCTTAGTTTGCGCTTTCATTTTTTAATTTTAGCGCTATCACTAATAAATGGGTAGTTCTTTAAGTAAAAAATAAACACTAACTTTTAAAGCAACTGCTTTTGCTCATTATAATAAGATTTGTAAGCTAAGTAACAAGCAATTAGCGAACCAATACTTGTGGCTGAAAGCAACATAAACGTCACCATAATCTGATACTTAATTGCCCGCACCGGATCAATACCCGCAAAAATCAATCCGGACATCATCCCCGGTAAACTTACAATCCCCACCGTTTTGGCGGAATCAATTGTCGGCGACATCCCAGTCTTAATACTTTCACGAATGATGCTAATAGAAGCATCGTGCAAATCCGCGCCCAAAGCCAATTTTTCTAAAACTTGCTGCCGCTGGTTTTGAAAATTAGTATTCATATTTCGATAACACAGCCCAATGGCTACCATAGAATTACTGGCAATCATCCCCGAGATCGGAATAATTTGTGACGGAATAAACTTGATCGAGCCGGTTAACACCAAAGTGCCTAACGTTACCGAGGTGCTGGCCAAAATAGCCACTAAGGAAATAGGAAACGCATTTCGAATATTGCCCGCCCGTTTCTTAGCATTCCAAGAGGCATTAAACAAAATAATTAAAACTAACGCTATCGTCAAAAAGACGTTGTCTACTCGGAAAATATATTTTAAAACATAACCGACAACAACTAATTGAATCACCGCTCGAATAACACTATAAATAATATCTTTTTCTAAACCTAATTTCTCTCGATGCACAATCAAAATAGCAATGATCACCAAGATCAATGCAAACATTAACGATGTATTATTTACTGCTAAATTCATTTTTACGCCTCCAACTGGCCATCTTTTAAAGTTAATAGTCGATTGGCCAACTTAAATTCACTCGTATCATGGGTAATCGAAATAATCGTCAGGCCCTCTGTTTGATTCAACTGCCCAATAAGTCGATTGATAATCGCTTTATTGTCCACATCTAGCCCTGTCGTAATTTCATCCAGCAATAAAACTTCCGGCATAAACAAAATATTGCGTAAAAGTGCTACCCGCTGACGTTCCCCACCAGATAATTCTGTAATTGGCTGATTCAGGCTGTCTGGCTCTAAATTAACTTTCCCCAAAAATTCAACGGCTTTTTCATTATCAAACGGTTCATTACGAATTGTGAACGGAAATTCTAAGTTATCTGCCACGGTCTGACCGAATAGCTGCGGCTGTTGAAACGCATAAGATACTTGGCGTCGATAAGCGGTCGGTTCATAAGTCTCAATTTCTTCTGCTTTAAACGTTAAGCTGCCACTCGTTTTAGAAATTAAAGAGGCCAATAAACGTAACAATGTACTCTTCCCACCGCCAGAAGGACCAGTAAGTGTCACAAATTCCTGTGGTGCAATTTCAAAATCTAGATGCTGCAAGATTGTTTTATCACTTGCATAATACCCTAAGTCTGTCCCTTTTAAGATTGGTTTTCCCATTACACTTCCACCTCATTTTTACAATTATATTAACAATAGCTAAAAAATTCACAAATAACAACTAAAGTCTTTTTTGTACCTGAATTAACGTTCAAAATCAGCTTCAGATTGATAATGAGTGCCGATATCTTGGCGGCAAGCTTCAATACTTTGTAAACCGCGCTTTTTAGCATCTTCTTGGCGTCTTTCATTAATTGCCACACAAAGGTAGTCAAAATCGGCAATTAATTTATCAATTTGCCCCAGCCGAATATAAACTTGTCCGATGGAAGTATAAACTTGCTCAAAAGAATGAAAGATCAGCGGTAAAATTAAATTTCCACTGGCAATTGCCGCCGTGTGATAAAACTTAAATACTAAAACTGCTGCACTTGTTTCAGTTGCGGTTGCCTTTAATTCAGCCACAATCTCAATTAAAGCTTGCGCCGCTTCTGGTGTTGCATTTTGTGCTGCCAGACTGAGCATGTAAGGCTCAATGCCAGTTCTAAACTGTAGTAACGGCTCTAAAAATTCCGGTGAAAAGCGCCAATTATGATACCCCATAACCGCTGTCAAAACATCAATATTCCCACTGGCGATGTAATCATTTACAAAAACACCTTTACGCGGCGCAATTTTTAAAAAACCCATCGCTGCCAACTTATTTAAGCCGCCATTAATTACGGCCCGGCTGACTTTCATTTCTTTACTGAGTTCACGTTCAGTTGGTAATTTATCCCCCACTTTTAATTCCCCTGATAAAATCATCCGTTCCATTTCTTGAATAAATAATTCATTAACGGAGGGGGTGACAATTTCTTTAAATGCCATTTTTTTGAACACACCTTTTATTTTTAATTTAATGTTTATAAAAAAGATTTGCTTTCTAAATTTTCAAGTTATATAATCTGTGGTATACCACAAACCAGAAAGCGAATAATGATTACTTTGTCAATTATATCAGCATTTAATCAATTATAAAAATATATAATTATAAATAATAATTTTTGTGGCTTGTGGTTCATAAATAGACTTAAAGGATCGGTGACGTTGATGAAAAAAGCGGTTTTCCTAGATTATACAGGTACAGTGATGCAGCAAAAGGGGCCTGATGTAGAGACTTTAATCAAGCGCTGTTGGCAAGGCAGCGATAGCCCCACACCCCAAGCGGCTTTAAAGTATTGGTGGACAAAGGTTAAAACCTTTGAAGCTCAAAGTTATGGGCCTGATTTTTTAACCGAAGATCAGATTATTGATCAAGTTATTGCCTGTTTTAAGCAAGATTTAAATTTAAAGGAAAATGACGCGGAACTTCATGAACTGTGTCAGCGCTTTTGGGTAAATGCCCCCATCTATGAAGATGTGCGGCCGTTTTTTGAAGCCTGTCCGGTACCGATTTATATGATTACGAATAATGGCGTCACTTATGTCGCTCAATTTATGAAGAAACATCACTTAGAACCAGCGGGGATTATCAGCGGTGAAATGGTGCAAGCTTATAAACCGCACCAAGAACTTTTTGCCAAAGCTCTTGAGATTAGTGGCTGTCAAAGTACCGATGTTTTCCATATCGGTGATTCTGTGACTTCTGATGTAGAAGGTGCATTAAACGCCGGCATCACACCAATCCTAGTCGATCGTAAAGCAAGCCAGTCCGCAACGGCAGCATACCCTATCGTCCAAAGTCTGCTAGAAGTATTGCCTTATTTGACGGATTAAACGCTCTAAAAAAAATTAAGTACAAGACAATGTCAACCGGTTGACATTGTCTTGTACTTATTTTATACTTTTGGAAAGCGCTTTTCTAAATCGAAATATGTCAACCGGACGTCATATTTCTAAAAAATTATTTTATCGAGGCGGAAAAATATGGTCAAGCAAAACAAATTTTTAAAAATGCTAAAGAATCCATCGTATCTCCAAAGTTCTTTAACGATGCTATTATTCTTCGCATCTTGGGGCGTTTGGTGGTCCTTCTTTCAACTGTGGTTAACCAATGATTTAAAACTTTCTGGAAGCGCTGTCGGCACGATCTATTCAGCAAACTCCTTAGTCACTTTAGTACTGATGTTTATCTTTGGTACTTTACAAGATAAATTAGTCATTAAACGCTATCTCTTGATCTTTAGTGGTGTCATGGCCACTTTAGTCGGACCTTTCTTCATTTGGATCTATGCACCTTTGATTCAGAGTCAGTTTACTTTAGGCGTTATCATTGGCTCAATTGTTTTATCTGCTGGTTTCTTAGCAATGGCGGGCATTTTTGAAGCTGTCACTGAACGCTTCAGCCGTTTATTCGATTTTGAATACGGTCAAGCTCGGGCTTGGGGTTCTTTTGGCTATGCTTTGGTAGCGCTTTTAGCCGGCTTTTTATTCGTCATCAGCCCTAATTTGAATTTCTGGTTTGGTTCTATCTTTGGCTTCTTATTACTTTTAAACTTATTATTCTGGAAACCAAAAGCTGAAAAATTGGCTAACGAACGCGCAGCTTCCCCTCAAAATTCGGAAACAAAACCTTCTGTTAAAGACATGGCTGGTTTATTAAAAATGAAAGAACTCTGGGCGGTTATCATCTTTATCATGTTCAGTTGGACCTTTTATACTGTTTTTGATCAGCAGATGTTCCCCGACTTTTATACAAAACTATTTGCCACACCTGCTTTAGGTCAGCAAATGTACGGCACTTTAAATTCTGTTCAAGTCTTTTTTGAAGCAATTATGATGGGGATTGTCCCAATCATCATGAAAAAAATTGGTGTCCGCAAAACATTGATGCTCGGCGTCACGATCATGTTTATTCGGATCGGTGGTTGTGGTTTTGCCACAAGTCCAGTGGCGGTTTCTCTAATCAAAATGCTCCATGCCTTAGAAGTTCCGCTATTTATTTTACCGATGTTTCGTTATTTCACTTTGCACTTTGATACAAAACTATCGGCCACTTTATACATGATTGGCTTTCAAGTGGCCGCCCAAGTTGGTCAAGTCATCTTATCCACACCATTAGGGGCTTTACGGGATCAAATTGGCTACAGCAGTACTTTTCGAATTATCGCTTTAATTGTTTTATGTTCTGGTATCTATGCCTTCTTCGCATTAAAGAAAGACGATCAAGATATTAATGGCGATCCGTTAGTTGCCCCTGTTGAGCAGGCTTAATTTTATTTCCTGAAAATGTCAACCGATTAACATTAACTAATCTTAAAGAAAAGAGGATTTTAAAGATATGAACACTTTGACACCGATTCAATTAACCAACGACCGTTATCGCTTAGGCTATCACGTTGCAGCCCCCGCTGGCTGGATTAACGATCCTAATGGCTTTTGCTTTTTCAAAGGCTACTATCATATTTTTTATCAGCATTATCCTTATGGCGCACAATGGGGTCCAATGCATTGGGGCCATGCCCGTAGTCAAGATCTAATTCATTGGGAAACTTTACCGATTGCGTTAACGCCAGGAGATCCCGAAGATAAAGACGGCTGTTTTTCCGGCAGCGCTATCGTTAAGGATGACAAACTTTATTTAATTTATACCGGGCATCATTATTATCCTGGAGAAGATGATCCTGATCATTTCTGGCAAAATCAAAATATGGCTTACAGCGAAGATGGTATTCACTTTACAAAATATGCTAACAATCCCATCATCGCAGCCCCACCGGCAGATAATACCCATCATTTCCGGGATCCAAAAGTGTGGCAAGTTAAGGATACCTACTACATGGTGCTGGGCAGTCAGGCACAAACTGGCTTAGGCCGGGTTATTTTGTATCAATCCATGGATCTTAAAACTTGGACCTATTTAGGCCCTCTGGCACAGGCTAAGGATTTGACTCAAGAAGGTTTTATGTGGGAATGTCCTGATTTCTTTAACTTAGCCGGTCAAGATATTTTGTTAACGTCTCCGCAAGGTATTCAAGCCCAAGGTAAGCACTATTTAAATCTTTACCAAACTGGTTATTTTGTAGGGCAATGGTCCCCACAAACGCACCAATTTAATCATACTCATTTTAAAGAACTGGATGCTGGGCATGATTTTTATGCTACTCAAACCACTTTAGCCCCTGATGGCCGCCGCTTAGTTTTCGGTTGGTTAGATATGTGGGAAAGCAACTTACCAGAACAAGCAGACGGCTGGGCCGGGGCTTTGACATTACCTCGAGAATTAACTTTAAAAGATGATCACTTATATATGAAACCTGTTGCTGAAGCTGTGAATTTACGCGAAAGTACGCTTCAAGAAGGTCAACTAACAACTAGTACCACCCCAACAACCCTCAGTGCCGATCTGTCCCAAGCGGAATTGAAATTAGATTTAGATTTAACTGTCTTTCAAGATCAAAATTTTGATTTAACTTTTGAAAACCAGCAGCACCAGTCTGTTTTAAACTTGCATTTTGAAGGTGCTACGAATGAAATTACGCTCACTAATAAAAACCATGCCACACCAAGATATGCGACCCTCCAAAAAAATGATCAACTCCATTTGCGTTTATTCATTGATACTAGTTCTGCTGAATTTTTCTTTAATCAAGGTGAAGTTGTCTTTTCAGAGCGTTTTTATACTGAAACAGCACCTAAAATCTCATTAACGAGTAGTAAAACGGCTACTTTTGATAGTGTATTATATAAGTTAATGGCACAGACCATTACATTTTCGTAAATCATTGGGGGAATCTATCATGCGCATTGGCAGTATTGAAGCTGGCGGTACAAAATTCGTTTGTGCTGTTGGTGATGAAAATTATCGTGTCCAAGATCAAATTAAAATACCAACGACCACACCCGAAGCTACTTTAGCCGCTACGATCGCTTACTTTAAACAGTTTTCATTAGACGCTCTAGGTGTCGCTTCTTTTGGCCCAATTGAAGTACGCAAAAGTGCTAAAAATTATGGCTATATCACTAATACGCCTAAACCCGGCTGGCAAAATACTGATTTTGTCGGCGCATTGCAGCAAAACTTTGATGGGCCTATTACTTGGACCACCGATGTGAACGGGTCCGCTTATGGCGAATATGTCATGTCTACCTTAACGAACGCCCAAATTAACAGTCTTGTTTATTACACAATTGGAACCGGTGTCGGTGGTGGTGCTGTCATTAATGGTGAATTCCTTGGCGGTGTTGGTCATCCCGAAATGGGTCATGTCCTCTTAAAACGGCATCCGGATGATTTAGATTTTCAAGGTATCTGTCCTTTTCATGGCGATTGTTTAGAAGGTCTCGTTGCTGGGCCAACCTTTGAAGCCCGCTTAGGTGTTAAAGGTGCTACTGTTCCTTTAGAACATCCTGTTTGGGATATTTTGGCTTACTATTTAGCCCAAGCGGCTGTGCAAAGTACACTCATAATTCGGCCGGATAAAATTGTTTTCGGTGGTGGTGTCATTAGTGAACCGCTGCTGGTTAAAGTACGCCAAGCTTTTAAAAAACTGCTCAATGACTACGTGACTGTACCGCCATTAACCGAGTACATTACCATGCCGGTGATTCAAAACAACGGTTCTGCAACTTTAGGCAATTTTGCTTTAGGTTTAAAAGCTTTGAAATAACCTGGTAACGACAAAACAAAAAAGTCAGATCAAAAATTAATTGATCTGACTTTTTTGATGATTTTAAGCGATAAGTAAAACGGCTTTTCATTTTAATTCGTGTACTTTTCTAGAGCAATACTTTTTCTGCCAGCTGTACCATTACATGATGGCAGCGCGTAATATCTTCAAGGTTCACGTATTCGTCGGGTTTGTGTGCTAATTCCAAATCTCCAGGACCATATGACATGCAATTAGGATTGTGTAATTTTCCAGCGATTACAGCAGTATCGGTATAGCCGGTGAATACGCCAACAACTGCGGGTTTGCCGGTTACTTCCGCAACCGTTTCAGTTATCGCTGCTAATAATGGACTGTTAGGATCTTCTTCAATTGGTGGCCGATCGCCGTCAATAACCATGTCCACTTTTAATCCTGGAAAATCTGTTTTAGTTTGCGCAATGATCGTTTTAAAAATATCCAGTACTTCAGCCGTATTTAATGGTGGCACTAGACGCATGTCAATCCAAACTTTGGCTTTGTCAGGTACGACGTAGGGCCGATAACCGCCTTGAATCATCCCAAATGTAATTGTAGATTTACCTAATTTTGGATGGGCTGGAAATTTTTGGATGGCCGCTTTTGTTTTGGTAATGAGCTGGGCGATGGCCGCAATGGCATCAATCCCTTTTTCTGGCGTGCTTGCGTGGGCCGTTACCCCTTGAACGTCCAGTGTGATCCAAGTCCGACCTTTATGGGCGACTCGAATTTCGCCATTTGTCGGCTCGCCATCTAATACTAGATCTTGTGCATTCACCCATTGGGCATCAATCGCTTTTTCCACACCGCGCATGTAATCTTCTTCATCCGCTGAAGTAATTAAAACAAAATCATGCTTTAACGTTTCACCAGCAGCAACACGCTGCGCCATAGCCGCAAATGCACTCATGGCACAGGCTAACCCACTTTTCATATCACAAGCGCCTCGGCCATATAACCGTTGACCAATAATTTCACCGGCTAATGGGGTACTTCTTTGCCAGTCATCGCCTAAGACAACTGTATCCATGTGACAAATATAAACTAAAGCGGGATGCGGTGTTTCACCCTTTAAAACCGCCCGAACGTTGTAACGATTTGGTAAAACTTCTTGCTTCTCTACCATCGCTGCCGGTGCGTTGTCTTGTAACCAATGACTGATAAAATCCGCAATTTCACCCTCATAAGCGCCAGGGTCCGAACTATCAATTTTTACCAATTGACTGGTTAACTGTGTTACTTCATCCATAAGATGCCTCACTCTTTCTTATCAAATTATATGTAAAAAAAGCTGAAACAAAATACTTTTTTTGAATTCCAGCCTCTTTATTACCAAATTTATAAATCCTTATGTTTAAACTACGTTAAGCCGAAATATCGGTAATATCGGCCATTAATCGTTTTATTTTTGGTACAAATAAAACAAGAATAAATCCAGCTACAACACTGACTAAACCAATGCTAAAGAAGTAACGAACTTCGGTAGCTGGCGTGTAATATTTAACAAGTTGTGAATTAAATGCCTGTCCCACCGCATCTGCTAAAAACCACATACTCATCATTTGTGATCGATAAGCTTCTGGCGCTAACTTAGTCGTGGTGGAGAGACCGATTGGTGAAATAAAACACTCGGCGATTTCTACAATTAAAGCAGAACCGATCAGCCAAAATGGACTAACTCGACCAGCAGTGCCGTGTAATAAGCCTGGTAAAGTCATCAATAAATAAGAACAGCCGGCTACAATTAAGCCTACTGCAAACTTACCTGCTGAAGATGGCTGGCGTTTCCAATGTTGAATCAACCAAGTAAATCCAGGCATCAAAACGGTGATAAAGAAAGGATTTAACGCTTGGAAGTTGGAAGAATGGACTTGCATTGCACCAATGTGCAGGATTGTCCGATCTTCTGCAAATAAAGTTAAAACGACGGAACCAGATTCTTGAATGCCCCAGAAAATGACAATTGCAAGAAATAATGGAATATACGCTAAAACATGCTTCCGTTCCTTTTTAGTTACTTTTTTACTCGTCAGCATCACCGTGAAATAATAAAACGGTAATGCTACGGCAATAATCGTAATTAATAAAATAATGGCATGAATATCTAAGCGGCCTGCAAAATGCAGTCCCAATAAGACAGCGCCCAAAATAATTAAGCCAATCAGTAACATTCGTAAAATCTTTCGGCGTTCTGATTCCGAAATTGGATTGCTGGGATGTTTGGCCGCTTCACTCAAATGATTACGGCCTCGGTAATACTGAATCAAACCAAAGAACATCCCAATAGCCGCCAAAGAGAAACCTAAATGGAAACTATACCCTTGACCTAAACTACCGACAATAATCGGTGCGATAAAGGAACCAAAATTAATACCGAACACAAAAATCGTAAAACCAACATCCCGGCGCTTATCTTCTTCGCTATACAACAAGCCGACCATATTGGAAATATTTGGCTTTAAAAACCCAGTCCCAACGACAATTAAGGCAATCGATACGAATAACGCTGGTACCCCACTAGGGAAAGTTAATACGATATGCCCTAGCATAATTAGGATACCACCACTTAGGACAGTTTTAAAACTACCTAAAATTCGATCACCAACCCAGCCGCCAAGAACCGCTGCTAAATAAACTAAAGAACCGTAAATCGCCATCACCGAAGAAGCGGTTGCTTTGTCAATTCCCAACCCGCCTTCGGTTACTTTGTAAAACATATAAAACAGTAAAATTGCCCGCATGCCATGATAACTGAACCGCTCCCACATTTCGGTGAAGAACAGCGTTGATAGGCCCCAAGGTTGTCCTAAAAATTGCTTTTCTTTTTTGATTGTAAAGACCCCATTCCGGTAGAAATAGCTTCATAGCTTTGCATTCAAAAAAGTTAACCGCAGCCGTGCTTCAAGAAAATTGATCACATTTTCACAAATACATTTAAACTATTCCTACCATTCATTAAAAGTAGTTCATTCTGGGCAAGCGCTTCCCGGTCCCTATGTTACAACACTTAATTGCAATAATCAATATTTATTTTAGGTAACCTAAAATTTATTTATTATCAAAAATAAAATTATTTATCTATATTTTTGAAAATAAACAATCCTTTGGCACACTTTTTTGTCCTGAGGTATAATTTATTTAATTAAACTTAACGAAAGGGTTTTATAAACTATGACGCCTAAACTTGAAGATGTCGCTAAACGCGCTAATGTTTCCAAAACCACGGTTTCCCGGGTCTTGAATAATCGGGGCTATTTAAGTCAAAAAACGATTGATAAAGTTTATGCGGCGATGAAAGAACTAAATTACCACCCTAATGCAGTAGCCCGTCAGCTTTACAAAAACCAGACTAATTTAATTGGTATTTTACTACCAACTGTTGCAAATCCTTTCTTTGGGGAATTGACAGATACTTTAGAGCGCCTTTTGTACCAGCAAGGGTTTAAAGTTTTGATTGGCAATTCGATGAATGACCCTAAAAAAGAAACGGCCTATTTAAATCAATTACTGAGTAAACAAGTAGATGGTTTAATTGTTGGGACCCATAATCAAGGGATCAAACAATATGACTATCAAGATTTACCAGTGGTGGCTATTGACCGGATCATGAATGAAGATATTCCAATTATTGCTTCTGATAATTATCACGGTGGCGTTTTGGCCACGACCCACTTAATTGATCGCGGTGCCGAAAAAATTATCCATACCAACGGTCCTCTGACATTGGAAACGCCTTCCCAGCGGCGGCGAGTAGCTTATGAAGAAACGATGATGGCCCATAACCTAACACCGCTGACTTATACCGTAGACTTTAATATTAGCTCGGAAGCCAAAAAAGTTGTTTTTCAAAAATTACTTGAAGAACATCCCGATGTCGATGGTATTTTTGCAGCAAATGACACTGACGCGGCCTTAATTATGCAAGTCGCTGCCGAATTTGGTCGCCATATTCCCGATGATCTGCTATTGGTCGGCTATGATGGCACAAAATTGATTCGTGACTTAATCCCGTCACTGACGACGATTATTCAGCCAATTGAAGCGATTTCAACAACAGCGATCAACGTTTTAAAACAGCGTCTGGCCCATGAAGATACTGAAAAGGAATATATTTTACCCGTTGAACTCTGGCCTGGAACCACTGGCTAATCAAAAAAGCCCTGCTTTAAAGCAAGGCTTTTTTGATTGGGTCCCAAATACTTAGAATAGTGTGAATTCATTTTTATGGTAATCCAACAGCCGTTCTTTTTTCATTTCTCCTAAAGCAGTTGATAAAGCAGAGCGCTCAACACCTAAAAAATCGGCCATTTCTTGGCGGTTATACGGAATGACCAAATGATTTCGGTGCTGCTTAGCTTGTTCCAGCTGTAAAAATGTCAATACTTTATCGGTAATTTTACGTTGGGATAAAACTTCAATTTTTTGATTCAGCATGAGACTTTTGGTTGCTAGAATCTGCATCATATTTTGAATCAGCTGTGGGCCTTGGGGCAGATGGGCTTGCGCAATTAATTTGACGGGTCTAAAAAATAAAACCGTCGCATCTTCAACAACATCTACTGAAACCGGCAACGTTCCAGCTGCCGCGTAAGCATAAGCTTCGCCGAAAATACCCGCCGGTTCAATCAGCGCTAGAATCATCCGATTACCCCGCTGATTTTCTTTAACAATTTGTACTTTTCCGGCACAAACTAGGCCGAATTCTTTAGCAGAATCGCCGGCCTGCCAAATTCGATTACCCGCTGAAAAATAGCGGATACTAGGTTCTACTTTATCTAAAAGCATTGGCATATCCGCCAATGAAATATGTTTAAAAAGATTTGATTTTAAAAGTACTGGATAAAATTTTTCCATAAAATTTTCCTTTCCGTTGTAAAACCAACCGATATCATAATGAAAGCGCGTTATTCTTATAAACAGAAGACAAACCCTTACTAGGAAGGATGATAAATTTGACAGATAAAAATGAAATGTTTTGTTTCCAATGTGAACAAACTCGAAACGGTGAAGCCTGCACAACTGGTGGTGTCTGTGGTAAGAAAGTCGATACTGCCAACTTACAAGATGAATTAATTGGTTCTTTAATTGGTTTAGCTAAAATTGTCCCTGAAGGCAATGTAAACGGTACACTGGCCCAACTAGTATTAGATGGCCTCTTTACAACCGTAACCAATGTTAGTTTTGACGATCCTGCCATTCAAAGCACAATTAATGATGTACAAGCTGCTGCTAAAGATGTTGCTGTTTACGACATGGATAATATCTGGGAAGCAGACGATGATATCCGTTCCTTAAAAGCGTTAACATTATTAGGCATGAAAGGGATGGCAGCTTATGCCCATCACGCTGCAGCTTTAGGCTATACAGATGACAAGATCAATGCTTTCTTCCTAAAAGCATTGCGGACATTGGGTGATGACAATGCCACAATGGACGACTTATTGCCATTGGTTATGGAAACCGGCAGTGTTAACTTTGATACAATGAAACTTTTGGATCAAGCAAATACCGAATCTTATGGTAACCCAGTGCCAACAGAAGTGCCATTGACAATTGAACCTGGCCCATTCGTTATTATTTCTGGCCATGATTTACATGACTTGAAACTATTATTAGACCAAACAACTGGCACAGGGGTTAACGTTTACACCCACGGTGAAATGCTACCAGCTCATGGCTACCCTGAATTGAAGAAATACCCACAATTAAAAGGTAACTTTGGGACAGCATGGCAGAACCAACAAAAAGAATTTAAGAATATGCCAGCACCTGTTTTATTCACAACAAACTGCATCATGCCTGTCGGTAAATCTTACCGTGATCGGGTTTATACAACATCTGTTGTGGCTTATCCTGGTATGGTACATATCGGCGCTGACAGAGATTTCAGTCAAATCATCGCCCAAGCCAAAGAACTTGGCGGCTATGATACACCACAAGAAATGACTGGGATCAACGGCGGCCACACCGTTACAACTGGTTTTGGTCATAACTTTGTCTTATCTCAAGCTGACAAAGTTGTTGACGCCGTTAATAAAGGCGACTTAAAACACATTATCTTAGTCGGTGGCTGTGATGGTGCTAGAGTCGGTCGTAACTATTATACCGAATTTGTCAAAGAATCGCCTGAAAATACTTTAATTTTGACATTAGCTTGTGGTAAATATCGGTTTAACGATATGAACCTTGGGACAATTAATGGCCTACCACGGATGATGGATATGGGGCAATGTAATGATACTTACTCTGCAATTGCCGTTGCTTTGGCCTTGGCAGAAGCCTTTGACTGTGACGTCAACGACTTACCATTAACTTTAGTTTTATCTTGGTACGAACAAAAAGCCGTTGCTGTCTTATTGACTTTATTATCTCTAGGTATCAAGAATATTCACTTAGGCCCAACTTTACCAGCCTTTGTTTCACCAAACATTTTGAAATATTTAGTTGATAATTTTGAATTAACACCAACAAATACGGCTAAAGAAGATTTAGCAAGAATCTTAGCACCACAAATGTAATTTTCATTTAACGATAACGAACGCTGAACTCAAAAATCACTTTGAGTTCGGCGTTTTTATTTGCAAGAATATCGTTTAAGAAAATAGCTACTAGCTGTCAAACTGGTTTTTTCAGAAATTTTTAGCACTCTCTTGACTAGAGTGCTAAAAGGCGTTATTATATAGTCGTTGAAAGGGCAAAGCTCAAATTAAGTAAACAAAATCCTAATTTTACTACCCTTTAGCCAACTAAATTTTTGAAAGGAAGTTTTGTATCATGGCTAATGAAGTCACACGTCGTAATAATTATGGTTGGGGAATTGATCCTTTCTTTGACAATTTGGAAGATCGTTTCTTTGGTTCACTCATGCCAGACTCAGTTCAAAAAAATCTAAAAACAGATATTGAAGAAACTGACAAGGCTTATATTGCAAAAGTTGATCTCCCCGGTGTTGATAAAAAAGATATCCATTTGAATTACAGTAATGGTGTTTTAAATATTAATTGCAATAAACAAGAATTTAATGACCACGAAGATAAAAATGGCAATGTCTTAATGTCTGAACGTAATTATGGCACTATGAGCCGTAGTTACCGCCTGCCTAACGTAGATCAGAGTAAAATCAACGCCGAGTATCAAGCCGGTGTTTTGAAAGTTACTTTACCAAAGACAACCGAGACACAAAATACAAATAATATTGAAATTCAGTAACTAGATTATGCGCTGACGAATACCGAAGCAGAAGCCACGTTAAATTAATTTTTAACGTGGCTTCTGCTTTTATGATACTTTCAGCTTATTTTGCCATTTATTCCCGTCAAATTACGATAAGCAATTTATGGAACTAACTGTTTATTTTTATGACCTAAAAATTTTTTTGCATTACTGTTCTAAGAAGCTTAAAATCAGAAGTGTAAGGGTTTACAAAAAAACTTACAATTACATTATTGAGGAGGTAGTTTACATGGCAATAACGATTGCAACGCTCAAGGAAGCTGATGGTGAAAATCGTGTCGCGCTAAGTCCTGATGTTGTCGCCAGACTAACTAAAAAAGACTTTGAAGTGCTGATTGAAAAAGGCAGTGGTGTCGCCGCTTTTTTCCCTGATCAAGCTTACATTGATGCCGGCGCAAAAATCGTTGATCGCGATACCGCGATTAAGGATGCCAAAATTGTCGCAGTAGTCAATCGACCTGATGAGGCCGTCTTAACTAAATTAACTTCGGGTCAGTTAATTATTGGACTGCTCAGTGCACTTGTTCAGCCGGATAAGATTCAACTTCTAGCTGAAAACAAGGTCACGGCACTTTCCTTAGAACTCTTGCCACGGACCGTTTCACGGGCCCAAAGTATGGATGCTTTGAGTTCACAAGCTTCTGTCGCTGGCTACAAAGCAGCTCTTGTGGGTGCAGATAATTTCAAACGTTATTTACCAATGATGATTACGGCTGCAGGTACGGCTAAGCCCGCCAAAGTTTTAGTTCTAGGGACTGGGGTTGCTGGATTACAAGCCATTGGGACGTCAAAACGTTTAGGGGCAATTGTTTCAGGTTACGATGTACGACCAGATTCACGGGGTGAAGTAGAATCATTAGGGGCCAATTTCTTAACAAGTTCCGTAAGCGCTGCTGGCGAAGGTGGTTATGCCCGCCAGCTCTCCGCAGAAGAACAACAGCAGCAACAAGATGAATTAACAGAATTTATTCGACAAAGCGATATTATTATTACAACTGCCCAAGTCCCTGGCCGTAAACCACCACTATTAGTTACTGAAACGGCGGTTAATGCGGTTAAGCCAGGTACTATTTTTGTAGATCTCGCTGCCAGTGCTTTAGGTGGCAACGTTTTTGGTTCTGAACCTAGTCAAACTATCATTACAGAGGGTAATGCCCAAATCATTGGTGCTCAAGATATGCCAAGTCAACTGGCTACGGCTGCATCTGAAATGTATGCCAAAAATATTCAAGCTATTATTACAGATATCGTTCATGAAGATGGTATCACCATTGATCCTGATGATGATGTTTTAGGGGAACTCACAGCTACTTTTGAGGGTGAGATTATTTCTAATCGTTTACGGCAAACTCTTGAATTACCTGCCCGACCAAAGCCTGCAGCTGAAGAAGCCGCTGAAAATAAGGAGGCCTAACTGATGACGCAACAATTATATACCAACCTTGCCATTTTTATTTTGAGTTTATTAGTCGGTTTTGAAGTCATGAGTAAGATCCCAGCAACATTGCAAACACCAATGATGTCTGGGGCTAATGCCATCCACGGGGTGGTTGTTGTAGGGGCCTTTGTTGTCGCTGCTGAAGCAAATAACGTTGGCTTTTATGTTTTAGCCTTTGTTTGTGCTTTTTTTGCCGCCATCAACGTCGCTGGTGGTTATACCGTTACAGATCGGATGCTGGGCATGTTTGATCGGCCCAAAAACGATACTCATAAAAAAGACGATGGAGGTGAGCAATAGTGAGTACTTTACAAACATTTGCCTCTTTGATTTATTTGATTTCAGCTGTTTGCTACGTCATTGGGGTGCACTTAATGCGTTCTCCAAAGACTGCACGTAAAGGGAATCTATTATCTGGTTTAGGGATGATTATGGCGGTTATCATGATCACCATTGAACTTATTGTTGAAGGTAAGATCATGATCGGCGGCTGGATCGCCCTATTAGCCGGTTTAGCCTTAGGGATTATTTATGGGGTAGTCAAAGCGCGCAAAGTGCCAATGACAGATGTACCTCAATTAGTCTCCCTATTCAATGCCGTCGGTGGTGGCGCCGCCGCTGCGATTGGGGTTTTTGATTATTTGTACGCTGACCCCGGCAGTTCTTTAAGCCTTGTCTTTTCTATTCCAGTCTTCTTAGATATTATTATCGGGGGCGTTACTTTCTCTGGTTCCTTAATTGCCACGGGTAAATTAGCGGGGCATGTCTCCGGTAAACCGATTAAATTCCCTGGTGATCGTCTCTTGAATCTAATCGCCATTATTGCCATTATTTTTTCTGGTGTACTGATTATTGGTTTCCCTGCAACTTGGTGGTATTTAGTCCTAGCCTTAGTCGCTAGCTTAGTCTTTGGTTTACTGATGACCTTACCAATTGGTGGGGCCGATATGCCCGTTGTCGTTTCCTTGTTAAACGCCTTCACTGGTTTAGCCGTTGCCTTTGCCGGTTTTGTCATTGATAATCAAGTCTTGATTATTGCTGGGGCACTGGTTGGGGCCGCTGGGACTATTTTGACCTTGCAGATGGCTGAAGCTATGAACCGTTCGGTTGCCAATATTTTGGCTGGTGGTTTTGGCGGTGGTGACAGTGATACTGGCGCCATGGCTGATGTTCCAACCAATGTTAAAGAAACTTCCGCAGACGATATCGGTTTGCAGTTGGCTTATGCCCATAACGTTATGGTTGTTCCTGGTTACGGTTTAGCAGCTGCTCAAGCACAGCATGAAGTTGCCGAATTGGCGAAATTATTAACTGATGCGGGTATCAATGTCAATTATGCCATTCACCCCGTTGCCGGCCGGATGCCAGGACATATGAATGTCTTGTTAGCTGATGTTAATGTCCCTTATGATCAGATGAAACAATTAGAAGAAGCGAACTCCATGTTTGAAAGCACTGACATTTCCTTAGTCATTGGGGCCAATGACGTTACCAATCCTTTAGCTCGGGAAAAAGGTAATGCGGTGTCCGGGATGCCAATTTTGGATGTGGATAAATCCAAATCCGTTGTTGTCATCAAACGCTCCATGAGTACTGGTTATGCCGGCATTCCAAATCCATTATTTAGCGGAGATAATACAAGCATGTTCTTTGCCGATGCAAAATCTGGCTTACAAGATATTGTCGCAGCTACAAAACAGTACTTAGAGTAATCTAAGCACCCAAATAATTTAACGCTGATGCGCTAATAAGTATAAACTAAAAGCCCCTTAAGGTTGACCGACATGTTCAATCTTAAGGGGCTTTTGTATTTTAATTTTGGTGCTGCTTTTATTAACTTGGTGGTGCATTACGTAACTGCAATAGTACCGGTTCACTCATCGTTTGCCTAATATCTTTTTTACAGCTAAGCTGGCTGGTCGAATGCGACTTGCTAAAGGTGTCATCGTATTAATTTTTTGATTAAATAGCGATGTTTGTCCCAAAAAATCACCTCTTAAAGCGCAACTACGATCTTACCGCTATAACGTCCAGATTCTAAGCTACGTTGGGCCGCACCAACATTTTCTAAGCCATTATAAACTTTAGCGATTGGTACTGAAATTTCATGATGTTCAATTTTATTAAAAATATTATTAAAAACGCTAGCTGGTAAATCGGTAGCTTCTCCGGCATAATTCGTCATAAAAATACTTTATCTAGATAGTACTATATAAAAGTAAATTAAGCAAACAAAATACGAACAAAAAAACGAGTGCTTAAAATCTCAATAGCAGCTCGTTTTTTAATGACGCTAAGAATTCTTCTTACGGACACTGAAAAATTTAATAAACTTTGTATCCACATATTCCTCAGCATAAATAACCGGATCATCATTTTGATCATAGTTAATACACGCCAGTTCCAGAAAAGCCATATCCTGACTTTTATTTTTTAGAAAATATTTTGTTAGCTCTGGATGTTCACTGGCTAACTTTGTTCCAATCTGCGTATAATCGCGGACAATGCGATGGGGGCTAACCGCACCTAAAAACTCAAAAATCGATTTTGGAAATTCTGGAATACGCTGTAAAAGCGCTGGCTCCGCCAATAAATCTAACGCAAAATAATCGACACAATACACACAAGGGGTTTGATCAGCATAAAATATTTTATTTGTTCGAATCACTTTTTGATCCTTTGCTAATTTTAATTTTTCCCCCACCGCTTTAGGCGCTTTGGTTAAAGTGACGGTGTCTAATATTTGGGATGATTCTTGATAGCCCCAATCTGCAATCATCTTGTCATAAGAAGTTACTGGATTAAACTGAACATCCAAATGCTTAACTGTATTGCTGATATACGTACCATAGCCTTGCTTACGCGCGACAATACCTTCACTTTCCAATTCACTGAGGACAGCACGAATGGTAATGCGACTGACATTAAATAGTGTCGCTAAATTCTCTTCGGAAGGCATTTTTTTAGTATCTTGCTGGCTCAAATCCTTAATATAATCTAGCATCTTTTCCTTAATAATGTCCCTTAATTTGGGTCTTGCATTTTGCAAAGTCGTCACCTCGATCAATTTTTATCTAGTTCTATCATAATTCATTCTCATCAATTTTGCTGATTAAAATATTGATTTTAATCGTCGATAGCAAATAAGCAGATAAAAAATCCGATTAAATTAGTATTTCTTGTAGATCAAAAAAATTATAGTGGCAATTTCAAATATAAATTTAATTTTTTGTTGTTTTTATTATATTTAGATGTTAATGTTTATTTATAATATAAGTAATACGTATTACCTATATTTCTAAAATTTATTTTTAAAGGAGATTTTAAAGATGATTGACCACAATACAGATGAAAAATTATTACAACGGTGTATCGAAATTTCTGAAGCGGCCCGTGCTGGCGGTAATACCCCTTTTGGTGCGTTATTAGCTGATAAAGACGGTAATATTTTGATGGAACAAGGCAATATCGAATTAACCGAAAAGAAATGTACCGGCCATGCGGAATGTTCCTTAGCAGATCGTGCTTCCCATGAATATACAAAAGATTTCTTATGGACTTGCAGCTTATATACCACTGCTGAACCTTGTGTTATGTGTTCTGGGGCCATTTATTGGGCTAATATCGGCCGCGTTGTTTATGCCATGGAAGAAACTCGATTATTAGAACTCACTGGCAGTAATGAAGTGAATCCAACTTTTGACTTACCAAGCCGCGAAATTTATAAACATGGTCAAAAAAACATTACAGTTGTCGGCCCCTTTAAAGATTTAGAAGTCAAAGCCGCTGAAGTTCATCAAGGTTACTGGGATTAAATTAACTGTACATAACAGGAGGTAAGTCATGGCTGATAAACGTGCCGTTAAGTTAGAACCTATCGATATTAACGAAAAATTACCCTTTAGCGAAATACTAATTATGGGGTTGCAACATGTTTTAACCCTCTTTCCTGGAACCATCGCTGTGCCCCTAATTTTAGCAAGCGCTTTAAACTTAGATGCTCGTTTAACCACAGTGATGATCACCTCAACTTTATTTGCCACTGCCATTACGACGTTTATCCAAGTTCAAGGTATTGGTAAAAATATTGGTTCCCGGTTACCTTTAGTTTTAGGATCCGCCTTTGCACCATTATCACCGATGATTGCAATCGGTTTAAAATATGACATCCCGTCTATTTTTGGTGCAATTATCGGTTCCGGTTTGATTTTATTTCTACTCTCATTTTTTATGGAAAAAGTCGTTAAATTCTTTCCACCTGTTGTTGTCGGTGCTTTCGTCACCATTATCGGGGTTACTTTAGCGCCTACTGCGTTTAAAGATTTGGCTGGTGGCAACCCGGCAGCTAAAAACTTTGGTGATCCAAAGAACTTATTATTAGGTTTAGGCGTCTTACTGATTATTATTCTGTTGAGTATTTTTGCTCGGGGAATGGTTCGTAACTTAGCAATTTTGATCGGTTTGGTGGTGGGTATCTTAGCCGCCATTCCGATGGGCCTTTTAGATTTAGGACCCGTAACCCATGAAGCCTTCTTTATGCCGATTACCCCGTTTAAATTCGGTCTACCCAAGTTTGGTATCGGTTCTATTTTAATCATGACCCTTTTTTGCATGATTAATACCATTCAATGTTTTGGCGCTTTCGCCTTTTTAGATGAAGTTACCGGCCGTACTACCGGACCCAAGCAGCAAATTAATGGGATTCGCGGCCAAGCATTAGGCCAAATGATTGCGGGCTGCTTTAATGCATCCCCTTCTTCCACATTTAACGAAAATATTGGGATCATCAAGCTTTCTCGAATCGGTTCTCGTTCTACAGTGACCTGTGCCAGCATTATTTTATTAATTATCAGTTTTTCACCTAAATTTTGCGCACTGATTACGGCCATTCCTAAACCCGTTATCGGTGGTGCCACATTAGCGCTATTTGGTACTATTACCGCTGCGGGGATTTCCATTTTATCCTCAGTAGATTACAGCAATAACAATAATTCGATTGTTCTAGGCACTAGTATGGCTTTAGGCATTGGCGCCAATTTTACCGGTGATGCTTTTAATCACTTGCCCACCGTCGCTTCAATGCTGTTGAGTAACGGGCTGTTTGTAGTTTCTTTTGCGGCCGTTATTTTGAATATTGTTGTGAACTTTAGAACTTATTTTCCTAAAAAGGCGTTAACTTCAGATTCTAAAGTTGTTGAAAATTCTTGAATTTATAATAAAAAACCGATCAAAAATTCGATCGGTTTTTTTGTTGGTTTTAGTAAATTTAAATGAAGACACTCAAGATCAAGACACAGATTAAGCCCACCACAGAGATTAAGGTTTCCAACACGGTCCACGTTGCTAAAGTTTCTTTGATGGATAAGTCAAAGTACTCTCTAAACATCCAGAAACCGGCATCATTTACGTGTGAAGCGGCTAGTGAACCCGCCCCAATGGCTAATACCATCAACGCAGGATTAACGCCAGCGGCTTGCATTAACGGTAAGACCAAACCAGCAGCTGTCAAGGAAGCAACGGTTGCTGAGCCTAAGGCAATCCGTAAAACCACGGCAATAACCCAACCTAATAGTAATGGCGAAATATTGACACCTTTGAATAAATTCATAACGGCATCCCCGACGCCCCCATCAATCAGAACTTGCTTGAAGGCACCGCCGCCCCCGATAACTAAGAGCAGCATGGCGATGGATTTAACGGCTTCTTCCAACGTTTTCATAATTTGGCTGGTCTTAAACCGTCTTGCCCAGCCCATAGTATACATTGCGACCAATAATGAAATCGTCATTGTAATACTTGGTGTCCCAATGAAGGCGACAATTGAATCCAGCATACTTGGATTTTTTGGTGTTTGCCCACCATTCACTGTCAAATCATAGATCGTCGTAATTGCCATCAAAATAACTGGGAATAAAGAAGTCAGAACACTAATCCCAAAACTTGGTGTTTCTTCTAATTTAAATTTCTTTTGTGGCCCTAAAGCAGATAAATTCCCCTTCCGATTAAAGGCATCGGGTACTAATTTCTGGGCAACTTTTACAAATAAAGGGCCGGCCACTAGTACAGCTGGAATAGCCACAATCACCCCATAAAGTAAGACGTGACCCACATTCGCCCCTAAAACCGCACTAATCGCTGTAGGTGCTGGATGGGGTGGTAAAAAGCCGTGGGTAACAGATAACGCTGCTGCCATTGGAATCCCTAGATACAAAATTGAAACGCCGGCTTCCATAGCAATCGCAAAAACAATCGGTACTAATAATACAATCCCAACTTCAAAGAACAAAGCCAGCCCGATGATAAAAGAAGCCAGTACAATCGCAATCTGCAGCCGTTTTTTACCGAATTTATCAATTAATGTATGGGCAATTCGATACGCCCCACCGGCATCGGCCACTAACCGACCTAACATTGCCCCGAAGCCAAAGACGATCGACAAGACACCTAACTGACTGCCAATCCCGTTTTGAACACTGGTGGCAATTTTAGTTAACGGAATCCCTAAACCGATCCCCACTGCAATTGACGTAATTACTAAAGATAAAAAGGTATTTAGTTTTAATTTGATAATTAGAAATAGTAATAAAATAATACCAAGAACTAAAACAATAAGTGCCATTTTTGTTTCCTCCCTTAAGCAAACGCTTTTATGATTTAGCTAATGAAAGGCTGGTTGTCATTTTTTGCCCACAATCAGCCTTTTAATTTATTTATTTGGGTTCGTATGTTTCTTTTGGAATTCTGCAATTGCCTTATATTCCGGTTCCAAAGTTCTAGATAACCGCAGCCAGATTGGTAGCAATTCTCGATAAACCTCAAAATTTTCAGCGTTGGGATGGTGAACTTCGGTGACCCCAATCATATTTTTGACTTCTGAAAGTTCGTCAATATAGCCCAAAGCATATAATCCTAAAGTTGCTGCCCCTAAACAAGAACTTTCAAAACTTTCTGGAATCGTGACATCCTGTTCAAAAATATCCGCCAACATTTGCCGCCAAAGTGCTGAACGTGCAAAACCCCCGGTGGCTTGAATCCGTTTTGGCTTACCGGCAATGCCTTCAATCATCAGCATCACCACATAAAGATTATAAACGATCCCTTCTAATGCAGATCGAACCATATGAGCTCTAGTGTGCTGCCGCGTTAAACCAAAGAAGCTCCCCCGCGCATAAGCATTCCAGATAGGTGCCCGCTCGCCACCTAAGTAGGGTTGGAACAATAAGCCATCTGAACCAGCAGGAATTTTCTCAGCAATTTGCGTTAAAATATCATAGGAAGAAACTTGCATTTGCTCTGCCGTGATTTTTTCTGGCGCAAATAATTGATCCCGGACCCAACGGAAGACAATACCCCCGTTATTGACAGGTCCACCAACGACCCACTTATCTTTCGTCAAGGCATAACAGAACAAGCGGCCATTAGGATCTACCATTGGTTTGTCCACAACAACCCGCACTGCACCGCTCGTACCAATCGTTACTGCAACAACCCCAGGATCAATGGCGTTAACCCCTAGATTGGATAAGACCCCATCACTGGCGCCAAAAACAAATGGTGTCGTCTGTGCAATACCCAGTAATTTGCCATAACTGTCATTAATATGGTCAATCGTATCTGTCGGTGCCACCAATTCTGGCAGGCGATCCGTCGTAATGTCCAGCAAATCCAAAACTTGAGGTTCCCACTTTAATTCAAAAATATTAAACATCCCAGTGGCCGAAGCGATGGAGTATTCCATTTGATAGACACCAAATAGTTTGAAGAAGACATATGTTTTTAAATCAATGAATTTCTTAGCTTTCTTAAATAAATCCGGCTGTTCATTTTTTAACCATAACATTTTAGAAAGCGGTGCCATTGGATGAATAGGCGTGCCGGTCTTAGCATAAATTTCAGCCCCTAAACCATTAGCTTTCAATTCTTCACTATATTTAGCCGCCCGATTATCCGCCCAAGTGATGGCCCGAGTCAGCGGTTCGTCGTTTTCATCCATCAAAATCAAACTGTGCATCGCCGATGAAAAGGAAACCCCTTTAATTTCTTCAGGTTTTACTTTAACTTTTCGAATCACCTGACCCAAAACATCAATGACGGCATTAAAAATATCTTCAGGATCTTCTTCTGCCATATCTGGCACATCTTGGTAAAGCGGATAACCCTTATCCGCATGGGCAATGACGTGGCCTTTCAAATCATAAAGTACACACTTTGTGCTGGTAGTCCCAATATCTGTCCCGATCATATATGCTGCCATTATTTATGCCTCCTGTTGTTTATCAACGGCGTGACCACCAAATTCATTTCTTAAAGCAGCCACAACTTTACCTGTAAATGTATCCGTTTCTAAAGATCGATACCGCATCATTAAAGCCAAGGCAATGACTGGTGTTGGCACTTCTAAACGTAAGCCTTCTCCAATTGTCCATTTCCCTTCACCAGAAGAGTGCATGACCCCTTTTAATGCGTCTAATTTTGGATCTTTTGAAAAAGCGGATTCGGCTAATTCCATGAGCCAGCCCCGAATAACGGAACCATTTGCCCAAACTTTAGCGACCGCCTCATTATCATAATCAAATTCACTATGGGCCAAAACATCAAAGCCTTCCGCAATAGACTGCATCATGCCATATTCAATACCATTGTGAACCATTTTTAAATAGTGACCGCTGCCGGCTGCACCGGTATAAAGATAGCCATCTTTAGTGGCAATATCTTGAAAAATCGGTTCGATTGTCGCAAATGTTGCTTCAGAATCGCCACCGATCATAAAATTCCCATCACGATTCGCACCACTCATCCCGCCAGACGTCCCAACATCAAAAAAGTGAATGCCTTGGGCCTGTAATGTCTGATTATCTTCAATAGAATCTTTATAATCTGAATTACCCCCATCGATAACAATATCTGCTGGTGCTAATAATTGACTTAACTGTTGAATTGTATTTTTAGTCGCTGGCCCTGCTGGCAACATCAACCAAATCAATCGTGGTTTCGGTAATGCCAAAACATCTTCTAATGCCGTAAGTACCGTTGCGCCTAAAACCGTGGCTTGTGCTTTTGCCGATTCATCTAAGTCGTAAGCCCACACTTCATGGTCGTTACGAATTAAATTTTCTGTAAGGTTAATACCCATCTTGCCTAACCCAATCATTGCTATTTTCATCATCAACATCTCCTGAAGCGTTTTCAATTTAACCACAGTATACGGAAAAGTTTTTCATATTTCAAGTAAAAATTAGAAAAAGATTTCCAAACAGGATTTATTATGCTATTTTATAAGTACGAGGTAAACATTATGACAAAAGATATTAAATTTTTAATTCAAAGCTATTATCCCCATCTAAGCGGCACTTCTAAGCATATTGCAGACTATTTATTACAGCATCCGCAAATTGATTCTAGCTTAACCATCAGTGCCTTAGCACAACAAACCGGAACATCTATCGCTTCAATTTCTAGATTTGCCAAAATGCTGGGCTTTAAAAATTTTCAAGATTTCAAACTTAGTCTATTAACCTGGGTTAAAAATCAAGAACGGCCCTTGTCCGATACGCCTTTTCAAGAAATCAATACCCAAGATTCCTTAATGACCATGACGCAAAAAATATTTACTGGCAATACGGCTACTTTAGATGCCACACTGAAAGTTTTGACTGAAGCACAGCTCAAAAAAGCGATCCGCATTATTCAACAGCATTGTGGGATTGCCTTATTTGGCTTAGGCGCTTCTTCCGTTGTCGCCCAAGACGGCTACCATAAATTCTTGCGCTCTAACAAAGTGCCTTTATTTACAAATGATTTTCACATGCAATTGATGATGGCCACTAAGCTCACCCCTGAACATGATTGCGCCATCATCATTTCCCATTCTGGTGAAAATCGAGATATTTTGACTTTAGCAAAAAAACTGCGAGAAAATAAAATTCCAACAATTTGCATCACCAGTTATGGCAACGCTTCCTTAACTAAGTTAGCCGATGTGACTTTGTTATCTATCGCTGATGAAACTAACTATCAAGATGAAGCCCTACATGCCGTGATTTCCCAAATTTCTTTGATTGACACTTTGTTTATTTTGAGTGCCGTCCAAGATAGTATTCATACAACCACCGTCTTTAAAGAAATTCGTGCAACAATTGATCAGACCCGAAACAAATAAAGCGGCTTAAAAAAGGCTATTTAAGCGTGTTACCTGCTTAAATTGCCTTTTTAATTCACTTTAAATCTAACTGTAGCCGTACCATGTCCTTTAACACCAGGCCGTTTTCAATAATCGGCTCTGAATAGTGCTTCACAAAATAATCTGGTTCGATATTTATTGCCCGAAAACCGCATTTTTGATAAAGATACAATGGTACAAAACTGGTAGTCCCTGTGCCTACTACCAATGTCGCATATTGATGATCTTTAGCCCAGTTAATTCCAAATTTTACGAGTTGTGTACCAATGCCTTGTTGCTTTAATTCAGGGGTTACCGCTAAATTGACTAATTCCAAAGTTTGCGGCCGTGTTTCCAACAATAATAAAACCCCGCCTAACTCTCCGGCAATCCGCGCCTCAAAACCATAGGCCCGCTTAAGACTGGCTTCGACAATTGCCTTTGACGGTTCTGCACTTAATAACAGCTGATAATGCTTAGCTGTTGGTTGCTTAAAAGCTCGAATTTCTATATTCATGAAATTTCTCCTGTCTTATAATTCTAAATATTAGTTTCTTCATATATCATTAATAATTTATTCGTAAGTTCGCTCTATAATTTTTTTAGAGATTAGGTCAAAAAGGTGATTTAATCTTTATGTCCTATCTATCACATTCCTTAACGCACGTTTATAATAGACTCTATAAATCACGCGTCACAAAGGAATGTGTTTAAATGAACAAACAGACGACAAAATGGCAACTCGCGACAGCACTCAAAGATTTGATGCAAACGACCGCTCTAGATCATATCACGATTGATATGCTGACTAAAAAAGCCAAGCTGACTCGCAACACCTTTTATTATCATTTCGAAGATATCTATGCTTTATTGGCTTGGATTTATCAACAAGAAATTGTTCAGCAAGCGCAGGCTTATACAAATATTAACACCTGGCAGACGGTGTACCGGCTCATTTTAGATTATATTGAAACCAATCAAAAATTTTGTCTAGAAAGCTTCCATTCTATTGGTCGAGATCTTTTAGAAAACTTATTATATGAAGTTTCCAGCGATATGGTCCAGCGGGTCATCATCGATGTTGAGCCAAACACCCCTGCAGAACTGCAAAAAGCAATTTCAAATTTTTACGGTTGGGCGTTAACGATGCAAGTCATTCAATGGTTGCGCAATAATTTAACAGAATCTAAAGATGCCTTAATAAGACGGGCAGAGATCATGTTAAATGGGACGATTGAAAACGCTATAAAAAATGGCCGGCAATCGTATTTTTTTGGGCAAAGTCACTAGATTGTCCATGTTATCTGTAGCTGAATTTATTACAATAAAACTAGAGATCAAGCCCCGCTAGTTTACCAATTAGTGCCGATGATCTGAAATGGTTTTTAATAGATTTGGCTAAGTTTAAAACAATAATTTCTCCTTAGAAAGGTGGCAATTTCAATGAAACATAATCTCATTAAAATTGGTATTGGTGTAACGTTATTAGCTCTAGGTACTTGCTTAATTAAGAAAAAAGGCTTAATGTCCGATGACTATTCGGCTTATGACGAATTTGAAGCAGATTATCAAGATTAATTAATGCGTTTAGAATGGAGGCATTTCTATGACAAAAAGTAAAGCAATTATGATTGGTGCTGGGCTTGCCAACATGGCCGCAGCCGTTTATTTCATTCAAGAAGCCCACTGGACAGGGGATAAGATCACTTTTTATGGTTTGGATGATCACGGTTCAAATGACGGTTCCACCGCTTCAGAAGCTAAAGATGAATATTGGAATAAGAACCACCCCGTCGCAAATCATAAAGGCTTTGTGGCTAGAGGTGGTCGGATGTTAAATTATCGGACTTACGTTGATTTAATGGATCTGTTAGACCGAATCCCATCCACTACCGAACCAGGCATGACCGCAGCTGAAGATACATTAAGTTTTGATGAACAACATCGGACTTTTGACAAAGCGCGCTTACTACAAGGCGGTAAAGGCATCATCAACGGCGGCCATATGGGCTTAAATGCCACAGATCGGGCATTACTTACAAAATTAGTCTTAATGCCGGATGAGGCTGAAGAACAGTTGGATAATGTATCCATTGCTGACTACTTCAAGCATGATCCGCATATGTTCCAAACAAACTTTTGGTATATGTGGGAAACAACTTTTGCCTTTCGGACAAAGAGTTCTGCTCAAGAACTGCGGCGTTACATGCACCAGATGATTTATGAATTTACGCAAATTGAACATTTAGTCGGTGTTAACCGGACCCGCTATAACCAGTACGAAAGTATTATGCTGCCATTGATTAACTACTTAAAAGCCCAAGGCTGCCATTTTATTATGGATCGTCGGGTAACCGATTGGCAGTTTAAAGAAAGCGCTATGCAAGATGAAATTACCGTAACTGGTCTAGTGATGACAGACACGGTTAATGATAAAGAAATTACGGTGCCCGTAGATGAAGATACTGCTGTTTTCTTCACAAATGGTTCAATTACCGATTCTGCAACTTTAGGCGATTACAATACGCCAGCACCTGAAAATATGGATTATGGTGCTGCCGCAAGTCTTTGGAAAAAAGCCACTGACCGTTTTTACAACTTAGGTAATCCTGATAAGTTCTTTGCGGATCGGGATGCCAGTGAGTGGGTCAGCTTTACATTGACCACTGATAATCACTTATTGCTCAATGAAATCACCCGGATCACTACTCAAGTGCCTGGGAATGCTTTAAATTCATTTATTTCTACCAAACCGATTACCCCACTGGGGCATGAAGATGTAAATATGTCCATTGTTGTCCACCACCAACCTCATTTTACAACACAAAAGCCAAATGAATCTGTCATTTGGGGCTATTTCTTATACCCTAGAAGACAGGGAGAATTTGTGCCAAAACAATACATCAAAATGACTGGTAAGGAAATGGTCCTCGAATTAATCGGCCAACTTTCTAAAGTAGACCCTGGTCCTGTGAATATTAAAACTAAGGAAAAAGAAATTCTGGATAGTATTATTAATAATATTCCTGTTTACATGCCATATGCTTCTGCCCTCTTTAATAACCGCGCCAAAGCAGACCGGCCAAAGGTTATCCCACGGCATACTACCAACTTAGCCTTCACCGGTGAGTTTGCGGAACAACCTTTCCAGATGATCTTTACAGAACAAAGTGCCGTCCGTTCTGGTGAAATTGGCGCTTATCACTTTGCTGGAATTCCAATGTCTCATCTTGTAGACACACCACGTTATGATAAAGATCCAAAAACCCTATTACGGGCTACTAAGAAAATGTTTGAATAATTTTTCGTGACCCCCTTTTGTTTATAATTATAAAAAAGTTGTTCTAACTTTTAGTGCTGGCAGCCATTTGGCTATTAGCACTTTTTTATTTTCCACCATTTAGCACCACTCGTTGGCCAATTAAAATTAGAATTTTCTAATTTTTAACCGTATATTTGAACAAAAAATTGGGGAATATCCGGCTAAATTGACTTAATTGATCGCTGTTGCGCAATAAGCTTTTTTAATTTTTTTAGTCCTAGCTTAAAATTAATCTTAACGGTTGCATAGCGAAGTCAAAAATCTAAATAATAATTACAATTAGTGAAATATTTATCAATTGTGAAGCGTTGCTATTTTCTACAAAATAACAATTCTCTATTGCTTAAATTAGAGAATAATGGCAGCCATTAATGAATGTTATCAGTTTAAAAAGACGGTTATTCCAGTCTTTTTCACCTTTTTATTTCTAAAAAATCGAGGTTGTTTCATTTGACTTTTTTTATAAAATGACATAGTTTAAGAGTATGAATTATTTTAGACGCTTTACATAATGAATTTTTTCACATATCATTCGCCAAATAAAGTTACACCAATCTGACTCAAAAGCCGAATCAATCCTTTAAGGAGAACCGCTAATGGAAAAGATGGAATTTGCTCTAGCAGGCAACCCCAATTGTGGGAAAACAACCGTTTTTAATGCTTTAACCGGCGCCAAACAGTATGTTGGTAATTGGCCTGGCGTCACCGTTGAAAGAAAAGCGGGCTACGTTAAAAAAAATAAAACCATTACTTTACAAGATTTACCCGGCATTTACTCACTAGCACCCTACACCCCAGAAGAAATTATCGCTCGAGATTACTTAATTAGCGGTGAACCCACGGCCATCTTAGATATTGTGGACGCCACTAATATTGAACGCAATCTTTACTTAACGATGCAGCTGATGGAAACTGGGTTGCCTGTGATTTTAGCCATGAACATGATGGATGTGGTTACAAAACAACATAAAAGTTTTAACTTAGAAAAATTGGCCTATGGTTTAGGGCTGCCCGTGATTGGTATTTGTGCCCTAAAAAATAAAGGGCTGGACACTATGATTGCCAAAGCCAAAGCCTTAAACACAACGGCTGAGCCACACTATCCTCAGTATGATCCGCGGCTAGAAACTGCCCTTAGTGACATTCAAGGACAACTACATAATTTAATCCCCGCTCATCGGCGCCGCTGGTTTGCCATCAAACTATTTGAACGAGATAGTTTAGTTTTAGACCAATTGTCATTAACCGCTGAACAGCAACTGACAATTGCGGCGATTATTACCGATACGGAACAGATTTTTAATGATGATAGTGAAAGCATTATCATCAATGAACGTTATAATTTTATTTCTAAACTCGTACAACTAACTTTAGTTCAAACTGATAATTCCAAAATGAACACTAGCGATCGGATTGATCAAATTGTGACCAATCGCTTTTTAGCACTGCCTATTTTTGCCACAGTTATGTGGGCTGTTTATTATCTATCCATCCAAACCATCGGTGCACTAGGGACCAATTGGGTGAATGATACTTTATTTGGCCAGCTTATTCCTAATGGGCTTATCCCTTTATTAGAAAAATGGCAAGTTGCCGATTGGATGCAAAGCTTGCTAGTCGATGGCATTATCAGCGGGGTGGGGTCTGTAATCGGCTTTTTACCTCAGCTAATGGTTTTATTTTTATGCTTAGGTCTGTTAGAAGATTGTGGTTATATGGCCCGCATCGCTTTTGTCTTAGATCGGCTCTTTCGTAAATTTGGACTGTCTGGAAAATCTTTTATCCCCATGCTAGTAGCCACTGGTTGCGGTGTGCCAGGGATTATGGCCAGTCGAACGATCGAAAATCAAAATGATCGGCGGATGACGGTGATGGTCACCACCTTTATGCCTTGTTCCGCCAAATTAACCATTATTGCGTTAATTGCCGGCGCCTTTTTCCCAGGACATTCTTGGGTAGCCCCTTCGGCTTATTTTGTAGGCATCATCGCCATTGTCCTATCTGGTGTTTTTTTGAAGAAAACCCGCTTGTTTGCAGGGGATGAAACGCCTTTTATCATGGAACTGCCGCTTTACCATTTACCGCAGTTTGGTAATGTCCTTCGGCAAGTTTGGGACCGCAGCCGATCTTTTGTCAAAAAAGCCGGTACAATTATTTTTATTAGCTGTATTATTATTTGGCTATTAGCCAATTTTAATTATAAATTCCAGATGGTCCCTGAGCGTCAAAGTATTTTAGCGGGAATTGGCAGTTTTATTGCTGTGATCTTTGCACCGCTGGGCTTTGGTAATTGGCGGGCAGCCGTTGCTATTTTAACAGGGCTAGTGGCTAAAGAAAATGTTGTCGGTACTTTTGGCGTTTTGTTTAGCAAACAGGCCAACCTCGCTGAGAGCAGCCGACAAATTTGGCCGTTGATGCGCCAAGCTTTCACCCCCGCTGCCGGTTATGCTTTTTTGACCTTCAATTTATTATGTGCCCCTTGCTTTGCGGCGATTGGTGCCATTCGTAAGGAAATGGGCGATGCCAAATGGACGTTAACTGCCATTGGCTATCAATGTGTTTTAGCCTATATGGTCAGTTTAATCGTTTATCAATTAAACCATTGGCTTTTGGAAAACGGTCCTTTTACACTGGGCACCGGCATTGGTCTATTATTTCTAGGCCTTTGTATTTACGGCTTATTTATTTATAAACCAAGATCAAAAGCTGTCGAAGAGCAGCTAACAACGATTCCTTTACCATAATTTTTTTAATCCTGGGTAGAACAAGCCACTTTTGGTTTGCTTTATTATACATCGCGGCTTTCTTTTAAAATCTAAGCCTTGAAAGAAAACCGGCTATTACTTCAGTACTGTGGGGGAAGATGGTTCTGACCCCGAAGAAAGGAAGGACAACTATGTATAATCCAAAATCTCATGTTGCAACCGAATTCATCAGTGATGACGAAATTCAAGAAACACTAGCCTATGCCGAAGCCAACAAAGAAAACGGGGCTTTAATTGATCAGATTCTGAAAAAAGCTCGCTTACATAAAGGCCTCGACCATCGTGAAGCTTCTGTTCTGCTGGCCTGTACGTTGCCAGATCGGAATGAAGCGATTCTCGGTTTGGCAAAAGGTATCAAGGAAGCCTACTATGGCAGCCGTATCGTTATGTTCGCACCGCTTTATCTCTCCAACTATTGCGTTAATGGTTGTGTTTACTGTCCATTCCATGGTCAAAATAAACACATCCCGCGGAAAAAATTGACTCAAGCCGAAATCGAACGTGAAGTCATTGCCCTACAAGATATGGGCCATAAGCGATTAGCTTTGGAAACCGGTGAAGATCCGATTAACTGCCCAATTGATTATGTTTTGGATTCTATTCATACAATCTATAGCATTAAGCATAAAAACGGTGCCATTCGGCGGGTTAATGTGAACATTGCAGCAACTACGGTTGAAAACTATCAAAAACTTCATGACGCCGGTATTGGTACGTATATTTTATTCCAAGAAACTTATCATAAAGAAAGTTATTTGGAATTACATCCTTGGGGCCCAAAGCATGATTATGATTATCATACGGAATCCATGGATCGGGCGATGACCGGTGGCATTGATGATGTAGGTATCGGTGTTTTGTTTGGCTTAGACAAGTATCGTTATGAATTCGCCGGTCTATTAATGCATGCGGAACATTTGGAAGCTGCTTTTGGTGTCGGCCCGCATACTATCAGTGTGCCCCGCATTCGGCCAGCTGATGATATTGATCCAGAAACATTTGATAATGGGATCAGTGAAGAAATTTTTGAAAAAATTGTTGCTTGTATTCGAATTGCCGTGCCTTACACTGGGATGATCATGTCAACTAGAGAAAGTATGGCGACACGGCGTAACGTGTTAGACTTGGGGATTTCTCAAATCAGTGGGGCTTCTTGTACAAGTGTCGGTGGTTATGCCGGTACAGATCGAGACAGCTTAGAATCTAACCAATTTGATACTAGTGACAAACGGACTTTGGACGAAGTTGTTCATTGGTTAATGGATCTAGGCTATATTCCAAGTTTTTGTACAGCTTGCTATCGTGCCGGCCGTACCGGAGATCGCTTCATGTCGCTATGTAAGAGCGGTCAAATTCAAAACTGCTGTCATCCTAACGCCCTCATGACGCTTAAAGAATATCTACAAGATTACGCCAGCCCAGATACGGTTCAAGCCGGCAATCGCCTCATTGACGAACAGATCAACGATATTCCAAATGACCGCATCCGTGAAGTTGTCGGTAAAAATCTAGTTGCCATCGCCAACGGTTCTCGAGATTTTAGAATCTAATTACGGCCTTATAACTACTCGAATGATAGTCAACGATCAAAGGGTAGTAAAAGACGAAAACCCAAAATTCAGGTTTTCGTCTTTTTTATACCCTATTATTAATTATTTTTGATTAACTTTGTGTTGGATTATGCTGATGCGCCGGTGCTGTATCCGGCAATTGATTTAAGACCATCATGTCTTCAGCACTAATTGTAAAATCAAGTTGGCTGTTTGCTTCAATATGATCTAAGCTCGTTGCTTTAGGTAGCGGCAGTACGTTATTTTCAAGACAAAAACGTAATGCCAATTGTGCCACAGTAACATGATACCGCTCAGCGATCGCTTTAATTTTGGCATTATGCACTAAGTCTCCAGTGGCCAATGGTGAATAAGCTTCTACCAAGATACCTTGATCCTGGGCGAACTTAGTAATTTTAGGTTCCGTAAAACCAACGTAGTATTGAATTTGATCGACCATTGGTTTGATTTTGGCATCACTGAACACATTTTCCAAATCAACCACATTAAAATTAGAAACACCAATTGCCTTTACGCGACCGCTGGCATAGATCTCTTCCATTGCCCGCCAAACTTCCCGGTTTCCTTTGTCATGATTGGTGCCAATTTCATCCCATGGCCAAGGTGCATGAACTAAATATAAATCTAAATAATCAATATCTAAATTGGCCAAAGTCTGATCAAAAGCCTGTAATGTTTCTTGATAAGTTTTAAACTGTGCCGGTAATTTAGAGGTTACGAAAATATCCGTCCGAGGTAGCCCTGAATCACGTACTGCTTGCCCAACACTGGCTTCATTGCCATAAGCTAGCGCGGTATCCAGGTGTCGATACCCAAGCTTTAAGGCATTTACCACAGCTTGATAAGCCACAGCGCCCTCTGGAATCTGCCAAGTGCCAAAACCGACTTTAGGTATTTTAACGCCATTTTCTAGTGTAAATGTTTCTGTCAAAATCGACATCCAATCATCCCCTTATAACCCTTATTATAACATTGGATTAATTGTTAATGAGAAGGGCTATAAACTTTTTAATACGTCTACTGTGGTAGATTTTTGCGGACAATTTTAGCTTGTTGTAATAAACCAATACCGACACCAATTAAAACGCCTAGAGGAACGCCAATAATCGAGAACATCCCAAACAGCGTTGTTTTTAACCAATAATTTACCGCGCAACCCAGAATAAAGCCGATTACAGCCATAATTAAAATCGCAGCACCATAATATAATCCCACCGCTTCTTGGGTAGCAATCCCTTTTTCCGTCGTATAATTTTTGGCATAATAAGCTTTATATGCTTCATCTTGTTGATGTTTTGTCGTGACTTTTTGGACAAGATCACTTTCAATCGCAAAATCTTGTTTTGTTTGGGCAATAGCCTTATTTTCGGTATATCCCCGAGTTAATAAGGCTTGCATATGATCTTCCATATAACCGGTAAGTTCATCAATTTCATCAATTTTTTGCGTAATCGCTGCCACTTGCGCTTCAGTATCCCCGTCAGCTTTAGCAGCCTGTTTTACAGCAAATGTCCGCAATTCATTTTTATTTTCAGTTGTTAGTGTCATAATTGCCTCCATAAAATTTATCCATCATTTTTTTAATCAGCTGCCACTCAGCCTGTTTTTTAGTTAGTTCTGCTTTGCCCGATACTGTCAAATGATAATATTTGCGACGGGCAGCCCCACTACCTTCCTGCCAATAACTAGTGACGTACCCCGCTTTTTCCAAACGTTTAAGTGCCACATATAGCGTCCCTTCTTTCAGTTCAAAAAAACCTTCTGTTTGGTCATGGGCTTGCTTGGTTAAATCATAACCATAGCTGTCATCCCGGGCTAAAAGGCTCAAAATAATCGGATCAATATACCCTCTTAGTAATTCTTTATCGATTGCTTGCATTGCATTACCCTCGACTTTCTTTATACATTGTAAAGCGATGTATAAAGATTGTCAATGTATTTCATTTGCTGTCCTTAATTTTTATAGCTGTCCTGTGAGGAACATAATTTTACAGGGGTTTTACACCTTATAGGCTACTAATTTACACTATAACGGCATAATATTTTCTGTAACTAACTTACTAAATACTTCAATTTTTTGTTAATTTTATAAAATTCTTGTCAATAACTTGTAAAGGAGTCCTCTATTATGAATCAAACGTTAATTTTTGGTCACCGTGGTTTTCCTGAAAAGTTTCCAGAGAATTCTTTATCTGGTTTTGAATATGCTTTAACGCATCAAATTGATGGTTTAGAATTTGACGTCCACCTAACAAAAGATCAAATTCCTGTCATCATCCATGACGAGACGATTGACCGCGTCAGTGATGGTCATGGTTTTATCAAGGAGATGACTTTTAATCAGCTCCGTCGTTTTCATTTAAAGAATGGCGAACCAATCCCTACTTTAAACGGCCTATTAGAATTAGCTAAACGTTATCCGGTTCACTTAAACTTAGAGTTTAAAACAAATTTTGTGACCTATCCCAATATTGAACAGATTGTTTTAGAAATGGTTCACGATTATCGCTTAACTTATCCGGTAATTTACTCTTCATTTAACTTAAAATCATTACAAAATGCGTATCGTTTGGATACAAAACAAAATTATTGCTTGCTTACTGATCAAACCATCGTTGATCCAGAACAATTGATGCAGCGGGAACATCTTTCTGGATTTCATTTCAGTTATGCCCAGTCCCCAAAACACATTCCTCAACGTATTTGGACAGTAAATGATGCCAATCAAATTCAAACTCTTCTTGATTTAAAAGTTTCTGGCATTATCACTGATAATTTTGAATTAGCTCAGGCAATTAAAGCCCACCATCATCCCGTGATGGCTTAAAGTACATACTTGGTCACATTCAAAAAAACAGCCCTATCTTCTAAAAATCAAAGATAAGGCTGTTTTATTTATAAAAATTAAAGTGTGGTGACCAGCTGCAGATTTTGTTTTAACTGCTGCAACAGTGCATTACCAAAATTAATTTCTTCAGTAGTCCCGATCATATTAAAACCAATTATAATCTCATGATTAAAACTGCTAAACGCTGCTTGAAAAGCGGGTGCTTCTCTAAAAGAACCGGTTAAAAGACAATGTTTGATTGTGCACCCGGTAAAGTTCAAACGACTGGCATCAATAATCCCAAAATTCGTGTAAGCAATGGGTCGAACCGAATAATTTTGTTGAACTACTTCCCGTAAAGCCGAGATGGGCTGTGTTTTAGCTAATGTCAGCAGTTGCCGAATGGACTGTAAAAACTGCTGATCTTGTTTTAACATCGTCATCTGCTGATGAAACGCTTGAATCGTTGCCGTTAACGGCTGTGTGAAATCATTTGTCACAGCTGTATTATATCGGGCCGTTGCATTTTGAATCCGTAATTGCTGCCGTTCTTTTTCCGGTAAATACTGCCGGGTATCTGTCGGACAAGCTAACGTGATTTCCGGAACCGCTGCATAGCTTTGCATCAGTTGACCAAAAACTGCCATAAAGATGTCATTTAACGTCACCCCTTGCACTTTAGCCCATGTCTTTAATTTTTGAGAATCGGTCTTAGACAAGTGACAATCGTTAACATAGTATTGCCGCGTCGTTGCCTGTGAGTTCAAGGTTGGCAAATAAAGCGGTGCACTAGGATGATCGGTTGGCTTTAAAGTACCAACTTTTTGCTGCTGGACTAGCGTTTCTAATCCCGTCACATCCATATGATTTTTCAAACCTTGAATTGCAGTTGATCCTTGATTATAAATCGCTGCTAAAAGATATAAGAACTGTTTAAAGCCAGCACCATCGGTTAAAATATGACTCATGACAAATGTCACTTGGTGCCCTGTCTTTGTATCTTGTAAATAAACATGTAACTGCGGGCCAGTTTCTAAGTCTAACGTTAACGCATCTATATTAACTTCTGAAGCGACTTGCTGAACCAACCGCTGAGGCCGGGTATCCGGAATAAGCCATTGATTATTTTCTAAATCATAGCCGGCATAAATTTCGGGAATAACTTGCCCGATGGTTTTTAAAGCTTGATATAACTTGGGCAAATCTAACGCCTGATCCAAGGTCAACTGGCACCGGACGATGGGATATAATTTGTTCAAATCAATGGTATGCAAAATATTCAAGGGTTCTCCCGCTGTAACTGCTGTCATCATAAAACCTTCCTTTTACAAAAAAAGGGCGCTAAAACTGTGAGTATCCGCAGTTTAGCGCCCTTTTTATTTTAGAATTTAACTATTCAGTAACACCGTTTTTGAAAATAGCGATGCCATGAATGCCATACTTTTCATTATTCGTTTTTTCACCGCTGGCAACGTCAATAATATATTGGACAAATTCTGCGGCCACTTCATCCATTGTACTATGCATCAATTTACCAGCATCAAAATCAATCCAACGTGGTTTTTTATCTGCAATATACGAATTAGAAGATACTTTAACGGTTGGTACATAAGTGGCAAATGGTGTCCCACGACCAGTGGTAAATAAGACCATTTGGCAGTCTGCGGAAGCTTCTGCAGAAGAGGATACTAAATCATTACCTGGAGATTGCAACAAAGATAAACCGGCAGATTTGATTTTTTCACCATACTGTAAAACATCATTTACAGAAGAAGTCCCAGACTTTTGCGTACAGCCTAAAGATTTATCTTCAAGGGTTGTAATGCCCCCTTCTTTATTACCAGGAGAAGGATTTTCATAAATTGGCTGATGGAAGCTTTCAAAATAAGCTTTGAAATTATTAATTAAGTCCACAATCTTATCAAAAGTTGCTTCATCCTTAGCCCGAGACATCAAAATCTTTTCAGCCCCAAACATTTCAGGCACTTCGCTCAAAACTGTAGAACCACCTTGAGCTGTCACAAAATCAGATAACCGACCTAATAATGGGTTCGCTGTAACACCGGATAAACCATCGGAACCGCCACATTTTAGACCAATTTTTAGTTCACTTAAAGGTTGTGGTGTCCGAACATCATTGCCAGCAGTGGTATTTAGATCTTCTAACATATCTAACGCTGTGCCTAATTCGTCGTCGACTTCTTGAGAAATCAAGAATTTCATTCGGCTATCATCAATTGGTCCGCCGACTTTTTCGATTTCTTCAATCATGCCATCCATTTGATTGTTTTCACAGCCTAAGCCAAAGACTAAAACACCACCAGCGTTAGGTTGTAATGCGGCATCTACTAAGATTTTACGTGTCTGTTCAAAGTCGTCTCCTAATTGAGAACAGCCATAGGGGTGTTTTAAAACAATAACATTGTCAAAATTCCCATTATCTGGATGTAATGCCTTAAATTGTGCTACAAAAACATCTAATAACGGATTGATACAGCCTACAGTTGGCACAATGTACAAATCATTACGAATCCCTACTTTGCCATTCGCCCGTTTATAGCCCATGAAAGTTCGGTCATCTTTAGGGATGTCGTTATGAATTTCAATTGGTTGATAATCATAATTTAATTCCCCAGACAAATTTGTCTTCGTATTGTGGGTATGAACCCAAGCGCCTTGGGCAATAGCTTCTGTGGCATGGCCAATTGGAAAGCCATATTTAACAATGTCTTCATTTTCAGCGATTGCCTGCAAAGCAAACTTATGTCCACGCTTAATGGTTTCTTTTAAAACAACGTCACCCTTATCCGTAGACAATTTTGTCCCTTCAGGGATGTCTTGTAAAGCAACCCCTACTTTGTCCTTTGGATTTAAAATGATATATTGGTTCATAAATTATTTCCCTTCTTGGTTAATCAATTGAACTGCTTTACGTGCGCCTTGTTGATTGATTAATTCTAAATCTTCAAGAATCAACGCTTTTAAGCCGTCAAATTGATTTAAATCTTCGCCCCAAAGTTCAGTTGCGCCTAAAGCAGCTTCAACATAGTCATCAGCTTTGACTAATTTTTCAAAAGCAGCAAGCGTTTCTGGTGTATCTTGTGGTTTGAAGTCTGCTTCACCAGCATAAATCTTCAAGTAAGAAGCTAATGCTAAAGTGATCCGTTTTGGTAATTTGCCTTCTGCAGCAACATAACGTTTGAAAGTTGGTAACAAACGAGCTTTGAACTTAGAAATACTATTTAATGCAATTGAGCTTAATTCATGACGGACATAAGGATTTTCAAATCTTTCCTTAACACCTTCTGCATAAGCGGTTAATTCATCTTTTGGTAAAGCAACCGTTGGGATGATTTCTTGATACATTTCATCATTAACGAATTTATAAAAATCAGTGTCAGACATAACTTCCCCAACAGTTTCAATGCCAGCTAAGCGTGCGATTGGACTCATTGTTGTATGTGGTCCATTTAACAATGAAACTTTCCGGTTACGGTAAGGTTGCATATCGTCTGTGACAACAACATTTAAGCCAGCTGCTTTCAATGGCAATAATTTTTCTAATTTCTTGTCGCCTTCGATGACAAAAATCAAGAATGGTTCTGCTTTAACAATCAAATTGTCATGATATTGCCATTCTTTTTCTAAATCAGCTGCCCGATCCTTAGGATACCCAGGTACAATCCGGTCAACTAAAGTAGCGTAAAAATCATTTTCATTATTAACCCAAGCTTCAAAGTCAGCGCCTAAGTCCCAAAGTTTTGCATATTTCAAAACGATTTCTTTTAAAGTATTCCCGTTATGATTGATTAATTCACAAGGAATAATTTGGAAACCTTTTTTACCTAATTTAAACCGTTCATATAATAAAGCGGTCAATTTACCAGGATAAGAATTTTGAGGTTTGTCCGTTAGTTTATCGTTTTCATCAAAAGCAATCCCAGCTTCTGTGGTATTAGAGAAAATAAATTCAATATCGTCATTTTTAGCAAGGTCTAAATAAGCTTGATAGTCTTCATAAGGCCGAATCGTTTCGTTGATATCTTCAACGATTTCATGGTCTTGGACTTTTTCACCATTTAATTTACCTTCTAGTAAAACGGTATATAAATCGTCTTGTTCGTCCAACATTTTTGTCATACCATTTTCAATCGGCTGAACAACGGCCACGCCGCCCTTAAACAAATCTTTTTTATTCATTTGTTGAATCTGCCAGTCTACAAAGGCTCTTAAAAAGTTACCTTCACCAAATTGAATTACTTTTGTAGGATACTTAGGAAGTTTCCGGAAAGAATTGTCTAGTTGTTTCAATGCCATTTTTATGACCTCCAAAAAATTTAGATGCAGCCTATCCTTGCGAGATGACGTCATCATCATCCCCAATTTAAGATAGACATGCCTTGGCTACTCAATTATATTTGTTAACGATTTCATAGTATTGATAATTAAGCAAAATGTCAAGTCTATTTATAAATTTTCTAAAATAATGTGCCTATCAAATCATCCATAAGGCTTATTTTACAATGGATCAGCTGTTATCAACAGTTTTAGCGGCTTAATTCGCCTCGGGTATAACACATTATTTACCAATTTTCCTATATTATTATGCCTATATCGTGATATATCGCATAATTTAATTGTGATTTTTTTAACTTTATGTTGACATTCAAATAATTTGGTTTTATCATGAAATCGTTAACATGTTACAGACCAATTTTATTTTTGACGTCAAATGTACTTAGGCGTTATAGAACAGCTTTCTAAAACGTCCGATCTAATTTTATTATTATTCAATGTTACTTAGAGAAAAGAGGATAAAACAGTATGCCTGAGAACAAAACTGCGCAAACTGCGGCACGCCAAAAAACACTAGCCCAAGAGCTCGTTGATGGCCACCACGAAAAGAAAATTCCCGTCTCTCAGAAAATCGCCTATGGTTTTGGGGACTTCGGGAATGGCTTCATGTTTGATTTGGGGCAAGCTTACTTAACAAAATTCTGGATTGATGCGGCTGGTATCGGTGCCGGCGCTGTCGCTGGGATTTTCGCGTTCACAAAGATTTTTGATGCATTTATGGATCCAATTGCTGGATCAATTATTGATAACCGTAAGAATATTGGTAAGGCTGGGAAATTCCGGCCAGTCATGATGATTTCTGCGATTTTCTTAGGGATCATGACGGTCGTTACTTTTACAATGCCTGACCTATCCCCTACAGGTAAAATTGTTTACGCTTACGCCGTTTACATGATTTGGGGCTTAGTTTACTCCTTTACCAATGACCCATACGGCTCACTGGCCTCGGTAATGTCTAGAAACTCTGAAGACCGGAGCTTCTTAGCCACTTCCAGACAGGTTGGTTCTGTTGGGGCACAATTCTTAACTGGGATTGCCTTCATTCCAATGATGACTATGTTTGGTGGCAAAAACGAACGCCACGGCTTCCTAATTGCTGCTTCTATCTTCGCTGTTCTTGGGGTTTTGATGTTCTTTATCTGCTTTATGGGAACACGTGAAAACGTTAAAGTTCACCGTGATAAAGGCGCCCAACCAGAAGGTTTTAAAGATTACTTCAAAGTTGTCTTCACTAATGGTCCATTGTTCACTATTATCTTAATGACTTTGTTTACCATCTCTGCAATGAACACTAACAACCAAATGATGGTCTTCTTCGCCCAATATAACTTAGGTAACATTGGCTTACAGCCCGTTGTTAATGCCATCATGATGGGGACTTCTATTGTCGGTGTCTTCATGATTCCAACGTTAACAAAACACTTTGGCAAACGTAAAACAGCCATGACTTGCTTTATCATTGGTGCTGCTGCCAATATCTTAAACTTCATTTTACCAACAAACGTTGTCACATTTATCATCTTAGTTACTGTAGGGTATACCGCTTTAGCAATTCCAAACGGGATCACTTGGGCCTTTGTATCTGACGTTATTGACTATGGTGAATGGCACACAGGTATGCGTAAAGAAGCTATCACATATGCTGCTTTTAACTTCTCAAGAAAAATCGCTCAATCTTTAGCTGCTTTAGTCAGCGCCGGTGTCTTAGCCTTAACAGGTTATGTTGCCAACGCACACCAAACTCAAAAAACTTTGACAGGTATCAAAGCTGCCATGACGCTTTACCCTGGTGTTTGCTTATTAATCGCCGCTTTAGTTGTCGGTTTATTGTATAAATTGTCAGATGATCGTTTCAAGAAGATTGCTGAAGACTTAGATAACGGCAAATGGGAACATGGTATCATCGGCGATAAAGACGTTAAGAATACAACCAAATAATTATTTTTATAATTAAATTTAGATCATAGGAGTGGATAGAATTATGGCATTACTAGACAAAGATTTTCTATTAACAAATGAAATGGGCAAAAAGTTATTCCATGATTACGCAAAAGACATGCCAATCATTGATTTTCATTGTCATTTGAATCCTGATGAAATCTATGAAAACAAAAACTATGATAATATTACCCGAGTTTGGATTAACGAAGGTGTTTATGGGGACCATTACAAGTGGCGTTTAATGCGGGCTAATGGTGTGCCTGAAGAATTGATCACTGGTGACGGCGACGATTACGATAAATTCATCGCCTGGGCTAAAACGATTGAAAACGCAGCCGGTAATCCTTTATATGAATGGACACATCTTGAATTGCGTCGTTTCTTTGGTATTGATGAAGTCTTTAACGAAAAAACAGCGCCTGAAATTTGGAAAAAAGCCAATGCGCTATTACAAACTGATGATTTCAAACCACGCAGCTTAATCCGTAACTCTAATGTTAAAGCAGTCTGCACTACTGATGATCCTGCTTCTGAATTGCCTTATCATAAACTTCTAAAAGCTGAAGAAAAAGAAAATGGTTTCAGAACCTTACCAGCTATGCGTCCTGACAAATTAATCCAAGTTGACCGGGATGGCTATGCGGATTACTTGAAAGAATTGAGCCGGGTTTCTGGTGTTGAAATTACAGATTTCAACAGCTTAGTTAAAGCTTTGCATCAACGTTTTGAATTCTTCAATGAAATGGGCGGCCGTTTATCTGATCATTCTCTATTGACTTATCACTTCAATGAAGCCAGCGAAGCTGAAGTTAATGCAATCATGGCTAAAGGGATTGCTAACAAGCCTTTGACTCAAGAAGAAATTGACAAATACTTGACAATGTTGCTTGAAAACTTAATGAAATTAAACAACGAATTTGACTGGACAATGCAATGGCACGTTAACTCTGTTCGTGACCTTAACCGGCCAATGTTTGATAAATTAGGCCCTGACACTGGTTATGATGCTATTGGGACACAACCAGATATCGCCTTGCATATTCAAAAATTGTACACTAAGATGCGGGATACTAATGACATTCCTAAGTCTATCTTCTATTCTCTAAACCCTAACGACTGGATGGAATTAGCTTCTATGATGGGTTGCTTCTTAGAGGGCGGCGTTCAACGGATGCAATTAGGTGCCGGCTGGTGGTTCAATGATACTGCTGAAGGTATGCACGAACAATTACGGACCTTTGCCCAACAAAGCTTATTACCACACTTTGTTGGTATGTTAACTGACTCTCGTAGCTTCTTATCTTATCCACGGCATGAATACTTCCGTCGTGTGCTATGTAACTTCTACGGTGAATTAGCAGAACAAGGCCGTGTTCCTGATGACGAAGCTTATCTTGGTAAGATTGTTCAAAACATTTCTTACAACAATGCCTATGACTTCTTCGGCTTCTTCCCAGATGCTACACCTGAAGAATTATTCGGTAAATAAAAATAAGTACCCCTGCCAAGTTTGATTAAAATGAATTTTAAAAAGGACGAAAACTAAAATTGGTTTTCGTCCTTTTTTGTTTGAGCTTATATTTTAACTGCTTTAAAAATTTAGTTTTCTCCATTTTCTAAAGCAACGCCTCTAATAAAATTAAAAACTTTCTCAACGTCTTGCCATTGTTTTAAAACTGGATATAATATGGATCCCCGCAATATCCATCCCTTTGACCATCCGTCAATTTAAGCTTAAGATAATAACAACGCGCTTTTAGGAGGCTATTATGACAAATATTATAGATCATATTGAAGTCCGGGGTGGTAACGTTAATAACTTAAAAAATATTGACATTGATATTCCCTTAAATAAATTTGTAGCAATTTCTGGGCCCTCAGGTTCTGGCAAAAGCTCGCTAGCTATGGGTATTTTATATGCTGAAGGCTCCCGGCGTTATTTAGATGCCTTATCCACCTACACCCGCCGCCGCATCGGTCAAGCTAAAAAATCTCAAGTTCAATCCGTAAAGCACATTCCCTCAGCTTTAGCATTACGGCAGCGGCCCAGCACACCTTCTGTACGTTCTACCGTAGGGTCAATGACTGAAATTTATAACATCGTGCGCTTAATTTTCTCCCGACTAGGCTCAGTAGTTTGTCCAAATGGGCATCGCTTAGAACCCACCTTAGATATCGCCCAAGCTATGGAACTTTCAGGCGACGCTATGGGCCGCATTACTTGCCCCACCTGCCATGTTCAATTTATGGCCAAAAGTGCCGAGGACTTTGCCTTCAACTCCGCTGGTGCCTGTCCAAAGTGTGATGGCTTAGGTGTTGTCCGGCAACTAGATCCTGATAAGTTAATCGGCGACGTGTCACAAACACTGCGCGAAGGCGTCGTTCAATCTTGGCACCTGCCTGGGCGTAATTTTATGCCAGCTGTTGCTGAAAGTATCGGTGTCCGTATCGACGTTCCATACAAAGACCTAACATCTGAAGAAAAAAACATCGTACTCCATGGCGAAAAAAAGCTTTATCCATTTGACTTTCATGCGAGTACCGGCCGGGTATTCCACACAAAAGGTACCCTATATGAAAACGCCTATGAAGCGGTTTACGAAGCTTTAAAAAGTGCAAAAAGTGAGCGTTCCATTGCTAAAATCAATCAATTTTTCCATTTTTCTACCTGTCCTACTTGCCATGGCACCCGCCTAAATCCCGATTTATTAACCCAACTAGTTGCTGGTAAAAATATTGCTGAAGTTGCCAGATTACAATTAAATCAATTATTACCTTGGACCGATGCCACTTTAGCAGCACTACCTCAAAATATGCACACCTTAGCAACTATGTTATTCACGGAACTAAAAGATAATTTACAGCCGCTTTTAGAACTCGGCCTAGATTACTTAAGCTTAGATCGTGATGGCGCCAGTCTGTCCACCGGGGAACTACAGCGTATCCAATTAGCCCGGACTTTGCGAACAGAAACCACTGGTGTTTTGTACGTTTTAGACGAACCCTCCATCGGCTTACATCCGGATAACATCAAAGGCCTACTCCAAATTTTTCGCGCTTTAATTGCCCAAGGTAACTCACTAGTTGTCGTCGATCATGACGTAGACATTATTGCCGCTGCAGATTGGGTTATTGAGATCGGTCCTGGTTCTGGCGACAAAGGTGGCACTGTGATTGCTCAAGACACCCCTAGTAATCTCACTCACAATCCCCACTCCTTAATCGGCCCCTTTATTGCCGGTAAAGCTAAAATTTTACAACCTAAACACCCAGCAAAGCACCCCACGCATCAGCAAACAACTATTGAAGTTAAAGACTACTTTAATCTAACCGATTTAAACGTTCAGTTTCCTGACAATCAAGTCACCGCCGTCACCGGATTTTCCGGAGCTGGTAAAACTAGTCTCATTTTAGATAGTCTTGTTCCAGGGATCCAAGCGCTAAAAGCCAAACAAAAACTGCCCCATCAAATTACCCAGCTTACTACCGATTTAACCGACGTTGTCAGCGTTGACGCCGCTCCAATCGGTAAAAATGCCCGTTCTACAATTGCTACTTATACTAGCATCATGGATAACTTACGCCGTTTATTTGCAGCTCAACCCGAGGCCAAAGCTCAAAATTACGGCATTCAACATTTTTCTTATAACAACAAGGAAGGCGCCTGTCCAAACTGTGGTGGTGTGGGCACGATCACCCTAGATATTCAATATTTACCGGATATGTCCGTCACTTGTCCAGTATGTCATGGTACCCGTTACAAACCAGAAATCCAAGCCATTCATTGGCAAAACAACAGTATCGTTGATCTATTAGATTTATCTGTCAAAGCAGCCTTACCTGTTTTTGAAAGCCAGCCTAAAATTTACAATCAGCTCAAGCGCTTAGACGAAGTAGGCCTAGGCTATTTACATCTAGGTGAAAGTACCCCCACCTTGTCCGGTGGTGAAGCCCAGCGTTTAAAACTGGTTAAACACCTTAATAAACAGCAGCAAAATACATTATTTGTCTTTGATGAACCTTCCATCGGTCTACATCCATTAGACATTCAAGTCCTTTTAAAAATCATCGATAAATTACGGCTTAAAGGGGGCACTATTTTGATCATCACCCACGATCTAGACTTAATGCTCAACGCAGATTATCTTGTAGATCTTGGCCCTAAAGGTGGGGCTGCTGGGGGTCAATTGATGGCAGCTGGGCAACCTTTGGCATTAGTGCAAGCGCCTAACAGCCTAACCTTAACTTACTTAGCCGACTATTGGCAGAAATTACAAACGCCTTAACCAAAAATTTGCTGGACCTGTGCTGAGTCAATACTGGCTAAGTCTTGTTCTGTGACCGGATTTACTGGTTTTAACTGGGTATTGCCCAATGCATCTTTAGGTTGGTGCGTTTGACACCAAATTAAGTATTTTTTACTCAGAAAATCAAATTCGCTATTAAACGTTTTGAATATATATTTCTTTAAATCCTTAATTGCTCCCGCCTTTGCTTGTTTCAAAATGCGATAAATCGTTTTTTCTACGGTCTGAGTAAAATCTTTTAAATCTAAGTATTTGGAATAAAGACCTTGATTGTTTAACGCTGCATCCTTAGCTTTAAAAATACATTTGCTTAAAGTCACCACGTCTTGATTAAAATTGGCGCTCAAAATCTGTAATAAGTTATAGGCCGTTTCCGAAAAGACACTGTTGTCTTGATCTAAGGCTTTATATTGGGCTAAGGCCGCCGTTAAACTTTGAGTATCTTTTTCAGCATCCAGGGGTTTTAGAGTATCTGATTTAAAAGTATCTTGTTTTAAAGTATCTGTTTTGGGTTTAGTATTATCTTGTTTTATTTGAGTATTAATATATCTAGCAGGCAAATCTTGCACGTCTGGACGTGCAGATTTTGCATCTCTGGATAACAAATGCTGATTTGATGGGCTTTTAACTTGACATGCAGATTCTGCATCACTGGTTAATTGCCCTTTTTCATTCCGAACCGTCGGTGCAGGTTGGGTATCTTTAGCCTGAAGCATCTCAATTTTAGAAAAATCAGACGTTTCAATTACCGGTTTTAATAAATAAAGTCTGGCTGGCTTGTGGAGGCCTTGTTTTTGAATATTTAACAGATTAGCAGCAACAAGTTCTTGACGGACTTTAACAGCTGTCCGTTCGGAAACATGAACATCGGCAGCTAAAGTTTTAGTGGTGTAGTAAAAGTAAATTGCACCAGTATCATCAATCCAATTGTTTTTAAAAGATAATTCAAAGCGAGAGGTTAATAAAGCATAAGCAACTCGAGCATTATTTGTTAGATTTTCATATTTTTGGTTAGTAAGTAAAACCATCGGCAATTTGCAAAAAACTTCTCGATATTGTTCGTCCTTAAAATATAATAGTGCCTGGACACTAGGGTCAACTGAACTTATAATCATCAGGGTCCTTCCGTATAAAAAAAGTGGTTCACAGCCTCAGATAATTAACTTGAGTGTGTCCACTTTTATACGAATTCAATTTTAGGTATTGAAAACTAAGCTTATACCGTCTATAATGAAAAACAAGCATAAGGCAGGGACACATGAGTGTGCATGTGATTCCAAGTATGATTGTTTTTAGCGGGACTTTCATACTCGGCCTTCTTTTTTTTATTCAATTTTTAACGGGCTTCGGCTCGTTTTTTTTTCTACAAACTTAATTTAACATCATGAAAAAGCCTTTGCAATAGTCTTTTTAATTAAAGTATAAGTTATTCCGTAATAATTTCGGAATAACTTATACTTTAATTGTATTTATGGTATAAGTTATACATATATGAAATGATTACTAACAAAAAGATAGTGACGAAAAGGTAGATGCTGACTGTTTTTGTGAAGCTGTGGATAACTTTAAAATCAAAAAATAAAGGTATAAGTTATACTTTCTGGCAAATTTTTCCAGAATAACTTATACCTTTATTTGATTTTTACGTTTGAAAATTATTTTAAATTTTCAAAGCCTTTGTCAATTTCTTCTCTCAAGAATTCTTCTCTAGAGACACCCAACCGATTTTTAATATAAGATTCAGCTAATGTATCCACGATTTTGTCAAAACTGATTCGACCGCTCGCCTCTTGAAATTCTGGCATGTAATCTGTTAAGGCGTGTAATTTATTTTCAAGAGCAGGGGAAATTTTTTTCGGAAGGCTTACTTTATATCGATCATCCGTAATAACTTTAGGTCGGCCTTGCTTTCGTTTAGCTTTCGTTTTACTGCCAGGAATTTCTTTGGCATCACTATAACTGTCCAAACCCGTTGGACCAAAAGCATCATTTCCGAATTCATTTTCGCCATTAATTTCAACTTTTTTCTTAGGCTTTTTGATTAATGTATTAAACTTTTCACTTTTTACCGAATCGGTATCAAATTTAGATCTATCAACCGGCATAATTTTTTCCTCCATATAAGCTTATGAATCTGATGTTAAGAAACTATCCCGGGCATCAAGTTCACTTAAAATTTTGATAAAATTGTCATGGGCACGATAATCCCATTGGTCAAACTTACCATTTTTATTTTTCTGAAGATAAATACCTTCACGGGAATAGCGTTTAAGTCGTTTTTGATAGGTAATAACAGTGTCTAACACCGCATCGCCATATATTTCTCTGGCTTCACTCAAAATAGTCTGATCCAAATTGTCATCTGGTTCAATCATGCAGGCTACAATTGCAATAACCTGCAAGGAAATATTGTAACGATCAACCATGAAGTTTTGATAGCCTACATATTTGCTGACACCGTCTAAAGATTCTTCTTGTGTCTGAAAAGCGATAATACTGTAGTCTGATGCAGCCATGGCATTATCTGAAAATTCTGAAATTGTAGGTGGCACATCAATAAAGATGGCATCGTATTCAGCTTTAATTGGTTCTAGTAATTTTGAAATGACTGAAATTTGATCTAATTCAGATTTGAAGTTAGTCAAGACAAAACGACTGAAAGAACGGAATGAAGTATTACAAGCCACTAAATCCAAATTCGTCATAACGGGGGTAATACAACTTTTTAGATCACCACTAGAAATTGCATCGGTGATGGTTCTATCAATTCGCTCAATATTTGATGTTTTAGCTAAAACTTGAGAAGCATTACCTTGGGGATCTAAATCTAAAACCAAGGTCTTTTTATTGCGAATTGCTGCATTGTCATAAGCAAGCATTGTGACGATTTTGGTTTTACCAACGCCACCTTTAAAGTTACCGACTGTAAAAACTTTTGCACCCATAAATGTTCCTCCACAAATAAGTTATACGTTATTATCATATTAAAAGTATAACTTATAACCTTAGATATGTAAATATTTAAAAGATACTTTTAATATCTAATAACTAGAAGAATAAGTTATACCGTAAACATTTACAGTATAACTTATTCTTTTTTGGATGTTATAAACGGCGATAGACTAGACTTAGATTGAATGAAGATTAATTTTAGGTTTCAGTTTTATACTAAAAAGAAAAGACAAAAATCATAAGGGGTTAAAGGTATAAAGTATAAGTTTAATATTTCGCGTATAAGGTATCTAATTAAATTGGATTAATTTTTAATGGCGCAACATGATCGATAGCTAGTTCGTAGTTTCAAGTTACTAAAAATTTGAGGCGAAAGAGGGCTTTAAAAAATAGGAGAGTTTAACTTTAGTTCGAGATTATGATTGTAGAAATGAATCAGATAACTTAATGATTTATAGAATAAGTTATACCTTAATACTCAAAAGATTTAAAAAGATAAGTTATACTTTAAATAACATCGATTTTGAAATGCTGTTGTATAAGTATTTATAAACAAATAAAAAGAATAAGTTATACCCCAAATCTTAATTAAGGTATAACTTATTCTTTTTAAATTAAAGTATCTTCTAATTGTTCTCAATAAAATTTAGGTTGTCGGTGATGATTTTAAGTTGGCGCAGATTATTTAATTTGTACTGGATCCTGTCAAGTTGACACTTTAAATTAAGTTCGTGCATCACTCGCTGTACCATCTTAAGTGTAACTGTAAAATCAATTGATTTATCATGTTGAATGTTGATTAATAAATTTCCAGCTCCAATGCCTTGATGATGGAAGTCAAACCAGTATTGTATCCGTTCTTTGAGTTGACGATCCTGAGCTTCTCAAGTCGTTACTTGGCGTTTGAGGCCCTTATAATACGCTTGTCGGCTAACGCTAACGACTGTCAGTAGCCTAGCTACTGCACCATGTTTTCCTTGACTAACTTCTCTGATTGCGGCGTAAGCTAGTCGACGTTGTTGCGTCACCCCCTGCGCTGAAGTTCTAGAAATTTTTTTACAAAAGCTTCGACGAGCTCTTTGTCTTCAAGTTCAGCTTCCAGCTGGCGAATTCGAAGATTTGCTTTTTCAAGATCTGTCAGTTCAGATTGATCCTTGTGATGACCCCGGTTATCCACAAGGCCCGCATAACCGCTGGCTTTAGCCTTGAGTACCCAGGAGCGTGCTTGTTGATATGAGACCTGAAAGTGTTCAGCTGCCTCTGTATATGAGTGCTTCTGGTTAGTCACATATTCCACAACTTTAATGCGTTCTTCGAAGGTAGTTTTTCGACTCATAATAGGGACCTGCTTTCTGGACGGCGACGCCGTCAAAGGTTTATCCCCATTGTACTTGTCGACCCAATTTTTTGCTTGCGCTGCTCCACGAAGTCCATACCGAAGTGCTAGCTCAGTGTATGTTCCTTCACCGTTAAGATATGCATAGACTACAGTGAGCTTTAGTTTCTTAGTGTAATGGTTGTTCTTCTGAGCTTCCTTCAGGCCATCAATACCATCACGAAAATATCGATCTCGCCAACGTTCTAGTGTATCGTACCTAATACCGTGACGATTAGCGACTGCTTTTAAGTCATTACTTGACTGAACCAGTTCCTCTAAAATTGCCAATTTCTCAGATGCTGTGTGTTTAGATCTGGGCATACAAAAATCCCGCCATAGTCGTTAGATGAATTATTGTATTTCATCTGTCAACCATAAAGGGATTATCGCATATAGATGTTAGGCAAGTTAATAATTTAATAAGTGTTCTATAAAAAATGATTATAGGTGGTGAAAAGTGTGCTGCATAGTTTTAAAACATCGTTGAATTGGTGATTTAATAACGATTTATCATACTTATCTATGTTCCACGTGAAACTTTATCAAGTGTATTTCTAAACCGTTGAGGTAGAACATAAAGTATAAGTTATACAAAATGTACTTTTAATTGATGCTTATTAGGCATTGATGCTATGAGTTAATAGTATTATACGAATGCCGAATAATGTTGTAGGCTGAACTTAGCAAATTAAAGGAGCTTACAAAATGCAAAAAATTTTAATTCTTGGCGCTTATGGCCAAATTGCTAGATTGGTTTTACCACGATTATTGGCTGAAACTCAAGACCAAGTGACGTTGTATCTTAAAAATAGTCAACGATTAACAAATCCAGCACCTGATCGTGTTCGGATTATTGAAGGTGATGTAAATGATTTTGCAACTTTAAATCAGGCGATGGTAGGACAGGATATTGTTTATGCAAATTTAGGCGGTAAATTTGAGCCGATGGCGGGTAATATTGTTAAAGCGATGACCGAAAATCAAGTTACTCGATTGATATATGTCACTGGATTGGGCTTATATCATGAAGTCCCGGGTGAATTTGGTCGTTGGGTAGAAGAAACGGTTACGAAACCGGTGATGGATGATACCCGGCGGGCTGCAGCTTTGATTGAGAATACCACATTAAATTATACAATTATCCGAGCGGCCTATATGGACGATCAGCCTGAGATTGACTATGAGTTAACTGAGAAAGGCACACCATTCAAAGGGACGGTTGTTTCTAGAAAGAGTGTTGCGGACTTTATTATGACTGTTTTAAAACAACCAACGCAATATGAATTTGCCAGTGTGGGTATTTCAAAGCCAGGGACCGATGGCGATCGGCCGATGTACTAATTTAGATAGTTAAAAAGCAGTTGCATTTTTGCAACTGCTTTTTTAGGTTATCTCTTTTGGTTTTCATAAATTTGTTTAGGTGGGACTGTTGCTGTTGGCATTGGCGCTTTGAAGGTCATTAGCTTGGTGATGATAAAACCGGCAAAGAGGCCAACAAGCATAAATGGTAGAAAATCTAGGCCAATATTAAAAAGCGGAATGGCATGACTGGCCCAGGCATCAATTGCTTTAAAGGGTGCAAGGTTAGCAAAGATAGGTGGTAGATTATGAATTAAATCTAAAATTGCTGGAATGAATGTTAAAAGAATCGTGCTTTTATAAATAATTTTTTGTTGACCGATAAGGGGATGCAATAGACCTAGAATAATTAAGGCAATGGCCAATGGGTAAAGAAAACTTAAGATTGGTGAGGAATATAAAATGATTTGATCCAAGCCGAAGTTGGCGATTAAAAAGGCACCGATAGAGGTTAAGGCTAAGAAGAAATGGTAGCCTAATTTAGGAAAACGTCGGCCCCAATCTTGGGATAAAGAAGTGATTAGACCAACGCAAGAGGTGAGGCAGGCCAGCAAAGTAACGGCACCTAAAATCGCTGTACCAGCAAGGCCAGTGTAGTGACTCATGATTTGAGTAAAAGCAGTCCCACCGTTATCGCTAAGTTGGGTATATTGCAAACTTGAAGCACCAAGCGCGATTAAAAAGATATAAACGATGGCTTCAATCCCCATACTCAAGGCGCCAACTTTAGCAACGGCTTTAGACCGAGCTTTACTATTATTCATCCCGAAGAGTTTCAAAGCGGTAATAATGGTAACACCAAAACCTAAACCTGCTAAGGCATCCATGGTGTTATAACCTTGTAAAAAGCCATTAACTAATTGACCGGTAGCTTGATGCGCTTGCGGTAAAAGGGCGATATTACGTAAATCACCTTTAATAATGAAAGCGACAAAGAAAATAGCGGCTAATAGAATTAATAAAATTGGATTTAGTAATTTACCAATGTAATTGGTGATTTTACTTTCGTTATAGGCCATGAGATAGGCTGCACCGAAAAATAAAAGTGAGAAGATGAGTAGGCCACCGTGTTCCCAACCTTTTGGTAAAAAGGGCTGAATACCAATGGAAAATGTAACGGTGGCTGTTCTAGGTGTAGCGACTAATAAGCCTAAGGTTGCATGCGTTAAGATCATGAAGAATAAGGCAAATTTTTTACCAGCGGGTCGGGCTAAATCGTACATACTATTGCTGCGGGTTACGCTGATGGCTAAAATAGCTAACAACGGTAGTAAAATAGCGGAAAGTAAAAAGCCAATGGCCGCAGCGGACCAGTTACCATTACTTAATTGACCTAAATGGATGGGAAAGATTAAGTTGCCGGCGCCAAAGAATAAGCCGAATAATAGGGAACCTAAAATTAAATATTGTTTTTTCGTGAGTGTATTTTCCATAATAAAACCTCCGATTTTGGGTAACAAAAAACGCCCTTAGCTAAAATTGCTAAGGACGTGGATAGACGTGTTACCACCTTAATTTCTGACTACTTCACAGTAATCAGCTCGATCAGTACGGCCGTAGATGCGCTGTCTAAGGCGATACTGTATTGCTGTAATGGGCGCATTCCCAGTGACCATTTCAAAAATTGTCATAGCCACGACTTGTAGATTACCTTCACACAACTTTGGATTGCCTGGTCTCATTTTTACAGGCTCCCTGTAAATCCTTAGGGGTGTTACTCTTCTACGCATTGTCTTTGTTGCATTAAGATTATGTTTATAATCATAATTAAAAATAAATAAATGTCAAGCTTTATTTCAAATTTAATTTTAATCTAGAAATTTTATAAAGAAAAAATAATTAAGGAATAACTTATACTTTAATTTAATAATCCTTTAATATCAGTGATAAATAACAAAAGACACTCTGTTCTAAAATTAGAATAATGAGTGTCTTTTCATTTTTAGATTAATCAAATAAGTTCCGTGCTTTTGTATAATTAAAAACTGGTCCGTCTAAACAGACGTAAGTGTCGTTAATTTTACAATGACCACATTTACCAATGGCACAAGACATTCGCCGTTCAAAGGAAACCCAAATTTTTTCTGGGGCCGCACCTTCTTGTAAACAGGCTTTAGCAGCTGCGGCCATCATAATGGGTGGGCCAACGATGGCAATGTTGTAATCGTCAAAGTCCGCAAAGGGCACATTTTGGATATATTCTGTCACAAATCCTTGACGAAAACCGGGGGCAGCTTCCGTGTCTAAGCAATAAGTTGTTTGAAACGCGGAGGCAAACTTTGGTAGTTCATCAGCGTAAATAACGGCGTCTAAATTTTTGAAACCAGCCATAAAATAAACATTCTGACAAATTTCTGGGTGCTGGACAAAATGATTTAGGAGTGGCCGAACAGGCGCAATCCCGGTCCCACCGGCGATAACAACTAAATTTTTATTTTCAAAATCAGCCACAGGAAAGCTATTACCGTAAGGGCCACGCATAAAAAGTGTATCATCTTTTTGTAAACCGAAGATGCCTTCAGTAAGCCGGCCAATTTTACGAATGGTGAAATCCACATAGCCTTGACCTTTGCCGCTGACAGAAATAGGGGCTTCACCAACTTTAGGTATAGAAAGCTGGAAGAACTGATTATAATCGATGGGTTGATTATAGGCAACTCGAAAAGTGTATTCCGCGTTGGTTTCTTTTAAGACAGCTAAAATTTTATGGGGTTTTGGTAACATAATATTTTCCATTTATTTCACCACCGTTTCGTTTTTAGCTTGATTAAATGCATCATGAAAGCCATTGATTGTGTCCAAAAAAGAGATATCTTTTGGACATTGTTGGGTGCAGCGGCCGCAGCCAACACACATATTTTCAGTACTAAAACGCTGTTTATAATCATAAACTTTATGCATTGTTTTAAAACGCATGTTGTCTCCAGGGGTTTTACGAACGCGGTTGCCACCTGCGGTCATGGTGAAACTGTCTAGCATACAAGACGACCAAACTCGGCGGCGTTCGCCATCAAGACTCGTTTCATCATAAATAATATCGGTTGTGTCAAAGCACGTACAAGTTGGACAGACTGTGTTACAGCCACCACAGCTGATACAGCGGTCATTAAAGGTCTGCCAGTAGTCTAAATGTCCCGCCAATTGAGCTTGGGCTTGATTTTGAATTTTGGGTAGGTGTGCTTGACCTTTGTTTTTAGTAATAAAAGTTGGTACAAAATCTGTTGTCGGCTGGTGCTTAAAATCACTGAGAAATAGCGGATCTTTAACGGCCATCACAACATGATCTGTTTTAAATTCAAGGGCTAAGTTATAATGATCCGTTTGGTTCGTCTGCATTGAAACACAAAAACAATTCTCATAGCTTTCGGTACAGATCATCATCACAATTTTTACTTTTTCCCGCAGGCGTTGATAGTAACTATCCGGTGCGCCGTTGTGCATAAAAATAGTATCCGTCCGCTTTAAAGCGTTAATATCACAAGGATGCATAAAGATCAAAAAATCTTTATCGTCGTCTAAAGTACTTTCGGTAACGTTATTTTCGTTAAAGTAAAATAGTGTCTGCATGATGGGATAATAAATTTCTTTAGCTGAAAAATCAGATTGGCGGTCGTAGACAATATCAGCCAGCTGAGTCACTGCCCCAAAGCGAACCATGGGCTGTTGCTTGGCATTACGATTAGTCGTAAATGTTGGGGCATAGACGTGATAGCGTTGTTGCCATTTAGCCAATAGTTGATCAAAAGCGGCGTTGGTCAATTTAAAACTTTGAGTGGTTGCGGTGGGGCGCTGTAAAGTGGCCAAAATTTTAGCATCTTCTGCTAAAAAGCCAGCGGTGAGCAGGGCGACACCTTGATAAAAATTAGTGCGGCTATAGGTTTGAACGTCCTCTAGAAATTGTGGCGTCCAGTTTAATAAGTGTTCGTTCAAAAAAGTAGTTTGCTGGGCTAAGTCAGGTTCGGCAACATCACATAAATGAGCCATAAATTTTAATTCCATAGCAATGTGATCTTCTTTAATATCGGCCATTTCGGTAGCCATTACTAAGCCGTTGGCACGATAGATTTTAGTCACGTTTTCCCAAGCGGCTTGCAAGACTAATTTCTCGTCACTTGTATAGACAGATTCATAAGGAAAAGCAGCGTTACCTTTTGTTTCACCGGCACCTAAGAAAGTTTTGGCGTAGTCACTGGCTAAATCATCGGCCATTTCGGCCAGGGGCTGTTGGGCAAAGTAAGCTTTGAGCTGTTGATAGCCCGCTTGCATTTGCGGATTTTGTTCTGCGGTGGGATAGGTGAGGTGTGCGAGCTGTTGAATGAATTTGGGTGAAAGTTCTTTTTCGTAAAGTCGAGCTAAGAGCTGATAGAAGGCTTTTCGATTTGCCATTAATTTCGCAGTTGTCATTTTTGCTTCCCCCTTCGCACGCTGACGCATTCTTGTGGTAGGATATCTAGCCAATCATCATTTTTTAAAATATATTTAACCGCTGGGCCATTGCCAAAATCTCGCAGATTGTAAACATTTGCTTCACCGGCGTCAGCTAGCAATTTGGAAACGTCGCTTTCAGGATCATTTAAATCGCCCACATGTAAAGCGCCACCAGAACAATTTTTAACACAGGCGGGGGCATTACCTTGTTGACGGCTTTGGGCACAAAGATCACATTTATCTGAAACATGACGTTCTTCGTTAAAGCTGATGGCTTCATAAGGGCAAGCGCGGACACAACTTTTACAACCGATACATTTTTCTTGGTCGATTAAGATGACCCCGTCTTCAGGATTGACGTGGCAAGCGCCTGTGGGACAAACGGCAACACAAGTTGGATTTTTACATTGTTGACACATTGCGGGCAAAAAATACATTTGAATATTTGGATATTCGCCCGTGGGTCCGATTTCTTTAATTAAGGTTCGATTGGTTCCCAGACCAAGATGGTTTTCAAGTTTACAGGCAATTTGACAGCCTTTACAGCCAATACAGCGATCGGCTTCAACGACAAATGCAAGTTTTTTCATAGTTGGGCTCCTTTCGTGATATCCGGCGTAGCTTCGGCTGATTTTGGCAAGAAGGCTTTGAATTCTTTTGGTTCTAACCAAATACCTTCTGGAGCACCTTCTTTAGCTTTGTAAACTTTGACTAAGTAAGCCCGCAAAGTATAAGTTCCGAAAACGTCATTGTATGGCCCTTGAGAACGGGCTAAGACGTTAACATTCATTTCTTGCCAGCCATGGGTTTTAGTATTTAATGTTTCAGGATTCCAGAAACGTTCCATATAAACAGAACCTGGATTGATACCGGTTGTAAGATGGGCAATACCCCGAACTTTGCCTCTTAAAGATTCGACCCAGACCCAATCGTTATCAGCGACGCCGTATTTTTGAGCAGCTTGGGGATGGATCCATACTTCAGGCGCTGGATATAGTTCCCGAGTCCAAGCGGTATTACGTAAGGTGCCATGATGATAATAAGGTACCCGGCCATTGGTCATGACTAATGGATATTCTTCGGCTAAATCATTGCCAAGTAAAGGACTTTCATAAGGTTCTTCATAATAGGGCAGCGGTGAATAATCTTTAGAAGCCGGTGGTAGCGCACAGTGGCTATAGGGCTGTCCGGTACGGCCTAGGGTAATCATTCGTTCTAAGTAAAGTTCGCACTTTTTAGACGGTGTTGGAAAGCCTTTTGGTAAACCGGTTTTTGGATCTGGCTGTTGGTAAACATAGTAACTGCGGTAATCTGCTTCAGACATGTACTCGATTGGCGCCTCTTTTTTCAGCTGCTCCCAAGTGAACGGGGTATCTTTTAAGTTAGCATTTAATAATTCAGACATGTTGTCCCAATAAGGCAGGTCATCCCCCATATAAACTGGATCAAAGGCCTTTTGACAGCCTTCGTGACCTAATTGGGCGCAGCGTTTTGCTAACTTAGACCAAATAACGGTTTCATCAATGGTTTCCCAGACATGTGTGACCGATTGACGCGCCATCAATTTGTTACAAGATTCAACGATCATATCGGTTTCAAGCCATTCCTCAGTAGGTAAGAGCATATCTGCATAAGCTGAAAACGAAGTGGGGTACATATACATATGGACAATAAAATCAACTTTTTCAGTGGCTTTAGCCCAGCGTTTACTATCGGCTAAATTGACAAGCTTATTTCCTGAACGTTCCAGCCAAACCCGTAATGGGTAGGGATCACCGGTTTCAATGGCATGTAAAATACTAGGGGCATGTCCTGCAAGCCACATGTGTAGGCCTTTATGTTCGATAGTACCTAGCCGTTTTTTCAGTTGGGCATCGGGTAATTTAGCAGGTGCCGGTGGGACACAATAACCGATCATATTAGTGGCACCAGCTGTTCCAAAGCGCTGCAACAAAGCACCAGGACGTTCCACATCACCCATTAACAAATCGATGATCCCAGCGGCCATAGCTGCTTGTGCAGAGTTTGGAGATTGATCCGTCGCAACCCCTAAGCAAAGACCGCCGGGCATATTATCGGTAAAAGTCCGGATGGCTGCTTCAATTTTGTCCTTTGGCAACCAACAGATTTTAGCGGCTTTTTCTAAAGTATAGTCAGCTACCGTTTCTTTCAAACATTGAAAACCAGTTTTGTAAGTGACACCGTTAATAACATAAGTGCCTTCTAAAGCAACATCCAAATCGTCGTTGTAAGGATAAGGCAGCGGCTGTGCAGAATTTGTTTTTTCATCCCACACCATAAAAGTATCCGGTTGATCTGGAGCGGTGCTAGTTTCCGCCCGCCAAAGCAGATTTGTTTCAGTATTTACAAGATAAGGTAAATTGGTCCAGCGGAGGACAAAGTCATGATCGTACAGATTATTTTCAATAATATAACGAATCCAAGCAAGTTCTAAGGCCACATCTGAACCAGGGCGAATAGGCAGCCAGACATCCGCTTTGGCAGCATCAGGTGTCATGCGCGGATCAATCACAACAGTTTTAATACCTTGGGCCCGTAAATCGACTAAAGCACTGCCACCAGAAGCAGGGCTGGAGTAAGAAGGATCAGCGCCCCATAAGACGAGGGATTTCATTTTAGTTGTTTTTGGAAAATAAATTTCTTGGGCATTAGAATCTGCAATACTCGCATTTGTACCGCCATACATCATGTCATAGACACACATTCTTGGCAGATAGCATTGGGCACAGCCTGGTTCAAACCAATTTGGTGTCCCAAAAATATTACAAAATCTAGAAATACTCCAGAATTCAGGATTTCCACCGCCACCAGTGGAACAAAAAACACTTTCAGCGCCGAAATCTTGACGGGCCGCCATTAATTTATGGGCAATTGTATCGATGGCCGTATCCCATGAAATCCGTTTCCATTTATTTTCACCCCGTTGCCCTACCCGGACTAAAGGATATTTGTTACGATTAGGATTATATAACGCCTGAATACCAGATAGGCCTTTCGCACACATATGGCCTTTACTCATAGGATCTTCAGGATTACCTTCCAGATGAACCACGCGGCCATTCTTGACAGTGGCGAGGACCCCACAGTTAGAAATGCAAGCACGACAGGCTGTTTTGATAATTTGAACATTATCGGTTTGATCGTCTAAAGCTGTTTTTGTGGCTGTTTTAAAAGTACAACTTTGATCATCAGTTAGCGTTAAGCCATTGGCAATATCAGTGGCCGCTAAAAAATCTGTAGTAGACATGAACAGCGCCTCCTTCATAATAGACATACAAAAGTACATAAGTGTTTATGTGATAGTAATCACATAAAATATTTTATAAATAATAGCTATAAGTAAGTTACAATTTGATTATAGCAATAGATAATATGGATATATGTAAAACTAAGAATTACTAAGACGGTATATTTGTGTATTTATTCACTTGATGATGTACCATCATAAAAAGGCTTGCTTTTTAAAATTGGTGAAAAGATATCATTGAATCCATTTTAAAAACTAGTTGAGAATGGCTTTCAAATAGAATTTGATTTTGGTTATGCGAGATTTTTGTGTCCTGCAAATTGATATAAAAAAATAGCCGATGGAGACGATAAAATGGATTTTGATCGTTTAGCAGAATTTATTACAGTTGTAGAAGCTAAAAGTTTTACCCAGGCTGCCCAACAGTTAAAGGTAAATCCGGCAACTTTGAGCAGTCGCCAGAAAAGTTTTGAACGCAGTTTAGGATTTACATTATTTACCTATGAACATAGTCAGTTGCAATTAACAACAGCTGGTGAAAATTTTTACCATAATGGCCTTAAAATAAATCAGACGTATCAGGCTTTAAAAAGTAATATGTTGGCCACAACGCGAGATAGACTGACACAACTGCGTATAGGCGTCGTTGGTTCAGAAATACCTAACGTTTTGCAAGCTTTTTTTGCAGGTTTACAGACCCGCTATCCGCATACAGCCTTTAAATTTTTAGATGATCAAGCCTATAGCATTCGTACAGGATTGTTAACCCATCAAGTAGATTTATTTTTAGCACCGGTAACCGCAACCTTTAAGGCCCAGGGGTTACAGCGTTTTCCGTTAATGAAGCTACAGCCGCAAGTTTTATTGCCAGCAGACCATGGTTTGACGCAAGGGGCAACGGTTGATTTGAATCAGTTAGCCGGGGCGACTTTTTTAAGCTATCCCACGACAAAAGAAACTTGTATTCAAGATTTTCAAAAACAAATCCTTGATAAAACGATAATAAATTACACTTTAAATACGGGGCAAAACAGTGTGCGTTTTTATAAAAATTTAGTGATGATGCAAAAACAGATTTTAATTTATCCGGGACATTTCACTTATTTACCGTTAGGCTGTGTTGCGCGGCCGTTAATAACCACAGAACAACCGGTTTATACGTTATTTATGGCGGCGGAGAAGATTACGCCAGAAATCATGCACTTTAAGGATGATTTGATAACCTTCGTTAATCGAGAAAGTGGGCAAAATGATGGATACTGAAGGCTTATATGAGTTTTTGATTCTTTCCAAAACATTAAATTTCAGTAAAGCAGCAGATATTTTATATCTTTCACAATCAGTTTTGTCCCGGCATATTAAAGCGTTGGAACAAACTTTTGAAGTACCGTTATTTATGCGTTCCACCCACGGCGTTCAATTGACAGAGGCCGGTGAATTATTGGCCAGGCAGGCAACTGTATTAATGGATGAATGTGATCATGCGCGTTTTGTTAGTGCACTGTCTGCTCAAAATAAGCGACAAGTTGTTCGCGTGGGCTGTGTGTTGGAACTTGCTTATTTATCATATATTCAAAATTTGATAACGCACTTTCGACAGCAGTATCCAGATATTAAATTGACGATTACAGTGTTAACCGCGGGGACACCAGAAAGTTTAATTGATGCCAATTTGTATGATATTATTTTGACACCGTGTGAATTTATTAGTACAGCATCTCAAGTAAAAATGCATTTTATTCAGAGTTATCCAGTCAGTGTGGCCCTTTATCCAGGGCATCGATTATTAACGGAAAACTTGTTGTTTGCCAAAGATTTAATTGGCGAGCAACTGCTAGTACCGTTTGCCCATGAATTATTCGGCCCCTATGCCCGTAACTGGAAGGTGATTGAAAAAGCAACAAATCAGCGGGTCGTAGGTTTAAAAATGGACAACTTAGCAACGGCCTTATTTGAAGCGGCCGTGGGTCACGGGGTAGTGCTTGTGCCAGATTTTATTAAACCTATCGCTCCAGAAAGTTTGAAATTTGTTGCCTTAGCAAATAAGTATTGTCGTTATGGGGTGTACATTTATTATGATGGCCGACAAAAAAACCAAGGTGCGCAACTTTTCTTTGAAGCTTGTCGACGGACCTCAGATAATTAGCCACGATTTATTTAGGAAAAACGTAAAAATCCAAATGGAAATGATAGCCGTCAGCCTAGTGTGCCACAACTTTTCTGACGATGAAGTTAAATAAAGTATAAAAGATACCGTAATTAATTTAGAGATAAGTTATATTTAAACTAATTCACGAATAACTTATACCGTTAAAATTTAAGGTATAAGTTATTCATTTAATATTTATTGCCAATTAGCACCTTAGGCGGTTTTCATTTTAAAATTTTAAAAAAAAGGGGTCACTTTCGTCAGGTGTTATTCGAAATATTTAGGGAAGCTGTTAAAAATACGTGCAAGTTATCACTGACTATTTATTAAATGGATAGGTTGTTATATAATTGACTGATAATCTTTCTCAATTACAATTGTATTTTATATTGTGAAAGATTAAATTGTATGCGTTTTAATTGTACGTTGTTTTAAAATTAATGTATCAAGATAGATCGGAGGATAAACTATGGCAGCAATTATGGAAGCTGATAATATTACTGCTGGCTATGGGCGCCGTGTCATTATTGATCATCAGACTTTAACAATTCCAGCTGGAAAAATTACCGGTTTGATTGGCCCGAATGGTAGCGGCAAATCAACGCTGTTTAATGTTTTGAATGGTTTTGAAAGTCCGATGAGTGGGGATATAAAACTATTTGGTGAACCGATTAGCCAGTTTTCACATCGAAAACGTGCACAAAAAATCGCCTGTCTGCCGCAGCAACCGGCTGCCGCAGCGGGTATTACGGTTTCGGAATTGGTTTCATATGGCCGGTATTGTCATCGTCGAGGGTTAAATCGGTTATCCAAAAAAGACCATCAAATCATTGACGAGGCGATTACAGCGGTTCATCTGGATGAGTTCAAAGAGCATATCGTCTCGAATTTATCTGGTGGGCAACGGCAGCGGGCATTTGTGGCGATGACGTTAGCTCAAGATAGTCCAATTATGATGTTGGATGAACCAACCACTTATTTAGATTTGACAAATCAGTTAGATATTTTGAATTTATTAAAAGATTTAAACGAAAACTATCATAAAACGATTATTGTGATTTTGCATGATCTTAACCAGGCGGCCCAATATTGCGACCATTTGATTTGTCTGGTGGATGGGGAAATAAAGGCGACAGGCAATCCCACTGATGTCATTACATCTGATGTTTTAGCCGATATTTTTAAAGTCCGTGCCGATATTATTTATGATAAGTGTACAAACTGCCCACAAATTTTAAATTGTCAGTCTTTGGCTGGTAGTGGCGGATGAGTCGGACAAAAAATGGGATGCTCTGGTTGATTTTAGTGGGACTTTTAGGCCTAGGTATCGTGTTAAATGTTTTAGGTGGTCCAAAGTGGTATAGTTTATCGCAACTCTGGCAGCCCAGCAGTCAATTAATTCATGATGTCATTTGGACCATGCGCATTCCGCGGATGTTGGCCAGTGTCTTTGTAGGTATCTTATTAGCGATGAGCGGTGCTTTATTGCAGACGATTTCCCGTAATCCTTTAGCCGATCCTTCTATTTTAGGAATTAATGCCGGGGCGAACTTAGCCTTGATTATTGGCGGGGTTACGGGGATTGCTTTGAGTATTGCAAATACAGTTTGGTTAGCGCTTTTAGGTGCCGGCTGTGCATTTTTAATTGTTATCTTTTTGTCCATGAGCAAAAATGGCTTGGACCCATTACGTCTGATTTTGGGCGGCACAATTTTTTCAGGTTTTGTCAGTTGTATTTCCTTTGCGGTAAGCATGATTACCAATACAACACAACAATTTAAGAATTTGTTAGTCGGCGGCTTTAGCGGGGTAAATTATCAGCAAGTTTTGTTACTAGCGATCGTTACCGTAATTGTTTTAGCTGGAGTCACTGCTTTTCGTACAGGTTTTACCTTGTTGGCAATGGATGAAAAAACAGTTGAAGGCTTAGGTATTTCAGTTCGCACGCTCTGGCTATTCGCAGCAATTTTTGTAATTTTGGCAGCTGGTGCCAGTGTAGCGGTTGGTGGCAATATTGGTTTTGTTGGTTTAGGTATTCCGCAATTAATTAACGTTTTGCATCCCGGTTCGTTTAAACAGAATATCGGCTTAACGGCAGTTGCTGGTGGGACGTTCATGGTCTTTGCGGATTTATTTGCGAAGACAGCGGTTGCAGGCATTGAGTTGCCGTTAGCGGGGCTTAGTGCATTAATTGGCGGCTGCTTACTATTTGCCATTGTGGCTTTTGGACGGCAGGTGGCCCGCTCATGAAACGACAAATGAAACTTTATGTTGGGCTGATCAGCGCTGCCGTGATCCTTATTGTGGCTAGTTTATGTTTACTAGCGGTTGGCGATATTCAGCTCAGTTTTGGTCAAGTCTTTAAGACACTGTTGGGCGATCGGTCAGATAATATCGCAAATATCGTTGTTTGGCAGTTTCGGTTTCCTAATTTATTAGCGGCTTTGATTACCGGCGGGGCGTTGGCAGTAAGTGGTTTAATTTTACAAACGTTAACGCGAAATCCATTGGCAGATTCTAGTATTTTAGGGATCAATGCCGGGGCCAGTTTAGGTGCCGTTGTTCTTTTGAGCGTAGCTAGCCGCATTGGATTGACGGATACGAGTCAATGGCTGCCGTTTTCGGCATTAATTGGCGCATTGATTAGTGGTTGTTTGGTGATGTTAGTGAATCGGCAAGGCTCTCCTATTCGTGTGTTGTTGGGGGGCGTGGCGTTAACTTCTGCTTTAAATGGGATTATCTTGATGCTGGAATTACAGATGAATCGTTTTAATTTTGAAAAAATTCTAGTTTGGCTGAGCGGCAGTTTTTGGAATAAAGATACCGCTTTTCTACTTAAAAATGGGGCCGTTGCCCTTGTTTTATTGATCGTAGTTATTTTCTTCATACCCGTTTTAAATAGTTTTACATTAGGTACCAAAATGGCGTTAGGTATTGGGGTTAATGTTAAAACTACGCAACGAATTTTGCTGTTGCTGGCGGTAGGGTTAGCAACCGTCGCCATTTCAGTTGGTGGTGCCATTAGTTTTGTTGGGCTGATGGCGCCGAATATTGCCAAACGTTTCATGGGCGAACGGATTCAGTACTTACTACCCATGAGTTGGCTTTTAGGCAGCTGTATTATGGTCTTGGCAGAATTTGTGGCTGTTAATGGCTTTGGTAATGCCGAGTTGCCAGTGGGCTTAGTCGTTGCGGTGATCACAATGCCATATTTTATTTATCAATTATTTACACAAAAGACGCAGACCGTTTAAGCGTTTAATATAGATTAGGGAAGAGGATTACAGATGAATTCACATAAGAAAACACTTTTTGTTGCACTTTTTGCAAGTTTGATGGCACTTTTTGTAGCTAATTTAGGACAGGCACAACCGGTTTCAGCAGCTAGTACCCGGACAATTAAAGTGGCCGGTACAAAATATAAAATTCCTAAAGATCCTAAGCGGATTGTAACCAATGTGTATACCGGGGATGTTTTAACAGTCAAAGGAAATGTCGTTGGGGCAACATCAATTGATTTGAAGAGTCCTTATGTTACTAAAAAGCAAAATAAAAAGATTAAGAATCTTGGTTTGAATTTGAAAGCAGAAGCTGTTTTGAAATTAAAACCAGATCTGATCATTACGAGCAATGAAACAGATGTTAAGAATTTGAAGAAAATTGCACCAGTTGTTTATATTCCTTATGGTTCTACAGGGAATATCAAAGCAACCGTTACAGAATTTGGCCGTATTTTAAATAACCAAAAAGAAGCTAAAAGTTGGCAGAAGAAATTTACTAAGGAAGCTACCAAACAACAAAAACGTTTGAAAAACGCTGGTATTGATCCAAGTCAAACGACAGTAGGCTTGTTCGATATGCAAAGTGGGAAAGTCTATATTGACGGTGCTAAATGGGGCCGTGGCGGTCAAGCTTTAGTTACAGGTTTAGATTTCCAATTAACCGATGCAGCTAAAAAGATTGACAAAGGTGCTGGTTATGAACAAGTTTCTTTGGAATCACTAGATCAATATGGTGCGGATTGGATTTTCTTTTCTAATACAGAGACCACTAAAGGCAGTAACGACAGTGCGATTAAAGATTTAAAGGCAAACCCAGTTTGGCAAGGGTTAGATGCGGTTAAAAATGATCATGTTGTTCAATTACCATTTAACAATGTTTATTATTTTGATGGCAATGCCGTTTATCATCAAATGAAATTGATTACAGATGCGATGTTAAAACAAGTTAAATAAATTTTAACGACCAAAAAAACGAATCCCGAAAAATGGGATTCGTTTTTTTTTGAATGTCAAGACTTGTATTAACGAACGTGTGTTTATATAATAAAGTAACGAACTAATGTTTGTGGATGCTTTAAACCGACTCAAAGAAAAAACGGGCGCCAGCAATAACATGAAAATAAATTAATAGCTCACAAATTTCTGGTTGCAACCGACGGACAATCGCGATTTTTCCAGAACTTAAATGTTTGGTCATGATGTGGGGTAAATGCGTCGGGGTATTGGGAACGTCCGCTTTTAAAACACCGCAGGCGACTAAATAGCGATTATAGTCCCTTTTAAAAATAGTCCGTTTTTCAGGTGTTAAATGCGGTGGTTTGCCCCAATTTCGCATGAACTGAATCACTTGCAGCCGCAAGCTCTGATTTGAATCAAATTCATCTGTTTGCCGGAAAAATTCAGCCATTGTGAAGGCGGCAAAGTTGATTTCTTCAGTATTAAGATAGTTTGTAATTGCAGGAATAAAAGGATAGCGCAGCTCTGGACGTTGCACTAAGTTAAAGCGGCCCACATAAACATTGAAGTGTAAATTATAAAAAACCTGAATGAAATCTTGACTGAAACCTTCATTCGTAATTTTATAACGATCATAGCCCAGTGTTTGAGTTAATAGCGCTTGGTCTCTAGGATGCATGCCACCAGAAAGCGTCGTCATCAATAGGCGATCCCAAGTTTTAAGCGGCAATAAGTCCGGTGCTAATTTATAAATTTGCCGCAGCTGTACAGGAGCAGCATTTAAAGTATAACCAGCATTAAACGGCTGGTAAAGGAGTTGTAACGCTTGCACTAAGTGTCCGCCTAAAGAATGGCCGATACCGTAAAAAGTGGCGTCGTCGGGGACTTGTCGCTTTACTAATGCAATGAATTTTTTAGCAACATCAATTTGGGATAACTCCGTGTCTTCCCCTAATAAAATCGCTTGAACATTATAACGCCAGTCGCGATAAGCTTCCACAAGGGCTCTATTCCAACTTTTTAGCGGATTTAGAGAAGTTACATTTGGATCACGATGAAACTCCGTGCCCTTTAAAATAAAGAAAACTTCAGTGTTGCTGTGGAAAGTTAAAATGATGGCATCGGCGGCTAAACCGGTGGGGGCAGCTTCTGGCAGCACATCCCGGGCTGAGATCGTTGTTACTTTTTTAGGTAAAGCCCGCTGATGCTGCCAAGCAAAATATTTATAAATGGCATCCGGTGCCAATTGATTGTCTGTTTTTGTTTGATAAGACATGATTTCATATAGGAACTGCCGGTTTTTAATCAAGGTTCCTGGTATGTAACGTTCAGTTTGCTCTGTAAAATACGTTAGATGGTACTGAAATAATAAGCCGCCGATGGTGATGCCTAAATCTTGCAGACTGGCGCTATCTTCGGCATTGATTTGCGCACAAAAGTCACTGATTTGTTTTGTGAGTTCAGGATCGGAATTGCGCCGGATAATGGTTTTAGGAATGTTTTTCAAGCTATCTAAATAAGATTGTTGGTTGTCATGCCACCGTTGCATCTTTTGGCTAATGAGCGTTCGCGATTCAGCAGGGAAACTATGATCATGTGTCCCTAGGATAGATAGTATTTTTTTAAAAATAAGTTGACGTTGCGTAATATATCCTGGAATTTTAGCTTGAATATGGGCTATTTTAAGTTCAACTTCGTTGTGGTTTTCAGGAATCATTGCCCGCGGGATCAAGCATTTTAAATCAAAATAAGTTCGATCTAATTGATGTGCGAGTTGACATAACTGTGCACTAATTTCTAAATAAAGGTCTAATTGCAAGTGAGTGGACCTCCTATAATTTTACAAATGAAGACTAATATTTAGTTTACAACAGAATAGCCATTTTAGCGATGTTAACTAATGCTTTCTGAAAATAATTCATAAAAGAGGTAAAAAATAGATGTTATTCAAAAAACCGACAGCTGCTGATAATCAAAGTATTAATGACTTAGTGCAACAAGCTTATTCGGCTGCACCACAAAGCTATGATTTAATGACAAGTGCGGCTAAAGCACTCATGGGACCCGAGAGCTTTCAAAACAGCCTAGAGCTGGCGGCCGTCAGCAAAACACAAATTATCGGTTATGGCTTATTGCGGCCGGTGACCATTCGTTCAGAAATAAATTTAGTTACTGGTTTAAATTTAAGTATTTTGGCAGTGCGACCGGCTTATCAAAGACAAGGGATTGGGCAGCAACTTGTGGCGGCATTAGAACAAAATGCGGTGATGGCTGGGTATACCTTTATCACCGTCGTCGGTCAGCCTGATTATTATCAACGCTTGGGCTATATTCCGGCCAGTCAATTTGGTTTAGAAACGCCAGCGGATAAGCCGACAGCGGCCCACTTGCTTAAAGTTTTGGGCCCGAATCAACTGAAGTTTAAGCGAACCATTGGCCAGGATACGGCAGTTTTTGAAAGTTAACGTGGCGCAAAAGTGGTCTTAATTGACGGCACAAGCAGGATATTGATTTTAAAATACCTTAAAAAGCTAATTTAAGAACATCAAGTTTATTTTCAAAAACTTGGTGTTTTTTTGCGGTTTTCAAAAATATTTATAATAAGTAATCTATATTAATCATATTTAAGATAATTAATTACATATAAATGAATAATCAAGGAGTATAAAATTATTGAAAGAATATTATCAACATGATAATATACAAAAGTAGTGAAAGCATTAACAAAAAATTTGGTGAGGAAGTGATTTTTTTTGAAAGATGGGGCTGAAATTACCGCGAGTAAAACACGTCTACAAGGTCAAGATATTAAGATTATTGTAGCCTTAATGGCGGGTTACTCGATGGTTTATATGGATAAAAATATGGTATCTACGGCTATTATTCCGATTGCGAAGCAATTTGATTTTACCACTTCGCAGACTGGTTTAATTATGAGCATGTTTTTTCTAGCTTATACTTTAATGCAGATTCCTGGTGGTTGGCTAGCTGATAAAATTGGTGCCAAAAAGGTACTACTATTATCGCTAGGGATTATTTCAATTTTTTCTTATGCTTTCGGGATGGTCAGTAGTTTGATGTTATTTTTAGCCATTCGTTTTGGGGCTGGTATTGGGCATGGGGGTTATCCATCTTCTTGTTCTAAGGCTGTAGCCGAAAATTTTGATAAAAATAAACGGGTTATGGTCCAATCTGGCATTTTAACGACGTCTGGGATTGGTGGTATTTTAGCATTTACGTTAGGGGCTAATATTATTGCACTGAAGTGGCGTTACGGGTATTTCTTATTAGGCACGCTGTTTTTAATTGCTTTTTTGCTCGTTTTATTTTTGTTACCAAGCACACCGCAAGTTGCATCAACAGCAAAAGCGAAATCAACGGTTAAATTTCGAGAAATTATAACTAATCGTAATGTTTTAATTTTATTTGTAATTATGATTTTGCTCAATATTACGTATTACGGTTCTATGTCTTGGTTACCCAGCTATTTGACTAAGACTTATCAACTTTCCCTTGGGGCAGCTGGTGCGATTTTAGCGGTTAATTCGATTTCCCAAGTCTTTGGCAGTTTTATGACCGGCATGATTCTGTCTAAGTGGTTTGTTGGCAAGCAAAAACAATTCATTTTGATTTGTGCCGTGATTAGTGCCTCGGCCATTATTGCATTGGTGAATATTCATAGTGTGGCGATTTCAGTGGTTTTAGTGGCTATTATTGGGATGGTGACGATTTCAGCGTTTACGGCAACCTTTACTTGGCCCCAACATATTTTTGAACAAGAAGTCATTGGTTCTTCTGTGGGGATTATCAATACTGGTGGTACGTTTGGCGGCTTTTTAGCTCCAATGATTATTGGCGCCTTAGTCCAAGCTAGTGGCGGTAATTTCAAAAGTGGCTTTATTTTATTAGCGGTATCAATTTTACTAGGCGGGTTAGGAACTTTCTTAGTAAAAATTAACAAATAATTTTATATGGAGATGGTTGAATATGACTGAAGTAAAACAGGCAAGTGCCGCGGTTAAAGAAAAACTATACCATTTGATTGATGAAAAAACACAGCGGATGATCGATATTCGGCGCTATTTGCATCAACATCCGGAAGTGTCTTTTGAAGAAAAAGCAACGGGTGCTTATATTGCTAAATTCTATGAAGGTAAGTCCGTAGCCGTTGAAACAAATTACGGGGATGGCTATGGTGTTGTGGTCGTCATTGACTCAGGTCGTCCTGGCAAAACGGTGGCTTTAAGAGCGGATTTTGATGCACTGCCGGTTCAAGAAGAAACCGGTTTACCATATGCTTCTCAAAATAAAGGGGCAATGCATGCGTGCGGTCATGATGGGCATACGGCATATATGTTAATTTTGGCGGAAGCGCTCTATGAAATGCGGGCTGACTTTGACGGCAAAATAAAAATCGTACACCAACCGGCTGAAGAAACACCACCAGGCGGTGCTCGCGGGATGATTAAAGCCGGAGTTTTAGATGGTGTAGATGCAATGTTAGGCGTCCATGCTTGGGCACCAATTCCTTATGGTACGATTGAATGTACAAAAGGGGCAGTGATGGCTGGCCGGTCAAGTATCAAAATGACGATTAAAGGTAAAGGCGGTCACGGCTCTGCTCCCCAATTAGCGAATGATGCTAATGTAGCGGCTTCCTTTTTTGTTGCTGCCGCTCAGACAATTGTTTCTCGTCGCGTGGATCCATTTGAAATGGCAACGTTAACCATTGGTAATTTTGATGGGAAGGGTTCTTTTAATGTTATCAAAGATGCGGTTTATCTCGAGGGGGATGTCCGCTTTATGAAACAAGAGACTTGTGATATTGTTGAAAAGAACTTTAAGCAGATGGTTAAAGGCTTAGAGACGATGTTTGGGGTAGAAGTGGATCTGTTCTACGATACGGATTATCCGGTTTTGAACAATAATGATGCATTAACTGAATTTGTACAGCATTCTTTGCAAACGAGTAATATTGCAGAATTGCAACATTTGGATATGACGCATACAGAATCTGCATCCGAAGATTTTGCATATTTTGCCCAAAAGGTACCTTCAACGTTTATGTTCGTCGGTGAAATGCCTGATGATGGCGTTTTTTATCCGCACCACAGTCCTAAATTTGTAATTAATGAAAAAGCATTGCCACTCACTGCAAAAGCGGTTGGGGCAGCAGCTTTAGATATTTTAGCAAATAAATAGTGTTATAAAAAAGCTGTTGCATCGTCTAAAACGTTATGTTTTAAAGACGGCGCAACAGCTTTTTAATTTAGGAAACAGCCATTTGGAGTAAATGGATTAACCATAAATGAGCGGGGTAAAAAATATAAAAAACATATTTTAATTGATGACTATATTTACCAATTTGACCATTATAAAAATGCAGCAAGGGAATAATCAATAGGAAGAAAGGTTCACTGGCATTGACCGCAATCGTATCAAAAATTAAAGCTGGGGTAAAATCAACGGCTGCTGAAAGCGCCAGTGGAACTTCGAGAGCGGCCATACCAAAGGCTAATAATACGTACCATAAGTTACGGCGCTTAGGATTTTGATAAGTGAGCTGAGTGATAAATATAAATGGAATGACTAGAAAACTGCCTTCAATGATTGGGAAAAGGCTTAAAATGCCTAGGATAACAGCGCTGACCTTTAGTAGGCGCTGATTTTTGATGGTAGTGGCTTGGTTATCCCATAAGGCGATGACGGCAGCGCCTAAAGCTAACGTTAAAAAGATGTTATCGCCTAAAATAGCTAGATGGTTACTAGGTGTCAAGATAAATTGGTTCATTAGGAAATTTCCTAAAGCCATGAAAGCACTCCAACCGAATAGCCGTAAAATATATTGGCGGCGACTATGGGTGTAATGCATCCCCTCCACAAGTAAATAGCCAAAACCCACGGCCACGACTCGGGTTATAATATGGAAAACGTCGGCTAAGTAAGGGGAGATAAAAAAACCAATGTGATCTAAGACCATCAAGGCCATTAAGAGTAGTTTGAAAGCCTCACGGTTAAGACCTGGCTTAGCATTGTCTGCGATATAATTATTAGTCATAAAAACTCCTTTAATTGAATTCGTTAAAGTTTATTATTCCTTAAATTATAATAATCGTAAATAGCTGTGACAAAACTGTTCGTTTGTTGTCATTTCATTTGTTTTTTAGAAATATAAGCTAATTAATGTCGGCAAATCATCAATGAAAAGTTATAATAAAAACAACTGAAATAAAAGTGAGGCGTTTAATTATGAGCCAAGATTATAAAAGTGTTTTTGATATTATCGGCCCAGTTATGGTAGGTCCTAGTAGTTCTCATACTGCTGGGGCTGCTAGAATTGGCAAAGTAATGCGTTTAATTTATGGGGCTGAACCAACTCAAGTAGATGTTTATTTTTATGAATCTTTTGCAACGACTTATAAAGGGCATCGTACAGATTATGCTTTAGTCGGTGGCTTATTAGAGATGGCGCCCAGCGATCAGCGATTATCCCACTCTTTAGAAATCGCAAAAGAAAAAGGTATTAAAATTAACTTTATCACAAAAACAGAAAAAGCGATGCACCCTAATACTGTTAAAGCGCATTTAATAAAAGATGACTATGAAATGGAAATCACTGGAATTTCTATCGGCGGCGGTGCTTTTCAAATTACTGAGATTGATGGCTTTAAAATTGAGTTCTCGTTGGAAATGCCGACTTTTTTAATTCGGCATAAAGATGTCCCTGGGGTTATTGCTGAGGTTACAAAGCTACTTTCAGATAACGATATCAATATCAGTACAATGACCGTCAACCGCCAAGACAAGGGCTGCATGGCATTTATGATTATTGAGGTAGATAGTTGTTCAGAACCAGAGATTGCCACCCAGCTACGGCATTTACCTAATGTCATTAATGCAAGATTTATTGAGCGCCGGTCATAATTTTTAATTGTAATTAATAACGTGACAATTTGAGCAAAGTCATGGTATAATGCCTCATAGATAATCTCAAAACTTTTGAAGTCTGGATCAGATAATGGGGTGTGTGATTTGTCTTATATTGTTAAAAAAAAGATTGCAGTGGCTGCCAAAGCACTGATTAGTCAAAAAGGTTTAGAAAAAGTGAGCGTAACCAATATTATGGCCACAGCTCAATTACGACGGCAAACTTTTTATGACTATTTTCAAGATAAATATGACTTATTAGTATGGCTTTACGAAGATGAAGTTTCTCAAGTTGTGGATGATAATTTAAATTATGAGCATTGGAGTAAAGTTTTATATCATCTTTGTGGCTATTTTGCCGATAATCGCGCTTTTTATTGTCAAGTATTTGAAAACCATGCCCAAAATGCACCGGGTTTGGCAATTGAAGCGCATACCCACCACTTGGTAGATTTAATTGTGACGGATATGGTGCAGACTCGAAAAATTGACATTAAAACGGCCTATCGGCACTTTTTAGTGAATTTTCTAACAAATGGGTTAGTCAGTGAGATCAAATGGTGGTTGGCAAATGAAGTAGAGATTGATGCAAAGGTGGAATTTAAAGCGGTGCAGCAAATTATTGAAGATACATTTAATGGTTTGTTGCTGCGAACTGCGCCGATTACACGATATGAACACCAAGAAATTTCCATTTAATGCCAGGCAAAACCAGTTACTTCAGCATTTAGTGCTGTTAACCAGTCTGGATCAACTAGTTTTAATAAGGTGACAGAAACACCGGACATATTATAGGCCGTTAAAAAGTTACCAACTTTTAACAGTTGCGGCTGAATCTGTTTTAATGTCAAAAGTTCACAGATATCGTGGGCAAAAATGAATTGGTCCATTAATGGCAAGGCGCCCAGGCCGTTTACTAAAACGGCGCAATGATCATTAGCGATCAACGGGGCAGTCTGTAAAAGCTTATTCACTAATTCTCGGGCTAATAAGTCAGCGCTATGAAAAACTTCTTTGCGGTAGCCAGCTTCACCGTGAATACCGACACCATAAGCAACTTCATTCGAAGCGAGCTCAAACGAAGGGGCCTGTTGATCTGGTAATTCACTGCCGGTAAAGGCAGCACTTAAGGTACATAAGTTGGCATTAACCGCTTTACCTAACGATACTAGTGTTTCTAGTGTCGCTTTTTTTTCGGCCGCATAGCCTAGAATTTTATGAACAAACACTGTACCGGCCACCCCTCGCCGGCGGAGATTTAAAGTGTCTGGATTTACAGAACGGTCATCATCTACAATAACGAGGCCTACTTGATAGCCTTTAGCGATGAGTTGTTTTTGGGCCTGTTTAAAATTATGCAAGTCGGCAATAAAATTTTTGATGATAAAAACTACGGGCTTTTGTATTTTGAAAAATTCGACGGTTGCCACAATGGCTTCAGGCGTTGGTGGTGTAAAAGGGGCGCCTAAAATAGCTGCGTCTAATAAATTTGGCCCTAAATAGCCAACATCCAATGGTTCATGGCCGCTGCCGCCACCGGAGATCAGCCGTGTTTGCCGATTTAAATGAGGGTAGACTACGGCGTTGACATGGGGTACTTTGACCAGTTGTGGATAGGCTTTTAAAATGCCTGCTAACATTTCTTGGACAACGGTTTGCGGTTGATTAATGAGTTTTTTCAAGAAATCACGACCTTTATTGGTAAATAAAAATCCTCTTGTGGCAGATGCAGCAGGGCATCGATCCAAGAGGATTTTTGAATATTTATAAATGATTTAACGACTGATAAAACGATGTCTTAAAGGTTAGTGCCTTATTCAGCATCATAAGCTTCTTGGAATAGTTGAATGATTTCTTCTTTGGTACCTTTACGTGGATTTGAAAAGGCATTGCCATCTTTTAAGGCATTTTCAGCCATTAATGGGAAATCTTCAGGTTTAGCACCGATTGCTTTGATACTCTTTGGAATACCAACATCTTCAGCTAATTGTTTCATCGCTTTGATAGCTAAATCAGCAGCGTCCCGTGTGGATAGGCCTTCTGTATTTTCGCCCATGATTTCAGCTAATTCTGCAAAACGTTCAGGGCAAGCGATAATGTTATATTTTTCAACAACTGGTAATAATAACGCACAGCAGACACCATGTGGAGCATCATATTGACCGCCTAATTGGTGCGCCATCGCGTGAACATAACCTAAGTCAGCGTTGTTAAAGGCCATCCCAGCTAACATTTCTGCTTCCACCATCTTTGTCCGAGCTTCAACGTTATGGCCATTAGCAACGGCTTCACGTAAGCTGGTTTGAATCAATTTGATGGCTTGAATACATTGACTGTCTGTAATAGCGTTGCGGTTTGTAGAAACATAAGGTTCAACTGCTTGAACAAAGGCATCCATCCCAGTGGCAGCTGTTAAACTCTTAGGTACGTCAAGCATCAACATTGGATCATTAAATGAAACCAATGGGATGTTGCGCCAAGAAACAACAACAAATTTCAAATGGGTTGCTTCATTTGTAATAACACAATGCCGTGTTAATTCTGAACCAGTTCCGGCAGTGGTATTAACAGCCAGTAGTGGTGGTAATGGGTTATCTAATGTTTCGATACCGGCTAATTTAGTAATATCGTCACCATTTGTCAAAATGATACCGGTCCCTTTACCAGTATCGTGGGCAGAACCGCCACCTACTGTGATGATACTGTCACAATTTTCTTTTTCATATAAGGCTTTTGCTTCCTTGATATTACGAACTTTAGGATTAGGTTCAACACCATTGTAGATAACATAGTCTACGTTTGCAGCCTTTAAAGAAGCAATCGTTTGTTCTACGGCACCATTATGTAGACCTTCAAGAAATTTATCAGTTACAACTAATGGCCGTTTCATATTTAGCATTTTAGCGCGAGCACCAATTTTTTCAATAACGTTCGGGCCAAAGAAGTTAACGCTTGGCATTAAGAAGTCAAAATTTTCTTTCATCATTATCAATCCTTTATGTTTGATAATTTTAGTATACGTTGGATATGTGAAGAAAATAAGGGACAAAAGTTAAATTTTGTCCGATAGAATTGTGACGGCTATTTGATGATACTAAAATAGCCACATTAACTTGTACCTTTATAGGTAAGCAATGTGGCTATCTAACTAATATTCACTAAGGGCGTGTGTTAATGAAGCTTTAATGTTTAAAGAAAATCTTCTCTGACTGGGTTAAAGGAGTCAATGAGTTGACTGTCGTCTTCCAACGGGATGCAACCGTGTTCGTAATTACTAGGGAAGTAGATACTATCGCCAACATGTACTTCTTGGACGTCTGTATGATCAGGGTATTTGATGGCAAATTTAAAAGCACCTTTTAAAACATAGGTTGTTTGCACGTGTGCATGTTTGTGAAATGGAATTGTGGCATCTGATGCTAAACCATGTTCAAAAATAACCAGGGTATTCATCAAGCCATCACCGTAAGCTAGATTTTTGCGCAGTGTATTGTCATCAACACGACCAAGTTCTGTTTCGTTTCCTTTAAAAAACATAAATATCATCCTCACTTTATAGCACAATTTACTTGTATCTATAAAGTATAAGACAAATGTAAAAATTTAGGAAATTTAGAAAAAAAGACTGTACAGTTGTTGCAAATATATCGTGTATATCCGAAACGACAGGAGTACAATTGAACTAGTTTATACAAAAGAAGGGAGTATTTCACTCAGTGTTACATGTACTTCAACAGCTATACGGTCCATTTTTTGATCCCCAGGCATGGCAAGAGATTCTGACGTCATGGTCTTCATGGTCAATTATTATCTCTTTAATTTTATTGGAGTGTTTATTATCTGTTGATAATGCCGTTGTTTTAGCGGCACAAACCCAAAGTTTACCGACACCAAAACAGCAGACCGAAGCGTTATTATATGGCTTATGGGGTTCTTATATTTTAAGATTTCTCATGATTGGCTTAGGAACTTTCATGATTCATATGTGGGAAGTTAAGTTGATTGGTTCGTTGTATTTAATGTATCTCGTAATTAGTTTCTTCTATAAGCGACATAAACACGAGTCGGAACAAACTGTAAAAACTAAGAAAAATGCTAAATTTTGGCCTACTGTTTTACAGATGGTGTTTATGGATGCTATTTTTTCTGTAGACTCCATTTTAGCAGCACTGGCCGTATCCACAAATGCAATTATCGTCTTAATTGGTGGCTTAGTTGGGATCTTGGTAATGCGGGGCATTGCAGAGATTATTATTAAATTAATGAAAAAGATCCCAGAATTGGAACCAATGGCTTACTTTTTAATTGCGATTATTGCGATTAAATTATTTTTGACGATTCCTCAAATTGGGATTGAAATGCCACCTAGTGCTTTTGTTGTCATCTTAGTTGCTGCGGTGGGAATAACCTTGTTAATTCACTATATTCGAGTAAAAAAACAAATACCAGAACATAAATAAGCAAAGAAATAGAGCTCAGATCAAAAGTTGAAATTGATCTGAGCTCTATATTTATCTCATTTTTTATTAAGCATGCATTGCAATACGTCTTAAAGCTTGATGTTTAAAATCAGGCAAAGCATAGCGATCGAAGAAAGCGGTCATTGGACCTTGCGCAAAGAAAGCCCAAACTGTCCCAAAGCCGACAGAAATTAGATGACCTTGATTTAAAAGGACCATGATAATTGTTAAAACGACGGGAATTGCAAAACTAACAATCTGTGCTTTAACAGCATTGCCTTTGAAATAATAAAATCTCAAGGTAAATGCTAAGTCATCATAGGGATGCAAAATTAAATTGGCCCGTTGATAAAGTGAGACTGCAAAAGCGATTCCGGTTAAACCAACAATATCCAAAATGATCATTAAGGCAATCCAAGTGATGTCATTGGGTACAATGGCATGAAGTTTTGGTAAAACGATTTGCCAGAATGGTACAAAAAATTGAATAAGGTAGCTAAACGGAACAACGAACAAAAGGTTACGGAAAAATCGACCAATATCTTTTTCAGGTGACAGTTTAAAGTTCACTAAGCCCACAAGACAACTCATGATTAACATGGTTGTACCGTTGAAATGGTTTAAAAAGGCCAAATCATTGGTTTGGAAAATAGCGCCTAAAATGTTTAATGAAGAAGCGGACCAGATTGTGGCCCCTAACTTGGTAGAGATAGTGAGTGCTTGACAGATACCTGAAAGTAGCAGAGAAATAAGGAGCATTGCTAAACGATAAGTGATTGATTTTTTCATTAAGATGTCGGAACGGCGTCAGTCAGTCAATGACTAAAGGCAGATCCTAAGTCTCCTTTCGTGAGTCTACAGACTCGGTTTATTTTTTTATCAAGGGGCAACTTATAAATCCAGTGATTCAGAACTTTTCAGAGATGTGTTTCATAAATTGTAATAAATGAAAGCTAATTTCAGAAAAATTTTAAAATCAATTAATTTCTAAAAGCCTATATCTTGTCTATGTATCTATCATAGCACATAAAATGACGGTTTTGGGGATAAACCTAAAAAAAATTTAGGAAAATAAAAATTTTTTGTGTTTTTGATACCGAAAATTTTCAATAAAACGTTTTCATAATAAAGTAACAAAAAAATATTCTAAATGCTAGTTTAATAGAAATCTGACATTTAGAATATTATAGAATATAATTATTTTTTATTATAGAATGCTTCAAAAGTTTTCACAATTTTTGCATTTTTACTAGAGTGATCTTGAAATTTTACAACTGGTTTTAGATCAGCAACATTATTTTTAACTTCCTTTGTTGCATAAACTAAAACATTTCGAGTACCAAATTTAGTCTGTACAATTGCCAAATTACCAGGTTTAGGCTGCCCCGTTGTTTTGCTCGTAATCCGCCATTTGTAAACCTTATCCGTCTTTAAATACCATTCGCCATCTGGTGAATCTTTACGAATGTGTAAACCCATCAATACATTATCTGCCATTTTAACACCTCGTTTGGTTCTATTGATAATTATCCCTTATTAAAGGATACCATTTTTTGAAAGTATTAAGCTAGAAAATCAGATTTTATTCACAGAAATTCTGAATTTTAGGTATCTGTAAATCGAATACTGACCCAAATGCTGGCAATAAGTCTAGATCATCGGTGGCGTTAACCGTTGATTAGCAGTTGGCAGGGTGTAAATCATAAAATCATCTCTATTATCACTTTGAAATTAATCATTTTCAGTATCCGCCGATTTTTAGATTTTTAGAAAATTAGCATTTATTTTTATCATAAAATTGAGTTAAACTCTAACACAGCGAACTAAAGTGTGGTAGGCTTTAATTATGGTTTTGTCTTATTAAACTATAATTAAAGATATATTAATTACAAAGGATAGGTATTATGATTCAAATTATTAGTACGGTTGTTTTTATGATTTTATTAGCCTATCATGGCTTTTTAAATTTGGAAATGGCGCGCAAAAAAACCGCAATTGTCATTCAAAAGCTGCATTACAATATTCAAACGATGACAACTGAAGACCAAGAGAAGCTGACAATACAGCAACGTTCCATTGCCAAACAGCTATCGGAAACCTCTATTCGACGGGTTAAGCGGGCATATCGTTTTTTACAGTTTAATTATTATGGTGTGGTAGATATTATTGCCGTAATTTTACTTATTTTGGGTCAAGGATTAGCGCAAGGCTGGCTGGTGGCGTTGGCATTCTTATTGTTAATTATCGGCTGTATTATGTTAACCTACTGCTTATTGATTAATGCCGCAATGAAACGTTATCTGGAGGCTATGGAATCGCATTTAAATAGTTAGACTTTTGAGAATCATTGGTAGCGGCGATTTTCCAATCAATAAGCTCATACAAGTAACACAAATAAAAAAACCAAATCAAAATTAATTTTTTGATTTGGTTTTTTTAATTTAAGCCGTAAAACTTATAATCCCGCATCATGCAAACGTTCCAAAATAGCAGCCTTCAGCGCTGGATTATTTTCCAAAGTTGGCAAAAAAACAGCATTCGGATGAAAGTCTCTGATCCTGTCTTCTATCTTGTGGACGAGGCGGCCATCTGTCAAAAATAGCGGCTGAACTAGAATATAATTCACAATATTAGGCGCAACTTCTTGGACTTGGTGGGGACCTACATAATTTGCGCAAATCACTGGTGTATGCAATGCGGTCTGCAGTTTTTGACCAATGACTTGCAACTCGTCAAACGGCTCTGTAAAGTGTTTAGTCCCATGGGCAACTAGCAAAATGGAACGATTCACATAATGCTTAGTGGCGGTATAAAGCTGTTCTCTTAAAAAAGCAAAGACAGCCTCAGTTGTACCTAAAGGTGCCAACATTTGATAGGTTAACTCTGGGCGACAAATTGCCGCTAAGCGTTTAGGGATATCCCAAAGGACATGGGTTGCTGGGAATAAAAGAACCGGGATAACGATAAGGTGGCTGACTTTTTCTTGCAGTGCTAATGCCTGCGCTTCTAGTGTTTGCGTGTCGCCTTCCAAAAAGCCGATCGCCTGTGGCATGTCATATCGAGCTTGGATGGAATAGATTAAATTTAAATTCGCCGATGGGATTTTATCCCGGCGTCCGTGAAGGACATATAAGATACCAGTTGTCATAGCCATACTTCCTTTGAGCAATTAATTATTTTATACGCATCTCTGGTGTTAATTTTACCAGATATTCATCCAAAATATCTTGAAAATATTGATTTTCTTGACGTGAATAATAATTATAAAAGTTTTCATTATCAATTTTATGATTTTGGTAGTCTGATAAAATCGCAGTCAATGCATCAGCTAACTGTATTTGTGAAACTTTTCCTTTTAATGGTATAGCGAAATGACCGCCGTTTAATAAACTGCCGCCAACCGATAATTTGTATGCTTCCACACGTTCACCCATTAAAGTTTTACCCGTTGTACCTTCGATCCCAATATCCGCAATAGCACGATGGGCACAGCCGTTACCACAGCCAGTCAGCGTAATTCGTGGGGGATTACTGAAATTGAAGCGGTCGTCTAAAGTGTGAAACAATGGTTCAAAAAGTTCTTTTGTATGGGCGTTAGCGAGGTTGCAATACTCTGCACCGGTGCAAGTAGTGCCCATGCTCATCAATGTCTGATCGGTGGCGCTGAATTTTTGCAAAATTGGACTGGCTTGAATCGCTGCTAAGTCGGCTTGCGCCAACCAAGGAATGATCAAATCTTGATTGTGGTCTAAGCGCAGTTCATTGTGACCATATTGGGCAGCTAAAGCAACGAATGCTTTAAAGTCTTCAGCGGCTAAATGGCCAGAAGGGATGCCGATACCTAAATAGTAAAAACCGGCTTGTCGCTGGGGATGCAGGCCAAGTGCAGTACCGTTAGACCAGCCGATGACTTCATCATGACCAGCAGTGAGCAAATCAGGCATCAGTGCGCGTAATTTGGTCTCAAATTTAGCAACGCCCCAATCCTTGATCAAGAATTTCAAGCGCGCATGGCTGCGGTTACGGCGGTAGCCATAGTCTCGGTAAAGACTGACAACGGCTTCAGATACATCAGCAACTTGTTCCGGGCGGACAAAGATATCCATAGCTAAGCCTAAGAACGGCATTGCCCCAAGACCACCACCAATTTTAACGTTAAAGCCTTGAATTTTACCATTATCAGTCAGCTTTGTTGCAGGGGTAAATGCAAGATCGTTGATCTCAGCATTGCCAGCGTTGAATAAATTACTATTGATCGAAATTTTCATTTTCCGAGGTAAATTAGAGTAGTCACGATTGCCTTGAAAACGCTGATTGACTTGGTCAACAAGGGGCTGGGTATCAAATAATTCATTGCGATCAATGTCAGCTAGAGGATTGCCAATGACATTGCGGGTAATATCGCCTTCAGCACCAGTTGTTGTTAGGCCTACGTTTTCAATGCCTGCAAAAATTTCAGGTAATTTGGCAAAGGGGATCCAGTGGTATTGGACAGATTGGCGGGTGGTTAAATCAATATAGCCATGGCCGTAAGTTTCAGCGATTTTGGCTAAGTGAGTTGCTTGTGCAACCGTTAAAATACCACCGGGAACTTTGATACGCATCATAAAGTTGCCGGCATCTTGGGGCTTTTGTACGGTTAAGCCGGCATATTTAAAGTACATGTAATAGCTTTTGTCGATCTCTGGAAAGGGTTTTTTGATGAGGTCTGGAAGCATTTTAAAAACATCCAAACCATCTGTTTTGAGTTTACTAGTTTCATTCTTGTTAATTTTTTCATTTGTCCATGTTGCTTGATAGCTCATAAATTTGCCTCATTTCTGTGAGTTTACAGCAGTATTAAAATAATTATTTACGCAATCAATATAATTGTATCACTGAGATCAAGCTTTGAAGCGTAAAACTATTATATTCTGTAATAGTTACGATTAATAAATATAATAGACCGTTTGACATTAATTTGAAACACTGCTATGATGGTGGCAACAAAAATCGTTCAGAAAAGGGGTGTGCCTGGTGTTGAAAAGTGAATTTAGAGTTTTAACGACAGTGTCACACCCATATACCAATAATTTTACAGCGTCATATTGCTGTTGTTGATTCTTATACTTTAAGGAATCAGCATTTTTTGGTGCAGTTTAGTTTTATGTGAACTAGGCGATAAATCTCAAATTTACTGACTCCTAATGTTATGAATGGCTAATTGTAGACATTTCATCAAATTGTATAGGAGTCTTTTTTTATGGCAAAAAAAATTAATCTAAAATCCATCATATATTCATATAATTATTGTAAAACAAAGTTATATTGTCAGTTCGTAGGATTATCACTCAGTGGGGTGCGGGGGCGATGTTGTTTTTAGTGCAAGTATCGCTGACTGAAGTATTTTGTAGCACCGAACTAAGAAGGTGATTATTGATTTAACACGTATAGACGAACTTAGATGAGAGGATGAATTTTCATGAATTGCCGGCAATTACACATTGGTATTTTGAATTTAATGCATCATAAAATAAATACAAATCATGATTTTCAACAGATTTTAACACGCTATCCGGAATACGATGTTCAATTACATTTTTATTATCCAAGACACTATTATGATGGTCGAGAGATCCCGACGGCGGTTTTAAAGCAGCTGCAGCCGTTAGACTTAGCGGAAGTTTCAAAACTAGATGCGTTTATTATTACAGGATCCCCCATCGAACAGTTGCCGTTTGAGGATGTTACTTATATTCATGAGATTCAAGCGCTTTTAAAGGTATTGGAAAAAGTACCGCAGCGGCTGTACTTCTGCTGGGGAGCAATGGTGGCGTTGCATGAGTTGTATCAAATTGGCAAGCACGATTTACCGCAAAAGATTTTTGGGGCTTATCCGCATCAGATTTTAACAGAGGCGCCAATTTTATCAGGGTTAACCAATGGCTTTATTGCACCCCATGCCCGTTACGCTGAATCTAATATTTGGGATATTGAAGCCCATCCGGAACTCGTTGAAGTGGCTAAAAGCCGTACAGACAATTTATTTTTAATTCAAAATCAGCAAGGTAATGAAAATTTCTTATTTTCTCATTTAGAATATGGTGGTTCTGGACTAGCAGATGAATATCAGCGAGAAGTTACCGCACACCCAGAGCGACATTACGCTAAACCCCATGCCACAGCAGCTTCTGTTCTGACTTTAGAACGGGAAGCTTTCCCATGGCAGCACACACAACAGCAATTTTTTAAGAATTGGTTGCAACAAATTCAAACAAATTAACGGAGGTTTTAACATGGTCAAAGCAAATCAAACAATTACAGAATTAATCGGTAATACACCATTATTAAAATTAAATAAAGTAGTACCCGCAGGTGCGGCAGATGTTTACGTAAAATTGGAATTTTTCAATCCGGGCAGTTCTATTAAAGACCGAATTGCACTAGCTATGATCGAAACGGCAGAAAAAGATGGCCGCTTAAAACCAGGGGCAACGATTATTGAACCAACTTCTGGCAATACCGGAATCGGTTTAGCTTTAGTAGCGGCGGCCAAGGGTTATCATTTGATTATCGTGATGCCGGAAACAATGAGTTTGGAACGGCGTCAATTGATGCAAGGTTACGGCGCAGAATTAATTTTGACACCAGGGGCTGATGGCATGCCTGGCGCAATCGCCACTGCTAAAAAGTTGGCTGAAGAAAAAGATTACTTCCTACCATTACAATTCAATAATCCAGCAAATCCTAATATCCACGAACAAACGACTGGTCCAGAAATTATTGCGGCTTTTGATGGCCAGACGCCAGATGCTTTTGTAGCTGGGGTAGGTACTGGTGGCACGTTAACTGGTGTTGGCCGGGCATTGCGCAAAGTAAATCCAGAAGTCGCAATTTATGCTTTAGAAGCGGCAGAATCACCCGTTCTAAAGGAAGGTCACGGTGGCAAGCATAAGATTCAAGGGATCAGTGCTGGTTTTGTGCCTGATGTTTTGGATACGAAGTTATATGATGATATCATGGAAGTTACTAGTGAGCAGGCGATTGCGACAGTTCGAGAAGTTGCTCAAAAAGAAGGGTTCTTGCCAGGGATTTCTGCTGGTGCCAATATTTTTGGGGCCATTGAAATTGCCAAAAAATTAGGACAAGGTAAAGCAGTCGTGACCGTTGCGCCAGATAATGGGGAACGTTATTTGTCCACGAAGATATTTGATAAAGCGTAAATAACTGGAATAATAAACAAGAAAGATTAGGCAAATTAACTTTTGACCTAGTCTTTTTTATTGGCCAGCGGATAACTACCTATTAATAGGCAGAGAATAAAAATTTTTTAGCATGCTCAAAAAATGTCTAATTATGGTAAAATTTAGGTATTAATCCTGCTATAAAAAATGGAGCTGTTACAAGGGGGATACGGATGTAACGTGGCGACTCGAATAGCAGCAAGATTATTTAGGGGGAATTAATACTGAAAACACAAGCAAATTCAAAACGGCTCGCTATTTTAGTGGTGACGTTACTTATTTTAGTTGGTTTAAATATGCGTACGGGGTTAACGATTGTACCGCCAGTTTTAAGTAATATTCAACATAGTTTGAATTTACCAGGCTGGTTTTTGGGGAGTTTAACGACGATCCCGTTGCTTTGCTTTACGGCTGTATCGCCTTTTGTGGATCGTCTGCGGCAAAAATTTGGTTTGATTCGAATCTTGAGTATTGCCTTGTTGGTTTTAGCGGCAGGTTTTTTTATCCGGGTCTACTCATTTGAACTATTATTGTTGGGTACATTATTAGTTGGTGCCGGTATTGCTGTCTTAAATGTTTTGGCACCAGCGATAGTTTCAACATTTTTCCCGAATAAAATAGGGGTGATGACCAGCGTCTATTCTTTGTCGATGACAATTTTCAGTGCCGTTTCAGCAGGGATTAGCGCACCAGTGGCCTCCCAAATTGGTTGGCAGACTATGTTTCAAGTACTGGTCTTCTTCCCAATTTTAACGGGGTTAGTGGCTTTAGCAACGAAACGTTACCAGGCTGCTGCACCTAAGACAGCCCAGGCCACAACTACCGAAGTACCCAATGCTAATGTTTGGAAGCAAAAGACAAGTTGGTTTATGACGGGCTACATGGGTATCCAATCCTTATTATTTTATACAATTTTAACTTGGCTGCCCCAGATTTTAGTGGATCATGGCCTGAGTCAAAATACCAGCAGCCTGTTATTAGGGGTGATGCAGCTGGCGGCAGTGCCAATGTCTTATTTAATTCCAATTATCGCTGGACATCGGCAGCGGCAGGCGCCGTTAATGTTAATGACCGGTTTATTATTCTTGATAGGGTTAGGCAGCTTGTTAATTCCAGGGACCTCCATTGGCTTAGGCATTTTTAGCTGTATCTTTTTAGGTTTTGCAACAAACTCTGGCTTTAATATGTCCATGATTTTATTTTCTTTAAAATCTCGGAATTTGTCAGAAACTGTGGCGGTTTCAGGGATGGCGCAGTCGATGGGTTATCTGATTGCTGCAGTCGGCCCTATTGCAGCTAGCATGCTGTACAGTCAATGGCACAGCTGGGGATTTATCATCGGCCTGTTAATGGTGATGGCTTTATTAATGTTAAGCTTTGGGTTGTTATTAGATCGACATCAATATTTTTTTGAATAAATTTAGGTAAATAAATAAAAACTAAAAAATATTTAGTTTAATTGTACAAAATTTAGTTTCACAATCTAGATATTGTTAAATCACGAATTAAAGCGCTACCATTGAGCAAAAAGTACTGAGTTAATTGAAAAATGGCTTAATCTTAGCAAAATAATTCGTTATATCGTGAAAAAGTCGAACTGACTTAAAAAATCAGTTCGACTTTTTTTGTGTTTTTTGGATAAAAAACAAAACAAATTTTTAGGTATTTATCTGTATTCAAACAGATTTTGAGGATTTTAAGCGGATGAAACCCGCAGCACATAAGGGTTATCCCTAATATTAACAAAGCAAATAAATATTTTTTAGGTAGACTTCATTTTTTTAAGTGAAGGTGTTATACTCATAAGTGAAGATATTAACAAAAAACTTTGAAATCGTTTTCCCGTTTGATACAGAAGGAGGAGAAACATGTTACTAATTGGTAATGGTTATCTGGTTACACGTTCAGCAGTAAATAGTTTTATTAAAGGCGGTTGCGTCGCTCTTGATGGTAAAAAGGTCAAGGAAGTTGGCACCACTGATGATTTACGTAAGAAGTACCCAGATGCTGAATTTATCGATGCCAAAAACGGTGTGATCATGCCTGGCTTTGTTAACATGCATAATCACATTTATAGCACTTTCGCTCGGGGATTATCTATTAATGGTTATCACCCTGAAAACTTCTTGGATATTTTAAAAGGTCAATGGTTCCGGTTAGACAACGAATTAGATAACAAGATGACCTTAGCAAGTGGTCGTGTTGCTTATCTAGACAGTATTAAAAATGGTGTAACAACAATGTTTGATCACCATGCAAGTTACGGCGAAGTTGATGGCAGTTTAGATGCTTTGAGCCAAGCTGCTGATGAAATGGGCGTTCGGACTTGTCTCTGCTATGAAGTTTCAGATAGAAATGGCGAAGCACAAATGAAAGCTTCAGTTGCTGAAAATGCACGGTTCATTAAAGCGGTTGCACAACGTAATGATGATATGCAACACGCAATGATGGGGATGCATGCTTCCTTTACATTATCTGACGAAACTTTGGAATATGCAAAGAGTTTCACACCTGAAGGCATTGGTTACCATATACATATTGCTGAAGGGATTTCAGATGTTACGGATTCATTACAACGTTGCGGACAACCCGTTGTTGATCGTCTCTACAATGCAGGTATCTTAGGCAAACAAACAATGGCTGGCCACTGTATCCACATCGGCCCTTCAGAAATGCAACTTCTAAAAGACACTGAAACAATGGTCGTTACAAACCCTGAATCAAACATGGGGAATGCGGTTGGCACACCAGCAGCAATGACAATGATGAATAAATATGGCTTAACAGTTGGCTTGGGTACAGACGGCTTCACAAATGATTTAACAGAATCTTATAAGTTTGCCAACTTAATCCATAAAGACCACTTAGCAGATCCAAATGCTGCTTGGGGTGAAGTACCAACAATGTTATTTGAAAATAACCCTAAGATGGCAAATCATTACTTCCAAACAAAACTTGGTGTTTTAGAACCAGATGCTGCTGCTGACGTTATCGTCTTAGATTACAGCGCACCAACACCAATTACAGCTGACAATATTAACTCTCATATCTTATTCGGTATGAACGGCGGCAACGTACGTGACACGATCATTGGTGGTGAAGTTCGGATGCGTAATCGTGAACTTCAAGGTATCGATGAAGCAGCTGTCTATGCTGATGCACAAGTTCAAGCCCAAAGACTTTGGGACAACATTAATAAATAAGGGGTGTAAACATGAGTGATATTATGCGTCCGATTTCAATCGAAGCATTACTAGAATGGATCTTAGAAGAATACAAACGAAACGGTACAATCTTCGGTGTTCGCAAATTTTTCCAAGCTGATCCAAACAAAAAAATCTCACTATTTGGGGAAGAAATGGAAACACCAGTTGGCCCGGCCGCTGGTCCACATACCCAATTAGCACAAAATATTATTGCAGCTTACTTAACAGGTTCTCGTTTCTTCGAAGTTAAGACAGTTCAAATTATTGATGGCGAAAACTTACCTGTTGAAAAGCCATGTATCAACGCCCGTGACGAAGCTTACAACGTTGAATGGTCTACAGAATTACGTGTTCCAGATGCATTTGAAGAATATGCTAAAGCATGGTTCGTCTTAAAATTATTGAGCCGTGAATTAAACTTAGGCAGTCCTGATGGCTTCATCTTCAACATGAGTGTTGGCTATGATCTAAAAGGCATTAAGTCTGAAAAAGTTCAAAACTATATTGATAGTATGCAAGATGCTTCCAAACAACCCGTTTGGGAAGAATGCATGACAGCTGCTAAGAAATTATTGCCAAGATTCACAAGAATTAATGAAAAATATTTGGCATCTATTAGCCCTAGAGTTTCTCATTCTATTACATTATCTACTTTACATGGTTGTCCTGCAGATGAAATTGAAAAAATTGCATCTCATTTAATCCATGAAAAGCATTTAAATACATTCATTAAATGTAACCCAACTTTATTAGGTTACGATTATGCGCGTAAAGTTGTGGACGAATTAGGTTATGATTACATGTCCTTTGATGACCATCACTTTACTGAAGATCTTCAATTTGAAGATGCTGTACCAATGATCCAACGGTTACAAGCTTTAGCTGATGACGAACAAGTCAGCTTTGGTGTGAAGATTACCAATACATTCCCTGTAGAAATCAAGCAAAATGAATTACCAGGCGATGAAATGTACATGTCCGGCCGTTCATTGTTCCCATTGAGTATTGCAGTTGCTAAGAAATTATCAGATGCTTTCCATGGCAAATTACAAATTTCTTATTCTGGTGGGGCAGATGTTTTCAACGTTAAAGACATCTTTGAAGCAGGTATTTGGCCAATCACTTTTGCAACAACACTCTTAAAACCAGGTGCTTATCAACGGATTACCCAAATTGCAAATGTTGTTAGCACATTAGATTATCCAACGCACGTTCAATTGAAATTAGATAAATTAACAGAATTAGTTAAAAAAGCTAATGAACAAGCATTATATCAAAAATCTGTTAAATTACCAGTAACACCAAAGATCGCTGAAAAATTACCATTATTAGATTGCTACACAGCACCATGTCGTGGTACTGGTGGTTGTCCAATTAACCAAGATGTTCCTGCTTACTTACGTTACGTCAGCGAAGGCAAGTATTTGGATGCTTTACAAGTTATCGTAGACAAAAACCCATTGCCATTTATTACTGGGACAATTTGTGCTCACCCATGTGAAACAAAATGTACCCGTCAATTTTATGAAGGTGCCATTGATATCCGCGGCGTGAAATTAGAAGCTGCAGAACATGCTTATGATGAATTATTAGCAACAATGGAAAAACCAACACCTGTTAAAGATGCACCTAAGACAGCAGTTGTCGGCGGCGGCCCTGCAGGGATCTCTGCTGGTTACTTGTTAGCTCGCGAAGGCATGCCAGTAACTGTCTTTGATAAAGCTGATGAACCTGGTGGTGTTTGTACACAAATCGTTCCAGAATTCCGGTTATCTGCACAAAGCGTTAAAAATGATGTTGGCTTAGCCAAATTCATGGGTGCCGAATTCAAAAACGGTCAAGCTGCACCAAGCTTAGACGAATTACACAAACAAGGTTACGAAAACGTTGTTTATGCAATTGGTGCTTGGCGTCATAATAACTTACGTTTAACAAAAGGTTCTGCAATCAATTCCTTGGAATTCTTAAAAGCGAACCGTGAAAATACTGAAATCAATCCTTATGGTGAAAACATTGTCGTTGTCGGCGGTGGGAATACTGCAATGGATTGTGCCAGAGCTGCAAAACGCTTACCTGGTGTCAAACAAGTTTCTCTTGTTTACCGTCGTAACAAACGGAACATGCCTGCTGACGAAGAAGAATTGATTTTTGCAATGGATGATGGTGTGAACTTCTTAGAATTATTATCACCAATCAGCCTTGAAAACAACGAATTAACTTGCGAAATCATGGAACTTGGCGAACGCGATGCTTCTGGTCGTCGGGCACCAAAAGGCACTGGTAAATTCCAAAAAGTCGCTGCAGACACAGTTATTTCTGCAGTCGGTGAAAAGATTGATACTGAATTCTACCAAAGCATTGGTATTGAAACAGACGAAAAAGGTTATGTTAAATCTAACCCAATGACTTTAGAAACAAACTTGCCTAAGACTTATGTTATTGGGGATGCAAACCGCGGCCCAGCAACAATTGTTGAAGCAATTGCAGATGCAACAAAAGCTGCAAACAACATCTGCGGCGAAGTTAACGGCGAAGTTCACAATAAGAACTTTGAAACAGACAACCAAAACATCAACTTAGCAGAACCTCGTGCAAAACGTGGCAACTTGATTACACCAGATTGTGATACAACACAAGCCGGTCGTTGTCTAGAATGTTCTACAGTTTGTGAATCATGTGTTGATGTATGTCCTAACCGTGCCAATATCGTCGTTAATGTTAACGGCAATCCACAAATCATGCACATCGATCGTATGTGTAATGAATGTGGGAACTGCGAAACATTCTGCCCATACTCTAGCGCACCTTATAAAGATAAATTCACGCTATTCAATAGTAAAGAAGATTTCAACAACAGTACAAACCAAGGCTTCTACGTTATCGATGCAGCTAAGAAAGAATGCTTAGTTCGTTACGATCACCAAGAAAAGACAATTCGTTTAACAGAAACAATTGTTGACATTCCAAACGGCCTATTAGACTTAATGGAAACTGTTATTGATGATTACAGCTACTGCTTAGCAGATTAGGATTTATGATATAAAAGGAGAATAAAAAGGATGGCACTTTTAATTCGAGGCGGTACAGTCGTCTCTACCAATGGTCAACGGCAATTAGATGTCCGAATCGACGGTGAAAAAATCGTTGAGATGGGCGTTGACCTACCGCAAAAAGATTCTGAAATCGTGGACGCAGATGGCTGCTTCCTCTTCCCCGGGTTTATTGATACGCATACCCATATGGAATTGGATAATGGCCCCGGCACTTTAAACGTTTCAGATGAATTCCCAACAGCAAGTGTTGCGGCAGTTGCGAAGGGCACGACGACTGTAATGGATATGGCAACACCACAAAAGGGACATAGCTTACAAGATTGCCTAGATACTTGGAATCGTTTATCCAAGGACAAAACATCTTGTGACTATACATTCCACATGTCCGTGATTGAATGGTCCGATAATATGGCTGAACAAATTAAAGCAATGGCAGCCAAGGGCATCACTTCTTTCAAAATGTATATGGCTTATGATAATTTACGCGTCAGTGACGATGGCATTTATGAAGCTATGAAAGCCATCAAAGCTGTCCATGGCATGTTGGGGATTCACTGTGAAAACGGGGATCTTGTCAATGCATTGCAGCAGGAATATCTTGCTGCCGGGTGCTACGCGCCAAAATATCATCCCATTACCCGCCCGAACATCCTAGAAGCTGAAGCAATTGAGCGTTACTTAACCATTGCAGCTTTGGCGGATCTTCCGGTCAATATTGTACATCTTAGCACTAAAGAATCTTTGGAAGTTGTCCGTGCAGCGCGTAAACGTGGTCAAAAGGTATTCGTGGAAAGTTGTCCACAGTATTTCTTCTTAGATGACCGGCTTTACGACTTGCCAGACTTTGAAAGTGCCAAATATATCTGCTCACCACCACTTAGAAAACCTGCAGATATTGCAGCTTTGTGGACTGGGTTGGAGAACGGTGAGATTGATACGATGGGTACCGACCATTGTGCGTTCAACTTTAAGAATCAAAAAGTTGTTGGCAAAGATAACTTTACAAAGATTCCTGGCGGCATGCCTGGGGTGGAAACCCGCGGTGAGTTAATGTACACCGCCGGGGTTGCCGGTGGCAAAATCACCCCAGAACAGTTCGTCGGACTGATGTCAGAACACGCCGCACACCAATTTGGGATGTATCCTCAAAAAGGGGTCATTCAAACCGGTAGTGATGCAGACATCGTTGTCTGGGATCCAAAAGCACAAAACGTAATTTCCGCAAAGACACAATTGTCAAACGTTGATTACACTGCCTATGAAGGATTCAAGACACAAGGGGCTGCTCATCAAGTTTATCTGAGAGGTCAAAAGGTTGCTGAAGACGGCAAACTACTCAAAGGTCAACAAGGTCAGTTTATTGCCCGTCATGAAAGTGAATATAATTTCAACAAATGAATTATAGATCAAAAACAAAAAACTAAGGAGGATTTTTAATTGGCTGAACTTAAAATTATCAAAAACCAATTATCAAAAACAGACGACAAACATCTTGATTTAATGAATCAAAAGGCGATTACAAATGCCCAGAACTTCCACAAGAGTTTCCCACAATATAAGGAAACACCTTTAGCTGAACTAAAGAACATGGCTGGTTTCTTAGGCTTAAACGATATGTTTGTAAAAGATGAATCTTATCGTTTTGGCTTAAATGCTTTTAAAGTATTAGGTGGTTCTTTTGCAATGGCTAATTACATTGCTGAAAGACTAGGTAAAGACGTCTCTGAAATCACTTATGACGTTATGGTTTCACCTAAATTAAAAGAAGACTTAGGCCAAGTTACTTTCTACACAGCAACTGACGGCAACCATGGTCGTGGTGTTGCTTGGGCAGCTAACAAATTAGGTCAAAAATCAGTTGTTTTGATGCCTAAAGGCTCTACTAAAATGCGCTTTGATAACATCAAAAAAGAAGGCGCTGAAGTTACAATTGAAGACGTCAACTATGACGAATGTGTGCGTAAAGCTAATGCTTTGGCAGAAGCTAACGAAAACGGCGTAATGGTTCAAGATACTGCTTGGGACGGCTATGAAAAGATCCCAACTTGGATTATGCAAGGTTACGGCACAATGGCACTTGAAGCTGCAAAACAATTACGTGAAGCTGGCGTTGAACGTCCAACACACGTCTTCATTCAAGCAGGTGTTGGTAGTTTAGCTGGGGCTGTTGTTGGTTTCTTCGCTAACTTGTTCCCTGAAAACCCACCAATCATGACGGTTATGGAAGCACAAGTTGCAGATTGCTTGTACCAAACAGCTGAAGCAAATGATGATAAGATTCATTTTGCAACTGGCGATTTACAAACAATCATGGCTGGCTTAGCTTGTGGCGAACCAAATACCATTTCATTTGATATTTTGAGAAACCACGTTGCCAACTTCGCTTCTTGCCCAGACTGGGTTACTGAACGCGGCATGAAGATGTTAGGTGCACCAATCAAAGGCGATCCACAAGTTGTTTCCGGTGAATCTGGTGCCGTTGGTATGGGCTTAGTTTCAACATTAATGCAAGATCCAGCTTATGCTGATATGAAAGCACAATTACAATTGGATGAAAACTCTAAAGTATTGATGTTCTCTACTGAAGGGGATACAGATCCAGATAATTACAAGAAAATTTTATGGGGGATTAATAAATAATGACTAAAGTAGAATTAGATTACAATGCAATTAAAGAACAAGCTGCTAAATATCAAGACGCAATGACTAAGTTCTTGCGTGACATGGTTAAAATCCCTGGCGAAAGTGCTGAAGAAGGCGACAAGATAGCCCGTGCCAAGGAAGAAATGGAAAAAGTTGGTTTTGATAAAATTGAAGTTGACCCAATGGGTAACCTATTAGGCTATATGGGTACTGGTGAAACTTTGATCGCCTTAGACGGTCACATCGATACAGTTGGTATCGGCGAAATCAAGAACTGGAAATTTGATCCATATGATGGCTATGAAACTGAAACTGAAATCGGTGGCCGTGGTACTTCTGACCAAGAAGGCGGGATCGCATCTGCAGTTTATGGCGCTAAAATCATGAAAGATTTAGGTCTTTTAAATGATAAATATACTGTTTTAGTTGCTGCTACTGTTCAAGAAGAAGACTGTGATGGCTTAAACTGGCATTACATCATCAACGAAGACAAGATTCGCCCAGAATTCGTTGTTTCTAACGAACCTACTGATGGTGGTATCTATCGTGGACAACGTGGCCGTATGGAAATCCGCGTTGACGTTAAAGGTTTATCTTGCCATGGTTCTGCTCCAGAACGTGGTGATAACGCAATTTACAAGATGGCTGATATTTTACAAGACGTTCGTGCTTTGAACAACAATGGCGCTGGCGATAGCACTGTTATCCGTGGCTTAGCTAGAATGTTAGATGAAAAATACAACCCAGAATGGAAAGAAGCACGTTTCTTAGGCCAAGGTACTGTTACTGCTTCACAAATCTTCTATTCTTCACCAAGTCGTTGTGCCGTTGCTGATGGCTGCTCTGTTTCATTAGACCGTCGTATGACTGCTGGCGAAACTTGGCAAAGCTGCTTGGAAGAAATTCGTCAATTACCTGCTGTTCAAAAATATAGTGACGATGTTGAAGTTTCTATGTACAACTATGATCGTCCAAGCTACACTGGTTTATCTTATCCTATCGAAGCTTACTTCCCAACTTGGGTTATCCCAGAAGATCACCCAGTTACAAAAGCATTGATGGAAGCACACCACAACTTATGGGGTGATGTTCGCCAAGGCCCTGCTGAACAAATCGAAATGCGTAAAGTTCGCCCATTGTTAGACAAATGGACATTCTCTACAAACGGTGTTTCTATCATGGGTCGTAATGGCATTCCATGTATCGGTTTTGGCCCTGGTGCTGAAGCTCAAGCGCATGCTTCTAACGAACATACTTGGAAGATTGACTTAGTACACTGTGCTGCTATGTTTGCTGCATTACCAACTGTATACGTTAATAACAACAAATAATAAGGGGACTTTAAATAATGGCTAACTTTGATGCATTAGTAAATAGCATTAGCAAATTAAACATTGAAAACATGTATGGTGAAGATTTTCAACAAACATGGACTAAAAGTGATGACGAATTAAACGCAACATTACAAGTTGCTGACGCTTTACGTAACTTACGTGAACGTAACATCTCTACACGGGTTTTTGATTCAGGTTTAGCAATCTCTATCTTCCGTGACAACTCTACTCGGACACGTTTCTCATTCAGTAGTGCTTGTAACATGTTAGGTTTAGCTATCCAAGATTTGGATGAAAAGAAATCTCAAATCGCCCATGGTGAAACTGTTCGTGAAACAGCAACAATGATCTCATTTATGGCTGACGTTATCGGTATCCGTGATGATATGTATATCGGCAAAGGTACAGCTTACATGAACGAAGTCATCAATGCCGTTAAAGAAAGTAACCGCGATGGTATCTTGGAACAACGTCCTAACTTAGTTGACTTGCAAGATGATGAAGATCATCCAACACAAGCTTTAGCTGATTTAGGCCACATCATCCATGAATTTGGTGGCGTTGAAAACATTAAAGGCAAAAAGATCGTTATGTCTTGGGCTTATTCTCCATCATACGGCAAACCCTTGTCTGTTGCGCAAGCAATTATCGGCTTGATGACACGTTATGGCATGGATGTTACTTTAGCTCATCCAGATGGCTACGAAGTTATGCCTGAAATCGAAGAAATTGCTAAGAAGAATGCTGCTAAATCTGGTGGTAAATTCACTAAGACTAACGACATGAAAGCTGCCTTCAAAGATGCAGACGTTATCTACTGCAAGAGCTGGGCACCATTCAAAGCTATGGAAGAACGGACTGACTTATACGGCAAAGGCGACTTTGACGGCATCGATAAGTTAGAACAAGAATTATTAGCTCAAAATGCTGAACATAAAGATTGGGCTTGTACTGAAGATATGATGAAATTAACTAAGGAAGGCAAAGCATTATACATGCATCCATTGCCTGCTGACATCACTGGCGTTTCTGCTGAAGAAGGCGAAGTTGACGCTTCTGTATTTGATCGCTACCGTGATGAATTATACAAACAAGCTAGTTTCAAACCTTACATGATCGCTGCAATGATCTTCTTGAGCAAATTCAAAGATCCTGCAAAAGTATTGAAAGAATTAGAAGCTCGCGGCACACAACGTCACGAATTCAAATAATACACTAGATTACATTAATGTTTGAAAGAGGCTAGTATTTATGAAAAAAGTAGTTGTAGCTTTAGGAGGTAATGCATTAGGGAATAACCTACACGAACAGATGGAAGCTGTGAAAACAACTTCAAAAGCCATCGTCGATTTAATCGAAGAAGGCTATGAAGTTGTTCTATCTCACGGCAACGGCCCGCAATCTGGTATGATCCAGTTGGCAATGGGACAATTAACGGAACTTGATCCGGATAAATATCCGGAAGTTCCGTTATCTGTTTGTGTAGCTATGAGCCAAACATATATTGGCTATGACCTACAAAATGCATTACGTGAAGAATTATTGCACCGTGGCATTAACAAACCAGTGGCTACAGTAGCCACACAGGTTGTTGTAGACAAAGATGATCCAGCTTTCCAAAATCCTACAAAACCAATTGGTCGTTTTATGTCCAAAGAAGAAGCTGAAAAACGGGCTGCTGAAACAGGCATCCAAATTATGGAAGATGCCGGTCGTGGCTATCGTCAAGTTGTCGCTTCTCCAAGACCAAAAGCAATTGTTGAAGAAGATACAATCAAAGCTTTGATTGATGCTGATCAAACAGTTATTGCTTGTGGTGGTGGCGGTATTCCCGTCACTCAAGAAGCCAATGATCATTTGAAAGGTGCTGGCGCAGTTATTGATAAAGACTTCTGCAGTGCTTTATTAGCAGAACGAATTGATGCTGATATGTTAGTTATCTTAACGGCCGTTGAAAATGTTGCTGTTAACTTTGGCAAACCAGATCAAAAAGCATTGACTGACGTAACCGTTGATCAAATGAACCAATATATTAAAGAAGATCAATTTGCACCAGGCTCTATGTTGCCTAAAGTTGAAGCTGGTATTCAATTTGCTAACTCCAAACCAGGTCGCAAAACATTGATCACATTATTAGAAAAAGCAAAAGATGGTTTAGCAGGTAAAACTGGGACAACAATCCAAGCTTAATAGTTAATCGAATAATTTTTGGAGGCAATCTTATGATTAAAAAGGCAGTTAACTCTGACGGCGCACCTAGCGCTGTTGGACCTTATTCTCACTCAGTTTTAGCAGGCGACACATTGTATGTTTCTGGTCAATTAGGCCTAGATCCAGCCACTGGCAAATTAGCTGATGGCGTTGCCGCTCAAGCAAAACAAGGTCTAACAAACCTTGGTGCAATTTTGAAAACATCTGGTTTAGACTATAAAGATGTTGTCAAAACAACAGTTTTCTTAAAGGATATTAATGATTTCGCCACAATTAATAAAATTTACGGTGAATATTTCACAGAACTATTGCCTGCACGTTCTTGCATTGAAGTTGCAAACTTACCAGCAGGGGGTCTCTTTGAAATTGAAGCCGTAGCTATTAAAGATTAATAGCTTCGACTTGTAATCACGCAGTTGTTACACGTTGAAGGAAAGGGTCATATCTATGAATGAAAAGAAATCAGGAGGCCTATTCAATTATGATGGTAAGGTTTCATTAGGGGAAGTTGCACCAATCGGACTGCAAAATGTAATGGCCGCAATTGCGGGTATCATTACACCAGGTATAATGATTGCAAAAGCAACAAACCTTAGTGCCGCAGATACGACACTGATGATCCAAATCTCATTGGTCATGGCTGGTATCGCGACATTAATGCAGTTATTCCCTATCTTTGGCATTTTCGGCGCACGTTTACCTGTAATACTAGGGTCTAGTTTTGCATGTATGCCAATCTTATTAGTAATTGGTAAGGACTATGGTATATCAGATATATTCGGCGCCACTGTCGTCGGGAGTATCGCAGTAATATTGTTGGGGTTTGCATTTAAGAAGATACGTTTCTTATTTCCGCCTATTGTATGCGGAACCGTTATTTTAAGCATTGGGCTTTCGTTATTCCCAGTGGCCATTAAGTATATGGCCGGTGGTGAAGGCAGTGCAAATTTCGGTTCAGCACAAAATTGGTTAGTGGCAATCGTCACATTCTTGGTGGTATTTGTCCTAAATTATTTCTCTAAGGGCTTGTTGAGATTATCATCGATCTTAATTGGTATGGTCGTTGGTTATGCTTTTGCTTTCTTCTTAGGTATGGTTAATTTTGACGCGGTAAAATCTGCGGGTTATTTTCAAATTGTTGAACCATTGCACTTTGGGATGTCTTTTCATGCCGTTCCAATTATTACATTAACAATTGTCTTTATTGTTGAAGTTGTCCAATCTGTTGGTCAATTCTCAGCAACAACGACTGGTGCTATGGGCCGGGAAGCAACGGACAAAGAATTGTCTGGTGCGATTACTGGACAAGGTCTAGCTTACTTGTTAGGCGGTTTCTTCGGTGCAGTACCAGTGGGCACTTTTGGTCAAAATGTCGGTCTCACCATCGACACAAAGGCTGTCAATAAATGGATCCTGACTTTTGCGTCAGGCATCCTTATTGTTGCCGGATTTGTACCAAAATTGTCTTCACTTTTGGTAACGATTCCATACGCGGTAATTGGTGGGGCGACACTTTCTGTCTTCTCTATTATTGCCATGACTGGGATCAAAACAATCGCTTCAGCTGGGTTAACTTCGACGAACACTGGTATTGTGGGCTTGTCATTAGCAGCTGGGATTGGCGTTGCCCAATCTCCAAATTCTTTACAAGGTTTCCCAGAATGGGTTTACACAATTTTTGGCAGTTCTGAAGTTATTTTGACAACAATCCTAGCAATTGTTTTAAACTTAGTTTTAAATAGTGTTAAAGATTATCAGCAAGGTAGAAAAATCAAAGCCAAAAAGGAAGATGTCAAGGCAGCACCAATCAGAAATCACAATTAAAGTGATAACTTGACTTCAGAGAGAAGGTAAAAAACATGGAAGCTATTTTTAACCTCATTCACAATGAATTACAAAAAGGAAATGATTTAGAACTCGTCTCAATCGTTGATAGTTCAGGCTCAGCACCAAGAGGTTCTGGTGCACACATGTTAATTGGCGCGCAAGGGTATCTTGGCGGCACAATTGGCGGCGGCAGTATTGAATACAAGAGTATCAGTATTGCGGGAGAACTGTTGGCTAATAAGGTTAGTGAACTAAAACATTTCAATCTATTGCCTAATGATGATTTAGGCATGCTCTGTGGTGGAAAGGCGACCGTGCTTTATACCTTCTTGAATCATGAAGATACGGTGACAAAAGATGTTTTCCAACAAATCGTTGCAAAGTCTGATCAACACGTGGAAGCTTGGTTATTAACGAAGCTTGTTGATGAAACAGAAGCAACGCTTGGCTTTTATAGTGAAGATACGCAATTCATCGGTATTGATGCCGACATGGCTTATTTAACTATAAAACCAAATTGTTGGACGGCTGACGGGGCAACTTATTTCGTGGAACCCATCAGTCAAAGCGATAAAGTTTATATTTATGGCGCAGGCCATGTAGCAGAGGCATTAGTACCGGTGCTACATAATTTGAACTTTTATACGGTTGTCTTAGATGACCGAACAAACTTATTAACACGGGAACATTTTGCAACAGCAGATGAATTAAAACTCGTGGACTTCTCAAAAGATGACTTAGCACAAAAATTGACGGCACAGGATTATGGGTTGGTTATGACACGCAGTCATGAAGCGGATTATCAAATGGAAGTGCAGCTTTTAAATACACCCGCCTTTTATTTGGGGATAATTGGCAGTCGTTATAAGATTTCTAAGCATGCACGTCGCTTGATGGATGAGGAAGGGTTTACAAAAGAAGAAGTCGCACGGTTGCATTGGCCAATTGGTCTGGATATTAATGCAGAAACCCCTGCAGAGATCGCAATTAGTATTGCCGGAGAACTGATTAAAGAACGGGCAACACAATATCAAGAAGTTGTCGATCAGAAAGCTTAATGTATCAACCGTGTTAGGGTTTTCACTATATTGTGAAAACTAACAAAAAATCTAGAGCCTAAAAATGTTTTTGGTGTTATAATAAATGTGAATTGATTAACAATCTATATGGAGGTGTTCTGATGTATACCTTAACGGTGAATGGCGAAACCGTCTCATGTACTGAAGATAAAAAGTTGATGCACTTTTTACGTGATGACTTAGGGTTAACTGGAACAAAAGATGGCTGTAGTGAAGGCTCGTGTGGCGCGTGTACGGTATTAATTAACGGAAAAGCTTCTAAGAGTTGCTTATTTAACTTATCAAAAGTTGAAGGCAAAGAAGTAACAACCGTTGAAGGCCTTTCACAACGGCAAAAAGATGTTTTTGCTTATGCTTTTGGACAAGCTGGGGCTGTCCAATGCGGCTATTGTATTCCAGGGATGGTTATTTCAGCAGTTGGCCTGTTGAATAAAAAACCAAATCCAACAGAACAAGAAATTCGTAAAGGCATTCGTGGCAATATTTGCCGCTGTACTGGGTATGTTAAAATTATTGAAGGGATTCAAATTGCCGCTAAAATGCTGCGGGAAGATGAACCTATTCCAGAAGCAACAACTGACGGACATTTAGGTGAAGACTTAATCCGGGTGGATGCTGCTGAAAAGACAACCGGTGTTGGTAAATACGCTGATGACATCACAGATATGGATGTACCAGGTATGTTACATGCTTCTGCTGTCCGGGCTGCTTACCCACGGGCTAAAGTTTTGAAAATTGACACGACTAAAGCGCTGGAACATCCAGACTGTGTTGCTGTCTTAACGTCTAAAGATGTACCTGGCAATAACAAGATTGGGCATTTGGAATTTATCTCTGATTGGGATGTTATGATTCCAGAAGGCGAAATTACCCGCTATGTAGGGGATGCCATTGCCTTAGTTGTTTCCAAAAACAAAGAAACCTTAGAAGAAATTAAAGATTTAGTGGTTGTAGATTATGAAGAATTGACACCAATGGTTACTTGTGAAGCAGCTTTAGCTGAAGATGCACCGTTGATTCATGAAAAAGGGAATTTACTATCCCATGAACATGTTATTCGGGGTAATTCTGATGAAAAATTAGCCAATTCTAAATATGTCGTTAAACAACACTACTCTGTGCCAATTAATGAACACGCCTTTATGGAACCAGAATGTGCCGTTGCGATGCCTGAAGACGATGGTGTGTTATTGTACACCGGCGGTCAAGGGATCTATGACGAACAACGTGAAGTTAGCCGGATGCTAGGCCTTGAAAAACCACAAGTACACGTTAAATCAATGCTTGTTGGTGGTGGCTTTGGTGGTAAAGAAGATATGAGTGTGCAGCACCATGCTGCTTTAGCGGCTTATGTCTTACAAAAACCGGTTAAAGTGCTATTGAGCCGTCAAGAAAGTTTAATGATCCATCCTAAACGTCACGGTATGGAAATGGACTTCACAACTGGCTGTGATGAAGATGGTAATTTGACAGCAATGAAAGCGGTTATTTACGCAGATACTGGTGCCTATGCTTCCTTAGGTGGCCCTGTCTTACAACGGGCATGTACCCATGCGGCCGGTCCATACAAATATCAAGATATTGATATTGAAGGTTTCGGTGTTTATACAAATAACCCACCATGTGGCGCTTTCCGTGGCTTTGGGGTTTCTCAAACAGCCTTTGCAATCGAAAGCAACATTAACATTTTAGCTAAAAAAGTGGGCATTTCACCTTGGCAAATTCGTTATCAAAATGCAGTTGAACCTGGGGATGTCTTGACAAATGGCCAACTCGTTTCTAGCAATGCTGCTTTGAAAGAATCCTTATTAGCCGTTAAAGATGCTTATGATAATGCCGAAGTTGCCGGTGTCAGCTGCTTCTTCAAGAACAGTGGGATCGGTGTTGGCTTAGATGACTACGGTCGTTGTATCGTGTCCATTGAAAATGGTAAGATTCATGTTCGTGCCGGCGCTTCATGTATTGGTCAAGGTTTTGCAACTGTTGCAACACAGATTGCCTGCGAAACTTTAGATCTACCAGCAGATATGATTATTGCTGAAGCACCAGATACTAGACGGACACCAGATGCTGGGACAACAACAGCTTCTCGTCAATCTCTAATTACTGGTGAAGCGATCAAACGTGCTGCGGGACAATTGCGGGTTGATATGGATATGGGTCACGCAATTAAAGAATTAGAAGGCAAAGAATACTATGGTGAATTTAATCCAGTAACAGATCCATTAAATTCTGATAAAGATAACCCAATTAGCCACGTTGGTTATGGGTATGCCTCAGAAGTTGTAACCCTTGATGAAAAAGGCAAGATTGATAAGATCACAGCAGCCTATGATGTAGGTCAAGTGATTAATCCGAAATCTGCTTCCGGCCAAATTGATGGCGGGATTGTCATGGGGATGGGTTATGCATTAACAGAACACTTCAAACTTGAAGATGGTTACGTTAAAGCGAAATATGCGAACCTCGGCTTATTAGACGCAACAAAAGTACCAGAAATTGAAACTAAGTTTGTTCAAAGCAAACAAATTCATGAAGGTATTGCTTACGGTGTCAAAGGTGTTGGGGAACTAGCCACAATTTTACCGGCTCCAGCTATTGCTGGCGCATACTACGCTATGGATGGGGAACTTCGTCCAACATTACCAATAGCCAATACCCCTTATGAGAAAAAACGCTAATTTAAGGGATTGAGAACAATGCATCTGACAGCAGTGATTTTAGCCAGCGGTTTTTCACATCGCATGGATCCAAAGAACAAGTTATTTCTGACATATCAAGGCCAGTCTTTTTTAGCGCACAGTCTTGAACTAGTTGCTCAGTTACCTTGTACGCAACGGATCTTAGTAATCAGTGCTGCTGATGCACAACAATGTCAAATTCCTGAAAATTTTGAAGTTGTCATCAACCATGGGCAAGCTAAAGGCCTCAGCCACAGTGTGGTTTTAGGGACACAAGCGGCCCTTGGCGATGCCTACTTATATTTACCAGTGGATCAACCTTTGTTGACCATTGAACATTTGAGTCCGTTGCTTCAAGCAGCGCAGTCTAACAAAATTATTTATCCTTTCGTGAATGGGTTACCAACAAATCCTATGATTTTTGGTAGCCTATTTCGCGTTGATTTATTAAACTTAAAAGGGGATCGGGGGGGCAGTCAGGTCATGCGTCAGCATCCCGAAGCCACGATCCCTATACATATGCCCACTGAATTAATCAGTGGTTTTCAAGATTTTGATACACCAGAACAATATCAGCGCTTAGTGGAAGGTGGGTTCAAGCGATGAGTATTTACTTAAATTGGGCAGCAACGTCTTACCAAAAACCAGCGGCGATGACGGATGCGGTCACAGCATATTTACAAAATAACCATTATGAAAATCAAAATCGCGCTTTAGCAGGGGTTGAAGCCACCAGTATTGCCTTGCATACTCGTGAAGTTTTGGCTAAACTTTTTAATGTATCTGATGCCAGTAATGTTTTGTTCACGGAAAATGCAACCATGTCCTTAAATATGGTTTTAAATGGCTTATTAAGATCAGGGGATCATGTGTTAACGACACAAATGGAGCACAATGCGGTTATTCGCCCCTTGGAACGGTTAAAAGATGACGGTGTGACAGTGACTTACTTACCGTGTGATCAGACCGGCTATTTACCACCTGAAACCATTAAGCCAGCTGTGTTGCCGAATACAAGTGCCTTTGTGATGACCCACGCTTCTAATGTAGTAGGGACAATTCAATCAGTAACGGAATGTTTCAAGATTGCCCATGAATTAGGCCTCGTCACAGTTTTAGATGCTTCTCAAACGGCAGGGTATTTGCCAATTGATATGGTTGCAATGGGGATTGATATTTTAGTTTTTACTGGTCATAAGAGTTTGTTAGGTTTAGCAGGCATCGGTGGTTTTTGTTTGGCACCGGGGCTAGCCGATCAAATTGAACCATGGTTAGTGGGCGGTACCGGCAATGCCTCAGAGTTACCGCGGCAGCCGAACTTTTTGCCGGATAAATTTGAGCCAGGCACCCCCAATACAATTGGAATTTTGAGTCTAGGCGCTTCAGTCAAGGCACTACAGGCTATGGGCTTGGCCAAAATTCAACAGCAAGAACAAGCGTTGACAGCGCAGTTCTTGGCGGGCTTGGCGGAACTACCGGTAACGGTTTATGGGCCTAAAGATGCCACTAAAATGGTCCCGGTGATTTCGGTGAATGGCCAAGGGATTGATCCCGGTGAGCTGAGCTGGGCTTTACATGATCGGGCGGGCATTATTACCCGCTGCGGCCTCCATTGTGCACCAATGGCACATAAAACTATTGGTACTTTTCCAGAGGGGACGGTACGCTTTAGTTTAGGGTACACCACGACCGCTCAAGAAATTGAGACAACTTTGACAGCATTAGCGACTGTATTGAAAGAAGGCGTTTAGTATTATGACAGAAGATTTTTTATCAAGTTGTACTTCGGGTGGCTGCGGCGCTAAAATTGCCGCCAGTGATTTAAGCAGTTATTTGAGGGCTTTACCGCATAGTCAAGATCCTAGTTTATTGGTAGGCTTTAGTAGTGGCGATGACGCGGCTGTTTATCAAACGGCTGAAGATCAAGCTGTAGTCAGTACTTTGGACTTCTTTTCACCAATGGTGGAAGATCCCTATGTTTTTGGCACGATCGCAGCGGCAAACGCACTAAGTGACGTTTATGCCATGGGTGGTAAGGCCATCATGGCATTAAATGTGACTTGTTTTCCAGAACGGCTGCCTAAAGAAATGTTAGGTCAAATTTTGGCGGGCGGCGCTGCTAAAGTGCAAGAAGCTGGGGCTGCTTTAGCTGGTGGTCATTCAATTTATGACCATGAACCAAAATATGGCCTGGCTGTTACCGGTTTAGTGGATCCTAGAAAGCTCATCCATAATGACACGCCTGAAACCGGGGATACATTGATTTTAACAAAGGCTTTAGGGGTGGGAATCATCCTAGCTGCGGATCGAGCCAAAGTAGGGGATGCTGCAGCAACACAAGCCGCAATTGCGTCGATGCAGCGGTTAAATAAGTATGCCACCGATAAATTCCCAGCTTATCAAATCCACGCTTGTACCGACATTACTGGTTTTGGTTTATTGGCCCATGGGTTGGAGATGGCTGGCACAGACCATACGTTAGTGCTGGACACTGAAGAGCTGCCAATCTTGCCAAAAGCATTAGATTTTGCCAATGATTATTTAGTTACTGCCGGTGGTCAGCGGAATCGAGAACAAATTGGCGATAAAGTGGCCTTAAGCAATGTGCCATTTGGTCTGCAGGAGATTTTATTTGATCCGCAAACATCAGGGGGCTTATTAATCAGTGTGGCTACTGAAGATGCGGCCGATTTATTAGCTGCGATACAAGTCGATGATCCAGTGGCACGGATTGTTGGGCTAGTTACAGATCGTGAAGAAAATCCAATCACACTACTCTAATTTAAGAAGGTATAGATTATGAAAACAATTCATATTGATGCATTAGGCAAACCTTGTCCATTACCAGTTATCGAAACAAAAAAAGCGATTCAAAAATTACCTGCAGAAGGCGGTGACATAATCGTCCTAGTAGATAATGAAGTGGCGATTAAAAACATTACTAAAATGGCAAATGGCAATGGCTATACCGTAGACAGTAAAACAGAAGGTGATGGTTTTGCGGTAACGGTTACAGTGACACCACAAGCAACAGCTGAAAAACCAAAAACTGGGGCAGTTATTTGCTTTAGCCGTAATGTGATGGGTGAAGGTGACGATACTTTAGGTAAGAATTTGATGAAGACCTATATTTACTCCCTAACTGAAATTACCACACCACCAGAACAATTATTTTTCTATAATGGCGGCGCCTTTTTGACAAATAAAGATTCTGATGTTTTAGAAGATTTAAAAACACTAGAAGCTAAAGGTACACAAATTAGTACTTGTGGGGCTTGCTTAGATTTTTATGAAATTAAAGATCAGTTGGCCATTGGCGACATTACAAATATGTTTACAATTACAGAAGTTATGAACCAAGCTGAAAAGACCATTATTTTATAGTTACCTATATAAGGAGGGTTAACTTGGATTATTTGTTTACATTTACCAATACCCATCATGCCATTCATGCCAGTGATACATTTGAATCTAAGTTGCCTGTCCGTGTGATGCCACTACCAGGGCAACTAGGGGATGCCTGCGGGATTTGCCTGCGGGTAGCTGATGAACATTTAACCGAAGCTAAAGCATTATTGGCGACGGCAGACATTCCAGTACAGCAAATCTATCAAATACAAGTTGTTGATGGTCATAAGGTTTATCAAAAATGCGATTAGTCGATTGTTTGGCATTAACAGACCACGCCGTGATTGGCATTATCGGCAGCGGCGGTAAGACAACTTTAATGAATTATCTTGCGCAATGTTATCAGAAACAGCGGGTTTTAATGACGACAACCACACATATTTTAAAACCACAGCCCACTGAATTTGATCGCTTTTTAATGCCGGAAGAACTAACGAAGCCAGGATTGCCGGGTATTAATGTCACTGGTATAGCGACACCGACACCAATTGGTGAAAAACTTAGCGGTATTGATTTGGCAATTTTACAACAAGCATTACCAAATTTTGACAAAGTTTTAATTGAAGCAGATGGTGCTAACCGTAAGTCTTTAAAGGCTTGGCGGTCAGGAGAACCAGTATTACTGCCAGAAATGACCACAACGATTGGTGTTTTACCAGTCCATATTTGTGGCCAGCCATTGACAGAAACACTAATTCACCGGTTACCACTATTTTTGAAGTACGGGCCATTTGTAGTGGGCCAACCGATAACACCAGCTGTTTTAGCTGCTGTCATTCAAGCATCAACCGGTTTACTGGCGCAATTAACGCCTACGCGGTTGTTAATTTTGAATCATGTCACTGATGCACAAACTTTGGCTAATGCTAAAGCTGTCGTGGCAGCAATGGAACCAAAGAACCGGCAATTATTCGATCGAATTATTGCCGCGGACACAACAACACAATGGGGTGAAATTTTATGGGACAGTCAATCCAAGACACACTAGTGATTATCCGTGGTGGGGGTGACTTAGCAACAGGGGTCGCTCAAAAAATTGCCCATGCGGGTTTTAAACTGATCATGTTAGAAACTGAACAACCAATGATGATTCGGCGGTATGTTTCTTTAGGCAGTGCGGTTGCTGACGGCAAAGCCACTGTTGAAGACATTACAGCTGTATTAACTTCTGAAGAAAATATTGAAAAAGTATGGAAAAACGGAGACATTCCTGTTATAGTAGATTCGAAAGGTGATATAATTCACACACTTAAGCCGTCGATTGTGATTGATGGCATTCTAGCGAAACGAAATATTGGGACCAATCATTCAATGGCCCCTGTAACCATCGGCTTAGGCCCTGGTTTTAAAGCCCCTGATGATGTGGATGCAGCCATTGAAACAATGCGCGGCCATGATTTAGGCCGGATTATTGTAAACGGGGAACCTTTGGCAAACACTGGTGTACCTGGTGTAATTGCTGGTAAAAGTGATGAACGTGTTATTTATTCACCTGCCACCGGACGCATGCGATACAAACATCATATTGGTGATCAAGTGCAGAAGGATTCAGTACTATTTTATTTGGATACAACACCTGTTTTGTCGCCGCTTAGTGGCACACTGCGCGGATTAATTGCTGAAGATACTTGGGTTGAAAAAGGCCTTAAAATCGCAGACGTTGATCCTAGACCGAATATTGCTTGCGACCACATCTCCGATAAGGCGCGTGCCATTGGGGGAGGCGCCTTAGATGCAGTGTTAATGCTCGGACGTCAAAAAGGAATTTTATAGCCGCACTGTCATACAATGTCTAGAGGCTGAACCAGGTTGAAAAACAATTTGGTTCAGTCTCCTTTTTTTAGAAGAACTCATAAAAATATTCTTTATAGCTAAAAATCATTCAGCTATCCGTAAAGTGACGATTGTCAAGTAAAATTAAGGATTTAGTGGATTTTACAGTTATAAAAATAAGGGTTATGCCTATAAAAAATTTTCATAACTAAAAATTATTGAGTTTTCAAAACAGTGTGCTATAGTGAACTTGTAAGCGTTTTAACCTAAACTTTTACTTAACGAAAGTTGAGTTTAAGCATATAAAAAAATTGGATTATCTTAGAAAGGATGATTGTAATGGCTTTAGCAAAAATCGTTTATGCAAGTATGACTGGGAACACAGAAGGAATTTCAGAAATTCTTGAGGAACAACTAAAGGCAAAGGGTCTTGATGTTGAACGCATCGAAGCTGAAGATGCTGACAGCGATATTTTTGAAGATGCAGATGTATGCATCGTTGCTACTTATACTTACGATGATGGTGAATTACCATTTGATTTTGAAGACTTTTACGAAGATTTAGCTGACGAAGATTTATCTGGCAAAGTTTACGGCGTTGTAGGCAGTGGGGATAGCGAACTTTATCCTGATTACTTCTGCCATGCTGCTGAATTGTTTGATGAAGATTTCGCTAAGACAGGGGCTACTAAAGGTAGCGAACTTGTTAAAATCGAAAACGATGCTGACGATGAAGATACAGCAAGACTTCAAAAATTTGTTGACGAAGTAGTCGCAGCACAAGGATAAACTGAGCGTTGATGGGCCTGCAAGGCAAGCCCGGAAGCAACTTATAGAGGTGTGTAAAACAAGATGAATAATGAAACTGGACAAAAACATTTAAAAACAATGGATGGGAATACAGCAGCCGCATGGATTTCTTATGCGTTTACTGAAGTTGCTGCAATCTATCCAATTACACCAAGTTCAACAATGGCCGAAGTCGTTGATGCTTGGGCTGTAGCAGGTAAGAAAAACATCTTTGGCGAACCTGTCAAAGTCGTTGAAATGCAATCTGAAGCTGGCGCTGCTGGTGCGGTTCACGGCTCTTTAAAAACTGGGGCGTTAACAACTACTTACACTGCTTCACAAGGTTTACTATTGATGATTCCAAATATGTTCAAAATTGCAGGTGAATTATTACCTACTGTTTTCCATGTTGCTGCTCGTGCCGTTTCTACAAACGCTTTGAGTATCTTCGGGGATCATAGTGACGTTATGGCTGCACGTCAAACTGGCTTTTGTATGTTAGCTGAAAGCGGTGTCCAAGAAGTTATGGACTTATCTGCTGTCGCACATTTAGCTAGTTTGGAAGGCAAATTGCCATTCATGAACTTCTTTGATGGTTTCCGGACCAGTCATGAATTACAAAGAATTGAAGTTATCGATTATGATGACTTAAAAGGTATGATGGATCTTGATGCTTTGGCTGATTTCAGAAGCAGAGCAATGAATCCTAACCATCCAGTTGTTTCTGGGACTGCACAAAATCCAGATATTTATTTCCAATCTCGTGAAACTGTTAACCAATTTTACGATAAGATGCCTGCACTTGTTAAAAAATATATGGACAAGATTAACGCACTTCGGGGCACAAACTATGATTTGACAAACTACTATGGTGATCCAGAAGCAACTGAAGTTATCGTTGCAATGGGTTCTGTAGCACCAACTGCAAAACAAACCGTAGATTACTTAAATGGCCAAGGCCGTAAAGTTGGTTTTATCAACATGCACTTGTATCGTCCATTCCCAACTGAAGACTTATTGGCTAAAATGCCTAAGACCGTTGAACGTGTTGCTGTCTTAGACCGTACTAAGGAACCTGGTTCAGAAGGCGAACCATTGTTACTTGATGTACAAAGTGCTTTATATTCACATCCAAACCGCCCAGTTATCATCGGCGGCCGTTATGGGATTGCTTCTAAGAACGTAACACCAGATCAAATTGAATCTGTTTACGATCATTTGCAATTACCAGAAGAACAATTAAAACAACGCTTCACAATTGGTATCGTTGATGATGTTACAAATACATCATTACCTAAATACCCTGTCCTAGACTTAACACCTAAATCTATTTATCAAGCTAAGTTCTGGGGCTTTGGTTCTGACGGTACAGTTGGTGCGAATAAACAAGCCATCAAGATTATCGGGGATCATACCGGTCAATATGCCCAAGCTTACTTTGCTTATGATTCTAAAAAATCTGGCGGTTTGACATTATCTCATTTACGTTTTGGTCACGAACCAATCGAATCTACTTACTATGTTGAAAAACCTGACTTTGTTGGTTGTCATAACGCTTCATACATTCATGAATATGACTTATTGAAGGGCTTGAAAGATGGCGGGACATTCCTATTTAATACAACTTGGGATGAAGCCAAAACACGCTTGCTCTTACCAGCAAACATTAAGAAATATTTGGCACAACACCATATTAACTTCTACATTATCAACGCCTTTGACATTGCTCAAAAAGTAGGTCTAGGTCGTCGGATTAACCAAGTTATGTCCACTGCTTTCTTTGAATTAAGTGGCATCTTGAAACGTGACGAATTTGTTAAGTATTTACGTGACGAAGTTGATAAAGCTTACGGTAAGAAATCTCGTGAAATCGTTGAAAAGAACTGGGCTGCTATTGATGCCACTTTTGATGAATTACACAAGATTGATGTTCCTGAAGATTGGGCTAACGTAGATGAAAAGCCAAAAGCTGAAGATTCTAACGTACCTAGTTATGTTAAGAACATCTTAGAACCAATCAATCGTCAAGAAGGGGATAACCTAACTGTTAAAGACTTGATTGATAACGGGATGCTTGGCGGGGATATGCCAATGGGCACAACAGCTTACGAAAAACGTGGCGTTGCCCTTGAAGTTCCTGAATGGATTCCAGAAAGATGTACAGAATGTAATACTTGTGCTTTTGTATGTCCACATGCTGCTATTCGGCCATTTGCTGCAGATGATGAAGAAATGGAAGAAGCACCAGAAGGCTACATCACAAGAGATATGAAGGGTGCCGATGGCTTGAAGTATCGGATCCAAGTTTCTGTTGAAGATTGTACTGGTTGCGGACTTTGTGTTGAAGCTTGTCCTGCCAAAGGTAAAGCTTTAGTTATGAAGCCTTACGCTGAACAAAAAGAACAAGCTCAAAACTGGGCTTTTGCAATGACATTACGTCAAAAAGCAGTACCATTTAAAGTTGAATCTGTTAAAGGTTCTCAATTCAAACAACCATTGCTTGAATTCTCAGGCGCTTGTTCTGGTTGTGGTGAAACAGCTTACATCAAGTTATTGACGCAATTATATGGGGATCATATGCAAATTGCCAATACAACAGGCTGCTCATCTATCTGGGGTGGTTCTTCACCTTCGACACCATATACGACTGACGAAAACGGCCGTGGCCCTGCTTGGAGTAACTCTTTATTTGAAGATAATGCTGAATATGGCTTCGGGATGTATATGGCTAACCAACACAAACGTGAACGTTTAGCTAACAAGATCCAAGCTGCGATTGATGCAAAAGTCGGCTCTGAAGACACACAAGCTTTGTTACAAGCTTGGTTAGACAACAAAGACGATGGCGCTGGCACACGGCAACGTGCTGCTAAGTTAACAGCTGCTTTGAAAGCTGAAACAGATCCAGTATTACAAGACATCGCTAAAGATGAAGATGCCTTTGCTAAGATTAGCCAATGGATCATTGGTGGTGACGGCTGGGCTTACGATATCGGCTTCGGTGGTATCGACCACGTTCTAGCTAGTGGTGAAGATATAAATATCTTTGTTATGGATAATGAATTGTACGCCAATACTGGTGGCCAAATGTCTAAAGCAACACCTGCTTCTGCAGTTGCTAAATTCGCAGCTGGTGGTAAGAAGACAGCTAAGAAAGATCTTGGTATGATTGCTGCAACTTACGGTAATGTTTACGTTGCTCAAGTTGCCCTTGAAGCTAATCATGAACAAGCTATCAAAGCTATTGCTGAAGCTGAAAGTTATCCTGGCCCATCAATCGTTATCGGTTATGTACCATGTATCAACCATGGTATTAAAGGTGGTATGCGTAACTCTATCGCCCAAGTCAAAGAAGCCGTTTCTGGTGGTTATTGGCAATTGTACCGTTACGATCCAAGAATGGCACTTAAAGGCAAAGATCCAATGCGCCTAGACTTCAAGAAACAAAACTTCTCAGAAATTCCAGACTTCATGAAACACGAAACACGTTATGCTTCACTTTACAACGTGAAGAAAGACAATGCCGTTGTTGATGAAATGTTTGAAAAGACAGAAGCAGATATGAAAGAACGGACACAAACTTATGACCGTTTGGCAACAATGCGTAAAAATGCAGAAAAAGTAAATGCTAAAAAAGCAGAAAAAGTTTCTGATAAATAAAAACGTGTTCCTGAAAGAATGAAATCATGCACAGCCTAGCTTATATCCTCTGATTGAACTGGATTCTCACAAGGACAGTTTTTCACTTAGAATAAGTTAGTTTTTATAGGACCAGCCTGTGTGCAAGGCTTTGACTGGTCTTGATCCATAGTCATACTTTACTCCTTTCTTTTACCCCTAAAGTGACGGTTCAGCTCGTTGCTTTAGGGGTATTTGTATGCGTTAATTTTAAATAAAAGTTCCAAAAAATTATTTTTGCCACAAAAAAATATTTAAGTTTGTGCAAAAACATGCTATAATGTAAGCGTAGTCAATAATACGATCATTATCAAAATAGTTAGACGTTATAAAGAAGGCTTTTATATGAATGAATTGTGGATTGGTTTATTTGCTATTTTAGGTGGTAGTTTACGCTATGGCTTAAGCCAATGGTGGGCTTTAGATACTTTTCCAATTGGTACTTTAGCAGTTAACTTAATTGGCTGTTTTCTACTTAGCTTTTTAAACCAAACTTTGGCACATTCTAAAAGGGTGCCAACACAATTAACTTTAGGTATTGGCACTGGTTTTATCGGTGCATTTACAACGTTTTCTTCATTTATGAATGATGCTGTACAATTGATGCTACAAGCTCAATATTTTCGAGCAGGGATTTACTTAATTGGCAGTATTGGTTTAGGGCTGGGCTTTGGCTTTATCGGTTATTATGCAGGCCGTTATTGTTGGGCCAGTTTAATCGCCCAGCAGCGGGCACGGCGAGATTTAGCCGCGCGACAGATTCTATCAGAAATCGCCCCAACACAACGCGATTTAAAACATAAATAATTAGACTTTGTAATACATTTTGGGGGCACATTTATGAATTTTCTATTTGTCGGTGGCGGTGCTGCAATAGGTGCTATCTGTCGTTATGATTTAAGTCAATATATTAAACGGCGCCTTAACAATGGCTTCCCCTGGGCAACGCTAGCTGTCAATTTATTGGGTACGATTTTATTAGGTATCTTGGCCGCACGGTTGAATGTACAGGCTAATTTCTATTTATTTGCCGGTATTGGTTTTTGCGGTGGTTTTACAACTTTTTCAACAATGACCTATGAAGCAATCACTTTATGGCGTCAACAGAGTAAAGGTAAGGCCTTGATTTATTTAAGTCTCACCGTTGTTTTAGGTGTTATTTGTTTCATGACAGCATTTAAATTATTTAATGTATAATTAAAGTAATTTTAATACATCAAAAAAATAGCAAAATTTTGATGAATAGTATATAGTATAGTATAGCTAAAAAAATTTTTGCAAAATCCACAAAAAAGAAGGTTTAATCCATTATGCTAACAGATGACAAATTAAAGTTTCTGAGTCAAATTGGGAAAGCGCTTGCTCAACAATTCGGAAACAATTGTGAGGTCGTCATCCATAAAATCGATCCTGAAGATATGAATCACTCAATCGTCATGATAGAAAATGGACACGTCTCCTCACGCCAGCTCGGCGATGGCCCTTCGCAAGTTGTACTAGAGAGTTTGAAGAAAGATCCAAATAGATTGGAAAATCATATTAACTATCTGACCCGAACTCATGATGGCCGTGTTTTGAAATCCAGTACATTGTATTTGAAAGATGAACAAGGTAACTTGGAAGCCATTTTTGCGATAAACTATGATGTTTCTAATTTGATCGTTGCTGAAAACGTTTTAAAATCTTTGACAAAGACAGAAGACACCGGTAAATCTGCAAATCCAGAGGTCATTCCAAATGATGTTAATGAATTATTGGACGACCTGATTCAAGAATCTGTACGATTGGTTGGGAAACCTGTAGCTTTGATGAATAAAGATGATAAGGTCAAAAGTATTCAATTCTTAAATGAAAAGGGTGCTTTCTTGATTACAAAATCAGGGGATAAAATCTCTAAATTCTTCAATATCTCTAAATATACGTTATATAGCTATATCGATTTGAAAAAATAGTTTATGCTTAATATAAATAATAGCGACCAGGCCTATTTGACCTGGTCGCTATTTTAAGTTGGTACTGATTTTTGAAGTTTATTCTCGCTCTAGTTCTAAAACGCGTTCACTAGAGCAAAGCGCTCACCTAACTACGTCTAACTTGTAAGCAAAAACCGCTCACGGCGTTAGCCTAGGTTAGTGCTCGAGGCTTTCCCGCTTTAGTTCTCGCTCTAATTTAATCTAACGTGGTCTAAGGCTTTTATTAGATATTCAAAGTCAGGGCTATTGGTGAATTTAAATTGTTCATCTTCCAATTGATTATACTTTTCGATTAGCATGTAGGCAGACAAGTAGCGTTTTAAGGCGTCTTTACTTGCTCTAGTGTCATCTTCAGCTTTTAAATTAGAACCACTGACTACGGCTAATGCAAAGGCGTTTGGATCAATAGAAATTTTTTGTTTTGCCATATTGGAAACCTCATTTCGTTTTTAGATTCATAGCCATCATATAAATTATTATATTAGTTGTCAAGAAAACTTATAACAAAAACGGCCTATAATACAATAATTTACTTGTATTATAGGCCGTTTTATTAATCTTTCTTTTCAGCCATTGCGGCTTTAAGGGCAGCAGCTAATGGACTTTCAACGGGTTCAGTATCCTGGTTGACTTTTTTAAGCAACCGACGTTCCTCGTGTTTGGTCATTTTTTTCTGACGTTGATTTTTAGAGTGCATTTTTTCAGTTGTCCCATCATACTTGCATCGGAAATAAGGGCCGGTTTTACCTTCTAAAATTTCCATTTTCCGATGACACTGTGGACAACGATGGTTTGAGACTTTAGGATCTTTACGGCGCCGATATTGACACTCGGGATTTGTACAAACATAAATTTTACCATCCCGGGTATTACGTTCCCGTAATTTAGAACCGCATTCGGGACACAGCTTAGTGGTGATGGAAAAATCTTTATAAGTTGCATCTGATTTTTTGATTTCCATCACTAAACGTTTGGTGTCTGATTCAATATCTTGTATAAATCGTTTAGGCTGCTGCTGGTTTTTAGCGATGGCTTCCAGCTGTTGTTCCCATTTGGCCGTTAAATCTGGAGATGCTAAATCGGGGTTGACTAGCTTTAAGAGCTGTTTGCCTTTAGGCGTTACGATTAATGTATTGCCTTGGCGAGCCATTAACTCGGATTTGATCAATTTTTCAATAATTTCTGCCCGAGTGGCCGGTGTGCCTAAATTATATTTTTCCATTTGGGCTAATAATGTACCGTCATTAAGCAATGATGGGGCTGTTGTTAAAGCTTTATTGATTTGAAAGGCAGGCTTAATTTTCTGATCTTTTTGCCAAGGGATGGGTGCGTCTGTTTTTGAGATGGACTCGGTGATTTTCCAACCGACTTGTTTAATGGCAACTTGTTTAAAAATGAATTTTTGAGTCCCGACGGTCACAGTAGCGGTGACATTGTTTGTAATATGTTTTTCAGCAAATAAGCCAATAAAACGGGCCACAATCAAATCATAGATTTTCAGCTCATCACTGGAAAGTCGATTTGTCTGGGGATGCTCTTCCGTGGGGATCAACGCATAATGGTCAGTGACTTTTTGATCATTAAACACACTGGGCTTAGTAACCTTAGCCCCATTTTGTAATAGCTTTTTGGCTTGAGGTTCAAAGTTAGCAATGGCTTGTAGCCGTTCTTTCATTGTGCTGGCTACGTCTTGCGGTAAATATTTGGAATCGGTTCGTGGATAGCTGACAATTTTGTGCACTTCATAAAGGCTTTGGATCAGCGACAATGTTTTTTTAGCCGAGAAATGATATTTATTGCTGGCAACTAATTGAATTTCAGTTAAGTCAAAAGGTAATGGGGCGCTTTGACTTTGTTCCTTAACTTTTAAGTCCGTCACAATACCGACTTCTTTTGAAAGCTCGTTCACAAAGTTTTCGGCTGCTTGGTGTGTTTTGAACTGCAATGGATTTTTAGTGTCCAGTTGACCCTTTTCGTTTCGATAAGTGAAAGAAACGGTGTAGTAAGTTTTAGGGATAAAAGTTTCCGCTTTAACTTGACGCTGATTTACTAAATTCAAGGTAGGTGTTTGTACCCGTCCGGCATTTAAATTATCTTTATATTTCACCGTCAAGGCGCGGGTAACATTAAGACCTACCAACCAATCTGCTTTTGTTCGGGCCAGTTCAGATTCGTAAAGCTTATCGTATTTCTGCGCTGGTGCTAAATGTTTAAAGCCGTCTTTAACAGATTTTGTTGTTTGTGATGAAATCCACAGTCGCTTTAATGGTTTATCAAACCGAATCCATTGAAAAATCCACCGGGCTAACAATTCACCAGCACGGCCGGAATCGGTGGCGATAATGCCACTGGTAACATCTTTACGTTTAGCAAGTTGTGAAATTGCTTTTAATTGCCCACTAGTTTTTGGTAAAGGTTTAATACCAATATTTTTGGGCAGCATAGGTAGGGTTTCTAATTGCCATTGCCGCCATTCTGGTTTTAAATCTTCAGGCATTTTCAAAGTTAATAAGTGGCCGAAAGCCCACGTGATGATATAGTTTTTACCTTCGTAATAAGTTTTATGTTTTTCAGTGGCGCCGATAATTTTAGCAAGGTCTTTGGCAACACTAGGTTTTTCAGCGAGTACTAATGTTTTAGACATAAATTTTAAAATTACTCCTTTAATAAATTGCGATTACTTCCTATTTTAGCATAGATCTAGAAAAAATCGCATGGCATTAAAAGTGAACGAATATTCATATTAATTTATATTCATACTATTAAATTATGTGAAAAGATTATATAATGGGGCTATCACATTAAAATTTAAATCCTTAAATGGGAAGAAAAATGCGGAGGTTTTTATGGGACACAAAGTTAAGTTTGGCCTAACGATCATTGTAGGGGTTATGGCCTTGCTGTTGGCGTTTATTTTTAAACGACCAGATTGGGCACAAATATTAGTGACGATTGTAGGCGGGTTTGTGGCATTAGGGATGCTATGGGAGATGGTTCAGACCATCCGTGAAGGGCAATATGGGATTGATCTTTTAGCAATCATTGCGATTGTCTCAACGCTTGCTGTTGGGGAATATTGGGCGAGTCTGATGGTTTTATTGATGCTAACCGGCGGCGATTCATTAGAAGATTATGCGGCTAATCGAGCAAGTTCGGAGCTGCAGGCACTTTTAGAAAATTCACCTCAAGTTGCCCATCGCCAAAATAAAACAGGGCTAGAAAACATTAAAGTTGATGCCGTTAATATTGGGGATCACTTAGTAGTTAAACCTAATGAATTAGTACCTGTGGATGGACATGTCTTAGCCGGCTTTGGCGATTTTGACGAATCTTCATTGACCGGGGAATCGCAACCTGTTTCTAAAGAAATAGGCGATCGGTTATTATCCGGTTCTGTGAATGGGGCACAATCGGTGACGATGATTGCCACACATACAGCAGAAGATAGTCAATACCAAGCTTTAGTGAAGTTGGTGCAGACGGCAAAAGCCAAACCGGCACATTTTGTTCGGATGGCGGATCGTTATGCGGTACCATTTACCGCTATTTCATTAATTATTGCCGGGATTGCCTGGTTTGTCTCCAAAGATCCAGTACGTTTTGCGGAAGTTTTGGTCGTTGCTTCACCTTGCCCATTAATCTTAGCCGCACCGATTTCACTAGTGGCCGGTATGAGTCGGGCTAGTAAAAACGGGATTGTCATCAAAAGTGGCGATGTGGTGGAGAAAATGGCCACCGCCAAAGCTATTGCCTTTGATAAAACTGGTACCTTGACCCAGGGTAAGTTAACGGTCGAAAAGGTCTATCCTGTTGGGGACCTATCCGCTGAAGCGTTAAGTTTGTTAGCGGCTAGCGTGGAGCAGCATTCCAACCATATTTTAGCGCGTTCGTTAGTGGCCTATGTTCAGGATCAAAAATTAGAAGCCGTTCAAGACATTCAAGAGGTTGTAGCCCAAGGGGTTCAGGCCAATGTTAATGGGCAAGTCGTTCGCGTGGGTAAAGCGAAGTTTGCTGATGTTCCAGAAATAGTGGCCTTACCAGCACAAACAGCGGTTTATGTGAGTATCGATGGCGAATTTATGGGCTATTTAACGTTTACCGATCAGTTACGCCCGGAAACGAAAAGTACATTAGAACGTCTACGCCAGCAAGGGTTAGAACACTTAGTTATGCTGACAGGTGATAATAAAGCCATTGCTAAAACAATCGGCCAATCTTTAGATTTAGATGAAATTCATGGGGATTGTCTCCCTGAAGATAAGATTAATCTGATCCAAGAAACGGCTGAAATGTACCAGCCAATTATGATGGTTGGGGATGGCGTCAACGATGCGCCTTCATTAGCCACGGCAGATGTCGGCATTGCCATGGGGGCACATGGCGCCACAGCAGCTAGTGAATCTGCGGATGTAGTCATTTTAAAAGATGATTTAACCCGTGTTGCGAATGCCGTACAAATTAGTCAAGAGACGATGCAAATTGCCAAACGGGATGTCTTGACGGGAATTGTCGTTTTAGTGATTTTGATGTTAATTGCGACCACTGGCGTTATTCCAGCTTTACTTGGCGCTATTTTACAAGAAGCTGTGGATACAATGACGATCTTACTAGCACTAAAAGCGCGAAGTGGTTTAAAAGCGATAGAATAACACGCAACTGCAGAAATATTTTAATAAGTATTATTGTGAAAACCAGCTCAAGGCCGATTCTAAGGCTTAGAGCTGGTTTTTTAAGTGTTTTTAGTAGCTAAGTCTGTATTTTTGATACTCATATACTGACCTAGAGATAACAGAATCATCATGAAAAACGCTTGCATTTTAGAGTGATTAAGTTATACTAAAGTCGTTAAAGGAAATTAAATTTCTTATTAAGAAATATAAATATTAATTGGAGGTTCTATCATGAGTTTTAATATGGTTACCCGGTATGCCCATAGTCCTAAAGACATTGAACACTATAGTACAGAGGACTTGCGGGATGAATTCTTAATGGCAAAACTCTTCAATCCTGGGGATATTTTATTAACCTATACGTATAATGATCGGATGATCTTCGGTGGTGTGACACCAACGACTGAAGCCTTGGAGATCAAATTAGATAAAGCACTAGGGGTCGACTACTTCTTACAACGTCGGGAATTGGGCTTCATCAATATCGGCGGCAACGGTAGTATTACGATTGATGGCCAAAAAGACACGATTGTAACCCATGATGGTTATTACATCGGCATGGGCACTAAATCAGTAACCTTTGAATCAGATGATCCTAAAAATCCGGCTAAATTCTATGTGGTTTCCACACCGGCACATAAAACTTACCCTAACAAGAAATTGCCATTTGCCAACGCTTTGGCTAAACCAATGGGCGATCAAGCCCATATGAACAAACGGACCATTTATAAATATATTGACGCTTCCCAAATGGATACTTGTCAATTACAAATGGGCTACACTGTTTTGGAACCAGGTTCTTCTTGGAACACCATGCCGGCGCATACCCATGCTCGGCGGATGGAAACGTATATGTACTTTGAATTCAGTGATCCCGATACACGGGTTGTACATTTCTTAGGGGAACCGAATGCCTCTAAACATATTTTCTTAGAACCAGAACAAGCCGTTGTTAATCCAAGCTGGTCAATCCACTGCGGTGTAGGGACAACAAATTATGCCTTTATCTGGGCAATGTGCGGTGAAAACCAAACTTATGATGATATGGATCAAGTAGATATGCACGATTTGAAATAATAAATTAGTTAGGAGTTTTGAAAATGGCACAATCACCCGAAGAAATTAAGCAAAATGAAGCAGCTTTAGATAAATTCAAAATGAACTTCTTTGATTTAACCGGCAAAGTTGCCATCATTACTGGTGGGAATACTGGTTTAGGGCAAGGCTATGCAGTGGCTTTAGCTGAGGCTGGCGCAGACATTTTTATCCCAACATTTGGCAAAGCTGAATGGGACGAAACAAGAAAATTAATCGAAAAACGCGGTCGCAAGGTAGAATTCGTAGATGTTGATTTGACCAAACCAGGTGTCGCTGAAACGGTTGTTGAACAAGCCGTTAAAACATTTGGCCACATTGATATTTTGATCAATAATGCCGGAATGATTCGTCGGAACCCACTATTAGAATCTAAAGACTCTGACTGGGATGCCGTTATTAATATTAACTTAAATGCGGTTTATCACATGTCCATGGCTGCTGCAAAAGTCTTTGCCGCTCAAAAATCTGGCAAGATTATCAATATTGGCTCCATGCTTTCATTCCAAGGCGGCAAGTTTATTCCATCTTACACCGCTTCTAAACACGGGGTTGCTGGATTAACTAAATCTTTTGCAAGTGAACTTGGTGCTTATAATGTTCAAGTTAATGCGATTGCACCGGGCTATATTAAAACAGCAAATACAGCACCAATTCGTGCCGACAAAGCTCGGAATAAAGAAATTTTAGATCGGATTCCTGCTGGGCATTGGGCAGAACCTCATGAATTAATGGGTGTTGCTGTCTTCCTAGCCAGCAAAGCGTCTGATTATGTTACCGGACATATCTTAGCCGTTGATGGTGGTTATTTAGTAAGATAGGTCAAAAAAGCAGGTTTGAACTAAATGATGCGTAAGGGTACTTTGGAACTTTCGCATTATTTTTTGAAACACATTGTGAAATTAATAACCAATAATATTTTTATTTTATAGGAGTGATAAAGATGGCAGATCAAGACATCACAAAGACGTCATTGACAAGCACTGTTGATTTATTGATTCATAATTTAACACATTTAAGTGACCCAACCGGTGAATTTTCAATTAAAGTTGCCGATGGTTCAATTATTGATAATAAGAGTTTCGACTATTGGGAATGGACTTCAGGCGTTGGCCTTTATGGGATGATGAAGTATTACCAATTAACTCGAGATCAAGCTGTCTTAGATCGTATGATCAAATGGTTTGACGATCGCTTTAATGAAAAACCAGTAGAAAAAAATATTAACACAATGGTTCAAATGTTAACGCTAGCATATCTCTATGAAGAAACTGGCAACAAAGCTTATCTACCGCATCTACAAAGATGGGCTGACTGGCTGTATTATCGCCTGCCAAGAACTGAAAAAGGTGGCTTCCAGCATGTTACTTTTGGTGATTTGAATCCAGATGAGATGTGGGCCGATACGTTGATGATGAGTGTCTTAACCTTAGTTAAGTTAGGCAAACTGTTAAACAAACCTGAATACGTTGAAGAGGCTAAAAAGCAAGTGCTCTTGCATATCCAGTTCTTACAAGATAAAAAGACCGGACTTTGGTATCATGGCTGGACTTTTAAAGATCGGAATAATTTCGCCGGTGCTTTTTGGGGCCGTGGTAATTCTTGGATTACAATTGCCTTTCCAGAGATATTATCTTTATTAGATCTTGATGAAGACGATGCGATTCGCAACTTCATGATCATGAATTTACAATATCAAATTGATGCTTTGAAGAAATATCAAGATGAAAGTGGTTTGTGGCATACATTAGTGGATGACAAAGAAACCTACTTAGAAGGTTCTGCTACAGCGGGCTTTACTTACGGTATCTTAAAGGCGATTCATGAACATTACATCGATGACAGCTATCGTGAGGTCGCTATGAAAGGTGTCCATGCCTTATTGAATAACATCGATAACGAAGGCGCCTTAGCCCATGTTTCTGCCGGAACACCAATGGGGGAAACTAAAGCTTTCTATAATCAAATTAAAACTTCAGTCATGCCTTATGGTCAATCAATGGCAACGTTAGCATTGACGGAGTATTTAACAGAATTTTACTAAGCCGACAATAGCATAATCGACCGTAACGCCAGTGACTTTTGGTTTGAGCGATACTTTTAAGTCAAAATGGGTTTAAATTCGGGCGGTTATTGTTCCAAAAATGAAAGCGCTTAATATTCAAGTAACGAGCTATTTTATAATTAATTTTTGCAGTTTAAGGGAGTGCAAATTATGAAAGCAGAAGCAACAAATAGCAATACAGCTGGCGCCGCAAGACAAGATGCAGGGCTAGAAGTTGTTAAGACAGATTTTAAACCTTTTGGTATTCGTGATAAAATCGGCTATATGTTTGGTGATTTAGGGAACTGTTTTATTTTAGGATTAGTAAATAGTTTTTTGATGATTTATTATACAAACGTTTTAGGGATTGCCGGTGGTGTTGTTGGGATTTTATTCTTGACGGCTCGGATTATTGATGCCTTCGCGGATGTAACCGTTGGTCGTTTGGCTGATGTGGCTAAATTAACGGATGCAGGTCGTTTCCGGCCTTGGATCAGAAGAATGAAATACCCATTTTGCCTAATTGCCATTATTTTATTCTTACCATTCGTTAATTCTTTCCCAATGGCTGGTAAGGTTGCTTATATCTTCGTCACTTATCTTATTTATGGGATTTTCCTATCTACAATCAATATCCCTTATGGTTCTATGGCTTCAGCAATTAGTTCTAATCCGGATGACCGGGCTTCCCTTTCTACTTTTAGAAGTGTTGGTTCTGCCATTGGTGGTGCGACAACTGGTTTCTTGATCCCTATTCTAATGTACACAACAGCTGCTAATGGTCGCCAAGTTGTTTCAGGCATGCGTTTCTTCTTCATCGCCATTGCTTGTGCTGGGATCGCTTTTGTCGCTTATAATGTCACTTATCATTTGACAACAGAACGGGTTCAAGTTGAAAAAACAGAAAAAGTTAGTGCTAAAGATTTAGTGAAAGGTTTGTTCACAAACAGAGCGTTAATGTCTTTAGTTGTTGCCGATTTGTTTGTTGTCATCAACCAAATTCTTTCAGGCACAACGACCACTTATTTGTTTAATGACTATTTCCATAATAAACAAGCGATGTCTATTGCGTTATTATTCACTTATGGGACCGTTGTTGTCTTAGCACCATTTGCCACAATGTTAATTAAGAAATTCGGGAAACGTGAAGCAAGTATTGTTGCCTTATCAATTTCTTCAGTATTGTATTTAATTATGTATTTCTTGCACATCCGCAATCCTTGGGTTTACTTAGTACTCTTGTTCATCGCAACTTTAGGTGCTGGCTTATTTAACTTAATGGTTTGGGCCTTTATTACCGACGTTATTGACTACCATCAATATTTGACCGGTTTTCGTGAAGATGGGACTGTTTACGGTGTAAACTCCTTTGCTCGGAAAGTAGGACAAGCATTAGCCGGTGGGATTGGTGGTTTCATGTTACAAATCATTGGTTACCGCTCTTCTTCAACAGGTGGTGCTGTACAAAGTTTAGCAGTTGAAAATCGGATTTATGGCTTAGCCAATTTAATTCCGTTTGCCTGCTTAGCAATTGCAACATTGATTTTAGCTTTCTGGTACCCATTAACTAAGAAAAAGATTGATCATGTTGATGCTGAATTAGCTAAAATCAACAAACAATAAAATAGACTGCTAAAAGGCGGTTCGTACTTTAATTCAAAATTTTAAAACGATGCTGCTCAAATTGAGTGGCATCGTTTTTTAGAAAAGGACGTAAATAAAAATGAAATTAGGATTAAGAGCACACGATATTGCAATTTTTGATGATATCACAAGTTTGGCGAAACGTTTAAAGGCCTTAAATTTTGATTATGTGCAGTTTGCACCGCGAGCATCTTTGCCACAAACAACCGATCATGGGTTAAAGATCAATTTTGGCTTGGCGAATCAGGTGAAACAGACATTTAATCAATATGACATTCAAATTGCTGTTTTAGGCTGCTATATTAATATGATTCATCCCGACCTTAACCAACGGCAAACCGCCATGGCCCAATTTGAGCAATACTTAGCTACGGCACGTTATTTCGGGGGTAATTTAGTAGGGACGGAAACTGGCAGTGTTGATCCGGATTTTAATTTAACAGCCGCAAATTATGCGCAGGATGTAGTTGCGCTAACGATTCAGCAAATTAAAACTTTAGCCACAGCCGCTGAAAAAACTGGTAATTTATTAGGGATTGAACCTGGGGTGAACCATCCGATTCATAGTCTTGAAGTGATGGCCGATGTTTTAAAACAAGTGGCATCCCCTAATTTACAAGTTATTTTAGATGCTGGCAACCTAGTAACCAATGACCAGCAAAAAATAAATACAGTGATACAACAGGCGCTTGATTTATTTGGTGATAAAATTTATGCCTTCCATGTTAAAGACTATGTTATTGAAGGCGGCCGGGCTAAGGTCGTTCCTGTCGGCGAGGGTATCGCGGATTTATCAGCTGCGTTAAAGGTTATCCAAGAAAATCAGCCTAATGCGTTTGTAATCTTAGATGAAACACCACAGCCGCATTTCTTACGGTCGTTAAGTCGAGCTAGTTTAATGGCAGCGACAGTTTAACAAAAAAGGGGGGTGTGACGCATGCAGATTTTTAATGTCTTAGATTATGGGGCGCTTGGGGATGGTCAGACGTTAGATACAACAGCTATTCAGCAAGCAATTGATGCAGCCGCATTAGTCAGTGGTGAAGTTTTCTTACCAGCAAAGACTTATTTGGTAGGGGCTTTATTTATCAAACGGCATGTCACCTTGTCTTTTCAAAAAGGCGCAAAGCTTTTAGGCAGTACTGATATTGCCGATTTTCCAGAAATTTTTTCTCGAGTAGCCGGTGTAGAGATGTGCTGGCCAGCTGCAATTTTGAATTTATTAGAAGTGGACAATGTTACCATTAAAGGTCAGGGCATTATTGATGGGCAAGGCCCGCACTGGTGGCAGCTGTATTGGGGCGCAGATGGCCACGGTGGTCAGCGACAATGGTATGACACCCATGATTTACGGTGGATTGCGGATTATGCGATTAAGCGGCCGCGGTCGATTTTAGTCTTTAAGTCAGAAGCCATTATCATTAAAGACATTACCTTACAGCGCGCAGGCTTTTGGAATTTACAGCTGACTTATGCTACAGACGTTGAAGTGAAAGATATTATTATTCGTGAAAATAACGGTCCCAGTACGGATGGGATTGATGTGGATTCTTCCAATCATGTGCATATTCATCATTGTCAGCTGGCTTGCGGGGATGATTGTATTGCCTTAAAATCTGGCCGGGATGGTGATGGTTATCGGGTGGGCATTGCCACGAGTGATGTAGAAATTGATCATTGTCAAATTAAGTCGGGTTATGGCGTGACCATTGGCAGTGAAGTCAGCGGCAATATCCACGATATCACTATCCACGATATGACTTTCGAAAATAGTGGCTGTGGTTTTAGAATGAAATCCGCCGTTGATCGGGGTGGTGTTATTGAAAATATTCGAGTTTCGGATTTACAGATGACCAACGTTCAATTCCCATTTTCTTGGTTAATGACTTGGCATAATCAATATAATCACAAAACGATGGTGGATTTAGCAGATAAACCGGCTTTTTGGCAAGCTGTTGCTGCACAAATTCCGGAAGCACAGCGCTTTACGAAAGTACAGAATATAACGGTACAAAATGTAACCGCCCAATTAGCTGCAGACTATCCGCTGCCTGCTCGAGCTTTTGATCTAAAAGCGTTACCGGAAAAGCCAATGGAGCAGATTCGTTTTTCTAATGTGAAGCTAGCGGCTAAAGAATTTGGTAATATTGTGGCGGTTAACGACTTGCAATTTAAAGATGTGACCGTGTCTGTCCAACATGACAACACTTTAGCAAACGATGCGTATGATAATCGGTAATTTGGGGTAATTAAAAGAGGTTGGCGCAATTTCGACCAACCTCTTTTTGATCACATGGATTAATATATTTTTTTGAGAAATGTTAGCCGTTATTTAACCACAACGAACCAACACCGACAGCCGCTAATAAGCCAATGCCGATAATACCGGCTAAAGCAAATTTAAAAACAGCAAAACCACCAAGGGCAAAAAGGGCGATACTGATAAAGGGATGCCGTAAAATTAAGCCTAGCAGTTTGATGACTAAAATGACAATAATTACAATGGCCACCAGTGCCCCAATTCCTGCAGCACCGCTGAAAGAATGGGTTGAATTTTCGATGGCTGCAAAAGCCAATTCAGACATAATTGTTCACCTCGTCTTTAACTAAATCCTACGATTCAAAAATGATAGCGCTCAGGATAAATTAATTTTAACGGAAAGACTTGCCAGCCACATCAGTAAAAAGTCTGAAATTACGAGCTGACAGGCTTCGAAATAAAGCGTATAATATTTCTGTATAAGAAATTTTATAACGGTAACTATAAAAGGAGTTTCAACATGATGGCATCTGAACAAGTGACCCCGCCTTTATATGGGACAGTCTTACTAAAAGCGAAGGCTATTTTAGATTTTATTTTAAACACACCAACACCGCCAAACTTAAAAGAAATCAGCGATAATGTACCAATGACAAAATCTACGGTTTTTAAAATTTTAAAGACGTTAGAGTTTTGTGGATTTGTTCGGTGTTTAGGTGAGGAAAAACGTTATTATTTGGGGACTACTTTTTTAAGTTATGCTCAAAAAACTTTGTCCACTTTTGATATCAATTTAGTGGCCAAACCTTTCTTAGCCCAGTTACGGGATGAAACTAATGAAACCGTAAACTTAGGGATTTTGGATACCTCTGACAGTACGGTGACTTTGTTGGCTAAACTAGAAAGCCCTAACAGTATTAATTTAGTGTCCCGGGTGGGCAAAGGGATGCATCTTTATTCTTCAGCGATGGGCAAGGCGATGCTGTCTTGCTTGCCAGAAAATGAGTTTGATGCTTATTTAACTAAGACAGATTTAGTGCCGCTGACTGAAGATACAATTACGGATAAAAAGCAGTTATGCGAAAATATTCAGCAGGCTAAAGCTAATGGTTATGCAATTGAGAATAATGAGAATCAAAAAGATGTTCTTTGTGTTGGCTTTCCTTTATATAAAGATGGCCGAATTTACGGTGCTTTTAGCGTTAGTGCGCCACGGTACCGTGTGGCTGAGGGAAATTTAGCTTTATTTATTGAAAAAGGGCGTATTGCGCAACAAAATATTTTAGCAGTAATTTAGAGCCGTTATTGGGGGTAAAAGTGTGTCGAAGCATAGATTGGGGCTTTTTTTAGCAGCTGCCGGTGCAATTTGTTTTGGGATCGGTGGGACTTTATCCAATATTTTATTTACACGGATCACCGTGTCACCGCAATGGGTAGTCAGTGCCCGGATGTTATTTTCAGGGCTTTTAATTTTAGGTTATTTACTTTGTCGTCGAGAAAATATTTTTAGTATTTGGCATCAAAAACGGGATGCTTTCGGCGTCTTATTATTTGGTATTTTTGGGGTCTTGTTCGCCCAGGCCACTTTTTTACAAGCTGTTTTTTACGGCAATGCGGCGGTGGCCACTATTTTACAATCACTAGGCCCGGCCTTGATTGTTATAATTTTGTCGGTGGCTTTAAGGCAAGTACCTAGACGTAATGAAGCCATTGCGATTTTGATCTCTTTAATTGGTGTTTTTTTAGTCGTGACTAATGGCGATCTCCATCAATTGGATGTCCCGGTTCAAGCCTTCGTCTGGGGCTTAATTTCAGTGATTGGTGTGGCTGCTTACACCTTATTGCCACGACCATTGTTAGCGCGACATTCTTCTTTGATTGTAGTCGGTTGGGGCTTATTAATCGGGGGAATTGTGGCTAATTTTGTAGCCCCTGTTTGGCAATTGCCAAAAGACTTTGGGGGGGTAGAATTGCTGTTAGTCATCGGTGTTGTTTTGATTGGAACAATGGGCGCTTATGCGTGTTATGTCGCTAGTTTAAATTATTTACAGCCAGCAATTGTCAGTATGTTAGGTTTATTTGAACCATTAACGGCCACAATTCTAGCCGTTTTATTTTTAGGTGTTCAATTCCGCGGTTTTCAAATTATTGGAGTTATTTTAGCGCTGTTTTCGATTATTTTAATCAATTTTCCATTACCGAAAAAACACCGGTCCTTGTAAATTGAGTAGAACTCGATATACTAGAAATTGAAGAATGGTTTAGAAATTATATTTCTTATAGAGAAAAAGGAGAATAAAAAATGAGTTTTAGTATGGTTACCCGGTATGCCCATAGTCCTAAGGATATTGAACACTATAGTACAGAGGATTTACGGGATGAATTTTTGATGGCGAAATTATTTAACCCCGGTGATATTTTGTTAACGTATACATATAATGATCGGATGATCTTCGGTGGTGTAACACCAACGACTGAAGCCTTGGAGATCAAATTAGATAAAGCACTAGGGGTCGACTACTTCTTACAACGTCGGGAATTGGGCTTCATCAATATCGGCGGCAACGGCAGTATTACGATTGATGGCCAAAAAGATACAATTGTAACCCACGATGGTTATTACATCGGCATGGGCACTAAATCAGTAACTTTTGAATCAGATGATCCTAAAAATCCGGCTAAATTCTATGTGGTTTCCACACCGGCACATAAAACTTACCCTAACAAGAAATTGCCATTTGCCAACGCTTTGGCTAAACCAATGGGCGATCAAGCTCATATGAACAAACGGACCATTTATAAATATATTGACGCTTCCCAAATGGATACTTGTCAATTACAAATGGGCTACACTGTTTTGGAACCAGGTTCTTCTTGGAACACCATGCCGGCGCATACCCATGCTCGGCGGATGGAAACGTATATGTACTTTGAATTCAGTGATCCCGATACACGGGTTGTACATTTCTTAGGGGAACCGAATGCCTCTAAACATATTTTCTTAGAACCAGAACAAGCCGTTGTTAATCCAAGCTGGTCAATCCATTGCGGTGTAGGGACAACAAATTATGCCTTTATCTGGGCAATGTGCGGTGAAAACCAAACTTATGATGATATGGATCAAGTAGACATGCATGATTTGAAATAATTATATTTTATTTTTGAAAGGATTCTAAATTATGAAAGTACTGACTTTTGGCGAAATGATGTTACGGTTAAAACCACCAACAAGTAATCGAATTTTACAAACAACCGCTTTTGAAGCAACTTATGGTGGTGCAGAAGCTAATGTGGCTGTTTCTTTGGCTTTGCAGGGCGATACAGCCGCTTATTTAACAAAGTTACCAGATAACCTCTTAGGGGAAGCCGCTTTAGGCACTTTGCGTAAATATGGCGTTGAGACGCAGGCGATTTTACGAGGCGGGCCACGCTTAGGAATTTATTTTTTTGAAAAGGGTGCTAGCGTTCGAGGAACCAATGTGGTTTATGACCGTGCTGGCAGTTCATTAGCCACTTCTACAGCTGACGAATACGATTGGGCCAAAGTCTTTGAAGGGGTTGACTATTTTTACTTCTCTGGTATTACACCAGCGATTTCTAAAGACTTACAACAAGCTGTTTTAGCAGCTTGTGCTTACTGTCAAACCCACAATATTACGGTAGCTTGTGATATGAATTATCGGGGCAAGATGTGGACACCAGAAGCTGCCCAGGCCTTTAGCCAACAAGTTATGCCTTATGTCAATATTGTTTTGGCCCACGATGAGGATTTCATTTCATCTTTTGGTATTCAAGCCTTTGACGGCGATATGACGCGGGGTATTGAACAAAAAGCAAGTTTTAAAGCAGGCATGCAAGAAGTCGCCAAGCGTTATCCTAATTGTCACACCGTAGCTAGCGTACTCAGAGACATTCATTCGGTTGAAGATAGTCAATGGAGCGCATTGTTGTTGCGGGACGGCCAATTTTATGAAAGCCCTGTTTATCAAATGCACGTCTTTGAAGGCGTTGCTGGGGGCGATGCCTTTGGTGCGGGCTTAATGCATGGTTTCTTGAATAACCTTGAACCGCAAGAACAAATCAACTACGCCATCGCTGCTAGCGTCTTAAAATTAACCATCAGCGGTGATTTGAACCTTGTCAGCGAAGCAGAAATCCGCAACGTCATGGGCAACGGCGCCGCAATGAACCGGTAAAAGAAAGAGCGCGAGACAACACGGGTGATTTCGTAATATAACCTAGACTTGGCAGGTAGTCGCCTGCGACTAGCAACAAGGCGTAGTTATATGCAGAAATCAGTGTTGGTGAGCGCGTTTAAGAAAACTCACACAGAATAGACCCGACATAAGCCCGGTTTTGGCTTGTGAGTAAGACGTAGTTATGTAAATTGTCAGTACTTGGAACGCATTTCAAGATTAGAGCATAACCAAAGACGGGTTGATTTTAAAACACTAAATAGTAATATCTAAAAAAATAAACCAGTGAGTATTGAGCTGAAATTGACTTTCGACTCAGCGGCTTACTGGTTATTTTTTACCAATTATAAAAGTAATATAAATATACCAATTTTCATTAAAAAAACAAACGGTAACAAAAATGCTTAAATGCGAAATAATTTCGAATTTTAGAATAACTGAAAATTATGGCCAAACAGGTGATTTTGAAAGAATATGACTTTTATAAGCAGAATGCTTAAGGCTTTTTAATGTACATTTCAGATTATAGTCGGTAAAATAATGAAACAATTAGCAACAAATTAAATATCACTCAGGTAGGTAGATAGCGATTGTAAACCGCTTACTTACACCATATAATGGGGTTGTAGAACTTTATAATACATCATTGGTATAGGTGAAAGGGGCAGATTTTTATGAACGCACATTATCGGAATATTTTAATCGCTTCAGATGGTTCTCCGGAGGCACAACGGGCTTTTACAGAGGCTGTTGATTTGGCCAAGCTGATGGATGCAAAATTGTACATTACGCATGTTTTGGAGCACCGTAATTACGATGGTTCATTAGAGCCTTCATATTATAGTGATGCTTCTGATAGTGCGACATTGGTACAGGCCGGGGTACGTAAGCTGTTGACCAAAATGAAAGCGACTGCAGAGGCACAAGGCCTAACAGATGTTTCTATTTTACAGCCAGAAGGTAATGCCAAAGAAATCATCGCCAATGAATTACCAATTGAACTGGACATTGATTTGATCATTATCGGCGCTACTGGCCGATCTAGAACGGAGCGGCTATTATTAGGCTCTGTATCCGATTACATTATTCGAAAAGCTAATACACAAGTGTTAGTTGTTCGGGATAAGGCTTATCAATAACCCAGTTTTACCTGAAACTGTGTTTAGTTTGTTGCTAATTATAAAACTTTGACACAGCATGACAGGAAAGGGTGGTAGACATGCAATTTATCCAAGAAGAAATACAAGTGGGGACGGAACCAAGCGCAAAATTAAATGGCTTTTTAATTGATAATTCTCAAGAAATTGATCCAAATCGTCAACGACCAGCCATTGTGATTTGTCCTGGTGGGGGTTACGCTTACACTTCAGACCGCGAAGCCGAACCTGTGGCATTAGCCATGTTAGCAGCTGGGTTTCAAGCTTTTGTTTTACGCTACAGCGTGGCACCGGTGCGTTATCCGGTAGCTTTGCATCAATTAGCAAAGAGCGTGGCTTTCATTCGGGACAATGCGCAGAAATTGCATGTTGATCCTGACAAGATCGTTGTTGCTGGCTTTTCAGCAGGCGGTCATTTAGCAGCTTGTTTGGGCGTCTTTTGGCATACGGCCACGTTAGCCGATATTGGGTTAACGCCAGCACAAATGCAACCTAATGGGTTATTTTTAGGCTATCCCGTAATTACCACGGGTCAGTATGGACATCAAGAATCATTTGAAAATTTACTGGGGCCTGATTCGGAAAAATTAGACCAGTTATCTTTAGAGCAGCAAGTGAATTCAAATGTGCCGGAAACTTTTATTTGGCACACGGGTTCAGACCATGTGGTGCCGATGGAAAATAGTTTACTATTTGTCCAAGCGTTACGAAAACAAGGGATTTCCTTTGAATACCATGTTTTTCCAGAGGGTAAACATGGTGCCAGTTTGGCAAATTCAGAAGTTAACCGGAATCCAGAAGATAATCGACCGGAAGTCGCAATTTGGCCGACATTATTTAAAACCTGGGTTCATAATCGTATATAGTAATACAAAAATAAAGCTTATCTCATGATAGGCTTTATTTTTGTGGCACTTTATGTCAACCACTTCCGACTTTAGTCAGAAGTGGTTGACCAACTAATCAGCGAACAGTGATTCTCCATAAATCAATTGATAAATTATTTAAGGAGTTGATTTAAATACCAAAACGCTGTTCTTGGGCAGCAATTGGGAATGAGTTGCTGAAACAATACCACGGTTGTGAATGGGGAACACCTTGTCACAATAACCAAACGCTGTTTGAATTATTATGATTAGAAATCATGCTAGCTGGCCTTAGTTGGCAAACAATTTTAAATAAACGGCAGGCACTTAATACTGCTTTTTGTAAATTTGATTACCAAAAAGTACAATACTTCCAACAAGAGTTGCCCGACTTACCTACTCATTCTTACAGGCAATTGGAATCATTAACGACCATGAAGTTGCTTGTTTTTGCTTCAATGAATTGAATAACTGCTCAAAATAAAAACAAGTCATTGCTGACAGTGCCTTTGTGGTTACAGATTATGTTCAAAATCGGCCTTTAACTCCAGAGTATTTAGCTAAATACCGTTTAGCTGATATTAATTTTAAGAACGATATTCGCGATAACTTGGAACAGCTATCAGCCCAAGTGCTTAATAAGTCGTATCAAGGCTTGCAACAACAAATTAAGCAAGCGACTGATCACCAACGAAAATCAGAATAAAAAATCAGTTAAATGATGTTCACCAAGAAATCAGTAATCGAACGCAAAAATAGCTGAAAACATTTGCTGAAGAAAATCCGGAAATTAAACAACCCGATTTCAACCCCGATCAAAGTCTAAAACGTTAGCCAGTTTTTAAAGGACATGCTATAATAGTAGTAAGAAAAAAGGAAGTCCCGCTGAAGACAGGACTTCCCGTGCAGGCCGCTTCAAAGGCGGTGGCGAAGTTAATAAGACAGCATTAAGCTACCCTGTAACCTACCCAAGTTACGCAGGGCGGCTTTTTTATTTGTGGTTCTTGTCGATGTAGCTGAGTAGCGCGATTAAAAATGTGCCAAACAGCAACATCAACGAAAGTGTCTGGAAGACGCTCATTGACTAATAATACCAATTTTTCGGGTTAGTTCGGGGTGGATTGGTAAAATAGCGACTTGGTACGCCGTTTTTCGTAGGACAAGTTCAGGTAGAATATAACACCTAAGCCTAATTCAATCATGGAGAGAATAGAATAATCATCGTGGACTCGTAACTTAACATTAGGCCGTAAATTAGCGTCCGCAAAAGCAGTTAGCGGTTCACTGTAAGCCCCTTCTTCTAATTCTAAAAAAGGTTCCTGGGCTAAATCGGTCAAGGTCACAAATTTTCTTTGCGCTAAGGGGGGGTTAAGGGGTAGCACCGCTCTTAAAGCTCCTGATTTAACAAATTGAACTGCGGTATTTGGCAGGGCATCGGGACTAATAAAACCGAAATCAGCTTGATTAGTTCGCACCCACTCAGGAATAGTTGTGTAGTCACCTTGATGCAAAATGAACTTAACTTGTGGATATTTCTCTTGGAATTTTTGAATTAATACCGGTAACCAATGGGCTGAAATACTCGAAATTGTCCCAATTTTAACGGTCCCAGAACTTAATCCATTGATTTCCTGCACCTTTTCTTGCATTGCTTGGTATTGGCGAATGGCATTTTGAATTAAAAGGTACACTTGTGCGCCCCTACTAGCTTTTGTCCTTTCAATAAAAATTTGGGCATGCCTCCCCTGATTAAAATCAGAAGATTCCTGCCCAAATTTTTATTGAAGACTGAATTTTTTGAGCCCAATTTGAGCGGCACCAATTGCACCGGCAAACTGGCCTAAATCATCGCGATATACGGGGGCGGCTAAATACTGTGCTAAAACTTCGCCAAATAGTTCACTTTGCGATAAGCCGCCGGTAAATAAGACCGCTTCACCTTTAGGCGCTTGTAGTTTGGCGTGCTGCCCATTAATTCGTTTGGCAATGGAGTGACAGACGCCTAGAGCAATATCTTCGCGTTTTTCACCTTTAGCGACACGGCTGACAACTTCAGATTCTGCAAAAACAGTACACATGCTGTTGATTTGTACTGGTGTGGCACCTTGGATGAATGTATCTAACGTTGCAATATCTTCACCCAGTGTACGCATCATGACTTCCACAAAGCGCCCGGTACCTGCAGCGCAGCGGTCATTCATATTAAAATCTAACACACCGCCGTTACCGTTCAGCCGAATCGTTTTGCAATCTTGACCACCAATATCAACGACTTGTGTAATCCCTGGGTGCAAGTAATTAGCGCCTTTACCGTGACAAGTAATTTCAGTAATTGCTAAATCACTGGGCAGTAATTTACGACCATAACCAGTAGTAATAATCTTATCTGCTTTACCATAATGTGTCGTGAAATAATCAATTACAGTGGCCATAGCGCCCTTGGGATCACCCGCAGTGGCTAAAAGATATTTGTCAATATAGTCTGTTTCAGTAAATAAAACACCTTTTGTGGTTGTGGATCCGGCATCTAGACCGATGTAATACATAATTAACCCTCCAACATTTCAAGAAAAGCGGTAACCCGTGTGTTGATTTGTTCAATATCAGATTCAGAATAGTCTGTTTCTAAATACATATAAGGTGTGTCTTTTTCATCGTTACAGAAGTTTTTAATCCGACGAGATTCAACAGAAAATGGCGTGCAATTTTGTAAGACCATATCAAGGACACCGTCAACTTGATAATCATCAATCATATTGCTAATTAAATCTAATCTATCATGATTATCAGACATACAAGCGCAGCCAATATGAATATATTTGTCAGATAAAGCTTTATAAACATCGGTTTCATCTTCATCAACTAAGCGTTCAACAGCTTTGGCAACGGTACAGTTTTCATAACCGACAACGACACCACCATTTTCTTCAACGGCACGAATGACTTTTTCAGTAACCCCACCCATTGGTGAACCAGTAATCAAAATTCTAGGTTTCTTTTCGAGGTGTTCACCGTTGGCATAGCGTTCTTTAACGGCATTTGTAGCCGCTTCCAAAGAAGCAATGTTTTCAGCTTTATCAAATTTATATTGAGAGCCGTACATGACTTTAAAGATTTCAGCACCACTTAAAGCAGGTGGATTAAGCTGACCTAAATGATAAAAGTCTTTTTTAGCCTGGCGTTCTCTATTCTTTAAAATAATCGCATCCCGAATTTGAGCTTCGGTAATTGTAACCCCAAAGAAGTCTTCTAATTTTTCTTTAAAAGCTTTGATTTCTTCGTACCAAAGCTTTTGACTACGATCATTGTCCCGCATATTTGGCAACTGCATAAGATAAAGCGGCTTGAAGTCACTCATGTATTCATACATTTTTTTCTTGCCATCACAAGTTGTTTCACCAACAACAAGATCAGAGAAATAAAAATAAGGACATTTATCTGTTTTACCAAAGCCGTAACTGGATTTGATCAAAGGACATAAATTTCTTGGTAAATCCTCTTCGGCTGCCGGGATGGTTTCGTCAGAAGTTGAACAAAGACTGATTTGAACAGCACCAGCTGCTAGGACAAGTTCTTCAGGCATGAAAGTACAATAAACACCTACAACGGGTTGACCTTGATCCTTAAGGGATTTTACTTTTAAAAAGCCTTGCTGTCTGGCTTCTCCAAAATCTTCAAAAATTTCTGGTAATTCTGTTTTGACTTTCATAATGCGGCCTCTTCCTATGTAAAATTTAATTAAAAGGGTGGAAATAAGTAATTTAGAACAATTAGCAAAAACTGTGATCTAATTCACATTAATTGCTAAAACAACAAAATATAAGTAGATAATACTGAGAGAAATATATTATTTAAAAATACAAATTTATTCTCTAAACGTATTATAACTGTCTTGAACAAATTTGGAAACCCATATTTTAGATTACCTAAAAATTTTTAAGAATGGCGTTATATCACGGTATTATATGGAATTTTTTATATAAAAAATAAGCCTTTCGAAATAGGTAGGCTTATTTCTTAAATGAATATCATTCTTAATTATAATAACAAAATAGCGCAGAATAAATTTTAATTCAAGCGTAATCTCTATTTAAAATATCTGTGAATTTTGTAACTTCTTTAACTTGATTCAAGGCGCCAAAGGAAAGTCGAATGTAACGCTCATTTTCGGAAGCACTTAAACCGAGCGCTGTTAAAGTTGCATCTGGCCGGGGGTCCTTTAAACTACAAGCACTCACGGTTGAAAAACAAAGGCCCTGCTGACCTAAAACAGTAACCGCTTCTTGACCAGGTGTATGGGGTAATAACAAACCACAGATTCCGGGGAATTCTGCCCAAGGCGCTACGGGTTTAATAGTGGGCGCTAAATTGGCTAATAACGCTGCCTTTAAATGTGTCAGTTGCGTGAATTGTGTGACTTGTTGCTGTAAATTGGTCATTAATGCGGTAGTTAAACTTAAAATACCCGGCGTATCTAAAGTGCCTGGCAAAAAGCCGTTTTGTTGAAAAACATTTTGAAAAAGGGGCTTTGTTAAATAATTGGGATTTAAATATAATAAGCCGCACCCTTTAGGCCCATTAAATTTATGGCCGCTGGCGCTGAAGCCAGCTAGATTTTGCAAATCTAAGTTGATTTTAGTCAAACCTTGGACGGCATCCACAAATAAGGGCACTTTATAATGGGTTGCTGTGGTGTTGAGTTCGGCAATATTTTGGCAGATACCCGTAATCGGATTAACAGCTTGGATAACGATTAAGCCGGTATTAGGTGTAATAGCAGCCGCTAAACTTTGTGCAGTAACTTGACCTGTGGCCGTTATTGGTAATATTTTAATCTGATATTCTTGTGTTTGGGCAAGTTTGTTTAAAACTTGATAAACCGAAGCATGTTCCAGGGGGCTAACTAGAATTTCTTTTTTTGAACTGCCTTGGGCTAATGCCATTAAGCCTAATTGATTGCTTTGAGTACCACCACTGGTGAAAATCAAACCTTCAGGTAACAAGTTTAATGTCTGAGCGATGGTTGTTTGTGCTTCTTGAATAAGTTGTCCTGCCGAATTACCAGCTCGATGCAAACTTTCACTGTTTGCATAAAAGGCTTTGGCAACCTGCTGGTAAGTTGCTAAAGCGGCTGCGCTCATTGGGGTTGTAGCTGCGTGGTCAAAATAGATCATCTGGTCACCTACTTACTAAGCTGCAACATGCGGTCTAAAGCTTTTTTGGCCCAAAAGCTTGTTTCTGCAGAAACAGTGATAACATTACCGGTTTCTTGAGCCATTAATTGATCCATCGTCCAAGCAAGATGGGGGAGGTCAATACGATTCATTAAGATACAAGAACAAGCGTAAGGATTCAAAAAAGAGATGGTCTTGTCTTGATATTGCGCCTTTAAGCGACCAACTAAGTTGTTATCGGTTCCAACAGCAATATGACTATTTTTGGGGGCTGCTTTTAAGTAATTGATAATCGCCGCTGTAGAGCCCACTTCATCAGCGGCAGCAACAACTTCTTGACTGCATTCGGGATGGACAATAATTTTTATCAAGGGATCTTGCTGACGTAGTTTCTGTATTTGAGTGACATTAAATTGTTGATGCACAGAACAGTAGCCATCCCACAAAATAACACGAACTTGATTGGGTTGAGCAGCTTGTAAAGTCATTTGCTGGGTTTGCCATAGACCGATTTCATCAGGATGGATACCTAAAGCAAGCGCAGTATTGCGGCCCAAGTGCTGATCGGGTAGAAATAAAAGACGTTTGGCTTTTTTTAAAGCCCAGGCGACAATTTTTTCGGCATTGCTAGAAGTCACAACGACACCGTGGTGGGCACCGACAAAAGCTTTGATCGCAGCAGTGGAATTAACGTAGGTGATCGGTAAAATATCGGTATCATATTGTTGGGTTAATTGCGCCCAAGCCTGAGTGAGCTGAAAAGTATTGGCCATATCCGCCATAGAGCAACCCGCCATTGGATCAGGTAAAATAACGCTTTGGGCATCTGTTGTCAAAATATCGGCGGTTTCAGCCATAAAATGGACGCCGCAAAAAACGATTTTTTTAGCCCGTTGATTTTCAGCTGCAATTTGGGCCAATTTTAAAGAATCGCCTTGGGCATCCGCAAATTGGAAAACCTCATCTTTTTGATAATGATGGGCCACCATTAATAAGTCATCCCCAAAGGCGGCTTTGGCTGCGTAAATTCTTTGGATTTGAGCCTCTGGATTTTCGTCATAATATTGATTGAAGGCGGACTTAGCCTTTAAGTCGGTTAAAATCATGCTTTAATAACCCCCTCTAAATAAAAACTCAGATCTAATGGCTGGACAGCGTTCGTTAAAAAGCCTAATGAAATGAAAGTTGCTGCGCAGTGTCGATAAGTTGCCAAATTGGCTAAGGTAATGCCACCGGAAGCTTCAGTGATAATAGATGGTGGGATTAAACGACACCAAGTTTTAATAGTTTCAGGTTTTTGGTTATCCAGCATAATAATATCAGCTTTGGCAGCTACAGCTTCTAGAACTTGCGCTTTTGTTTCTACCTCAACTTCAATTTGCATCATTGGTCCAGCATATTGTCGCGCTTTGGTGACGGCTGCGGTGAGACTGCCGGCAGCTGCAATATGGTTGTCCTTGAGCATAATGCCATGATCTAAGCCTAAACGATGGTTATAACCACCGCCGACAGTAACCGCATACTTATCAAAAATACGTAATCCTGGGGTTGTCTTTCGAGTATCGGCAATTTTAATTTCAGGATCGGCTAAAGTTTGGACCGCTGTTTGTGTCGTGGTCGCGATGCCGCTCATATGCTGCATTAAATTTAAAATAGTCCGTTCACCCGCCAGTAAAACACCGGCATCGCCAACGACGGTGCCAATGACGGTACCAGGCAGAACCGGACTGCCTTCTGCTAATAATGGGGTGTAGGTAGCAGCGCCTAAGCAATCATAGACTTGCTGAGGGATAGCTTGGCCGCATAGCAGCCCCGTTTGTTTTGCCACAAATTGACCTTTAATTTTTTGGGCGGCAAACATTTGGGTGCTGGGATCGCCGAAACCGAGATCTTCGATTAAGAAACGTTCAATGGTTTGTTTAGTGATGACTGGATTCATGGGTTATTTCCTCTTTCAAATAATGGGCACCGATACTTTTTGGCTCAGCTAAAGCGGCCTCAGCAATTAGTTGCGCACAGTAACATAAATTTGCTATCGTCAGTTCTTTTTGACTCAACTGGCTCGGTTGTAATTGCAAGAAATTATATTGTTTTAGCCAAATTAAAAATGTCCGCAACTCTATTCGAGTTCGTTCAATACCTAAGTAGTGCCAAGCTTTTTTTTGCAGTACCGCTAAAGTTGGTAGCTTTGGGGTCACAAATAAGGTGGGACTATACTTGAAATTAGCCAGTGGCAGATTGGTTAAAGTCATAATAGCCATTGCCGCTTTTTGCGCACTGACTAAGCAATCCAGTAAGGAATTACTGGCCAAACGATTGGCCCCGTGGACACCGTTACAAGCAACTTCACCTACTGCAAATAAACGAGAAAGTGACGTTTGGGCAGATAAATCAGTCTGAATACCGCCCATCATAAAATGCGCACCAGGCTGAATCGGAATGAGGTGTGTCTTTCTAAAAGGCACATGGTGTTTATCCAAATTGGCGCAGACACCGGCAAAACGGTGTGTGAAATCTGAAACATTTGTAATATCCAAAAATAATTGATGGCCATTTTGCTGCCAAAGTTTTAATCGGCGCGCCACCACATCCCTAGGTGCCAGATCCTTTTGCGGTGTGTCAGCCATGATAGGCGTTTGATGTTCATCCACTAAAATAGCACCACTGCCGCGGATAGCCTCGGTGATGAGGCCGTAGCAGCGATTATTCAACGCTAAAACAGTAGGGTGGAACTGGACAAAAGCCATATCCTTTAAAGCAACTTTTTGTCGGGCAGCCAAAACTAAGCCATCCCCAGTAATGGTTTCGTTGTTAGTTGTGAAATCGTATAAATTACCTAAGCCGCCTGTGGCTAACACAATGGCATCTGCCGTTAAAATGCGCTGTTGACCGCTTTCAATGTCCCGGACTAAAACCCCTTGGCAAACACCTTTGTTAGTGTAAAGCTCGATGGCTGCAGTATTCGTCAGCCAAGTAACATAGGCCAGTTGCCGTTGAACAAAAGTCGTCAGGGCAGCGCCGGTTTGATCCCCATTGGCGTGGAGAATACGGTGGTGACTATGGGCGCCTTCAAGCCCGAAATCTAAATCACCTGTAGGTTTTCGATCAAAATTCATCCCCATTGCAATTAATTGCTGGACCAATTCAGGACCCACATGCACTAATTGTTCTACAGCCAAAGCTTGATTATGATATTGACCGGCTTTTAACGTATCTTGTTCATGGGCAGCTGGTGAATCGCCAGGGTCCAAGGCGGCAGCGATTCCGCCCTGCGCTAACATAGAATTGCTGTCTTGGCGCGCCCCTTTAGTAACCAAAGTCACTTGACAGTTTTTTTGCAGGAGCATCGCCAAATAGCAGCCGGCCAAGCCGGCACCGATGATAATGACTTTTTTCATAAGTGTTGCAGGTGCAAGTCTGTCAAAAAAAGCTTAAAAGACCGACATCTTTTGCAACACACCTCTTTTCATAGCGATTTGTATAAGTTTCAAAGACGCATAAGCAATAAAAGTATTTTAGACTTTTATTCACGTTAAAAAATAAAAGTACCAAATACTTTTATTAATTAAGCTACACTTTACCGCAAATGTTCTCAAAATTCAACTTTATTGCTCGCAAGTCGATAAAGTTTTGCGGGGCGGCCGATTTGTTTACTAGAAGATATACCAATATCTTTAAATAAATGTTTATGAGTTTTTTTAAAATTAGAATTATCAATTTCACTAGGTTTTATACCTAAAAAAGCAGCATAGATCATCCGAGCCTCTTTAAGTGTAAACTGCGCGCCGAGGACGAGTAAAATATTAGGCTGGTAGTTCAATTTATTTTTAATCCGCTGACAAGCTAGACGTAAGATCCATTCATGATCAAAGGCCAGGTGCTGATCAGGCTGTTGCTGCTTTAAAGCTTGATAATAAGCGGTCTCTGAAGCTTCAGCCGCCGTTTGAAAGGTTAGTTGGCGATTGCTGAGGCAATACCGTTTTTGAACTGCGCTAAACGCAAACCAACGGGCTTCAAGAGCGCCGTAACCCGCTTTTAAGGCCGGCATTTCTGGTAAGAAAGTCATATAAGCTAACGACAAGGCCCGCTCATTACTGGTCCGCTGCTGATTGGTAAATGTGGCCAGCTGTTCGGTATAAAAATCGGATAAATTTAAACCTATTTTTTCTCGGATTAAGCGCAATGCTGCTTCATCGGCACTTTCTTGAGTCCGCATAAACGTTTCGGGTAAGGCCCAGCTGTTTTGATAAGGTGGTTGAGCCCGCTTGACTAGGAGTACTTGCAGCTGTTTGGTGGTGCGATCAAAACTCCAAATGATATTCGTAATGGTGATCAAAGGTTTTTCTAAAATACCGAACATATTTAACATTTTTAACCGGTCCCTTCCAAAGTAACGCTAGTTTTATTTTAGCAGATAAAAACGCCAGAGCAATTGCTCTGACGCTAAAAAGTGCGTTTCGTTAATCTTCAGAAGGCGTTAGTGGATCTAACTGGCGCTTGCCGTTGTGATAAATAATAGCAATCGTTAGGAAAATACCAATAATGGATACGAGCCATAAATAACTTAAAATAGAACGGGTAATAACTTCGGCACCCATGTATAAAGCAGTCCAACCTACATAAGTCCAACGGTAATGACTGGTTTTGACAATTTTCTGTTTTTGCAAAATAACATAGCAGATTAATACTGCCAATAATGGTGCTAAAACGGTACCGCAAAGGTTAATCCAATAATAAGCAATTTCGCTAGTTGAAGAACTTAAGAAAAATGGGGTGATGGCACTACTGACAATTAAGAAAATCAAAGCGTTGATCAACACTTGGGACTTATTGCGAATAGCTTTAATACATTGGATCGCTGGGTAATAATTTGCTACTGAATTGGTAGAGATCATAAACATCAAAAAGATGGCAACAACAAAAATATGAACAGGGACAGATGTTGATAAGTAAAGCAGAGAATGACTCAAATTCCAATTGTAAGCGCCGGTGGTAATAAAAGCTTGGATAGAAAAAATTGCGGCAATAATCGCCATGGCGGCCATCCCGATGATAATCCCAACAAAGTTCCCCCAAAAGGCATCTTTATCGGTTTTGGCATTGCGGCCAAAGTCAAACATGTTTAAAGCAAAGCCGTTCCAATAAGCGGCAACGACACAAATACTGCCAATAATATCTCGTGTTTGTAACATTGGACTATTGGCAATAAAATTAGCCTTGGTGACCATCTGACTGCCGGTATTGATTAGAATCATTAAAATACCCACAGCCATAACCACTAGCGTGATCGTTAATAATTTTTGTAATTTACTGGAGCTTTGGGCAATAAAGGCATTGGCGACTAATAGTAAAATAAAAATAAAGACATAAGGGACATTGCCGATTTTAGTCCCCGTAATAATTGCGATAAGATTAATGATTAATTGTGTTGCGGCGGCGATATTAATGCCATACCAACCGGCGCAATCCAAGCCTCTTAGAAAATAAAAGAATTTACTGTATTTATGGCCAAAAACATCGCTGATTAACGTGACAAAGTTTTTTTGTGAACGTCGGCCTAAAACTCCCATAACCCCGCATAAAAGACCCATAATTGCGGAGCCTAAAAGAACGACAACTAAGATGGTGGCCAAATTCCACTTGTAACCCGCCAAGGTTTCTACAACTAAAAACGTGGGTACACACATGGAAACATTCATCCAAAGCTTGAGATAATTTTTCTTAGACCAATCATGAGTAACGACATCCATAATTCTAACCCCCAAAAAGATAAAAAATATTTTTTAGAACTAATTATTATTTGTAATCGCTTACACGGATAATTATAATTGTTCAGTCTAAAAAAAGCAATTTAAGCTTTTATAGCAGGCGTATTAAGAGATATGTTCAAAAAAATAAAATTTTTTGTTGACAAATCAAAAAAATCCGCTTACGATAAAGCCATCAATTGAATACGATTTCTTCGGGGCAGGGTGCAATTCCCGACCGACGGTAACAAAATTAATTTTGGAGTCCGTGACCCGCTATATAGCGGTGGAACTAGTGTGAGTCTAGTACCGACAGTGAAAGTCTGGATGAGAGAAGAAAGAGTATTTTGACAAATTTGGTTTTCGATTCAATTATTTTTTTGTAGACGGCTTTTTATTTGAGCAATATTGAGTTTTTATAACGTCTAAATTGAATTTTAAATTAGTCAAAATATTTATTTAGCTAGCCATTAACTGCCCCGTGTTTTTAGACACGGGGTTTTTTGTTGCCATTTTTTACAAAGGATGTGATTTTTAATGACCGAAGACACAGTATTCATGGCCGCTGCTATAAAATTAGCGCGATTAGGACAACATCAAACTTACAAGAATCCATTAGTTGGGGCCGTGTTAGTTGTGGATGATCAAATTATTGGTACTGGTGCACATTTAGTTTATGGCCAGCAACATGCGGAACGACAAGCTATTGCGAGTGTTAAGGATAAGACACAACTGGCTAAAGCAACGTTATATGTGACTTTAGAACCTTGTCATCATACGGGCAAGCAGCCACCATGCGGTGAATTAATTGTGGCCAGCGGCATTTCTAAAGTTGTGGTTGCGCAAGTGGATCCTAATCCGTTAGTTGCTGGTAAGGGCATTACTTTTCTAAAAGAACACGGCGTTGCAGTAAAGACCGGTGTTTTAACCCAAGAAGCCGAGGCCTTAAATCCATTTTATAATTTCTACTATCGGCAGCAGCGTCCGTGGATTACGTTAAAGCAAGCGATCACGTTAGATGGCAAACTAACACAAACTAAAGGGACGCAAACGGCGATTACCGATCAGGCGGTTTATGATTATGTTCATCGTGAACGGGCCAATTATCAAGGTATTTTAGTTGGTAGTGAAACGGTTTTAGTTGATAATCCTAATTTACTGACAACGCTAAATTTAAAACATCCCCCCGTACGTATTGTTTTGGATCGTCGGGGTCGGACATTAAAGCAGCCCACATTGAAGCTTTTCACAGCCTCTGATGTGCCGGTTTACATATTTACGACCCAGGCAAAATCGGCAGCACTACCAGCACATTGCCATGTTTTTACAGCGTCACAGTGGCCGATTGAAGCAGTGGTGGAAAAGCTGGCTGCTCTAGGACTACAGGCTATTTATGTAGAAGGTGGTGCAGCGATTCACCAGGTCTTTTTACAAAGCGGTTTATGGGAAGATGTGATTACCTATGTGGCACCAAAAATTTTTGGCCAAGGGTTGACCAGTTTTACAACCGGAACGCCAAAGTCAATATCAGAGACATTGACAATTGAAACGGTTACTAAAGTTGGTTCAGATTTAAGAATTCACGCAAAGAAGGGGATAGCATGTTTACAGGCTTGATTCAGGTGCAAGGTAAATTAAAAAGTATTTATCGGCAAATTCATGAATTAAAGCTGACTTGCCAGGCGCCAGACTCATTTTTAGAGACCGTGAAAATTGGCGATAGTATTGCAGTAGACGGTGTTTGTTTGACGGTGACGGACGTAGATGCAACAACTTTTATGGCCGAAATGATGCCAGAGACTTTCCAACGCAGTCATTTTAAAAATGCCAAAACAGGTCAGGCCGTCAATTTAGAGCGGGCTTTGCGGGTGGATCAGCGATTTGAAGGCCACTTTGTGCAGGGGCATGTGGATACAGTAGTGCGCTTACGTCAAAAAAAGCGTCAGCAGCATGCCTTAGTTTTGACTTTTGAACTACCGCAAGCTTATTGCCGACAAGTGGTTTCAAAGGGTTCTGTTGCTTTGAACGGCACAAGTTTAACCGTTATAAATGCGACGACCCATGATTTTGAAGTAGGATTAATTCCACATTCCCAGGCCACAACTAATTTACGCACGTTAGAAGTTGGGGCGCAAGTGAATTTAGAAACAGATATTTTAGGTAAATACTTGATCCGACAAATAGAATTAAATGCCTAAGGAGGTTGTAATTATGACAATTACAGAAAAAATAAAACAAGCAATCACCGCTTTAAAAGCAGGCCAATTGATTATTGTGGCCGATGATGCCAATCGGGAAGCAGAAGGTGATTTGGTTGGATTCGGCAGCTTTGCCAGTCCAGAGAATGTGAATTTTATGACGCAACATGCCCGGGGCTTATTATGTGCCCCAATCGGCCGGGAAATCGCGAAAAAACTAGATTTACTACCGATGGTTACCCATAATACGGAACGTTATGGGACGGCTTTCACGGTGAGCGTGGATCATAAAACAACGAGTACCGGTATTTCAGCGTTTGATCGCGCTAAAACAATTCAAGCTTTAGCCGCAGCAGATAGTCAAGCCACCGACTTTGAGCGGCCAGGACATATTTTCCCATTAATTGCCGAAGATGATGGTGTTTTAAAACGGCGGGGGCATACGGAAGCGGCCATTGATTTGACGCGGATCGCAAAGGTAACACCGGTGGCTTATATTTGTGAAATCATGAAAGCTGACGGACATATGGCACGTTACCAAAATTTACAGCAACTGGCAAAAGATTGGGATTTACCGTTAATTACGATTGAAGAAATTACGGCTTATCGGCAGCTGCTGCAAACAAACACCCAAGCATCCCCAGTGACTGAACAAGTTGAAGTAAAGCTGCCAACCGCTCAAGGCGATTTCAAATTGCGGCTTTACACAGAAGCTGACGGTACAGAGGATTTGGTTTTAATCAAAGGTGAACCGTGGCAGGTGAAAGCGCCTTTTGTCCGGGTGCATTCAGAATGTCTTACTGGAGAAGTTTTTGAGTCCCATCGCTGTGATTGTGGTGAGCAACTGGATAAGGCAATGGCGATGATTGAAGAACAAGGCGCTGGTGCAATTATTTACTTACGGCAAGAAGGTCGGGGGATTGGGTTATTAAATAAACTTAAGGCCTATGCGTTACAAGAACAAGGCCTAGATACTTATGAAGCTAATGAACGGTTAGGTTTTGCGCCGGATGCAAGGGATTATAGCGTTGCTGCGGAAATACTAGACCAATTGGGTTTATCTAAAATCCAGCTATTAACGAATAATCCAGATAAGATTAAGGCGCTAGAGGCCCATGGTATTGAAGTGGTCAAACGTATTCCATTGGAAACCACGGTCTATGCTGAGAACTATGGTTATTTAACGACTAAGAAAAATAAATTTCACCATCAATTAGTTTTATAGGAGGCTTTTTTATGACTGTTTATCAAGGTAATTATCAAAATGCACATTATAAACCAGCAATTGTAGTGGCTCGGTTTAATGAATTTGTAACCTCGAAATTATTAACTGGGGCGCTAGATATGTTGTCCCGGCATGATATTCCAGAAGAGCAAGTGGCTATTTATTGGGTACCAGGGGCTTTTGAAATTCCCTTCATCGCTAAAAAATTAGCGAACAGCGGCCAATATGATGGGGTGATTGCCCTAGGCGCTGTTATTCGGGGTGCAACTTCACACTATGAATTGGTCAGTAATGAAGTGGCGAAAGGTATTGCCCAAATTAATTTAAATGGACCAGTACCTGTTATGTTTGGCGTAGTGACCACGGATACCATTGAACAAGCAATTGAACGCTCTGGAACCAAAGCTGGTAATAAAGGCGCCGATGCGGCGTTAAGTTTGCTGGAAATGATGTCTTTAACTGAGCAAATTAAATAATAAGTCCAATTAAAAATAACCTGGGTCAGCTTTAGACTCAGGTTATTTTTGATAGCCGGCTGTTTAGGCTTTTAGCCGTTTTAAACCAATCCCGGTGAAGCCGCTAAGAATGGATAGGATTGGGGATAATAAACTGAAGAAACAAAATGGTAATAAGGCCATAGTAGATACCCCTAAAGTGTTAGCGGCAAAAGCCCCGGCAACGCCCCAAGGGACAAGGTAATTAATGACAGTACCACCATCTTCTAAAACCCGACTTAAAGCCAAATTGTCTAACCCATGGTCATTAAAAGTCTGTTTAAAGGCTTTACCTGGCAAAATAACAGAAAGGTATTGTTCGCCGACAAAGACGTTAACGCCGATACCGGATAAAATAGCTGCAGTAACTACAGAGCCAGGGGTTTTGAGCTTTTTAGAGAGGGGCGTCATTGCGGTTTGAATAACGCCGAATTTCATCAACAGACCACCTAAGGATAATGTTAGAAAAATTAATGAAATTGTACCCATCATGGAGGCGATACCACCGCGCGTTAAGAGTGCGTCCACACTGGCATGTCCGGTTTTAGAAACAAAACCGTTGTCGATATAACCTGCGATAGCTGAGATGGATGTTTTGGGATTGTGAATAAAAACCATTGCTGTAGAAACGACGATGTTCAAAATTAAAGTGAAAATTGCTGGGATTTTCATAAAGGCACAGACGAACAATAAAGCAATAGGTACGATCGCCCACCAGGAGACGTTAAAGTTAGTTGTTAAAACGTGAACGGTTTCTTGTACATTACCAATCGTTGCTGTAGAACTTACAGAATGCCCGATGATTGTATATAAAATTAATGAGATTAAAAAAGCAGGAATTGTTGTCCACATTAAGTTTTTAATATGAGCAAACAAATCATCTTCAGCAATAGCGGCGGCTAAATTGGTAGAGTCTGATAGTGGGGATGTTTTATCACCGAAGATCGCTCCAGAAATTACGGCGCCGGCGACTAGAGCGGGATTGATGCCTAAGGTGGTGCCCATCCCAAACAAGGCAATCCCAATGGTTGAAATAATGGTGAAGGCACTCCCGATAGAAGTGCCAACAACGGCACAAACTAAAAAGACAGAAGGGATGAACCAACGTACAGAAATTAAGTTAAATCCAGCAACCATCATAGATGGAATAATGCCCGCTGCGATCCAGATACCAATTAAAGCGCCGATTAAAATAAAAATGAAAATAGGGACAATCCCATTTTTAACACCGTCGATAATGCCGCTATGGATCTCATCCCAGCTGTTTTTTCGAATTTTGGCCCATAAAATTAATAAACCAATGACTAATAATACCGGTGTTTGTGGTGATAAGCCGAATTTGATAACCCCAGTTCCTAAAACGGCCAACATTAAAATCAAAATAATAATTGCTTCTTTAAAACTAACTTGCTTTGTCATCGTTGAACACTCCCAATTTTTTATTTCCGAAAACAAAAAAAGTCCCTACTGCCGAAGCAATAGGGACGATTAACCGTGGTACCACCCAATTTAAGCATCATAAAAAATGATACTCCTCTATGATAACGGTTGCCCGCTTGGTGACCCAAGTTCTATCTGGTATTTCTGTACTTTATCCTGACCGATTCGCAGCAACCACCGGCTTTCTGACACCCAGACAAAGCATTACTTAGTTCAGATATTTTTCGATGAATTATTGTCTAAAAGCATAGCAGTTATTTTTAAAGGCGTCAACCGGGAATTAAAATTAGTCAAATTATTTTTTAATAACCATATTAATTGCTTCATCCAATTTTTTTGATTGATCATTAGGATCGGCATCTGGGTTTTCAAAGCAGTTTCGCAAATTTTGGGCAACGACTAAACCCATGGCCCGGTCAATGCTGGAACGGACAGCGCTGAGTTGAGTCATCACATCAGCACAGGCTTTATCATCAGCAATCATCTTTTGTATACCCCGTAGCTGGCCTTCAGCTCGTTTTAAACGATTAATCATTTTTTTCTTATCAGCGGGTGTTTCTGGCATTTTTAAGACCTACTTTCAATAAAGTATTCTGTTTTTAAATTAATATAATTATAGTTATAATACCGTGATGGGTATATGTTGTCAATTAATAGGGATGTTTTAATACTATTAATGGTTGACAAAACACAATTTAAGTTGTTTAATATACCCTGTAAGGTATTTTTAAGAAGTACTAATTGTCTTCTTATATAGTATATAAAGGCTTATATAAAGCTATTTTTACAATAAATACCACTTGGGGTAATTAAGAATAGTGTTAGCTGAAGCGTTAATTACTCTAAAATTTAGTAATAGGGGTGCTTAGGATGGCAGATTTAACAGCAAAGAACTTTGACGAAACAATTCAAGAGGGCGTACATTTGGTGGATTTTTGGGCTAGTTGGTGCGGTCCTTGTCGGGCGCAAGCGCCAATTTTAGATGATCTTGCCAAAGATTTTGATGACGATGAACTACAGATTGATAAGGTCAATGTGGATGAAGAACAAGAATTAGCTGTTCGTTATGGCGTCCAAAGTATCCCAACGCTTTTATTCTTTAAAGATGGGGAATTGGTCAATCGTCTAGTCGGCGTACGGCCAAAAGATGCATTAAAGAAGCAATTGGAGCTTTATGTTTAATTAAAAAGAAAAGTGCAATATAAGGGGCGGATTTTGATGGCCAAGGATAAGCAGCAAGTTAGTACAAATGAGGTTATACCAACACAATTACTCAGTGTCCACTATCCCAAGATTTGTGGGGTTACGGAAACGGGGCATGTGGTGGCCGTGGAAACAACGGTACAGCAAAAGCAAGATCCATTGTTTTGGAGTGGCTTAACGAAAATTAAACATGAAAAACTTTGGTTACCGTTGTCTAAAACAAAACATCAATTGTTAGACAATGACTGGCTGGCTGTCAGCTAAATCTTTAGTAAGCTGTTAAATAGAAGCATAAAAAACGATCATTTATATTTAAATGATCGTTTTTTATTATCATTTTTATAGTGAGTCATAGGTTTCTTAAATTGTGACCCTTGATATTATTTGCATTCCAGCCGATTAGAGCATAGTGATGATTAGTGCGTTCATCTACTTTATTTATCCATTCGATTTCATTACTTGCTTTAGCTTGCAATAATTTATTTCTAGTTCCTGATGAATACAGAGAAGTGTTAATTATCCACCACTTACTAGAAATCCCTGCACGTTTTAGATCATCTTCGAGGCGAATAGCTTCATAGACCGGTGTTGCCTCTGCTAATGTCACAATAATAACTTCCGTTTCTTCATTATTTCGCAGTCTTGGTAATAGCTTTTTGACACTTACGGGAATGTCTCCTTGTGAACGTGCTATTTCTTTATGGTAGCTTTGTGTGGCATCTAATAGCAGCAGTGTATGGCCTGTGGGTGCAGTGTCTATAACAACCACGCGCTCTTCTGCTTTTTCAACAATTTCTGCAAAGGCTCTAAATACAGCTATTTCTTGTGTACATGGTGAACGGAGGTCTTCTTCAATGTAAGCAATATCTTCTTCAGACATTGTTTCACGCGCTTTATTTAGGACTTCATCTTGATATTTCTTTAACTCTTTTTGTTCATCAATATAGCTTGTAGTGATATTGCTATACATAGATGACTATCAATGTTAACTTGATTATTTTCTAATATTCTGCTTTTTAAGAGGGCACACTACTGTGAATTGTCATATTCGGTACGGCGTTAGATTACGCCACTTCATAGACTAGTTTTTTGTTACAATAAATGAAAAGAGGTGTGGTCATGGAGATTCGTTTATTAAGATATTTTTGGACAATTGCTGAAGAAGGTACAATTTCAAAGGCAGCTGAAGTGCTGCATATTACTCAACCCACGCTAAGTCGGCAGCTAAAGGAGTTAGAAGACGAATTGGGAACGACGCTATTCATTCGTTCTAAAAAACAGATGACGTTAACGGAAGCGGGTTTATTTTTAAAAAGTCGAGCAGAAGATATTTTAACTTTAACGCAGCAAACCGCCCAAGAATTCGCAGATCGCAAACAACAACTCTTCAGCGGGCGGATTTCGATAGGTTGTGTTGAAGCAGATAACTCAGATACGTTAGCAATGATTTTGGAGACCTTTGTCAGCGATTATCCCCAGGTAACGTTTAATATTTTCAGCGGGACAAGTGATGATATCGTTGATAAGTTAGAAAAAGGCTTGATTGACGTGGCAATTTTGCTAGAACCAGTGATCACGGACAAATATGAAAAAGTTGTATTGCCTAGAACAGAACGTTGGGGTCTACTGGTTTCTCAAGCAGATTTTTTAGCGGGGCAAAAAGCGGTGACACCTACAGATGTTAGCCACTTACCGTTATTGACTGGAGAGCGTAGCGCCGTTCAAAATATGCTGGCAGATTGGGCAAATGTCCCACTTTCAAAGTTAAATATTGTTGGAACTTTTAATTTAATTTTTAATGTACGGCCATTAGTGGCTCGTGGTATGGGGTCGGCATTAGTTATCGAAGGCGTCAGCGATCCTAAAGATACGGCTACGGTTTTTATGCCACTGGTACCAGAAATCAAAACTAATTGTGTTTTAGTTTGGAAAAAGAGTCGAATTTTATCGCCGGTGAGCCGGGCCTTTGTTAATTATTTTAAACATGCTTTTAAGGCATGATTTTGAATTAAATAAGCATTAGACCTTATTATAAAAACGCTGTAACATCTAATTTGTTGATGATGTTATAGCGTTTTTTTTGGAAAGTAGATGTGTAAAATGGCAGTTGTATTATATTTTGATCATAGCCAAGGCCAAACTACTGGCAATACCGTAGTGGTGGCCGAAAAAATTGCTGCTTTGACGGAAAGCCAATTAGTGCCTTTAAAAGCTGAAAAATCTTATCCAGAAGATTATCAAACACTTTTACAAGTCACTAAGGCGGAGGCCACCAATCAAGCGCGCCCGGAGATCATCCCCTTAGCACTTGATTGGTCTAAGGCAAACACTTTATTTCTGGGCTATCCAATTTGGTGGGGTCGTTTTCCTAGAGCAGTGGCCACTTTTTTAGAAAATACAGATTTAAGCGGTAAAACGATCTATCCATTTTGTACCCATGAAGGCAGCCGATTAGGCCAAAGTGTGACCGAATTACAACAGCTTTGCCCCCAAAGCACGATTCAAACTGGATTGCCTGTCCGCGGGTCAAAAGTGCAACAAAGTGATCAGGCGATTAAAAACTGGTTGGCGCAAATGACAGTTAATTAATTACCCTAGGTGGTATATAAAAACATAAATAATGGAGGTTTTAATTATGGCTAAAAATGAAACGTTAAAAAATGGTGGGCTTTTCCCAGTTGGACCTAAAAATGAGGCTTATGCGCAATTTTTTGTAGGACAAAGTTATTTACAGGGCCTAGTGAATGATCCAGCAGTTAATATTGGTGTGGGCAATGTCACCTTTGAACCAGGTTGCCGTAATAACTGGCATATTCATCATGATGGTTATCAGATTTTGTTAGTGACTGGCGGCGAAGGCTGGTATCAAGAAGCTGGACAGCCCGCACAACATCTAGTACCTGGAGATGTGATTGTAACTCACGACGGTGTGAAGCACTGGCACGGCGCTACTAAAGATAGTTGGTTTAGTCATATTGCCATTACTGCTGGGACACCAGAATGGCTGGAACCTGTTTCTGACGAACAATACAACGCATTGGAGGTTTAATAATGGTCAAAAAACAAACTGCAGGCCGGGATAATTTGGGCGATTTTGCGCCACAATTCGCGGCTTTAAATGATGATGTTTTATTCGGGGAAGTCTGGGCTAAAGAAGATGAATTGTCTCCTCGGGATCGGAGCTTAATCACTTGTGCTAGCTTAATGTCTCAAGGCTTATTCCCACAGTTGGAAGCACATATGGGGATTGCCAAACAAAATGGTGTGACACAATCTGAGATGGTGGCATTGATCACGCACTTGGCCTTTTATGCAGGTTGGCCAAAAGCTTGGTCTGCCTTTGATTTAGCGAAAAAGATTTATCAATAAAGAAATTAATTTGATGTGCACTCGGTATGGGATATTTTACAATTCTTGATACACTTACCATGGCCTTAGGTGCCGCTACAGAAGAAGTTCTATTTTAGTAGAGCTTCTTTTTTTTATCTATATTATAGCGTAACTATGGCTAGCTTTTGGCTGTTTTAAATAGATTTTAAACAGCTGGCCATATTTATTATTATGCACGCCTAAAAGAAAAGATAAAATTTATTATACTATATTGAGTAGTAATTGTATCAGCTTAATATATTTATTTACACTTTAATTACATTACTATTGTTATTTATAACACCTTAAGTACAATTGCTTGGTGAGTGAATATACGTATGCTATAATTTGTTGTAACAGCTTGAAATTGGATTTTATTTCTAACAGGAGAGAATGGAAATGAAAAAATTGACAATTATTGTGCCTGCTTATAACGAAGAAGAAGTGTTATTTAATACAATAAAAATTTTAAATAATATTGAAGATCAGCTAATAGATAAATAATTATTTCAATTTAATTCTGATATATTGATTATAGATGATGGATCTTGTGATCATACTTGGCAAATTATTGAACAGCAGCATCATTTAAATCCAAGAATTAAAGGCATTAAATTCAGTCGCAATTTTGGGCATCAAAATGCATTATTAGCCGGTCTTGAAGAAGCTTACAAAACAGCAGATGCAATGGTGACCATTGATGCTGATTTGCAAGATGATCCAAAGATGATTCTTAAAATGGCGACGGAATACTTTAATGGGGCAGATATTGTTTATGGTGTACGTAATAATCGAGAAACAGATACTTGGTTTAAACGTAATACGGCGATGCTATTTTATAAAAGCCTTAATTTATTGGGCGTCCAGCTTGTTCAAAATCATGCAGACTTTCGTTTGATGTCTAAGCGTTCTGTGGCAGTTTTATTAAGCTATCGAGAGCAAAATCTATTTATTAGAGGGATTATTCCTAAATTAGGCTTTAAAACCGCTAAAGTTTACTATAAACGGACACCCAGAATGGCGGGGACTTCTAAATACCCTCTGAAAAAAATGTTGAAATTTGCTTGGGATGGGGTGACAGCTCTAACAATTGCACCGATCCGCTTTATCTCTAGTTCAGGTATTCTTGCGATTTTGATCGGTTTGTTGCTGTTTATTGCCCAAGGAATTGGCTGGAATCATCATTGGTTTATGACTGTCGCCTCCGTTTGGTTTTTAGGCGGCTTACAGCTTTTAGGTATCGGGATTGTCGGTGAGTATATCGGTAAGATCGGAACCCAAGTTAGACAGCGTCCGCGGTATACGATTGAAGAAACCTTAAGGTGAGCGGATATGACAAAAACATCTAAATTTATGAAATTAGTTTTAGGCTTGTTAAGCTTTAGTCTGATTTTAGGGATCCTCGCTAATTTAGTAGTACCTAAAAATTTGAGTGCTACATGTTTCATTATTATTTTGGCTTTAGTAAGTTTTTTCTTTTTACCCCAGTTAAGAACTTGGACTAACCGTTTAAGTCCGGAACAAATTCAAAAGATAATTTACTTAAGTTTGGCGTTAATTTTAGGCATTCAAGTGAGCATCCTTTATTTTATGCCGGCGACTGTGTATCATGATCCGTTTCGCGTTTTGTCACAAGCCGAAGTATTAAGCACAGGAGATACCCATTGGCAGTATTCGACTTATTTTTGGCGGTACCCTAACAATGTGGCCTTAACTGCAATGTTAGCAAAATGGTTCATGTTTACGAATCTGATCCATCTATCTACAAATACGGCTTTACATATTTTAACTTTACTTTTCTTAGATACTTTTATTTTATTAAGTCTGAAGTTTATCGTTGAAGTTGGTAAAAAGAATAGTTTGGGGATAACTGCCTTTTTCATTTTTAGTCCATGGGCTTATACGTATTATTTACAAGTTTTTTATTCGGATCTGCCAATTTTATGTACCTTACTTATTTGCCTAATTATTTTAAAGAAATGGCCGACTTTTTCTAAAAAACAGCGGTGGTTAAATGGCTTTATTTTATGGATTGCTGTTTTATTCGGCCAACTGGTCAAACCAAATTTGATTGTTTTTGCAATTGCGGTACTGATTGTCGGTGGTACTTTGTGGCTCAAACACCGAAAAACACACCACTATTTACTTGTCCCTTTGACTGTGATTTTGCTGGGCTTTACCTTGGCCACACCACTCAAAGTGCAACTCGCACACGCTGTTAATTTTGTACCCAATACCCGTTATGAATTACCGGCGACCCATTGGATTTGGATGAGCTATGATCCTAAAGGGTCCGGGATGTATAAAGGTAAAGATGTCGTAAAAATGATGAACTTACCGAATAAAAATCGTCGTCAAAAATATCTAAACCACGCGTTACCTCAACGACTAGAAACACTGGGGCCCTTAGGATTGGTCAAACGTTGGGTTCAAAAGGCGGCTATCCTATTAAATGTTAGCGATATTTCAACAGCTTATACAAGCGGTTTTATTGAAGCACCTTCGATTTACCAGAAAATTCAACCTTTCATGATGCAGTACGGTAATATTGTGATGCGGTTTTGTTTTATATTTATTTACGGCCTGTCGTTAATGGGGTGCTTCAGTCTGTTAAGAATGCCAAAAATACCTTATGAGCCTATTTTAAATTTAGCGCTTATTTCAGCAGTGGGCTATGTGGCCTTTCATACATTGGTTTGGGAAACAGAAAGTCGCTATGGGCAGTCTTTATTACCATTACTTCTTGTAGTTTGTGCTTGTACAGCGGGGCTTTATCAACCTGCAGCTGCCCGTATAAAAAATATCCGGTTTAATCATCTTCAGACAGCAGCATCGCTGGGCGTGCTTTTGTCAGTAATAGCATTGATCAGCGGTTTTAGTTGGCAAACACCAAAAACACAAGACGTCATTGTTGCGGCACAAAAGAGTCAATTATCTGCCCAATATGCTGCAAAGTGGCAAGAAATTGGACCGCACAGCGTGGTGACGCAAGGGGTTAATTTAAATCATGCAGCAAATTATTTTTCGGTTTCGGTCTTACCAGAAGCGCAATTAGAGATACGGCTCGTTAATTTAAATACAAATAACCACTACTGTTTGAAACCAGGATCAACTATTTTTAAATATAGAGGCCATTTACCAAAAGGCCGATACCAGATAGTTTTGAAAAACAGAGTACTTAAAACACAGCCAATTAAAACTGTACAGACAAAACGTTATGAACTAACACCACACCCATTAAAAATTGATGGTGAGACTTGGCAGCATACATCACTGCTTTATATCGCCGTAGATAAAATTTAAAGTTAAAATAAACGGTCGGGCTAATTTAAGCTCGATCGTTTTAATTAAAAAATAATTATATAATTTAAGTTTTTGTTTGATAAAAATGAGCAAAAAAAGCGATATTTACCGATGAATACGGTCTTGGATTAGATTCTAATTTTTAATCATCTTAAAAAGCAATGCGCCTTTAAGGTAGGCTAGTATACTAGGTAAAATATGATACAAGCAGGGATTGACGGTTTAGCCTTTTAGCGCAATAATTGGAATAATTACATGTATAATTATGTTTTTTAGAAATTAAAATAAAATTTCTAAAAAGTATTCAAATACATAATTATAAATTATCATTCTGATGGGAGAAATGGATAATGAAGAAAAGAAATAAATGGGTGTTAACGTATGCGGCAACCAGTATGGCAGCATTATCACTTGCCATGGCTAACACTGTTTCTGCGGATACGACGGATGGCACTAACACGACACCAACAACTACGCCACAGACCCAATCAATCAGCAATGGGCAACAAAATGGGCAACCAGGTGTGCAACAAGCACCAACAGGTAATGGAACCAGTACAAATGCAGGTACAGTAACAACTGGCGGACAAAACGTTACTCCAACACAAGGCACTACTACTGGTAATGTTAATAGTGCGGCTCGCAGAATCGCTACGACGCCAACACCAACAACTGCAACGACACAAGCGCCTACCCAAAGAGTTGCTAATCCAGCGGTTTCTGATGGCGGGACAATTGAACAAGATTTCCCAACTGGAGATTCTGAAGCACATCACGATGCAAATAAGAACTTATTGAGTTATGCGTCTTATTTCCATATTTTTGCAAATAATGCAACCTTGACGGCTCATACAAATGGGAATATTGCAGTAGGACATTTAGATGGAAAAGTAAACTTTGGCACTAATATCAAAGAAGGTGCTGTTCCAAAAGATATTTCCTATATTCAGACCTTTACAAATTTGGCCAATAGTTCTTTCGTCAGCTCTACAGATAGTCGAGAAAATAAAATTATTTTTGGTAAAGGGGCAACGATTGATGTCACTAATTCTAAACGACCATTGGTAGATAACGTGTATATTGATCATTTGACTAGTGAAGAAGTCTATCAAGATAAGGATGGTAAGGATGGTAACTATTATATTGATTTTGCCAAATATTTTAGTGAATTAGAAACGCAGTCACAAAACTTAGCGGCTACTTCTACCCCAACGATTGATAATACTTATTTTAATGATCATAATCAGAGAATTATTAATCTATCAGGCTATACACCAGATGAAAATAATCGAATCGTTATTAATTTAGATTCAGAAGTCTTAAAATGGAATACCCCATTAACAATCGCTGGCTTATCTGCAGATAAGGGTGGCACAACGATTGTCTTTAATGTAGATACTAAAGGCGAGGCTTCTTATGAAGTTAATTCTCAAATTCGGTTAATCTTTAATGATGGTTTAACAACTGATCCGGTTGAACGGCCAAATCAAGAAACTGAAATTTTTGATGATAATCATTTACTCTGGAATTTTTATGACAGTACCGCAGCTGATCGGCTTTATACGGGGACTGTTGATATTAACCGGCCATTCCAAGGCAGTATTTTAGCACCAAAAGCTAAAGTGATTGCTGATGCGAATATTGATGGCAATATTGTCGCTGATGAAGTTGTTGTTAATGCTGAAACGCATCGTTGGGATTTACAAGATAATTCTGATACTGAAACAGATTACGATGAGGATTATTTTGACACAATTCAAACCTTACCAATTGATGTGGACTGGGAATTACCTGAAGAACCAGAACTACCAGATGAAGATGGTGATCAAGGTATTACAACGTTACCAGGGGATGTTAAAGAACCCGATAATAACACTAATGAAACCGGAAACGGCGACAATGGGTTATTAACCGGCAACAACAACACAAATACGGCAAATACGGCGAACACTGCCAAAGATGTTAACAAGGTAGTTACGAGCAATGTTTTGCCACAAACTGGTGAAAAGAGCGGCGTATTGTACAGTATTTTAGGTGCGGTCTTAATCGCTGCAACAGCTGTTGTGAAATTTGTAAAACCTAGAAAAGAAGTTTAATTAGAGATTGATAAAACTGAAAAAGCATTAAGTCAAAGTTTAATTTTGACCTAATGCTTTTTTGTCGTCAATTTGAGTCTAGGTTATACTGCGAAATCACCAATGTTGGTTCACGCACTTAATTTAATACAAATTTGCTCAGATGTTTTTCGTTATCCAAAACAATGCTGTGGTTCATGTCGGTCACGGGGATTTCAATGGGGATGATTAGTTCATGCACGTTATTTGTTTTCACAGAACGCAAGGAGAGCCAATGATTCTTTTGTAGGGCAATGAAGTGAAAATTATCTAAGGGACCATCTGGTGTTTGAGTGACGGCCATGCCTGTAAAGACATAATATTTTGCATCATTGTGCCAAAGAGATAAATAATCTATTTTACCAAAGTCGTAGCCAGGAATTAGGGACTGACTATAACCCTCATAGGTCATTTTTTTAGAAATTGCTGGTGCCATTTTTTCCCAAATTCGGACATAGTATTCTTTAGCAGATTCATATTTTTTAGGGGTGAAGGCTAGACGATCAGTGACAACGTAGTCTTCGTGCTTTTGTTTGGCCAGTGCTGCTTCAATCACAGGTCTGGCAGGTGTGTAGTGTACTGCGATTTTTTTAGGTGATAGCCGTAGAATTTTACCAACGAGAAAAGAATTTTCTTCATAACCGATAATGATTTCTGTATCCACTTGAAAGGCGTGATTCAGCGGTAATGTAGCTTCATAGTTTTCAAAAGGATTAAATTGGTCAAAGTGCCCGTAGTATTCGTTGGTAATTCCAGTCAAATAATCTGATTCAAGTGCCGGATTATAACGTTGCAAGGCCTCTAAAAAATGCCGCTTTGTGAAATCAGTGCCAAATAAGGCAACAATGTCCGCTTCTTCATAGGGCAGATAAGATGGATTTAAAATGGTTTTCAATTGATTGACCCCCTCAGGACAAGTACGTACTAAAAGTATACCAAATTTTTAGTAATTAACTAACAAATTAAAAGTAAATTTTAAATTAGTTTTGACAATAACCGGGGTAATGGGTGTAAAATGAACGCTATGATTATTTTTTAATTTCTGAAAGAAGGCCTTTTTAATGTTGGAAAAAGCCGTTTATCGGCAGCTATTTAGTCATGCGTTTGATATCTCAGTGGCGGTCACCTATTGGGACGGGACAACCGAGGTTTATGGTCAAGATCAACCAGAGGTGACCATTCATTGGCGCAAAGAAATTTCATTGAAAGATATCCGTGAAAAACCAACGTTAGTTTTGGCAGAGGCTTATATGAACGGTGATATTGATGTGGATGGTAATATTCAAAAGCTGGTGGCTTCAGCTTATCGACAAGCTGGTAGTTTTTTGACGAAAAATTCATTTATCAAGCAGCATTTTATTAAAACATCCCATTCTGAACGGGCTAGTGAACAAGATGTTCAGAGCCATTATGATATCGGTAATGACTTTTATCGACTGTGGTTAGATGAAACGATGACTTATTCTTGTGCCTACTTTGAACACGAAACAGATACATTGGCACAGGCACAAATGAATAAGGATAATCATATCTTATATAAATTAAAGCCAACACCTGGTGGCACATTATTAGATATCGGTTGCGGTTGGGGCACGTTAATTTTCACGGCCGCTGAAGATTTTGGGTTGCAGGCGACAGGTATTACGTTGAGTCAGGAACAATATAATTATGTTAGCGCTCAAATTAAAGCGCGGCATTTAGAAGATAAAGTATCCGTATTATTAACGGATTATCGAGAAATAAAAACACAATACGATTATGTTACGTCTGTTGGCATGTTTGAGCATGTAGGTAAGGAAAATCTAGGGCTTTATTTCCAAAAAATCAAAGCGCTATTAGTTCCAAACGGCCGGGCATTGATTCATGGAATTACCGGACAGCATGAAGGCGCTGGGGTGGATCCATTCTTAAATAAATATATTTTTCCTGGCGGTTATATTCCAAATTTAGGTGAAAATGTTCAACATATTATGGATGCCAAACTACAGCTCAGTGATTTGGAACCGTTGCGCCGGCACTATCAAAAAACATTGGAGCTTTGGGATGAGAACTACGAAAAGGTTTTTGATCAGGCGGAAGCGATGTATGGTCGGCCATTTGCGCGAATGTGGCGGCTGTATTTACAAGCAGCGGCCGGCTCTTTCGAAGGCGGAAATATTGATGTGATCCAATACCTACTTGTGAACGGTACCAGTGGGTCGGGCTTACCACTGACACGACAATACATTTATCAGCACGAGGCTTAATAATAATCTGCGAATATATATAATATTATATAATTCGCAGATTTTTTGATGTGTACAACTTAAAAATGCGTTATACTGGATAGACGGTTGATAACCGTTTTCAATCAGGATTGATGTTTTGTAAAACGAGGTAATTTTATGAATTTTCAAAAACTTTTATTACATCATAGATGTTCACCTAAGCTTTTAGCGGCTAACTTAGGAATTGAACGTGAGGCGCAGCGTATTACATTAGCTGGTCAATTGGCGCAGACAGACCATCCCAAGGGTTTTGGTAGTCGGGCAGGGCAGCCGTTTATCCAGACAGATTTTGCAGAAACACAGTTGGAATTAGTCACGCCTAAAGTAAATTCAACAGCGCAGTTATTAAGTTGGCTGGCAGCTATTCATGAGGTGACACTAAAGACAATGTCAGGTTCTGAAACACTTTGGCCGTTAAGTATGCCGCCTAAGTTGCCAGCATCAGAAAAAGACATTGTCATTGCGAAGCTCAAAGATCCCAAGGCTATTGCTTATCGGCAATATATTGGTCAAGTTTATGGTCGGCGCAAGCAAATGATCAGTGGGATTCATTATAATATTGAATTTTGTCCAGAATTAGTGACGGCTATGTATCACGAGCAAACAGCGATTGACGATCTAGCGGGTTTTAAAACAGCGCTGTATTTTAAAGTAGCCCGTAATTATTTGAGATATCAATGGTTGATAACTTATTTATTTGGCAGTGCGACAACGAGTGAAGCTCACTTTTTTAGCGCTGATCAAGGACCAAAAGAACCGGTGCGCAGTTTACGTACGAGCCACTATGGGTATACAAATCATGGTGATATTTTTGTCTCTTATGAAAATATTGATCGTTATTTAGCAGATTTAGATCGCTTAGTGACGACAGGTAAATTATCAGCTAAAAAAGAATTTTATGCGCCTGTACGTTTACGCGGAGGGCATGAAGTTGCTGATTTAACGACTACGGATATTCAGTATATGGAATTGCGTAATATTGATATTAACCCCTTTGAAGCTGTGGGAATTACCGCAATGCAAGTTGATTTCTTAAAGCTGTTTTTACTGTATACTTTATGGGCTGAAGAACAGCAGCCGGCAGATGCCTGGGTTAAGGTTGGCCGGCAAAAAAATGATGTGGTTGCTTTAGAAAATCCAAAAACACAAACGGCCTATAAACAAGAAGGGCTGCAGGTTCTAGCCGCTATGAAAATAATGGCGCAAACATTAGGCTTGAAACCGGCGGCGTTAGCCTTGATTGCCTTGGCAGAAGACAGACTAAAAAAGCCCGCGCAAACATTGGCCGGGCAATGGTGTACAGCAATAGAAGCCACCTCGCAAGCTGAGTTAGCCTCAAAAATAGCTTTAAGCAATCGGCAGTCTTTTTGTAAGCTGGCCAATTTGTCAGGTTTTGAAAATCGGACACCGCATACGCAACAACAACTGTTTCAGGCAATTTTGGCTGGTCAGGAGGAGACAGCTTTGGAATTAGCGGCTACCTCTGGTTGGCATGATTTGAAACAAGTAGATTAACAAAGATTACCGAGAAATTTCTCAATATAATTATGAGCTTCAGCTTTTGAAACATCGTGGTTTTTGAGAAAAATCCACTCGATTAATAATAGGATTGTATTACTCACATGATCTGCCACTAATTTTGTTGGCAGGTTATTTTTTTGTGTATCAAAATACTGGTAAAACAACTGCCGAGTGGTGAATCGAACAGAGGTAATAAAACTGGTGATTAAACTGCCAGTTGGTGAATTGTTCGCAACAATAGCTTTGAGCAAAACTTCCCGGTGCTTAAACAAATCATAGACATGGTCAAAAGCATAATTACAGGCTTCTAATAAGGTATATTGCGGCTTATTGGAGAGCTCATCTAGATGTGCTTCAGCAATGAGTAAATACCAGCAGTAATCCAACAGATCGAATTTATCATCAAAATAATTATAAAAAGTTGCCCGCGGGAAATTACTGAGGTCACAAAGTTCATTGATGTTAATCTTTTCAAAATTTTTTTGACCAATCAAAGTCAACATAGCCTCGGAAAAAGCATCTAAAGTGCGTTGAGCGCTGCGGCTGCGCTTTTTAGTTAAATCATATTTCATATTTTCACTTCCTAGATATTTTGACAATAGCATCATTTTGTCAAAAAATAGACATTTATCTAACATTGTCACTTGCGATAAAATCGAACCAAGTTTATCATTTGTCTATAATATTTTCAAGTGTCTAGATTTTGACGTTTGTCTAAATTTAGACAATTAATTCAAAATTATGTCGGCTGATGGTTGCTTGATTTACCGAAAGTAGTTAAAATATTTATAAGCTTCATGAAAAAACCACTTTTGAAAAATTATGTTTTTCCAAATTTTAAGCGAATTTGAGGGGATTTGATAAAATAACTTTATTATAATTGTAATTTAATTTTTTGAAACAAACGAAAATAATTATTGAGGAGAAAATATTTCGATGAAGCAGTTCAGAGAAAAACATATTTTATCATTAGTCTTTTGGGTCATTTTAGTGCTTGTTGCGATCTTTACCTTGCCGAATGTTTCGCAAATTGTTCGAGACAACGGGGCGGTGACCTTGCCGGATTCTGTCCAAAGCGAAGTGGCCAGTACCATTGAGAAGAAGATGGCAAATAAGGGTAACGTGCGCACGTTAATTGCGGTATTTAACAATAAAGACGGCAAAATCACCGATACCCAAAATGATGAAATTACGGATAAAATTAAAGCTTTAAAAAAAGATAATAATATCAAAATTACGAGTATCACGGGGCCAAGTGATAACGCTGAAACACGGAAACAGTTAGTTTCAAAAGATAAGACAACGCAAATGGCAATGATTACTTTAAAATCTAGTCAAAATGTCAAATCTCAAACAAATAAAATTTTAGATACCATTGAGACCAGCGGCTTACGTACATATGTAACTGGTAATGATATTTTGAATGATGATTTTTCAACGATCACTGAAAAAGGGGTTCAGAAAACAGAAATCATTGCGATTATCTTTATTTTTATCGTTTTGATTATTGTTTTCCGCTCACCGATTGTTCCGTTGATTTCGTTGAGTACGGTGGGCGTTTCCTTCATTATCGCCTTAAACATTGTTATGAATTTGGCTGAAAAGGCCAACTTCCCGGTTTCTAACTTCACCCAAGTTTTCATGGTGGTTGTCATGTTTGGGATCGGGACCGACTATAATATTTTGCTATATGATCGATTTAAAGAAGAAATGGCGAACGGTCTGGATAAAGTGCAAGCCGCACGGACGGCCCGTAAGCGTGCTGGCCGGACGATTTTATATAGCGGCTCGTCAGTGTTAATCGGCTTTACCGTATTAGGCTTAGCGAAATTCTCATTTTATCAGTCTGCAGTTGGTGTAGCCGTTGGGGTATTAGTGACGCTTTGTGTGGAACTGACCTTAAATGTATTTTTCATGGCCAATTTAGGAGCCAATATGTTTTGGCCAACCACCAAATTATCCGGTACCAGTGAGAACCGGCTTTGGAAGTTCTTGTCTAAAATAACTTTAAATCATACGTATGTTATGGTTGGGATTCTAGTCATTGCGGCTGTGCCAATGCTCATTAGTCAAGCAAAAGGGTCAACGTTAAACTATAATAATGCTGATGAATTACCAAGTACGGTTCAATCCAAAAAGGGTTATGAAGTTATTCAAGCTCACTTCCCAGCAGGTATGTCTGGGCCATCAACATTGTATATCGAAAGTGACAAACCGTTAAATACGCAAGAAAATCTGGCAACGATTGATGATTTGACTAATTATTTGAAAGCTGAAACTGGGGTTAAAACAGTAGCTTCTGCCACACAACCTGGTGGGACAGAAGTTAAACAGCTTTATTTAAAGAGTCAATTATCAACGTTAATTTCAGGTTTGAATGAAGCCAGTTCCGGCTTAAAACAAGTACAAAGCGGGTTAAACTCGGCTAATTCGCAATTAACAAGCGCTGATTTAAGTTCTAGTTTGTCTCAAGTCCAGCAGCTTGCTGACGGCACAAGTGCATTACAAACTGGGGCTCAAAGCTTAAGCAGCGGTATTTCTACGTATACAGCCGGTGTGGGGCAATTGGCCAGCGGTACCAGTCAATTGAGTTCTGGCGCCAGTACATTGAGCAGTGGGGTTGGTCAATTAAGCAGCAGCAGTCAGCAATTAACCGCTGGGTTGCAGCAGTTACAAGCCCAAGCCAGCCAGTTGTCCGGTTTAGCGGCGCAATTAAGTGCTAGTTCTGCCCAAGGTGGTGCAGCTTTAACGGGATTATCCAGCGGCATTAGCCAATTAGCCACGGGTTCTAGCGCTTTGAGTTCAGGACTTAGCAGTTTACAAGCTCAAGTACCGACCTTAACCAGTGGGGTCAGTCAGCTTAATTCAGGGGCCCAACAGTTGACTCAAAGCAGCAGTACTTTGGTCAGTGGCGGGACGCAGGTAGCTAGCGCTAGTGCGCAGGTGAACACCGGCGTACAGACGCTGAATACAAGAGTACAGCAATTGAGCAGTCAAGTGAGTGCCTTGCAAGACGGCTTAACTTCTGCAACAACGGCTTTAGGGCAAATTGACAGCGGTACTGGTGAAATTAAAGCTTATTTACAAGGCATGCAAAAGTCTTATATGGCGGACACGTTCTATATTCCAAAGGACAGCATTAAGAGTAGTAGCTTTAAACCGGCATTGGATGCTTATATGTCTAAAAATCACAAGATTACATCCATTACAATTGTGCTTAAAGGCGATCCAAGCACCACTAAATCAGCCAACCAAATCACCCAGATCACTTCAGATGTGAAGGCAAAACTAAAGCATAGTTCTTTAAAAGATGCCACAGTAGCTATTGGTGGTCAAACTTCACAAACCGCTGATTTGGAGCGTTTAGCAAATAGTGACTTTATGCGGACCGTGATCATTATGTTAATCGGTATTGGTATTGCTTTATTATTTGTAACGCGTTCGGTCATCCAAGCCATGACGATTATTGGTACTTTAGTGATCACTTATGTGAGTGCCATTGATATTAGTAAATGGTTGTCCGCAACGATTCTAGGCCGTGATTTATTGACTTGGAATACCCCATTCTTCAGTTTTATTATGCTGATCGCTTTAGGGGTGGATTACAGTATCTTCTTGATGATGCGCTACCGTGATGATGCCGGAGATATTCCGGATGTTCGGGAAAGAATTCATCATTCCGCAACGATTATCGGGGCAGTGGTCGTATCCGCAGCGGTTATTTTAGGTGGGACCTTTGCCGCGCTGATTCCATCCGGTGTCATTACCTTGATTCAAGTCGCAATGGTTGTGATCATTGGGTTGATTATCTTAGTCATCACATTGCCAATTATCATGCCGGCGATGGTCAAATGGACCTATCCTTATGTGAATGACAAAATGTATCAAAAGGTAAAACAGACTAAAGCTGGGGATGTTAAAAAAACCGACACAGCAGATAAAAAATAGTCGTACTTCCAATTAAGCTTTAAGGGTAATTTAAATTAAAGAGCACCTAAAAAACGCCAGAAATCCGTTGAGATATTCTATCTTTGCGGGTTTTTGACGTTTTTTACAGCAAGTAGAACTGTTTTAAAACGAACTTAATAAAGCGCTCTCTTAAAAACCCATAAAACTAGTATATGTAATTTTTGCATTGTTTATGGTAGTATAAAATCAAGAAGTAAAGTCATTATCATTTTATCGATGGTTGGACCGAACCGCTGGGATTTGGAGATAGCTTATCGAGTCTAAAGAATGAGGTAGAGGTGTGCCATGTATAAGTATATGCATCAGTTTTTAGGTGAGGACAGTATTGTGGATTTGGCCTACAAGATTGTTGCAGATTTGGATATTGATAAACAAATGCGCGAATCTGAAGATGGTAAAGGGGTTTTTGACTTGACTGAATTTCAAATGCAACCAAAATTAGCTTTCAAAATTGTGGAGCATTTGAATCATAGTCAAGCTTATTATCACTTTAACGTTGTGTTTACTTCCAAATTGTTCCGAAAAAGAATGAATTTAGTAGTGACTGAGATTGGCCAATTTGGTCATGCCTATGAAAAAGCTAAACCGACAGATCGAAATCCGTTTTTGGAATAGCATTAATAAACGTAAATAAGAGGCTCTAGGCAAATTTATTTTGCCAAGGGCCTCTTATTTTGCAGTTTAAATGCTTCAGTTTAGTCTGTTAATTTACCAACAACTGGTAATTTTGCGAGAACGGATTTTTTATGAGGTGCTTTTAAAATTGCATCAGATAAATCATTGCCTGGTGTTTGACCATGATGTTGATCACCTTGCCAAGCAGGGACGTCAGTCATATCGTAGACAACGCCATCCACAGCGACATATTTTTTAACGTCGTCTTTGCCGTTAAATTTTGCTAATTCTGCTTTTGTAAAAGTTTTTTCTGTCATATTCATCGCTCCATTCTTTAATCTATTGGTAACGCTTACCTACTTTAAATCATACCACAGTTTCAATCAGTTTTTTTGAAAAAAATGGGGTTAATTTATGAAGGTTCTGTTTAGATCAGTTTATTCATTTGATTTCAAGGCTTCGATCATATCTATATGCTGCAGTTTTTTGTGGGTGACGTACATGACAATTGCGGTAAAAACAAGCATCAAGACAGTTGCTGTGATGTAGCCAATAGGCGCGATGGTTAGTGGGAAGATAATTAAATTGGTGGCGGCTTGATGCAGAATATAGGCCGTTAATAGGTTACCAATACCATAACCTACTAAGATACCAACTAAAGTTAAAACAATGTTTTCCCGGACGATATATAGGGTTACTTCACGATCATAAAAGCCTAAAACTTTAATGGTTGATAATTCTCGAATACGTTCAGAAACGTTGATATTCGTCAAATTATACAAAACGACAAAGGATAAGATACCAGATAACAAAATGAAGATGGCCACAATTGGATCCAGTGTCGCCGCCATTTTGGTCATGGTTGCTTGTTGTGTATGGGTGTAGCTAGTGCCAATAGCCGCGCCACTATCCAGTAATTCTTGGGCCAATTGATCGCGTTGTTGACTGGTTTGTGACTTTAACTGAACGAGTAAGGTATTATTGACAGGTTTTTTCTGGAATAGTTTTTGATAGGTTACCTGATTTAAATAAATAAAATGGCCTGTGAAATTGGTTGTGATCCCAGTAATTTTAACTGTCGCTTTTTGGCCGTTTGTTAAAGTCAGTTTTAACGGATCACCGACTTGAATGCCTAAAATAGTAGCGGCTTTTTGTGTCAACAGAACCCCATTATTTTTAAGCTTCAGCGCTTGGCCTGTTTTGACATCTTGCAGTCGGGTGTATTTTTGAAATTGTTTTGTGTCCTTAGGCATATACAAGTTGACGTCGCTGATATGTTTGCCGTTGGCTTGTATTTTACCAATGGCTGTGGCTAACTGAGTTTGATGCTGATAAGTTTCAGCTTGTTTTAAGATGTTAATGGCCTTAGTATCAGATTGGGTATTTTTTAGACGAACGACGGCTTGGTAATTAAAAATTTCATGATATTGGCGGGTACCGCTGGCGGCAATGGAATTTTGAATACCAAAACCGGTTAAAATCAAAGCTGTCCCACCGGCAATGCCGATAATGGTCATGAACAAACGAGATTTGAAACGGAAAAGATTACGGTAGCTGACTTTACGGTTAAAACTCAGTCGACGCCAAAGTGGGGTAATCCGTTCTAATAGAATTCGTTTGGCTGATTTAGGTGATCTTGGCCGCATTAAGGCTGCTGGGCCAGCCGTGAGTTCTTTATTGACAACAATTAAGGCGGCCCCCACGGTTGCCAAGAGGGCAAAGACAGCTGCGATCGAAATAATGCCCCACTGTAAAGTGATATTGTGGCTCAGAGGGATGTAGGCTTTGTATAACGCTAAGACGATTCGAGGCAAGGCTTCATTGCCAATAATCGATCCTAGGATTGTTCCGATAATACCGGCCAAACCGGCATAAACTAAGTAATTTTTAGCAATGGCACCTTTGCCATAGCCTAACGCTTTGAAAGTTCCGATTTGACTGCGGTTTTCTTCAACCATACGGGTAATAGTGGTGAAGGTGATTAAAGCGGCAATTAAAAAGAAGAAAACCGGGAAAACATTGGCGATGGCTGCGATTCGATCGGAACTTTCACCATAAGCTTCAAATCCGGGTAGCTCTGAGCGTGTCTGCCAAGTGTAGTGAGTCTTTGTGGCCGCCAGTGCTTGTTTTTTGGCAGCGTTTAACTGCGTCTCCTGGGCTAACAATGTTTGATAGGCGGTGCTATTTGTTTGCTGATTAGCGGTTAATTGGGCTTTGGCCGCTGTTAACTGCATTTGTTGTGGGGTAAATTGCTGGGTTACTGTATTTTGTAACGCCGTTGTACGCTGCTTTTGACGGACTTTAAAGACCTTTTTTAACGCCTTTACTTTTCGGTTCACGGCGCTTAAGTAGGCTTTACTATAAGTGTTTTTAGTTTGTAAGTTTGAAAAACGGATATTCAGTAGGGTGGCTGTCGGTAAGTTCAGTTGTTTTTCAGGTAAATAGGCAAAAAAACGGACGGTGCCATCCCCGATATTTGCAGAACCACGGCTTTCATTGTCAATGTACTGCGGGGAATCAGCGAAACCTACAATTTTATAGCGATTCTGTTTTAAAGCGGCATCTTTAGCGAATTTAAAAGTTTGGCCTAAACGATAATGATATTTTTGTTTAGCTTGTTGGTCTAAAACGATCTCATTGGCATGTTTTGGCAAATGACCACTGCGTAAGATTAACTGATTTTGCTGCTGGGTAGCGTCATAGCCGTATAAAGCCACAACGGTTTTACTTTTAGCAGTTAAAGCATATTTAAATTTAGCCGTTTCAGCAGTTGCGCCGGTGACGGATTCTGCAACTTGGCTATCTTCTTTTGTAAAGCCAGTTGTAGATAACAGTTGAACGTCACTAAGTTTTGCTTTTTTAACCGTTTGATCCAGGGCCGTATTTAAGGCTGGGCCGGTTGCTTTAACACCGACAAAAATTAAAGTCCCTAGTAAAATAATTAAGATGATCGCAATAAAGCGGCCTTTGGATTGGGCGATATTGCGCCACATGTTTTTAGTTAGCGGTTTCAAATCAGCCACCTACCATTCAATTGCGTCAATGGACAAGGGGGTAGGATTATCTTCAATAGCCCGGACTTGCGCGTCATTGATTCGAATCACACGATCGGCCATTTTGGCTAACGCGGCGTTATGGGTGATGATCAAAACTGTTTTTTGATTCTCACGGCAAGCGCTTTCTAGTAACTTCAGAACTTGTTTACCGGTTTCATAATCTAAAGCACCTGTAGGTTCATCACATAGTAGTAATTTTGGATTTTTAGCTAAGGCTCTGGCCAAAGCAACCCGTTGCTGTTCACCGCCGGATAATTGAGATGGAAAGTTATTCAGCCGATGTCCTAAGCCTACTTGTTCTAGAACCGTTGTGGCATCTAAAGCATCTTCAACGATCGAAGCGGCCAGTTCGACATTTTCTTTAGTGGTTAAATTAGGGATGAGGTTATAAAACTGAAAAACAAAGCCAATATCATGGCGGCGGAATTCGGTGAGCTGCCGCTGAGAAAATTTAGCAATATCGACACCATCAATAATAACTTCGCCTTCGCTAGGACTGTCCATACCGCCCAGAATATTCAAGACGGTTGATTTACCGGCACCGCTGGGACCAAGGATAACCGTGAGTTGCCCTTTTTCAGCAGTGAAGGAAAGATCATTGTTTGCAATGATTTCGGTTTCACCCATTTGATAACGCTTATATTCATGCTTTACTTCAATGTAAGCCATAATTTGCCTCCGAAATAGCTTGATATAAGTCTATTATGCTGGATTCGCCGCTGAGAAACAACTTAGGATTGGGGAAAATAAATAGAAGCCGGATCAAAAATTTTGATCTAGCTTCTATTGTTTTGCATTCTGATTTTATTTCTGATGACGTGTTTGCCAGAATAATTCGATTTCTTCCAAAGATTTTCCTTGAGTTTCTGGTAAGAAGCGCCAAACGAAGATGGCAGAAATTAAGGTAACGGCAACGTAAATCATAAAGGTTAAACCTTCGCCGATACTATCGGTTAACATTGGGAAGGTCATGGTTAATAAGAAATCACTCAGCCATAGGATGACAGTACAGATGGACATTGCCCGGGCCCGAATTTTGGAAGGGAATATTTCTGAAATAACGATCCAAGTTACCGGCGCTAAAGAAACGGCGTAGGCTGCGATAGCTAATAAGATAAAAATTAAAATAACGGTTGCTGGTGCATCTACAAAAAAGCAGATGGCGACAACGGCTAAACTGACAGACATCCCTAATGAGCCAAACGTTAGCAATTTTTTACGGCCAATTTTATCAACTAAACCTAAGGCAACAATGGTAATAACCATGTTGATAACGCCGATGGAGACCGTTGCCATATAGGCGCCGTTTTGTGCGTAGCCAGCACCTTTAAAAATTTCTGGCGCATAATACATAATGGCATTACTGCCAGAGAACTGTTGGAATAAACATAATAAGACACCAATAACTAAAACAGGGAACCAAGTTTTGTTAAATAAATCGCTGAATTTTGTGTTATCTGTCGCATCTTCGGCGGTATTTAAGTCATCATAAGCAACTTTAGCGGCTTCAGTAGAACCCTCGACTTTTTGTAAAACGGCTAAAGCTTTTTGACTTTGCCCATGCTGATTTAACCAACGGGGGGTTTCTTTCGCGGGAATTAAGGCAAGTAAAAATAAGATAGATGGAATTAAGCCAACCCCCATCATTAAGCGCCAGCCCGTGGACACATTCCAAGCCTGGGTGGAGTGACCGGCAATCGCTGCATTGATGAAGTAGACAATAAAAATGCCAATAGTAATTGCCAGTTGGTTGATCGAAACTAAACGACCTCGAACATGAGCTGGTGCCATTTCAGCAATATAAATTGGTGTAATCAACGATGTAATGCCAATACCAATACCGGCTAAGATACGCCAAATAATCAAAGTCGTTAGTCCGCCGGCTAAAGCAGAGCCTAAAGAAGATAATGCAAAAATAATGGCAGATAATAATAGTGCTTTTTTACGGCCAAACGCATCACTGATAATACCAGCAATGGATACCCCAATGGCACAGCCAATTAAAATACAAGAAGTCACCCAACCAACGGCGAAGCTGCTTAAGCTAAATTTGATTTGTAAAAAACCAATGGCACCGGAGATAACCCCGGTATCATAACCGAATAATAATCCCCCTAAAGCAGCTGAACAAGATATCAAAATGACATAGCCGCTAAGTTTCGCTCTTTTTTCCATTTGATTTCCCTCATTTCCTAAAAGTAGGCGGTAATTCTAACTTCAGTAAGAGCGTACTTTGAAAACGGATACATTTAAATGGTAAAAAAGCGCTTAAAGATGGATTATTTTGAACTTATATCTAGATGTGAAGCTGTAGGCGTCTTTCCAGAGCGGAATAATTTGGGTGAAACTTGCATATTCTTTTTAAAAATACGGGAGAAGTAATAACTATCGGTATAACCTACTTGATGGGCGACGGCTTGAATTGATAAGTCAGTGTATTCTAAATAATGACAAGCCTGTTTAATTTTCAAATCGGTAATGAATTGATTCACACTTTTGCCAATGGTTTCTTTAAAAATGCGACTTAAATAACTAACGGAGATGCCGATATGATCAGTGATTTCTGACATCTTGATGACTTGATTACTGTGGTCATAAATGTATTGAATAGCTTCGCTAACGTACTGGTTACCGGAAAATGAGGGGGTTGCATTACCGATTTGAGTTGTAATTCTCGCCAACAGAACACCCAAATATTGGGAAACTAAAAAAGTTCGTTCATAAGAAAATCCCGGTAAAAAAGTTTGAATCATATCTGTGAATAAAACCATGAATTTGTCGGCCTGTAGTTCATTAATTTGATCGGTATAATAAAAATCATCCGCGGCCATTGGTAAATAATCTGCAGCTAAGCGGCCCCGAAAATGGACCCAGTAGATATCCCATGGATCCTCTGCGGCCGCATAATAAGTGTGGGCTTGATCCGGCGGTAAAATCGCCAGACAATTGTGATGCATTGCCCAATCTTTGCCTTTATAGGTAATTGTGCCGGAGCCATTGATACAAAAAATTAAAATCCATTCAGCGGTGCCTTTTTCCCGTTGAACATAGTGGTATTGGGCATTGGGATAAAAGCCAAGATCAGTCACGTATAAATTTGAAATGATTGGAGAAAAGATATAATTCTCTAAAATTGGTCCAGGTAAAACAAGCAAATATTCATTTTCAAAATTTTGCAGTTTTCGCATAACCAGCACCATCCTCTTAAATTTTATCAAACTACAGATACCCCCATTATAAAGCTTCAGCTGTTAAATAGCAGTTGGAGTGTAGAATTGTCCATCTTTTTAAGCCGATAATGTATTTAAAGAAATCGCTTTCTTAAGTATGCTGTAGCTAGAAATTGATAAAAGGAGTGGTCTTTAATGGCAGATTCACAGACACAATCTACGGTAACATTAACAAAATCAGAACTCGTGATTCCGACTTATTTAACCCAAAAACCTGAGAAAAACCCAATGTTTTTAGAAAAACGAGTCTACCAGGGTAGTAGTGGTAAAGTTTATCCATTCCCAGTTGTTGAAAAAATTTTGGATAAAAAAGTTGATCGAACTTATCAGGCCATCATTTTGGAGAATCAATACTTACAAGTAACTTTTTTACCGGAATTAGGTGGGCGTATTTACCGAGCTTTAGATAAAACAAATAATTATGATTTTGTGTATTATAACCATGTGATTAAACCGGCATTGGTCGGTTTAACTGGATCTTGGATTTCTGGTGGGATTGAATTTAACTGGCCGCAACATCATCGTCCTGATACTTTTCAACCAATTGAACATCATTTGACGACACATGAAGATGGCTCAAAGACACTTTGGATGAGTGACGTTGATCGAATGTATGGTACCCGAGTTTTAGTAGGGTTTACGATGTTTCCAGATAAAGCTTACTTAAAACTAACTGAAACATTTTCTAATCCTACTGATTTGCCACAGACTTTTCTTTGGTGGGCAAATCCAGCAGTACCTGTTAACGATCATACACAGTCTATTTTTCCGCCAGATGTGCATGCTGTTTTTGATCATGGCAAACGGGCTGTTTCTAATTTTCCAATTGCGACAGGTGAGTACTACAAGATGGATTATTCTGCTGGGGTGGATATTTCTCGTTATAAAAATGTACCTGTCCCAACTTCTTATATGGCAGCACACTCCAACTATGATTTTTTAGGCAATTACGATTACCAAAAAGCAGCAGGGTTGCTGCATGTAGCAGATCATCATACGTCACCTGGGAAAAAACAATGGACTTGGGGCAATGGCGATTTTGGTCAATCTTGGGATCACCAACTAACGGATACGGATGGCCCTTATATTGAGTTAATGGTGGGCACTTTTACAGATAATCAACCCGATTTTACTTGGTTAAAGCCTCATGAATCTAAGCAGTCTGTTGAATATTTCATGCCTTATAAGGGTGTGGGGGCTGTTAAAAATGCAACGATTCAAGCTGCCGTTAATCTAGAGAAAAAAGACGATCAAGTCACACTAGCAGTCTATAGTACAGCTGTTTATCCGCAGGCAACAATCAAACTTTATCAAGCCGATACCGTTCTTTTTGAGACAACTACAACGTTAAGTCCACAACAAGCGTATACCAAGACTGTGGCCCAAGTAACAGGAACAGCACAAACCTTGAAACTTGTTGTTTACGATGTCCAAGGAGCGGTTTTGGTCAGCTATCAACCAGAGGCCAAACGGATTGAACCAATGCCTGAAGCAGCGCAAGCAATTGCGGCACCAGCTGATTTAAAAACGAATGATGCGCTGTACTTTGCAGGACAACATTTGGAACAATATCGGCATGCAACTTATCGGCCAGAGGCTTATTATTTGGAAGGCTTGCGGCGGGATCCTACAGACTATCGTTTAAATGATGCTTATGGTTTGTTACTTTATCGTCGGGGACAGTTTCAAGCTAGTGAGGCGTATTTTAAAAAAGCGATTGCCAAACAGACAACACATAATGGTAATCCTTATAATGGGGCTAGTTATTATCATTTGGGTATTAGTTTGTTTAAACAAGCACGTTTTAATGAGGCTTATGATGCGTTTTATAAGGCAACGTGGTCTTATGAAACGCAAGCGACTGGCTTTTTAGCTTTAGCAAAAATCGAAAGTCAAAATAACGCATTTGATAAAGCATTAGCCTTTATCAATCAAGCGCTCAATCAAAACTATCAAGATCTACCTAGCCGTTTTGTGAAAGTGAACTTGTTACAGCGTCTGGGTCGTATTGATGAGGCTAAAGCATTAGTAGCCGAAACAAAAGAAATTGATATTTTAGATTTTGGGAACCTACTTGCAGCTTATCAATTAGAGCCGACACCAGCTAATAAAGATGCTTTTATGCAGGCAATGAACGGGCGTTTAAATAACTATTTAGAATTGGCACAACGCTATATAGAATTAGGTAATTTTGATTCAGCAGCTTGGGTTTTGGCGCAATCGGATTCGGATAGTCCTTTGCGTCAATACTATTTAGCTTATATTGCTGCAAAACAAAATCAGCAAAATCAAGCTTTAGCTTATGCAAAAGCGGGGGCGGCAGCGACACCAGACTATGTTTTTCCGAATCGCTTATTTGACGTCGTCGTCTTAGACTTTATGAATACATTAAATCCAACAGATGGTTTAGCTGCTTATTATTTAGGAAACTTGTACTATGATCGTAAACAGTACGATCAAGCCATTACTTTATGGGAAAAATGTGTTGCTCAAAATCCAGATTATGCTATGGCTTATCGTAATCTATCCATTGCCTATTTTAATCAGCAACATAATGCGGTGAAGGCTGAAAAATTTTTAACAAAAGCATTAACGTTGGACCCTGATAATGCGCGCTTAGTCTTTGAGTTAGACACTTTATATGAAAAACGGCATTATCCATTGACGCAGCGTTTAGAATTTTTGGAAAGTCATTTGGAATTAGTAAAACAGCGAGATGACAGCTTAATTCAATATGTAACTCTGTTAAATGAAAGTGGCTCTTACCAAAAAGCTTTTAATCTAATTATGGGTCATCTCTTCCACCCTTGGGAAGGCGGTGAAGGGAAGGTTTCGACGCAATATGAATATGCATTAGTTGAATTAGCTAAAATTGATTTACAGCATAAAGCCTATCAGGCAGCCAGTGATAAGTTGCAACAAGCGTTAGTTTATCCACGAAGTTTAGGCGAAGGAAAGCTACCGATTGCTCAAGATAATATCATTGATTATTATTTAGGTTTGGCCTATCAAGGTTTAAATCAGCCAGCGCAAGCAACACAATATTTACAACAAGCAGCAGTTGGCCTGAAAGAACCTACAGATATGATGTACTACAATGATCAACCAGCAGATACAATCTTTTATCAAGGCTTGGCATTGGAAGCACTGCAGCAGACAAATGCGGCCAAAGCTAAGTACCATAAACTCATTGATTTTGGGGAAAAACATCTTTTTGATAAATTTAAATTGGATTACTTTGCTGTATCTTTGCCGGATGCACTTTTATTTGATGAAGATTATCAAGCACGAAATTCAGTTCATTGTTACTACTTGATGGGGTTAGGCTATCTAGGACTGAATCAAACCGCACAAGCGCAAGAGATGTTCCAATCAGCTTTGAAATTAGATAATTTACATCAAGGGGTACTACGGCATCAAAACTTTAAAAAATAGCCTCTGTGAATTATAAGTAAGGTGGTGTCTTATATTGGTAATTCAGATTGAACCTTATCAACGGTTAAATCAAAAAGATTATTGTGAAATTACCTTAATCAATGATAATGGCATGCAGGTGACACTTTTAAACTATGGCGCAACTTTGGAAAAAATCCGACTACCACAAAAAGATGGGACATTAAGAAATGTCATTTTAACATTGCCAACGCCTGAAGATTATAGTCGAACGCGAAATTATTTGGGTGGTGTTGTTGGCCGTATTTGTGGTCGAGTCCGGAAAGGTCAGTGGCAATATGGGGCAACGACGGTACAATTGCCTTTAAATGATGGTGTAAATCATAGCCATGGTGGTGATGAAGGGACAGATACCCAGGTTTTTAATTTTCAAACTTATCAAACAGCTACAGAAGCGGTGGCACAGTTTACATTGCTAGACCCAGCAGGACATAATGGCTATCCCGGTAATTTAAAATTAATTGCAACCTACACTTTGACGAATGATAATGCCTTACTACTGCAGTTGACAGCGGTTTCTGATGCTTTGACGATCCTAAACCCAGCCAATCATGTTTATTTTAGCTTGAACGGTTCTGGAACAACAATTTTAAATAACCAATTGCAATTAAATAGTGCCTATTATTATCCACTGGACACGACTAGTTTACCAAAGGTGGGGATGATGTCAGTCGCAGACACTGTTTTTGATTTTAGAAAAGGGGTTTTGATTAGGACAGTATTACAAAGCGAGGATCCAGAAATTAAGGCCGAAAATGGTTTAAATCATCCCTTTGTACTCACTGGAAAAGCCCCCGCAGCTTGTTTGTGGTCTGGGGATCAAACGATTAAACTCACCGTGACAACAAAAGCACCAGGACTTGTGGTATATACGGCCAATCATTTTGATCATACAGGGGTTGCCCATAATATTGGTCAATATGCGGGAATCGCTTTAGAAACTCAAGTCCCACCTAGCGGGACAACTGATTTAAGTGCCATTACTTTATTGCCTGGAGAACATTGGCAAACTTGGACAAAATGGGCCTTTAATTTTTAGCATTAAAAAAGACAGCTGTTGTTAAAAAATAAACAGCTGTCTTTTTGATGTGATTTTAAGGTTTTAAGCCACGGTATAAAAATTCAGCGACTTCTTCACTAGATTGGGCAATATCTAAATTGTGATCATTTCGTAAAATAACCGGTAAAATGTACCCCATAATGGCGCTGGCAATATAGCGAGCAATTCGCGGCATAGGCCATTGAATTAATTGACCGTTGTCTTGGTATTTTTGAAATAAAGTGTTGGCATGTACGGCAATTTTCCCCATGAAAGTATCTCCTAATCGTTTAAACATGCCATCACTTCGGGCAATTTCTTGAATTAAAATGCGTAATTGTGCTTGATTTTCAACGGCAAAAGTCATTCGATCTTGGGCCAACCATTTTAAGAAATCTTTAAAATCAGTGTTGTTATTTTGCAGTAGTTCAGTTAAAAAGTCATTAGCTATTTTGGGGACGACCTGCTGAATGGCCGGTGTCAAAATGGCGTGTAATAAGCCTTCTTTAGTTTTGAATTGTTTATAAACTGTACCTTCAGAAACATTAGCTAATTTGGCAATATCACTTGTGCTGGTTCGATCAAAGCCTTTTTCTGAGAAAAGTGTCAAACTTGCCTGTAAAACTGATTTTTGCTTGGCAGATAAATCAGAATCGTCAACACTTTGATTAAATAAATCGGTGACTTTGTTCGGTGTTGTCATTCAAAAACCTCCTTAAACTTCACGATAACGCCGCATAGCAACTAAATTCAAGCCTAAGAAGAGGGCGGCGAATAAAACTAAAATACCGAGATCGGGCAAAATAGCCATAAAACCGGCATTCTGAGTAATAACACTGCTCATCGCATCGGCCCCATAATAAAGCGGCATGATGTAAGCAACAGGCCGTAACCAGCTGGCCATTTGATCTAACGGGAAGATCCCAGAGAAGAAAATTTGCGGAATGATAATTAACGGGATGAACTGGACCATTTGAAATTCTGTTGCCGCAAAAGTAGAAATCAATAAACCTAAAGTTAACGCGACCACCGCCAGTAGAATATTAATCAAAATAACATTCCAAAGGCTGCCAAGAATTTGAATTTTGAAAACATACATCGTAAATGCAACGATGAGCAGCGTTTGAATTAAGGCAAAAATCCCATACCCCAAAAGATAGCCACTAATAATTTCACCACGCTTAACGGGAGTAGCCAGCAAGCGGTTTAAAGTACCAGTGGTTCGTTCCCGTAATAGCGCAATACCTGAGATTAAGAAAACAAAGAAGAAAATGACAAAACCTAATAAAACAGGTAATAACGTATCAAAAAAAGTGGAACTGCTACTGCCATATAAATAGTGAGTCTTTTGTTGGTAAGTAGTGATTGCTTTAGCTGTACTCGTTCCAGGACTGGCAATTTGCACATTGCCTAGACTTTGCTGTAATTTCTGTAAAGCTTGGCCTTGTGATTTCAAAGTGCTGGCAGCGGCTTGCATTTTTAGTTTAGCTTGAGCGGCTTTTAAACCTTGACGTAAAATTGTGCTTTTACTTTGGTCACTGTTTTGTAAAGTTAAAGTTAATTTATCGCCCTTTTGATTTAAGACACCGGCATAATTATGGTTGCGAATCAAATGCGTCGGCGTTTTGTCAGTGGCCACATATTTAATTTTAATATGATCTTGATCAATGGCTTTGACCAATTGGGTATCCGCGTTTTGAACGGCTAAAGTAGCGCTTTGATCTGTATTAGATTGAAATAGAAAATAAATTAAAGTCAAAATGAAAAGTGGGGCTAAAAACATCATAGCGATGGTTCTTTTATCCCGAGACATTTCCATCAAAATACGTTTAACGATTGCGAGTATGCGCATCTTGCTGCCTCCCTGCTTTTAAGAAAACCGCTTCAATAGAATCGACTTGGTAATCGGAAATAAGTTGTTTTGGCCGACCTTGAGCGATGGCTTCGCCTTTGCGGATCATGAGAATACTATCTGCCTGTTCTGCATCTTCCATCACGTGGGTTGTCAGTAAGATGGTTTTACCAGCAGCGGCCATTTTATGGAGTTCAAGCCAAATTTTTTGGCGTAACACTGGATCAATCCCAACGGTAGGTTCATCCAATATCAAAATAGCCGGATCTGAAATTAAGGCGATAGCTAGAGATAAGCGCCGTTTCATACCACCGGAATAACCGCCGATATTTCGATCTAAATCTTCGGTTAAGTCAACGACTTTGGCGGCAGCTGGAATACTTTGGGCCAGTGTTTGTTTGGAAACACCTTGCATGGCACCAAAGAAGTTTAGATTTTCTCGGCCGGTTAGCGCATTGTAAAGGGCATCTGTCTGGGCCATAAAGCCAATTTTAGCGAGTAGTTGACGGTTTGGCATGGCTTGGCCTAAGACCGTAACATCCCCAACTTTTGGCCGCAGCATCCCCATGATGGTACTGACTAACGTTGTTTTGCCAGAACCGCTGGGACCGATTAAAGCTAGAATTTCACCTGATGCAACCGTCAAATTGATGTCTTGTAAGACGATCGTTTTGCCATAGCCTTGTCTTAAGCCATGGACTTTAATAGTTTGGGTCATTTTTATCACCTCAAAATTAGTAAGTGAGCACTCACTAATCATAATAGCGTCTTTTTTTAAAATTGCAAGCTTTTTAGTGAGTAGGTCTAAAAAAAGCGCTGTTGGTCTGAAATATTTCCAGAGCAACAACGCTTTAAAATGGGTGAATCATAATTTCAAGGTATCTTTTAAGATTTCAATATCCTTAAGCAAGTTTTGATTATGGTTAAATCTGGCAAAAACATAGGCTTGATTCAGCCAATCGGCAATTTGTACATCATCGATTTTTAAGGCCACACCATTTTGAGCCCGTAAATACATAAAACGCGCTAAATAGTAAGTGACGTGGTATTTAATACAAAGTTTATACGCGTATTGAAGCAATTGGTTACTTGTATCGTAATCTTTAATGCTCGCATAAAATTGAGCACTATAATACATCAGGCTAATTACTTGGCCGATGGTTCGGTTGTCTGTCGCAGGAATTTGATAGACTTGATGCAAAACTTTATCAAAATAGTATTCTGCTTTGTCTGTTTGACCTTGCTTACTGTAGACTAAGCCGCAACCGACATAGGCTAATTGCGTATAAATAGAGGTGCCCGCAGCATCTAAATCAAAAATATAGTTAAATTCAAACAGGGCATCTAACGGTTTAAAATCCGAAAGGGCACTAAGATAACCCTTCAAGTAATGATACGTTAATTTGTCAGTGGGATTTGCTAAAGTGCGTTCATCAATGTTGTTTAAAATACGTTGGATTTTACGATATTCAGCGGTAATTAGGGAGAATTCAGCGGTTTCTAGTTGTTTTTGATGAGAAGGCTCGGAATTAGTATCTGAAAAAATATCTGCTAAGGCTAAGTTTAAGCGTTCACAAAGTTGAATCAAAATCTTCATAGCAGGAACTTTACTATTATTTTCGAACTTACTCAAGGTAGATTGTGTACAGATTCCAGAACAAAGCTCTTGTTGCGATAGGCCAAGTTCATGACGTCTATCAATAAATAGTTGAATATTCAGCATAATGCGACTCCTTTATATATTCTCTTTAATATCATTTTAGCATAATCGGTTCGAAATATTAATATTCTTTTGTCGACTAAAATAAATTTAGCTTTAAGCTTAGAAAAGGTTATTTTAAAATTGAAAAGGCTTATATAAAGCTTTTTTTATATAATAAAGGACCTAAAAAATAATTTGTATATATTTTAAGAATATTCTGTGGTAGTATAATGGTAGGTTCGAAATATTTGTTTTGGGGAGTTGAAGAAAATGATGGAACCGGTTAATCCGTATCGACGGTTATCCCGGGTTTTAATTACAACGCTCGTCGTTGTTTTTTCTATTCTAATCGCTGGTGGGCTTTTGATTTTTAAAAACCAAGCGCCTCGGCCGGCTAAAATCGTAGATAACCAAGGGCAAACCTTGGTCACACATAAATCGTTGTTGAGTGGGCAGGCTGTTTTTGAGAAATATGGTTTGACAGATTATGGCTCTTATTTAGGTAATGGTTCTTATTTGGGCCCAGATTATACAGCAGAAGCGTTACATATTTATTTAAAAGGTATGCATCGTTATTATGCTAAAACCCTTTACCACCAGTCTTGGCAAGATCTATCTGATCTGAAAAAAGAAGGGATCAAAGGGAAAGTCAAAAATGAAATTAAAGTTAATCGTTATTCTGAAAAGAAGGATACGTTAACTTTAACAGCAGCACAAACGGCAGGTTTAACTTATTTACAAAAATATTACCGTAAAGAATTTGTGAATAATCCGCGTCAAGCAGGCTTGCCAGAGAATATGATTGATCAAAGTACCGGTCAGTATATGGCCAAAGGGGATAAGGTAGATCAGTTGACCAACTTTATTTTCTGGGGGGCTTGGTTAGCGTCTACGAATCGACCAAATCGTAATTTCACTTATACCAATAACTGGCCTTACGATTTAGATGCAGGCAATGTAATGCCGTCAGAAGCGATGCTTTGGACAGCAATTTCGGTGGCTGTTTTAGTTGCTGGGGTCGGCGTTATTATTTGGTTCCAGCGGCGGTATCATTTGGAAATGGACATGGCTTATGATAAAGATCACCTGCCAATGATCAATCCAGATCGACCGATTACCAACAGTCAGCGCAAGACTGCAAAATTCTTTTTGGTTGTCGTCTTATTGTTCTTAATTCAAGTGCTTTTAGGCGAATTGTTAGCGCATTATTATGTCGAGAACGAATTTTTCGGTATTCCATTACAGAATATTTGGCCATTTAATTTAGCAAAAACTTGGCATTTGCAGTTAGTAATCTTTTGGGTTGCGACGGCTTGGTTGGCCACTGGGATTTATGTTGTACCACGAATCCGAGGAAAAGAACCAAAACGCCAAGGTCTATTAGTCGATATTTTATTCTGGGGCTTAATTGCCGTTGTTGGCGGCAGTATGCTCGGTGAATGGGGCGATATTTTAGGCTTTGTTAAAGAGAGATGGTGGCTGTTTGGGCACTTTGGCTGGGAATACTTAGAAATGGGTAAGTTCTGGCAATGGCTCTTTATCGCAGCGATGATTTTATGGATTATCATCTTAATGCGGGGCTTTATTCCGGCCATCAAACGGCGGGGACAAAAGAATATTAGTGTGGATCGGACGAAATTAACGACGCTATTATTCTTAGGTGCTATCGCAATTCCTGCTTTTTACATGGCTTCATTATTCATCTTGCCAGATTCTCACGTAACTTTTGCGGATTATTGGCGTTGGTGGATTGTCCATCTATGGGTAGAAGGTATTTTTGAATCCTTTGCCGTAATTTTGATTGGTTGGTTAATGGTAGATATGAAACTAACAACCAGTCAATCTACAATTCGAGCTTTATATTTCCAATTAATCCTGTTATTAGGTTCTGGGGTTGTTGGGATGGGCCACCATTACTTCTGGCAAGGCGATCACAACGTTTGGCTAGCACTAGGGGCTTGTTTCTCCGCTCTAGAAGTTGTACCACTTTGTTTATTGGTTTGGGAAGCATGGACGCATTACAAAGTTTACAAAGTAAGTGGCGTTGAATTTCCTTATAAAGGTACGTTCATGTTCTTAGCTTCAACTGGGATTTGGAACGCAATTGGCGCCGGCGCATTAGGCTTTTTAATCAATGCACCAGCGATCAACTACTTTGAACATGGGACGCAATGGACATCCGCCCATGCCCACGGTTCAATGGCCGGGGTTTATGGCATGTTCTCAATTGCGGTTTTACTCTACACCTTAAGAAATGTTTCTAAAAAAGCCGTTTGGACGGCCAAATTGGAAAAATGGATTAAGTGGGCTTGCTGGACTTTAAATGTAGGTTTAGCCGGGATGGTCTTCATCACGTTAATGCCAGTAGGGTATTTACAATTAAGTGATGCCTTAACAAACGGTTATTGGCATGCACGTCTGCTAAGCTTCTATCGTGAACCGGTGGTGAAAACGTTGCTGGGCTTGCGTAGTATTCCGGACGTCATCTTTACCGTCGGTGTTGTCTTGTTAGTTATGGTTGTCTTTAAGATCTTTAGAAATCTTAAACCAGCCGACAATGATGGCATGGCTAAAGAACAAGGTCAATGGGACCAAGATTAGTAAAGTACATGGCTTAGACCTTGCGTTGTAATAGGTCTGATAGATAATTAAACAGAGATTAGATCAAAATAATAATTTTTGATCTGGTCTCTGTTTTTATATTATTATTAATAAATTTGAATTTAAAACAAAAAAGATTGCGATTTTAGTAAAAGCTGATAGGATAAATGCAGCATTAATTTTTATAAAAGGAGGCAATAAAATGGCAAAAGCGCCATATAAAGTGACCATTTCAAAAGCCATGGCCGAAAAATTTAAACTGTCCTCAGGCGACCAGTTAAATTTAAAGGTTAGAGAACATGGCGTTCAATTGCAGCTTCAAGGTGAAAAAACAACTTTTTTCCAGCAGAAGATGGTTATTTGGACGTTAATTCTAACAACTTTAGCGACTTTGGGATTTGTCCTTTATTTTGTAGTGAATCAAAGACGTAAAATTCCCTTATCAGGCAGTGAGTCTATTGCCAGTTTAGTGATCTTACTGGGCGTTATTACGGGGACGATTATTTTTTCAATTTTTTATATTCAAAATCGTAATCAGATGACCCATTATTTTGTGCCTCGGGTGTATTGGCGCAGTTTTCCAATTATTGTGATTTCATTCGCAGTTATTTTAGCATTATTGCTGCTGGGTAGTTTTTGGGTATTAGAGCATATGTTTATGGGGACACGCTTTGATCTTTTTACAGCAACGTTAATCTTTTTTACATTTAGCCTATTAATCGATTATTTTATGGCGTCGATGGCTTTAACAATCAATGCCAATACGTTAACCAGTTTATTTGTGGCGGTGTTTGTGACCGGTGTGGCAATTGCGATGGTGACTAACGGGGCGGATATGTGGTGGCGTCATAATTTAAGTTATTTAGGCACAAAGGTGGCTTACAATAGTTGGCAGTTTAACGCCACATTAATTTTATCAGCATTTATCATGCTTGCATTGATCGATTACCTATTTGTTTCTTTGAAAGTTCAATATCCCCATAGTCGACGGCTGACAACATTAAGAATTATTTTGATGTTAGTGGCGATTGATCTGGGGGCAGTGGGGTTATTTCCTAATAATATGCGTTTTCACTGGCTTCATGATCACATCTCAATGGCGCTAGTTTACTGGATCATCATGTTAATTATTGGTATCCGCTGGCTATTACCCAAGGTTACTAAAGATTTTCTGATTATCTCTTACATTTTAGGCGGCGGCTTATTAGTCTTGGATTTCTTATTTCAGGGCATTGGTTATCTATCTTTAACAGCTTTTGAGTTAAGCGCCTTTGTAGCAGCTTTTTCTTGGATTATGTTGTTGATTCAGCGGATTAAGCGGTTAATTGATACCCCGGATGGCGATATAGTCACGATTCAAGTGGTGGCATCACCAGATGAAACAGTGGCAAAACCTAAAATATAGAATCTAAAGACAAATTTGAGCATATTAAATTCTATTTATTGAATAATGACTACAATGAAGACATAACGATAAAAAATAGTTTATTTCAAAGAATATTTGTCAAATTAATGATAAATCGAGCTAATAAAAAACCACTTAATTGAGTGGTTTTTTATTGGCCAAATAATAGTTAGGCGGTGTGATTTCGAGGGGATTTTTGGGCAATCGAATTTTAATCTGTTAGGCAGGCGTTCATATAAAATTTTACACAAATCGTAAAATACTGCCGTCATAAAAAATAAGGCCTGGAAGAATTAAAAAATATAAAATTCCAAATAAGAAACATTATATATATTTAAGAAATAGCAGTATACTTATATTACTAAGAACTGGAGGTTAATAATTATGACAAAATTCGATGAACCCTTGACATTAAAATCAGGTGTTACTCTTAAAAATCGGTTGATGCTAAGCCCGATGACGACGAAGCAAAGTTTTTTTGATGGGACGGTCACTCAAGATGAGATTGCCTATTATCAACAACGGGCTCAAGGTCTAGGCGCCGTTTTGACGGGTGCGGCTAATGTACAGCCGATCGGACAAGGCTGGCCAGGAGAATTGGGTGTTTTTTCAGACGATTTTATTCCAAGACTTCATGAATTGGCTACTGCAATTCAAAGCCAAGGGGCTAAAGCAATCGTGCAGATCGTTCATACCGGTCGGCGGGCAGATCTGACAACATTAAAGGGCTTACAGCCAGTGGGGCCTAGTGAGATTGCCGAACCACAAGCTGGGGCTACTGTGCCAAGAGCATTAAGTGCCACCGAAATTGAAACTTTAATCGCAGATTTTGGCGCCGCTACCAGACGGGTGATTGCAGCGGGGTTTGATGGGGTAGAAATTCATGGGGGCAATGGCATTTTACAGCAATTCTTTTCACCCCAATCCAATCAACGAACAGATGACTGGGGCGGCAGCCGTGAGAAACGCTACCATTTTATTGATGAAGTGGTAAAAACCGTTTTTGCCACCGTAAAAAAATATGCGCAAAAGCCATTTTCTGTCGGTTATCGGTTTGTGCCCGAGGAACTCTGGACACCAGGTTTACGGTTAACGGATACCCAGTATTTATTGACACAATTGGGCAAAACACCATTAGATTATGTACAAATTTCAGAAATGTCTTATCAACGGGTGGCTCAAGCAGAAAGCACTGATTTTCAAGACAAATCAATTCTAGCTTATCTTCATGAAACCTTGGCGGGTGAACTGCCGTTAGTGGGGGTAGGCGGTGTCCGGACCCGTGCAGACGTGGCGGCTGTTTTGGAAAATGCGGAATTGGTAGCCGTGGGACAGCAGTTAATGGTTGATCCAACTTGGGCTGTCAAATTGGCTCAGCATCAAGATGCGCAAATGGTCCAAACGCCATTTAAAGATGCGATTGAACAGGTATCGTTATCAACACCACTCTATAATTATATGGCAAAAGGGTTTTATTCAAAATAACGCATTTGAAAAAGTTTTTAAATACTCCTAGACACAAATGGTATAATTACTAATAAAGGTCCACCTGTACTTCTGCACCATTAAAGCTACCTGTTGACCTTCAATGCAACTAAGAAAGAGGGCGTCTTCTAATGCAGGAGCATGAGAACTTATTAGTTTTTAAACCAGAAATTGCCCGGAAAAAACCGGAGAATATTATTCATAAGGACACCAGCTGTCCATTTTGTGATGTGGCTTCATTGACCAATATTTTGGAACAGTCTGGTGATATTATTTGGTTAATGAATAAGTATCAGATGCTAGAAGATACTTGGCAGACGGTGATTATTGAATCTGCCAAACATGACGGTGATTTTTCTAATTATACAGAAAATGAGAATCGCGAAATTATCCAATTCGCTGTAAAAGCTTGGCAACAAGTGTTAGCGACACATAAATATGAAAGTGTTGTTCTTTATAAGAACTATGGCCCGTTATCCGGTGGCAGTTTATCCCATCCGCATATGCAAATTGTCGGCTTTAAACATATGGATGTTTATGAAGAAGTAAGCACAGCTAATATTGAAGCTGGATTGACAATTTGGTCGGCGGACGGTGCAAAATTAAATGTGTCAGAAAAACCAATTATGGGGCCAATTGAGTTGAATGTGACTCTGGAGCGCCCGGAAGCCATCCCTGTTTTTGCCGATTTAATTCAGAAATCTGTACAGTATGTCTTGGAGGATTGTTTTGACGGCAGATGTGATTCTTACAATCTATTCTTTTACTTTAATCAAGCCCAGCAAATTGTAGCAAAAATCATGCCTCGGTTTATTGTGTCACCTTATTTCGTAGGCTATAAACTTTCCGGCATTAGTGATGATAATGAATTTGTGACGATTAAAAAAGATATTTTAGCAAGACTGCAAAAATAAATAACCCAGTGATCAAAGTTGATGGTAACACGCAACTTTAGTCACTGGGTTTTTCTTTAGAATAAGTTGATTTCTAACGGACGATGAGTATTTGGGCTTTAGCATGCCGGGTAACATATTCAGAGACAGAGCCTAAAAAGAGTTTCTCAGTGGTTGTCCGACCGGTGGCGCCCAAAACAATCAAATCGATATTTAATTCTTCAGGCAGTTTTTTTGAAATGATATCTCGGGGGCTACCTTCAGCTTGAATGGCTTCAATATTTGCAAAGCCATCTGCCTTAGCTTGATCAACTAACTGGGCTAAATTTGCCTTTGCTTCATTGATCATATCTCGTAAGATAACGCCCCCTGTCTCTGAGCGGGAAGTGAAGTAGGGGGGAATAACAACTTGCACCACGTATAATTTAGCTTTGTAAGTTTGGGCCAAGGCCATTGCCTGATCAAAAGCTGCTTGGGCTTGCGCTGAGCCATCGGTGGCTACTAAAATATTTTGATAATTTTGAACCATAAAAATCTCTCCTTAAGCTTTCGTTGAAGCAATGTATTTTTCCTGCAGCAATTTGGTTTTAGGCCCTAATTTACCAGTACCAACTGGCTTGCCATCAACACTAACAATTGGTACAACTTCCCAAATAGAATTGGATACAAAGATTTCATCGGCTGCTTGTAATTTTTCCACGGGGACAGGTGTCTCTGAAACTTTTAATCCAGCCATCCGAATTAAATCAAGCAGATGTAATTTAGTGATACCTGGTAGCACTAAATTACCATCTGGATGAGTGTAAAAAGTATCTCCAAAAACAAACCATAAATTAGAGGCTGAAGCTTCGGTAAAGAAGCCATCCCGAACTAATAGGGCATCTTGGTAACCTTGTTCTTCAGCAGCATTCAAGGACAAAACATTGCCTAACAAGCTTAGAGATTTAATATCGCAGTGTAACCACCGTTGATCCGGAACGACGCACCCGGTTAAACCTGTTTTCTGCATGGCTAATGGTCGATCATATTCAAATAAATTCGCGGTCAAAACGGCTTTTGTTTCAGTAGACTTAGGAATACTGTGGTCTCTAGGGCCAGTCATACCTCTAGTGACTTGCAAATAAGCACCGCCTTCAGTAAGTTGTTCGGCAGCGATTAATTGATATAAATTTGCTTTTAGTGCGAGTTTTGTAAACGGTAGAATTAATTTTATTTTCTTTGCAGAACGTTCCAAACGGGCATAGTGCTCATCAAACATAAAGGGTTCACCATTATAAATTCTTAAAGCCTCATAAATCCCGTCGCCAAACTGATAACCTCGATCTTCAATGTCAATTCGGACATCTTCGCGATCGACAATCTGATTGCCCCATAAAACTTTCATTATAATCACCCAACCTTGTTATTATTGTTGTTAAACTAACAATATCAAACCGCTTATTATAAAACAATTAGAATTTATTTTTTTAAATCATTTTTCCGGTCTTTTTCCCGTTGTCGGAATAATTCGACTAATTGATTAATATCTTTAGGCTTTGTTTTTGTATCATTTAACCGTAGCGTTGGAAAACTCTTTAGTAGTCGGCGTTGCACAAAGTTAATCTTTGGTAAAGCCCGATCGCTTTCTTGGTCCTCTCTAAATGATCTTAACCAGGCAATGGAATCTTCCAATTGGGCATTGGCTGAAGCCAAGTCTGTACGTAATTTTTCTTTGCGCTCATCAATATTTTTACCGATTTTTTCAGTAGCCTGCCGAAATGCGGTTAAGTTGGCTAAGGTGAAGCCTAAGTCAAACATGATTACAGCGATAAAGAATATAGAGGCAAATAAGCCATAACGGATGGAAATATGACTGACCCAAGCGCTGACCAGTGGATGAATAAGTTTAACAATGGCTACCACGCCAATACCCCAAAATAATGAAACCGGAATTGCAACGCGACCGTTAATATTCAAGGGGACTTTGCTATAATCCCACCAACGGGCATGAAATAATTTCTCCATACCCCAACTGGTAATAAATTCAATAACGGTTATTACAATAACCCCAGTCAAATATAATTCCCAAATATTTTGTTCAAATGGCTGTACAATCGCTAATACAGCCGTAATACTAAAACCATAAACTGGAATAAATGGCCCGATCAAAAACCCCGAATTAATCCAATGCTTTTGCTTAACCGAAACATAGCAACTTTCCCAAATCCAACCAATAAAGGCATAGGCAAAGAAGAAAAGGACCCAGTTGCTAAAAGCTTGCTCCGCTTGCAGCAGTATTTGTGCATGACTTGTCATAAAAATTCCCCCAGAACAATAGTTAATTCAAATTATAGCCCATTGCACCGTTGACTAAAAATAATTTGACGACAGCCACCAAAATTGGCGTAAATTCATTTTTTAAGTGCCCTTTTATTTACTTCATAGAGATTAGATTATGTTAACTAAAATTAGAGATAACATAAATTTTATCTTAATTATAGAGGTAGTTTCTTAAAATAATTAAATTTTCATAGAGGCTAAATAAATTTACATAACTAAAGTACCCATCAGCTGATTTTTAAAGTTCTATTCAAATTAAAGGAATATAAGGTTGATTTATGATCATAAAATAATTTCAATCTCCTTTGTGCCCAATTATGCCCCATAAAGTTAAAAAAGCACTCCTTGGAATTTGAAGCGCAGGAAACTGCCCTTTTTTTCTAGATCTATTTTGGGCAAAGCGGTTATTTGCGGTAGATTTTATATAATACTCGCTTTTGACCAAAAGCATGTATCAAAAAAGGCTTTAAATCAGCGTTCTCTAAAAATAGCATGAAAAAATACACGGTATAAGTCGACTATGTCTCAACCGTGTATTTCAATTATAAGTGCTTATTCAAAATTAATTTAGGTATCCGTTTTTATAGATCTTGTTTATTTTGATTTAAGCGAAGGCCATCAAATTGGAGAACGAGGCTATGATTAATGATGCTTAAATCTATGCCATTTATTTTTATCAAAACCACCATCTCTCTTGACTGAGCTTAAAAGCAAGCGTTGCCCCGTCACCTGAACTTTCAGTGGCAGCATCACCTAGCTGACGTATTTTTAAATCATTTGTGTTTCGAAGTTGCGCTACAAGTTCTTTTGTTGAGAAGTCCTTATTAAAATCGGGAAAGGTCATTACGATATACTTATTGGCTTTCCGTAAAAATCAATTTGTGACAGGAGAATCGATTATTGGGAGAAACTAAATTAAAAAAACTAGGTCAAAAATTGATCTAGTTTTTTATACTATTAAACAAATATATCCATAACCATAATCATTGCTAAACCTACAACAGATAGGACTGTAGACATCAATGTCCAAGTGAGAAAGGTTTCTTTCATATCAAAATCAAAGTACTCTTTAATGATCCAGAAACTAGCATCATTGACATGGGAACAAATGGCACTGCCTGCCCCTGTGGCCAAAGTAACTAAGGCTAAGTTAACACCTGGTGTAGCTGCTAATAATGGAATTACTAAACCAGCTGTTGAAATAGCAGCGACTGTCGCTGATCCTAAAGCAATTCTTAAAATAGCAGCAATAATCCAAGCTAATAAAATTGGAGAAATTGATACACCGGTGAATAGTGTGGCAATATATTTCCCGACACCTCCGTCAATTAAAACTTGCTTAAATGCACCACCGCCACCAATAATTAATAGCATCATCCCAATCGCAGAAGCAGCATTTGCACAAGAAGATCCGATTTTTTTGAACGAAATTTTTCGCCGAATACCCATTGTATAAACTGCAAATAATAGAGATAGTAACATCGCTACATCGGCATTACCTAAAAATTCTATAACCTGATAGATAAAGTTCTTATGAAACCCTGTTATTTCTTGAATCATAGAGACGATTGTTGAAGACATCAAGATGATAACCGGTAACATGGCGGTTAAGATGCTAATACCAAATTTAGGCGTCTGATCCAACGGTATTTCCGAAACATCCCCGATCATTGCCATATTACCATCTTTAGCAAATGCACTAGGGACAATCTTTCGATCTATTTTTGTAAAGAAAATCCCTGAAATAATGACAGTTGGAATGGCAGCAATAATACCATAAGTTAAAACAAGACCTAAACTAGCATGGTAACTGGCCGCAATAACAGTTGGACCCGGATGTGGCGGTAAAAATGCATGCGTTACGAGTAAGGCAGCTAACATAGGTATACCTAGATTGATCGGTTTGATATCTAGTTCCTTAGCAATTGAAAAAATAATTGGCAGTAGTAAGACTAGCCCCACTTCGAAAAACATAGCAATACCAACAATAAAGGAAGCAATAATTACGGCCCATTGGATATGTTTTTTGCCAAATTTATCAATCAGTGTCATTGCAATTCTTTGTGCACCACCAGCATCTGCTAATAGCCGTCCTAACATAGCCCCAAGTCCAAAAATAACAGCAATATGTCCTAAGGTGCTGCCCATACCGGTTTCGATGGTACTAACAATAGATTTTAATGGAATGCCTAACGTTAAAGCGATTACAAAAGAAACAATCAATAAGGAAACAAATGTGTTTAATTTGAAGTAAGAAATTAAAAAAATTAGTAATATGACACCTAATAACACCATAAACAAAGGCATAACAATATTCCTCCTCTAAATAATTGCAAAAAGAAAGAGTACGCCCTTAAACAATCAAGTTTTTTGATAATCAAAGATAGTACTCTATAGAATAATTATTAGTTACTTATTTTATCGTCTTGTTTTTTATTAAGCACAGCTTTGCCGGCGTTAATTGTGTCAATAATTTTGTCGACATTGTAAACACTGCCCGACCAGGTGCCACCGCCAATAGATTGTAACGCTGCCCATAGACGGGTATCATCTGGAAGATCTGAGTCAGGTTTTACTGCTGAATTAGTCTCGCGATTTGCTAAAATTTGCGCACCCTGATCATAGGAAACAGATTGGTCTTTAGTACCAATAAAATTAATTGAACCTTTTAAATTAACGGTATCTACAATTAATTCAATAATATCGCCTTCACGCAGCTTGCCAATTGGCCCGCCAGATAGCGCTTCAGGACCAATATGTCCAAAACAAGCACCTGTTGAAACACCTGAGAATCTAGCATCGGTCACTAACGCAACATGTTTGCCAAATGACAGTTGCTTCAGAGCGGAAGTGATTTGATACGTTTCTTCCATCCCTGTTCCTTGAGGTCCGCCGCCCATAACGACCATAATATCACCTTTTTGAATACTGCCTTTATCCTTTAAAGCATGAATTGCAGCTTTTTCGGATGTGAAAATTTTGGCTGGACCAGTATGTCGATAAACACCGTCTTCATCTATCACACTTTTATCAATGGCCGTTGATTTAATTACAGAGCCTTCAGGTGCAATGTTACCCATAGGAAAAGTCACTGTAGAGGTTAATCCACGATGTTTGGCTTTATCAGGTGCCATAATCACATCATCTGGAGAAACACCGTCAATTTTTTCCAGACGTTTACGACAGGCTAAGCGACGTTCAGAGTTTTCCCACCAATCTAAATTTTCACCTAAAGTTTGCCCGGTTACTGTCATAACATCTTCATGTAGCAAGCCTAATTTTCTAAGATGCAGCATCACTTCGGGTACCCCGCCAGCAAGATAAGCGTAAACTGTTGGATAATAGACAGGGCCATTTGGTAAAACACTGACCAATCGTGGTACTGCTTGATTAATACGTGCCCAATCTTCAACTGTGGGTACTTTACAGCCTGCTTGATAGGCGATTGCTGGAATATGTAAGAGTAAGTTTGTTGAACCACCAAATGCTGAGTGGATCATCATTGCATTTTCAATAGCTTTGTCTGTAATAATATCTTTAGTTGTTAAGCCACTATGAATCATTTCAGTCATGGCCGTTGCGGAATCAGTAGCAACTTGTTGCCAAATTGGTTGGCCCGATGGCGCTAAAGCTGAATGTGGTAAAGCAATGCCTAATCCTTCAAAAACAACTTGACCAGTTCCTGCAGTGCCTAAAAATTGACAGCCGCCGCCTGCAGAAGCACAGGCCTCACAGCCCAAACGAAGTGCTTCATCATAATCTAATTCATTATTGGCAACACGGACACCGATTGTTTGAACCTTTCCGGCATCTTCGCCTTTGTTAGGCATTAACGTTGAACCACCTGGTACTAAAATCGTTGGCAAATCATGCATGCTTGCTAGAGCCATGACCATTGCCGGTAATCCTTTATCACAAGCAGCTACACCAACAACCCCTTTTCTAGTAGGTAATGATCTAATCAAACGACGAAAAACAGTTGCAGCATCATTACGGTAAGGCAGTGAATCAAACATTCCTATTGTCCCCTGCGTCCGACCATCACACGGATCTGTAACATACGCCGCATAGGGCAAACCGCCATTTTTCGTTAATTCATCGGCAACAGCTTTAATTTGTAAACCTAATTCATAATGCCCAGTGTGCAACCCCATTGCGATCGGTTGGCCATTTTCACCACGCATGCCGCCCATTGTACTTAAAATCATCACATCATCGTCATTTAAATGTGTTGGTGCCCAGCCCATGCCAGCATTTAAAGTCATACCAAAAACGTTACCACTAGGTGCTTTAATCAGTTCTTCTTTAGTTAATGGTAGTTTACCTTGAGGGCCATCAGCGTGTGTTTCAATTGTTTCGTAAATAGATTTGTCATCGTTACCAAAAATTGATTTTAAGCTCATGATTTTTATCTCCTTTTAATTAGGTATAACTTCAGCAACATCTGCAGATTCAATAATTGTGGCAATTTGTTCAATTTGTACTTGTGTAGCTTGTAGTAGTGGAGATTTACAATAACTTTGCATTTCGACGCCTTGCATAATCATCGCTTCTTTAATAATTGGGATGAAACACTCGCTGACGTCATAGATCGACATTAATTTGTCAATCTTAGACTGAATTTTTTTAATACCTATTAAATTATTATTTTCAGTTTCATTAATTAGTTGGGCAAATAATTCTGGAAAGATATTAGATAATGCACCAATTGCCCCCTCACCTCCAGAAAGAATATTACGTGTAAAGTTCTCATCAAATCCTGAAAAAATCTCAAAATTTGAATAAGTACCTTTAACAGCTGTCAGTAATTTTCGAGTGTGTGCCATATCAGATACCGTATCTTTGTAACCTACAATATTGGGATGCGCCGCGATCAATTTGAGCGTTAATTCTGGAGTGAGATCATAACCGGTTCGGTCAGGAAAATTATAAAGATAGATATTGCAGCTAACTGTATCCGCAATTTCACCAAAAAATCTTTCTAGGCTTACTTCTGGAACAGGAAAATAATAAGGACTCATTAAAATAAGATTTTCTGCGCCTTTTTTTTCAGCATAGCGCGATAATTCAAGCGTGTCTTCGAGAGTAATACAACCAGTGCCTAAAAGGACTTTAATCCGTGGTTGGGCATATGAAATCGCCAGATCTACAAGTTGTTTCCTCTCGGTCATGGATAAAGCATAGAATTCTCCAGCACTACCCATAATTAGTAGGCCATTAACACCGCCATTAATTAAGTAATCATAAATATTCTTATTAGCCTGTAGGTCTAAATGACCTTCAGCATCTAACGCGGTCACAACGGGCGTTAAGTAGTTTGTTTGCATCAGTGGACACTTCCTTTAAAGTTAAGATGAGAAATTAGAAAGACTAATAAATAGTTTCCAATTAGGACACCATGTTTATTATTAAAATTAACAACCAAATAGTATCATATTTGTAAGAGTTGTCAACAATATTTATTATTTATTTCAATAAATGCCTATTCTACAGTGTTTTATGTTAATTAATATTAAAAATAACCCGTGACTTTCTTAATAATTAGTCATATAATGTTTCCTATAAAGACACTATATATATATTTTAAGAAACTAAAAAGGATGTCCTTAATTTGGAAAATAAAAGTATCTATGGCGGTGTACTATTAAAGGCAAAAAATATTATGGATTTCATAATGACCTGTGAAACACCACCTATATTGACAGAAATTAGCCGAAATACCGCAATGAACAAGTCAACTGTTCTAAAAATATTACATACACTTGAACTATGCGGTTATGTTCGTTGTACAGGTCCTGAAAAAAGATACTCTCTTGGTACCGTTTTTTTAGGCTACTCCCAATCGGTTCTTTCGACCTTCAATATTAAGTCGCTAGCAGAACCTTATTTAACAACTTTACGCGATAACACGAACGAGACAATCAATCTGGGTATTTTGCAAAATCAATCTGCTGTTTTACTTTCAAAATTAGAGAGTCCTAGTGCCATTAAATTATATTCAGATATTGGTAAAGGCTTGCGATTGTACACTTCGGCAATTGGTAAATCACTATTGTCGACCTTTAATCAGGATGAATTTGAGAATTACTTAAATACCACTGAGCTGGAGCAAATTACACCAAATACAATTACCAATAAAGCTGAGCTTATTCAAGATATTGAAGTAGCTCGTAAACGAGGCTATGCCATTGAAAATTGCGAAAATCAACCAGATGTAATTTGTGTTGGCTTTCCAATTGTCAGAAGCGGTCGAACTTATGGGGCATTTAGCATTAGTGCACCTAAGTACCGTGTCAAAACAACCGATCTGGAGAATTTTATCAAGTACGGTAAAATTGCCCAATCAAAGATCATTGCCGCACTGTAAAAATATAGGCCCGCCTCTCATTCTTGTGGACTAGGCCGAACCATGCTATCATAAATATATTCTAATAGACGTACACTAGGGGTGTTCTCCAAGAACTGAGATGTATCTTTGATGCGATCCCTTCGAACCTGTAAGTTCATACTTGCGTAGGAAAGTGTCCGAATCAAAAAGACTGCTATTCCTATTTTTAAGGTCCAGCAGTCTTTTTATGTACGTTTGAAAGTAGGGTTATTATGGATCTATCATTATTGACAGAATTACAAGCTACCCAACCCGTTGTGGTAAACTATGCCAATTTTGTAACACCTAATTTTGTGGCTAATGGCCTAAACGCATTGGGTGCTTCACCAATCATGACGCAAGAAGCCACTGAAACCGAGGATTTATTGCGTATTGCTTCAGCTTTAGTGATCAATCTGGGCACAATTAATCAGCAACATGAACCATTAGTCTGGGCGTTATGCCAAAGTGCTGCCAAGGCAAATAAACCAATTATTCTAGATCCTGTCGCCGCTGGGGCTACAGCCTATCGGTTAATGACGGCACTACGCCTTTTAAAAGAATTTCCAATTGCCATTATTCGTGGTAATAGCGGTGAAATTGCTGCACTGGCCGGTGTAGACTGGCAGGCTAAGGGGATTGATGCCGGTGAAGGTGCAGGTGACTTAGCAAATATTGCTAAAACTTGTGCTCAAAAATATCATTGCACCGTAGTTTTAAGCGGAGAAACCGATTACATCGCCACCGAAGATAACGTGACGTTAGTCTTAAACAATACCACCCTGTTGCCAGCAGTTGTGGGCTCTGGAGATTTATTATCCAGCATTATCGGCGCTTTTTCTGGAATTACAGATAACTATGATGAAGCGGCTCAGATCGGCTGCGGCGTCCTTGCCTGTGCTGGAGAAATTACATCTGAAAACGTTGGGGATAACGCAACTGGCACGTTTAGTATTCGTTTGTTAGATACTTTAAGTCGGTTGACCCCTGATAAAATTAAAAAAATTCTAAAAACGAGGTAATACTATGACAAAACAATTCCCCCAGGCACTTTCAATTGCTGGATCCGATAGCGGTGGCGGTGCTGGTATGCAGGCAGATTTAAAAACTATTCAACAACGGCATGTTTTTGCGGCAACTGTTTTAGTAGCAATTACGGCTCAAAATACACTGGGCGTTCAGCAGGCGTTGCCTTTATCCGCTGCAATGATTGATGCCCAATTCGCCTCAGTTGCGGCGGACCTAGAGATTAAGGCCTGCAAAACCGGGATGTTAGCAGATGTTGATCAAGTTACTGCTGTTGTCCGTAATTTAAAAAAGTATGACTTAGGCCCGCTTACTGTTGATCCGGTAATGATTGCTAAAGGCGGTGCACCACTGCTTAGCGAGGCTGCAGTGGCCACCGTGCGTGACTTGTTGTTACCTCTAGCTACATTAGCAACCCCTAATTTACCAGAGGCTGAAAAATTAACAGGTGCAACGATTCATACAGAAGCCGACATGGCTCAAGCTGCCAAGGCGTTACAACAAATTGGTGTTAAAAATGTCATCATTAAAGGTGGTCATTTTAATGACAATGCTGAAAGTAATGATTTTGTATTACTGGAAGACGGCTCTAATTTTTGGCTGACGTCCCCAAGAATTGACACGATCAATACCCATGGCACTGGTGATACGTTGTCTGCTTGTATTACGGCTGAGTTGGCAAAAGGCACGCCAATGGCTGAGGCCATTCGGATTGGCAAAGCTTTTGTGGAAGCTGCAATTCAAGATGGTATTGTGGTTGGGCATGGACATGGTCCGTTGAATCATTGGGCTTACGAGGCACGCCATCATGAATTTTAAAACCCGTGATTTACAAGCATATGCCATTGCTGGTACTCAAGATTTACCCGATCAGCAATTATTGCCTTTCTTAAAAAAGGCCTTAGAAGCTGGCATTACCACGTTTCAACTACGGGAAAAAGGCCCTGCTGCGGTGAATGATCGCCAAACATTGGTGACACTGGCTAAAGCTTGCCGCCAGCTGACCGCACAATACCAAGTCCCTTTTATTATTGACGACGATGTGGCCTTAGCGTTAGAAGTTGGTGCAGATGGGGTTCATGTGGGCCAAAAGGATCAACCGATTGAAACAGTTTTGAAACAAGCGCATCAGCGGCTCATTGTGGGCTATTCTTGTGAAACTAGCGGGCAGGTCAATCATGCTAATCAACTCACCGGGATCGATTATTTAGGCTGTGGTGCCGTTTTTCCCACGGTTTCTAAGGCGGACGCTGAAAATATCGGGTTAACCCAACTAAGACAATTGACTACCCTTAGTACCTATCCAGTTGTCGCGATTGGCGGGATTACATTAGAAAATACCGCACAGGTTTTAAAGGCGGGTGCTGCAGGAATTTCTGGGATTACCTTATTTACACAAAGCCCGGATTTAACCCAAACGCTAACGCAACTCTTAGCCCATTATCAACGGGAGGTTTGATTTTTGAAAAAAACCAGTCAATTTTTACTTTGGTTAGGGGCGGCAATTTCAATTACTGAGATTGTCACCGGAGCGATGATTGCACCTTTAGGCCTGGGGCAAGGCTTATTTGCAATTATTTTAGGCCATCTTATCGGTTGCTTTTTATTCTTATTACCGGCTGGGTATATTGCAGCTAGACAGCAAAAAACCGCTATTGAATCAACAGTGGGGACTTTTGGCAACGGCGGTGTGAAATTATTCTCACTGCTTAACGGCTTGCAGCTTATCGGTTGGACAGCGGTAATGCTTGTTAATGCGGCATTAGCCATGTCCGGCTTGAGCCAGCGCCTATTCCATATCAAAAATATGCCTTTAATGGCTGCGATTGTGGCCGGTTTAATTATTATTTGGCTGCTGGTAAAACCTACAACCTTTGCAAAACTTAACAATACAATTGTGCTCGCTTTGATCGTGGGCGTTATTTTGATGATTGTGGTCATGTTCCAGACTAAGACCATCACCGGGACAACCCCTTTAGGCAAAATGAGCTTTGGGACAGCGGTAGAATTAAATGTGACGATGGCCCTTTCTTGGCTACCCTTAATTGGGGATTATACCGCCAAAACAAAGAAGCCCTTTAAGTGGGCGATGCTCAGTGCAGGCGGGTACTTCATTGGTAGTTTAGTGATGTTTACAATTGGGCTGTTAAGCGTTCTTGTTACGGGGTACAGTGATTTTAACACTTGGCTGGCACAATCCAGTTTAGGCTTGATCGCCTTATTAATTATCGTTTTTTCAACCGTCACCACCACTTATTTAGATGCGTATTCAGCGGCCATCAATTTTAAAAATATTTGGCCAGTGAAACACGTGAAATATTTGGCGATTCTAATTACGATGATCGGTTTCGTGATTGCGATTGTCTTAGCCATGTCGGTTTATGAAAACTTCTTGTATTTCATCGGTTCTGTCTTTACACCGTTATATACCATCGTTTTTGTGACATATTGGTCTAAAAATACGAATACCCCTAAAGTTGTCAATTTTGCCCTTTGGCTTCTAGGTATTTTAGGCTATTATCAACTGCAAAAAATTGATTTTCCTGGCGGGACGACTTTATTGTTGGCACTACTATTAGGTGGTATAACCCTCCTGCTACAATTTATCAGCAAACGCGTTATGACATTATCTGAAAAATGAATTTAATTAAACAAGTTAGGTCAATAACGGCCTAACTTTTTATTTTTTATCCTCAGTCAACCGGGTCATCAATGCGATGTCATTTAAGATATCTTGCAAGGAAATCTTAGCCATTTTAGCCTCCGCAGCAGCTTGAACCTCGCTATAGTAATGATTCAAAATTTTAGGGACGGCATAGCCCACTGGACATTTTTGTGAGGTATTTTGATCCACATTCAAAAGCGGCGGGATGTCTCCTAAGCTATTATAAATATCACGAAGCGTTATCTCAGAAGGCGCTCGGGTTAAGGCCAGTTTTGTCGGCCCTTGCTTAGGGATCAACAATTGACTGCGCTTTAAATTCGCCATAATTTTACGAATTAAACTGGGAGAAGTTTCCAAGCTGCTTGCAATTTCTTGACTCGTTATCTTTTTACCTTGAAAGTAGGCAATATAAGCCAATACGTGAATTGTGTCGCTGAATTGTGTATTCGCCATAAGTTACCTCCTAATTTGTTTTTGTACTTTATTCTATAACAATTTTGTAAAAAAAGACAGTCTAAATTATTGACAAATAGTTTTCTCTCAATCTACAAGTATTGCATCAAAGTAAGAATTCATTCTATAAAAATTTGATGATTCTATTGACAATTAAAATAAATCGGTGTAAGTTTAATTTGTACTTAAAAGTAATACAAATTTAGGAGGTTTTTTTATGACAGCAATTACAGTTTTTGGTAAAGGCAATATGGGCCAAGCGATTGGCGATCTATTTGTTCAGGGCGGTAATCGAGTAACTTATATTCAGCATGATGATCCAGTGATAGATTTAGGGACCATCATTATTTTGGCTGTTCCTTATAATGCAGCCTTGGCCATTGCTAAAGCTAACCAAGCTGCTTTTGCCGACAAGATTGTTGTCGATATTTCTAATCCTTTAGATTTTGAAACTTGGGATAGCCTCGTTGTACCAGCAGATAGTTCTGCAGCCGCAGAAGTTGCGAAGTTATTACCAGACTCAAAAGTTATTAAAGCATTTAATACAACCTTTGCAGCAACATTAAAAAGTCATCAAGTCAGTGATCAGGCCCAGACAACGGTTTTAGCCGCCGGGGATGACGACGCTGCTAAACAGACTTTTATCGCTGCTTTGGCCAATAGCGGCGTGGCGGTGATTGATGCCGGTGCTTTAAAACGCGCCCGCGAATTAGAAAGTTTTGGCTTCTTACAAATGACTTTAGCTGCAAAAGAAAAAATAGGTTGGACTGGCGGTTTCGCCGTCTTAAAATAAATAATTAAAAAATCCAGTTAGACGATGTTGTCATCGTTTAACTGGATTTTTTTACCCAATAATTTTTTGCTTAGTTTCAGGTCCGAACAGGCCCACCACAATCGCTGCAATTAACGTCAAAATAGCAATGAAATAAAAGATCAAGTTTGCGGAAAAATTAGAAATTGCCCAAGCCGCCAAATAAGGGGTTAAAACAGTTAGTAATTTGGCAACCCCATTGGCAATACCGGCGCCTCTAAAGCGAAAACTTGTAGTGAAGAGTTCAGAAATATAGACCCCTACTGCAGAACCCATCAAAACGTAAAACATCATTGTGAGCAAGAAACCGACAATTAAGACACCTGCATTCGTCGTTTGTTGTGCATAAATTAGCCCTAAGATTGCAGCCATGATAAACGCAGGCACAATGATTTTTTTGCGACCGAGATGATCAATGAGTAAAGCCCCAATTAAAGCCCCTACTGGTGCCCCAATCATCATAATCGTTGAAAAACTCAAAGAATGGACGACGTTAATCCCTTTTTTGACTAATAAAGTAGGTACCCAGGAAGTGAATGTATATTGGGCAAGCATGATCGCCGATACCGTGACAATTGCCACAAATAGCCCCCGACTTTTACGTTCAGTAACCACATTTTGACCATCGGCTTGAGTTAGCTCAAAGTCTGCCGCATCATAGGATCCATTGGCCTCAAGTTCTGTAATAATTTTTTCAGCTTCAGTAAAACGTTTTTGGGTGATTAACCAACGGGGAGATTCTGGGAAATGCCGGCGCAAGACCCAAAGCAATAAGGCCAAGGCACCAATTAAAAAGAACATCGACCGCCAGCCTAAGTTAGGAATCATCAATGTTGCGGCTAATAGCGCTAATGGTGCCCCCATATTGGCGATAACCGCACAAGCCCCGCACCAACGCCCCCGAGTTTTAACAGGAGCAAATTCATTAACTAATGCATAGCCGGTAACGATTTCTGCACCTAAACCACAAGCCGCAATAAAGCGCGTAATAATTAATAATGGCATTGTCGGCATAAAGCCACCGATTAAGGTAAATAATCCAAATAATAGCAAGTTAATCTGATAAGCTTTTTTACGGCCATAAAAATCACCGATAATCCCGGCAGCGATGGAACCCACGAACAGACCTAAAAAACCTGCAGATAAAAACATCGAACTTTGCAGCATCGTGGCGAACTTAGTACTCAATAAATCCGTATTTACTGCACTGGCCATGTAAACATCCCCAGCATCTAAAATCATCCCTCCGGCAATCAAACCAAAGACTTTGTAAAACAACGGGGTTTCTTTAGCGCTATCCAAACGATTTTGCAATTTAAAACTACTTTCCATAGTCACACACTCCTATTTTAATCATAATCACATTTTTTAATTTAAATTATTTTTATTTATGCATGCCCCCTTTTTTAAACAAAAAAACGCCCTTCGACATAATTGTCAAAGGACGTTAAATAATTAGCGTGGTACCACCTTAATTTACTGAAAAAATTCAGCCTCAACCGCGTCAAACAACACGTGCCGATATAGTGGTCGGTCCCAGCAGCTTCCACTGCAAAACTCTAGAATTTACTTCAGCACCCATATTTTGTCTTGTTCCACCCTTCCAAGACTCGCTGGAAAAATACAGTCACTTACTCTTTCTATCAACGTTTTATAATTAATATTTAATATATTTATAATAATACTGCAATTTTTATAAAAGTCAAGCTGCTTATTCATCAATTTGGTTTAACCAAATTAAAAAACCGCTGTATTGATCAAAAGACCAATTCAACGGCTTTCCGCATATCTAAAAATCATTTATTTTTAGGATCAATGGCAATTGTTTCTTGATAACTTTGTAAAACTTGTAAAAAAGCAGCATATTCTTGTGCAAATTCAAAGTGAATCTGAATATCGCCTTGATTTGGTCCAGCAAAATTAATTTCAAAAAAGGAGGTTTCTTTAAAAGATTGCTGACCGACAGGGGCAAAATAATGATCGTTAACTTCATCTTTATAAACTTTTTGGATCACAATATAGATCAACGTCAAAAACTGTTTGAACTGGCGCCGATCTGTATCAGTATCCGCTACCGCATCATGAATGGTAATCAAGTTTTGGTCCGGGTCGGTCTCAAGCTTTTGTCGCTGTACATTTATTTTCATATTCGTTATATAAGCTGGTAAAAGTCCAAAAGGATTCTTATCGGGACTCTGAAGATGCTCGACGCGCTTGACGGAAATTTCTTTAACTTTGAGTTTACTACGTTTTTTCTTAGCCACTAGTGACGTCCTCTCATATCTATGACACAATAGTCATTTTTTAAGCTTTAGCAAGGTTTTGATGGCCCATTAAAACCGGCTTTGAATTTTGCCACAATATCTGCGCCTTTGGCAACCATCACGGCGCTATCTAATAAACCTGAATCATCCCGTAAAACGATTTGATAATTCAAGTAATCTAATTTTAAGCCCGGGCCTAAAAAAGTCAGATCATAATCTGAAGTTTTTAAATCTATTCCGGCATCATTCGCTAAAGGCACATTATATTCTGGATCCGGCTGTGCTAATTCAATTAATGCAAAGTTTGAACCAATACTGCAAGCCCCACCAGACTGGGAATAGCGGCCACCAGCATCTTCTGTAATTAGTAGTAAATGCTTATCTTGAAGCTGTTTATCAGTTAATTGCTGCAACATAGCAGCTGTAATTATAATTTTTGACATAATCTTCACCTCAAAGCTATTATAATAGTTTTGTATTGGTTTGGCGATTGTGGTTGATAGATATTTCGAATGCGTTAATATAAATAATTTTATATCCGCGCACACAGCTAAACTTCATCTTGTATTCTTACCCTAAACTCCCGTATAATAGGGTCATCCTATAATACACGGTATTTTTTAAAACGTGTATTAATTACTGAAAGGAAGTTACCCCATGTCTCAACCGCATAATACCAACAAAGGTGAACGTCTTAATGTACAGCCCATTCGAAAAAAATCAGATATTGAAATTGCCCGCTTTTTATTATCTAAAAACAAACATGGCCAGCGGGATGTCTTACTTTTTTTGATGGGGATCAATACCGGTCTGCGGGCTAGTGATTTGGTGGTCCGCACAGTAGGTGAATTCCGTAACACAAAACATCCCGTTATCGTGGAACAAAAAACCCATAAAAAAAGGACACTCAACGTTAGTAATTTGAGTGACCTGATTGATGATTTTATCAAAGATAAACAAGATAATGACTATTTGTTTCAAAGCAATAAATTTAAAAACTATCATATTAAAGTAAATGGTGTTTACCAAATTATGCAAAAATTAGGGCGTCAAATGGACCGAGATGACTTTGGCACCCACACGATGCGTAAGACATTTGGGTACCATTATTATCGTCAAACCCATGATATTGCAACTTTAATGACAATTTTTAACCATAGTTCTCAACAAATCACCAAGCGTTACATTGGGATTACCGAAGATGAAATCAATGAATCTTTGGATAAATTTAAATTAGGTCTTTAGTCAATACCGTAATGATTAATTAACCGATCATACTCTGACTTAGTGATCGTTAAAACAGAGCCATGTCGGGCATCAGCTGGTAAACGATACTGATCTGTGGCCAATTTTTGGAAGTTCCCATGGTCAATATCCGTTGTCATTACGGGTTCATAACCCCCCGCATTATAGTGGTCTAACAGTAAAATCCATTTATTTTGACCATATAATTGATAAGCAATTGGGCCTTCCACACCGGTTAAATTATTTAACAACGGACTGGTAATTGCTTTACCTTCTGACGTTGTTAAATCAGCTACCCGTTCTTCATAGACTTGGCTGGTCGCTTCATTTTTTGTAAACCGTAAATAATGATCGCCATTTTTGATTAATGTGGTATCTAGTCGACTTGTATCCCCAGCTACATAAGTTTGCGGTACAGAATACGTTTGAAAATCATTCGTATTGGCCGTTTGAACAATGAACTTCGTATCTGTCGGCTGTGTCCAATACATCTTATAGCCGTTGATCGCTGCATCATACACCGCTTCTGGTGCCCAAATCCGAGTAGTATCTGTATCGGTTACGGCCACTCTTTGATCAGTCCAATTCAATAAATCTGAACTATGATAGACAAACATTGAATATGGCGTTGGGAAAACTTTTGTCCCCACCGAAGATGCTAAAATATAAAAGCCTTGATTATCCGCTTGCCGTACTATAAACGGATCTCTCAAAACGTTCTCACTTTTAATCGCTGGCTGCCCGTGATTTAATTCCTGATAATGCAAACCATCATCACTAACCGCAAAATAAACTTTTTGATCGTTAGGCGTATAACTTGGTGATTTAAAATAAACTAATAAATAGTGATCGGTCACTTCGTCAGCCGCGTTAACGGTATGTGCTTTTATTAAAGTTGTACTAAATAAGATGCCAGCAGCTAAAGCCACCAGCCAAAACCAGTGTTGCCATTTTTGATGCATGATAATCCCTCCCGATAGATACTTACAGTCTATTCTAAGCTTTTTATCATGGACACACCAGTTTTTATTATAAAAATGATGACATCAATTAACTAAACTAATTTCTCATCAAAAATTCTCGTTGCAATTGATTGGCATCGGCTACAAATTTTTGCTCGTCCAAATGGGTTAATTCGCCGTGTTCCACGACCACATCCCCGTCAACAATGGTATAATCTACCGCACTTAAATACCCTACCGTCCCTAAAACAGCCTTAGGATCCTGCAGGGTGCCTACTAAGCCGATTTGCCGTGTATCGATCATAAATAGATCCCCGGCTTTACCAACTTCTAAAGCACCAATATCGTCTCTACCCAATAGTTTAGCACTACCATTCGTTGCCATTTTCAAGAAATCATAGCCCGTTGGCGCCGCATTACTGGCATTCAAACGCTGTAATAAAAAGCCAACTCGCAAGTCTTCCAGCAGATTAGAGGCATCGTTACTGGCACTGCCATCTACCCCAAGGCCTACAGGTACCCCTAGTTTTAACATTTCTGGAATTTGACAAATCCCTGAGGCTAATTTCATATTTGAAATCGGGCAATGCGCCACCCCAGTCTGTGTTTCAGCTAAAAAGGCCAACTCTTCTTGGTTAAAATGAATCCCGTGGGCATACCACACATCTTTACCTGTCCAGCCTAAAGAATCCATGTAAGCTAACGGCCGCATACCAAAGTTTTCTAAAACAAAATTTTCTTCATCTTTAGTTTCTGCCAAGTGTGTGTGTAGCCGGACGCCCAACTGACGGGCTAATTTAGCAGTTTCTCGCATCAAATCGCTAGTGACACTAAATGGCGAACAAGGGGCCAGTACAATTTGATGTTTTGAAAATGGTTTTGGATCATGGAATTTTTCCACAATGCGCTGGGAATCTTCTAAAATAGCATCCACTTCTTGGACGACGCTGTCTGGTGGCAGACCGCCGTCTTTTTTACTGAGACTCATGCTCCCTCTAGAAGCATGCAAACGAATGCCTAAATCATCCGCCCCTTTGAACTGCGCTTCTAACAGACCCGTTTCCGCCCCTTTAGGGAAAACATAGTGATGATCAAACGCTGTTGTACAGCCACTTTTTAGTAGTTCGCCTAGACCGGTTACGGTACTGTAATAGACGACTTTTTGATCCAAATTTTTCCAAATTTCATATAACGTATTTAACCAGTCAAATAATTCCATATTCTGGACTTCCGGCAAGTTTCGGGTGAACGTTTGATAAAGATGATGGTGGGTATTCACCAGTCCGGGATAAACCAAATGATGACTGGCATCAATCGTCTTATCGGCTGGTTTTTCATCCGAGCCGATGTATTGAATGACCCCGTCTTGAATCCATAAGTTCACATCTTTTAAAACACGATCTTGGGTATCACAAGTTACAATTGTTTGGGCATTTTTGATCAATAAGGTTGTCATAGTAGTGCCTCCCAGCAAGTTTTTAGTCTGCGCTAAGCTATAAAAAAACTGCCGGACAAATTGAAAAGCTACTCGATTAAGAGTAACTCATAGTCAACTTGTTCGGCAGTTGGTAGAAACGTCTATCCATATCATAGGCTTATATGAGTATAATTTATGTATTAATTACAAGCATCATAACCAATTCACTTAGGCTTTGTCAATCAAATTTTAATTTTTAGCAATTTGACGAAAATCTGAAAGATCCGTAAAATCGTTTGTTGTAAGCGCTTCACAAGTGCTTAACTTTATAATTCGAGGTTTGTAAAATGACAGTTTTCCAAAAATCAAATCATGGCGTTGTCGAACTTACGCCGGCGGGCTTGGCCGAAATTAAAAAATATCCAGGTAATGTTTATAGCGACCAAACCCAACCCTATGCTTTTGAGCAGCGAACTTGGAACACCTATGCCTTTGCGTCACTTTGGGTAGGGATTATTATCTCCATTCCAGTCTACATGTTGGCCAGCGGGCTATTATCCAACGGTATGAACTGGTGGCAAGCGTTATTCACCGTTGTTTTAGGTCATACCATCGTTATGGTCCCAGCAGTTTTATTAGGCCACTTTGGGACAAAGTATGGCACCAACTTTCCGTTATTGTCTAAATTTGCTTTCGGACCTAAAGGCAATGTATTTCCTACCCTCGTTCGAGGTATTTTAGGCTGTTTTTGGTTTGGTATTCAGTGCTGGATTGGAGGCACCGCGGTTAATTCAATCTTATCCGTTTTAATTCCCGGCTTTGCCGACCTTAGTGTCAACGTGTATCTTTCTTTTGGCTTATTTTTAATTTTAAACATCATCATTGGTCTTAAAGGCTCTGGATTCATCAAGTTTATTGAAAATTATTTAGCCGTCGTCCTAATCGCCTTATGCTTTATTGTAATTTTTTGGGGCAGTGCTAAAGCAAATGGCTTCTTTAACGTGTTTAAAAATCCGGTGGCGCAAGGTAATGGCGGTAATTTCTGGCATGCTTTTTGGCCAGCACTAACCTCCATGATCGCCTTTGACAGTACGATTGCTTTAAACATGTCTGATTTCACCCGGCATGCAAAATCTCAAAAAGATCAAATTATCGGCCAACTTGTTGGTTCGCCATTCACCACTTTATTTATCGTTTTAGTAAGTATTTTCGGCTCCGTTGGCTCTCAAATTGCTTTTGGGACAGCCATTTGGGAACCAGCTACTTTGGTCAGCAAATTTGATAACCCAGTGGTTGTTATCATTTTTTCATTGGTCATTTTGATGGCTGTTTTAACAACCAATGTAGCCGGTAATCTAATTCCCGCTGGGATTGTTTTTTCTTCGCTTTGGGGTAAAATCGTAAAATATAAATATGCGATCTTGGCGGTTGGTTTAATTGGGGTCGTGACGCGGCCTTGGGCAATTATCAAAAATCCTGACAGTTATTACAATTTTATTAATACGGTCGCCACTGTCTTAGGGCCAATGACCGGTATTTATATGGTGATGTACGCTCGAACTTTAAAACAACCGATTAATCTGGTTGATTTGTATCGTAAAGATGGCGGTCAGTACTATTACACCAATGGCTGGAACGTCAGTGGGGTTGTTGTTTTAATTTTGACCACAATTTTTGTCTTGATTGGTAAATTTGTGCCAAGCTTGCATGCTATTTATGATAGTTCTTATATTCTCGGCGTGCTCTTATCCGCCATTCTTTATTACGTGATTAGTAAATTTCAAAAACCTATTGATGCTGAAGCGCTGGATTAAGTCCTGCTTCCCCCCGATTTATTTAAAAATGGAATAAAATGTAAATTTTTGAATGTTTTAAACGAGTGCTTATTAATTTAAATAGCAATTAAAATTGTTTTGAAATCTCTAATAAACCTTTAAATGGCAATTCATTATTCTTTAGTGTTAGGTTATTTAATAATTTATATATTTTTGAACTAAGTATAAATTCTATAGTCTTTAATATATATCAAGTACACTACTAAAAAAAATTATTTTTCCAAACAAAATTTAATTGTAATTCCGAGTTTCATGGTATATCATGATAGTAGTTATTATCTTCACAATAATATAATAAAAATGTACAAACGGGGTGATGATTTATATGTATCTTTGCGGTTATCTAAATCAGTAAACAGCGCGCTATCAAGCCCATGACTATTTAGATAATTGATTGATTAAGACTCTTGGATCCACCCAGTGTTTTTCACTAAACACTGAGCAAAGTTGCTTGACAACAAGAAGTTAATACATAAGAAAATTTAATCACATTGATCTGCAATCATGTATAAAATACTTGTGTATCTAATCTTGGCCAGCATTTTTTAAATGTTGTAATTTCTTGATATTTAGGCTGACTTATAGCTTTGTGGAAGCAAACATTAATCATGTAAGGGTATTGGCTCAATTGATAGCTGAGTTCATACTAAAGATTAACGTATATCTATTTAAATTTTTGGAAGCGTATACATACCACTAATGAAAATTTAAACGCGCTTAACGGCGCAAACTTCCCAATCCCCTCCTTAGTTGCCAGATCCATCTGGGGGATTGATGGCTAGTCAACTTACGTATCCTAGAAGAATCGAATGGAGGATTTACTAGATGAGTAAGGATAACAAAGTAGTAGCAGATAAAGATCTGGTCTATCAACTGGAAGGCAGACCCAAATTTTCAATCGCCTTTCCTTTAGGCATGCAACACGTCTTGGCAATGTTTGCCGGGAACTTGGCACCAATGTTAATTATTGCCGCTGTCGCTAAAGCAACACCGGCGCAAACCGTTGTTATGGTTCAAGCCGGGATGTTAATTTCCGGTTTAACAACATTCCTGCAATTATATCCTATCAAAATTGGGAAGTTCCAGCTTGGTTCTGGCCTACCAATTGTCATGGGGACCAGTTTTGCATTCGTTCCAACGGCTTCCGCAGCAGCTGCTGTCGGTGGCGTTCCAGCCGTTTTGGGGGGCGCATTAGTCGGTAGTGTGGTTGAAGGTTTGATCGGTATTTTCTACAAATACTTAAAACGTTTCTTCACTCCATTAGTTATCGGTTGTACTTTAATCGCTATTGGGATTAACTTATTGGCCGTTGGTCGTGATTATTTCGCCGGTGGTACTGGTGCTTCAGACTATGGTTCTTGGCAAAACTTGACGATTGCCTTTGCAACTTTCATCTGTGTTGCTGTTTTACAACGTTTTGGTAAAGGCGTTATTAAAACTGCCGCATTATTATTTGGTTTAGTATTTGGTTATGTATTGGCTTTGTTCTTCGGCAAAGTTAGTTTTGCATCAGTTGGATCAGCTTCTTGGGTTAACGTTCCGTTACCTTTCCATTTCATTCCAACTTTTGATACAAAAACCATTATTAGCTTTATCGCAATTTACATCACAATCGCAATGGAAACGATCGGGAACACTTCTGGTATCACGATTGCAACCTTCAACCGTACTGCCAATGAAAAAGAAACATCTGGTTCTGTTTTAGCCGATTCTATCGGTTGTGCCGTTGCTTCTATCTTTGGTTCTATGCCACAAACTGCCTTTGGTCAAAACGTTGGTATCGTTTCAATGACTAAAGTTATTAACAAATGGTGTATCTCTATGGGTGCTGCCGTTCTTGTTATTTGTGGTTTCTTACCTAAACTTGGTGCTGTCTTTGCTTCTATCCCATCTGCCGTTTTAGGTGGGGCTTTAATCTCAGTATTTGCTATGATCTTGATCAACGGGGTTAAAATGTTAGCACAAGCTGGCTTTAGTGAACGTAACGTCTTAGTTATCGGGATCACAATTGCCTTAGGTATTGGTTTAGGCGGTAACGCCGAAGCTATTTCCGGCTTACCTACTTGGTTAAAATTTGTCTTTGAAGATAGTATCGCTGCAACTACTTTCATCGGTATCCTTGCAAACTTACTTTTCCCTGAAGATAAAAAAGAAGCCGCTACAGAAACTGCTGAAGCTTAAGACCAGTATTTCTGTTTGAAAGATTAATATAGAAAGACCAGTTACTTGAAATTATCTTGTAACTGGCCTTTTTTTGTTTAAATTTTTGTTTCAGCCACCAAGTCTTCATGGGCCTTAATGTGATCTAAATACGTTTTATCTTCCGTAATTAACAGTAAAAACAAAGCTTCTATTGCCGTCATTGCAGCCACCCTAGAAAAGAAATATTCTGACTGCAGCACCTGCTGACGAACGGCAATGGTAAACTGCAAATCCGCCTGCAAGCTGATCGGTGCATCCCCCCGATTGGTAATTGCAATCACCAAAATCCCCCGTTGTTGTGCAATTTTGATCTGCTGTAATAAGCTTTTTGTTTCCCCAGAGTTAGAAATTACAAGTAAGACGGCTTGCTTTGGCAAATTCATTGTTTGTGCAATGGCCGTTTCCCAAGACTCGGCCGCAATTGCAAAAATACCTAGCTGGTTGAACTTATAAACCGCATCTGCGGCCACTGGATACGTATCTCCGGCAGCCGCAATTTGAACCACCTGCGCCTTTTTTAAAGCTTGTAAAATTTGTTTAATGGTCGCTGTTGGCACTTTGGTTAACGTATTTTCTAATTCGGCCACTTTATTAGCAGTAATATTTTGTAAAGACTGTTGCAAATCATCAGGCTTTAAATTCTGGTAATAACTATATTTGTCAGCCGCTACCGTTGCCAATTGAATTTTTAACTGATGAAAACCGGACAAATTCAAATTTTTACAAAATCTAGAAACCGAAGCATCGCTGACACCAGCTGCCCTAGATAATTCTGAAATCGTAAAATTCACAATTTTAGCCGGGTCTTTTAAGATTACCGCTGCAATTTTTTGATCTGATCCTGTCATTGAATGCGCTTTACTGTATAATAAATCAACAATATTTTGCTCGTCGTTCATAAGCCACCTCAAAATTCTCGCCATTTTTAATACTAAGAAAATCATCTACTTGCGATTATAATCGATTCACTTTCTAAATTATAGCTTAATTTTCAGCTTGACGAAAGTTAATTTCTGTTTTATATTTTTAATGAAAATAAATTTCCAAATAAACTCATTTTTTGAAAGGATGATCTGTCGTGTCTTCAGTTTTAACAACCGCATTAAACTTAATTAAGCCAGGTATGACCGTTAGTCTCGGTGGCGGCAGCCATGTACAAGCCTTAGCTGAATTAATCCAGGCAACACCTAATTTACCAGTACAACTCTGTACCCCTTCTGAATTAACCCGCGATTACTGTCAAAGTATTGGCCTACCAATCGTTGCCAATTGGACAACAATTGATTTAGCTTTTGATGGTTGTGATTCAGCTGATCAAAATTTGAATTTATTAAAAAGCAACGGTGGTATCCATACACTGGAAAAAATTTATGCTCAAGCTTCTGACGAATATATCATTATGACGCAAAGTGACAAAGTGACAAAAACATTGAATTCAAAATTTCCACTAACTTTAGAAGTCATTGACGAAGCTGTGCCCCAGGTTATCACGGCTGCCCAGCAGCTGAATTTAACCGTTCAACGACGTTTAGCCACAAATTTTATGGGCTATACCCGCAGTGCCCATGGTAATCAGCTGCTTGATTGTTTTAGTCAAGACTGGCATGAAATTCACAATTTAGACCAACAATTACGGCAACTTAACGGTGTTGTTGGAACTTCTTATTTTGAAAATTTAGCAACAAAACTCTTAATTGAAACGCCTGAAAAAACGATTAAAATTTTAAAAAGGGGTGCTTAAAATGACAAAATTAAACTGGGGTATGATTGGTACTGGTTGGATTGCCCACGAAATGGCAGATGCTTTAAATACCGTTAACGGTGAAATATACGGTGTAACTGGGGTTAACCAAGAAAAGTTACAACGCTTTGCGGCCGAAAAACAGATTCAACATACTTTTGCAAACGCTGAGGCTTTGATTGCTGATCCTAAAATTGATATCGTCTATATTGCAACGCCCCATACAACCCACTATGAATTCATTAAACAAGCTTTAAACGCCGGCAAACATGTTCTTGCTGAAAAAGCGATTACAGTTAACGAACGCCAATTTGATGAAGTGCAGAAATTAGCCCAAGATAAGGGTTTATTGCTTATGGAAGGCTTTACAATTTATCACATGCCTATTTATCCAATGGTTAAAGAACTCATCACCAGCGGTCAATTAGGCACAATTAATTTAGTTCAAGTCAATTTTGGAAGCTTAAAAGCTGATGACATGACAAACCGTTTCTTCAATAAAGACTTAGCTGGTGGTGCACTTTTAGATATCGGCGGTTATGCCACCGCCTTTGCTCGTTATTTTTTGAACACTCAACCAAACGTTTTACTAACTACTGCCAAGTTTACGGAAACTGGCGTTGATGAACAATCTGGTATTATTTTAAAAAATGATCAAGAGCAAATGGCCGTTATGGCACTCTCCTTTAGAGCCAAACAGCCAAAAAGAGGTGTGATTGCGGGCACTAAAGGCTACGTGGAAATTTCTAATTACCCAAGGGCCGATCAAGCGACAGTCACTTATACAAGCGATGCGCATGGTGAGACCACACAACAATTAACCGCTGGTAAATCCAGCGAGGCATTGGTTTATGAAGTACAGCACATGCAAGATTATGTTCTTGCTGGTCACGACAACGGTGAATTACAACTTTCCCATGATGTTAGTCATTTACTAGGCAGTATTCGTAATGCTTGGGGCCTAAAATTTCCCTTTGAATAAGCAATCACAAAAAAAGACAGGATAATTTGCCGATTATCCTGTCTTTTTTGCCTAAATTAGGGCTTATAAACGTTGATATATAGGGTTATGTCAGATTTGAATAGAAATCTTATTCAAAGTTGAAATCTATTTTTAAAATAATCTGATATTATACTAACTGTAAGAAACAAACCCAATGCCAGTTGGGTCGGATCCTAAAAGTTAGCGAAGATTCAAATCACTTTGCCGAGTGATTTAGATCCCATTTGCAACAACGATTCGAATTGAATATTCATCAATACACGTTTGTAACGTAATTTTCTCAGTATTACCTGCATACAGATTATCAAAAACATTTTGACCTGTGTCGAGGTCAATCCACTGATTACCAGAATTGGATGCCGGAAGTCGATAGATGGCAGCTATTTGGTAATTTTTTGTGTTGTTATTCGAATCTGTAGCTGTAATAATATTCCCCACATTAACCTTCATCAAGGGTGTAAACGCGCCGACATTATGACCAATAAAGTAACTGTTCTTGTTATCTGTGGTCGAGAATTCCGGTGCCGCCTGATCGTTAATGTGGTTATTTGCGTTGGCATTAATATTCCAAACACCAGCAGTTTGCTTGTTCAACCAGCCTTGTAAGTCTGTATCTCGATAATTCGATCCGTCGTTAACATTAGGTGTGTCTGCGACGTTATCTTGATACCTTACAGTGTAGCCCGCAATTTTTAACGTGTCCGTTGCCGGGCCGTTATATGCTGTCGAGGTACTGGCTGCTTGATTTGCAGTACTAGCTTGGCTTACAGCAGCTACCTGTTGATCTGTCGTTCTTGCTTGAACACTAGCCGGTTGATTTTCAGCCGATTTATTGATGACGTTAACAGCGGCGGTCGATGTTTGCGTTTGTCCCTCTCGCGCCTGGGTTGTCATTACCGTCGGTGTCTTTGCCTCTGCGGTAGCATCCTGCACTACTGCTGCGGTAGTACCGCTAGACATCTCCAGCTGCGTGTCCGTAATCGCGACTTCCTGGTAACCAGGTTGCTGCTCCGAAGTGGTATCTTCCCATTGGTTATACCCTAATTTCAACCAATTCTGTCCGTTACTAAACATCGTACTCTGTGTTTCCGTTGTCGATGAAGTAAATAAATCCATCGAATTAAACGCCACACGGTTGTTTAGTAACGAAGTTCGTTGCCCACTTGGTAAAGTTGCGGCCGAAACAACTTTTGTTGAGTCGTTTCGGCTTACCTTGACAGATGTATCTTGATTTAAAATCACTGCCGATGATAATGATAGTGCAGTGGCTGAAGCCACTACCAATCCAATCACCTTTGCAAGGTCAGATTTCATAATGCGCCCCCATTAATATGTAAGCTACGACTACATATCTATTCAATTTTTAGTGAAACAAGATTTATTGCCACATCACCACCCTTTCTAAAAGGTATCCCTAACAAAGCATAGTCCGATTTTAAATCGCACCATACTTTGAAACTGACTAAATAAGTTTAACCTGATTATAGCAGATAAAAAGCCATTTGATTAGTCTTTTTTACAAAAAAATAACAAAATTTATTTGATCATTAATTTTGTTATTTTTTATTATATTATTTATATTAACTGCCTTTTTGCCGTTAGATCACTACGAATGTCGCTTTTTGAGATATTTAATCACTAAACTAATCAGAGTAACTACAATTCCACTGACCAGAAATAAATAACCAATCGGGATCAAAAAAAATGGCTCGTGCAAAATTCCATTGCTATCAAGGCTTGAGCCAATGATCGTCTTAGCTAAAAAGCAGCCAAGTCCAATGACTATCAACAAAATACTTATCATATTAAAACGTGCTCGCCGAACATTACTACTATCTTTAACCAATTTTTTTGTCATCGCTGCATCTCCTAAAATAAGTTGATCCAAAGATAGACCAAAGGTTTGTGCAATTTGAACAACCATCTCTAAGTCCGGTAAATTACGATTATTCTCCCAACTAGAAATCGTTTGCCGCGACACATTTAGCTGTATCGCCATCTGTGCTTGGGTAAGTTCATGGGTTATCCGAATTTTTTTAACTTGCGCCCCAAAGTCCATATCGTTGAATCTCCTTATGTTTTCTATTGCAATTTCACTATATAAAAAGTGGTTTCAAAAGGCTAGCTTGCAATTCGAGCATCCCGCTAAATACACGCTAGCCCCACAAGCAACGTTATAACGGCGTTACAGATAAAATGAAAATTAGACCAATTACGTATTGCACGATTGAATTTACTAAAATTGATTATTTCAGTTAATGAATGCGTTAATATAAACAATCATTTTATTAATGTTAATTCACTATTAATTGCAATAAAATAAAACTCCGAAATCGTCTTACTGATCCCAGAGCTTTATCTAAATTTATTTAGTTCTTATTATTCATCAATACCAACAGGTTTAGTCGTAAATTTATTTTTCAAATAGACAATGAGCATTGGCAATAATGAAATGGCAATAATACCCATAGCTACTAGCGAGAAATTCTCTTTCACAAACGAGATATTACCGAAGAAATGACCACCACCGACGCATAACGTCACCCAAGCTAACCCGCCCAAGAAATTATACATTAGGAAATGGCGATAATTCATATGACTGCCGCCGGAAACAAAAGGCGCAAAGGTTCGAACGATTGGCACAAACCGAGCCAAAGCAATGGTTTTCCCACCATGGCGATCGAAGAAATTCTCGGCGACTTTTAATTTATCTCGATTAATCAGTCGACCGAACCGGCTACTCTCCAAAGCATGATCGCTTAAGTGCTTCCCAATTTCATAATTGACAGTATCCCCAATAACCGCAGCTAGCAAAAAACCAAAGAATAAGACGCCGTTGTTCAAATGATACATCGGATTAGCGGCTAACGCTGCTGCTGCAAATAACAAAGAATCCCCAGGTAGAAACGGAAAGATGACTAAACCAGTTTCGATAAAGACCATCAAGAATAAGATGACATATGACCAATTCCCAAACGTATTTACAAGTGTCACTAAATGTTGGTCAATGTGCAAAATAAAGTCGATTAATTGTGTCAATACAGGACCTACTTTCTATTCATCATTGTTCTGTTGCTTACCAGATTATATTATCTCCAAACGTATTCGTCAATTCAATTCTATCCGCTGCTGTTTCATTATGTTGTAAAGTCTCCGGATTATCTGAATCGTCATCGTCTGTTTTTTGATCAAAAAGCTGATTATCACCATCTTGCGTCTTCACAATATAACCGATAGCCCTATCCGCATTTTTGATTTCATTATCACCGCTTTGATTGGTAATTGTCGTCACACCGGTTGTTCTTGTATTTGTCGCTTCAAAATCACCATTTTTTAGCTTAAATGTACCTGCGGTTAATGTATCAAATTTTAACGAAATATCGCCGCTGTCTGCCGTCATAATTGGATTGTTCAGCTGACTATTTTCAACTTGAATATCCCCGTTAGTTGTATAAATTGAAATGCTGTCAGTTAACTTAGAATCAAAAATCCGAATATTACTATTTCGCGTATCTACAATTAGCTTATTCACAGTCACCTGTGCTAAGTGTAAACCACCATTATTTCTACTTTGAATCGCCGTTAATTTAGCCGTCTTAGGTACCGTGATCTCGATTTCTGGTTCATCATTAGTATGGAAACTAATCACCGGCCAAGTCGTTCGTGCGGGCTGTTTTACACTCAATGTACCATTAGTTACTTTAGTTGTTGCCAAAGTGGCATCTACACCGCTGACCTTAACTTGATAACGCGTACCAGATTTGATTTTGACTAAATAATCACTTGTATCTAATTGAATATTTTTAAACGCAGGTAACGTTTTTGTCTTAGTGTTATTCTGCTGGTCAATGACTTTAGGTTTACCTGAAACTAGCGCCACATCTTGAAACCCCTTTTTAGAAAAACCAACTAAACTGAAGAAAATACCGACTAATAACACAAAAGCGCCTACTTTAGCTAAACGTTTCATGATTAGGCCACCCCCTGTCGACGATTTCGACGGTCATTAAACTTAGTGTAGATATATCTAAAGAAGTTGCCCATCGCTTGAAATAAAACCTTAGCCATCAAACGAATGAACGGGATTAAGATAAACACAATCCCTACACCGACTAAGCCCAGCCCCATATAACTTAAACCGACAAAGAAGTGGGTCAAGATTAAACCTAGACCAATATAGAAGCAAAAAGCACTCAAGACAATACCGCCGATGATAAGTGCTGCTAGAGTTGCTAAAATCGAACCAATAATAATAACAGCTGTTATGACAAATGCAAATAATACCAATAAAATGACGATACTTATAGGGATTGTCACCGGTGTCGATAAAATCGCTAAAATAATTACCCAAATCATTGAGATATTTGATTTTGGCGTTACCTGTCTACCAGATTCTGAATTAATTTCATTTTGTTTAATAGAATGATCTGCTAAAATTTTACGAGCTAACTGCCGTGGTGTTCCTAACTTTGCAATAACTTCAGCATCCGTCGTTAACTTGGCATCCTCGATGTATTCTAAGTAAAAGTCTAAAACATCGGCTTGCTCATCTTCATCTAAAGGTGCCAATTGTCGCTGAAGTTCATCTAAATAGGCTTCAATTGTCATCATTTACCTCCATAGTCGTAGGTAGTGCTGGCTGCTCAAAAAAGTAATTTAAGCGCTGTTTATAACCAGCCCATTCCCGTGTAATTATTTCAAGTTGTTGCAGTCCTGCCGGTGTAATTTGATAATAGCGACGATTACGGCCCTGAAAGGGTTTATCGTAAGTGATTAACCAGTGTTGTGCCTTTAGACGTCGCAACACCGGATACAGCGTTGACGGTGACAAAGTCAAAGATTCTTGAATTCGCTGCGTTAATGCATAACCGTACATATCTTCTTGACGTAAAATCGCTAATACAACCCCATCCAATAGCTCCGTACTAATTTGAATACTCATGGGATACTCCTTTCACATCATTTATCAAACTATATTATACGTCATATAATATGAAGGTCAATACTATATCCCATAAATTTAAAAAATCAGACCTAAGACCCAGAGCGTGAGCTAGAGCGGGAAAGCCTCGAGCACTAACCTAGTCTTACGATATAAGCCCGAACTTGGCTTGTAAGTAAGGCGTAGTTAGGTGAGAGCTTTGCTCTAGTGAACGCGTTTAAGACCCAGAGCGAGAACTAGAGCGGGAAAGCCTCGAGCACTAACCTAGCCTTACGATATAAGCCCGAACTTGGCTTGTGAGTAAGGCGTAGTTAGGTGAGAAGTCAGTGCCCCTGAACGCGTTTTAGAATCCCAACCTAAATCAAACTGCCGTGAGCGGTTTTCGCTCACAAGTCAAACATATCAATGACCATAAAAAAAGACCAAGTCAAAAGTTCCCTTTCAACTCAGTCTCCGATCAAATTAATAATCTATTCCATAACTGGTTCCTTCAAACTGGCATACATCTCTTTGACCTTAGCCGCAGAGCTTTCCCAATTATGTTGTTCTTGATCATTTAAAGCAACATGATAGTCTTCCCGGACACCAGTTGCTGTAACAACAGCTGGATGACCCACATAACAATTAGCCGCTTCACTATAATTAGACACTGGCAAAATCTGCCGCGTATCTTTTAAAATAGCCTCTGCACAAATATTAGCCTGATTGGCAATACCATAAGATGTATAGCCTTTACCGCCAATCGTATCCCAAGCACTTTGTTTGGCCCCATCTGCGAAAGCTTGCAACTGCGCTGGCGTCAAAACCTCGGTTAACGCTTGATCTGTCAAACGCACACTAGACCAAGCCACAAATTGTGAGTTACCATGTTCGCCTAACACATAGCCATGAACCGTATTGGGATCCACATTAAACTGCTGTCCCACAGCCACTTGCATTCGAGCAGTATCTAGCGTTGTGCCCGTGCCGATCACCCGATGCTTCGGAAAACCAGTTAATTCTTGGAAATACTGCGTAATGACATCACATGGATTTGTAATATTCAACAACACACCTTTAAAGTCCGCTGCCTTCAATTTAGGTGCCCATTCTTCCACGGTCGTTCGTGTATATTTCAGTTCATCAAAACGATCATTGCTATGTTGCAAAATAGAAATGTCGCCTGCTGAAAAAATAACTAAATCACAATCGGCCAACTGACTTAAATCGGAGGCAATCACTTTAACTTGACCCTTACGGCCAACTTGGCCATCAGTCAAATCATTTTTTTCTGCGGCAACCAAAGCTTCATTCTTATCAAACAATACTAAAGTGTCACATAACTGACGGGTAATCAACGTGTAGGCAACCGTGCTTCCCACATGGCCAATCCCGATAACTGCAACTTTTTTCATAGTTTAACGCTCCAAATCCATAATAGTTTAACTGCCAATCGATTTTTGCGGTTCCAAGATTTCGTTTTTTGTACCCGGTCGCTTTTCCTTTGGCGAAAACTTAGTCAATAAGAAAATAACGGAAACAACAAACAGTACCATACAATACCAGCTATACGGCACAATTGACGCCGCTGAAATACCAACAATCGAAGACGCTAATAATAACTGCGCCCCATATGGGATAATCCCTTGGCCAACACAAGAGAAAATATCTAAAATACTGGCCGTATAAGAAGGTGAAATGTCATAAGTCTTTGCTAAGTCTTTGGCAATTGGACCAGCAATCATGATCGAAACTGTATTATTAGTCGTAATTAAATCCAATAGTAAGATCAAGAAAGCAATGGAAAATTTCCCACCTACCGGACCATTCGCCCGCTTAGTGATTTTAGCCAACAGCCATTGGATGCCACCCATATGATGCATTAACTGAGCCAGGCCCCCAACGACAATTGAAATAAAGGAAACATCTGCCATCGACAACATCCCTTTATGAATCGAGTTCATCGCCTGGATCAACGTGAAATCGCCATAAATCAAGCCAATGACCACCGCAGAAACGATGCCCAAAATCAAGACAATCAGCACATTAATATTCATAAAGGAAGCCACAATAACAATAACATACGGCAATATTTTAACCCAATTAATTGCCCCCAAGCTCAAAATATCCACATTACCGACTTGTACAAACGTCAGCAAAAACGTTGTTAATACAAAAGCCGGCACAACGATAATCGCATTTGTTTTGAATTTTTCAAAAATCGTAACATCCTGTGTTTTCGCTGAGATAATCGCTGAAGCTGAGATCAAAGATAAATCATCCCCGAACATAGCGCCACCAACAACGACCCCTGCTAACAGCGGCAAACTAATATCTGCCATCTGCCCAATATTTGCCGCAATCGGCATCAACGCTGCTACCGTCCCCATTGACGTCCCCATGGCAAAACTGATAACACAGCCTAAAACAAAAATACCTGGGATTAAAAAACTACTGGGCAAAAAAGTCAAACCAATATTCGTCACCGCATCCACTGCATGCATAGACTTAGTAACATAGTAAAAAGCACCAGCTAGCATGAAGATCACGATCATCAAAATCATCGTTTCTTGGCCGGCCCCCTTACAAAAGACCACCAATTTGTCCGAAAATTTATCATCTTTATTATCGCCTTTTAAAGCAAACGCAATCATACATGCAATAATCATCGCTACTAATAAAGGTAACGAGTCAAAATTTTTAGTAATTAACCCCGAGCTAATATAAATAACCAAGAAGAAAATGAGCGGTAATAACCCTATGAAATTGCCTTCATCCGTATTCGCCTGCTTTTTCATAAACTTGCCTACTTTCTTAGATCATCGCAACTCACTTAAAGTTGCGCTAAAGCTTGATCTAAATCATTAATCAGATCTTTGGCATCTTCTAAGCCAATTGATAACCGGACTAAACCTTCAGAAATACCCGCTTTTTGTAGCGCTTCTGGTGAATAAGTCGCATGTGTCATGCTGGCAGGATGTTCAATCAATGTTTCTGCATCACCTAAACTTACAGCAAGTGTCAATAATTCAACCGCATCCATTAATTTTTCACCGGCAGCTCGGCCGTCTTTTAGTTCAAATGAGATCATTGCCCCAGGTAAGTTCATTTGTCTTTTAGCAACTTCATGGCCTTTAAAACTCTCGAGCCCTGGATAATAAACTTTGCTAATCTTAGGATGCCCATCCAAAAAGGCGACAACCTTCTTGGCATTTTGCACATGTTTTTCCATCCGGATATCTAACGTCTTCAACCCACGACTTACTAAAAAGGCATCAAATGGTGAAATAATTGAACCCGTCATATCTTTCATACCCACCATATGAATCTGATCAATCAATTCTTTACGGCCAGTAACTGCACCAGCTACCACATCCCCATGACCATTCAAATACTTCGTTGCTGAATAAACCACTAAATCAGCGCCTAAATCAATTGGTCGTTGAATGTATGGGGTACAAAATGTATTGTCCACAACAAACAAGCAGTCATGCGCTTTAGCGATTTTGGCAATCGCGCCAATATCTGAAATATCTAAAGTTGGATTCGCTGGTGTTTCTATGTAAATCAGTCTTGTATTTTCTTTAATATTTGCTTCAATCGCTGCTGTATCCGTTGTATCTACAAAGGTCACATCCACATCATAGCGCCGCAAGCCTTCGTCAAATAACGAGTGTGTACAGCCATAAACAACTTTAGAAGCAATCATATGGTCGCCGGCCTTTAAGAAAGTATGCATTGTAGAACTAATTGCGCCCATCCCTGAAGCCGTTACAACGCCAGCTTCCGCATTATCCAGACCCGCTAATTTCTCTTCAAGTTCCATTTCCGTTGGATTACCTAGACGTGTATAAATAAAGCCATCTTCTTCGCCAGCAAATCGCTTAGCCCCTTGTTGGGCACTATCAAAAACAAAAGTGGATGATTGATAAATTGGGCTGGTCAAAGCACCTGGTAAGTTCTTCGTGTGTCCCCCGTGAATTTGTTTTGTTGCAAAACCATATTCCTTGTTCATAATAAACCATCCTCTCACAAATTTTAGTTTGTGTTGCTTTGTACGCCTGTTATATTACACTGCGAAATCGTTCGTGTAAACGCTTTCTATCTTAAATAACATAGCGTTTTTTGTTCTTTAATCTTTAGAATTCATGAGGGACTTACCTTAGATTCTCATTTATTTTTGGACCTATCCAATTTTCTGTATTAATTAAATGGGTACAGAATCGTATAATTACCGCAATCTGCTGATAATTTTTTATTAACCGTTACTGAGATTAATTAATGCTAAATTAGTGAATTTTGTTTTTAAATTTTTGCCTATTTAGCCGATATTTTAAAATAAATTTGTTAAATAACGCTATTTTTTACATAATTTTACATTAATTTCTGTTTTAATTTTTTTAATGCGTGCATTTAGACGTCTTCTGAATTATCAGGTTGATACCTTAAAATATCACCAGGCTGGCAGTCTAAAATTCGGCAAATAGCTGACAAAGTCGAAAAACGAACGGCTTTGGCTTTCCCATTTTTTAAAATGGACACGTTGGCCATTGTAATGCCCACCGCTTCAGATAATTCTGTGACACTCATCTTCCGCTTTGCCAACATTACATCTAAATCTACAATAATCGCCATTGCTATTCCTCCTAAACCGTCAATTCGTTTTCTGTTTTGATCGCAATCGCCTCTTTAAGCAACATTTCCATAACATACGCAAAAATTCCAATCACCAGCGGTGCAGAAGCGAATAAAAAGGCAAAAATGATTAAGCCTGGTGCATCCCCATCGTCAGCGATCATATAAGCTACCGGTAAAAAAGCCACGTATAACAAGCCCGTTACAGTCATCGTCTCTTTTTTAATATGATTTAAAGTGACCACCGCCATTTGTGTGAACGTTTTTTGCCAGCGGATATAACCCAACAACCGAAAAGCTTGATACAAAGCCATCAAGAATAAAAGAATCGCTGGATAAATCGTTATCCCAAAAATAAGCCGCCAAATACCAAAGTCAACCCCATTAATGCGCATACTGCGAATAAAGCTAGGTACCCCAAAGATCCCAATAATCATTAAAAGTAAAGCCACTACAATCAGCACAAATTTTAAAAAGTTAAGCGCAATATGTTTCATTTCTTTCACTCCTTATCAGTTAAAACAATATATATTTATCGTAAAACGATAATAACATATCGTTCAACAATTATAAACAGGAATTATAATTTTAATTATGGATTTTACCTAATATTATAAATTGAGCTCAAATGTTATGCTGTGCATTCAAATTTTCGGTAATTAATTTTGTTCATTAAAAAGCTAATTAATGCTGAACAGCATCAAATTACCAGATCTTCATTTAAATATAAATCGACCTTTTTAAATCAATAGATGTTAATAGTTGTCATTTTGGTGAAAAAATGATAAGTTATTGCAGGAAGTGTTTTTTAGATCCTTAATCATCAGCTGATCCAGTTTTAGGCTAAGGTACTTGTCATTGCTGTCAAATGCTGATATAAAGCGAATATCTAACTTTTAATCAAAAAAGATACGGGTCTAATTTTCGGAAAATATAACATTGGTTCACCTTTGAATGAACACGTTTTCATCATTAACAAGCATAATCATTGACATATTTCAAGCACGAATATTATTATCATACCAAAAGGTGGTCTAATTATGGATACAAAACAAGAAGTAACACTTAAAACTATTGCCAAAATGGCCAATGTGTCCCATACAACCGTTTCTCGGGCGCTTAATGGCAGCAACTTAGTCAAACCAGATACTAAAAAACGCATCACTGAAATCGCTGAACGTTTGGGCTATGTTCCCAATTTAAATGCTAAAGGTCTAGTAACTCGCCGATCTTTTTTAGTGGGTATCTTTTTTACCGACCTTTCTACCGGGACCTCTGAAAGTTTCTTAACCGATGTTGTGGGCCAAGCCCGAGCAACGTTATCTAAAGACTATGATCTCTCAATCAATAGCACCCGTAACGCCACTAGTGCCCAAGGTTTGTTGCGGCATAACTATGATGGCATTATTGTCTTAAGTCAATCTAAATTAGATGACGAATTCATCGAACGGGTTAAGGACCAAGGCTTCCCACTTGTTGTTTTAAATCGGAATATCAGCCGCAATGACATCCCTAACTTCAGTATTAATGATTTTATCGGTTCTAAGAATATCGCTGAATATGCGATTCGTATGGGGCATACAAAATTCGGTATTATCCAAGGCCCTGATTTCTTTGAATCTGTAACGCAACGGACTAACGGTTTTAAAGCAGCCTTAGAAGAACACGACTTAACGATTGATGATGCCCTAATTAAAAGAGGCGATTATCGACCAAAAAGCGGTAACGTGGCCATGCGGCAAATTCTTACTTCCGGTGACATTCCAACTTGTGTTTTTTGTGAAAATGATGATATGGCGGTGGGCGCAATTAACGCCTGCAAAGAGCTAGGGTTCCAAGTACCTGAAGAAATCTCTTTTATCGGCTATGACGATATGGCTTATGCAAAATACCTTGTGCCTGGCCTGACGACTGTTCGAAAACCAACCGATGTCATTATCAAATTAGGCATTGAAGAATTAATGGATCTTTTGGATAATGAACCAGAAAATGATGCCGTCCGTCGGAAAATCATCGCACCGGAGATTATTGTCCGGAATTCTGTCTCTGATCGACGGGTCTAATTTTAAATTTATTAAGGTCTTGGCGGTGCATCCCCAAGGCCTTTTTCGATGTCTAAAATTAGTTTTTAATTGGAAACGTTTTAAATAAAATAATTATAGCCTGCTACTTACTTTGCCCCACTAACTAGTGTACAGTATTAGAGAGTATATCCGGATTATAGAAAGGCTGTTTCCAAATGAAAAACAAAGTACAACGATTGACCGCAAGGCAAACCATGGGCTTTATTTTATTGTCCATTCTCATCAACGCTACCGGGAATGGCTTAACCGTTAGTTTAAATATGGGTAGTGCTTTATGGACCGCTTCCACAGTAAATTTAAGTCACCTTTTAAATTTTGATTTAAAACCGTTGTTAGTGATTTATGGGGTAATCGTCGTTATTTTGAATGCTTTTTTAATTAAGCGCATTGAACCAAGACGGATTATTAATAATTTTTTGTTCATGATTCCTTTTAGTTATTTAGTGGGCTGGACTGCAGAATTGTTTAATTTATTACCATTAGATCAATTGAACACTGCCACTAAAATTCTCTTGGACTGTTGTGGTATTTTAATGATTGCCACGGGTGTTTCTATCTATCAAAGGGTCAATATTCTACTGCACCCTAACGATGACTTTATGCAAATTTTGCGGTTTAAATTCTTCCACGGTAATTCCGCAATTGCCATGTGGGTGTCTTTTATGCCGCCGATTACTATTTCACTAATTTGTATTTTGATTACCCATCAAATTTATGCCATCAATGTCGGGACCGCCTTTTCTTTACTATTCCAGGGTAGTTTAATTGGTCTCGCAGATAGATACATTTTCCCTAATTTAAAACACCAAGGCATTGAGTCGGCGGCTGACTAGTGCCCCACTACATTTAAATTGTAAACAGATCTACGCCCAGCGCTAATCTAAGCCCTATTTCAAATCAACTCGTGTCGATTCGCGTGCTCTGTTTTTTTGTCACTAAGGTAAGCGTTTACGAATACTTACTTTCCTAAAGAGTCGCGGTAAAGTAAAGTTAGATGTTATTCCTTATCGAAAGGCAAAATTTGTAATGAAAGCTAAATCTGAATCCCTAACTGCAAAACAAACTATTTTTTATTTATTGCTCTCCATTCTTTTAAACTCTTCTGGCAATGGTTTAACGGTCAGCTTAAACATGGGCAGTGCCTTATGGACGGCATCATCGGTTAATTTGAGTCATTTATTAAATTTTGATTTGAAGCCACTGTTAGTCATTTACGGCGTTATTGTAGTGATTACCAACACCTTATTGCTCGGTCGAATTGAGCCAAGGCGGATCATCAATAACTTTTTATTTATGGTTCCTTTTGGTTACTTAGTAGGTTGGACGTCTCAACTTTTTAATCTACTGCCTTTAAATCAGTTAAGTACGCCACTAAAGATGTTATTAGACTGTTTTGGTATTTTAATGGTTTCAGCCGCGTGCTCTATTTATCAACGGGTCAATATTTTATTGCATCCCAATGATGACTTTATGCAAATTATCCGTTTTAAATTTTTCCATGGTAATTCCACGGTAGCGATGTGGGTGTCTTTTGTCCCACCGATTATTGTGTCAATTATTTGTATTATTATCAGTCGCCAAATCTACGCGATCAATGTGGGGACTGCTTTTTCATTGCTCTTCCAAGGCAGTTTGATTGGTTTAGCTGATAAAATTATTTTTCCAAGCTTAAAGCATCACGGTGTAGAACAAGCGGTTAATTAGTCTAAATTGGAGGTTTTTTATATGTATTCTGCAAATTCAAAACGTTATGACACAATGGTCTACAATCGTGTCGGTCAAAGTGGCTTAAAACTGTCCGCTTTTGGCCTTGGTTTTTGGCACAACTTTGGTAGCGTCGATGCCTATGCGCAGCAACAAAAAATTGTCCATCAAGCTTTTGATCTAGGGATTACTTATTATGATCTGGCCAATAATTATGGCCCCGTTCCTGGCAGTGCGGAAAGTAACTTTGGCAAAATGATGGCTACGGACATGAAGCCTTATCGTGATGAAATGATTATCGCCAGTAAAGCTGGCTATGATATGTGGCCCGGACCTTATGGCAATTGGGGCTCTCGTAAAAGCATATTAGCCAGTGCGGATCAAAGCTTGCAACGTTTAGGGTTAGATTACGTAGATATTTTTTACAGTCATCGGCCTGATCCTGAAACACCCGTGACCGAAACGGCCTTAGCCTTAGATCAATTGGTTCACCAAGGTAAAGCACTTTATATCGGTATTTCGAATTACAGCGGCACGCAGACAAAACAAATTATCGATATTTTTGAAGCTTTAAAAACACCTTTTATAATTCATCAGCCCCGTTATAATTTATTTAATCGGCAAGTAGAAACCGATTTATTCCCAGTTTTACAGGCACATCACAAGGCTGCTGTTTGTTTTAGTCCTTTATCCCAAGGGCTGCTCACTGATAAGTATCTAAAAGGTATCCCCCAAGACTCCCGGGCTGCTAAAAGTACAAGTCCTTTTTTACAGCCGAAGCAAGTTGAAAGCACTCTAAAAACCGTTCGTGCTTTAAATAATATTGCCCAAAAACGGGGTCAAACTTTAGCTGAAATGGCTTTGGCTTGGAATTTACGTCGCCCTGAAATTGCCTGTGTTTTAGTCGGTGCTAGTCGACCGGCACAATTACAAGACGATGTGAAGGCATTAGATCATTTAGAATTTTCTAAAACTGAATTAGCTGAAATTGATCAAATTTTAGAACAACAGGCCCCAATAGATTGGCGTCGTAACTAAATTAATGTATTGACATTTTTCTCTAATTAATTTAATATTATGCCATAATTAATTCGTCCTAAACCAATGACGTGGATATCAAGGTTATTATGCCCGCAAAGAGAGTCGCCGCTGCTGAGAGTGCGATCGAACGCAAATAACTAAATGGCCCACGGAGGGTTCTTCTGAAAGAAAGTTCAAGTAGGAAGAAACGTCAGGTATACGTCAGTTACCGAAGGGGTGTTAGCCCCTTGCTAAGAGGGTTAAAAGGTTATTTGTGATTTCTAAATGACCAGTTTAACCAAATTGAGGTGGCACCGCGGATAAAATCCGTCCTTAACATCATGTTTTGGACGGATTTTTTTGTTGTTTTTAAATCTAAGGGGGCCTTTAAATTGATGACTTTTATAAAACGATGGCAACGCACACTTTTTGTTCAATTCAAATTTTACAAACAAGGAGTGCTTTATAATGTCCAAAAAACAAACGCTTGCCCCAATCATGATTCAATTTCCTTTTCCAAACTTTGACGGTCCAAAGTTAGTCAGTCAGCTTCAAAGTCAGGGTCTAACCGCAAACTTATTAAAGTTTTATTCAAAACAGACGACCCACACCTTTACCTACATCAGTCTGCACGAATACTGCCACTTAACCCTTAAAAACCACCGTTTGATTTATAGTGACGCCCTAGGGACAAAGCTACAGTCAGAAACTTTAAAAACGGTCGTAACCCAATTATTAACAGAATTCAAAATTGCTGATCAACCACAATTACCGCCATTTTTCGGCGGCTTCATCGGTTACTTCAGCTATGATTACGCCCGCTATGCTAATTCGATCTTACCTCAAAATCCTCAGGATCCTTTTGATTTAGCAGACGCTGACCTTAGTTTTGTAGATCAAACTTTCATCTATGATCACCAAAGCCAACAAGCTTATTTAGTGCAGTTGCGGTCACCAAAAACTACCGCGACTGCTACAGAGATTTTAGCAACGCTCACCAAATTAAAACAGCAGCTGCTGACTTTAGCGCCCTCAGTACAACCTTTATTTCAATTAAAAACCCCTTTCCAGTTAGCTTTTGATCAAAAAACATTTACTGAAAAAGTGGCACAAGCTAAGGCCCATATTTATGATGGTGATATTTTTCAGCTCATTTTGGCCAACCGTCAACAAGCCAAGATGCAAGGCCGTTTATTAGGCATTGCTGAAGATTTCTTTAGCCATAACGCAACCCCTTATCAATTTTATTATCAGCACGGTGATTTTGAAGCCATCGGTGCTTCTCCAGAGACACTGGTCACCAAAAACCAAAAACAGCTCTTCACCTATCCTCTAGCAGGTACTCGGCGCCGAGGCAGAACCCCCGCTGAAGAAACTAAGTTCAGCACCGAATTACAAACGGATGCTAAAGAAATTGCTGAACATAATATGCTCGTGGACTTAGGTCGGAATGACTTAGGCCAAGTTAGTCAATTCGGCAGTGTCCAGGTCACTAAATTGCGACAGCTCTTAAAGTTCAGTCAAGTGATGCATCTTGGCTCTACAATTGAAAGTACGGTGGCAAAGGGTATAACTAGTATGCAGATTATTGAAGCTTTGATGCCCGCAGGTACTTTATCCGGTGCACCTAAAATGGCCGCAATGACTATTATCAACCAGCTTGAAGCTCAAAAGCGTGGTCTTTACGGTGGTTGTCTAGGCTATATAAGTCCTACCGGTGATTTGGATTTATGTATCGGTATTCGTTTGGCTTATCGCCAAAAAGATAATTTATTTGTGCATTCTGGTGCGGGGATTGTGGCGGACAGTCAGCCAGATAAAGAATATTTGGAATTTAACAATAAAGCCCGGGCAATCATGTTGGCATTAACTAGAAAAGAGGTCGTCGCTGATGCTTTATCTCATTGATAATTATGATAGTTTTACGTATAACTTATACCAATTAGTTGGTACACTCACCGACGAACCCGTGACTGTCGTTAAAAATGACACTTTAAGCGTAGCCCAATTATTAGCTAAGCACCCCAGCAAATTACTGCTTTCCCCTGGACCCGGCCGACCGGAAAATGCCGGTTATTTAATGGCTTACTTAAAAGCCTTTGTAGGCAAAGTACCGATCTTAGGTGTCTGTTTAGGCCACCAAGCTATTGGCGCTTATTACGGCGTTCCTGTCGTTCATAGTCCCCAATTGATGCATGGTAAAGCCAGTAATATTCATATTGTCCAATCTACCCCTTTGTTCAAGAACTGTCCGCAAACCTTCACCGGTGCGCGCTATCATTCCTTAGTCTTACAGAATACTTTGCCTGAAAATTTAAAAGTCACTGCTACCACTGATACCGGCACCATTATGGGGATTGCCGATCCAGACAAAGCCGTATATGGCGTGCAATTTCATCCCGAATCTATTTTGACAGACCCCACAGTTGGTACCCAGCTGCTCCAAAATTTTTTGAAAATATGAAGAAATAGTGAATTGTTTACAATGTATTGTTTTTTAGGTATCAAAACGTTTATAATTAATGATAAGATTTATTCTTATAAACAATAACTATTATTTAATATAAGGGATGTGATATTTTTGAAAATCGAACCTTCCGTTTTGAATCTAACGGATCTCGTCGCATACCATGAAGGCCGCATCAGCAGCCGTTCATTGAATAAAAAGGTACCGTTTAATACAGCAAAAATGACTTTGCTAGCTTTGGCGGCTGATGAAACTATTAGCCGTGAACAAAGCGATTTGCATAAATTTGTTTTAGTCATTGACGGTCAAGTGGATATTATTTTCCCAAATAATGAAGTTTTTACTTTAAATGTGAACGATACTTTGTTAATTCCAAAAGGAACTTGGCATGAATTTAGAGCACCAAAAGATTGTAAACTTTTACAAATTGAAGCTGAATAGGGGGATGAATTCCAGTGAGTTTTATTAAAAAATTACCACAACAACAAGTTTTAGATCTACGAGAAGAAATGCCAATTGAAGAGGACCAAATGTCCAGTGAAACTTTGGTTCAACGTGACGACTTAGGCATGACGTTATTTTCTTTAGATAAAGATGAGGAAATCCAAGCCCATAGTTCTACAGGGGATGCTTTAGTCCAAATCTTGAGCGGCACAGCTGAAATCACCATTGCTAACGAAAAATACACCGTTCAAGCCGGCCAATGCATTGTGATGCCAGCCAACATCAAACACGCCCTTTTCGCCGTAGAAGCCTTCCAAATGCTGCTCACCGTTGTAAAACCTGAAAAAGAATAACAGAGCGCGAACTGGAGCGGGAAAGCCTCGAGCGTAACCTAGACTTACGATATAAGCCCGGTTTTGGCTTGTGAGTAAGCCGTAGTTATGTAAGAGCTTTGCTCCAGTGAGCGCGTTTAAGAGCCAGAGCGCGAACTGGAGCGGGAAAGCCTCGAGCGTAACCTAGAACTATCAAAAAAACAGACGAAAAACGCAATCGTTTTTCGTCTGTTTTTTTTGATTACTTTACAGCAATACTTTAATTTTGATGCACATCAAAAGCCGCTAATAATCGTTCCCCAACCCCTGGTGCATCTGGGTCATGGCGCCCATGACCTTTATCAAGTGTTTCCAACTGGGCTAATTCTGCAGCTGTTAGTTCAAAGTCAAAGATGTTTAAATTTTCTTTGATCCGTGAATCATGTACTGATTTTGGTAAAACAATGATACCCTTTTGATTTTCAAAACGTAAAATAATTTGACCCACATTTTTATGATATTTTTCAGCTAATGCTGTAATTAATGGTTCTTGCAGTAATGCTGTATTCCCTTGACCTAGCGGTGACCAAGCTTCTAATTTCACTTGGTCTTTAGCCATCAATTGTAGTAATTCTTTTTGTTGGGAATAAGGGTTATATTCAACTTGATTCACCGCAGGTAGCACTTCAAATTGAGGTACAAATTTCTGCCAAATTTTAGGTGTCATATTGGAAACCCCTATAGAACGCAATTGCCCTGCCTGTTGCGCCTGAACCATAGCTTGCCAAGCTTCAAGTACAGCACCATATGGCTGGTGAATTAAATATAAATCAATATAATCCAAACCTAATTTCTTCAAGGATAACTCAATTGCTGTTTTAGTCGCTGTTTTACCATAATCTTGCAGCCACAATTTACTGGTCACCCAAATTTGATCCCGGGGAATACCACTATCTTTAATGGCCCGACCAACTTCAGCTTCATTAAAATAGGCAACAGCTGTATCAATATGGCGATACCCTGCTGCTAGCGCTTGTTTCACCGCTTCATATGTCGCGCCATTATTAGGAATTTGGAACGTTCCAAAACCAATCGCTGGAATTTCATGACCATCATTTAACTTAATTACAGGTATTTTTGACATAAATAGATAACTCCCTTAATTTATTTTTTTAATTGTGCCAAACTTGAACCAAAAATTTGTTCAATCGTCACTGGATCACGGTGATCAAAAAATTGACTTTCATTTCTATCCAAATTATTTATTTGCTGCATATCTGCAGGGCTGAGCTCAAAATCAAAAACATCTAAATTTTCAGCCATACGCTGTGGGTGAACCGTTTTAGGAATCACTATAATGCCACGTTGCAGTAACCACCGTAAGATAATTTGCCCAGTAGTTTTATGATATTGCGCCCCTAATGCTGTTAACGTTGGATTTTGGAAAATGTCATGTTTGCCTTCCGCAAAAGGTGCCCAGGCTTCGGCTTGAATACCTTCATGCTGTGCAAAATTAACGGCTGCGGTTTGCTGATACCAAGGATTGATCTCAATTTGATTCACCACTGGTTTCACTGTCATTGATAATTCGAGATTTTTTAATTGGTCCTCATAAAAATTGGAAACACCAATAGCTCTAATTTTGCCAGCCTGATAAGCTTCCTCTAAGGCCCGCCAAGCGCCCATCACATCGCCATAAGGTTGGTGTAATAAGTAAAGATCCATATAATCTAGGCCTAATCGTTGCAATGAGGCATCAATGCCCGCTTTGGCCCGTTCATACGTAAATTCAGAAACCCAAAGTTTAGAAGTGATAAATAAATCTGTGCGTGCAACACTGCTGTTTTTGATACCTTGTCCCACAGCAGTTTCATTTTGGTATGCTGTTGCAGTATCCAATAAACGATAGCCTGTATTTAAGGCTGCTGTGACTGCTGTTTCGCAAATTGATAAATCTGGAATTTGGAATACCCCAAAACCTAGTTGGGGCATCTGAACACCATTATTTAATAGAACAGTTGGTACATTTGCCATTTGTAATACCTCCTCATTAATCATTGTCCTTATCATAAACGCTATTAGCCATATTGAAAATTACCACTTTATTATGCTAGTATGTATTTAACGTATACTAGGTGGTGTTTTTTATGATCGACAACTACTTATTGGAAGAATTAGTAACCTTTGCCCAGACAAAAACATTGGCTAAAGCCGCCCAACAGCTACATGTCACCCAACCCACACTTACCCGGGGGATGCAAAAATTAGAAACAGAACTGGGCGTTCAATTATTTCAACGTCGTCCTAACCGCATCGTCTTAACGGCAACCGGGGTCTTCGCTGCGGAAACTGCCGCAAAACTATTACAACAAAATCAATCTTTTGCCACAACTATTCGCAACTTCGATCAAACACAAACTGTGGTGAAAATCCGTTCTGTACTGCCAGGCCCCTTAATGATTGCTGAACACACCCAATCACAGAGCCCGCAAAAAATTCAGATTGATTCAACTTTGTTACCTAGAACACAAGTCAGTCAGAGTCTAGAAAATAATACCGCAACCTTAATTTTTTCAGATCAAAATTTAGCCACTGACCAAATCAGTTCCCAACTTATTGGTATCGAAAGTCTAGCAGTTAACTTAAATAAATTTATGTATCAGGCCAATCAAACAACCATTCACTTTGCCGACTTAAAAAATCTGAGCTTTATTGTTCTAAATGACATTGGCCCTTGGCGTAAAATTATTCAACAGGCTATCCCCGGCGCTAAATTCTTTTATCAAGCCCAACAAGATGCCCTTATGGAAATTACAGCGTATTCCGATTTTCCTTATTTCAGTACCAATCTTTCAAAATTAGCCCCCGGCTACCAGCGCCGTGTCATAGAAGACGATAGTCGCGTCCGAATTCCTTTAAGCGATGATCAGGCACAAATGCCAGTTTATGCCAGCTACTTAACCCGACAAAGCGCAATTGTGCAACCTTTATTACAACAATTTCAAGAAATTTGGCCAGATTAAGTCCTAAATTTTATTTTGTTCACCAATTCACTTGCAATTTTAGTTAATTTTGCTTAATCTTAAATAGGCACAATTGTGTCAGGTTATAGGATTGGATGAGTTAAATGCAAAAATCTTTTACATATCGTTTAGTAATGTTGATCATTGCCCTAATTATTGCCGGCTTAACCCAAGCTTTGACAATTACGACCGAACTTGGCGCGACAATTTGGTCCGCCTCGTCTTTAAACATCTTAGGCGCCATATTTCAAACTGCCGATCTATCCAAAATCAATGGATACAATGGTACTACCATGTTAATTATGAGTTTGTTGTTAGGTTTATTGAACATGAAGCTCTCTCCTGAAAGTGACTGGGGCCGCTTTTTTAGAAATTTATTGTTTGTTGTCCCTTTTAGTTATTTCATTCAGTTTTTTGTCCCCTTTTGGCAGTTCATCTTTGAAAAAATTCATCCCTTCATTCCAAATGATACCGCTTGGTTCGGATTAATGATCTTCTTAGATATTGTCGGACTGGCCGGCGTTGCGTTAGAGATCTCACTTTACCAACGGGCTAATTTAATTTTACATCCCATTGATGATCTGACATTTATTTTGCGTTTTTACTATTTAAAGGGTAATTCCACCAAGTCCCAGTTAATCAGTTTTTTAATTCCAGCGACCATTACCTTGATTTCTGTCTTATTAAATCATGGTCAACTTATCTCTGTCGGCTTTGGGACGGTCTGGGCTATTTTTACCCAAGGCCCTTTAATCGCTTTCTTTGATAAACATGTTTGTCCTAGTTTTAAACATCAAGCTTTAGTTCGCGAAGCACTGAATTAAAATTAAAAATGACGCTAAAAAATACCCTTAAAACCAATAATATATTGATTTCAAGGGTATTTATTTTTTTAGTTAGCCTTCTGTAACCGCTTCTGCACTTTCACAAGCAGCGACTAATTGTTCTAATGTTTGACTGCCAAAAATCGTTTCACCGCCGTTAATGCGGGTCGCCGGCACACTCATAATATGATGTGCTTTTCGATAATCTGGGAACTCTTGCAAGTCAATCATTTCAGCACTGACCTTTGGATTCAAAATGGCGATATGCTGACAAGCTGAAACCACATCTGGACAGAAGTGGCAAGTTAAGGCAATCGCAATCTCAATATGCCGTTCAGGTAATTGTTTAATCCGTTCAATCAGTTCTGGATCAATCGTTTGGCCTGGACCAGCCAAATTATAAATGGCAAGTACTAACGAATTTAATTCGTGGCCACTTGGGATCCCACTGAATTGTACCCCACGGGCTTGTCCGTTTTCATCTAATAATTCTAATGATGGTAACCGACGGCCTTCAGGTTGTTCATTGGATTTCTCAAAGGAAATTAAGTCACTCATCTGACTGAATTCTTCTGCAAAGCTTTCCAAAGACTGCGCTTTATTTGAGCCATCTGTATAGAATTTCAGTGTTACAGGTTTCGTTAACTTACCAAAAATTGGACTCAATTGTTGGATAATTTCACTGGAGAACCATTTGCCTTGATGCACAGGTGCTTCTTTTTCGGCTGCTGGCACTTCACTGCTTTGACCCATTTGTTTAGGTGCTTTGGCCTTTGGTGCTGCTGTATGCAATGGCAAGCCTAATTTTTGTTTTAGAGCCGTAACATAATGTTCTGCGGAAGTAGCTGCCGTAGCACCATCGCTAGCTGCGGTGATGATCTGCCGTAATTCTTTGGAAACTACATCCCCAGCCGCATAAACACCTTCAATATTTGTTTTTTGATCATTGTCTGCTAAAACATAGCCCCGCTGATCACAATCTACTTTATCTCGGAAATCCGCAGTTGCTGGTGTTGTCCCAACAAAAACGAAGATCCCAAAAGTCGCATCCCCATCATCTACATGATAAGTTGTCTCTTCACCGGTTTCATTATTCTTTAAGACAAGATCCGTCAAATAATCCGTCCCTGAAGCTTTAACGACTTCGGTATGATATTTAACATCAATTTTTGGATTTTCAAGTGCTGGTGCTGCAACCAATGGTGGACACTTAAATTCGCCTTTACGCACTAAAATCGTAACGTGTTTTGCATAACGGGTTAAATAATTGGCCTCTTCAGCGGCGGCATAACCCCCACCGACAACAAAGACTTGTAGGCCACTGAATAATTCCCCATCACACGTTGAACAATAAGCAACCCCACGGCCACGGAATTCTTTTTCACCTGGAAAACCTAATTCTCTAGGATTCGCACCAGTTGCTAAAATCACACTGCGGGCAGCATAGTCATTTTTTTGACCATGCAAAATCTTAACATCACCCTCTAATTCATAGTTCGTGATATTATCGCTTGTAATTTTAACGCCAAAATCTGAGCACTGCTGCTGCATTTTTTGCATCAATGCCGTGCCGCTAATCTCAGGAACCGCTGGGTAGTTAGCGACAACGGAAGTCGTTGTTACTTGACCACCTACTTGATCAGCTTCCACAATTAAAGTATCTAACGTCGCACGGCCAGCATAAATTCCGGCAGACAAACCAGCGGGTCCAGCACCAACGATCACTGTATCATAGATATGTTTTTCTTCTGCCATTTTATCTCACCTCTGCTAAATCTTGCCGACAAGATCTAGACTAGGTGTAATTGTTTCTTCACCAGGATGCCAGTTAGCAGGGCAAACTTTATCCCCATGTTCACGGACAAATTGTGCAGCCTCTAAAGTTCTTAAAATTTCTTCAGCATTCCGGCCGATACCCATATCATTGATAGTATAAGATTTGATCTTACCTTCAGGATCAACAATAAATACCGCACGGAAAGCTTGGCCAGCATCTTCATCTAAAACATCAAAGAAACGTGCTAATTTGCCAGCTGGATCTGCTAACATTGTATATTTGATCTTACCGATCGTATCAGTAGCTTCAGCCCAAGCTTTATGTACGAATTCGGTATCTTCAGAAACGGAGTAAATTTCAGCGTTAGCCTTTTGGAATTCAGCATAATGATCTTGTAAATCCCCTAATTCAGTAGGGCAGACAAATGAAAAATCTGCTGGATAGAAGAAGAAGACGGACCATTTACCTAAAACATCTTTCGTTGTTACTTCATGGGTTTCACCGTCGCGATAAGCATTGACCTTAAAGTCTGGGATAGATTGATTGATGTAATTCATGGAAATTCCTCCTTAAATTATAATAATTATTAACTAAAGAATATTATAAGGCTAATTAAGTCTTTTTTCAAGTTCAAGACTCGAAATTTTCATTCATTTTATTTTTTCAAAATAGCCTTAAATAAGCGTTCTCATTATTAGTGTAGCACACCGTTTTTAGAATGGATAATAATTGTTCCTAAAAATTGCGTCTACTCTAAGTGCACTAAAAAACGCCCACTTAAATTAAGTAGGCGGCCCTTTTTTTGTTGCTATAACATTGTTTTAAGCTGTGGTTCAGTGAAGTCATCCATAACATATTGCACATTAGGCAGCTGCCGTAGCGCTGCTTGATTGCCCTCAGTGCTCACTGCAATAATTTGTTTTGCTTTTGCATTATTAGCCGCTTGAATACCTGAAGTCGAATCCTCAAATATAGTAATTTCAGAAATTGGCACTTCAATTAAAGTGCTCGCTTTTAAATAAGGCGCTGGATTAGGTTTACTTTGCAAAGTTCCGTCATCAAAAACGACTTTCTTTTCATCAAACCAACGGCCTAATTCAAAAACATCAAAATAAAAAGCCATATTTTCACCATTAGCCGCAGTGGCAATCGTTCGTGGCACTTCATTGGCAACTAACCAGTCGAAATAAGCTTCAGCACCCTTAATCAAATGCAAGCTGGCTTGATCAGCCAAACAAAGTTCACGATAAATACGTTCTTTTTCTAAAGCAAAAGCTTCAATTTGTGTTTCGGTTAAATCACTACCAAAAAAATATTCCAAAATCAAACTATTGTTACGACCGTGGACATGATCCGCATAATCCGGCGAAGAGAGTTCATGACCTGTATGCTTTTTAGCAAAAACTTGCCAAGCCGCTTCATGTTTGTCTGAATCTCTAAATAATGTCCCATTAAAATCAAAAATAACCCCCGTCATTCAATCGCCCCTTTTAAATACTTAAGTTTATCATATTCCACCCAATTGACCAGCCTTATTCTAGATATTTATCCGACTTAAGACTGAAATTAAGCCATGTTGATTGACGAAAGCTAATCTCTTTTTATATGCTTTATAAGCACCATCAATTTTATACCGTTACATAATCACTAAAAAACGGCCGCCATAACGAGCCGTCCAGCCATTTAAAAATGGTAAATGATATTTAGTTTCTGCTGTATTGTATGCACTTCTTGAAACGTTAATGATGGCAAAATCTGCATGACTGTCATCCCAAAAGAATTCCGTGCTGTTAAATAATTCAGCTGGTTTAAAACCTCTTGATGCTCTGCTGATCGTGACTGACAGATTTCGATGATCCCATCAACTCTAGGATTAATAAAAATATCCTCGCTCAAATAAATTACACTAGCATTCAAAATAACACACCCCATCATAAACGTACGTTCGTATTTCTATCCGCCAATCTAGGATACCAAGGATCAATTTTAAATGCAAGTTTTATCTTTCGCTGGCACGATAATTAACTGCCGTTTGCTGATCAGTACCTTGACCAATCACTTCAGCTTTTTTTAACAATTGATAAATCCCGTTTAAATGCATTACCAATGCCTGATGATCCTCAGGTTCTAATTTATTTAACCATTGTTGGATCGTCTCAATACTTAATTGAATATGTTTTTGAACAAGGGCATCCCCCGCTTGTGTCTGCTGAACATTGACAATCCGTCGATTGGCTTCATTATGGTGTCGTTTAATAAAACCATCCTGTTCCAAATTGCCAATCATTCGACTTAACTGTGCCCTAGAAATACCCACATTTGTCGCTAATTCTGACATCGTGATATTAGGGGTCGTATAAACGGTCATCAAGATTAAGGCGTTTAGGCCGGAAACACCTAGCTCATCTTGTTTTAACCCTCGATGCATCATCTGAGCGACGGTGACAAAAACTTCACTGAATAACACGTCGTCATTACTCACAATTATAAACAACCTCTCTATCTAATAATGTCCACATTATAAACTATAATGTACAAAAATAAAATATTGACTTTTGTTAACTATTTATTATAATAAATATTCATAAATAAAAAAGGTGGGTACCATAATTATGTTAGAACTGAAACATATCAAAAAGTACTATACCGTTGGTGACAATGTTACAAAAGCATTGGATGACGTATCCGTTGCTTTTCGCAAACAAGAATTTGTCGCAATCCTCGGCCCCAGTGGCTCAGGTAAAACAACGATGCTTAATGTCCTTGGGGGCTTGGATCAATATGATTCTGGCGACTTAGTCATCAATGGTAAGTCCACAAAAGGCTTTAAGGCGGCTGACTGGGATGCTTATCGCAATAATTCCATCGGCTTTATCTTCCAAAGCTACAACTTAATCAGTCATTTAAGCATTATTGATAATGTTGAAATGGGTATGACATTAAGTGGTGTCCCTGCTGGTGAAAAAAGTAAACGGGCAAAAGATGCCTTAGTTCGTGTGGGCTTAGGGCCGCATATGAATAAAAAAATCAATCAGCTTTCCGGGGGTCAAATGCAACGGGTGGCCATTGCCCGGGCGATTGCTAACGATCCAGAAATCCTTTTAGCCGATGAACCAACGGGTGCTTTAGATACGGTTACGAGTAATGAAATCATGCAGCTGATTCAAGATCTTTCTAAAGAACGGCTTGTTATTATGGTAACCCATAACCCGGAATTGGCCCATCAATATGCCGATCGGACCATTGAATTTTCTGATGGTCAAATTCTAGAAGATTCTAAGCCATATACCGATGAAGTCAGTTCTAACGATTTTAAATTAAAACATACTAAAATGCGGTTTTGGACGGCTTTAAAGCTCTCCTTTAACAATATTCGAACTAAAAAAGGCCGTACCTTCTTGACAATGTTTGCCTCCAGTATTGGTATCATTGGTATTGCCATTGTTCTAGCCTTATCCAGCGGTTTTCAAATTCAAATTGACAAAACTCAGCGAGAGACCCTGTCCCAATTTCCAATTAGCATTAGTCGAACGGGTACGGATCAAACCGCCGCACAAAGCAGCCAGCAATCCGACAAAGTCTCCAAGTCCGATAAAATTACCGCTAAAACCAGTGCTGCCGAAAAAGCACAGCACACTAATAAAATTACCCAAGATTATGTGAATTACTTAGATAAAATTGACAGTTCTTTAACAAAAAATATCAGTAAAACTTACGCCACTGGCTTGAATTTGATCCGAGAAGTCAACGGTACTTATAAACCGATCCAGTTCTCCTCAGCTTCCGGCAACGGGATGGATAGTTCAGCTATGTTAGCCGCTTCTGGTATTGGCGGTTCCGTTTATCCAATTGACCGTAATGGCAATCAAACTTTCTTAAAAACAAACTACAAACTGTTATCCGGTGCTTATCCAAATAGTGCCACTGATATTGTTTTAATTGTGAATCGGGATAATACTGTGAACATCAATGCCCTTAAAAACTTAGGCTTTAAAGTAAAAGAAGGCCAAAAATACGATTACAATAAATTATTAGGCACTACGATCAAAGTTGTCGCTAATAATGACTATTATCAAAGTTTACCCACCGGCAATTTTGTGCCTAATACGGACTACACAAAAATGGCAAACGCCAGTGATACTAAAACTTTAAAAATTACCGGTATCCTACGGGTTAAATCTAAAAATAGCGATGGCCTATTATCCAGTGGCATTGCTTATAGCGATCAGCTGACCAAATTGGTTGTTGACCAAAACGAAAAATCTGATATTGTCAGTGCTCAAAAGAAGAGCGATACGAATGTTTTAACCAGCCAAACGGTTAATGCCGCTACAAAATCAACCTTAATCTCTTATCTTGGTGGTTCTTCTATTCCAAGTAATATTCAGATTTATCCAACTAATTTCAAAGATAAAGACAAGATCCTAACCTACTTGGACAAATATAACAAAGGCAAAACTAAAGCTAATAAGATCGTTTATACCGACTTAGCCGGGAATGTTTCTAGCTTAACCGGTGGCTTGATGGATGCAATCACTTATGTCTTAATTGCCTTTGCTGGTATCTCCTTAGTCACCAGTATGATTATGATTGCCATCATCACTTATACTTCTGTACTAGAACGGACCAAAGAAATTGGTGTCCTAAAAGCCTTAGGGGCTCGTAAACGGGATATTACCCGCGTATTCGATGCCGAAACAACCATTTTAGGCGTTGGTTCCGGCGTCTTAGGTATTTTAATCGCTTGGCTGCTCACCTTCCCAATCAATGCCATTCTTAAGAGCATGACGGACTTGAGTAATGTGGCTCAGTTAAATCCAACACATGCGCTCATTTTAATCATTGTGAGTACGGTCTTGACCGTCTTAGGTGGTCACATTCCAGCACGTATGGCTGCGAAGAAAGATGCTGCAATTGCTTTAAGATCTGAATAATCGATCCTTTCATTTCTAAATTAAAAGGCCCAGCTTCGGAAATTTAATTTCCAAAAGCTAGGCTTTTTTTGTCGTCTATTCTGCTTTAAAAATAGTCAATTCTTTAAATAACTGTTGTAACTTTGCGGCACTCCACGGTAAATATTCAGCGATGGTTAAGCCAACAACGTCATTTTCTGCCAAAAGTTGTTTTAACAGTTTAAAAGCCTTTGTCGGTGCTAACTTACCAGCTACTGCCCCGTAATCGGTGACACCGGGTTCTGTGAAATACAGCCCTTCAAATAATTCAGGAGATAGCACGTCTAAGTCAAAATGGATAGCTAATTTCTTAAAGTGATGCTGCGCCACCCAAGCTTGAATTTCTTCAGCGTTGACGGCTGCATTATCCTGTAGTGTGTAAGTCAGCTGCAGTTCTTGTAAAATTGCAACTTCGTCTTCAGTAGGCTGTTGCAGCCCAACATACAAAATATCAGCAGCGTTAAAAGGTTGTGTGACGGTCGTTGCCAATTCAGGATCCCCTGCACCTAGTAAATTGCCTAAAACCATCGCATGTTCATGGTTAAAAATTTGGGGCGTTGAAATATCCGGATGGGCATCCAGCCAAATAACGCCTAAATCATCCCCATATTGCCCATGTAAATAATCAAATGGCGCTTGGGACACTAAACAATTCCCGCCAAAGGTAATAATGCGATCAGGTTGTTCTTCACGCAATATCTTTTGTGCTGCTAAAGCATTGGCTTTAACGGTACTTTGCGCTACAACGCCGTTTTCAGACGTTAGCGCAGCGATTGCTGTGGGCTTTGCCACTGGGACTGTAATTTCTTTTTGCTGGTTATTTTTCGGTGCCAACCAGGCTAATAGTTGACTGCCTAAATAATACTCTGGCTTTGCACCGGCTTGCCAATCTGGATAGAGTAAACGGATCGTTTTTGTCATCTGTAAAAACCTCCAATGATATTGTGTACTGACTGGGTTACTTTTATAATAAACCCTATAGTTACTATAGGGTCAAATACATATCGGAGGTTTTTTATGACTGCTAAAAATTACTATACCATTGGTGAATTGGCAAAGCTGACGGGTTTATCCATTCAAACTTTACGGTATTATGATCGGATTGCACTTTTTAAGCCAGCCTATGTCGATCCGCATAACCAATATCGTTACTATCGTGTGGATCAGCTTTTTTACTTGCATATCATTAAATATTTACGTTTTCTAGAAGTCAACGTAGCGGATATTCGCCAAATTTTAACTTGTACCCCTGCAGAAATTAATGCTTTTTTAGCCACTCAATCAACAGTCATTGCCCAAAAAATTAACAAGTTAGAACAAATTCAGGCCACCATTGTCCAACATCGCCAACAGCTTCATTTACAAACCGCTTTAAATCAGCAACCTTTTGGTGTAGTTTATCGCCGTGAAGTGCCGACTCAAACTGCCTTGTTATTGGACTGTGATACGGTCATTACCCCTTTAGTTCAACCGGATAGGACCTTTAATTTACTTTATCAAGAATTAACGGCCAATGACTTGGCTGCAGAAATGCAATACAGCTGCCTTTATCCTTTACAGGCCTATCCGCAACTGCAAGACATCCACTATACCCAAATCTACACACCAATTATGGCCACTGACTTACAGTTAACCAAAACCTATACCGCAACTTTCCCGCAACATCAAGCCCTTTGCATCGCCTTTAAATGGGCTCACGAAACTTATTTGGCGCAATATCAAAAACTTTGGCAGGCTAGCCAGCAATACCCGATTGCCTCGGGTGCTAAAGTTCATGAAATTTCGTTGCCTAATCATTATGGTGCTGCTAAAGCAGATTTTATTACAGAATTACGTATCGCTTTAGCTTAAAATTAATGAGATTCGGTCATACCTTGTGTCATATAAGCTGCCGCCTTAGTAATAATTGCTTCCGGAATTTTCATCCGTCGAGCAATCCATAAAGCATTGCTGTCCCCGGCCTGCCCAATTAATAATTGGTACTTAGGCTGCAATGTTTGATTATCAAATTGCATCGCTGCATTGATAAAGCCGGGATGTGTTTCAGAGAAACGTTTTATTTCACCATAATGGGTCGTCGCTACCGTTGTGCAGCCTTTTTGGTAAAAAGCTTCTAGCAAAGCAATCGCCAACGCCGCCCCTTCGTTAGGTTCTGTGCCGCTGCCAATCTCATCAAATAGCAGCAACGTCTTTGACTGGGCTGTTTGTAAAATTTGCGATAAGTTTTGCATATGCGCTGAAAATGTACTTAATGCATTTTCTAAACTTTGATTATCTCCAAGGTCCACAAAAATTTGTTCAAAAATAGCAATTTCTGTTCCAGCGGCTGCGGCAATATGCAAACCGGCCATTGTCGCTAAAGTTACCAGACCGACTGTTTTTAAGACAATTGTTTTTCCGCCAGCATTTGGTCCAGTAATCATTAAACTTCGATAAGTCTGACCAATTTCAAATTTCAAGGGTACCACCGTTCCGGTTAATAAGGGATGTCGGCAGTCAACCAAACGAATCTGGCCTTGCGTATTTAACTTAGGGGCAATCCCGTCAATCGCTTGGCTATATTTGGCTTTGGCGAAAATTAGATCGTATTGCCCAATCAATTGCACATTTACAGTCATTGGCGCGATTTTTTCAGCGACTAAGCCAGATAGTGTTGCTAATATTTGATATTCAATCGCCGATTCTGTCGCTTTTAAGTCAATTAAGACATCGCTTAATTTCTGAATACTGCTGGGACTCATAAAAGCGGTTTGTCCTTTTGAAGATAACGCAATCACTTCACCAGCGACTTGGTGTTTATAGCTGGCTTTAATAGGAATCGTATAATGATCATGCTTTAGCGTTATCACAAATTCTTGAATATAATTGCGCTGCTGCTTACTGGCTAAAAATTGCCGCAACCGTTCTTTGATTTTTTGAGTCGTCGCCTTGATCTGCTGTCGAGTTTGCTGTAATGCTTTACTGGCATCGTCTTCAATCCGTTTATTTTTAATCACCCGTTCAATTTCAGTTTCTATCGTTCTAAATGGCTGTAGGTCAGCAGCGTAATCCGCTAAAATAGGCGCGATATACTGTTGTGCCATCATAAAATTTTGAATAATCCGGACATCCTTTAAAAATATTGAGATTTTAGTAAGTTCCTCAGGTTTTAAAATGTAGCCATCTGTTAACATTTCTACAATGGCGGCAACATCTGTCGCTATTAAAGCTGGTACTTTTTGAGGTGTTGTCAGAATCGCTTTAGCATTAGAGGTCTCATCTAATCGCCTTTGAACTGTGACTGGGTCTGTTGCCGGTAATAACTGCTCTAAATACTGTTGCCCCAATTTGCTCATACAATAAGGTTTCACTTTAGCAATTAATTCGGGGTATTGTAATTTTTCAAATGTTTTTTGATTCAATTTTTTCTCCTTCAGTGGACACGTCCACAAAGCAGAAATCTAGCCCGTTGATTTTAATGATTTTTAGGTACACAAAAAAGCCGTGATAACCACCGGCTTTTACAATGTTTTCAGATCGGGTCTGAACTTTGTAAAGTGGGTAGATTTCTTAACAAGTGACGCTAATGGAACACTAAATAAACAGCGTTATCAGCGCTGAATACGTGCAGAATTAGCTAACAAAACAACTTATTTAGAAATTACCGGACTCAAAAAGTTCACCCTTTCCATCTATAATTTAGTCTCCATTAAAATCAAATTTACTGTCGTCATTATACACAATACATATTTTTAAATCAAATATGGCAAATCACTGGCTGCTGTAGGATAGGCCATGATCAGCTGTAAAAGACTTTGATGATCTAATTTTTGTGTTATGGCCAAGGTCAAATAATTGATCAAAGTATCTGCTTCATAGCTCAGTACACTGGCGCCCACTAATAAATCTTGTTTGTCAAAAATTAACGTTGCTTTAGCGATAGAATCATTCGTCCGATGATAGCTAAACCATTGGGTCAAATCTTGTGTTTTAAGCTTATATTTATCTGGCTGCTGCGCTGCTTCAACAGTGGTTACCCCAACGGCAGCAAGTTTTGGACTGCCATATACAACGGTGGGGATTGGTGGATAGCTGATGGCCGCCGTTGTTGTCCCTGTTAATTGCTGCACGACATAGCGAGCTTCAAACCCTGCAACAGGCGTTAATTTGGGCTGTTTTTTAGCCACCACATCCCCAATCGCATAAACATGAGGATTAGCGGTTTGTAACTGTGCGTTCACTTGAATGCCATGACCATCACTAACTACATTGGCAGCTGCTAGATCCAACCCTTCCAAGTTCGGAATTCGACCCGTCGCTGCAAAAATTAAATCTGCTGGTAATTCTAAATTATTCGCCTGTAGCGTATAGCGATTTTGTTTTTGAACAATTTCTTTTGTAGCCACATTAAAGTGAAAAATAATGCCTTTTTGTTGCAGTTCAGTAATAAAATCTGCCACTAAATCCGCATCAAAGGCTTTTAACGGCCGCTCGTTATGGTGAATCACATGAACTTTTGTACCTGTGGCATTGGCAATTGACGCTAATTCAAAAGCAATATAGCCGCCACCAATGATCGCAATTTCTTCAGGCATTTGTTTTAAACTTAAAAAGTCACTACTTGTCAAAAGATGGTCCTTACCTGGAACATCTAACAATTTAGGTCGTTGTCCCGTCGCAATAATAAAATCATCGGCAGTAATCACCGCTTGGTTTACCTGAATCTGGTCGGCCGCAATAAATCTAGGTGTGCCTTCAATCGTTTGGATTTCTGCCTTTACTAAACCTTGGCGGCTATTTTCAGAAACTTGTGTCGTAAAGGTTTCTTTGAAAGCTTGGAGTTCAACCCAGTTAACTAACGGCGCTGTTTTAAAGCCTTTACCATGTAACTGCGCCACTTTATCCCGGGCCTCAACACCACTGAGTAAGACTTTTTTAGGATCACAGCCTCGATTTGGACAAGTACCGCCCCAGAGATCATTTTCAATAACAGCCACATTTTTACCAGCTGCTTTCAAGCCATAAGCTGCAGCTAAACCAGCTGGTCCAGCGCCAATGATAACAACATCATATTTTTCCATAACGAGTCCTCCATTAATGTTTTCAGAATATCATAAGTTCATTATAAACTTAATTATCAACTTCCTCTAACTAAAGTCAGACATTGTTTGTCTAAATTAAGTCCCTGCTTTCAAATAAGTTAAAATCACTTACTAAAAGTTACTAAAATGCTTTGACATTTTATAAAACTTCTTTCATACTAACGATAATTACTTGTTTTAAGAAGGGAATTATGCAAATCATGAAATATGACTTTACATCAATTATGGATCGCCAAGGTAAAGACGCTATCGCTGTCGATAGTTTAGGTAAAATACCCGGGATGGCCCCAGGTAAACCTAAAGCTGGTTTTGACATCATCCCGATGTGGGTGGCAGATATGAATTTCCCCACGGTCCCCACAGTACCTGAAGCCATTATTAACCGCGCCAAACATCCCGCATATGGCTATTTTTCACCGTATCAAGACTACACCGACAGTATTATTAACTGGCAGCAAACCCGTAATCAAGTTACTGGCTTAGCAGCGGAACATATCGGTTACGCAAACGGGGTCTTAGGCGGCGTTATCAGCGCCTTAAATGTCCTCTGTTCTAAAGGCGACAAAGTCTTATTGCACGCCCCAACTTATGTGGGCTTCACCCATGCTTTGACCGATAATGGTTACGATATTGTGCATAGTCCCTTACGTTTAGACGAAAATAATGTTTGGCGGATGGATTTTGAAGATATGGAAGCCAAGCTAAAAACTGAAAATATCCACGCCACTGTTTTTTGTTCCCCACATAATCCTACCGGCCGCGTTTGGGAAAAATGGGAAATCGAAAAAGCCATGGCCTTATTCAAGAAATATGACGTCTATGTAATTTCTGATGAAATTTGGTCAGACCTTATTTTAAGCGGTCATCAACACATCCCTACCCAATCTGTTTCTGAAGACGCCAAAATGCGGACAGTTGCCCTTTATGCGCCTAGTAAAACGTTTAATCTCGCCGGTTTAGTAGGCAGCTATCATATTATTTATAATAAATGGCTGCGGGATCGCGTTACTAAAGAAGGCAGCTTATCCCACTATAACGCTATGAACGTCTTGTCCATGCATGCCTTACTAGGCGCTTATCGTCCAGAAGGCGCTGAATGGGTCGATGAATTGCGGGAAGTTTTAACTAAAAATGTGGATTTTGCTTTAGATTACATTCATCAACACTTCAATGGCATCCAAGTTTCTCGTCCTGAAGGTACTTACATGTTGTTTTTAGACTGCACGGAATGGTGTCAAACTACCAATCATACTATTGATGAATTGTTGACGCTAGGTTCTGATGTCGGTGTGGGCTGGCAAGACGGCCGAGCTTTTCAAGGACCATGTCACATTCGAATGAATCTCGCATTGCCTTTATCTCGAGTTCAGGAAGCTTTTAAACGTCTAGATAAATACGTATTTAACGCTAAATAATCAGTCACAAAAAAACCACTGTCAAGATTGGCAGTGGTTTTTTTATAACTTAATTATGGACAGGTGCGCTTTGTTTCTCATGATCTTCATCCAACATTTCTGAAACGGTCTCAGTTGTATGTTGCCGCCACCAAGAAGACAACACTGAACCGGAGATATTATGCCAGATAGAAAAAAGTGTCGATGGAATTGCCGCAGCTGGCACAAAATACTTCATCGCTAAAGTTGCACCCAAACTTGAATCTTGCATCCCGACTTCAAAAGTGATTGCCTTGCGCTGTGGTTGTTTCAGTCGAATTAAGTGGCTGAATAGATAACCTAAACCATAACCACTTAAGTTATGCAAGATAACAACTGGGATGACCAAAGCTGTTTGTGCTGTAAATAAATCATCATGGTTCGCCGCAAAAACCGCCCCAATGATGGCTAAAATAGCAACTTGTGATACTAACGGCAGTACTTGATTAACCTTTGCTGTCTGTTTGCTGAACAACGTATGAACGACTACCCCTAAAATGATTGGCACAACTACAATTCTCAAAGTACTCAAAAATAGCTGTGTGGTTGGGATTGCCACATATTGCCCTGCATAAACTTTCAGCATTAATGGCAACATGATAGGTGCCAATAAAGTGGACAAGGCTTCAATAGATACATCTAACGCCACATCCCCCTTAGCTAAGTAAGCCATCACACTAGATGATGTTCCACTAGGACAAGAACCTACTAGAATTACACCTACTGCAGTTGGCCCCGTCAAATGGAATAACAAACATAATAACCAAGCAACTGTTGGCATAATCAAATAATGGGCGACGGTACCTAAAATAACTGGAACGGGCTGCTTTAAAATTCTAGCAAAATCCTCTTTGCTTAATGTCAGCCCCATCCCAAACAAGATAATCCCTAGTAAATAAGAAGTATTGGGGGCAATCCACAAACTCGTCTGTGGTAAAAAATAATTTACTGCGGCCCATAAGATAACCAGCAGCGTAAACCACTTGCTCATCCAATTACCGATTTTTGAAACTGTTGTCATTTTGCTCACCTCAAAAGTTTATTACATTACTTTCCCTTAATTTAAAATTTATTTAAACAATTCATCGGCACCTTTCATTACACCGCCCGTATTAGCAGAAGTAACTAAGGCTTGATAGCGTGCTAGATAGCCCGTTTTAACTTTTGGCTCGAATTTTTTCAGGTGCTTACGTCGTTGCGCCAATACGTCATCAGAAAGATTAACGTTTAATGTCCGAGCTTTCATATCAATCGTGATTTCATCGCCGTTTTCAATCAATGCGATATTACCGCCATCTGCGGCTTCTGGAGAAACATGTCCTACGGCAATCCCCCGCGTTGCCCCGGAGAAACGACCATCGGTAATCAAACCAACTTCTCGGCCTAAGCCTCGACCGACAATACTTGACGTGGGATTTAGCATTTCTGGCATACCAGGTCCACCTTTAGGCCCTTCATACCGAATAACCACAACATGCCCCGGTTGAACTTCACCACTGTCAATCCCTTGAACCGCAGCATCATGGGAATCATAGCAAATTGCTTTGCCGGTAAACTTACGAATATCTTTGTCTACCCCACCAACTTTGATAACAGAACCATCTTTAGCAATATTTCCTGATAAAATAGCTAAGCCGCCTTCTGTTGAATAAGGATTGCTTAATGGATGAATGACTTCTGGATTTTTTGTTTCACAGCCAGCCACATTTTCAGCTAAGGTTTTACCCGTGACCGTTAACCGATCACCGTGTAAAATACCCCCCTTTTGCATTAATTCGTTCAGAATAACCGGGATCCCCCCAGCAGCATGAACATCTTGCATTGTCCAATGAGAAGATGGGGCAATTTTTGCTAAATAAGGGACTTTTTTAGAAATTTCATTAATGTCTTCTTGGGAATAATTGATACCCGCTTCATGGGCAATCGCTAAACCATGTAATACCGTATTCGTAGAGCCGCCCATTGCCATATCTAAAGCATAAGCATCATCAAAGGCTTCTTTAGTCATCAAATCTCTTGGTCGAATATCTTTTTTGACCATTTCCATAACTTGCCGAGCTGCTTGACGAACTAATTCCCGCCGTTCTTCAGATTCAGCTAATGCGGTGCCGTTGTATGGCAAAGCAACACCTAATGCTTCCATCAAGGAATTCATTGAGTTTGCTGTAAACATCCCGGCACAGGCCCCACAGCTTGGACAAGCATTTTGTTCATATTTCAACAAATCTTCTTGGCTCAATTTGCCGCTCTTATAAGCGCCTACAGCTTCAAACATACTAGATAACGTTGTCGCATTACCTTGAGGATCAACCCCAGCACGCATTGGACCACCAGAAACAAAAACAGAAGGTACATTGGTCCGAGCCGCTGCCATTAACATCCCGGGTGTGATCTTGTCACAGTTTGGCATGAATAATACCCCATCAAACCAATGGGCATTGATCACGGTCTCTGCAGAGTCTGCAATAATTTCTCGACTTGGCAAGGAATAACGCATCCCCACGTGGCCCATAGCAATCCCATCATCAACGCCAATTGTGTTGAATTCAAAAGGAATGCCCCCAGCAGCCTTAATTGCTTCTTTAGCCACATCTGCTAATTCTCGTAAATGTACATGGCCGGGAACAATTTCAATATATGAATTACAAATTGCAATAAACGGCTTTTTCATGTCGTCTTCATTGTGGACCCGACCGGTTGCATAAAGTAAACTTCTGCCTGGGGCTTGATCGACCCCTACTTTAATTTTGTCACTACGTTTTTTAATATCTTTCCCAGAAATTGAGAAGCCTAAGGTATCTGCCATTGTAATCCATCCTTTTTTAGTTAGTATTATGTGTCGGTAATGCTTAGAACATTATGTCTGCAATCATGCCTAAATTATGTGATTTTCGCCTCCTAGATTAGAAAATTATGAGTTTTTTATGAAAAATTATAAGCAAAAAAGCCAAGAACTGTTTTATGCAACAGCTCTTGGCTTTTTTGACCAACGCTGCCCGCTTTTTGCGCGGGCAATTACAAACTAGCCCGCGCTACCTAATGACGAGACGGACCACTAAAATTTGTAATAATGTATCAGCGTTAGTTTTAGTCATGATTGATGAACTCCTTCGTTAAATTAATAAACTCAATTTCTAATGTTGTTATCATTATATTATAAAATTTCGATTTGTAAACACTAATTACATTAAAAATAAATTAAAAGTTTGATTTCCTATTTATAAACCGTTTTCAAAAACAGGGTTATTTACCGCTAAATCAAGTCTTAGGCGATTTTAAACTAATCTAAAAAAATATTTAAAAATCTTAGTTTAAAAATGAGTATCTCCTTGATTTTCATCACCAAATACAATCTACTAACTGTCGGCCAACAGTTTATTTTGTAGTTAAACCACCGCATCATCCATTGCGCAATAACCTAATTTACAAAGTAATACACTTGGATCCGTAAATAAGCTATCAGGATAGTCTTATAGCGAATACCAGTTACTTAGTATGATCTGAAAAATTGTATATTTTAGGAATCTGATCGCAAAAAGTGAGGCTTTTATTTTAAGAGCCAATACCTTTTACGCTCATGATGACAGATCTTATAACGTATTAAATGCTACGATACCAAGCTCTGCAATTTACGGTAGTCACTGTCACATAAAATTAGTCGTACATTTATGGCATTCTCTCAAAAATATTCTGACATCAGTAAGTTAGAACAACGCTTATTTTTAGTTTACTTAAATTTTTAAACACCGTTGCATCTCTTTTTAATCCATTTTGACTTAATTTGAAACACTTTGCGTTCTTCAGCGCACCTAACTAGGCCTAAAGAATCGTTCTAGCACATTTTCCAGTTGGCACGGACATTGCTTGTTATTAAAGTGTACACTTCAAAATTTTTTATAGGATGGTGATTACTGTGTTTGACTTAATTATTATCGGTGCCGGTCCTGGGGGTTATGTTTCAGCGGTCAAAGCCGCAAAACTCGGTTTAAAAGTCGCAGTTGTTGAAAAAAACCAGCTAGGCGGCACCTGTTTGAATGTTGGCTGCATCCCATCAAAAACCTATTTACAGCATAGCCATTGGCTGCAGTCTGCGACAACCGCTGCAGAATTTGGCATTCAATTAAAAGTTGAAAAAATTGATTTTGAAAAATTAGTTGACCATAAAAATCAAGTTGTCACCCAATTGCAAAGCGGGGTGCAGTTCTTGTTTAAAAAATATCATGTCACTTTAATTACGGGTACGGCTCAAGTTTTATCCGCAACCCAAGTTAAAGTTCAAGATAAAGTTTACCAAACAAAAAACGTTCTATTAACCACTGGTAGTGCGCCATTTGTGCCACCGATCAAAAACTTAGACCAAGTCGCTTATTTAACCACCGATACTTTCTTTAATTTAAAAGCGCTGCCAAAACGGCTAGTAATTATTGGTGGTGGTGTGATCGCCGTTGAGTTGGCCTTTGCGATGGCGCCTTTAGGGGTCGATGTAACGTTACTAGAAGTCGCTCCAGATATTTTATTAACTGAAGATCTAGAAGCACGGGCTTTGATGAAACAACGGCTGCAGCAGTTAAAAATTAACACGCATATCAAAGTTCAAATCGAACAAGTTACCTCTGATGCCGTGGTACTGACTGACGGGACCCAGTATCCCTTTGATCAGCTGCTGGTCGCCACTGGTCGCCGGGCAGATTTGACTTTAGCCAAAGCTTTAAATTTGAAACTTGATGAACGCCAGCGCTTTATCCAAGTAGATGCCCACTACCAAACAAGTGTCCCTCATATCTATGCTGCCGGCGATGCGATCGGCGGTTTAATGCTGGCCCATGTTGCTAGCGCCGAAGCAATTAAAGCGGTGCTGGCTATTGCTGGGCAGCCGCAACAACCGGTGGATGATAATCTAGTCCCCCGCTGCCTGTACACCACACCCGAAGTTGCTAGTTTTGGCTTAACCGCTGAAGCTGCCGAAAACCAAGGTTACTCGGTGAAAGTTGTCAAACTGCCGTTAACCGGTAACGGTCGGGCCTTAGCTTCCGTTAATACGACGGGATTCGTCAAACTCATCAGCGAGACAAAATATCATCAAATTTTAGGGGCCGTTATTGTGAGCGATGGGGCTACTGAAATGATTCACACATTGCTCAGTTTATGTACTGCGGAAGGGACCCTTGACGAACTAATGCAGACAATTTTTGCCCATCCGACTTTTTCAGAACTTATCCATGATGCTGCGGAAAACAGCTTAACCTAACTCAAATTTAAGGAGTGTTGAAAAATGAAAGCATTAACAAATGAAACGGCTAAAGCAGCTTATCAAAAAATGAACACTATCCGTGATTTTGAAGAACATGTCCGCAAAATTTTCGCGGCTGGTGTTATTCCAGGTTTCGTTCATCTTTATGCCGGTGAAGAAGCCATAGCTGTTGCTGCTTGTGCCCATCTAAATCAACAAGATTATATTACCAGCACGCATCGGGGCCATGGCCACTGTATTGCTAAAGGCTGTGATGTCAATGGCATGATGGCTGAAATTTACGGTAAGACTACTGGTTTATGCAAAGGTAAAGGCGGTTCCATGCATATTGCCGATTTGGATCAAGGTATGCTAGGCGCTAACGGAATGGTCGGCGGTGGTTTTCCAATTGCTATCGGTGCGGCGTTAAGACAACAATATTTAAAAACAGATCGGGTCGTTATTTGCTTTTTCGGGGATGGTGCTGCTAATGAAGGTGCCTTCCACGAAAGCCTTAATATGGCGGCCATCTGGAAGTTACCGGTGGTTTTTGTCAACGAAAACAACGGTTTCGGGGAAGCAACCCCACCAAAATATGCTTCTGCTTCTAAAACCTTTGCCAGTCGGGCAGCCGCTTATGATATGCCTGGCGAAAAAGTGGACGGTAAAGATTTCATGGCGGTTTACAACGCTGTCGGCCAAGCGGTAGACCGTGCCCGCGCCGGTGAAGGTCCATCGTTAATCGAATGTCAAACTTATCGCACTTACGGTCACTTTGAAGGTGATGAACAGACTTACAAATTTGACTCTCCTGAAGAAATTGCTTTCGCTAAACGTGATGATATTCAAGAGTTTCGGGCTTATGCCTTAAAAGCCAATCTCTTCACCGAAGCAGAAGCAACTGCCGTTGAAGATCAAGCAATGGCTGCTGTCCAAGCAGCTGTTCAGTTCGCTGAAGACAGTCCACTGCCAGACGCCCAAGCACTCTACGAAGATGTTTATGCTGATTAAAGCTTAAAAAGAAGGAAGGTTAACGCTATGTCAAGAAAGAGTAATATCACATTTATGCAAGTGATTAATGAAGCGCTGGATCAAGCGATGGCTAAAGATGATCGTGTCTTCTTAATGGGTGAAGATCTTGCTGGCGGTGCAACTGTTAAACATTTGGCTGAGGCCAATCAAGATGCTTGGGGCGGTGTTTTTGGTGTCACCAAGGGCCTAATGCCTAAGTACGGCCGCCAACGGGTTATTGATACCCCTATCTCCGAAATGAGCTACATGGGTGCTGCTGTAGGTGCCGCCGTCACTGGTTTACGCCCAGTTCCAGAATTAATGTTTAATGATTTTATCGGCTATTGTCTGGATACTATTTTAGCCCAAGGTTCCAAGATGCGGTATATGTTTGGTGGCAAGGCCAGTATGCCGTTAACCGTTCGTACCACTCATGGTGCTGGTGCCAATGCGGCAGCTCAGCATTCCGGCAGTTATTATGGCCTATTAGGTGCCATTCCTGGTGTCAAAGTCGTCGTGCCAACAACGCCTTATGATGCTAAAGGCCTATTACTAGCGGCCATTGAAGATAATAATATTGTCGTCTTTTCCGAAGACAAAACTTTATATGGTGTCAAAGGACCCGTTCCTGAAGAATACTACACTGTCCCTATTGGCAAAGCGCAAATTAAACGGGCAGGTACGGATTTGACGATTGTGGCCATTGGCAAAATGGTTTTTGTCGCCCAAGCCGTGGCAGATCAGCTGGCTAAAGAAGGCGTTGAAGCAGAAGTTATTGATTTAGTAACCGTTGCGCCATGGGATCAAGCCACCGTCTTACAATCCGTTCAAAAAACCGGACGTTTAATTATTATTGATGAAGCCCAGCCTCACAATAATACGGCTACTGATATTGCTGCTGTTGTTGCGGATCAAGCCTTTGACTATTTAGACGGCCCCGTTAAACGCATTACTGCGCCTAACACACCGGTGCCATTTGCGACCAACTTGGAGCAGCTCTACTTACCAAGTGCCCAAAGTGTATTAACGGAAGCCCAAGAAATTATCACAGATTTGAAACCGATCAAGGCTTAGGAGGGATCAATAATGGCTACTGAAATTTTAATACCCAAATTGGGCCTCACAATGACAGAAGGCACTGTAGATGTTTGGGACAAAGCCGTCGGTGATCAAGTAGCCAGCGGCGAACTCCTCTGCACGATTAGTTCCGAAAAACTCACCTATGATGTGGAAGCCCCAGCTGCCGGTTATTTACTCAAAATCTGTGTTGCTGAAGGCGAAGATGCACCGGTCAAAGCACCAATCGGTTTTATAGGTGCTGAAAATGAAGCCATCCCCGAAACAACGGCCGCAACCACTGAAGCTGCCCCGCCGGCAACAGCTGCGCCAGCGCCAGAACAAACTATTGCCCAAAGCCAATCAGAAGCTGCTGTTGCAGCAACCTCACGGATTTTGATAACACCGTTGGCTAGAAAAATTGCGGCAGACCATCAGTTAGATTACGCTCAGCTCAAAGGAACTGGTGGGAATCAACGAATTACGAAGCGGGACATTTTAGCGGCGCTTGCACAAAAAGACCTTGCGCCAGCCGAGACACCAGCTGCCGCACCAGCAGCAGGTTTAAGCGGGATGCGCCAGCAGATTGCCCGACATATGCTGACTAGCCTGCAGACCACTGCGCAATTAACGTTACAACGTAAGGTAGATTTAACCGCATTACTGGCCTTTAAAGCGGATTTAAAAGCTAAAATTACCCCACCACCAGCTGACGGGCAGCTGAGTTTGACCACCTTATTAGCCCGTGCTGTTTGCTTGGCTTTACAGGCCACCCCTGAGATGAATGCTAATTATCAAGACGGACAATATACAAAAATCGCCGATGTTAATCTAGGTATTGCTGTCGGTTTAGACAATGGCCTAATTGTACCGGTAATTCAAAAAGCGCAAACAATGACCCTCACCCAGTTAGGCCAACAGCTAAAAGCTAAGATTGCAGCCGCTCAAAATGGCACCTTAACCGCTGCTGATTACCATGGCGGCACATTTACTATAACCAATCTAGGCCATGAAAATATCGAATATTTCACGCCGGTTTTAAACACACCGGAAATTGGTATTCTCGGTGTTGGTGCATTAGCCCAAACTTTGAAACTCTCTGAGAACAATGACGTTGTCGCCGCTTCTGAACTTCCCTTGAGTTTCACCTTTGACCATCAAATCATTGACGGTCAACAAGCAGCTCAATTTTTAGATAGAATTGCTGTTAATTTGCAAAACCCTTATCAACTTATCCTATAATATTTTATTTTGTTTCAACTAAATCATTTGCCTAATATTGCTACAAATAAGCCTGTAAATATTTAATTTTACAGACTTATTTTTTATATTCAACTTAATTCTCAATTTTATTATTCAATTAATATAATTTAAAGTTCTTTTAATTGAATTTTAATGACATAAATTTTAAAATAAGCCATATCCTTTAAATTCGATGCTTCGCATAACGAAAGAAGGCCGCTTATGGATCATGCTTTAATTCAAACTTTAACGCAAAAGCAAAAATTATCACTGACCCCGCAGCTTCAAACTGCGTTAAAAATACTCCAAGCAAACAATACAGCTTTAGTACAACTATTAAACAATGCTGCTTTAGAAAACCCTTTTTTAACAGTTCATAGTCCCGCAATCCCCATGAGTAATATCGTTAAACCTGACTTTAATTACCCAGATAGGTCAACTTTTAGTTTGGAAACAACATTACGGAATCAAATCAGTTTTATGCCGGATAATAGTCAAAAACAGCTTTTAATCCAGCTAATTTATCAACTAGACGATCATGGCTACTTACCTGATTCCCTCGAATCTTTAAGCCAGCGGTTGTCCGTTTCTAAAACAGCTTTAATAAAAGCGATCGCTCAGTTACAAACTTTAGATCCGGCCGGTATTGGCGCCAGGTCTTTAGCGGAGTGCTTATCCTTACAACTTCAACGCCGGTCTGATACACAATTAGCCCAAGCAATGTTAGCTTTAGATCCATCAATTCTCCAGCAACACGACTGGTCCAGCGCAGCTAGACTGCTCAATGTTTCAATATCAAAAATTCAAATGGCCTTTGCCCAATTGCAGCAACTTTCGCCTAATCCTGTTGCTGTTTTTGATCAAGATACACCCTTTAATCAGCCTTATCTTTTTCCAGAGCTACAAGTCCATTGTCGACAACAGCAGCCAATCGTTACCTTAATCGATCAAGATTTTCCTGAATTAAAATTTGATCAACGCTATTTCCAAACCCTACAGTCCCAAACCTTTCAAGATCAAACTGTCACACAGTATTTAAAAAAACAGCTACAAGATTATCAATGGTTGGTCCAATCATTGGCTCGACGCAAAACAACTTTATTACAAGTGGCACAAATTATCGTTCAATATCAAAGTGCCTTTTTTACAAATTGCCAGCATCCCCTGCAAAACTTAACGCTCAAAACTATTGCCGCCGAAAGTGCCCACAGCGAATCAACCATTAGCCGCACAATTCAAGGTAAGACTATCTTAACGGACGAAGGCATACGCCCATTACGTTCATTTCTCAAAAATAGCCCGCAATATTCTGATCACACTGTTACCCAAGTTAAAACCTTAATCCAAGCGCTAATTTTACAAGAAGACAGGCAAAAACCACTGAGTGATCAAAGTATTGCCGACTTACTGCAAACTAAACAAATTCAAATTGCCCGGCGAACCGTGACTAAATATCGGCTGCAATTAGCCATCGCTTCTGCCCAGCAGCGCAAATTAAGGAGATAAGCTTATGATGCATCCAACAAGTACCCCCATTCCAAATCCGAATACTTTAAATTTTATTCACTTTGGTGTACCTTCCCAAAGTCCACGATATCAAAATTTTTTGGAAAAGGTGCGGTTGGCTGCCTTCAGTACGATCCCGGTGCATATTTATGGTGAAACTGGTAGCGGTAAAGAAATTATTGCCAAAACATTACATGCCAATAGTCCTTACAAAGATGGTCCATTAGTTAGTGTAAATTGTGGCGCTTTAAGCGATGATCTATTACAAAGCGAATTATTTGGTTACGCTGGTGGGGCTTTCACTGGCGCCAGTCCGAAAGGTTTTAATGGCAAAATTCGCCAAGCCAATCAAGGCACCTTATTTTTAGATGAGGTCAACAGTATGTCCAGTAAGCTGCAATCTGCGTTACTACGGGTATTAGAAGACAATTGGGTCATGCCCATCGGTAGCGACAAACGTCAAAATGTTAATTTTAGACTCATTACTGCCAGCAATCAGCCCTTACCACAACTCGTTGAACAAGGCCGATTTCGCTTAGATTTATTTTATCGGATTTATGTCTGTGTTTTGTCTGTGCCACCTTTACGAGAACGTTTAGAAGATTTACAACCGCTTGTTACGCGTTTTTGCACAACAAAGCATTGGCAAATAGATTGGGAAGCAGCGCTTTTGACGGTTGCTAAAACCCATCCTTGGCCAGGTAATATTCGCGAATTCGAAAATTTTTTAGAGCGGCTATACTTGTATTATCGGCAAACAACGCCTACGATATCTCAAATAACAGCACTATTAGATCAGATGATTTTTCCTACAGATCTAACAGCAACACCTCAAACTGCAGCCAATTCTTATTTAGAAAACTCCGAAAAAAAGCACCTTATTGAGGTGTTAATCAAAAATAACTATCGTTTAATGGCCACTGCGGATGCCTTGGGGATTTCTCGATCCACGTTGTATCGTAAACTTAAGAAATATCAGTTGACAACAAAATAAACCAGTATGCACTCAAGAATTATTTTTGAGTGCATACTGGTTTATGTGGTTTTATTTAGGTTGGTTTTTTGAAACGCGCTCACCAACACTGATTTCTACATATAACTACGCCTTGTTGTCAGTCGCCAGCGACTGTCCGCCAAGTCTAGGTTATATTGCGAAATCACCCGTGTTGGTTTGCGCTCTGGGCTTGAAACGCGCTCACTGGAGCAAAGCTCTCACATAACTACGTCTTACTCACAAGCCAAGACCGGGCTTATGTCGTAAGTCTAGGTTATGCTTGAGGCTTTCCCGCTCCAGTTCGCGCTCTGGCT
>NZ_RHOY01000019.1 GCF_003946725.1 Agrilactobacillus yilanensis | reverse complement strand
TGAAGGGTGCCGATTGACCGCCTAAAACCTACATTTTCTAACCGCCATAAACCTACATTTTTACATCGCCATTGACAATCTAACTCAGTAGCATCTTCTAACGCTTGGCGTTTTCTAGTTAACAATCCATTTTGTGCACCGATTGAGGTTGAACGCGCAACTACTAGCGGAATGGCAAGACCTAAAGCATGTGGGCATGCAATAACCAGAACCGTAACGGTACGTTCTAATGCCAGATTAAAGTCACCTGAAACCAATAACCACACAATAAAGGTAAGAATAGCAGCACTAACTGCTGCGTAAACCAATAGTCCTGCAACTTTATCAGCAACGCCCTCTGCCTTAGACTGCTCCTTTTGTGCGTTACTTACCATTTGCATAACTTGTGCTAAATAGCCAGACTGTCCAGTTCCAGTTACCTTAACCATAATGGCACCAGAGCCGTTAGTGGATCCACCAATAACCTTATCATTTTTCATTTTAGTTACTGCTTTAGATTCACCGGTGACTAAAGCTTCATTCACAGTTGTATTTCCATCAAGAATAATACCATCAGTAGGTATTTTCTCACCTGCCTTAACAATTACTGATTCACCAATCACAACTTCATTTAGTGGTTTTTCAATATGATCACCGTTATCAGCAACAATAGTAGCAGTATTAGGTAGCAAAGCCGCCATTTTTTCAAGTGCATTTCCTGCTGCCATAACGGCATCCATTTCAATCCAATGACCTAGCAACATGATATCGATCAATGTAGCTAACTCCCAAAAGAAATCCATAACGTGGGTATCTGCTACAAAAAATTGATTTATAGTGAAAGCATAGAGACTATAGAAATAGGAGACAGTTATGCCTAACGCTACAAGCGTCATCATTTCTGGTTTTCTTTCCTTTAATTCGGCTTTTGCACCTTTAATGAATGGTGCACCACCATAAATATAAAGAAAAGTAGCCAAGATCAATACTAACCACTCTGAACCTGGAAAAACTAGATTAGGCATAAAGCTGAATTTTAGCATAGGTGATAATGCAATGATTGGAAGTGAAAAAATCAGTGATACCCAAAATTTACGTTTCATATTCCCCATATGCATCATTTGTCCACCGTGTTGCATCATGTCGCCACCATTGGATTCCATATTCATATGAGTATGATCCATTGATTGCATATCATTATCTCCATGATTTTGTTGTTTCTTTTTTTTGTTTTTCATCTTGTTTACATCCTTTATTAATCAAATTTTCATCCTGATATTTACTCTCTATTGCCGGTAAAGTGCCTGCTTGAAGATAAATCAACACTGAACGACTCGCCAAATCAAAATGGGTCTCCTCTACTCCATTAATTGAATGTAACTCAAAAAAAATTCTTTTTACAGCATTTTCACAGCACATTTTATCAAGGGTAAGTTTAAGTTTTTTCATTTATTTTCAGCCCACCAATGTCACTGGAGTTATTTTGGAGATTATTTTCCACAAGTTCTAAGAATTCTTCTTGTGACAAGGTTTCTCGCCTAGAAAGCAACCTTTTGATAAAGGCAGAGACGACTATTGATTCACTATATTGGGCATAATAATGAGCCTGATGATAGTAGGTATTCTTAACAATCAAAGTCTTATTTTCAAGTCGTAATAATAATGTCTTTATAGTACTAAGTTGCCAATTCTTTCGCTTTTTTATTTCCTTACAAATATCTTTGGTTGAAATTCCCGGATAGTGCCAAATAATTCGCAGGACTTCATATTCAGCATTGGTCACACAACAAACTTCGCGATTTAACAAAACCATCACCTCTACTGATGACTACATCTGTAACATAGCATTTATGATTACATTTGTAAACGAAAACGCAAAAAAAATTATTCATGACTCTGAACAGAAGCATGATCAGCAATGTGTTTATTGACAAAGTTCTGTACTTCAACTGAATTACTTTTGAAGATAAAACTAAACCGTTTGTTCCGTTTTGACTGACCCGTGATCACTAAAACTGTTTTATCGGGTGCAATTTGTTTGTTCATCATACTTATTTGTTGAATGTCCTTAAAGTCAATTAAAGTTGGCAACAGACCCGATATCATAAATCCATCCTTAGCGACGCCACTAACCCCCGACATAAGTCCAAGAAGTATTAAAATGGCCAACAATGCACTGAGCAAAATATTATTTCTAGCCGGAATCCACATAATAAAAGCAAGAACTAAAAATAAAATATTACTTATAGCAACAGTTACCATATAATTGGATTTCCATAAAAGTCGTGATTCTTGCCATACATGAAACACAGCCAATGATATAAGCGCTAAAACCATTAATGCTATAATAATCAAAATTAAAAACCTCACTTTCTATATTCATTGTAGATTGTATTTATGGAGTTAATTTGTTGGTTTAGCATTTTAGTTCAACTTTTTTTAAATCAATGAACTTATTGTATTGAAACCTATTCATACAAATATTTTTAATGAAGTCTTTTCCTGAACACCTATATTTAATCAATTGAAATAAAGCAACAGAACTATCCAACACAAAAATGATTATTTACAATTTGTCACAAACATGCACCTAGAACTTATTTTTTTTACTTCCTCGACAAACTAAAATATTTATTGAGATTATTGACTGACTTTATTTTATAATCTATTTATACAAGTTTATAAAACGGTTTCATTTTGCAACAATTTTTAGTATTTGTTTGGTAAAAGGAGGATTTGTTATGTCTGATCAAGATGTCAAACAAGCATTTTCGCATTATGCCAAGCTATCACTGGTAAACAAGACTCGCTCACTTTATGTGGAGGAGCAGCACAAAGTTCCTGAAGTTCCACTAAATGAGGAAACGCTGGAATACCTGATTGATGAGATGCTACCGGGCGTTAAATTAATTAAAGCGGAACAAGCAGCACACCTTGAAGAGTATTTCATCAATGAAAGGCTGGTTATTTCAATAGCCAGATTGACCGATCCACAAAAGAAATTACTCTATTATAAATATGTTGAGCAGCTTTCGGATAAAGCTATCGGACAAATCTTGCACGTTAGTAGTCAAGCGATTTCTAAACAGCATCGCAAGGTCTTAAGCAAAATTGCTGCTACTTTCTTCGACTAATTTAGTCATCAAGATTCGTTCACCCCCTCCTCCATAAGAATTAGACGACCCAAATCTAACTTTACGAGGAGAATAGCGATGAATTATACCGAAACGATTTGTGCAGCTCAACAAGGTGATCCAATTGCCATGGCAAAGCTTATTAAAGAATTTCAGCCATTAATTATCAACATCACTACTTGGGGCCATTCATATTTTGACGAGGATCGTTACCAAATATTAAACGAACACTTTATCCACACTGTTCATAAATTCAATTTAGAACGCTATCTAGAGTAATCACTGAAAGTAAATTAATCTTTTTTTCGATTAATTTGCTTTTTTAATTATTCTTGTGTAGCGGAGTCAACGGATCTTTTTTGTATGCGCAACGAACAGAATTACTGTTTTGAACCACTAATCTGGACAAACAGCTGTTTTCATTTTTTCACACTGAATAACATACGACTCGTATCCGCTTTTAAATCTGGGACATCCATGAAATTGTTAGAAAGCTCTGAACCTTCTTTCAAAAGTCGTTGAAACATAGTGTCTATCATGAAACTACTTGTATTCATATCTGATAATGTAGTTGGATCAGTATTAGTCATCAAACTAAGTTTTTAATCACCAATAATATCGTTCCTTATTTAATTCTGACCATAATTGTCTCTTCTTTCGTGATAACAGCTTTCTTGTATGGTCAAAACTAAAATTGTCTCGTGTACGCCATCAATCCAGACAAAACAAAATGTTTCTCCTACCGCCCCCTAAATAACAAAAAGTCTCAGTTTTACGTAGAATATCACGCTAAGCTAAGATCGTCGTTCACTTTCATATTATAATATGTTTCAAATCCACACCCGTAATTCGAAACAATTTTTTTTGCAAGTAACCAATTCTCTGATGCCACTATAACACCTCTATATAAACAAAAAAGATATCCTATTTTTTCAAAAAAGTATTTTAATAAGATGTGAAATTGTGTCACTCTCTAAAATAATCATCATGCCTAATCCAATATAAATAATTGCCATAATCCAATTACCAAATTTATCTAACAATTTCTTAACAATCTTCACACGCGAAAATTTATCACCCAAATAGACAAGTATGAAGATACAGAATGTAAAAACAATAAACGTCGTTATTAGTTGTTCGATTGTTAACGATACAAAGTAAGGCACAAAAAGTCCAATGTTATCAGAGCCACAAGATGCAACGGTGATTAAAGCAACCGTTGCGATCAAATTTTTGTCTTTTCGCTGTTCGATTTTTTCATCAACCTCAGCGGCTTCATCTTCGTCACTCAGGATATATTTAATCCCAAAGCCAATCGGTATTAAACCTAAAAATCCAAGAATCCACTTAGCAGGCACATAGTGAAGTACTAACGCAAAAAAAAGACTGATTGCTATCAATGTGTATGAACCTAAAAATTGACCAATATAAATTTGTTGCTTATGTTTTGTTGACCGATATTTTGAAAATAATAACATCAGAATAACTAATAAATCAATCGCGGTGGAGGCGTATAGCACAATACCAGTTATAATGGTTTTAATCATAGCAACATCCCATTTCACATATTTATTAACCCGTAATTTTACCTGTGTCTTCTGCTAAACACCAAGCACGTTCTAATAGAATAGCAGTACATTCATCAATAATTTCATAGTTGATGAAATTTCCATCACGTTCAGTTTTCACAATTTTTTGATCAACTAATCGCTGCAACTGGTTAGAAATAGCTGCAGTTTTCATATTAAGCCTAGCCGCAATCTTGCCAACTGATATTTTAGGCTCGCGCGTTAAACAATGTAAAATTCTTAATCTTGTATCATTGGATAGAACTTTAAAAAGTAAGACGATCTCACTTGCGTTCTCTTCACTCAGTAAATCACGGCTAGCTAATTCTGGTTTATCCGGACAACAGTCTACTTTTATCATGCGTATCCTCCTTGTAATACAATTATGTGACGACCAACTATTACATTATATCATGTAATAGTTTAATGGTGAACCATATTTTACACTTAATATTAGTAATTGAAACTCCATCACAAAAATAACTAGGTTATAAAACGCCAACATCCAGTTGACGCTTAAAATATAAGCTTCAACTGGATGTTGGAATATTTTAAATAAATAATTAATATTTCAAACTTTGTTGCTCCCAATTCTGAGTCGCAATCTGTACTGCATCCCAAGGTGAGCCAACTGGTGGTGAATAGGATAAATCTAAATCACTAATTTCCGCCACCGTCATATTATTAAAAATTGCCACTGCAAAAATATCACAACGTTTGGCAACTTCACTACCGTAATAACCAATTACCTGTACGCCTAAAAGTCGGCCGGTATGTTGATCACCGGTAATCCTGATCTTAATCTTATGTGCACCCGGAAAATACGCTTTATGATCATCGACGTCGGTTGTTACAGTAAATGGCGCAAAATCTGCCTGTATGGCCTCCTTTGCTAATAATCCAGTCCGCGCAACTACTAGATCAAATACCTTTAGCACTTGAGTCCCAATGCTACCCTTAAAGGTACGTGGAACACCAGCAACATTGAACCCGGCAGTTCGCCCTTGTTTGTGTGCCGTTGTGCCCAGCGGTAAGTAAGCCTTCCCTAACAAATGATGTTTTGTTTCAACTAAATCACCGGCCGCCCATATATCTGGTAACGTAGTTTGCATATATTGATCAACCTTGACGGCACCAGCAATTCCAGTTTCGGAACCAGCTGCGACTAATAAATCAGTATTCGGCTGAACACCAACCACAACTAAAGCCAAATCAAAATCATAAGTATTTATCTTTTGATCCGCATTCACACCAACAACCTTCACCTTAGTTTCAGTTTCATTAATTTCTGAAACAGTTAAGTTAGTTGCAACCTGAACATCATTAGCAACTAATTTTTGATGAACGATTTGGCCTAAATCAGCATCGACCGTTGATAGTATCTCTGCGCCACGTTGAAAAATAGTCACGTTTAAATGACGTTTCTGCAACGCCTCCGCCATTTCAATCCCAATATAGCCGGAGCCTACGATAGCCACATTTTGCACACTGTTTGTAGTCAAATTCGTTTCAAGCGCAAAATAATCTGCCATCGTATGCAAAACACGAACTTTACTATTCTGCTGTTGTGTACGCGCTAAGTCTATCCCTGTAATACCAGATAATTTTGGCTTGGCTCCAGTGGCTACAACCAAATGATCATAATGATAAATTTGTAATTCACCCGCAAACGAATGCGCGATAACTTCATGTTGCTGCGGATCAATTTTCTTAGCAATCATATTCATTTGAAACTCAACGCCAGTCGACGTTAATTCTTGTAAATCCCGATGAGCTAATGAATGCCAATTGGGTACCTCCCCACTAACTGCATAGGGCAATCCACAAATTGATAAATTAGGGTACTCATCTGCCAATAATACTTGAACTCTTAGTTGCGGTTTAAGTTCTTTGGCCTTTAAGGCCGCTGAAATACCAGCGTCACTACCACCGATGATCAATAATTTTTCTGCATCACGTACCATTTAATTAATTCCTTTCACTCCGGTTAATGAACACGTGCCCGACTTAAATCTTGCTGTAGGTAGTCTGAGAACTCTTGAAAAGTTGGATAATCTTTTTGTTTAACGATTTTACCATTGACCATAGTAATTGGTAAAATTGCGACGCCATACTTTTCTAATAAGTCATGCACTTGTTGACTATGAACAAAGGCATCTGGGTTTTGTGCTAGATTTTTACGTGTGATTCTGTTTTTGCTGTCTGCATTAACATGACGCTGAATTGCAGTCGTTTGAATAAGTTTCTTGTTAACACTTGGCCCACAAACACCAGTTGCGCAACACATTGCTGCTTCAAAAATCTCTATTTTGATCATCTTTTACCTCACCTATCAGGCGGTCAAAATGATCAAACTCTTTCTCCACTTGAGTATAGTCACGAAAATAACTAACCGCTAAATTATCTAGAATTAACTAATTGATTTGCAAAAAGGCCGTTTCCACCTGAGACAAGTTCTGTTGAATTACTAGTTCATGGCTATATTTTAATTCAAGCAGATTAATTTATTGATTGGCTTGAATCAGATACGCCGCAGAAATTGCTTCTATTTCTGCACTTACAACTTGCTTCACCAAAGTATCGATTATGTTTAGACTATTACCCAATGAATTCTGTTGCTCATATTTAGTTTGCATCATAATCAGCTATCCTTCCTTAACCAAAGATACTTAACGATAACCATAAACCACATAGTGTAATGAATAAAACTGGAATCGTGATCGTGATACCAATTTTAAAATAAGTGCCCCAAGCAATCTTAACGTCCTTTTGCGCTAGAACATGTAGCCAAACTAAAGTTGCTAATGAACCGATTGGCGTAATTTTTGGTCCTAGATCAGAACCAATAATATTAGCATAAACTAAGGTTTGGTGCATTAAGCCAGAGACATTCGCCCCTTTGATCGATAAAGCATTGATCATCACAGTTGGCATGTTATTCATGGCCGACGACAAGAACGCAGCCATATAGCCCATGCCCATGGTGGCGACAAAACGCCCACCAGTTGCCATTTTAGCAATGATTCCCGCAAGCAATGCCGTTAAGCCAACGTTTTGTAGGCCATAAACCACCACGTACATTCCAATTGAGAAGAAAACAATATTCCACGGTGCACCTTTAATAACGGCCTTGGTATTGACGTGATGACTTAGCTGACCGACTAGCAAAAAGATCAAGGCAATCGTCAAAGCAATAATCGAAACTGGAATATTTAGGAAGCTACTGCTAAAGTAACCAATCAATAACGCTGCCAGCACGACCCAAGAAAATTTAAATAATCGTTGATCCTTGATCGCCGATTTTGGTTCAGCAACTTGGCTGGCATCATAGTGTTTAGGTAACGCCTTACGAAAATATAAGTACAAAATACCGATGCTAGCAACTAATGAAAAAAGATCCGGTAGCCACATCCGTAGCGCATACTCCGAAAATGTGATACCAAAGAAATCAGCTGATACAATATTGACTAGATTACTGACAACTAACGGTAGTGATGTTGCATCAGCGATGAAGCCACTAGCAATGATAAATGGGAAAACCCGCTTTTCATCGAAATGTAACGCACGGACCATTGCCAAGACGATCGGCGTTAAAATCAACGCTGCACCATCGTTAGCAAATAAGGCGGCGACAATTGCACCTAAAACGGCGATCAGAATGAACATGCGCACGCCATTACCTTTAGCTAGCCGCGCCATATGTAAGGCAGCCCACTCGAAAAAACCAATCTCATCCAAAATTAGTGAGATCAAAATAATTGCGACGAAAGATAAAGTCGCGTTCCAAACGATTCCGGTGACAGTGCCAACATCTTTAAACGTGACCACCCGGAATAATAGTGCTAGAACGGCACCACCAATCGCAGTCCAGCCAATTGATAGTCCCTTAGGTTGCCAAATAACAAATAATAATGTCAGTAAAAATATAAAAACGGCGAAAAAGACTTGCATGGTTCCTCCCAACTACCAAAATCAGGGTATTGCTACCCTGATTAATTGATACCTTTATTTCAAATTTTAATAACGCTAAATCGTTAATAACGCCTGCTCAAAATCTGGTTGCCATTGTTCAACTGCAAAATGACCATTGGAAATCTGCTTAACCTTTTCGATCCATTCAACTTCATTTTGCGCCCGGGCCTGCAAACAAGGATGCGTTGTTTCCGTTGCCAGCATACTTTGATTGACCAACCACCAGGTGTGCGCAATTTGGGCCCGATCTAGATCATCATTCAAGCGCATCGACTCATAAACTGGCGTTGTTTCCGGTAAAGTCACCATTACAATTTCAGTCTGCGCTGGATCTTGTAGCCGCGGTAACAGATCAACGATTGCTTGAGGCACATCACCGGCAGTGCGTTTGACTTCTTTGGCATAGCTTTGAGTCGAATCCAGTAGCAGTAGCGTATGGCCGGTTGGCGCCGTATCGATGACTACAACATCACTATCATTTTGGGCGACAATGTTAGCAAAAGCGCGGAAAACGGCAATTTCTTGCGTACATGGTGAGCGTAGATCCTCAGCCACATAGTCAACATCGGCCGATTTCATGGTTTGACGCGCCGTCGTCAGCACTTCATTTTGATAGTCCTTAAGTACCTGCTGTTCATCAATATGACTGATGGTGATTGCAGGATCATCTGTGTTAAAGAAATCAAGATGATCAGCCGGATCAGTGGTGGCTAAATGAACGGTTTTATGCTGGGCCACCAGCTTTTTAGTGATCTGCACGGCCACCGTAGTTTTACCTACGCCGCCTTTACCCATGGTGAAAATAATTTTTTTGTTAGTCTTAATTAAATCAGCAACAATGGTATCTAAATTAGGATAGTGATTGGTAATTGCCGGATAAGTTGCTAAACTTGGTTGTTCCGGTTGTAAAACTAATCTCAACTTATCTAGGCCAGTAACATTGTACGCTCGTAACGGTACTTCTGCTTGGGGCAACGCCTGTAATGTTGCTGGCATCTGTTGCAAATCAGTCTGCTGCTGCTCAAAAATAGCATGGGAAGCACGATCAGTCGGTGTTTTCAACGTTCCATTAATAATTAATTGTTGATTTTGCATGCCAATATCAGCTAATTCTTGGGCTGCCCGCGCCGCTTCCAGTAATGATGCTTTTTGGGGACGCGTGACTAACATTAAGGTGGTCAATTCGCCATTACTTAAAGTAGCCACAGCCTTGGCGTAAATTGCTTTTTTGTCGCCCATCCCGGCTAGTTGGCCTAAGCATGAAGCCCCACGATCATTTTCCGCCAAGTAATTATTCCAAGCTGAGGGCAATTGCAGCATACGCAACGCATGACCAGTCGGCGCTGTATCAAAAATAATATAATCAAAGCGCTGATCGACAGCGGGATCAGTTAAAAATTTAGCGAATTCATTAAACGATGCGATCTCGACCGTACATGAACCAGACAACTGTTCCTCCATATTTTTGACTGCTGCATCCGGTAACACGCCGCGGTAAGGACCAACGACGCTTTCCCGATATTCACCGGCAGCAGTCACCGGATCAAAGTTAGCGGCAAATAGACCGGGCACACCGGTGATTGCCTTGGGTTTATTGGTCAAATCAGTATCAAATACATCCTGTAAATTACTAGCTGGATCAGTGGAGACCAGCATCACTTGCTGACCGCTATCAGCTAGATTGATGGCGGTGGCACTAGCCGTTGTGGTCTTACCGACGCCCCCTTTACCAGTGAAAAATAAATAATGAGTTAAATTAGCATTTTGTGGTTGATATTCGCGCATATATATTCTCCTAACATAGATAATCATCTATATATAATTTAAAAGAAACGGCTGTGTCATTTCTTGCTTCAACCAAAAAATTAGCAGCAGCCACTTCCACCACAACAGCCGCTTGATTGATCAGCCGGCACGAAAACTAAACCAGTATATTCCGATAACTCATCAATTGTTGGGTAAGCGCCGGTTTTAACAATTTTGCCGTCGACAACAGTGATCGGCAATGTTGCATCGGCATCATCCTTGATTGCAGCTAGAATATCGGCCCGCTGACTAAAGACATCTGGATTATTGCTAAGATTATACCGGTCGGCTTCAACGCTGGAAACACCTTGTAACGCGTCAAACGCTGAAGTGATCATTAATAGATCTTCATTGACCGCTGGCCCACAAACGCCGGTAGAACAGCACATCGCTGGTTCAAATAATTCAACTTTTTTCATTAGTGATAACAACCTTTCTGGAATGACTTGTCTGCTGATCTATGCAATCGTCACCATGACAAACGCATTCTTCATTGCTGGCTAAAAGTAGTTCAGTCCCTTGCCTAAATTTAGCCGTAAATTCAGCCTGCAATGTATAATGCTGCCACTTACCCTCTTTACGTGCCGTGACGATCCCAGCATTTTGTAAAACTTTCATGTGGTGCGATAACGTTGGTTGTGAAAAATCAAAATGTTCTAAAATATCACAGGCACAAAGCGAACCGCAGGAAAGTAAATCAATGATTTTGAGACGATTAGGGTCAGCCATTGCTTTTAGCATTAGCACATAATTTTGATAATCCATTGACGTTCTCCCCTCACAAATATAGACACGTATCTATATCTACAATATAGACCTATATCTATGTAAACGTCAAGCATTATTTCAGCTAATCTTTTTTCGATTAGTTTGCTTTTTGGGTTTCATTTTCTATTTTTATCTGTATGTATATAGTGAGCAGGCAATAACACCTGTGAGTCCTTTGAAAACTGAATATTGCTACCCTGACTTTCTGACTTTACTTGAACTGTTGATCTGCGGACGCCATGACCAGAAGTGCGAGCGCCTCCCACACTTTGATTACGATTTTTAACTGATGATCGTACAAGTTAAGTCAATAATGATACTTCCGCGAGGCTCCCACGTAAGCAGGAGAGGTGAAATTCCTATGTCCGTTAGTGACGGAACTGGGTAGCAAGTTTTCCGACACAATTGAGCTGCACTTATTCCCCAATCCTGTTAATATGGAAGCTAAGATATACGGTCTAGCTTCCAGCGAAAGGAGGCTAATTATGGTTCACGTTGTCACTATGACTAAACATGAACTTGTGGCTTTAGGATATGGACCTTGGGCTTCTAAAGACATTATCAGACGTGCAAAGCTGTTAATGGTCCAGAAAGGCTGTCCATATTACGAGTCACCAAAGCTAGGCCGCGTTCCAGTAACTGCGGTTGAAGAAGTATTAGGTCTTACGCTCAATGCGCGAACTCTTTCAGAGTTAGCTAAAATCGGTGCATCTGCGTCAGAGGAGCAATCATAATGACAAAGACAACCGAAGTAATAAAAAAAGCAAAAGACGGCACCTATTATTTCCGTGCCAACATTGGTGTGGATGAACGAACTGGTAAACGTGTCCAAAAACGCCGTAGCGGATTTAAAACAATGCGTGAAGCAAAGACTGCTTATCGTGATTTAATGGCGAATGGGGTTAAAGAAGGTTCAACAGATCAGATTACCTTTGGTGACTTCTGCCAGCAATTCTTTATTCCTTGGTATGAAGGTCATGTCAAAAAGGCTACTTTTGACAGTCGCGTTAGCGTCTTTCGAAAGCAATTCAAAGGATTTAACAAGTATTTCATTAACAAAATTACGCCGGTGGACATACAGAAATGGCAAATCATGATGAAGAGTCAAGTAAGTAATTCATACACCCGCCTAGTTCAATGCTTGTTATCTTTGGTTTTTGATCGTGCAATTGTACTAGGATTCTGTGAAGAGAATCCAACAAAAATTGTTGGCAATTTAAAGAAGGAAAAGAAGAAAGTCGATTTCTGGACTAAAGCCGAGTTTGAGAAAGTTATTTCCTTAATGGATCTTAATGACTACTATCAGCGTTTCAATTTCACCACAATTTGGCTTCTATTTATGACCGGTGCCCGCATCGGTGAAGCAACCGCTCTTCAGTGGGAAGACGTTGATTTTAAAGCCGGTACGATACGGATCAACAAAACACTTTATTATTTAAATGCGTTTAACTATGAATTTACTTCACCCAAAACTCGCGCCAGTGTTCGGACAGTTCCGTTAGACAAAAAGACACTTGAATATCTCTCCGAGTGGAAAGAGATTCAAGCGTCTGAAGTTAAAACAGATTTTGTGCTTTCATACAATGGTGTGCCAACTACTCGCGGATCACTGTCTCAAGTAATCAACGTCTATTCTAAGGCCGCGAATGTTCATCGAATTCGTGTCCACGCGCTTCGACATTCTCATGCTTCCTTGTTAATTAGTATTGGGGAAAACCCATTAATTATTAAGGAACGTTTGGGACATGAAGACATTCAAACAACTTTAGGAACTTATGGACATCTATATCCAAATAGTAACTTTGAGACAGCACAACACCTTAATGGTCTAGTTGATTTCACTCCGGCGGATCATTCAGTCGTTGTCCCCACTCGTAATCAGTTTACGGGCAAGAAACACATTACTGGTGCCATTTCGGTGCCAGCAACGGGAAATACAGAAGAAAAGAGTCAAGAAACGCCGGTATAACGGTATTTATATCTTAGCTTCTACTATTCCCACTCAATAGTTGAAGGTGGCTTGCTCGTGATATCATACACGATACGGTTAACGTGGGCCACTTCATTTACAATTCGAACTGAAATTTTTTGCAAAACAGCCCAAGGTAATTGGGCAAAGTCCGCCGTCATACCATCAATGGAAGTCACAGCCCGAATACCTACCGTATAATCATACGTCCGGCCATCACCCATAACCCCTACAGAACGAATGCCAGGTAAGACTGTAAAATATTGCCAAACTTCTTGTTCTAAACCGGCATTCGCAATTTCTTCACGTAAAATCAAATCGCTATCCCGGACAATTTGTAGTTTTTCTTCAGTAATTTCACCAATTACCCGAATCCCTAAACCAGGACCTGGGAAAGGTTGCCGCCAAACGAGTTCATGGGGCATCCCCAACTTCTCACCTAATTCCCGCACTTCATCTTTAAACAAAGTCCGTAAAGGTTCGATTAATTGGAATTGAACATCTTCTGGCAAACCGCCCACATTATGATGGGATTTAATCGTTTGGGCTGTATCTGTCCCAGATTCAATCACGTCCGTATAAAGCGTGCCTTGAGCCAAGAATTCAATCCCATCTAACTTCGCAGATTCATCATCAAAAACGCGAATGAATTCGTTACCGATAATCTTGCGTTTTTGTTCTGGATCACTGACACCTGCTAATTTAGACAAGAAACGTTCTTGAGCATCTACTTTAATAATATTTAACCCAAATTTACCTGCTAAACTTGCCATAACTTGATCTGCTTCGCCTTTACGTAACAAACCATGATCCACAAAAATACTGGTCAATTGATCGCCAATTGCTTCGTGCAACAAGACGCCAACCACACTAGAATCCACCCCACCGGACAGACCTAATAAGACCTTCTTATCTCCAACTTTTTCACGGATAACCGCAATTTGCTGTTGGATAAAGTCAGCCATAGACCAATTTGCTTCTGCTTGACAAACATCAAACGTAAAGTGTTTTAAAATTTCATGACCATATTCCGTATTTTGAACTTCCGCATGGAATTGAATACCATAAAACTTCCGGCTGTCATCAGCAATAGAAGCCACTGGACAGTTTGGTGATGTGGCCACCACTTCAAAACCATCGGGTGCTTGTTGTACCAAGTCCCCATGACTCATCCAAACCGTTTGTTTTGTTGGCAAGCCCTTAAATAAAACAGATTCTGGATTTTTAACATCAATATCTGCCTTACCATATTCACGGTTATCCGCAAACGCTACTTTACCACCTGGTAACTTATAGCACATTAACTGCATCCCGTAGCAAATCCCCAAAATCGGAATCCCTAATTCAAAGATACCTTCATCAATGCCAAAAGCCCCATCGTCATAAACACTATTTGGGCCGCCAGAGAAAATAATCCCTTTTGGTGCCATTTCTTTAACTTCTTCAGCTGAAATTGTATGCGGCAATAATTCTGAATAGACGCCAAATTCACGAATTCGACGTGTAATTAATTGATTGTATTGACTGCCATAGTCTAACACAATAATCTTATCGATATTCTTCATATCGGTAGAAGCCAAACTCAACACCCCTATGTCTTTAATTAACTAAAAAGGAACACTCCAAATTATCATATAGATATCTCACCAAAAAATCAATAGAAACGAACAAATTCTCATAACTAATTTAGAACTTACGTAAATAAACTTGATCAATCAAATGATGTGCCGATTTATGCAAAATCAAATCTGCTCGAGAACGCGTCGGTAAAATATAAGCCCGTAAATTCTTCAGATTCACATCCCGCCAAACTTTTTTAGCCATGTCAAAAGCAGCTTTACGATCCCCAATGGCATATTGATAATAATAATTATCCGGATCCGTAAAAGCCGTATCCAACAATACGCCAAACCGTTCCAAATACCATTGTTCCACCAACTTAGGATCCGCATCAACATAAATCGAAAAATCAAAGAAGTCACTGACATAAATCGGTGCGTTAGAAGGCAATTGTAACACATTAATCCCTTCCACAATCAAAATATCCGGCCGATCTACCACATCATATTGATCAGGAATGATATCATAGACTTGGTGCGAATATTTTGGTGCCAGTACTTGGGGTTTATCCGACTTCACCGCATTCATAAAGTTAATTAAAGCTTCCATATCATAAGATTCCGGAAAGCCTTTACGATCTAAAATCCCCCGCCGAGTAAGCTCTGCGTTAGGATACAAAAAACCATCCGTTGTAATCTGCTGTACTTTATAATTGGGATAAGATCGAGAAAGCAATAATTTTAATAATCTAGCAGTCGTACTTTTCCCCACAGCCACACTACCAGCAATGCCAATCACAAACGGCACATGCCGTCTTGGATGGTTCAAAAAATCAGATACTGCTGTGCGCTGCTGTTGATATTGATTTAAATAAATATGAATCAAATGTCTCAACGGCGCATAAATTACCTGCACGTCTTCTAAAGAGACATTATCATTTAACGCCTTTACTTGGGCTAATTCTTGTTGGGTAATATGATTTGTACCTAGACGACCATGAAACCGTTGCCAATCTTTTCTGTCAAAAACATCATACGTTTCGTTCGAATCCATCTTGTCCTGCCTCACTCATTAGATTCAACACTACCATGGAAAGTTCGTGTTGAGCTGTTTCATTAACTCTTGATTTGCAATCAATTCTACGTGTCGATTTGCTTTGCGGGCCGCATAACCGGCCACAACAGCTTTTTCTTCATCACTTTCTGGCACTAATTGATTAATCACCGGCGCGCTATCCCGTAAAACAAAGGTCATAAACGCGGTGGCGCCAATGTAGCGTTCATCAGAAAACAACGATTCTCCAATTACTTTGGCAAAAACCTCGATGGAGCGGCTACCCACGCCAGAAACGTAAGTCTCCATACAAACCGAATTATCCTTTTGGAAAGATCGCAAAAAATTGCACTGATCAATGGACGCAGTCACGGTTTGTCGTCGGGTAAAACGAGAAACTGAAATAGAAGCAACATCATCTAAAATTGCTAACAATCGGCCCCCAAACATAAAACCGTAGTTATTCAAATCTTGTGGGAAAACGCGATGGTTAGAAACCACTAAAGTCTGTCTACACGTGATTAACTTACTTTTATTATCCATAACGACATCCTTTTTCATCAAAATAAATTATATTATATATCCCATATAATGACGTAAGGAGCAAAAATTTGCAATGGCAAAAATTATTTTATTCGGTGACTCAATCTTTGCTGGTTATCATAACGGCTTTACTTCAAGTATTTTTAAAACAAAAATGCAACAGCTTTGTCCAAACGACACAATCGTCAACGCCTCAGTCCCTGGCGCAACGACTACCGATGCCCTAGGGTGGGTGAATAATCTCGTGGTTGCTGAAGAACCGGACTTAGTGATCTTATTTTTTGGTGCCAATGACATCTCCACCACAAACTACATCACCGAAACCATCTATCAAAATCAACTACAAGCACTCATCGACCAAATCGGCGCATCTAAAGTTATTTTAGTCACACCGCCTTATTCAGACAGTCGGCGCCTAGGTGAACGTAATTTAGCATTAATCCAAAATTATGTCACCAGTGCCGAACTCGTGGCCAAGCAAAACAACCTCCCCTGTGTTGCGCTATTAGATATCATGCTGGCCGAAAAAAATCCCGACCAACTGTTATTACAGCCAGACGGGATTCACTTTACAGAAGTTGCTTATGATCTATTGGCGGGTCACATTTTCCGTGCGATACAACGTTGGCGTGACGGCCGTTAATAATGGCGTTAATTCTTTTTGTGCCACAATAGTCAACGTATGCATGGCTCTAGACGCAATCGTATAAATCAATTGCCGCTCGTCTTCATCTGGATAATTAACCGCAGACAAATCGTAGGCAATAACCGCATCAAATTCCAAACCCTTCGCTAAATAGGCCGGGATCACAATATCCCCCGCTGCCAACCGCTGATTTTCTGAACGAATCAACGTCACCTCGCAGCCGTCTGCTTTTAAAGCCGCCTGTAGTGCCTTACTTTGGGCCAATGTTTTCGTAATAATCGCCGTACTCAATTGATTACGGTTATTTTTTTCCAACTGACCAATTACCCGCTGCTGCAAGGTGTCCGCACTATTTTCAATAGCAATATTCGGTTTAGGGCCTTGCCGGTCAAAGGCTTCAATCTTTTGGCCATTTTTTAAAATCGCCTTTGTAAAATCTGTAATTTGGGCCGTAGACCGATAAGAGTGGGTCAATTGGACAACTTTTGTCTTTTCTTTGGCAAATAAGCGATTCGTCTGTGCTAATAAATCTTGATTGGCAGAATTGGTAAAAATCGCTTGATTCAAATCCCCCAGCATCGTAAACCGTGCTTTTGGAAAATTGAACTTTAAATATGCCAATTGAAACGGCGTGTAATCTTGAATTTCATCAATGAAAACAAAATGAATATCCCGATCGCCATGTTTGCCAGTCATCAAATCATATAAATAAAGATAAGCACTAATATCAGCCACACTAATTTTTTCAGCCCGCAGATCTGCTTTAACTTGTTCAATTTGTTCAGACCATTGATTCTCAGTTAAGTCATAGTCTGCTAAATTCAAAAGTTTAGGGACTTGTCGCAAAAAATTAATATATTGGCCCCGGATATTTAAAAATTGATTTTTAATAATTCGATGATGCACTTTTTCTAATTGCTGCATCACAATCTGTTTTGCTAAAAATTTATATTCATCTTCACTGGAGTCAAATTCTTGGTCGGCGCTGCTATACATCTGTTGTAATTCATCCTTGGACAAATTTTCCACCAGTTCTTGGACCCAATCTGCTTTAGCTTCTTGGGTCACCCGATGATTCAACGACCGCAACAATTTTTCTTTCGTGGCATCTAAGCGATTGCCCAAATGATAGTTATCATTAAAACTATAATAAATCGCTTTAATTTTAGCCTTAGAGTAGTAAACTTCATCCCGGAATTTAATATCTTTAAAACGCATATCCGCCTTTTCTAGATGATGGCCATACGTTTCTAAAGCTTTAAAAAAGGCCAAGCTTGCTTTAAGCCGCTGACTATTTTTTTGATCCGGGGTCGTCTCACTTTCAAACTGCTCGCTTAAGCTTTGAACGGTTAGTTTAGGTACCCGCCGGCCCGCAAATTGACTATAGGTTAACTGAACCATATTCTGTTCCCCTAATTCCGGCAATACGTTTTCAACATAATCGTTAAACAACTGATTGGGTGAAAACATGATCACTTGACTGGCATTTAAACTACCTCTGTATTGATACAGTAAAAAGGCAATTCGCTGTAAAACCGCCGAAGTTTTTCCCGAACCTGCTGCCCCTTGAACAAAAAGCAATTCTGAATCCGTATCCCGAATTAGTTGATTTTGCTCTTTTTGAATGGTGGTGACGATACTCTTCATTTGCGGTGTTGATTTTTCACCCAACACTTCTAAGAGCATCTGATCCCCAATGGTTTCTGTCGTGTCAAACATCGACTGGATCACGTCATCTTTAATCAAAAATTGTCGTTTTAAAGATAAGTCCACTGATTGGACACCATCTGGGGTTTTATAAGTGACGGCCCCTAATTTACCTTCATAATAAATTGAAGAAATCGGTGCCCGCCAATCATAAATTAAAAACTTGCCTTGTTCATCAGAAAATGAACTGAGACCAATATAAATTTTTTCTTTTTTAGGTTCACCGTGCTCATGAAAATCCACTCGAGCAAAGTACGGATTCTTTTGTAATCGAGCCACGGTCTGCTGCTCTTGATCGGCGGACTGCCAGCTGTTATTACGTTCTAATAGTAGCTGCTGTTGTTGCCGGATGGACAGTGCTGTTTCCAAATTTGTCGTGTCACTGCCATAGCTCAGCTTCACATCATCAAAGAATGTCTTGTTAATGGCTTGTTCTTCGGCTTGTGTTTGCTTGATTTTTTGATCCAACGTTTGATACCGCTGATCCAGCTGAGCCACCACTTCATTCAAATGGCGTTGTTCCTTAACTTGTTGCGCTTGATTATTTTCGTCCATACAGCACGCTCCTAACTTTAAGATGAACTGTGTCTTACAGAGTTTTCACAAATCCAGCGAGGCACTTATTTAGCTCACTAGGTTCAAGAAACACTAATTTGGATAGTCTATCATAGCACAATTACTGATATCTCGCAATTATGGTGCTTACCTGGGGCGATTTCAATAGAAATTAAACGTCCTTTTTATCAGATTTAGACCGTTTTCGCAAAAAGCGCGGTATCCAAAATGTAATCAAATAGCCGATTGCCAAGCCACCAAATAGGCCGACTAAAATGTGGTCCGTATAAAAACCGATGGCAAAACCAATTAAAGCTGTTATACCAGCGATTAAAGATTGTTTTTGGTGTGTCATAAAAAATTTCCTCCTATTTAATAGAACTTTTGTATAATAGAGTTAAGCTAACTTAGAAAGCAGGGATGATATGCCGGATTATAATGACGATACTTATTTTGAACAAATGCAGAATTTTTTTAATGCCGCCAACTTCTTAGCGGCAGCAATGACCTATTTAAAAGATAATCCTTTACTTCAAAGCCCGATCACGGCCGACGATGTAAAGCCATTGGTCAGTGGTCACTTTGGAACAATTCCCGCGCAAAACTTGATTTATACCCAAGTAAATCGACTCATTAATAAATATCATCAACAAACGCTAGTCCTCCAAGGCCCAGGTCATGGTGGCGCGGCGCTGCTGGCAAATGCCTATTTAAATAATGATTTAGTTAAAGTGGATCCTAAACTAACACAAAGTCTTGCGGGCTTAACGCGACTTTATCGTAAATTCGCCCATCCCTTCGGCTACGCTTCCCATCCAGAACCTGCTATCCCCGGGGCAATTCATCCCGGCGGAGAACTAGGCTACGTTTTGATGCATGGGTTTGGCGCTGTACTAGGACACAAACGGCTTTTAACCGTCTGCATTATTGGGGATGGTGAAGCTGAAACCGGTCCGCTGCAAGCGTCTTGGCAATTAAATCGTATTTTGACCGATCAAGATGGCAAAGTTTTGCCGATCATCAATATTAACGGCTTAACGATGGAAAACCAAAGCTTTTTAGCGCAGCAATCCGATGCCCAGCTTAAAGCCTATTTCCAAAGTTTAAACTATGAACCGCTGATTGTCACTGCTCAGCAAGCAGATATTACCTTGCAAAAAGATCTAGCAACCGCCTTTGATCAAGCTATGACGGCGTTACACGCTGGTAATTGGCCGGTGATTTTGTTAAAAACGCCTAAAGGGATGACTGGGCCAAAGCCGGTCGTTGGCACCATTGCCAGCCATCAGCTACCGGTCGCGCCAGATGATCTTGCAGGTTTGAACCAGTGGTTAACCAGCTATCGGCCCGATCAATTATTCACCGCTGATGGACAACCTAAACAATTGACGGCTTTATTGCCGCCTGAAGACTATCATGTCACTGATAATTTATATACTAACCGCAAAGGCTTAGCTGTAAAGGTACAGGATGCTTTGGAAACGAGCCAATGTGTGATTACCCAACCCGGGGCGCAAAAAGCGTCCAATATGGCGGCACTCAGCACTTATTTTAATAAAATTAGCCAACAAAATCCCAAACGGGATCAATTTTTACTACTCAGTCCGGATGAAAGCCATTCTAATCAAATTGCCCTAAAGGATCACGTCATTGATAATGTCTTATCCGAACATTTAGATGAAGGCTTACTGGAAGGCTTCTTGCAAACTGGCGGCAGCGGCTTATTTGTTTCATACGAGGCTTTCTTGCCAATCGTCAGCTCGATGATTGCCCAGCACTTAAAGTGGCTGACACAAGCAAGCCGGCATGCGTGGTATAAAGATTTGAACGCTTTAAATTTAATTGGTACAGCAACCGTCTGGGAACAGTATAAAAACGGTTTTACCCATCAAAATCCGGAATTATTAAATACACTAGCTGCCAAAAATGCCGAATTGGTCCGGCTTTATTTACCCGTGGACGTGAATACAACTTTAGTCACGATCAATTCTTTGATCAAAACCCACCAAAAAGTAAATTATGTGATCACACCAAAACAATCAACGCCACAGTGGTTTACATTGACAGAAAGCCAGGCTTTGATGGCTAAAGGTATTGAAATTGTGCAATGGGCCAGCGATGACACTGAAAATCCAGATTTAGTTTTGGCTGCAGCTGGTGGCGCCCCGTTTACCGAAGTCCTGGCGGCCAGTATGATTTTACGCCAGGCACTGCCTAACTTGACCATTCGGGTTATTTTAGTGTTAGATCTCTTGCGCTTACAGCATCCCCGCATTAATCCTCGGGGCTTGACGGATAATCTATACAACAAACTTTTCACCATTGACCGGCCGATTATTTTTAATTTCCACGGCTACCCCGCTACGGTTCAAGGCCTATTGTCTTACCGTCGGAACACCCCTGAGTTTATTAATGGCTATCAAGAAGAAGGCAGCGTCACAACCTTATTTGATCTACGGGTGCAAAACGGGATTGATCGGTTCAATATTGTCAAAGAAGCCCTCCTCGCCTTAAGTAATACCGCCCAGCCGTTAGCACCAGAGCTGTTTAAACAGATGAATCACAAGTTAGAAGCCCATATTCAATATATTTTAGAAAACGGCGAAGATTTGCCGGAAATTCAGAACTGGCAGTTTACCCCTTTTTTTTCAAACGAAAAATAAGTAAGATAGTAATAGACCACTGATAAAACAGAAATGAGGGATTTTATGAAACAAGGGACAACCATCATTACATTAGACAACGGTTACCATCTATGGACCAATACCCAAGGTAAAGGCGATATTCAATTGCTTTGCTTACACGGCGGCCCTGGCGGCAATCATGAGTATTGGGAAAACTTTGGTGAAAAACTCGCTGATTTAGGTGTTCAAGTTTCAATGTACGATCAGTTAGGTTCTTTTTACTCTGATCAACCCGACTACAGCGATCCAGAAATCGCCAAGAAATATTTAAGTTACGATTATTTCTTAGATGAAGTTGAAGAAGTTCGACAGAAATTAGGTTTAGATAACTTTTATTTAATCGGCCAATCTTGGGGCGGTGCTTTAACGATGATGTACGCCTTGAAATACGGTCAACATTTAAAAGGCGCCATTGTTTCCAGCATGGTGGACAACATTGACGAATACGTCGTCCACATCAACCAAGTCCGAGAAGAAGCTTTGCCAGCTGATGCAGTGGCCTTCATGAAAGACTGCGAAGCCAAAGGTGATTGGGATAACGCCCAATATCAAAGCTATGTAGATGTTTTAAATGCAGGCTACGTGGATCGGAAACAACCACCCGCTATCAGCCATTTAATCTCAACAATGGCGACACCGGTTTATAACGCTTTTCAAGGGGATAACGAATTTGTCGTAACGGGCAAACTAAAATCTTTTGACTTGCGGGATCAAATTCAAAATATTACGATGCCCACATTATTAACTTTTGGCGAACATGAAACAATGCCTTTAGCTTCTGCCCGCAGAATGGCCGAAGTCATCCCCCATGCCCGCTTAGTAACAACCCCAAACGGCGGTCATCATCATATGATTGATAATGCGCCGGTTTACTTTGATCATCTTAAACAATTCATCAAAGATGTTGAATCCGGAAACTATAATGAATAGCGAGGTCTTTAAAAAATGAAAACGGTGACCGTTTATTTAGTGCGCCATGGTCAAACTTATTTTAACCGCTACAATCGCATGCAAGGTTGGTCTGATTCACCACTGACCCCTAAAGGTCTTGACGATGCCCATCAAGCCGGTAAACGCCTACAGAGCTTGACGTTTGAGCATTGTTATTCTTCAGACCGCGGCCGAGCTATTCGGACGGCAGAAATTATTTTGTCTCATAATATCAACACCCATATTCCCTTCTCCCAAAATGAATTGTTTAGAGAAGAATTCTATGGTTACTATGAAGGTGAAGATTCCAGCAAAACGTGGCACGCTGCTGGCGGCCCCCATGGCTGTAATGGTTACGCAGATATTATTAACGAATACTCCCTTGATGCAACGAAAGATTTCTTGCATGAAGCTGATCCTTTCGGGGATGCTGAAAGTGCCACAGAATATTGGACCCGCCTAGGTAAAGGGTTTAAATGGCTGCGAGAAAAAGCCCACGATGGTGAAAAAATCTTAATTGTTTCCCATGGCACAACCATTCGCAGTATTGCAGAAAAATTTGGCAATGGTAAATTTGATGCCACTACCTCACCACTAAACGGCAGTGTTACAACAATTGAATTAACCGATGAGGGGATTAATGTTTTAGACTATAACAACGTTGACGGCACGCTTTAAAAAAATAAATGGCTATAATGAAATTAATCATTATAGCCATTTTTTATTTTTATTTTTTAAAATTTATAAAATTATATTTTCAAATCATTTAGCGGATAAGTACCAGATATGTCAAGGGTTATACGGTGATTTCTTTGTTTTTAAATTTATTTCCTTATATCATCACTTTCGGTTGTTTAAAATCAATATAATATAATATTTTTCCTTTTTATGATTTTTTTAATTGACGAATACAGTAGCAGTCGTTATAATTAACTCGTAGCAAAAAACAGGCAAAAGAAAGAAATGAGGTCTATCAAGATGAAAAAAACAACATTAGTACGCATTGGGGCATCATTGATGGCTACTTTGCCCCTCTTATCAACCACAGCAATCGTCTCTGCTGCCGATGATACGCCAGCATCATCTACAAATGCTGACGGTGCCCCAACGTCTTCAGACGCAACGTTTAAAGTCGATAACAGTAATCTATCTGCGTCGGACAATAGCGGTAAACTTATCTTGGAAAAAGTTCCGACCTTTGATTTTGGTTCGATCTCTTCGAGTGAAATTTATAACGGCTTTGAAGGCAAATCAGCATTAGTTTCTAGCGACTTAGGAATCGCTGATACCCGTTTAGGTTCTAACAACTGGTCTTTAGGCGTTTCATTAAATAAATTTTCAAAGGGTGGCGACGCAAAAACCACCTTAACCGGTGCCGAACTGTCCTTAGCTGCTAACAGTAATGGTTGGCCAGTAGCAATTTCTAGCACGGTTAACGATGACAACCAACCTGTCGTCTTAGCCCAAAGTGACGGTACAAAACACGGTGATTTTTCTTACGCTTTTACTGGCTCACCAAATACCTTGACTTTAGGTGCTAACAATATGGCCATTTTAAATCAAGACGACCAGTATAAAGCTACCTTAACTTGGACGCTAGCCTCTTCAGGGCCTGTAACACCGGCACTATAATTAACAGAATTTTCATGAAAGAAGCTGGGACTGCATTGTTGGTAGTCTCAGCTTTTTCAACAAAAAAAGAGGGGTTTTCTTTGAAAAAATGGCTTATTAGCTTAGGTATTGGCCTACTCGCATTTTTTTGCTTTGCGCTGCCCCAAACGGTTCATGCCGCAAATAGCGCTGATTTTACTGCTGAAGCTATCCCGGCTGCTGGCCAAACCGATCCTAAGCTAGATTATTTTTCATTATCTGTTGCTTCCAACCAGATATATCCATTAACAGCGACTGTGGAAAACTTAAGTTCAACGGAAACATTGGATTTTTCTGCGCAGTTAATTACAGCGACCACCTCCAGTCATGGCGCCATTAACTACACGCCGACAAAACTCAAACGTGATCCCAGCGCTAAAGTTGTTTTACCAGAATTGGCCGTTGATGGTGTGAATCAACAGAATTTCACCATCGGGCCCAAACAAAAACAAACGATTACGTTCAACTTAAAAATCCCTGCGGATGGCATTACCGGTACCGTTTTGGGGAGTATCTACATCCACCGGTTGGATAGTCCCAATCAGAAGAAAAGCAGTCTCACCATTGATAATCAATTTGCCATGGTCTTGCCGGTCGCCATTACTCAAGGGCCACCGGTTGAAATCATCCCTAATTTGACATTAGCTGGCGTGACCCAAACAAACATTGCTGGCCATGCCGCTTTGATTGCCGACATTCATAATGCCAGTCCTGTCCTATTTGGCCAAATTCAATTAAATGCCAAAATACTGCAAGACAACAAAACGGTATTGACCCAAACTGACCACAATTTTCAAATGGCACCAAATTCAACTTTAGGCTATAACCTCTTAATGCCTGATAAACCGTTACCTAAAGGCCGTTATCTGTTAAAAATTCGATTAACTTCTGGTCAAAAAACGTTTAATTTATCTAAGAATTTCCAAATTACGACTACTAATCCGCAACAAATTAAGCACCCACTACTAAGACACACCCAAAACAAGCCAACTTTTCTGATTTGGCTTATCTTGAGCCTCATTTTGCTCATCTTGTTGATTGCACTACTCTGGTTCTTATTAAAACGACAGCACCATAAACATTGAAAGGAGTGACGCCCCTTGCGGCATCCTAAAAAAAAGCTGGGCTTAGGCCTACTGTGCCTGTTTATTAGCCTTGGGACGCCGATGGTACTATTAGGTACACAAACCATACTGCCAAATATATCAACCCACCAAGTTGCTGCGGTCACTGCAGCAGATAGCAGCAGTGATGCTGTGTTTGTGCCTGATGACTCGGCAACTGAGCCAAAAACCGATGATGCTCCCGCCTTGACACCGGAAATTGAACCCTCTGCAGAGCCTTTTGAGACACTACCGTCAGATCCTGAATCGTTCCCCTCTACAAGAGCAAGTGACAGTGCCCCCACCCCAACGCCTGCAGGTTTTAACATATTAGGCTTTCCACTGCGTTATGGTTTCACATCACAGCCAACAAGCATTCAATATGCTAAAAAAGGTAAAGATGTGCTGTTACATGCCACCGCTACTGGGATGAACTTACTGACAAGTGTCAAATTCTATGTCACCCGTTGGTCGCTGAATAGCAACAATGAATGGAAGGCTTACTTCGATTCGAATTATTATCCTGCACAATCCATCGGACTAAACCAACATGCGGTTGATGTTGCTTACGGACCAAGTGGCCGAGCAGCGTTGCCGGTGGGTGTACATTATTTTCAAATTCAAGTTACCTATGGTTATTCCACTTATTATTCACAGCTGGCCAAAGTTGTGGTTTCTCCAAATGACATTAACACTAAAGACTTAACCGTATTTCCTGAAAATACAGCTGTTTTTGCCAATATTAGTTATGAAGCCACTGCTAATATCACGCCAGAAGCGGCCACAAGCCCGGTCAATTGGCGTACGATTACTGGCTTAACTTTTGACCCGTCCATCGGCCGCCGGACAAAATTCACCCCAGATAGCGGCTTAATTACAAAGCGCGTTAATCGCGACACTGAACATCCCGGTTTCCCGATCAATCTAACGGCCAATGCAGAAAATACGGACAGTACTATCAGTAATACGGCTCAAATTTATGTCGGTGGCTTAAAGGCTCAGGATCTGCCGATTGCTCAAGCTAAAAAACAAGGGCTTACGTGGCCAATCTATGGTCTAGAAAAAATTCAAAAAGAATTCTTTTCACCAGAATACGAGGCTGTTAAGTCAGCCACTTATCAGTGGACTTGCTACCGAGTCGGCAGTAACGGTGTATATGCTGCTACGCCTTGGCCCAGCGATATTTTAAATACTAGCGGCAATTTCAACAATGGTGTAGAAACTTTGAATCAAGATCAAAAGCTGACGATTCCTGGGAATAGCCCATTTATTATTGCCGCTGCTTCAGCGACTAAAGCCGGCCGGCCTTTTTATGTACAGCTCAATTTAACCCTTACTTTAAATGATAATAAGAGCATTACGATCCCAACAAATAAAGCCCAGTTAAGCATTCAACCGGGTACTGGCGCCTTAACACTGACCCAAGTGCCCAGTTTTAACTTTTCAAATGTGCCGTCAAGTCAAATCTATCAAGGCAACACTACTTTAGATTCCTCAAACAAGCCCAAATCTGATAACTTAGACAATAGCACATTGGCCGTTTCAGATACCCGTACAGATGGTGATAATTGGACATTGCAAGCAAAACTAGCGCCATTTACCGACCAACACCAGCAAGGTTTAAATTCGGTACATCTGAATTTAATGGGTATTCCTAACGCACCGGTTATTGATTTACCAGATCAAGACCAATGGTTGACGATCGCCACGTCCAGCCAAAACAAAACGGGTGTTTTTCCAATGCGCAGTACGCTGACCTTAGCAGCGAACCCCGAAGTAAATCTATTTGATGAGCAAATTTTTGGCAGCACCATTACTTGGAATTTGAGTACAACCGATTTACAAGTGCCTCAATTATAAAATAAGTCGTTATTTTTAAGCTAATTATTAAAATATAAATTACACCTTCAAATGATCTGCTCATCTATCCTTTAGATTTGTAGATCATTTTTAATATTCAAAAAAATTAAAATAGCCATGAAAAAGTTTATTTATCAGCTTTTTCATGGCTATTTTCTTTTTAGAAGACTAAATTCTTATTTTATTAACGTTATAAAGTGCATAATATTTGACGATGTTTGAACCAATTCGATAAACTTAGGGTATCAGTTAAGGTGTCTACTGTTATTTCATCGTTAACAATTTGGGGTTTATCAAGGAGTCTGCCAATGGCTATTCTTAAAAAATATCATTGCTACTTATTCATCTGCTTTATTTTAGGCGGACTTTTTGGGTTGCCACATCAGGTCCTCGCGGCTACCAATACTAATTTTTCAGTAACGCCAGTTTTCTCTGAGGCACAAACGGATACAACTTTAGATTATTTTAATTTAGTCGTTGCGCCGGATCAGCATTATCCTTTGACCGTAACTGTAGAAAATACCAGCCGTACCAAAGTAATGACGTTTGATGCAAAATTAGTGGCTGCAACCACATCCAGCCAGGGCAAAATAGATTACACGCCCAGCACAACTAAAAACGCCACCAATGGCTCAATGCTTTTACCTAATTTAGCCGCTAATCAAAAAACACACCAAAAAATAACTTTAAATCCCTTAGCTAAAGGTCAAGTAACGTTTGAAATTCAAATTCCAAATAGCGGTCTACAAGGTACCGTCTTAGGCAGCATCTTCGTCCAGCAGCACACCACTCAGCAGCAAGATAAGTCTACGGTGGGGATTCAAAATCAATTTGCCATTACCACCCCGGTGATTTTAAAACCGGTCAACAGCGCTAAATTAATGCCCAATTTAGAAATGAATCAGGTGCACTTTAAACAAATTAATAATACCGGTCAAATCACGGCGGACATTGTAAACAAAGCCCCTGTGATGTTCGGTAAAATTCAATTAACCGCAGACCTTTATCAAAAAGGTGTTAAAAAAGCCCGCTTCACCAAACATGCTGAAAACCTTGAAATGGCACCAAATAGTACGCTGGCTTATCCTTTCACCATTCCGATTCAAAAATTAAACGCCGGACAATACACGTTAAAAGTGACTTTAAGCTCTGGTCCTAAAACATTTCATTTAAAACAGACATTTACAATTAAGGCCAGTCAGCTGAAAAAAAACACGGCCACAACTTCTAAAAAACCACGCTATTTACTATTTTGGATTATTGCCAGTGTTATTGTCTTATGCCTTATTTTTGTAATTCTGCTAGCACTCATTAAACGCTATAGATCAAAAATTCATCGTTCAACGCACTGAAGGGAGGCTTGCGCAACCATGAAATTAAAAAACTATCGATTCGCTTTAATGCTTGGTTTGGGGGTTTTAAGTCTACTATTAATTTTTATTAAAACTACGCCGGTACAAGCTATTGATGAACCGGCCATTAACACTGAAGAAATCACAGAGGCCCAGCAAGATTCGGCAATTAGCGCCACAATTGCCAACGATGACTTAGTCCGTGAAGAAGAAGTTTCGCCGCCAACAACGGCAGATGGGGTTAAAAAACCAGATCGTAATGGATTTGTTATGTTAGGCATTCCGTTTCGGACAGGCTTTATTATTCATCCTCAGGCTGAACAATACATTTTAGAAGGTACAGAAGCCAATGTGGATACGAAGACCACCGGGATCAATTGGAATTTCTTAACGAGTATTAAAATTTATGTCACTAAATGGACCTTGCAAGCCGATGGTACTTGGTTAAAAGAAGCAGATCCTGATCCTTATACGGCTAAAGGTAATGGTTTAAATAAACATGAAGCAAAAATCCGTTTTGGGCCAAACGGTCGGGAAAATCTACCCGTGGGCACTTACTATTTCCAAATGAACGTTAAATACAGCTTATTCACCTACTACTCTAAACTGGCTAAAGTTGTGGTAGTTAGTGATGAATCGGCTGCTAAAGAGATTAAAGTTGTCCCTGAAAACAACGTTATTTTCCCAGATATGGATTATGATGTCACTGCCGTTTTAAATCCAAGCTATTCCACCAGTGTGGTAACTTGGGATGAAGCCGGTTCAATAGCTACTTTTGAACCAGACTTTGGCCGCATCGTTTCTTTTTCCGTTGCCAACGATGATATTTCCAGCACGGTTAATACAGACACAGAACATGCGGTTATCCCAGTAGATTTAACGGGGAAAGCCAATAATTTGACGGATACTGCCACTGTCTACGTTGGCGGTCTTAAAGCACAGAAAGTCGCTTTAGATCGCGCCCAAAAATATGGTTTGGCTTGGCCAGTCAGTGGTTTAGAAAAAATTTACGATAGTTTCTATGATGCTAGTGACGACGAAACTGCTGAAATCAAGAAGAGTGCTTTTGAGTGGACTTACTATGCTAAGAACAGCAAAGGCGTTTATAAAGAAAACTCTTTTGGTAAAGAGGTTATTAATAGTTCTGGAACGTTTGATTTACCAGAAGACTTAAATGATAGTAAAGCCCTGCAAATTCCGGGCAGCAGTAGCTTCATCACCAATGCTAAAGCCGCAACGGACAGCGGCGATCAATACTATGTTAAACTCACGATTACCATTACAATTAAAACAGGTATCTTTACCTCTAAAGATATTGTAATTAGCTCAAATCAAGCTCAACTAGATGTTTTGCCAGCGGTGGGCGATTTAATTTTAAATCAAGTACCGCAATTCACTTTTTCTGAAATTAATCCTCGAACAATTTATTATGGTAATTTAGGAATAGACGATAATTACAAACCGGTTTCTGAAGAAAATGCAGCTGAAAATCTATTGGAAATTGCAGATACGCGTCCCAATCAGCAAGGCTGGCTCCTACAGGCTAAATTATCAACGCTTTCTGATACCACTGGTCAAAACTTAAGCGGCTTAAGTCTGAAACTATCCGGAACAGCGAATGATGTACTGATTCCTGACAGTAGTGATTGGATCACGGTCACAGATTCAAATACGGATCAAACCGGAACGTTCCCCATGTCAGCACTACTTTATATCCAGGAAAATCCGCACGTTGACTTAAGTCCTGAAAACAATTTCTCTGGTGTCTTAACGTGGTCGCTGACGCCAGCGACGCCGGAAGTTGAAGCGTTGTCGTAAATAGATTGTATGTAAAAAAGTTAGCTCAAAATTTTTGGGCTAACTTTTTTTGATTTGTTTTTAAAAGGTGTTTAACTTATAGATGAAATCACTCGTGTTGGCGCGCTCTGCATAAACGCGTTCACTAGAGCAAAGCTCTCACATAACTACGCCTTACTCACAAGCCAAGACCGGGCTTATGTCGTAAGTCTAGGTTAGTACTCGAGGCTTTCCCGCTCTAGGTCACGCTCTGATCTTAAACACGCTCTATAATTTCTTTTCAAAGCCTTCCATTGGGGCTAATTCATTTTGGTAGTCTTCTGCTTTTGCGGCGTCGGTGGTGAAGTTGATGACGCTTCTAAAAGAGGTCAACAGGTACTGTTGCATGGCCGTAGGAATCAATAATTCATCCATATCGAACGGGCTGATTTGTGTCCGAATACTTGCCAAATCATCATGCATCACTTTTTGTACCCATTTTGGTTCCCGGATAAGTTCTCGACCAATTGCGGCAAAATCAGCACCATCGTCTAAGGCAGCTGTTGCGTCTTCTGGGCTTTCAATTGAGCCGATACCAATCAATGGTACGATGCCGTCTGTATGGGCGTGGAATTTGGCAATTAAAGTTTCATTATCGGTCTTGTCATTCAAAGATGTCCGTTCATAACTTCCCATTGATAAATGAATGTAACTTACTTTGTTTTTAATTTGATCTACAAAATATAAGGAATCTGCCAATCGAATCCCTGGTGTTTCGATTTCTTCAGGTGAAATTCGGTAACCTAATAAAAATGGCCGCTTTGCATAAGTTGCAATCACATCGCGTACTTTATCGATCACTGCTAACGCAAACTTCATCCGTTTCTCTCTAGAACCGCCCCAATCGTCTGTCCGTTGGTTGGCATTTTCTGAGAAAAATTGCTGTAACAAATACGTATTTGCACCGTGAAGTTCTACGCCATTAAAGCCCGCTTGGATGGCGCGCTTTGTAGCCGCTCCAAAATCTTCAATTAATTGCAAAATTTCAGGTTCTGTTAAAGCTCTAGGTGTTTCAGAATCTGCTGGATAAGTCGCTGCAATGGCGCTAGCACTTACCGGCTGTTCACCCCGTAGAATTTTAGAACTCGATTTACGGCCGGCACTGAAGATTTGTAAAATAGCTCGAGTGCCTTCTTTTTTGATGGACTTTGCTAATTTTTCCAGCCCTGGCAGCATGTCATCATTGGCTATTGAAAGCTCGCCTTCAAAGCCACGGCCAAGCTCGTTCACATTGGCAACACCGGTAATAATCATCCCCGGTCCACCAGCTCGTAACCCATAATAAGCAGCTTCTTCATCTGTGATCATCCCGTTGTAATAGCTAGACATTGTGGTCATTGGTGCCATGACAATTCGGTTTTTAACAGTCATACCATTGGTAAATGTGTAGTTCTTTAAAAAATTATAAGTCATATTAGACCTCCTGATTAGTTGTACTATCTTAGCGCTGTATATGTTATTATAGTTACTAACAAAAAATAAGCTAGTACTGACTTTTTAGTAACCTAGGCACTTAAAAGTACCTAATGGTCAACCATCGACTTTTTAGGAGAAATAATTATGAAAAAAAGTTACAATTTACCAATCGAAGTTACCTTAGACGTGATCGGCGGCAAATGGAAACCCGTTATTTTGTGTCATCTAGGTAACGGTCCTTTGAGAACCAGCGCTTTAAAACGGTGTATTCCAGAAATCACCCAAAAAATGTTAACGCAGCAGCTTCGAGAACTGGAAACAGATGGCATTGTCCACCGTGAAATCTTCCCCCAAGTACCGCCGAAAGTCGAATATTCTCTCACCGACTCCGGTACCTCTTTACGTAATGTTTTGATCGCCATGTCTACTTGGGGGACGACGCATATCCAGAATTTACAAGATGCCGGTGAAGCCGTCGTTATCAACCATGCGGATTTCTCCGGGTTTGCCAATATTAAGACCAAGCAACAGCCTACTCAACTTGAGCCAGCAACTGTACAATCGCCTGATAAAATTCAGCTCTAGTCCGGTGCTGTCGCGTGAGCTGTTGGATAATCCGACCGTCCTTCAAATAAAAAATACGCTGGCAATAACTGGCGGCTAATGGGTCATGGGTCGTTAACAAAATTGAAATCTGTGTTTTTTGATTCAAAGTCACTAAAGTTTCCAACAACGCCCGGGCACTACCGGAATCTAAAGCCCCCGTAGGTTCATCACCAAATAAGAGTGCCGGTTGGTGTACCAAGGCGCGCGCAATGGCGACTTGTTGCTGTTGTCCGTTAGATAGGGCTGTGGGCATGATTTTTAATAGACTTGTTAACCCCAACTGACAAGCGATTTTTGCCACCGCTACCGTAATTTGCTGATTGGTGAAAGCCTGCAGCCGTAAAGGTAATGCAATATTTTCGGCTACTGTCAGTCTATCCAGCAGTTTAAAATCTTGAAAAATAAAACTGATTTGCTGTGCTCTAAATTGCGCCAACGATCGACCTTTTAACGTCGTAAGCGCCTGCTGATTAAAAAATATCTGTCCATTAGTCGGTTGATCCAAAGTGGCTAATAAATTTAATAAAGTTGTCTTGCCGGCACCGGATGCGCCCATTACACCTATAAATTCACCAGGCTGTATCTCAAAATTAATATTTTTGAGTGCGTGGCAAATTGCCGCTGTCCCTGCCGGATAATCTTTTGTAATATGTTCAACCTTCAAAAGCGGTGCCATGCCCCTGCCTCCTTTTTAATTATTGATCTAAGCATACCGATTTCTAAGCTATTTTTCATGCGTCTTAACTTACAATTTTCACTTGTTAAATAACACTTTTGTAAGGCTAAAAAACGATAAATATGATACTCAATATCTGTGCAGATAGTAGACCTATTTTCTGAAAATGTTGCTTTTTTTGAATTTAATGCTATACTGTATTAATAGTTTCCTGCTTTTGTGTTTTAATATTAGGAGAGATAATAATCATGAAAAACTTAGAAAAAGACTTTAAAAATTACATCTTAAATCATACAAATCACAGTGATCGCACTGAAATGGCTATTTTATTAGACCGTAAATTTGATCAAGAACGCAACGGTGTCTTAACACCTAGCGACTTGATTGATTTCATCACTAGCTTTTATTGCTTATTACAACCTGACTTCCGTCAAGCTGTTGATGAAGTGATGGACGCGGATGGCCATATTCGGATTGAAAATTACTATCTATTTGAACACACTGCCCCTGCCTATCAAGCAGCTTAATCAATCGATAGCTTAAGAAACCGTAAAAAGGTGTTACAATGACTGTAGATAAGTCTTTGTAACACCTTTTTTTATTAGGAGGATTATATGCCCGAAATCAAATCAAACCCATTAACCGTCATTTTAAGCGGTGTCAATCTTGGTCAAGAAGACTTTGACTACACTATGTCTGAACTGGCGCAATTAACCAAAGCAAATAATTTCGAAACAGTGACAACCATTACTCAAAATAGTGACCGGATTCAAGCCGGAACTTATTTTGGTACTGGGAAACTTCAAGAAATTAAAACGGCGGCTGCCGAGACAGACGCCAAGGCATTAGTCATTAATGATGAATTAACGCCGTCACAAATTAGAAATATCGAGCAACAAACGGGGCTTTATGTGATGGACCGGACCCAACTGATTTTACGAATTTTTGCGGACCGAGCTCAAACTAAAATGGCTAAAACCCAAGTTGAAATTGCGCGCTTAAAATATGAACTACCTAGAATTCACCCTTCCAGTAATCCGTTAGATCAGCAGAGTAGCTCTGGTGGCTTAGCGAACCGGGGGGCTGGTGAAACGCAGCTGGAATTGGATCGCCGAGTTTTAAAGAAACGGATCACCCGTTTACAAAATGAATTGGCTCAAATTTTAAAAAGCCAGGACATTCAAGGCAAGGAACGTCAAAAAAGTTTAATTCCTAAAGTAGCCCTTGTTGGTTATACTAATGCTGGTAAGTCAACGATCATGAATCATTTACTAGATTTATATGATCAAGATAGTGCTAAAAAACAAGTTTTTGTTAAAAACATGCTTTTTGCCACGCTGGATACGAGTGTACGCCAAATTGATCTGCCAAATCAGCTTAGTTTTTTACTCAGTGATACGGTTGGCTTTGTCAGCAAATTACCTCATAATTTAGTTGAATCCTTCAAAGCAACGTTAGCTGAAGCTAAAAATGCAGATTTATTACTACATGTGGTAGACTATGCTAACCCTCATTATAAAGAGATGATGGCTGTCACGGAGCAAGTTTTAACCGAACTTGGCATTACCGATATTCCGACAATCGAAGTTTATAATAAGGCGGACTTAACTGAAGTGGCTTATCCAGCGGTTAACGGCAATGAAATCTACTTATCTGCCGAGGATACCTCTAGTATTGAAGCTTTAAGTGACCTCATTCAAAAACAGTTATTTGCCAAGCATCCCGTAGTGAATTTGTTAATTCCATTTACGGAAGGGCAAGTTACCGAATTCTTGACAACACATACGCGGATCATCGAACGTAATTATACAAATGACGGGACTGCTTTAACCGTTCAGCTAGCCCCAGAAATTCTCGGTAAAGTCGAGAAATATCGCGTTTAAACCGTATCGTAAATCGTAACTAAAAGCAGAAAACAAAGAGGCTCGGTCAAAATTTTATTTTTGACCGAGCCTCTTTTTAATTGTGTTTTCTAAAATGCGTTCACTTATGGTGCAAGTCCAGGTTATGCCTTAGAGAGTCGGCGATCCAAGAATTTCGCCAAGACGGATAGCAGGTAGCAGACGATAAAATACAAGACGGCCAATGCTAGGAACATTGGGATCATGAAGTTTGTATTTTGACCATAAATGACCTGGGCGTGAAACATTAATTCTGGTAAAACGATGATCGTGGCCAAAGAGGTATCTTTGACTAAAGAAATGAACTGACTGACGATTGGCGGAATCATTTTTTTCACGGCTTGCGGCAAGATAATATGATACATCGTTTGCCAATAGGTCAAGCCATTAGAGCGTGCAGCTTCCATTTGTCCAGAATCTACCGCCATAATCCCACTACGGATAATTTCAGCTAACATTGCGGATTCAAAGACAGTCATGGCAATGATCGTGGCCCATAATGTATTAAAACGGACGCCAATGACATTCGGTAGACCGAAGTAAGTGAAGAAAATGATCAGCAGTAATGGCAAGTTTCGAATAATATCTACGATAAAGCCAACAATCATTGATAGATATTTAATTTTCATATATCGCAGCAATCCAAAGATGGCCCCAATGATAAAGCTGAACAAAATGGAGATCACAGAAACTTCAACGGTCACCCATAAGCCTTCTAGTAAATATTTTAAATTAACCCATTGGTAGGCTTGTGCAAAGATATCCATTAATCTTCACTCCTTTCAGCAGACCATTTCTTTTCAAGATAGCGCATCCCGTAACTCATCGGTAAGGTAATGATCAAGTATAACAGCCCCACTGCAAAATACGTATCGGTTGTTCTGAATGTTGTTGAAGCAATGACATTCCCTTGATACATCAAATCAAAGCCGGCTAAAAAGGCTAAAACAGATGAATTTTTTACTAAGTTGATGAACTGATTACCTAAAGGCGGTACGACGATTTTAATCGCTTGCGGCATAATGATATGAATCATTGATTGGCCGTAGCTCATCCCATTAGATCGAGCGGCTTCCATTTGTCCCACGGGAACCCCTTCGATTCCGGCACGGACGGTTTCCGCAATAAACGCAGACGTATAAATCGTTAAACCAATGGTCCCAGCCGTAAAGCCGTCAATTTTGGCAATGTATTGGGGCACCACAATATAAAAGATCATTGCAATAACCAATAACGGAATATTTCTAAAGATTTCAACATAAATATGACCAATCACCCGTAATACTTTATTAGGGCTGATTTCAAATAGCGCAAATATTGTTCCGACAACTAAACTGCCAATTAAGGCATAAAGGCTAGACAATAGTGTATAACCAAAGCCGCTCCATAATTGGCCACCATAATTTGCAAAAATATCAAACAATTGTCTTACCTCCCCTGTTTAAATCCTTCAATTTTACCGAACCATTTTTGTTCAATTTGATGATAAGTACCATCTTTGCGCATGGCTGCAAGATTCTTATTGATGGCTTTCAAAAATGATTTTTGGCCCTTATTCACTGCAATCCCATAAGGTTCTGATGTGAATGTACCGCCAGTTACAACATATTTTGGATCATCGGCAGACATCCCATATAAAATCCCGTTATCGGTCGTCAGTGCGTCCCCTTGACCGGATTTCAAAGCTGTAAAGGCTTGGGCGTAGTCAGACAATTGTAAAACTGGTGTATCTGGGGCAACTTTTTTAATATTTTCCACAGAAGTAGAGCCTTGAACCCCAATAACCTTCGTCTTGGAATTTAAATCTTTAACACTTTTAATTGAACTGCCTTTTTTAACAAGTAAGGCTTGCCCAGCATCAAAATAAACATTTGAAAAATCTACTTGCTTGGCCCGATCTGGGGTAATACTCATTGTACAGATCAAGGCATCAACGTTCCCATTCTTTAATAACGGCAACCGAGTATTACTGGTCACGGGTACAAAGTCAATATTGACATTCTTACCAAAAATTCGATGAGAGAGTTCTTTAGCGATATCAATGTCAAAACCTTTGATCTGATCATCTTTAATATCCATCAGCCCAAATAGTCGTGTATCACTTTTAACGCCCCAGACAATCGTATTTTGCTGCTTATCGCGGGCTAATACATCGGCGCTAGTAACACTCTTTTGACCGCTGCAACCGGCTAAAGCTACCAAGCTTAGCAGCAACACCATTGGTAATAAAAACCACTTCTTCTTTTCAAACCTCATAATGGACCCCCTACATATGCTTGATAACTTTAGACAAGAAGACCCGGGCCCGCTCATCATTAGGTTGCTTAAAGAAGCCAGCAACATCGCTATGATCTTCTAAAATGCTGCCATCTGCCATGAACACAATCCGATCCCCAACTTCTTGGGCAAATCCCATTTCGTGGGTTACAACAACCATGGTCATTCCCTGTTCAGCGACGGTTTTCATAACATTCAAAACGTCCCCAATCATTTCTGGATCCAAAGCTGAAGTTGGTTCATCAAACAATAACGCCTTTGGCTTCATGGCTAAACTACGGGCAATGGCAATCCGTTGCTGTTGGCCACCAGACAATTGATCCGGAAAACTATTGGCCTTTTCATTTAAACCGACTAACTCCAATAGTTTATGCGCTTCTTCTTCACTTTGTGCCTTAGACTGTTTTAAGACAACTTGTGGGCCTAATGTAATATTTTGCATGACTGTTTTATTCGCATATAAATTAAAATGCTGGAAGACCATCCCCACATTCTTGCGGGTTTTATTCATATCGGTCTTTTTATCCGCCAAGTCATAGCCATTGATCAATAATTGACCAGAGGTTACTGTTTCTAGACCATTAATGCATCGTAACAACGTACTTTTCCCTGAACCAGAAGGCCCAATAATTGTCACAACTTCGCCCTGATCTATTTTGAGGTTTATGTTTTTTAAAGCATGGAATTTCCCGTAATATTTCTCCACGTTATTAAATTCAATCATTGACATTCTTTAACTCCCCATTTCTAATTAAGTACATGTTGTCAGCAAAAAAACAATTAGATTTATTTAATGTTATTAAGTTGACTCACATCGTAAGATTATTCATATAATTCTAGTAAAAGCACATCATATACACTTAATATACTCTAATGTAAATATATTATGCAATAAAATAAGCGATTTATTTTAGAAAAATTAGAAAATTATAATTTAAAATGTCGTTATTCTGTTAAATATCCCCAAAATGAGATGATTTTAAGTTTATGATTAGTTTTAAATGAATTTCAAAAACTGAGATTCCTCAGCAAAAATCCTTATTCTATAGTAGAATTTAACATTAGGGAGGTTTTTAACCATGGCATTCAAAAAAATTCTTACGGCAATTGGTGTTATTTTCAGTACCGCGCTTTTACTCAGTGCGTGTAGTCAGCAAAACGCAAATGATACCTTAGCAAAAAAACAGATTTTTAACCGTATGGAAAGCGATACAATTCAAACAATGGATCCATCTAAAAGCACGGATAGTATTAGCCGACAAGTCCTAATCGACACAATGGATGGTTTTTACCGTTACAATGGTAAACAACTGCAGCCAGCCATCGCCACAAAAATCGCTAAACCGACGAATGGCGGTAAAACATATACAATTACCCTACGTAAAAACGCCAAATGGGCCAATGGGCGCCCAGTCACTGCCCAAAATTTCGTTTACAGCTGGCGTAGAGCTGTCAATCCTGCCACAAATGCCAGTTATGCTTACTTATTTAACGCAGTTGTCAACGCCCCTGAAATTATGGCTGGCACGAAAGAACCCGAGACTTTGGGCATTAAAGCTTTAACAAAGCATACCGTTCAAATCAAGCTTACGGAAGCCGTGCCCTACTTTAACAGCTTAATGACCAATCCAGCTTTCTTCCCCCAAAACCAGCAATATATTCAAAAAGTAGGGGCTAAGTACGGCACTGAAGCCAAGTACACCCTCAGTAACGGCCCTTTTATTTTAAAAAACTGGACTGGAAACAATAAAAAATGGTCTGAAACTAAAAATAAACATTATTGGAATGCCAAAAAGGTAAAACTTGATCAAATTACCGTCCAAGTTGTTAAAAATCCAAATATCGCGTTAAACCTTTACCAAAAAGATAAATTAGATGACATCGTGCTCACCGGTCAAAGTGCGCAACGGACTAAAAATGATGACGCCTTTATTCGGCGGGAACGTTCGCGTGTCTTTTATGCAGAAATGAATCAAGTAAAAGACACCGCCTTTCAGAACCAAAAAATTCGCCAAGCCTTATCTTTAGCGATCAATCGTAAAGAAATTACCTCTCGAATTCTTGGTGATGGCTCACTGGTCGCCCACAGTGTCATTCCACAAGGCTTAATGTCTAACACTAAAAATCAAGATTTTGCCAAAATTGCTGCCGATACCGCAAAAACTTATACCACTTACAGTAAAAGTCGCGCCCAACGCTTATTTGCAGAAGGTCTAAGCGAAGCTAATTTACAAAACTTAGAAGTCACTTTAGTCACCGATAATTCCACCAGTGCCGCTGCAGTAGGTGCCTATCTTAAACAAGCATGGACCACAAATTTACCAAATTTAACCGTAAATCTAGAAACTGTCCCTCTGAAGGAACGTTTAAGTCGTTCTGAAACTGGCGATTTTGATATTGTCTTAAGTTCGTGGAACGCAGACTATCCTGATGTGGTGAGCTTCTTAGACCTCTTTACAACAGGTAACAGCTATAACGATGGTGGCTGGTCTAATGATGAATATGACCGTTTATTAACCACCAGTGCCACGACAGACGCCTTAAACAAAACCGCCCGTTGGCAAGATCTCATGAACGCCCAACAAATTCTAACCCAACAGCAAGGCATCATCCCACTTTATCAAAGCGTTGAAGCCCACCTACTCAATCAAAACGTAAAACAACTCCCCTATAGCCCCGCCAACACCTATAACTTCGTACCAACCTATATCGTAGAATAAAGAGCGCGACAAAAGACGGGGTGATTTTGAGCATAGCCTAGGCTAACGCCGTGAGCGGTCTTCGCTTACAAGTTAGACGTAGCTAAGCGCAGAAATCAGTCTTTTGGAGCGCGTTTAAGCCAGAGCGCGAGACAACACGGGTGATTTCGTAATATAACCTAGGTTTGGCAGGTAGTCGCCTGCGACTAGCAACAAAGCGTAGTTATATGTAGAAATCAGTGTTGGTGAGCGCGTTTCAAACCCAGAGCGCGACAAAAGACGGGGTGATTTTGAGCATAGCCTAGGCTAACGCCGTGAGCGGTCTTCGCTTACAAGTTAGACGTAGCTAAGCACAGAAATCAGTCTTTTGGAGCGCGTTTAAGCCAGAGCGCAAGAGCTTACGGTTTGACAATGCACATAACCTAGACTTACGACTAAAAAGATGATTTCAATTTTCAAATAGAAAATTAAAATCATCTTTTTGTTTTACATATTTATATTCATAACAAAAAAACAGTACCCCACCATTAAATACCAACTTATATAGGAAGGTATTTAATCATGAGCTACTGTTTTTATCTATTTTTCGGATTAAATTAGCTTAAATTAGATGGCACGAACTGCAAATGATGGGTAGAAGTAGCCAGATAATGTAGCTGTCCGTACAACATCACCAGGTTTTGGTGCATGAATGTATTGGCCATTACCAATGTATAAAGCAACATGGTAAGTAGCGCCACGGCCGCCCCAGAACAATAAGTCGCCAGGTTGTGCATCGTTAACGCTGATTTGTGTCCCAGCACTTTCTTGAGGGACAGTCCAGCCGCCAATATTACGGCCTAAAGCGTTTTGGAATAAGTAGTACATCAAGCCAGAGCAATCAAAAGAACTTGGGCCTTTAGCACCCCATACATAAGGTTTGCCTAATTGTTCTTTAGCAAGATCAATAACTTTTTGAGCGTCACTTGTATTGCTTGTTGCTTGAGAAACAGAATAGCCGTCAGCCATTAATGAAGCCATAACCCATTGGTTGTTGGCAACTTTGTACCAAGCAGTACCATTAGCATCTGTTTTTGTTTCCATAACTTTCCAAGAAGAAGCAGTTGGTAAATAGTTAACAACTGAAGCACTTGAACTAGCATCAGAAAATACTTGAATCGCATCACCGGACCAAGAAACCGTTGCAACGTCACCAGCAGTAGCAGCTTGGACAGTACCGTTATCGTTGTTGTTATTAGTAGTAAGGCCAGCAACACCAAGGATACCAGCAGCGGCAATAGCCATCGTTAATTTTTTGATTGAGAATGTCAAGTTTGTTTCCTCCAAAGTTTAAATTCGTATATTTATGTTTTTTTATTTACTGTATTGTGTTTTTTCTTTGTTCAAAGTTTAATTTTTCTTAACCAACGAGTCTTATAATACACACTCTATGTTTCAGGAGTGTTACAAAACGACAAAGGAAATATTACACTTATCTTGCACGACTGTCACAATAACATCTTGTTTGGTAAGTTTTGCACAATTTATTTAAACTAAAACGCAATGGTACCAACGTTATTTCTAAAGAAAATATTAAGATATTTATAAAAACATAACAAAATTAATTTTTTAGTTAACTTCATAAAAAAGTCAAAAAAAATAGATATTCGGAAAAAAATCCAAATATCTCGCAAAAACAGCCTTATTATTTCAATTCAAACGGTGATTGTCGCCATAAATTGTGCTAATTTTGTTTTAGTAACCGCCCAATCATCATTGATTAATACCGTTACTTTAGAACGTAACATTTGTGACAGTTTCAAATCTCGAATATACTCTTTGCTCTCTAGACGCTGCTGTAATGCCGTCGCACTATCGCCTCTAGCTTGCATTCGTGTCCGTAGTTCCTTATTATCTGGAACCGTTAAATACAAGATTTGCATGAGTTCAGGGAACCGACGCAAGTAACTTTCAGCGCCCTTCGTATCTAAAACTAAGCAAGCTTGATCGTGTTCTGCCAATGCGCGCTTTAAGCCCTCTTCGGAGGAACCATATAAATGACCACTATAACGTACATATTCTACAAAATGATTTTCAAAAAAACTAGCTTCCGTTTCGAAATAATAATCTTTACCATTACGTTCATTTTGTCGTGGCGGTCGGGTGGTATGTGTCAATACTCGGCAAACGCCAAAATGCTGGTGCAAATATTGACTCACCGTGGTTTTACCCGTTCCAGCAGCACCTGTAATTATAATCAGTCGTTTATGATTCTCGGTCAATGCCATGCACCTCAGTCAAATTATTTCTTCTATCATAACATAACTGTTCACAAATTTACTTATAATCGACGTCCAAAATCCGGCCGATAATAGGCAATACTGCCAATTTTCACAGTTTGCCCAGGTTGTGGTGCGTGAATGTATTGGCCATTTCCGATGTATAACGCCACATGATGGGCTGTGCCGACACCACCCCAAAATACTAAATCACCGGGCTGTAAATCGCCAATAGCCACATATTTACCTTGGGTACTTTGACCTTGTGACACTCGAGGAATCGTTCGGCCTTCTAATTTGTAACAATAATAAATCAATCCTGAACAATCAAAACCTGAAGGCGTTGTCCCGCCCCAGACATAAGGTACACCCAAATACTGTAACGCATCTTGAATAATTCTGTTGTTTGCGGCGCTGTCTGATAAGACCTCTGCAATGGCTTGCTTGTAAGTCGTATTATCAGCAATACTTGCTGAAACATCACTTGTCCCCATCGCATTGGTTGATGTTGCAGCCAGCTGGTCTTGCCGTTCTTGTTCAGCCTTCGTTGCTGCCTCAATCGCTGCTTGATTATCTTGAGCTGTTTTTAATTGTGCCTCTAAGTCTGCCGTGGCTCCTTGATTTTCAGAAAGCTGTGTTGTTAATTGTGTCTGCGCCTCACTAGCTTTTGCCTTTGTGTCATTAAGCTGCGCTTGTTGCGTTTCCAAATCAGCTTTAGCAGCGACTAATTTTGTCTGCTGTGCTTTTTTTGTTGTTTTTAAATCGGTCAAATCTTGTTGCGTGGCCTGTAGCACTTTAATTGCTGTTTTATTAGAAGCACTGATTTTTTTGACCGCCAGTGCTCGACTTAACATTTCAGAAAAATCGCTGCCGCTTAACACAAAATCAGCATAGACATTCCCTAATGCACTTTTTTCAGATTGCTTTTGTAAAGCTCGCAGCCGCTTTTGCATCGCTTTTTTACGGGCTTTAACATCTGTTTTTGTTGTTTTAATTTTTTGATTGAGTTTATTTATTTTTGTCTGACTAGCTTGAATTTGTTTTTCATTTTTTCTAGTGCCAGCGTCTTGTTGCCGATCTGATTGTTGATCTCAGTAATTTTATCTTCTTGTGCTTGAATTTGCGCTTGCAAAGTGGTTGTTTGGTTTTGATTTTCCTGCAACGCGTTTTGCGCTGTAGTCACTTGATCATCCGCTCGAACCGGTGTGGTAACGCCAAATAAGCCGATAACTAGTAACAAGCTGAGGGGGCCAATAATTAGACTGACCCATCTTTTACGCGTATGCCGCATTGGTTTTTCCTCCTAAATTTATAGTACGTCAAATGGACTAGTACTTTTTGCGTCTACTAGTCCTCCCAAAAAAATCTTTCATTTTCCATTTCCCGATGGTCCATTTCTAATTCTAATCATACTCAAAAAAAACCCCAAAAAATTTCAACTTTGTACAGAAAACTTATGCAAAATTGAATGTGGCACAAAAAAACGGGTAGCACCAAGGCTTACCCGTTTTTTATTTTCTTAAATTTTTAACAACTTCGCAACTTTTAGTGCTTGACACGCAATAAAGTGTACTTCTTTTTACCTTTTCGAATGATCACGAATTGCCCGTCAAAACTTGTGCTAGGATCTACTTCAAAGTCCAAATCTTGTTGCCGCTGGCCATTGATGTAAATCGCACCGTTTTTAATATCTTCTCTTGCTTGACGCCGAGAAGGTTCAATATTTGTATCATCCACTAATAATGTCACTAATGGCCGAACTTCATTGGCAATTGTAACGCTTGGCATATCTTTGAAGCCTTGTTCAATTTCTTCAGCCGTTAATGCGGTTAATTCACCAGAGAATAGGGCTTTAGAAATATGTTCAGCTTGTTCTACGGCTTTTTTGCCATGCACAAATTCAGTGACTTCTTCTGCCAAACGGCGTTGTGCTTCCCGTTTTTCAGGTTCTGTCTTAACTTTTTCAGCTAATTCCGCAATTTCAGTTTTACTCAAGAAGGTGAAATACTTCAAATATTTCACAACATCCCGGTCATCTTGATTTACCCAAAATTGATAGAATTCGTAAGGTGTCGTTTTTTCAGGATCTAACCAAACGGCACCGCCGGCTGTTTTCCCAAATTTTGTGCCGTCTGCTTTTAGCATCAATGGGATTGTTAAGCCATAGACTTTGGCTTCTTGGCCTTCTTGACGATGGATCAAATCTGTCCCAGAGGTGATATTCCCCCATTGATCAGCACCGCCAATTTGTAATTGAACGTCATGTTCCTTATACAAAGTCAAGAAATCAATAGATTGTAAAATTTGATAAGTAAATTCTGTGTAGGAAATACCTACTTCCAAACGTGTTGCAACAATTTCTTTACCTAACATTGTATTTACGTTGAATAATTTACCGTAATCCCGCAAAAAGTCCAATAGGCTAATTTTAGACAGCCAATCATAGTTGTTCACAATTTTGAAGTTTTCCGTACCAAATAAGTTTTCCATTTGGCCAGTTAGCGCATCTTCATTATGTTTAACTTGCGTCATTGTCTGTAAAACCCGTTCTGATTTTTTCCCTGAAGGATCCCCAATGGCCCCAGTACCGCCACCGATGACGATAACGGGATGATGCCCTGCTTGTTGAAAACGTTTCAACATCATAAATGGAATTAAATGTCCGATATGCAATGAATCACCAGTTGGATCCACACCGCAGTATAAAGAAATTTTCTTTTCTTTAACCAAATCCCGTAAACCAGCTTCGTCCGTCATTTGGTTAACGGCATTACGCCATTCTAATTCGTCAATGATTTGTCCTTGTGCTACTTTTTCCAAAAAAATCACCCTTCATTATAAAATTAACAACAAAAAAGTCCCAGCTCATCTAAAATTAGACAAACTGGGACGAATCATCGTTTTGATCCGCGGTACCACCCGCATTATGCTGTTGCATCAACTTTTGATGGTTAACGACATCACCCAGTCCTTTTTGGTAAAGGACACTATTTATACTTTTAAAACCCCTTGCGTACTTCATTGTCATAAGATTCATCGGTTTTCAGCAGGCCCGACTCTCTGTGAGAAGCGCTTATTCAATTACTGCACAAGAGTAAGTAGCTTTAGGATAACCGAAAAAAAATATAAAATCAACCCATTATTCTAGGATTCTTACTTCAATAATTCTCGAATTTGGCCATGCCGCTGCAAGTTTCTAGCAATAATTACAGCTAAGACCGCCTTGATCGCATCCCCTGGTACAAAAACGGCCCCAATGACTAATGCCTTGTTCAAGCCAATATGGCTTTGAATGGCCAAGCCGACAGCCCCCAAACCATCAATGACCACCAATGCTGTAAATAAAACGACAAGCATCAACCGCCACCAATGCGCTTTTGCCTGCAATAATCGGCTCATCACGGCAATTATTGACGGTACGAGTAAATAGGCGAGCAGATAGCCGCAAGTCGGTCCAACAAACATTGCCAATCCGGCCCGACCACCGGGTAAAAACGGAAAACCTAAAGCGACTAAACCTAAAAAGAGCCCCACCGCTAATGTTCCTCGGCGCGCACCAAACAAAAGACCAGCTAATAGGATCCCTAAATTTTGAATCACGATTGGTGCCGGAATGAACCCCAATGGGATTGGTGGAAATAGACCTAAGATGATGATAATTGCCACCATCAGTGCCACTTGTGTTAAATGTTTCGTCTGCATTTTCAAATTACTCCCTCAGTTGATAATAAAAATATACCGATAGTTAACCATCCTGTCAATTGATAGTTAACAAAAGAGCGTTAATCGCTATCTATCTTCTGTTAGATTTCGTATAATAAATATATATACTAAATCGGAGTTGAGTATTTTGTCAGAGTTATTAACAATTTTTATCCACAATCAGGGACGCTGGCTATCTGGGGAACAGCTGGCTGAGCAGTTGCAAATTAGTCGGCCGGCCGTTTGGAAACAAATTCAAAAGTTAAAACAGCAAGGTTATCAAATTGCTAGCCAACAAGGTCTAGGTTATCAGTATTTAGGTACTGAAAATCTAGATCAAGCTATGATTCAAGCTGCGTTACCGTCAGATTTGGCGGTGACAATTCTAACTTTTGATCAGCTAGGTTCTACAAATGACTACAGTAAACAATACTTAAGTCAGCATCCCATCAGCCAACCGGTCGTTATTTTGGCTGATGAACAAACTAACGGTCACGGTCGATTAGGCCGCAGTTTTTATGCCCCTAAAACAACAGGGCTTTATTTCAGTATTTTATTACCCCTGCAGCCAAACGAAAAAGTTATCCCCAGCTTGATGACCACCGGCACTGGAACGGCTGTCGTCCGCACGTTACGTCAGTATTTTCCCCAGACACCGGTACAACTCAAATGGATTAATGATATTGTTTTGAATCACAAAAAATGTGGTGGTATTTTAACCGAGGCCATTACCGACTTAGAAAGCGGCCAAATTTCACATTTGATTGTAGGTGTTGGTTTAAATTTATCCACAACTGAATTTCCCGATGACCTTCAACACATTGCGGGGGCTTTAACAACGGAACCTGTTAATCGTAACCAATTAGTTGTTCAGTTAATTCAGCACTTTTTTGCAATGTATGCGACTTATCAAACTGGCGATTTCTTAACAGATTATCGTAATTTTTCAGCCATTTTAGGCCGTGAAGTGACGATTGTCTCCGGTTCACAAACAACTACCGGCACGGTTATTGACTTTGACTATCAGGGGCAATTAGTGCTGCGCGATGCCGATGGTCAAGTCCAGACAATAAACAGCGGTGAGGTCAAACTGACTTCGGGTACAGCCTAAAATTATGTAAATTAAATAGCGGTGAAGTCAAAATTTACATTTGATTTCATCGCTATTTTTGTTGTTTTCTGAAATGCGTTTCAAGCTACTGACAATTTACCTAACTACGAATCTCTTGTGTGTCTGACGACACCCTGCAAGATTCTAGGTTAGTGCTCGAGGCTTTCCCGTGTTAGTCTTTTGAAACGCGTTCCCAAAGACTGATTTCTGCGCCTAGCTACGTCTAACTCGTAAGCAAGGCCCGCTCACAGCGTTAGTCTAGGCTATGCTCAAAATCAAACCGTCTTTGGTCACGCTCTGGCTCTAAAACGCGCTCACCAACACTGATTTCTGCGCTTAGCTACGTCTAACTTGTAAGCAAAGACCGCTCACGGCGTTAGCCTAGGCTATGCTCAAAATCAACCCGTCTTTTGTCACGCTCTGGTGATTTCATCGTTTTCTTTATCAATCAAAAATGAGTTATTAATTGCATCTAGCAATTTTATCATGTCTGCGGTTGCTTTTACGTCATGAACGCGGATTAGTCGGCCGCCTTGTTGGATCATGGCTGTTTCACTGACGATTGTAGGTAGTAGGCGTTCTTCTTTACTCAAGCCTAATAATTTCCCATAAAAGCCTTTATTAGACACTGCTACCATCGTTGGCCGTTGGAAGATGTTTAATTGGTCTAATGTCCGCATAAACGCAAAGTCTTGGATGTTATCTGCGTTTGCTGAATAGCCCACGCCTTGATCTAAAGCGATGGCTTCATATGGTAAACCTGCATCTAGTAGTAATTGTAGATTCGTCTTAAAGAAGCGCTGCACATTACTTGTTAAGTCCTCTGTATAGGCCTTACCTCGATTTTCATGCATCGTCAGTACTGCGGGCTGATAAGTCTTTAATAACGTCAACTTTTCAGGATCATCCCGAAAACCGTTCACATCATTAATAATATCTGCGCCTGCATCTAATGCCGCTTGCATCACTGGTGTTTTGTAGGTATCTACTGCAATTAAAGCTTCTGGAAAATGTGCTTTAATTGCTTTAATTTCTGGAATGACCCGTTCAATTTCTACTTCCGGTGTAATTGGTTTAAATCCGGGCCGGGTCGTCTGGCCGCCAATTTCTAAAATTGTGGCGCCATTTTCAAGATCCACCGCAACTCGACGTAAAACATCGTCCACTGTATTTAGGGCGCCACCATCATAAAATGAATCTGGAGACGTATTAAGAATATCGTAAATGACCGGTTTTGTAGTTAAATTCAGCGCAAAATTTTGCCCCCGCCACCATAGTTGATGCGCCTGCCAAATTGTCTTTAAAGTCGTTAATTCTTTTGCATCCGGAAAATGCTGTTGATACTGTTGATAAAAAGCTTGGAATTGATAAATATTAAATAAAACTCTATATTGCCGATCCATCACCGTTACATAAACATCTAAATCCCGCCACAGTGCGGTTAACCAATGTAATTTCTGTCGTGTTAAGGCGCTAAATGTCAAAGTTACTTGAAATGGGTCAAAAATAGTTTTATCTTGTAGCTGCTGACTTTGAAGCTCTTCTTGAATATTCGTAATTATCACCTTTTCACATTAATCAGTAGATTTTCAATCGCCAATCGACGTTGTTCATATTTTTGCCGCTGCTGCAAAGGCAGTTCAGCTAGCGTTTGGCTTAACCCTGCTGGTATCACAATCTGGTCCAAATCAAAGCCGCCGGTGCCCCGACTTTCCAGGGCCACCTTACCAGTTAAGGTTCCAGTTCCAGTATAGGTGCAAGTGCCAATTTTTAAAACTAAATAAGAGGTTAACGTAATTTGTCGCTGATCAGCCGGCACATCTGCTAGCAGTTGGCATAAATAAGCCGCATGACTTAACGGTGCCCCTGCTGCTAAATCTCGATGGGTCTGGGCATTAAACATTGTCGGCAATGCGGCTAACGATAGTCCGGAGTCATCCCCTAGTACCGGCAAAGTTGTTTGTAACTGCTGCTGAATAAAGGTCGCTTTTTGCAGCGCATTTTCTCGATAGTCCAGCTGCTCTTCAGGAAATACTAACCGTTGATGGTACTTTTGATAACTGACACCATGAAGCTGGTAAAGCGCCAATAAATCACTAATTTCTTTTGTCTTACCTAGATTATTAGAGGCAATCAAAATTTCAATCATCGGTTGCTAGCACCGCCTTAACTAAATAAAACGAGCCACCGATAAAAATCAAAGGCTGTTCGTACTGCTGTGCCATGGCTTTAGCTCGACGTAACGCAATCTCAGGCAGCACCGCTGTTTGAACCGATTTTGCCTTAGTCCAATTTTCCTGGACTAATTGCGTCAACTCAGCAGCAACCATCGCCCGCTGCGGCTGATCAGGGGTCGTGGTAATCACATCAGCTGCCAAATCTTTCAATAACCGCAAATTTTCAGCCACATTTTTATCTTTCAAAAAACCCAATACTAAAATTAATTGAAATTGCGCCGCTTCTGACTTTAATAAAGTAGCCACATTTTTTAAAGCATCCGGGTTATGGCCGCCGTCTAAGTAAATAGGCGGTTGTGTTTGTAACTGCTGCCAACGCCCGATAAATTTCAGCTGTGCTAAAGTTTGTTCAATCATTTCCCGGGAAATTACCGAACCAAACGGCTGCTGATTATACACTTTCACAAAGGCCAAAACTGTACGTAAATTTTGAACTTGAACACTGCCTACTAACCCTAAATGCAACGGTTGGGCCTGCCATAATAAATCACTGCCATGTAAATCACTGTGGGTCGTTGTTAAAGTAATCTCCAAACTATTGTGATAAGTCGCTGCTTTTTGCTGTGCCTGCTGCTGTATGATTTGGCTGACTGCCAAATATTGGTTTGGATAATCAATAACTTGGGCGTCCGTTCGAATAATTCTAGCCTTCGTTAACGCAATACTTTCAATATCATCGCCTAATAATGCCATATGATCATAGTCAATATGGGTAAAAACATCATAAGCCGCTGTGGTGATCGCATTGGTGGCATCAAATTCACCACCCAAACCACATTCCAGCACAACCGCATCCACTGACGCCTGGGCAAAATAAAGTAGCGCAACCATAAACCATAATTCAAAAATGGATAAACTTTCCAATGGTAAATTTAAAGTCTGTAAGCCCTGGGCGACTTGTAAAAAAGCGGCATTAAAGGCCTCATAACTGATCATTCGCTGATCAATTTGAATCATTTCCCGATCATCATTAATTGCTGGACTCGTAAAGCTACCAACGGTTAGTCCAGTGGCTTGTAGTAATTTAGCAATCATCAATCCCGTTGAGCCTTTGCCATTCGTCCCGCAAATATGAATAATGGGATATTTCATGTCCGGTTGCCCGCAAGCCGCCAAGAGCCGCTGTAACAAGTCAATCCGTTCGGTGGCGCCGTACTGCATCCCGCTAGTAACTTGGGTTAAGTTTTTTAAATAGCGTTTTTTTGCTTCATTAACCATCGCATTACACATCTTGCAGCTGCAACATCAAATCCTGCCGCGCCTGAGGTTCTTTGAAACGCCCCGTGTAATAAGCGGTTCGGGTTTGGCTGTTCATTTTTTTAACGCCCCGCATTTCCATACACATATGCCGCGCTTTAACAATCACCGCTACCCCTGCAGGGTTAAGGATTTTTTCTAATTCTTGGGCAATCTCTGAAGTGACATTTTCCTGCAGTGTTGGTTTTTTAGTGACAAAATCTACCAAACGCGGAATTTTACTTAAACCAATGATTTTACCATCTTTTGGCATGTAAGCCACGGTCACGCTACCGAAAAAAGGCAACAAGTGGTGTTCACACATACTATAGAAGGGAATATCTTTTACTAAAACAATTTCATCTTGATCATGCTCTGAATCAAAAATTTTGTAATCTTCAAATTCAGTCGTTGTTACTGATTCAAAAACTTCTCCATACATTCTAGCCACACGTTCTGGAGTTTCTTCTAAGCCAGCTCGATCAGGATTATCCCCAATCGCTGTCAAAATCTGTTTAACTGCCTGCTCAATTATCTTTTTTTGTGCTGCTTCCAATCTCTTTCACACTCCATTAAATACTTGTAATCTTTGACTATCACCTAAACGTGCATTGGCTTGTACCACTTTAGAATAATAGACACTTGTTTTAGGTAGAATATCTAATAACGGCACTAACACGAACCGCCGATTATAAACTTCTGGGTGGGGTAACGTTAAAGCAGCCGTTTTTTGGCTAAGCTGATCAAAAAATACAATGTCCAAATCAATCGTCCGTGGCCCCCAATGTACTTTGCGCACCCGGTGTAATTGCTGTTCAATGTCGTGGATGACCGCCAACAAAGCCAACGGTTCTAACGTTGTTTCTAAAGCAACGGCCCCATTTAAAAAATCATCTTGAACCACACCACCAACTGGCGCCGTTTCGTAAAAAGGTGAAACTTTTGTGACTAAAATTTCAGGCTGTGCTTTTAATAACGCAATGGCCTGATTTAACTGCTGCAAGCGATCGCCCAAATTTGCGCCAATACTTAAATAAGCCGTTGCCATTAGTCTGTAACCTCAATTTCCACATTATCCATAACGCCATTGATCGGGGTATTTAATTTACGAATACGAACCGTAATTTGACTGATTTTTTCTGAAAACTCAGCCCGTAAGCCCACAATAATGTCATGGGCCAAAGCTTCCACTAGATCCACCCGGCTATCCGTTACAATTTGGGCAACTTGCCGATAGACATCCCCATAACTCAAAGTTTTCGTCAAATCATCATGAATTTCGTTATGATTAATCGGCGTTTGGATAATAAGATCAAGTTGTAAATCTTGGCCAATCTTTTTTTCTTCCGTATAAACACCAATATGACCATGAAAACGTAAATTATTTAACCGAATTGTTAACAAAGCGCCTCACCTCTTAGATAAAATAAAGTCAAATTCCGAATAATAAACTGCTCTCATCTTACCACAATAACTAAGTCTGGGATAGCATCGGTCCTTGCTCAGATAAGTACTTACTATAATAAAAAGGTTCAAACTTATTGTTTTAAATCTTGATTTATGATATTGACGCTATTTTAAACAAAATTCATGGATAAAATAACGTCAAACTATCTTTTTTAAGCGCCGCTTATGCATTTTGTGTTATACATCAGCGGTCTATACTGATTAGTAATTTGTGATCTGTTCTAGAAAAGTAGTGCTACCAATTTAATTATACTGTTTAAACCACGATTTCCGCAGCTTTAGTTTCAATTTATTTTTGGAATTATTAGTAATTTTCTTGTTATTTTCACACAATAGTTGTGCACAATCATTATAGTGTGTACACTATTTTGAACAACTTTAAATTAATCATTAGAATTAAAGGCTATAAATTTCTTCAAGTACTTACTATTCTAAATAGTTATCATATTGTATTTCAATTTTAAATATCATAAAATGTAAATTATTAATATGTTCAAATTAACCTGTGGGAGCAACTCTGTATAAAAATGAAAATTATCCGAAAATATGTCTCACCAGCAGCACTCGCCGTTGGTCTGGCCGCTATCATCGTGGGTTATTTATTGTTTTGGCCGCCCATCAACGGCTACGCCGACAATGGTGGCTTTGAAAAAATTCTACAAGCCAATAATCTCTATCCCTTACACGACACTAACGCCGCATATGTGGCCCAAAAATACGGGCTCATGCACTACTATAATCCTGATTTTGGACAGCCTTTTTCAACCCAGACAATTTTTATTCAGCTGGCTATCTTATTAAATCGTCTTTTTTACAGTCAACAAATTTTTGATATTCGCTTTTTAGGGCTTGTTTATTTAGGTCTATTTTTAGGCGGTGTTCGTTTGCTCGTTAAAGCGTTGACTAAAAACGATCGGCGCATTCGTAATTATCTTATCGCACTACTCACCGTCTTTGTCTTAGGCGATAGCTCTTTTACGCTATATTTTAATTCTTTTTATCCCCAAGCTGGCAATTTAATTTTAATGGTTTACTGCGTGGCGATTCTTCTAATTATTGCCCATAATCAATTTAAACGTCGTTGGCTATGGCTGGCTTTATATTTTTTAAGTGCCTTTGCGCTATTAATGAACAGCTATAATAATAAATTGCTCTATGTCAGCTTAGCCATTAGTGCCTTAGGGCTGTTTGCTTTACCTAAATTTCGCCTGCAGCGCTTTTACTTAGCCATTGGCATTGTTTTAATTGTCATTGGCGGCTTCTGGACAAAATCTTTGATCCCAGCAGACGTGGCTGCGGTAGACCATTATCAAAGTTTTACCCGGGGCGTTTTGGTGGAATCCAAAAATCCCGACAAGAAAATAAAAGCTGGTGGCATTGATGGTCAATACACCTTAATGCGTAATAATAATTACTATCCGGATAACTATACCGAACTAGCCCCAAACACGGCACATGTCCAAAAAAATCTGTTAACCAAATATAACTTACTTTGGGTTATAAAATATTACGCCGGTTCGCTACATCAATTACAGCTGATCTTAAACGATGCCAGTAAAAACACGATGATTACCAAACTAGATTCTGTGGGTAATTATCCAAAATCTGCCAAAAAAACCGCTTCGGCGCAAACAAAGTATTTTACCTTATTCAGTCAATTTATGGGGGCCTTTTTCCCGACAACCTTTGGGTTTAGCATTTTATTAAGTGTCGCCTTTATTATTCTTTACTTTGTCAGCTTAATGCGAACTTACCGTCAAAATAAAGTTCAGGCTGTTATGAAATTATGCCTTGTTGGTGGGATGACTACGATGGCCATTGTGGCGACAATTGGTTTTATCTTTAAATTTGGTTTAACCAACTTATCCCAATACCTCAGCATTGTTGCTTTAACTTGGGATTTAGCTTTTCTAATTTTTATTTCAGACAGTTTAAATCATCGACTCTGGGGCGGAGGTAAGGCCTAATGCGAAAATCTAAAGTTGCCTTATTTTGCCTTTGTCTTTGCTTAGGGCTGTGCTGCTTTTTATTAGCTTCACCTAAAGCCGCTACGGCTGCCACACCAAGTCCTAAAGTACTCCTAGTCTATGATTCCAAAAATGTAGCCGCTGATGGTCAAAAAAAATTAGATGGTCTCCAACGTTTATTAACAAGTTTTCATTACAAAGTAACCACCGTTCGGCTGGCAGACTATCAACGTCAGATGCTCACTTCTAAAAAATATCAAGGGGTGGTGACTTTAATTAACTGGCCGGAAGCCCAGCTCAGTAATTCAGCGTTTGACACTGATCGACAAAACTTCACTGGTATCAAATTGCATATTGGGGCCAATCTTAGTGATTCCGAGCTGCAGGCATTACAAAGCGAACCGCTGCAAGTTTATCATCAACAATTCACTATTAGCGGCAATCAGCAAAAACAGCTGCTGCCTTTTAGTGCGTCCATTACCCTTTTAAAAAACTGTCCGGATACAGCGACACATGTTGGTCAACTGACCACGCAAGAAAGCACCCCAAGGACTTATGATTACGGCACTGTTGTCGATAATAACGGCTATATTCCGTATTTTTCTACCAGCGGTCTGAGTATGATTTTAGCCGCAGATGTTGTGGCTAAATTGACCCATCAAGAAAAAAGTTTGCAGCCCGTGTTAGCAATTACCGGGGTCACGCCTTACAGTGATTTAACCGCTTTAAATCGTTTAACTTTGGCACTTTACCGTAAAGGTATCCCCTTTATGATCAGTACCACCAGCGTTGCCGATAATAATGATTTACCGGCGTTTAGACGTTTTGCCAAAGCTTTACGTAATGCTGAAAATCGGGATGGTTTAATCTTTTTACAAACCCCCACGGCGACACGGGGGGATGCTACCAGTGGGACAAAATTGGGCCAACAAATGCAAAACACCCTGGTGAATCTTGGACAACTAGATGTTTTTCCGGTTGGTATCAGTACGCCCGGCTATTGGAATCAAGATTATGTTTACCGAAACCACGCGTTACAATATGCCAGCCATGTTCTATTGCTGCCTAATCCTGAAACGCTAAACTATGCCCAACAAGATAACCAAGCGACCACCTTTGATTCTGCGATTTACGGGATGCCAATCAATAGTTTAACGTCAACTCAAAGTACAGCGGATATTCATTTTCCCATGCTTACTGCGGTGACTGTTTCCATGCCTAACACCACTGCTGGTGTGGATGGCGCGGTCCGTAAAATTGAAGCCTTAAAAATCAATTGGTTTGAGCCGACTGCACGATCAATCCAAGCTAAAATTCAAGCCGGTGCCATTACTTATGAGTATAACCAAGGCAACTATTACTTGAATGGTACCGAAGTAGAAATCACAGAAAATCCTAAGCAGTGGCAAATGCCAAGAAGCCCGCTGACAGTGACGGGACAGCTGAATAATTTCTTTAAAGTTCAATCCAATGTATTACTTGTTATTTTCTCCATCATTTTTGTTGTTTTAATCATATTTATTTTTGTCGGTCGCCGTATTTATCGGCGGATGTTTGTTAAAAAGTAATGGGGTGATCTTATTTCCATCTTAGATGTTCTTCTATTGATTGCGATTCTTGCGATTTGGAGTATTTTGATCGTTAATTTAATTTTAACGATCTCCGGTTACATTTATTATTTACGCTGGCAGCGCCGACCTGAACCGAAACTCCCCGAGAAACCGCCATTTGTTTCAGTTATGGTGCCCGCTCACAATGAAGGTATTGTAATTGTCAAAACCGTTCAGGCCCTTTTGAATTTTACTTATCCTAAAGATCGCTATGAAGTAATTGTGATTAATGACAACTCTGATGATAACTCCGCTGAGTTATTGGCCAACTTGCAAGGTTTGTACAAAGGCCGCAATTTGACGGTTATTAACACCGATAATGTCACCGGCGGGAAAGGTAAATCCAACGCGCTAAACATTGGTGTCCAACAAGCTAAGGGCTCTATTCTATCCGTTTATGATGCAGATAATACCCCGGAAAGCAAAGCCCTTAGTGTCCTCGTGGCAGAACTAATGGCCCATCCAAAGTATGGTGCGGTTATCGGTAAATTCCGAACTCGGAATAAAACGGCGTCCTTATTAACACGCTTTATTAATATCGAAACGCTAGCCTTTCAATGGATGGCCCAAGCCGGCCGGCGTCAGTTGTTTAAACTATGTACCATTCCCGGAACCAATTATGTGATTCGCCGTGATGTCTTAGAGGCTGTTGGCGGTTGGGATGTCAAAGCGTTAGCTGAAGATACTGAAATCAGTTTTCAAATCTATCGCCGTGGCTTTCAAATTGGCTTCCAGCCGTTAGCGGTCACTTGGGAACAGGAACCACAGACGTTAGATGTCTGGTTCCGCCAACGAACACGTTGGGTAAAGGGCAATATTTATGTGATTTTAAAAAACCTGAAACTGTTATTTGATAAAAAAGCCCGAGGTATTTGGTTTGATCTTTTATATTTCTTATCAATTTATTTCTTGTTAATGACGTCACTAGTTTTGTCTGATATCGTCTTTGTTTTATCGGTTTCAGGCACGGTACATTCAAGTTTACAAGGCTTTAGCAATATCGTCTGGCTCTTTGCCGTCGTATTGTTTGTCATTAGCACTTTTGTGACAATCACCACTGAAAAAGGCGAAATGACTTTTTTGAATTTGATTATTATTATATTTATGTATGTCGTTTACAGTCAGATGTGGTTGGCTGTAGCACTCTATGGGATGGTGGGATATGTTCGTGAACAAGTCTTTCATAAAGAAGCAAAATGGTATAAAACGAAACGTTATCAATAAGTTACTGGTGGTCTTAAGCCTTGGCTTAGGCCTATGGTTTTTCAGCAGTCCGGCAAATACAGCCCAAGCCGCTGAAACGTATACACAACCGTTACAAAACCAAACAGTCTCTTTATCCGGTAACGCTGTTGAAACTAACTTATATTTTATTAAAATGGGCTATTGGCAAGTTAATAAAGTTACCTTCAATTTAAATTTTCAAGTGTCGCAATTAAGTAATCGGCAAACCTCTGACATTACATTATCGTTAAACGGGGTCAAATTCTTTTCTTTCAGACCAGAAGCTGAAACCGGCGTCCAGACGAAACAAGTTGAAATTCCAGTGGACCTGCTGCAAGATACAAACAATTTAAAAATAACCGGTCAAATTTTGAACCAGACCGACGATAACAGCTACAACGTTGCTACAACACCAGCGAACTGGCTGACGGTTTATTCTGGGGCGAACATTAATTTTGACTATGACTTACAAGCCCCTAGTGACACGATCAACTCTTTTTATGAGCATTTTACCGGTGCAGATACCATTGTGAACCATCAAGCAGCGATTATTTTGCCCGAACAGGCAACCAATGGCGAACTCACAGCCAGTATGTACGCTTTGTCTGGCCAAGCCCGGACAATTACCACTGAAAACGAGGAATTACCTATCACTACTTTTGACAGCGATACGGCTAATAACGCAGATTACCAACTAATTATTGCCCGCTATGATCGGTTACCCGACGCCGTTAAGCAGGCCATTCCCGAAACAGAACTGGCTAATAACCAAGGACTCTTAAAAATAATTTATACCGACAAGCATCATCAACTTGTTTTGACAGCTAAAACAGCGGCCGGCCTTAAAAAAGTGGCTCGTTTCGTTGCCAATCAAGAACTCATGTCTGAAACGAATCAAGCGACCAAACAAATTAAATCTCAAACACAAACATTCACCTCTAGTTTGCAGTATGACGGCCATTACCAACTGACCACGGCAGACGCTCAGCTCACCGGTAAAAACCATCAAGAACAGGCTTATTTCGTCAATTTACCGATTGATCGAACGAATGCCAATGGTTCTCAAATTAAAATTGATTTCCGCTACGCTAAAAATCTAGATTTTAAAAAATCTCTAATTACCGTCAAAATTAATGGGGATCCAGTGGGCAGTAAACAGCTTACTTTAAAAAAGGCCGACAACGATAGCTTAACCGTCTCCTTGCCTGAAAATAAAGCGCTGGGCAATAGCTTCACCATCCAAATCGCCTTTGATCTGCAGCTGCCTAGCAATGGTAAAACCGATAATGACCAGACGCCATGGGCAACCATTGTCAACACCTCTACCGCAGAGATTAAATCCAAACCAGTTGCGGATCTACTCTTTAGCAACTACCCAAGTACTTTCTTAAAAAATCAAACCTTCAACAACATTGCCGTTGTCCGGCCAAAAACATTAACGTCCTATGATTATCTAACTTTGACCAATATCTTTAATTTGATCGGTAATTTCACGCAAAGTAACACCGGTAATATTACCTTTTACGATCAAGAGCCAAGCAAAAAAGTACTAGAAAATAGCAGTGTCATTGTTTTCGGAACGCCAAAAGCAAACCATTTTATTCAGACATTAAATGACAAGCTCTATTTTAAATATAATAAAACTTATACCCATTTCTTATCCAACGAAAAACTCAGCATTGAAAGCAACTATGGTAAAACAATCGGCACAAATCAATTGCTGCGCTCCCCATACAATGCGGAAAAAGCGCTACTTGTCGTGACAGCTGCTAAAGTTAAAGACGTCTACCTAGCAGCTACGCAGATTAACTACCAAAAGAACATCCAAAACTACACTACCGCCGATGCTATCGTGGTGGACCAAGACAATAACCATATGAGCTATCGTTTCAAGAAACATAAAGCCACCAATCAAAAACAATCCGTCCGTCAAACCATTACAAAACATTCTCAATTAATTATTTATTTGGTCGTTGCTTTAATGATTCTAGTCATTCTTGGCTTTGCGATCTTTATGATGTTAAAGAAGAATGGATTTTTAAAACATCGAGGTGACTCTGATGAACAATAACAATGACAAGCGCCTAAATTTAATGGCCGACGTTTACCTCATCTTATTTTTAACAGCCATGGCCGCTGTTGCCGTCTTATTTGGCTTTATGCCCCACTATGTTTTATTAAATACAGTTTATCTAGGCATTGCCATCTTATCTATCTTGATCACTTACTTCTTTGGCATCATCCCCGGTCTCATTGAAAATTTGATCTTCATCTTTGCCCAGGCGATCGTCATGCTCTACTTAAACCAAACTACCAATCACGTACCTTTAGGGCTTGCCTTTTGGCTGTTAGTACCATCACTTTTATCCTTTATCTTTTATGGCATGACCACCAAACAACAACAGCTGCAAAAGCGAAATGAAGCACTACGGACAACCTTAGCCGAACAAGGGGCTTTTGACGCCGATACTTCTTTACGCACCACCGTTGCTTTTTTAGAAGACGCCAAAGTTTTTATTGAAAACAACAAACGCTTTGACCTGCCAGTCGCTATGGTTGTCTTCAGAATCCGTTATTACAACGAACTTAGACGCATGATGACCGACGTCCAACTACGCGAACTACTGAAAAACACCTCAAAAATTATCACCAGCACCACCCGAGACAACGACGTCGCCTACTATCTGGATAACACCACCCCCACCTGGGGCATCATCTTACACACCGATGAACCCGGCGCCCACATCGCCGCCGACCGCATTAAAAACGCCTTCTCAAAACAACTCCCCCAATCCGGCCAACTACAAAACATGAACATCACCCTAATCACCGGCATATCCGGCTGGGACAGTGAAACCATGACCGAACCCTACGACCTAGTGAACAAAGCATTGAAAGAAACAGAATACGACGTATAAATCAGAGCGCGAACTAGAGCGGGAAAGCCTCGAGCACTAACCTAGAATTATGAAATAAGTGCACTTCGCTTATGAATAATTCGTAGTTAGGTGAGAGCTTTGCTCTAGTGA
>NZ_RHOY01000018.1 GCF_003946725.1 Agrilactobacillus yilanensis | reverse complement strand
CTAGTGATTCCGACTACTACGGCTCACAGTGGACTTTCACCACCAAGTTAGCACCCATGCCGAGCGCACCTAAAAAAGCCGTTATTGAAAAGATAGATTCAATAACGGCCCAAAATTGTTTGGAATTTATACTTTTATTTTAAGCCATGTTACATGGTTAATTCATTACTGATTAGAGACGGGTACTTAACCAATCCATTAACTTATCAGCTTCTTGCTTAACATATTCTGGCTTCCAATAAGTTTCGATATGTTGAGCCCCTTCAATTAAGAATAATTCGCGATCCTTAGTCCCAGTGGCATTAGCATAAGCTTTTTCAGTTAAATAAAAAGTATCTGCTGTCTTACCAGCCATCATTAACAGTGGCACATTGATCAAATCCATGTTTACAGATGCATCATATGTCATCAAGTTCAAGAAACTACTGCGAGTGTAAACGAATGATGATAATGGATGTGCATGTGTTTGGGCGTAGTAAGTGTAGCCATCACGGTATAAAGCGTAAGGTAATTTGGCAGCATCTTCTGGGGCCATTTCCTTCAAATCAGGCGTGTATTCAACTTCTTCGCCACGAACTTCTTTTTCACGAGCTTCAGAAGCGGCTGCTAAACGATCCTGAATCGTATTAACTTCTGAATCCATAAAGCCATTACGACGGACAAGACCAGAGTTAAAGGCTGATAAAGTAGCCACAACTTTGAAACGCTTGTCAGTTTGGCCAGCACGTAAAGTGTAGCCACCACCACCACAGATACCAAAGGCACCCATGCGATCATAATCAACGCCAGGGAATAAGGATAAAGCGTCAGCCATTCCATGAATGTCTTCAACCCGGTATGCTGGATTGTCAACCATACGTGGTTGGCCTTCAGAGGCACCTTGGTAAGAAGCATCAGCGGCGATGGCAATATAACCATTTTCAGCTAACTTTTGGGCAAACAAACCAGCAACCTGTTCCTTAACCCCACCATTTGGATGAGCAACCGTTAAAGCTGGGTATTTCTTCTTAGGATCATAATTAGCTGGCGTATAAACGTTCGCAGCAATCTTTAAACCGTTTAAAACATAGCTGATCGGATGAATATTTACTTCACCGGCTTTGTTTTCAGTAATAGCGTCCGCATAAACTAATCCCCAGGGATTATCGTTTACTTTTTGAATATCTTTAATATCAACATCTTTTAATTCCATTTTTGGCATTTTAAGGCCCTCCATTAATTGTTTGTTAAATCGACTAACTACAGTAGTCAGTTAGATAATACCCCTTAAACTCGACTTTAAGGCAACTATTTTAAATCGGAAAATCAATTTTTTTATCTTATTCAGCTGTTACCTCACATCCTTTCATGGTAGGTTATTTTACTTGGCTAAGTCATGATTCTTTAGATATTTAGTAATCGTACTAGTCTCATTTGCTCGGAAGCCGGTTTGTAATGTTACCCCAGTTCCTTTAGCCATTCGTTTGAGATATGGCGTACTTTCACTCATCGAGCTACTCATGCTGGTCGTGAAAGGCACGATTGTCTTGCCTTTCAAGTTATATATCTCAAAAAATGTATTGATGAACATTGGTGGCCGGTGATACCAAGTTGGAAAACCGATAAAGATAGTGTCATATTTTGAAACATCAATTTTATTCGTAATCTTTGGTCGCGCATTATTGTCAATTTCACGTTTAGCAACTTTGATCAGTTTGTTGTAGTCTGACGGGTAATTGGAAGAAATCTTCATTTCAATTAAATCAGCGCCAGTTTGCTTTTGAATTTCTTTAGCTGCTGTTCGTGTCGTACCAGAGTTTGAATAATAAAGAATCAATGTTTTAGAACGCTTACTAATAGCCCCAACCGTCGAACTGGAACCACTTTGACTTGGTGACTGAGAATTAGCGGCATTACTCGAACCACGATTAATAAAGTAATAACTGCCCCCTAACACAATAAGTATCACAATTATGATTAGTGCTAGAACATTCTTTTTCATAGCTTATTACCTCACTTCTTTGTTTTGTTCGTTTCAACAAAAATGATATTAAACCTTGAAGTCCACTTCAAAGCAAGCAATTATTTTAAAAAAATTGCCAAGTTTTAAAATTATTTCGTTTCTTTCTATATATATGACATTCAAAAACCATTATTTAAGAAAACTGTTCCTTGATAATTAAATTAGTCTGCACCTTTCAACTAAGGTTTTTCAATTAAATTCGATAAATCCATTGCCTTGAAGTCCACTTCAAGGTTTATAGTTGAATCATTCAATACAACAAGGAGCGATTATTCATGGAAACTGTAAAACTACATGATGGCAATGAAATGCCCGTATTAGGATTTGGTGTTTTTCAAATTAACGAACCCGGCGCCGCTGAACAAGCTGTTGTCGATGCAATCGAAACGGGGTATCAGTTGATTGATACTGCCCAGTCATACAACAATGAAGAAGAAGTTGGTAAAGGCATCAAACGGGCTAGTGTTGCTCGTGACCAATTATTCATTACTTCTAAGCTTTGGGTCAGTGATACGGGCTATGAAGCCACCAAGAAAGCTTTTGAAATGACTTTAAAGAAACTACAACTCGACTACTTAGATTTATATCTAATCCATCAACCATATGGCGATGTTTATGGCTCATGGCGTGCTATGGAGGATCTGCAAAAAGAAGGCAAGCTTAAATCAATTGGTGTTTCAAACTTTGAAAATGATCGGTTGATTGATTTAGCCTTGTATAATGATGTCACGCCAGCTCTAAATCAGGTTGAAATCAATCCATTTAACCAGCAAACTACCAGCATTGAATATATGCGTGATAAACACGTTCAACCCGAAGCTTGGGCCCCATTTGCAGAAGGTAAACATCATATTTTCACTAATGAAGTCCTAACAGAAATTGCCAACAATCACCATAAAAGCACCGGCCAAGTAATCTTACGTTGGTTAACTCAACAAGGAATTGTTGCGCTAGCAAAATCCGTCCATCAGACTCGCATGGCTGAAAACCTGAATATTTTTGACTTCAAACTCACTCCCGCTGAAATGACAGCCATCAGTACGCTTGATCGCCAAGAAAGCCAATTTTTCGACCATCGCGATCCGGCCGCCGTTGAACGTATCGCTAATTTGGTACGTCCTTCTTATAACAAATAGCCTTTAAAAATAAGCTGTGCTTCTTTTCTTGAAACACGGCTTTATTTTTTCATGAGTTTAACTGTTCCAAGTAAAAGACTTAGTGTAAAGTAAGTATTAGAAAGTAAGTATTAGATAGATATTTTCGAAAGTAGGTCCGCTCATGGCGTTATTTTTCTCATTCTTTGTCACCTTGATCGCAGTTGCTATCAGTAATTTTTTAGCCCGGTTGGTTCCAAAAATATCAGGAACTTACATTAACGTGCTTGTTGGTATTATTATTGCTTGGATTCCACTTACCAATAGATTAATTCTGACATTAAATAGCGATGTCTTTATGTTAACCATACTTGCTCCACTGCTTTTCTTTGAAGCCCAACGTACACCCATGTTGATGGTCCGAAAACGGCTAAAAAGTATTTTGGGAACAGCTGGATTCTTAGCGATTGTTTCAGCAATAATTGCCACAGTAATTCTACACAGTCTATTTGCGTTAACACTACCCATCGCATTGATCATTATCGCAATTTGTACGCCAACTGATGCAACAGCTTTAGAATCAGTTATTAGTGGTCGCGTCTTTCCTAGCACTACCAAGACGGCACTTTCAATGGAATCACTTTTCAATGACGCGGCCGGTTTAATTTTGCTGCAAGCAGCTTTACTGTGGCAGCAGACCGATCACTTAGGACTACTCGCAAACTTTGGTAAATTGATTTGGTCAGCTGGTGGTGGTGCAATTGTTGGCGCGCTATTGGCAATGATTTTAGCCTTATCCCGACAATACATTGTTCGTAGTAATGCTAATGTGATCTCCTCGCAGAATTTAATGTACATCCTAACGCCACTGATTATTTATCTAATTGCCGAAGCTATCGACGTTTCGGGAATTATCGCGGTGGTAACGGCTGGATTGATCCATAACAGCGAAGCAAGTCGTACACGCTTCGCCGCACCACGTCAAATGCACTTAGGCATTCAAACGATTAACTTTATGGATGAAATTTTAAATGGTTTCGTTTTTGTTATCTTGGGACTAAATCTTGAACGTATTTTCGTCGCTAACTTTACAAAGGCCACTTCTTCCTATGCATGGCTTTTAATTGGCGCAGTTGGATATCTAAGCCTCTTAATCTGTCGGTGGCTCTACGCCCGTTTTCTCATTGGCGACCGATCTAACCGAACCGCTACGCTATTTGCGCTGGGTGGGGTACATGGTACGGTTACGCTAGCAATGACTTTCTCCATTGCCAGTGAAAAATTAGGTTCAGGTGTCTTTTCTCAAATTGTTTTGATTGAAACGGTTGTTATTATTCTTAGCATGTTGGTGCCAACACTCATTTTTCATTATTGGTTGCCAGTCGACCTTGATGAACACAATCGCAATCAACAGACTGCAAAACTCCGCCATGAGATGGTTTTAGTAGGTATTAAACAAGTTAAGAGTATGTCATTACCTAAGGATGTCTGTAATTTAGTCATCTATGATATTAAAGATCAGGGCCAACACAATGGCATGCGATCATTTATTAGCCAATGGAAAGATGCTTCAACACAAAAAGAAGTACTCAATACCCTTAAGAGTGTTGAACAGCGCCGTGCATTAATGCAGGCCTTCAATGCCGAGCGTGATTATTTATATGATTTAGCTCGCCGACACGTTGCAAATTCAACGGTTATTTATGATCTGTATAGTGAGATATTATTAGCCGAATCATTAGTTTTAGATCCTCGTAATCAATTAATTTAAAAACTTTTCATTAACTACTTGCTTTGAAGTCCACTTCAAGGTTTAAGATGAATTCATCAATTAAACGAAGGAAGACTTAGATATGTTAATTCTTTATTTTTCAGCAACTGGTACTACTGAACAGGCTGCTAAATTGTTACAAACCAAAACTGGCGCCAAACTCGTTGAGTTACAAATTGATCCGGCCTATCCAAGTAGTTATGATCAATTAACTGGTATTTCAAAGGACCAAATTGATCAAGATATTCATCCAAACATCAAAAATCTACCAGACTTAACTGACGAAAAAACTATTTTTATTGGTTTTCCCATTTGGTATCAACAATCACCGATGTTCATTAACACCTTCTTTGAACAAGCAGATTTGAAAGGTAAAGTTGTGATTCCATTTGCAACTAGCATGAGTACCCCAATGAGCGCAAACACGCCATTCTTGAAAAAGATGGCTGCTAATACTGGTGCGATTTTACAAGGTGGCTTTTTAGGTAATAACGAAAAAGTCATGACGACGTACTTGACTGATCGTGCGTTATTAAAGTAATGCCAATATCGTGTCATAGAACAACTGTTAACTAGTCGTTTTAGAGGCCTCTACAGAGGTCTTTTTTTCTTGATTTAGCGACCTATTTAGACAATAATTAATCTACAGAAACTATATAAGGTGATGATTTAATATTATGATTACGATTCAGGAAGCAGGAAAACGAATGGCTCTTTCACCTTCTGCAATTCGCTATTATGACCGCAAACACTTAATTCCAGATGTACAACGTGACGAGCACAATAACCGCGTTTTCCAAGAACGTGATTTAATTTGGATCAAAATGGTCAAAACGCTTCATGAAATAAACATGCCTATTAATGAAATTCGTGACTATGTCACTTTAGCACGCACTGGTAAAACAACATTAAACGAACGTATGGTATTGATGACTAAGCAACAGGAATTATTATTAAATCAAATGAAACAAGCTGAACTACGCTACGTTATGGCCAGCCGGTGGATCAATCATTACGTCAATGTCATGACTGATACAAATTTAGACAAGTTCCCTGATCACGTTAATAAAGACTTTACCGAAACTCTCAAGGAAGGCTTCAGCACTGAATTAGAATTGAATTCATCCTATAATCAATAACTTCATCAGAGACAAAAAGGGCCGAGCTGCTTTAATTTACTCGGCCTTTTTGCTATTCCCAAATTGGAGCTACATTTTCATCATGCTTATTCTGCAGCTGGCTACTAATCATTCTATACGTCAACAGACTCTTGATATTCTTTAAGCGAATAATCTGATTTTCTAGCTCATTCGATTCTTCAATCAGTAGCTCAGTCTGTGCCTTTGAGACATCTTTATTTACAGCAAGCTTACTCAAGGTTGCAAAATCAATTAATAATTCATCGGAGATACCCAACTGTCGCAAAGATTTAACAAGGTAAATCCAATTTAAATCACTAGTTGAATAATCTCTATTTCCTTTTACCGTCCGCTTAACTTCCGGTGTAAGACCAATTCTTTCATAGTAACGTAAATCATCAGTGGGTACATCAAACAATTCAGCAGCCTTTTTAATATTCATATCGTCACTTCCATAATAAGTAGTTGTATTCAAATACAACTCATAGTTTAAACTTTGAACCTAACTCCAACGCAAGCAATTATTGTATTTTATTTCAGGCGTAAATATCGTTGAGTACTCTGATCTTAGTTGACTGGCCAGCACAATTCCTGTTTTTGTTTTCTAAACAATAAAAGACCAATCAGGTTTGCTCTACGGCTCCTGATTGGTCTTTTAGATCAAATCCGATCTTACTTAATTAAGCTTGGGCTGTTGGTCGCACAATTATCTCATTGATTGCCGTATCAGCTGGCATATTAATTGCACTCTCAATTGCCTCAGCAATCCGATCAGCCGGCACTGCTAACTTAGCATGTGCCTTAGCAACCCGTTCTCTGGTAGCTTCATCGGTAATATGGTCAGCAATTTCAGTTGCGGTTGCTGCAGGTGAAATTGCTGTCACTCTGATATTACTGCCCGCAGCAGCCTCTTCTTGTCGTAATGCTTCACTAATCATCGTAACTCCCGCTTTAGTGGCAGAGTAAACACCACCTCCAGCATGAACTGCGTGAGCAGCTACGGAGGCTGTATTAATGAATTGACCAGATTTTTGTTCTCGCATGATTGGTAACGCGGCATGAATACCGTGCAACACACCACGTAAGTTAACATCGATCATCCGGTTCCAATCTTCTACACGGTCTTGAATAAGCGGTGAATGTGGCATTAATCCCGCATTATTCATCCAAACATCGATTCGTCCATATTGATTCATTGCTTTTTCAGCCAACTGTTCAACTGAATGAATATCTGTTACATCAGTAATTTCATAAACCGCTTCACCACCAGCATTGACAATTTTATCTACTAATTCTTGCAACCGTTCTTCACGACGAGCACCTAAAACTAACTTATGATTGGCTTTAGCCAACCGTAGAGCAGTTGCTTCACCGATACCACTAGAAGCACCGGTAATCACAATAACTTTACTATCCACGATATAATTCCTCCTAAAAAATCCAGTATAAATTCCAATTGACTAATTAATTCTACGTCTTAAAGTCGGCTTTAAGGCAATACTTTTTTGTTGTTTTTATAAACTCTGATTTCGATCAGAGCTTCCGGCAAAGTCAAAGTGATTATCTGAAAGTTCAAATTCAAAGCTCTGTCTATTGATACCACCAACGAAGTGATCATCACTATGGAACAACTGCAATAAAAAGTCGGCGGATTGTTCACTGGTAAAATATGATTCCCCAAAAGCATGGTCATAATCATACTCAGTCACATCATTAGCTACTTTACCAAAGTTTGTTTGTGTAGCTGCTGGAGCAAACACTTTAGCTTTAAGTGCTGATTGTTTATGCTTTAACTCCAGTGCCAAATTCTCTGTAAATGCACTCACAAAAAATTTAGTTGCACAGTACGTAACGCAAGTTGGAACCATCAAATATCCGCCAGCGGATGAAACATTAATCAATTGCGAACCGGAAACATTCTCATAGTCTTTTACATAGAGCATGGACAATAACGTCATCGCAGTAACATTTAAACTGATCATAGCGTTTGCTTTTTCAATATCTTGGTCCGAAATTAATTTATAGTCACCAAAACCCGCATTATTAATCCAGCATTTTATGTGAAATTTTTTCAACGACTCATACATCTCACGTAATGACTTCTCAGATGTTAGATCTACAGAATATACAACTGTTGAAATATCAGGATACTTTGCTTTGATATTATGCGAAACAGTATGCAATTTATTAAGATCACGCGCAATGAGAATCAAACCATAACCTTCAGAAGCAAATTTCTCTGCTGTAGCAGCACCAATACCACTAGATGCTCCAGTAATTGCAATCATTTCAGTGCTTATCATTTTAATCATCCTTTCAAAACAAACATATGAATTAAAAACTCAATTATGATCTTAAACTTTGAAGTCTACTTTAAGGCAATACCTTTTTTACTTTTTATTTTTAATTGCGATGATGACAACCGCTATCGTTGATAATGCAAGATAAATCGTCACAATTCCTGTTGAAACTCGATAATTCAGACTAAAATTCAAAAAATGTGATCCAACAGCCACAGCAAGTGCTAATCCAACTGAGCCACCGATCTGATGAATCATGTTAATCACCCCTGACGCTGCACCAGCCAAGTTACGATCTGTATTGGCAATACCTGCAGTAGTCAAAGCGCTCAAACTGAATCCTTGACCAATACCTAAGAAAATCATTGGTAATGCAATTGCCCAAATATATCCCGCTTGAATACCGATAAGTGTGGATAGACCTGGACCAATCAAAGTTGTTGTGACACCAATAATCAAGAGTTTGGTATTTCCCCATCGAGCAGATAGACGTGACGTCAACATTGCTGAAATAAACTGTATTAACGTCATTGGAAGGAACGCTGCACCCGCCTGTAATGGTGTAAAGCGATAAACATTTTGCATAGCTTGTGGTGTCAAAAACCAATACGACATCATAGCACCCATATAAAAGAATCGTGCAAAATAAGCACAGCTACGTTCCCAATCTACATAAATTTTTAATGGCATTAAAGGCACAGTAGTATTTTTTTCGATCAATACAAAGAAGATTAATAATACTGCTGCCAAAATCCCTGTCAATATTTTGTATTGCTCACCGACAATGCTATAGATTAAGAGTGATAGGCCTAAAATTGAAAGAGCAGTTCCAGCCAAATCGATTTTTTGTTCTTTCTTTTCCGTGTAATCCTTAACGAAAATAACTGTCAAAACGAATAATAATATTCCCACTGGTACATTTACGAAGAATCCCCAACGCCATGTCCAAAAACTGGCAATTAATCCACCGATTACTAAGCCAAAGCTAGCACCAATTCCTGCCGTAGCACCATAAGCTGCGATCGCACGAATCCTCATTTTACCCGTGTAACTATCCATCAGTAATGCTAAGGTCGTTGGAGCTAGAATTGCTGATCCAATGCCTTGAGCGGCACGCATAAGAATAATCATCAGACCATTCACTGATGCTCCTACAAATAATGAGCTGATGCTAAAAATTAGCAATCCAACTAAAAGCATTTTTTTGCGACCAAAAATATCACCCATCCGACCGCCGATTAATAATAATCCGCCAAAGGTTAAGGCATATGCAGTGCTAACCCAGGATAATGACGTGGCAGTTAACCCTAAGTCATTAGATATTTTAACTGTGCTTGTAAAGATTATTGAGTTATCCAATACCAACATAAAGTAGCTAATCAAGATAATAGGTAAAACCATACCAAATTTACTTCTATTTGAATTCACGTTTACACACCCTCATCCATTTCAATGTTTTCTACGATAAACCTTGAAGTGGACTTAAAGGCAAGCTGTTTGATAAAAAATATGTGTGTCATTTACTCTCAAAAAAGAAAAAAACAACAATCAAATTTACAAAAAATTCACTTATTGAATAAAATTTAGATAAATTCTGTTCTTTTCGAATAAGACATATCATATGTCCATTCAGTAAATCTTTGTGCCAAAGAATTTGCCCAAATTTGGTTATCATAGATTAGCATTGATTAATGCCCCTTCTTTTTTGAATTCATAAAAATATGGATGCTTTTTTATTTAAAAATAAAAAGCCCAATAAATTGGGCTTCTGAGCTAATTCAGATCTTATTTTTATCCTTGACTATTTCGAACGCTTGCCGGAGTACCATTCTACCATTGAATCGTACTCATAGTAATTTCTCCTTGTCGTATCAACGTTTGTCGCGTGTTGAGTTTTATATTTTATAAAATTTGTAAGGCCAATCTTACGCGTAACAGCAGTCATAACCCTTATGAATTTTACGTGAAGGTATAAAGGGTTTCATCGTTTTTTTAAAGACATCCCTTATCCTTTATCAGCGCACTGTAAAAGAAAAGATAACCTAAAATTTGATCAGCTTATCTTCAATTTTACCATTTTCCAAGTGATTTTATATAGTGACGTTGCTTCCAATAAGGAAAACTTTCATGAACTTGCGCCACCGGTACTATTTTCTAATGTAGGTTCATCACTTAAAACCTCCCGCAAAACCGGAACCTTCACTGGTTTGCCATTTAACAATGTCCCAAATCGCTTTTTAAATGTCAACGAAAAAGCGCAATCTCTTAGTGTAACAAAGATTGCGCTGATGACAATTCTATCTTTTCTTACATCAATAAAGGGCTTGCTACTAAGTACGCGTCCGAGCACTATAAACCAGCCAACCACCGATACCAAAAATAATCGGTCCGACCAACATCCATAGGGCACTTTGATAGTCACCGTTTACCAAAATCGGATGAATAACCGTGAATATGTTAGCCGCCAACACAACAACAAAGACGACCCAACTGATAATCGTAGTCCAGGTTATCGATTTATAAACTTCAAATGGTTTCATAATATCCTGATTTCGTTTGAACTTTGGAAAAGCATATAACAAAAACAAGTATGGCAGTGTCATCGAGACATTGGCCATTAACGTCAAAATATTGTAAAACGCCGATGGATCTGTTGTGGCAAACGAAGCAATCAAGATGATCACAAGCACGATTGCGCATTGAACCCACATCGCAAAGCTTGGCATCTCATTTTTATTCAATTTCGTAAACTTCGCAGGCCATAATTTCTTCGGTGTCCCCATGATCAACGTTTTCAGCGGTGAATAGGTCAAGGTGAAAAATGCCCCGGCATAGGCGAGGAACATGCCTAACCCGGTATAACGTGCGAACCACAACCCTAAATTAGCACTGGCCGCCGCACTGAGTCCCAGTGATTGACCTAAAACTAACCCTAAGTTACGCATCATAACATAACTGATATTCCCCATATTTGTTGATGAATCCGCTAATACCTTTTGCCAGTTTGCACTCACACCCCAGCACAAAATCCCTAAAGCGTAACCTAATGTAATCACAACAGCCGCGATCATAATCCCCCGCGGGAAGGCTTTTTCGGGATTCTTCGTCTTATCGACCATCCCACCAAGCACTTCCAGCCCGCCATAAGCAAAAATTGCAAAGACCGCAAAGCTTAATAGGCCCACCGGATGCTGGTAGTTCGGATTTGGTGACGATAAAATGTGAGTCAACGGCTGCGCTAACTTGCCGTGTTGTAAAACTAAAATAATACCTGAAACAACGAATAATATCACATTCAAACTCGTAACCGCAATCCCGCCAAGACTCGTAATCCGTACGATGCCTTTGACCCCTTTAATTGAAACGACGGTGACAATCACCATCCACAGACAAGATAACAAACCAATCACTTGCGTGGCATTCAAACCTAGCCCAGCAAAGTTTTGCGTTTGGTCTGACCCGAAAAACATCGTTGTAAATGGAATCCAGACCTTGGCCGATGTGGACACCATCCAAATGACATATGACGCAAACCACATGAAGGTCCCAACGAAGGCAAAACGCGGATTAACGCTAACCTCTAGCCATTTGTACATCCCACTACTATCCGATTTGATAGCCGCACCATATTCAGCCATCATTAACGCAAATGGTATAAAGAAGAGTACCGCCGCGACTAAGTAAAATAGAATAGAGCCATACCCCATCAAATAAAATGCGACGGTTCCATTCGCAAAGCCAAACACGGTCGTAAAAATCATCATGACTAATGCAATCAATGTAATCTGCTTCTCTTTTGTTGCCATCTCAAACGCCCCTAACTTCAATTATTAATTTTTAATCACATCGCCCACTAACATTTTAAAATAACTACCTTTATTTTTAGCGTTAAGCCGATGATAATATCGTGTGACAACTGGTTAGTTTTATTGGAAATGAATTAATAATTAAAGTCTCTAGGGTCAGAATCAAAATCAATTGGCATTGACACCAGCACCTAGCCTGAATAGATAAAAAAAGAGTATCTTCTAAACTAATCGCCGTATAGTGGCGCTAACCCACTACACAAAAATGATAAATTGCACTATTTATAACTGACTTATTCTGCCGGTGCGGTAACTGTTGACCGGCTGATAATATTAAAAGCCTCTTGACTAGGCTGCCAGTGCTTTTCTAATGGCGGTAAAGTCGCATCATATTTCAAAGCATCATCCACAGAAACCGCCATAACTTTGCTTTCCGTATAAGCCCAATGCTTACCGCCTAATACGCCAGGCGTAAGTTCTTTGACCATCATCGCCGCCGGAAAACTGCCATCGGGCAGACTAGCATTTAAGTCGCGGCCACACTTAAACCCACGGGCCACATAGTTATCTGGCATACCAAAGATCACCACAGTATCTTCACCTGATGCTTGCGCCAATTCAAAACTAGCCTCGATCAGCTGCTTGCCGTACCCTTGACGCTGAAAACCCGGATCAACGGACAATGGCCCAAACGTCAATATCGGTTTCACATTACCATCATCATCTGTCAGCCAGGCCCGGGTATACATAATATTCCCAATCACCTTACCGTCAACTTCCAAAACTAAATCCAGGGCATCAATGAAATCGTCTGTTCCCCGCATCGTCCGCACTAAATAGTGTTCAATACAGCCAGGCATATATTCGTTATAAAAAGCAGCCCGAGTCATAGTTTCTACCCGCGCATAATCCTGTGGCACTTCATTACGGATTATAACGGTCTGATTAGTATTTGGATTGATAAGCTTCATTGAAGTCAAACAATCGCCCCCCTATTCACTGTTTATTTCAGTTTAGCATAAGCGCCCTAAAGTAAACAAAATGATTTATAGCACTAATTGATGACAGTTGATCCAAAAGAGTGACCGTCAAGTCCTTCTATCCGGCCGCTTGCACTTGGGGCAGCCAATCTTTACCAACATCTACCCATTTCACTGGATGGGCATAAACTTCTAACTCACTCGGTGAGATTTTTACAGTACTGTTCACACTGCCACCAGACGTATAGACCGTCTTAAAGCGTTGCAATGACATATCTAAATAAACAGCCACATCAGGTTTTAAAGCAAACGGACAAACCGCCCCCGGACCATGGCCCACTCGGGATTCTAACACTGTCCTAGGCACCATTTTAGCCTTTTTAGAAAATTCTGCCTTAAATTTTTTGTTATCCACTTTAGCATCCCCGGCCATCACGATTAAGACAACCTGTTCATTTACTAAAAAAGACATGGTTTTTGCAATATGCGCCGGTGTACAACCTAATACTTGCGCCGCATGGACCACCGTATCGCCAATGGCTTCATGCACAACAACCCGCTGTGCCAACCCTTGGCTTGTAAAATACTGTTTCACTTGTTCATAAGACATGGCTAACAACTTCCTTTTATTAGATTTATTCTAATTATATAACCATTTTATAATTTAAGTAAACTAGATATTTTTAATAGGGTGTTTCTAAAAAATTAGGTATATCTTTATACTATCGCTCTAGAAAAGGGGTACCTCCCATTTAGGGCTCTAAAAAGGTATATTCATTTAATGAAAAAATCGACCTTAGACTCAATGGCCTAAGATCGATTTTTTTATTTATTTAATTCATTCACAGCGGTTTGATAAGCTTGATCATGATCACTAATCAGCTGGCTTAAGGCTTCAATTAACGCCTCCCCAGTTGCCGGATCTACCGTACCTGTAGCGCTTAAAGCACCACTGTCGTCATTGCTTTGAGCTGTTTGGAATTGTGCCACAGCCGCCTGGGTACTTTCATCATAAACCCCATTTGTCTGATCTACACTATAACCCAGTGCCTTTAAAATCTTTTGAATTGAAATAATTGTCCGGCTGCTTTGACCTAGCTGATAAGTCTTAGACGTATCAAAACCAGATAGATAAGCATAGCTTGGATAATCTGCTTTAACCGTCGGCGTCACTCCTTTTTTATTAATCCAATGACCTTTAGGCGTTAACCATTTTGCCGTAGTGATCTTCATTTCACTGCTGCTGCCTAAATCCGATACGGTCTGTACCGTCCCTTTACCATAAGATTGGGTGCCAATAATTTGATCATGGGCTGATTCTTTCAGCGCACTGGCAAAGATTTCAGAAGCACTAGCCGAATCACCATCAACTAAAACAACCGTTTTTTCTTTTACTTTAAAGCCATTATCATAAGTCTTACCCGCCTTATACGTCTCCGTATTTCCGGAACGGTCTTGGACTTTCATAATTGTCTGGCCATCTTTTAAGAACATACTGGCCGTGGCTAATGCGGTTGGTAACGTCCCACCAGGATTGCCGCGTAAGTCGATAATAAACTTCGTAGCGCCTTTTTTCCGTAATTTTTTAACCTGTTGCTTTAATTCTTTAGCCGTTGGTTCTGAAAAAGTACTGATTTGGATGTAACCTACTGTTTTGTCTGTAGCATCCAATTTACCGCTGACAGTTGTCACTGGAATCTTAGCCCGAGTCAACGTCACTGTGAAAATTTTAGTGCCGCGTTTTAAAGTTAATTTCACTTTTGTACCAATTTTACCGCGAATCTTACTGACAACTTCAGATGTGGTAAATCCTTTGGCAGATTTACCATTAATCTTAATAATCACATCATTGGTCTTTAAACCTGCTTTAGCCGCTGGCGTATTTTTAACCGGCGCATCCACGGCCACATAATTACCATCTTGTTTTACAGAAGCCCCAATACCGCCAAAACTACCGGAAATTGTCGTGTTTAAATCAGTAGCATCTTCTTTAGGCAAATATTCTGAAAAAGGATCATCCAAACTAGCGATCATCCCGTTAATTGCCCCATTAATGAGCTTCGTGGAAGATACAGGTTTGTAATAATTCTGTTTGATCGTTTGGTACACACTATTAATTTTAGAGAAACTCGAACTTTGAGGCTGTAAGGAACGGCCTAAAAAGGCAAATACAACCATTAATGTTAAAGCGACACCGGCTAAGAAAGTGACGATGCCCACAAAAACCGGTAAAAAAATCTGCCGCTTTTTTTTCGGTGTTTTTGGTACAGTTACTTTTGAATTTTTATCCTGATCTGCCAATAATTTCGCCTCATTTTAAAATTGATCCATCGCTTGATAAGCCGCAAAAGCTTGATCAAAGATGTCCATATTTGGTAAATATGCGCCGCTTAACTCTAAATATTGGGCGACTTCATGGTAATCTTCAGACTGTTTTGGAAAACTTTGATCCAGCGCCGCATTGTTAGCGAAGTTCGCCAGCTCATCTTTACCGTCTGGATTTTTTTGAGTCATCAGCCACTGATAAAAACTGCGTTTCATCTTTTTACCTCACTTACTTAATTCGTTGGCAAATAAACATTAAATTCAATTTTATCTTGTTTTAAATCAATTTTTTTAGCGGTGAACTGCATGCCGTTTTTAAGCTTATATTCATTTAACCGCAAATTAATGGTTTTATCTTTTTGATTTACGCTAACCCATTTTGGCAAATTAAAATTATGCCCAATATAGCCTAAAACAAAATTCAAAGGCAAAGCCAACTGGCCCACGGCAATTTCTTTAGCCTTCAGCTGAACATTGCCATTTTCCGTAACATAGGGATCACAAATCATTGAAAATTGAACTGGCCGGTTTAAAAACTCCACACTGCCGGTCACAATCGCATGACTTTTTAACTGCAGGCCATATTTAATCGTTTCATCTTTGAGCTGATTATCAATAAAATACTTTGTAAATCCATTAACTTGTTTTTTATTAAAAGTCACACTAAAGGATTCATCCCGAGCAATTGTTTTACTGTTTGAAACTGCTTGACTGGGACTAAATGCCTTTACGCTCACAAATATAAGCCCAAATGCAAACACTAAAATTACAGCAAAAAAAGCAATTTGCCAAGGATTATGCTTTCGTTTTGCTTTTTGAACAACTGGTTTTTCCTCTGCCAAAATAGACAACTCCTAATTTTTTTGATATAGCCATAAACTTTTATGTTTGGTCATGACTTGATAAAGCTGATTGGTCATCCGAACATAACCGGTATGATTGGGATGAAAATGATCCTTTTTATATAAATAAGGATTAACCAGTTCTTTTTTAGTATCATTTTTAACGGTCACAGCTGTAAAATCCGTTGTGCTACTAGATGACGTACTGCTGCTGGCTTTTTCTTTAGCCACCGCTTTTAACCGCTTGTTAATAATTTTTTGGGTTTTTTTATCCCCTTTTGTTAAAACGCTATCCACCGGTACAAAATAACTCTCCACATTCATCTTTAAAACATTTTTTGTATTATCATTCCAATTGGCAACTGCGGTCTGCATCGTTGTTACCGTGGGTACTAAAACATAAAAAGGATTGTATAGACCGATGACAAACACCGGAACCTCACTTTGCTGCTGCCGGACTAGGCTGATGATCTGATTTAAATTTTGCCCCATCGTCTGGGCCTGGGCGCTGACCGCTTGAGTCGTCACGTTGGCAGGATCTTTTTCAATGACATGCATAATATCATTGCCACCCATCGTCATTACCACGGCATCCGAATTTTTAACGTCTTCTTGCAACTTTTTGTTTTCTTGTACCCGTTTTAAAATCTGTGCACTGGTATCACCGCTGACGCCATAATTGTGAGTAACCACTGTCACAGATTTGTATTTCTTTTCAATTGTTTTTTTGATTAAGCCAACATAACCGTGGTTTTTAGCGCCATCACCCACACCATAAGTTAAAGAATCCCCAATCGCTGTAATTTGAATTTTCTTTTTTACTTTTGGCGTTTTTTTAGTTTTCTTTTTGGCAGCATAAACCGTGTCTGTTACTGTTGCGGAAATAACCGGACTTAACACCCCTAAGCTTAAACTGAACAAACTGAGCAAAAGTCCTATCCGCCAAATTTTTTTCACAATCAATCACACCCGCTTAATTTATTTTGTATAAAACATTAATGCAAATGCTCCGGGCCCAGCATGTGTTGCAATAATCGGATCTGTTTCCCTTAATAAAATAGGTACTTCTGGAAACAGCGGTTTTAACGCCGCCATAATATCTTGCCCAATTTTTAACCCATCCGCATGAGAAATCCCAATCGCTTTAATTGGCGGCAAATTTTGCATCTGCGTAATCGTCTTATCTACGTAACGCATGAGTGTCTTGACACCCCGGCCTTTAGAAACAACATCTAACTGACCTTTTTTTAGTTCAAGAACAATTTTAATATTTAACAAACCGGAAATCATCCCGGAAACCCGACTCATCCGACCGCCCTTCACTAAGTTGGTTAAATCTGAAACCCCCATAACTAAGTGTGTCCGATCCCGGACATCCGCAATAATTTGTAAAATTTCTGGTACCGTTTTACCTGCTTGTGCCGCCTTAGCTGCTTCAATCACTTGAAAAGCCATGCCCCGATCTGTAAATTCGCTATCGACAACGGTCACATCTGCTCGGCTAATTTCGCCGGCTTGATGGGCCGCATTAACCGTGCCGCTGATTGTTTCCGTCATATGGATCGCTAAAACTGGACTACCATCAGCCGCTAAGCTATCAAATAAATCTAAAAAAGCACCAATTGAAGGCTGACTGGTTTTAGGCAGATTTTCCGCATGAGCCATGGCGGTCATAAACCCTTGCCGCGTAATATCTTGTCCATCCACATAAGTCTTTTGATCAATTTCAATAATTAAGGGAATCACATGAATTTCATATTTTTGAACTTCTTCAGGGGTTAATTGTACTGAAGAATCTGTTACAATTTTTACATTTGCCATATTAAACACTCACTTTCCGTTAATCGGCTTTCCCGATTCCACGCTTTAATTTATGAGTCTAAAGTTGATTTCATTGACTATTATGAATCCTTTAGCTTAAAAAATAAATAAATTCAAGTTTTCTTAACAAAAAAAATCAACGCTTCACCATCGAAAAACAATCTTTTTCATGGTACGATACTATTAGTCTATAACTAATTAGTATAGCAAAAAATCAGTATTACCGCACCCCACTGTATCTAATTTTATCGGCCAAGGAGGCTTTAAGTTATGCACCCATCTATTTTTCAAGAAAGACCTTACATGAGCCGCAAATACCAAATTACAAATGAAGTTTTAAATGCGGTGACCCATGGTATTGGCCTACTGCTGGCAATTGCCGGTTTAGTCTTATTAATTTTAAAAGGCGCCCACGCCCATAGTCCAATGGCTGTCGTGTCCTATGCAATCTATGGCGCTTCAATGATTATTTTGTATCTCAGTTCCACCTTATTTCACAGTTTAATTTTTACAAAGGCCAAACATGTTTTCCAAATTTTTGACCATAGCAGTATTTTTTTACTGATTGCCGGGACCTATACCCCTTATTGTTTATTAGCAGTCAAAGGCGCTTTTGGCTGGACGCTGTTTGGGATTGTTTGGGCCACAGCAATTGTTGGGATCCTTTATAAAATTTTTAATCTCGGCAGTCATCGAGGCTTAGAGACGACCATTTATGTCATCATGGGCTGGCTGATCATTGTGGCGATGCATCCTTTATATTTAGCTTTAGGGTTTAAAGGGGTTTTATTATTAATTTTAGGTGGGGTTTCCTTTACTGTAGGGGCTTTATTATATAGCTTACGGGCCATTCCATTTATCCACGTTATCTGGCATCTATTTGTTATATTAGGCACTGCTTTAATGTATTTCTCAATTTTATTTTATATTTAATAAATTTTTATAAAATACAAAAACGCAATGTTTTGACGGCAACTTAATCGTTATGCCGCCAAGCATTGCGTTTTTTATTATTTTTTCTGTTCGATAATCGCCCGCGTTAAAAGTGCCGTAAACAAATTAAAAATTAATGGTAAGGCACAATATAACCAGACTAAGGGCCCGTTAGCCCCTTGGATGCCCACAAAAAATACTGCCGTCAGCACAAAAACCAGCAGACCGATTAACGGCTGACCATAAATAAAATAAAGGCCTATCCCCTTTGACCAGCGTTTTGTATTCATCTACTTTGACGCTCATAAATTTCAAAAGTATGGGGATATTTTTTGCTTGGTGTCCCTGGAATACTTTCAATCTGCTTAAAATCAGCCATTGGTAAATCTGGCATTTTAGTATCTCCGGCAACAGCCACCTGAATTTTAGTCACATAAAGCCGATCTACCACAGATATGAACTGCTTAAAAATTTCCGCACCGCCAATGATAAAGAGCCATTCCGTCCGGTGCTTTTTTTCATAATCCAAGATATCTTGAACATTTCGACAGACCGTAACGCTGTTAAAATCAGATACAAAATCATCTTGTCGCGTTAAGACGATGTTTTGCCGCTTAGGCAAGGGTTTACTGCCAAAACTGGCAAACGTCTTACGGCCCATTACTAAAGCATGGCCTAAAGTGGTCTGTTTAAAGTATTTTAAGTCGTCAGGGATGTGCCAAGGCATTTTTCCCTCTGAGCCAATAACATGATCCTGGGCTTCAGCCCAAATAAATGCAAACATAAAAACCTCCTAAACGGCGACTGGCGCCTTAATTGCGGGATAAGGGTCGTAACCTTCTAATTTAATATCCGTCATATCAAAATCAAAAATATCTTTTTTGTCGGGATTTAAAATTAATTTGGGGGCGGGTTTTGGTGTCCGGGTGAGCTGGGTTTTAACTTGGGCCACATGATTTTTATAAATATGGGCATCCCCTAATGTATGCACAAAATCACCAACCCCTAACCCCGTTTCGTGGGCAATTAGATGTGTCAATAAGGCATAGCTGGCAATGTTAAACGGTACGCCTAAAAAGACATCTGCGCTACGTTGATACAGCTGACAAGATAATTTGCCATCTACAACGTAAAACTGAAATAACGTATGACAAGGCGGTAAAGCCATCGTAGGCACGTCTTCAGGATTCCAGGCCGATACAATCATCCGTCTAGAATCGGGATTGGTCTTAATTAAATCAATGACATTTTGAATTTGATCAATGGTTTCCCCATTTCTAGTCTGCCAATGCCGCCACTGACTGCCGTAAACATTCCCTAAACTCCCAAATTTTTGGGCAAAAGCCGTATCATTTAAAATTCGATCATCAAACATTTGCATTTGCTGATCATATTGCTGCTTAAAAGCAGGCTCTTTTAAAGCACGGTGTCCAAAATCAGTCATATCTGGCCCGTTATAATCTGCGCTTTCAATATAATTTTTAAACGCCCATTCATCCCAAATATGATTGTTGTGTTTTAACAAATATTGGATGTTTGTATCCCCTTTTAAAAACCACAACAATTCACTTTTAATCAAACCAAAGGGAACTTTTTTAGTCGTTAAAAGGGGAAAACCTGCTGTCAAATCAAAACGCATTTGATAGCCAAATAGACTGTAAGTCCCTGTGTTGGTCCGATCATCTTTGTAATGACCTTGTTCTAAAATTGTTTTTTGTAAGGTTAGATAAGCATCTTCTAGCATTGCGTGTCTCCTTTTAGCTCAAGTTTACTTGGCGAATTCACTTAAATAGGCCCAGCGATCCATTTTTTCATCAACAGTTTGATTTAACTGATCAATTTGATGCTGCAAATCTGCCAGCTGTAAATAATCTGAACCAGCCGTTGCGGCCATTGTTGCTTTTAAATCTGTGATTTTTTGATCTAGTTTCTCTAAATCTGCTTCAATAGTTTCATATTCTTTTTGTTCTTTATACGTTAATTTTTGTTTTTTAGCTTTTTCAGGCACTGAGTTGGTTGCCGCTGGTGTCGAAGTTTCTGGTTTTGTCTTCGCCGCCGCTGCCTTAACTGCAGCAGTCTGCGCTGCTAAATAATCCGTTAAGCGCCCGCTAAATTGATTAATCTGAGCATTGCCATGAAAAACCAGCAGCTCATCGGCCACATGATCCAAGAAATAACGATCATGGCTGACAGTGATCACTGTCCCGTTAAAATCATCCAAATAATGCTCTAGCACCGTTAAAGTTTGGATATCAAAATCATTGGTTGGTTCATCTAATAATAAAACATTCGGTTCACTCATCAATAATTTTAATAAATATAACCGCCGCTTTTCACCACCGGATAAACGTTGCACTAAAGTCCCATGCATTTGTCTTGGGAAAAGAAACTGCTCTAATAATTGCGTCACGCTGATATGGGCGCCGCTTTTACTCGTAACCACTTCGCCCACATCTTCTAAATATTTAATGACCCGTTTATCCGCCGGAATTGGCTCAGTAATCTGGGTATAATACGCTAATTTTACAGTTTCACCGATATCAATCAAACCACTATCTAATGGCAACCGCCCTGCAATAGCGTTTAATAAGCTACTTTTACCTGCGCCGTTTGTGCCGGTAATCCCAATACGATCTCCTGCTTGTACTAACAAGTTAAAATCTTTTAAGATGGGCTTTTGATCAAAGGCCAAGTTAGCAGCCTTTAGTTCAATCACCTTTTTACCTAAACGCTGGGCATTAATATCAATGGCCACATCTTGATTCGTATGGTCTGTTTTTAAATTACCTTTTAAATCATTAAAGCGTTGAATTCTAGCTTGTTGCTTTGTAGACCGTGCCTTAGCACCAGCCCGCATCCAAGCCAGCTCCTGTTTATATAATTGGCGCTGTTTGTGGGCTTGTTCGGAATCCAATTGATCTTGATGCGCTTTTTGCGTGACATAAGCTTCATAGTTGCCCTCAAAAATGGACAAACGACCATCGTCTAATTCAAAAATTTGATTCGTCACATCATCTAAGAAGTAGCGATCATGGGTAACGACTAAAACAGCCCCATTATAGCCCTGCAAATATTTTTCTAACCAAGCGATACTGTCAAAATCTAAATGGTTCGTCGGTTCGTCTAAAATCAACAAGTCGCCCTTATCCAATAAAGCTTGGGCTAAGGCTACCCGTTTTATTTGACCCCCAGAAAGCTGATCTGTCGGCTGATCAAAATCTGTGATTTTAAGCTCTGTCAAAATTGTTTTTAGTTCGGTATCCACTTGCCAAGCATTTAATCGATTCATAGTACTCTCAGCTTCAAAAAAGCGATCTTGCAATTTTTGACTTTCGGGTTCTAAATTATAGGCCTTTAACGTGCGTTCATAGTTTCTGATCGCCTCAAATTCTGGACCAGTTCCTCGCAAAGCCGCATCCAAAACCGTTGTGGCCTTTAACTTATTATCTTGTCGCAAATAAGAGATCTTATAGTCATTGGCGCCGGTTAATGTGCCGCTATCCGGTTTTTCTAAGCCCGCAATTGTATTAAGTAACGTTGTTTTACCCGTGCCATTTAAGCCAATTAAGCCTATTTTATCATGGTCATGAATCAAAAAATTAATTTTATCAAATAGGACTTTTTCGCCATATGCTCGGCTCAAGTCCGTCGCAGTTAATGTTCGCAACGAAATACCCCTTCTTTAAAAACGTTAATCTTATCTATTTTAACATACCTTTTCGCAGTCAATCTACGCATTAACCCCATTTTAAAACCAAATAAAAAAGATTGGGTCAAAATTTTACTTTTGACCTAATCCTTTTGAAATCTATCGGGCTTCTGGATATAATTCAAAAACCGTTCTTTCCGCATCAATGACAATATACAAATGGCCATTTTTGGTGGAAATATAACTGGTTTGATAAATGTTATCTAAACCAGAAGTGTCTTTATTCTTAAATGGGAAATAAATTTCGTTAGGCTTTTGGTCACCTTCAAAAATAATTTCACACCGCTCGATATCTTGGTACTTCATAGCTCGACCAAACATCCCCATTTCTAAAGACCCAGTATTAATGTCTTCAGTATTGGCATGGTCAGCTTCTGGTAAGATATCCGCTTTGAAGCTCTTGCAGGGATGAATTTCTTTCATTGGGCCACCTTCAATTCGGCCATAGCTTGTGGTTACCCGAGAAATCCACAAATCATTAAATTCATCATGGTTTACGACCCAGTCGTCACCATTTCTGAAATAAAATTTTAGTTCTTTAAAGACATGCTCCATAATCGTCATCCTTCCTTGAATATGCTTACATTACTATTCTAACACACTTCAATTGGAATTACATAATCTCAATTTTGGAGGATTGCTAACAGCGCTTTCGGCTGATTGGCCACTTTTCCAGCGACCACTTGCCGCTGCAATTGCTGCAGACTCTGTCCAATTTTAGGCCCCGGAGTCAGCCCGGCTGCCATTAAGTCCCGGCCATTAACTGCTAAATCTTGCGCGCAATGAATTGGCAAAGTGTCATAAATCTGCTGCAAATGCTGCTGCTGTGCAGAATCTATACGGTTGACCTGCCGCAACACCGCCAGCCCATCACGAACCGCCTGGGCCCCACTTTGATATAAGACCCAATCAATATCTGCTGGTTGTTTTTGCAATGTCAAACACAACTGTAAAGTCAGCTCACTTTGGTTAATCACCTGATTGGCCGTTTTCCACGTCTTTAAGCCCTTTTTCAACTTGTCAGGGGTTAGCCCTAAGTTCCAGGCTAAAAAGACCCATACTTGGGTTTCATTGGCAAATACGCCATCATAAGCTAATGCCTGTTTTAATTGTGCTTGATAAGGTAAAAATAAGGGAACGGCTGTGGCTAGTTTTGTTTCAATAAATGTTTGTAGTCCCGTAGCCCAATGTGGACTTAACATCATTTTTAAAAATTCACTGTGGATACGTTCAATTGCGATCTTAGTTAACAGCTGATGATTACTCGTAATTGCTGCTTTGGTGTTTGCTTCCAGCGAAAAATCTAATTGCGCTTCAAAGCGAACCGCACGCATCATCCGCAGAGCATCTTCATGAAAACGCTCAAACGGCTTCCCAACTGCCCGTAAGCGCTGCTGTTGCATATCTGCCAGTCCATCAAATAGATCAATAATGGTTCCGTCGGCCTTCATTGCCAGCGCATTGATCGTAAAATCCCGCCGTTTTAAATCTTCATCTAGAGACCGGACAAAAGTGACTTTATCCGGCCGCCGATAGTCTTGATAGGTGGATTCTGTTCGAAAGGTTGTGACCTCGTAGCCGGCACCATGGTCTAAAATGGTGACCGTCCCATGTTTAATTCCAGTGTCCACTGTTCTTTTAAATAAAGCTTTAACTTCTGCTGGATAAGCACTGGTGGCAATATCTACATCGTGAATTGGCCGCTTTAATAAAGCATCCCGAACAGCACCACCTACAAAATAAGCTTCAAAACCGGCCGCTTCAATGGTTTCTAAAATAGGCTGGGCGACTTGAAAATCTTGAGGTAATTGTGTTAATTTCATAAAACGTTTTCCAAACCAACCTTCAATGTTGTTAAGCCTTGAACTTTTCGAACTGCTAAAGCGACCCCTGTCATAAATGAAGCCCGATCATAAGAATCTTGACGAATGGTTAAGCCTTCCCCTACGCCGCCAAACTGCACTTGCTGATGGGCAATTAGTCCAGGCAGCCGTACGGAATGAATCCGCATGCCCTCATAATTACCGCCCCGAGCACCTGTTAGCGTTTCTTGTTCATCACTGGCACCTTGTTGTTTTGGTTTCCGGACAGCCGCCATTAATTCCGCAGTCCGTAAAGCCGTACCGCTGGGGGCATCTTTTTTATTATCATGATGTAATTCAATAATTTCCACGTCCGGGAAGTATTTTACAGCTTCTTGGGCAAATTTCATCATCAAGACTGCACTTAAAGCAAAGTTAGGGACCACTAGACCACCTAGCTTTTGTTGAGCCGCAGTCGCTGTTAAAGCGTCAATTTCAGAGGCTGTTAAACCGGTTGTGCCGATAACTGGTGAAATTTGATGTTCTAAACAAAATTGGGTATTGCTTTGAACAGAAGCTGGGGTTGTAAAGTCCACCCAAACATCCGGTTTTGCTTGTAATGTTGCTTCAATTTTTGAAAAAGCGGGAATTTCAGAACCATCTGTTAAATTTAATTGCTGACTCAAATTTTGATTTGGGTCACTATAAGGATCAAAGCCACCAACTAATTCAAATTCTGCTGAATGTTCCAAAATCATATGACAAGTTGTCTGACCCATCCGGCCTTTAAAACCTGCAACTAATACTCGAATTTTTGCCATCTTCATCACTCCATCATAATTGTTCTTCATCTAATAAGGTATCTAATAACTCCTGCCGCTCAAAGTCGGTTGGTTCTAGTTTAACATAATTTTTTAAAGCCACAATTTCTTCTTTGACTAGACCCATTTCTTGGAAGAAATTAATTAAATCTCTCAAGAAATTTGGTTCTGTTTTTAAGCTGTTGTAAGCCAATAAATAATTTTCCTTAGCACTGTCATAATCTTCCAACGCTGCTTGGGCCTGGGCTAAATTCCAAAGCATCTGCGGATCTTTACCATTTTGACCATAATCCGTTAATAACTGAACCGTTGCTTCATAACGCCGCTGTTTAAGATAGAGATTACTTAAAGCCAGCACCGTACCTTGATTGTCTGGATTGATCTTTAATAATTGTTCTAAATACTGTTGAGCTGCAGTTTCATCCCCTAATTTAGTTGCTAAATCAAAGGCTTTTTGATATAAAACTTCATTAAATTCATCATAACCAATCCCCATTTGCACCGTCGCAAAAGCCCCATTTAAATCACCATTTTGTTCCTGAGCTTCTGCTAAATAAGCATAGAGGGATGTATAGTTAGGATCTGCTTGCTCCAGATGCTGCAAGACATCAATCGCTTGATCGTAATCTTTTAACTGCAAGTATAAAAAGCCCAGTTGAAAATTAGTATCTTTGTCTAAAGCTTCTTGGGGCAGCTGTTCTAAGGCGGCCACTGCTTCTTCATAAGCCCCCATGCCCGCTAAACTGGCCCCCATTCGCTGCAAGATCAATACCCCTGCGAATTCTGTTTCGTCTTCATCTAATAATTTTTGATACTGCGCCACCGCTTCTGCATAGCGGCCCAAGCTAAAATACAATTCCCCCAGGGCAAACCAAATCACAGGTTCATCTGAATAAAGCCGTTCTGCTTCTTTAAGCTTAGCCTCACTGACTTCCGGCAAACCTAATGTCTGATAAACATCTGCGGCGGTTAATAGCGCTTGACCATAGGCTGAAGAAGTGTTTTGAATTGTCTCTAAATAATTTAAAGCTGTATCGCTTTTACCCTCACCAATGGCAATATCTGCCAAAACGGTCTTTAACGCATCTTCCTGAGGATAAGCTTTTAAAAGCTGCAAATACACTTTTTTGGCCTGCTGCACAAAACCTAGAGCATAAAGTTCTTCTGCCAAGCTATAAAGGGTATCGTCATCATCACTGTGCAAGGCTCTTGTGAATAAAGCATCCGCCTGTTTAAGATCACCATCTTCTAGCATCTGCAGCATTTGTTCACTGTAACTCATCTCAAAAAACCTCTCTTCTCGTCAACACATAAACAAACATTTATATAATAAAAAAGAACTAGGGCAAAATCAAATTTTACCCCAGCTCCTTTAATGACCAAGCTATGTATTCCTACATGGCTCGCTTAATACTTTTACTATTTAACAGAATCCTTTAATGCTTTACCTGGTTTAAATGCAGGTACTTTACTAGCTGGAATTTGGATTTCTTCACCAGTTTGTGGGTTACGGCCTTTGCGGGCTGCACGTTCACGTACTTCGAAGTTACCAAAGCCAATTAATTGAACCTTTTCACCTTTAGATAAAGATTCTTGAATTGAGCCAAAAACAGCATCAACAGCAGCAGTTGCATCTTTCTTAGTTAAACCAGTTTCAGCAGCAACACTGTCGATCAATTGAGCTTTATTTGCCATGTTCGGATTCACCTCCTGAAACAATTCGTCTGAGTTATCTATCTTGAGTGGTCCAAGAAGATAAACAATGGCGATGACGATCACCATTTCACATCTTAACTTATCATACGAATGCTGTCATAGCAAGGTTTTTTATCATTAAAACCAATTTTTTTGTACTTTTCTAAAAAACTTAACGAAAATTTATATTGAAAGCACGCTCTTGTGCGTCACTACTTCCGTTTTCGCGGAATAATTTTGATTGGTGTCCCCGTGAAATCAAAGGTTGAACGCAATTGATTTATCAAAAAACGTTGGTATGAAAAATGCAGTAATTCTGGATCATTTACAAAAACAACAAAAGTTGGTGGTTTAATAGCAACTTGTGTCATGTAATAAACCCGTAATCGGCGACCGTGAATACTTGGTGTTGGTGTAAGCGCCACTGCATCCAATAAGACATCGTTTAAAACAGAAGACTGTATCCGCCGGATTTGATTATCATGCACCGTTTTAATCATCGCTGGTAAGGTTTGCAGCCGTTGTTTCGTCACTGCCGAAACAAAAACGACTGGCGCGTAATCTAAATATTGAAACTCCTGACGAATTTTAGTTTCAAACTTATCCATAGTGTGATTGTCTTTTTTCAAGGTATCCCACTTATTGACGACAATAATGATCCCGCGGCCAGCCTCATGGGCATAGCCGGCAATTTTTTTATCTTGCTCCCGAATGCCTTCTTCCGCATTCAAAACAACTAAAACAACATCCGAACGATCAATGGCCCGCATCGCCCGCATAACTGCGTAACGTTCTGTATTTTCATAAACTTTGCCTCGTTTACGAATTCCCGCCGTATCAATCATTGAAAATTCTTGACCGTCTGGATCGGTAAACTTCGTATCAATGGCATCTCGAGTGGTCCCTTCAATACTAGATACAATCACCCGATTATCTCCTAAAATCGCATTGACTAAGGAGGACTTCCCAACGTTAGGTCGGCCAATTAAACTAAAATGAACAGATTCATCTTCATCTTCTTGTTTTGGTTCTGGAAATTTAGAAATAATTAAATCTAATAAATCCCCTAAACCTGTACCTTGTGCACCGGATACGGGAATTGGATCTCCAAAACCCAAAGCATAAAAATCATAGATGTCTTGACGCTGTTCAGGGTTATCTGTTTTATTAACCGCTAAAACCACCGGCTTATCTGAACGGTATAAAATTTGCGCTACTTTTTCATCCGCATCTGTCAACCCTTCTTGTGCACTCACAAGAAAAACAATGACATCTGCTTCTTCAATGGCAATTTCAGCTTGTTCTTGAATTTGTTTCACAAATGGGGCATCACTGATATCAATCCCCCCGGTATCAATCAACGCAAATTCATGGGTCAACCAATCTCCCCGGGCGTAAATTCGATCTCTTGTTACCCCAGGTGTATCTTCTACAATCGAAATACGATCGCCAGCAATTCGGTTAAAAATTGTTGACTTGCCTACGTTAGGGCGCCCAACAATCGCAACAGTTGGTAAAGCCATCTTATCACCTCTAGTTCCTTTATATCATTTCTAATTTATGCCAAAAACTAAGAGGGCGATTCAAAACAAATTGTTTTGTCCCACCCTCTCAATCATTAAAAACTAACGATTAATCTTTATCGTCATCGGTGCTTTGTTTTAAAGCGTCACCGATCATTTCGCCAATACTAAAGCCGCTATCGTCATCATCTGTTGAGACAACATTGTTTTTTGGTTCAGCTTTAGGTGCTGGTTTTGCTGCAGGCTTTTGAGCTTCAGTATCACCTTGTTCAGGTTCTTCCAAAGCTTTGATAGATAAAGCTAAACGATGTTGAGCAGGATCAACACTCAAAACTTTAACTTTAACATCTTGGCCTTCTTTTAAAACATCATTTGGTGTTGCAATATGTTTGTGTGAAATTTGTGAAATGTGTACTAAGCCTTCCACGCCAGGGAATACTTCCACAAAAGCACCAAATGTTGTTAAACGACGAACTTCACCATCCAAGATAGCGCCAACTGGGGCCTTATCTTCGATGTTTGTCCATGGTTCAGGTAAAGTTGCTTTGATAGATAGTGAAATTCTTTCTTTTTCAGAATCTACGTTTAAGACTTTAACTTTAACTTCTTGACCTACTTTTAAGACATCAGAAGGTTGGTCAACATGATCATAAGAAATTTCAGAAACATGGACTAACCCGTCTACACCGCCTAAATCAACAAAGGCACCAAAGTTTGTTAAACGTGCAACTTTCCCATCAACTGTATCACCAGGCACTAATTTAGCCATAACGTCAGCTTTTTGAGATTCTTTTTCTTTTTCTACAATCGCTCTATGAGATAAAATCAAACGATTTTCGCTTGGTTCAATTTCCATAATTTGAAGTTCTAATGACTTACCTTTATAAGCATTTAAATCTTCAACGTAATGGTCTTCAACCATAGAAGCTGGAATAAAGCCACGGACACCAGCGTCTACTACTAAACCACCCTTAACCACGTTAGTAACTGTTGCTGTGATTGTTTTGCCATCTTTGAATTCTTGTTCGATTTCATCCCATACTTTACGAGCTTCTAGACGACGCTTAGATAATAGATAACTCCCGTTTTCTTTATCCTTGCCCATTGAAGAAATTACAACTAAGTCTAGTTTGTCACCGACATTAGCTTGATCTTTGATATCTGCACTTGAATCAGCAGTTAATTCCTTTAAAGGAACAACCCCTTCAACACCTGTACCTTCGATACCAACGATTAATTGACCGTCGTCAATAGCTAATACTTCACCGACAACTACGTCCCCAATTTTCACTTCGTGGACACTGTTTAAAGCATCTTCCATTAATTCCTTATTATTGTTCGTGTTTGCATCTTCGCTCATAACTAAAATCCTCCTTGCGACTAACTACGGTACTATTCTACTTGAAATTCATGCGTTTTACCAGAAAAAAGAATAAAAAATAAGAATCAATTCATTTTTTGCCGAATTATTCCAAGGATTTTAGCCGTAGATTGTTCGATATTTAAATCTGATGTATCAACGACAATCGCATCTTCTGCTTGTCGTAGCGGTGATACGGCGCGATGACTGTCTTTGTAATCACGATGTTCAATATCTGTTTTTATCGTTTCCAAAGAAGTTGTCATCCCTTTAGCAATATTTTCCTTATAACGCCGTTGTGCGCGCCGTAATACGCTGGCCGTCATAAATATTTTAACTTCTGCATCCGGTAAAACCGTTGTGCCAATGTCTCGACCGTCCATCACAATATTCGTCCGATCCGCAATTTGACGTTGCTGTTGGACAAGCGTCTGTCTGACTTCTGGTAAAGCAGCCACTTGTGACACTAAGCCCGTAACTTCAGCAGAGCGAATGACTTCTGTAATATCTTCACCATTCAAAAATACTTTTTGATCATTTTCCGGTCCATTTTGAAAGTCAATTGTCGCTTTAGCCAAAGCCTGGGCAATTTTAGGGGCATCATCTAAGGCAATTTTTTGCTGCAGCGCTAAGTAAGTCGTTGCCCGATACATGGCACCTGTGTCTAAATACGTAAAGTCCAAAGCCTGGGCCACAAGTTTAGAAATCGTGCTCTTTCCTGCGGAAGCCGGGCCATCAATGGCAATTTTCAAAATCTAATCTCCCCGTTTTACAAGCCGTTTTGCTTGATACTTTAAAACGCACTTATAGTTTATTTGATTGGCCTATCTTTATTATTTTACCCGTAATTGCTGACCAGGTGAAATGCTAGATCCTGAAGACAAACCATTTAATTGTAACAGTTCACTTAACGTCAAGCCGTTATTCACAGCAATTCGATACAAGTTTTCACCCTTTTGAACCGTGTGATAACCGGCACTGGCTGAGGTACTACTGGAAGCAGCTTGCGAACTGGCCGCATCTTGGGCCGCTTGGGCTGAACTGCTAGAAGCAGCCGCTTGCGATTGTGCGGCAGCTTGTTGACTCGACTGTGCGGCAGCCTGGGCATCTGCTTGAGCTTGAGATTCAGCAGCCGCTTGAGAATCAGCTGCAGCTTGGGATTTAATTTGGGCACTTTGACTTTCAGCCGCTTTTTTAGAGCTGGCAATAGATGCCTTTTTAGCCTTGGCTTTGCTTTCTGAACGTGATCTAGATAAAGAAGCCGATTCAGAATTTGATTTTTTAGATGAGCTTACTACAATTTTATTGCTATTACCGCTAGATTGTGCCGGTTTGTTCATATTCACAATGTAATAACCCACTGGAATCGACATAACCACCAATAACAATACCGTTAGCCCCACTACAAAAAACGTATTATTTTTTTCTTTTTTCTTATGGGCTACTCGTGAAAGACTGCTGTCTTCATCAAATTGTTTTTCCCACGGTTCTTGGGCATCGGCTGTGGCATCATCGTCTTTGGCCGTTTCATCTGCGGCCGCTGCCCCAGCTGCGGATTCAGTTTCTGCGGCCTTTGTTTCTGTTTCTGATGTTGCCGTCGTCTTTGGCGTCGCTTCAGATTCAGTGGCGTCTGACGCTTTTAGATCCTTTTCATCTTGTTTTTTATTATCGTCGCTCATTGATGGTCCTCCTAAATTCGTCTCATTTAATTGTATCATATCAATTTTTAAATAATTTTAAAGTTATTCAAAAATATGCTTTAAGACTTGCGGCCATTCCAAAGTATCTAAGTTTAAATCGGCGTCTGACGGGACTTCTTCTACATTGAGATGATAAAGCTTTAATTTTTCTAAAGTTGCCGTAATCGCTGTATCAAACCCTAGCGCACAGCACTGATCATCATGAACAATACGCTGCTGTTCACCAAAATAATGCACTAAATGCTGTCGCCGACAAGTTGTTAAATTAACAAACCGATTAAAAGCCCACAAACTTTCATTTTTTTCACGACGTTTATTTTCTAGCATTTGTGTCACTTCTGATTCCGTGAATCGATTTCTATAAAGCTGATTTAACAATTCAAACGCCGGTTCTGGACTGTTCTTAAACCTGTCTGGCCGTTTAAAAAAGGCTTTTACCATCACTGGCGTTGGTAACCCCATTTCCAATAAGCGGGCTTGGCGACCAGATTCATCCGGTAGCGTTAATAAGATCGCAATACTTTGATGCCCATCTCGCCCCGCTCGCCCCACTTCTTGAAGATAACTTTCAAAACTCACTGGCGCATGATAATGGATTACAAAGCGAATATCAGCTTTATTAATCCCCATCCCAAATGCATTGGTAGCACAAATTACTTTTAATTCACCCGTCATAAATCGCTGTTGAATTAAATAACGATCCTTTGTACTTAAAGCCCCATGGTAAAAGGCGGTTGGAATATGACATTGCTGCTGAATTAACTGTGCCATTGTTTCTGCACTTTGACGGCTGGAAAAATAAATAATACCTGGCAGCTGGAGTTGATGGATCAAGGTTAAGAGTTGCGCCTGCTTGGCTTGTCGATCTGCACATTGAATCACATCAAAAAAGATATTTGGCCGATCCACACTATAAATAACCTTTTGGGCTTTTGGCAACGCTAATTTTTCTAAAATATCCTGCTGCACTTTTGGCGTGGCTGTAGCCGTCAGCATCAATGTTGCTTTAGGCTGCAGCTGCTGGCGAATGGCGCCTAATTTTAAATAGCTGGGTCTAAAATCTACGCCCCATTGAGAAATACAATGGGCTTCATCAATGACTAAAGTCTGAATGTTTACTTGGCACAAAGCTGCCAATACATCTGGCCGATTCAATGTTTCTGGGGCACTGAAGAGGAAACGATAATTTTTCAAATGCGTTAAAACGAATTTTTGTGCCGACCAATTTAATGTTGAATTTAACGCAATACTTTGTTTTTCTCCTTGCAATTGCAACTGAGCCACTTGATCTTGCATTAACGAAATTAACGGTGACACAATAATCGTCAGCCCCTGCTGAATATAGGCCGGTAATTGATAACACAATGACTTACCTGAGCCGGTGGGCAAAATTCCCAATGTATCCTGACCCTGCAATATATTTTCAATAATCGCCTGTTGTCCTGGCCGAAACTCATAATAGCCAAATTTCTGCTCCAATGCCGCCAGTAAATCAACACTCATGTTTATTCAACTCCAAAATTTCATTTAATCGATCTGTAAAGTAGATATCTGCGGCTAAATCATTTCTCTTAAGCAGTGTTGTGACGTCAAAATCCGGTATTAATAACGCCGCTTCTAATAAATGTTCCCGGACAGTTCCGGCCTTCAACCGACGGCTTTGGCAGATTTGACTAAGTGTCAGCCCTTGTTGAAATAAAGCATAAGTGGCCTTGGTACTTCGACTTAATGGTAACTGCAAAAAAGCTTCTGATGGCAGTAACTGCTGGCACAAAGGCCAATTTTTGGGGACCTGCTGCAATTGCAGTAATAAACAGGCTATGGCATCTAACTGTACTAAAGTCCCATCATAAGCACTATACTTAAATCGTGTTGCCAATTGCGCTTGACTGAAACCAAACTGATAGCCGGAAAAATTAGCCGCCACAAAATTACTTTGGGCTGATGGCAGTAATGTGAACCAATGCGTCAGCTCTTGTTCAAAACGTTGACTTAAATTTTCTGTACGCTTGACCCTTTGAAACCATTGACGGACTTGCCATTGAATACTAAAATCAGTAACGACTGGGAAATACTGTTTGTTTTTATGTTGAAATTGGGAAAGGACTTGAATCGCTAAGTGTAACTGGGCTAACGCAACATTTAGCTTAGGCATTGTCAACCCGTTATAGTATTTCGTTAAAAACGGTGGTTGCTGTACGCACCACGCCTGGCCTTTTGCTGTTAAACACCATTCATTTTTTGAAACTGGTTGAATCAGCTGTTCTCGCTGCAGTTGACCTATGTGATGCTCAAACTGTCCCCAAGTTAAATCAGCGGCACTGTGAAAATATATTAAATAACCATGTTTCTTAGCGGCCAATAAATTAGAAAATGTCTTTTTGCCTCGTAAAGTATAATAAATCGGTTTTACCCGCTGAGGATCGGTACTAAAAAATCTTAATAAATCGGTTGTGATCATATTAATCTCACTTTCTAAATATAAAGGAGCTGTAAATTTGTATACTAAAGTGTGTCAAATTGATTGTATTGCTTGTGGCCTTTGTCAATTAAAGGCCCCTGAATTATTTGACTATGATCCGCAAGGTATTGCCTTTTGTAAACTGGATCATAATCAAGGCACTGTTGAAATACCAACGGCACAGTACACTAATTTTAAAGCCGCCTATCAAAAGTGTCCCACCGGTGCCATTAAACGCCAAAATACCCCTTTTACCGAGTAGTCAAATAATTGCCTGTTTAACTCCAATAAGTATAACAGGCAAGCACTAGTAATTGAAGTTGTATCTATAGCTATCGCTGCCCTTTTAACCGCAAAAAAAAAGCTCAAGTACACTATTTTTTCAGTGCACTTGAGCTTTTTTGGTTTAGTGTCTAAAAGCGGCAGCCTGGTTTTTAACCCAAGGCATCATCTTCACATAAACGACACTGAAGACGGCGCTTAAAATGACCCCTTTAATTAAGTTAAATGGTACTACAACAAATAATACGTATTTACCAATGGCCATTCCTAAGCTCATCCCCAAAACGCTCATATATAACGGGGTAATGATAATTAAGTTCAAAAAGCCCATTACGGCTGCTAAAAGAATGGTTGCTGTCCCAGATGCAAAAATTTGTCGTCTTGGATTGCTGCCCTTGCGAAGCATGAAATACATCGGTAATAAGAATGTGATTGAAGCTAAAACGCTGGCCACATCCCCGATCAAACTGGCAACATTAGCACCGGTTGTAATAAAGTGCAGGGTTGACCGTAATGTTGCGATCGCAATTCCACCAACTGGGCCGTAAATAAATGTCCCAATTAAAACGATTAGATCGCTTAAATCTGTTTTTAAATACCCAAAAGCCGGAATCAGTGGAAATTCAAAAAACATTACCACGTAAGCAATTGCGGCCATCATCGCGATACCAACTAATCTCTTGATCTTTGTACTTTGCACCATCAAGACCTCCATCAATTAAATCTAGTTTGGTAAATGAATGGGTGGTTAAGTCTTCAGTTCATTAAAATAGCTCATCCGCCAAATAATCAGGGGATGAGCTATCACGTATATACATACAAAATAAACTCTATCTTCTTCCAGCTAGACTATACTATCGGTTTTGGAATTACACCAAATCAGCCACAATGTGGGTAGCGGACTATACCGCCGGTCGGGAATTGCACCCTGCCCTGAAGACAATCAGTTATTCAATTACAGTTTTAGTCTAGCAAAGGTCTTCAAAAAAAGCAAGCGCTTTATTTAGCGTATTTGCTTACCTTGTGCCTGTTGTTTTAACAAATCAACTTCTTGGTGTGTCAATGGTCTATATTGACCAGAAATTAAGCCCTCTAAATTTAAAAAGCCTAACGATTCTCGAGACAGTTTAACCACATTACTGCCCACCGCTTTAAACATATTTTTGACCTGATGATTCATACCTTCATGAATCGTTAATCGAACAATCGCTGTTCTTTTACGTTTATCCGTTGAAATGATATTAACTCGAGCCCGGGCAGTTTTTCGTTTGCCTAAATAAACCCCTTTACGTAACTGCATCTGAGCCTGCACAGTAGGAATATTTTCTACCTTAGCCACATAGCTTTTTTCAATTTCATAACGGGGATGCATGAGCAAGTTCGCAAAATCACCATCATTGGTCATAATTAATAAACCTGATGTATCGTAATCTAAGCGGCCTACCGGATAGAGACGCTGTGGTATATCTTTAAAATAATCTGTTACAATTTTACGGCCCTTGTCATCAGCCGCTGCGCTAATAACGCCCCGTGGTTTATAAAATAAATAATAAGCCAGCCGTTCTTTTTCAATGGGTAAGCCATCTACACTAACTTCATCCCCACTGTCTACTTTAGTCCCTAATTTGGTAACGACTTGGCCGTTAACTTTAACGTGGCCTTCAGTAATTAAAACTTCCGCTTTACGTCTAGAAGCAACACCCGCGTTGGCAATCACTTTTTGTAACCGTTCTTCACTCATCTTCTATACTCCTTGATCATTATTGTCGTCGTTTAAAATATTTTGAAATTTATCAAAAAATAAATTCACATCAGCACCATCCGTATCGTCAGTCCCTTCAACTTCCGTTAATGGTGGCAGTTGTTTTAAATCGGTTAAGCCAAAATAATCTAAGAAATAATCGCTGGTAGCATAAAGAATTGGTCTCCCAGGAACTTCTTTACGGCCAGTTTCTTGAATCATCTGACGGGCTATCAGCGTTTGTAAAGCGCCTGAACTATTAACGCCACGCACATCATCAATTTCTAAACGGGTGATGGGCTGTTGGTAAGCAATGATTGCTAAAACTTCTAGGGCGGCTTGACTCAGATGCTGGCCCACATTGCCGGATAAGAAACTTTGAATAGCCGCTGAAAATTCCGGTTTAGTCGCAAGTTTAATAATTTTGCCATGTTCTAAAATGACTAACCCTTGGGTTGTATCAGCGGCTAAATTAGCCTTTAATTTTGCAATGGTTTGACGCACTGGGGCAATATCCATCTCCAGTGCTTGGGCCAACACATCCACTGTCGTACCGTCATCACCAGCAACATATAATAAAGCTTGTATCGCTGCGGTATAGTCCAAAAATCAAGCCTCCTTTAGCTTTTGAATCCATAAATCATCTTGGTAATCATTTTGCTGGCAATCTACTTGCCCGTTTTTAGCCAATTCTAGTACAGCTAAAAAAGTTGTTACAGTATCATCCAAAGCCTGTGTTGCATCTGCTGGCTCTGGGATTAATAAAGCGGAAAATTGAACTAAACCTTGATTCATTTTTAAATAATCTAAAATTTTAGTGATCTGTGCCCGAATCGAGACATTCTCTCGCTTAATGGCCCGTTTCACCGGTGCTTTAGCTAATTTCCGCTGTAAAATTAGATTCATTGTCTGCTGGAGCTGATTTAAGGAAACAACCCCGGTTTGTAACGGAATGTCTAACCGATTTGTCGCTGTTGTTGCTGACTTTACATGGTACTGTGCCCGAGCAGCTTCTTTAGCCTTTAAATCCGCAGCAGCCGTTTTATAAGCTTGATAACTTAATAATTGACTGACCAATTCATCCCGTGGATCCATTGCAATTACTTGGTCGTCTTCTGTCAAAATTTCTGGTTTTGGTAATAATAATTTACTTTTGATTTCCATTAAATTTGAAGCCATAACTAAATAGTCACCAACCGTCTCTAGCTTCATAACATTCATCTGATGCAAATAGGCTAGATACTGATTGGTGATCTCAGCAATGGGAATATCATAGATATCTATCTTTGAAGCTTTAATTAAATAAAGTAATAAATCTAACGGACCTTCAAATTCAGGTAAAACTAATTTTAATCCAGTCACAATTATACCTCAGTGTTAAGATGTCGATTATGTTCGGTCCACTTTGCGACCAATTTCGTTGTATCAAACGAGCCCATCATATTTTGATCTGGATACAATTGATGCAATTCATCTAAAATCTCTAAAGAATTACCCGTACCTCTTTCTGAAGGGATCAAAGAAATTTGACGAACAACAATATATTTATCCGCAACTTCTACCCCAACAACCCCTGAAAAATCATTATCTTTATTTTTCCAGAGATACAAAACATGACTCTCATCTTTTTGATACAGCGTCATCTCATTTGTTAGATTATTGAGATCCTTTAAATCTGGTATAAAAGAAAGCAACCCCATGGCTACTTTTTCATAACTGCCCCTATACTTAACTAACATGATGACCTCCATTTTCAGACGCCCAATATACCCTAACACTTTAGCACATAACCTTAATTTACTCAACTCAGCGTTATGCCCGGGGGTGCGTATGATTATAAACCTCTCGAATTCTTTGGGTTGATAAATGAGTATATATCTGCGTTGTTGAAATATCAGTGTGTCCCAATAAAGTTTGTACCACACGTAAGTCTGCGCCATTTTCTAACAAATGAGTCGCAAAAGAATGACGCAATGTGTGGGGTGTGACATCTTTTGTAATACCGCATTGAATGACATATTTCTTAATAATTTTCCAAATTGCCTGCCGGGTCATCCCTTGCCCACGAAAGTTTAAAAACACAATCGCACTTTGTGGGGCGTGCTTTGCTGCTAAATTCGGACGTACCTCTTGTAAGTATTGCTGCACCCAGCGACTCGCCACATCACCTACCGGCAGCATTCGTTCTTTATTGCCTTTACCAATGGCTTGGATTAAACCTATCGCCAAATGTAATTGTTCCAGCGTAATATGGGTCAGTTCGCTCACCCGTAATCCCGTCGCATATAAAATTTCTAAAATTGCCCGATCTCGAATACCCAAGGGTTTTTGCGTATCCGGCGCTTTTAACAGCTGTTCAACTTCGGCCATTGTTAAAGTTACCGGTAAAGCCTGTTGTTTTTTAGGTAATGTAATTTGCGTCATTGGATCAACTTTAACAACATGTTCGTTGATCAAATATTGATAGAACTTCCGTAACGTTGAAACCATCCGCGCCATGGAACTTGTTGCTTTACCTAATTGCCCCTGTTGTTTTAGGAAGATCGCAATTTCACTGCTGTCTTCTGGGAATTTAACTTGTTTTTGAGCCGTAACAAAGGCCACAAACTGCTTTAAATCCTCATAATAACTCGTTTGTGTTTGCTTTGATAGTCCCCGTTCAACCGCTAAATAACGAATATAATCCTGTACAGACTCCTGTAGTGTATCAGGCATTATTTTGTACCGCCACTTGGGTCACACATTCTGAGCAAAGGCCTTCAATATGCACATTATTAAAATCGTCATTCACCATAAAATTATAATCTTTTGCGATTACCTTAGAGAAATAAGTCATGAAATCCTGATCCACTTCAATAACGCGACCGCAGTTTTTACAAATCAATTGAATACCTTGATTTTGGATTAATTCATAACGAACAATGCCATCTTGATCAAACGAACTTTTCTTCAAAACTTTAATATTTGTCAACAATTCAATCGTCCGATATACCGTAGCTAACCCAATATCATTCGACAATTGTTTCGTCAGCATAAATATTTTTTCGGCAGTCAAATGGTGATCCCGATTTTGAACTAATACCGTCACGGTTGCTTCTCGTTGAGGTGTCATTTTATAACCGGCAACTTTTAATTGCTTCTTTATTAAATTTTTTAATTGCTGTTCTTTTTTCATATTTATTCCCAACCAATTATTAATCAGTTCACTCGTTACTACTAGTTTAGCGCAAACGGCGGTTCGGGGCAATTACTAATCATTTGTTAAGCAGCTATTTTAAATAAGTCCGGCCATCTCTTTGTTCAATTAATCTTGCTTTTAATAAATGGCCTAATGCCCGTTTAAAAGCCCCTTTAGAAATACCAAAGTAAGCTTTGATTTCTTCCGGATCGCTCTTATCGGTAAAGGCAATACTGCCACTAGGGTCTCTTTTTAAGACAGCTAATACCATCGCCGCATCGTCACCTATTTCTTCAAAAGCCCGCGGTTTTAATGAGATATTTAACATCCCATCTGCGGTTAAGCCAATCACTCGACCTGTCACATGTTCGCCTAATCTCGGCTCCACATCCCGTTCACTATGATGAATGAACCCTAAATAATAGTCATCCGTAATTAATAAACTGCCCACCGCCCGTAAACGATAAGTTGTCCCGGATACATTTTCATTACGCATATTTCGGCCAGAAGGACGATTGGAAATTGCTTTAAAAATGGTTTCATCTGCGAGTTTTGCCCACATCCGGCCTTTTTTGTCCACTTTTAGGGTAATCATTAAACGATCCCCTTTTTCAGGCCAAATTTGTTTGTTTTCAGGTAGATCATCTAATGAAATTACTAGATCTTTATCCGGTAAACCGCCATCAATAAATACCCCTAAATCCCGGCGAACATCAGTTACTGTCCCATAAGCATAATGATCTACCCGGACTTTAGGTAATTTAGGTGCCAAACATAATTGATGTTTTTTATTTTCATAAATAAAACCTGAAATTTCTGCACCTAACTGGGGTGCTGTTTCAAATTCTGTTTTCTTTGTCATTAATGTTTGACCGTCAATCTGACTAAAAACCGCTTTTTCATTAACATCTGACACAGTTGCTTTTTGGATTGTGCCCATTTTATCCACTAATTCTGCCATAACATTTAACCTCCATTTTATTTATAAATTCAAATTAAATTATTTTCCAGGTAGTAAATTGAATATCGTTAAAATCGTATAGGTGATCCCTGAAGCAATTACCGGACCTGCCGCAATTCCCTTTAAAAAGACAACACCCATAATCGTGCCAAAAACCAAGGCCACTGTGATTTCTGGGCTTTGCGCTAAAAGGCCCACGCCTTTTGATGACCAAACAGCCACCAGTATACCGCAAGCTACCGCGATAAAGCCGACTGGACTTTTAAATGCGTTAATCAGATCTTTAAAGCCCACTTTGCCCGTGGCGATCGGAATCAAAATTGCTACCGAGATCACCGTCACACCCCAATTAATCCCTTTAGCATTGATAACACTAAAGAGTTTGTCTGAAAATGGAAAGAGCTTCAAAACAATCACAACTGCCGCTGCAATTAATAAGGACTGGTTTTTTCCAAAAAAAGCAACTAACAAGATAACACCTAAAAATATCCAACTTTCCAAAAGTAACACCGCTTTCGTTAATATCCTTACTAGCTTATCAAAAAAAAACATGAAAAAGAAGCTAATTACAATAAAAAGCTAAGACGAGTGATCAATTCGCCTTAGCTTTTTAACACTTAAACTATTCTAGATAATTTTTTAATAAAATTATAGTGACTTAGAAGCGCCACGGTAAACAACACCACGACGAGAATCTACAGTGATAAGTTCGCCATTCTTGATTAATGAAGTTGCATTTTCAGCACCAACAACGACTGGAATACCCATTGCAATACCGACAACAGCGGCATGAGAAGTTAAACCGCCAGCTTCAACAACGATAGCAGCGGATCTTTCAATAGCAGGTAAGTAGTCTTTATCTGTTGTCTTAGTAACTAAGATACCACCATCAACAGCGTTATCAATAGCTTCTTTAGCACTGTTTGCAAGAACTGCTTTACCAACAACTGTTTCGCCACCGACACCTTGGCCACGTGTTAATTTAGAACCAATTAATTGGATCTTCATTAAGTTCGTTGTACCACTTTCACCAACAGGTACACCGGCAACGATTAAAATCAAGTCGCCTTCTTTGGCATAACCATGTTCTTGTGCTAATTGTGTTGCTGTTGTGAACATGTCATCAGTTGTTTCAGGTTTGTCAGCTAAAACAGGATCTACACCCCAGTTAACAGTTAAACCGCGTTGTACATTTTCATCAAAAGTCATTGCTAAAATGTTCGCATTTGGACGGTATTTAGAAATCATCCGAGCAGTATAGCCTGAAGCGGTTGCTGTAACAATTGTTTTGATGTTTAAATCTTCAGCAGCACGTACAACAGAACGACCTAAAGATTCAGTCGCATTTGTTGTTGGGAAAGCATTAAAACGTTCTGCAGTTAATGTCCCATTATTCAAGACTTCTTCTTCAGTGTGTTGGTCAATTTTGCTCATTGCAGCAACAGCTTCAACAGGATAATCCCCATTTGCACTTTCGCCTGAAAGCATTGTTGCATCTGTTCCGTCTAAAACAGAGTTAGCAACGTCGGTAACTTCAGCACGTGTTGGCCGTGGATTTTCTTGCATAGAATCTAACATTTGTGTTGCTGTAATAACTGGTTTACCTAATGCATTACACTTTTTGATCAAACGTTTTTGAACAAAAGGTACATTTTCAAATGGAATTTCAACACCCATGTCCCCACGAGCAATCATTAAGCCATCAGCAACTTTTAAGATGTCATCAATGTTGTCGATACCTTCTTGTGATTCAATTTTAGGGAAGATTTGAACATGTTCCATATGTTTTTCTTCAAGTAATTCACGAATATCTAAAACGTCTTGAGGTTTACGCACAAAACTTGCAGAAATATAGTTAATCTTGTTATCTAAACCAAAACGGATATCATCTGTATCCTTTTCGGTAATCCCTGGTAAGCGGATTTCAACGCCTGGTGCATTCACACCTTTACGAGAACCAATCATCCCGTCGTTTTCTACAACAGTAACAAGTTCTTTATTAGCGTCATCTTTTTCAGTGATCTTTAAATCAACTAAACCATCATCAATTAATACGTGACCACCAACATGTGTGTCATCGTATAAACCTGGATAAGTAACTGCGATTTTTTCAGGTGTGCCTTCTAAAGATTCATCCATAGAAATACGAATAATATCCCCAGTATGTGCTTCAAACTTCTTGTCCTTTTGAACAGTTGTCCGAATTTCAGCACCCTTTGTATCTAACATGATACCGACAATTTTGCCAGTTTTCTTTTCGGCTTCACGAACCATTTTCATTCTTGATAAATGTTCTTCATGATCACCATGAGAGAAGTTGAAACGGAAAACGTTAGCACCCGCTTGAATTAACTTTGTAACTGTTTCAACGTTATTACTTGCAGGGCCTAATGTGCTGACAATTTTGGTCTTTTTCATAGATTAAGATCTCTCCTCAATTGACTGAATTTATAAAAATCTAATGCTTACTATAATTGATTACCTGTAAAAATACAATTATTTGCACTTCACGGTTTGTTACTTAGATAAATCATGATTCAAATTATATAAAGATAATTCTGCATGATGTTTACTGTCAAATAAATCTGACATTCTGTGATAAGTTAACCGGTTGTTTTCAACACCAACCGCTAACCCGCCTTTACCTTCTAACAATAATTCGACTGCAAAAGCACCCATTTGGCTGGCCATTACTCGATCTCGAGCAGTTGGCGCACCACCACGTTGAACGTGGCCAAGGACAGTACTTCTAGCATGGAAATCGCCGTACTTATCCAGTTCTTTTTCAAACTCTTGGGCATGCATTACACCTTCTGCCAAGATGATCAACGTATGTTTCTTACCGCGATCACGACCTTGTTGGATGTGTTCTGCAACTTGCTTCATGTCAAACTCGTGTTCTGGGATGATAATTTCTTCCGCACCACCAGCAACGCCGGCCCATAAGGCAATATCTCCAGCACCACGGCCCATAACTTCAATAACGAACGTTCTTTCATGGCTGGTCGCAGTATCTCTAATTCTATCGATTGCTTCCAAAACCGTGTTAACTGCTGTATCAAAACCAATCGTGAAATCAGTGTAAGGTACATCATTATCAATTGTGCCTGGCAATCCAATGGCATTATAGCCATGTTCTGTCAATCTTAGGGCACCATGATAAGAACCGTCACCACCGATAACAACTAAAGCTTCAATACCAAATTTTTCTAGCTGTTCAATACCCTTTAATTGCCCTTCTTCTTGAGCAAATTCTGGATACCGAGCAGAGTACAAGAATGTCCCACCACGTTGAATTTTGTCGGCTACAGAGGCTTCATCCATTTTAAAGATGTCACCTGCTACAAGACCCGCAAATCCATAATTGATGCCATAAACTTCGAGACCTTCGTACATCGCTTTACGTGCAACCGCACGAATAGCTGCGTTCATGCCAGGGGCGTCACCGCCACTAGTTAAAATACCAATGCGCTTCATTTTGTCACCTCAATTAGAAATTCATGAAAATAGAAACCACAAATCATTTTCACAGACAATCATAATATACCACCAATTGTAAAAAAAGTCTTTAGGTTTTTGAAATGTAAAGGGTTTCAGGTAAAATATTTTTTTGTAAACTCATTTGAAAACAATGTTTTTGGCACCCAAAAATTGTGTTAGTTCATGCTGTAACTTGTCAGACCATGTAATCCAATGTGTTTCTTTTAACAAAATTTTTTTATCGTCTTTTTTAAAAAAGAGTACTACCGGACTGTGCCCCCTATAACGCAGCAATAGATCATAAAGCGCTGTTCTAAATTTAGGGGTATCTACATCTTCAGCAACTTGCAAATAAAGCCGCTGAATCGTTTTTTCCTGTTTTAAAACGTTTTCGGCGATACGAATACTTTGAGCTACAAATTGGGGATTATGATCTTGCCCCCATTCGAAGCGACCAGTGATCACCAAATTCTGAGCCTTATCCAATTGGTTTTGAACACTCTTGAATAAACCGGGAAAAATAGTCACATCAAAGCTTTGACTCAGATCTTCTCCGCTTAAAAAAGCCATTTGATCGCCTTTTTTTGTGCGGATGACTTTAACACGGCGAACATAATATAAAACCGTCCCTGATTTGTCCGGCTGTAAAGCTAGTATATTTTGATGGACAATTGATTTAAATTTTTCCAGGGGATGGCCCGAAATATAAGTACCTAGCAGTTCAGCCTCTAATTCAATTTTTCGATCTTTAGGAAAATCATTTACGTAATCCATTTCCGGCGTCAGCATTTCAAATAAAGACATGGAACTGCCGGCTAAAGTTATAGTGGCAATTAACTTATCAATATTGACTAAAAGCTGTTGTCGATTTGGGGCAATTGTATCAAACGCCCCTACTTTAATCAGCGTTTCCAAATAATCTTTTTTGACGAATCGACTGGGTATCCGCTTTAAAAAGTCAGTCATATCTTTGAATAAACCGGCTTGCCGAGCAGTCAAAATACTTTGAATTAAATCACGACGGATGCCTTTAATCGACACGAAACCAAAGCGAATCTGTTGATCATGTAATGTATAATTTTCAGCACTCGTATTAATATCCGGTCCTAAAATCTTAATCTGTCGATTTTTAGCTTCTTGTAAATAAGTTTTTGTTTTTACATTATTGCCAATCGTCGAATTTAAAATGGCTACAAAAAAGCTTGCCGGAAAATTTTGTTTTAAATAAGCTAACCAAAAAGCTAGTTTACTATAGGCTACAGCATGTGAACGATTAAACCCGTAGTTCGCAAAATGCTCAATATACTCATAAACTAAGCGAGCTCCATTAATACCAAAGCCCTTAGCAACGGCGCCATCAATAAACCGCTGACGATTATCATCAATTACCGCTTTTTTCTTTTTGCTCATCGCCCGCCGCAATAAATCGGCTTCGCCTAAGCTAAAGCCCCCCATAGTACTGGCCACTTGCATTACTTGTTCTTGATAAACCAGTACGCCATAAGTTGGCTTTAAAATTGTACTCAAAGCTTCATCCGGATAAACCACTGGTTCGCGACCGTTTTTTCGTGCAATAAATGTATCAATATTTTCCATCGGTCCCGGACGATATAAAGCGTTAGTGGCCACAATATCTTCAAAGCTGTCCGGATGTAATCGTTTTAAAACACGCTTAATACCATCCGATTCAAACTGAAAAACGCCGTTAGTATCCCCTTGTTGAAACAGTGCTAACGTCTGGGGATCATCCAAAGGAATCTTTTTAGGCTCAAAATCAGCTTGATAGTGCTTTTGAACGTCAGCAACAGTCTGCGCCAAAATATTTAGATTCTTTAAACCTAAAAAATCCATCTTTAAAAGGCCCACTTCTTCCACGTTACCCATTGGATACTGGGTTAAAGGAATTGTTTCTGCTCCTTTTTGCAATGCTACTTTCTGAGTCAAAGGTGCGTCACTTAACACAATCCCTGCTGCATGGGTCGAATAATGCCTTGGAAGTCCTTCTAAAGCGGCAGCTGTTTTAAAGATCAAACGATTCATCTCATTAGCTTGCACTAGCTGTTGTAAACTAGGCGACGTTTGGTAAGCCTGCTTTAGCGTAATCTTTAACACATTAGGTACTGCTTTAGACCAAGTATTGGCTTCTACTTGACTGATCCCAAAAACACGACCGACATCCCGCAGTGCCATCTTCGCGGCCAATGTGCCAAAGGTGATAATTTGCGCCGCATGGTTCTCACCATATTTTTGATAGACATATTGCAGCAAATCATCCCGTCGATTGTCCGGAATATCCAAATCAATATCTGGCATATTTGCCCGATTTGGATTTAAGAAACGTTCAAATAGCAAATTGTAGGTTAATGGATCTACTTCCGTAATTTCCAACGCGTAGGCAACTAAAGAGCCTGCTGCTGATCCTCGGCCAGCCCCCGTCATAATTTGAGTTTGATGGGCATAATTGACCACATCCCAAATAATTAAGAAGTAATCTGAAAAACCCATTTTTTTAATCGTCGCTAATTCATAGGTCACCCGTTTTTGATAAGCCTCGGGAATCGTCTGCCCTAACCGCCGCTGCAAGCCTTGATGCACTAAAGTATGCAAATAATCATCAGCGTTTTGCCCTACAGGCGTTTTAAAGCGCGGCAGTTGGGTCCGATGATGTAAATTTAAAGTAACATTACAATTTTCAACGATCATCTCTGTGGTTGCTAACGCCGCCGTCAGATGAGCGGCCTCAAAAGCTTGGGCGGCATTTTGAGGGTCTGGTAAATAAAATGCCCCGGTCTGAGACTGGCCCATCGTTGTTAAATCCAACTTTGTACCCGCATCAATATGTTGCAGTACTGCAGCATCAAAGGCCTGATCTGGCTGTAAATAATCCACCTTGCCCAATGCACATAGTGGTGTATCTGTCTGGTCAGCAATTTCTTGAAGTTTCGTGAGCTGGCGGCTGTAATTGCCCTGCAACGTTAAACCAATCGCTAAATCTCTAGGATTAACAAGCGTCTTTAGTTGATTCATATACTGGACCGCTGTATCCATATCTGTCCGGCCAGCTAAATATTCCAACTCGCCACGTGGCGGTAAAACAATAAAAAGGTCTGTCATAAACTTTTGAATTTCAGCAAAAGTTACCGCTGATGCTTTTTCACTCAACATAATAGCTGTTGAAATTTCTAAAAGATTTTGATAACCGCGTTCATTTTGAGCATACAGTAAATAAGGATAAGCTTGCTGGGAATCTCCCATCACGCCATAAATATGTGCTGTTAAACCTAAAATGGGTTTGATATCCGCAGCTCGACAGCGTTTATAAAAATCTACTAAGCCATAAACGACATTATTATCTGTAATCGCCAGTGATTGATACCCTAATTGTTGTGCCTGATCAACCAACTTAGCAATTGTCGTTGGGCTTTGCAGTAGACTGTAAGCCGTTTTGACTTGTAATTGTGTAAATACCATGGCACACCTCACAAAATTTTTTTACTCTCTATAAAGATAACAAGGTTCTCTAAAAAAAGGAAATTATGCTATACTAATAAGCATCATCATGATGAAAGAAGGTACTTATTGATGCGTTACGTTATGATGGTATTTTGGGGCGTGGTTTTTGGCTTTATTATTGGTTTTATTGGTTCAGCACTAACACAAACAACCTTTATTCTCCAACAGTCATTAATCGTCGGTGGCGTTTTCGGCCTACTTGTTGGTTTTGTACCACCATTACTCGGTTGGTCTAAAAAGCTCAGCTCTAAATAACCAAGTCTAGTAAAAAAAGGAACTTGTTGTCGTTGACAGCAGGTTCTTTTTTAGTTAGAGATCTATTCAGACACTGTTAATCAGTATATCTTTTCAAGATAATATATGATATATTCATTATGTTAATTGAAATGAGGCTGATTTTAATGAAAAAAAATCTTTATCAAATCATTGTAGATGACCTTTCCCGAGATATTCATAATGGTACCCTACTACCTAACACAAAAATTCCGACGGAACAAGCGTTGGCAAAACAGTACCAAGTTAGCCGGATTACTTCTAAGCGCGCCCTAAATGACTTAGAAACTGCTGGTTTAATTTATCGTAAGCAAGGCTCTGGCAGTTTTGTCCAGCCAGACCAAATTACGACAACAGCGTCATCCGCAGCTATTGCCGCTAGTCCTGCCAAAAATGATATACTCTTAATTGTTATACCCACTAACAACGTCTCTGAACACGATGCCTTAGCCACCGCCTTAAATCTGGCGTTACAGCAAACCGCATCCACAACGATCTGCAAACTTGTTCTTGCAGATAAACTATTAGCCACTATTACCGAGCTAAAAACAGATACGCTTTCGGTGCTTTTATTGGGGGACCATTTTGATCATGATATGATATATCAATTATACGAATTGAATATATTCTTTTTCCAAGTTGCTACCATCCCCGATCCATTAGAACGACCGCAGCTTTTATTGTCGACTACCACTGCCATTCAAGATCTCTTAGATAATCTACCACAAACAGCCACTCAACTTTATTATTGTGGGTTAACCTCTGAGAATAATTATAGTGATCAAGCTCTTAAAATTGACCTTTTAAAACTAACCCGACAACATCCTGAATTCAAATTACATCTACTGGATACACTGACGGACCTTGAGCTTAATTCTGAGTTAAATAATGTTTTAATTTTTAGAGATTTTTATACTTTATTGACTTACCGCTTACAACAGTCCGTTGTCCCTTCTCCTCCGACTTACCTAGTAGCGACTACTTTGACTAGCGCTCAGCAATCGTTACTAAAAACTTTTAATTTCTCCACTTATGCTATTGATACAGACTACTTGTTAAAAGTAATACTTCAATCTTTAACAACCTTCAAAAAAAGCGCCACGATGGTTAATAATCCCATCATAAGCGCTAAAAAACTAACTGATTAATCAACTAATCTATTTATAAGTCCCTTAATGCGTGACATAAACATAAATATTCTTGTTAGAGAACGCCACGTCAAATTTGATCCCTTTAGATTCAATTGTATCTATCGTTGTTTTACCATTTTTAACATCTTTTGTTTTCTTCGCAAATTGTTTTAAGACCTTTTTTGCATCCGCACCAGTAACCCCTGCTAAAGTACCTAGGGTAGAACCAAATTCATTTAAACCCTTAGTCGTCTTTAGATTACTATTCTTGGCGATTAAAGTTAAGCCCATCAACTGTTGATTGGTAATAATTGCCCGAATTTGACCATTATCATTTTTGGCAATAACACCATTTAAATTTTTTGTAGTAGTTAATGTATCATTTAACTTTAAAGCAGTGGGGTTTTGCTGAGTTGCAAATTCATAAGTCATCACAAACTTAGACAATGCCATAATTGGTGTTGCCTTTTTAACAACTGTCTTTTTCGTAACTGCCCCTGCTTTTAATTGAACGGTTTGTGTCTGATTATTTCGTGATACTGAAATAATAAAGGCACCTGAATTCACTTTCGCCTTTTGCCAGTCGCCATCAGCAAGCTTATACTTTAATTTATCAGCGTTAGTCCGTCCCTTTATAATCGTTGCCATAGCTTCTGGCTGGTAACTAGACTTTACATTACTAATTGTATCTTTAGAACAGCCAGTTAACATAATCAGGATTACGGCAAGTAAACTAACAAGTCCATATTTCAATTGCTTCATTTTTTCTACCCACTTTTAAAAACTTAGTAAAATCAAGAAAAGACCAAGGAAAACTAGCATCCCTGGTCTTTTAATCGTCAAACATTAGTCATTTTTAATAACTTGTTGACCTTTATAATAGCCTTTTGGTGAAACATGATGACTTACGCGATATTCACCACTAGTGGCATCAAAATGTACGTTTGGCACACTCAATTTAATATGTCCACGACGCATACGTTTTTTTGTTTTAGATGTTCTTCTTGCTGGTACAGCCATTTTATTCAAACTCCTTTATATCTTAATTTTCAAACTGTGTTATTCTTTGGATCTCGTGAGATCGCTCCAGTTAGACTCTAAAAGCCCACAACTAGTATCATACTATGACTTTAGCCTTGAAGCAAGAAAAAATTACACTAGATCTTGGGAATCTTCACTTTTTTTACTTCTAAAAACCAGTTTATCATCTTTTAAGTCAATTGTAACGATCGAATTAGGTAAAATTGTACCACTAATAATTTCTTTAGCCAATGGCGTTTCTACATAATTTGTGATAAATCGTTGCAACGGCCGTGCCCCAAAAGCTGGTTCGTAGCCCTTTTCAGCTAACCACGTTTCTGCTGCCTCTGAAATTTCCAACTGAATGCCTTGACCTTTTAGACGCTCTGATAATTCTGCGGTCAATTTTTCAACAATTTCCTTAATGGCCGTCATCGTTAACGGTTGGAATAAAATAATATCATCAATTCGATTTAAGAATTCTGGTTTAAAATGTTGCTGCAATACGTGTTGTACGCTTTGCCGCGTATTATCATCAATACCTTGCTGAGACTGTTGTGCATCTAACAAAATTTCTGAACCAATATTCGAGGTCATAATGATAATGGTATTTTTGAAATCTACGGTTCGCCCTTGACTATCCGTTAAACGGCCATCATCTAAGACTTGCAACAAAATATTAAAGACATCTGGATGCGCTTTTTCGATTTCATCTAATAAGACAATCGTATACGGATTTCGCCGGACCGCTTCCGTTAATTGGCCCCCTTCTTCGTAACCGACATACCCTGGCGCTGCCCCAACTAACCGGGAAACCGCATATTTCTCCATATATTCACTCATGTCAATGCGTACCATATGCTTTTCTGAATCAAACAAATTCGCTGCTAAAGCTTTGGCTAGCTCTGTTTTACCCACACCGGTGGGCCCTAAGAATAAAAAGGAACCCAATGGTTTATCTGGATTTTGCAGACCTGCGCGACTTCTTAAAACCGCATCTGAGACAGATTGTACGGCTTCATCTTGACCAATAACTCTTTGATGCAAGGTGTCTGCCAAGTGCAGTAATTTTTGCCGGTCACTAGCCAACAGCTTATTTACTGGAATGCCCGTCTGACGACTAACAACTTCTGCAATTTCATCGGATGTCACCGATTCCTGCACTAAGTTACCTTCACTTGTTTCGGCATCCTCTAATGCTTTTAATTCAGCTTTTAACTGTGGTAATGTCCCATGTTGCAATCTAGCAGCGGTTTCTAAATCATAAGTTGCTTCCGCATCCTCTAGTTCATGCTTAACCTTATCAATCTGTGCCTTTTTGTCATTGATCGTATTAATTTCATTTTTTTCTGCATCCCATTTAGCATTTAAGGCTGTGATCTGCTCTTGTAAAACCGCTTTTTTAGCTTTTAAGTCTTTCAGTCGTGCTAATGACGGTGCATCTGTTTCCTTATTTAAAGCAGCTTCTTCAATTTGTAATTGCATCATCTTACGCGTTTGCTGATCCAACTCAGTGGGCATGGAATTCATCTCAACATTGATGTTGGCGCTAGCTTCATCTACGAGATCAATGGCTTTATCCGGTAAAAAGCGATCGGTGATATAACGGTTAGATAACGTTGCTGCGGCCACTAATGCATTATCATGAATCCGCACACCATGGAAAATCTCAAATCTTTCTTTTAAACCTCTTAAAATGGTAATAGTATCTCCCACAGTTGGTTCTTGAACCAACACCCGCTGAAAACGACGCTCTAAAGCTTTATCCTTTTCAATATTCTCCCGATATTCATCTAACGTTGTTGCCCCAATAAGATGCAGCTCACCTCTAGCTAACATCGGCTTTAAAATATTACCAGCATCCATTGAGCCTTCCGTTTTACCAGCACCAACAATGGTATGAATTTCATCAATAAATAAAATAATTCGACCTTCACTTTTAGTGACTTCTTTTAAAACAGTTTTAAGCCGTTCTTCAAATTCACCTCGATATTTTGCACCCGCAATCAAAGCACCCATATCTAAGGAGATGATTGTCTTATCCTTTAAATTATCTGGTACATCACCACGTACAATACGTTGGGCTAAACCTTCCACAATGGCTGTTTTACCAACACCGGGTTCCCCGATTAAGACGGGATTATTTTTCGTTTTCCGAGATAAAATTCGAATGACATTGCGAATTTCTTCATCCCGGCCAATAATTGGATCTTGTTTCCCAGAACGGGCAACTTTGACAAGATCCGTCCCATATTTCTCCAGTGATTGATACGTATCTTCCTGGTTTTTAGAAGTAATCCGTTCATTGCCTCGTAAATTTTGAATGGCTTTTTTTAATTGATCGCTTGTTAAACCATGATCGGTTAAATATTTTGTTAAAGGCTGGTACTTCTGAGCCATTAATGCCAATGGTAATATGTCCACCGCAATATAATCATCTTTGAAAGTCTGCCGAATCTTATCTGCATCCGTTAACAATTGATAAAAATTGCGGCTTAAGTTTTGACCATAATTACTTTGGCCCTCAACGACTGGAATTTGATCTAACTGCTGATCAATTGTTTTTTCAAAATCATCAGGATCAATCCCGACTTGCTTCAATAAATCTACTAATAATTCACCGGGTTGAACTAATATTTTAAATAGGTGTGCTAAATCAACTTCAGTATGGCGTCTTGTTGCCGCAACTTGTTGGGCTTGGGCAATTGCTTCTTGAACGGCTTGTGTCAAAATATCTGGATTCAATATTCATCGCTCCTTTTTCTTTGAGTATAGCAAAAAAAGAGTCTCTGTTAGACTCTTTTTTTAGTTTTTTCAATTAAACTTACCAAAGGCCTAAGCTTTTGGTGCAGCAGTATTTGTTTTATCCGTTAATTCTGCTTTCAAATTTTCAATTTCTTTATCTTTTTCAGTGAGCTGTGCTTTGAATTGTTCCGAATTTTCAGCAACTGCTGCTTCAATTGCTTGATCTTGCTGTGTTTCCAGTTGTTCTACTTTACCTTGCATTGCCTTAAGTTCTTTTTTAGTGCTGTAATTACCAGTTGTTGCAAATAAATAGGTCACTAACGCCCCTAATAAGATACAAATAAATAAAATAATAATGAGTGGCAATTTAATAGATGCCACGACAAAGTTAATCATCACTGGATCATTATTAAATAAGGCAAAAATTACTAAAACAATCGCAATCACTAGCGCAATTACAAAATTTCGTTGTTTATTCATTCAAACGCATCCCCCAGCCACTAAATTATTTTTTATCAAATAATGTACTTGCTAAATAATCGCCCACTCTTGGAAAAAGATCATAGAAATGGGCCGCTACATTCATAATTAATGGTACATTAATTTCACGTACTGTAAAACCAACCGCATTAATCATCCGTTGGGCTAATTTATCAGGATCCAACGTAATTTGGCCCACTTTTTCCAAATAATTACCAGATTTATCCGCAATATTAAAGAAATTCGTATCTACAGGACCTGGATTAATTGTTGTCACTTGAATGTTAAACGGTCTCAATTCCAAGCGTAAACCGTTTGCATAGCCAACTACCGCAAATTTGCTAGCTGAATAAATTGCACTTTTAGCAGTGGCGATTTTACCAGCCATTGAGCCTAACAGGAAGATATGTCCAGGCCGACCCATCATCGAGCGGGCGACTAAGCGGGTTATATAAATCGTGCCTAATAGATTCACTCGAATCATTTTTTCAATCAACTTCGGATCAGTATCTACGGTATTTTCAAAATTACCAAAGCCGGCTGCATTGATCAAAACATCAATTGGGCCAACTTGTGTGGTTACTGCCTGGCAGAAAGTTTCAATGCTGTCGGGATCACCGATATCTAATGTATAGGCATAAGCCGCATGTTTTGATAATAGCTGGCATTCCCGTCTAACTGTTTCCAACTTTTCCATATTTCGAGCAGCTACGACAACCACTGCCCCTCGTTGCGCTGCTTGAAAAGCGCAGGCTCGACCAATACCAGAAGAACCACCGGTAATAACGACTACTTTTTCATTAAGATTCTTTAATGCTGCTAATTTTTTCATGAGCTGTCCTCTTCTTAAAGGGAATATCAATAATATCAAAGTCCGAAACAACCCGCGTATTGGCAAAAGCACTTTGCGCATCTTGAATTAATTCATAAATTTTGCGACCAACATAACGCGCTGAAATATGTGTCAGCAGTAATTGTTGAACATTTGCTTTTTGTGCCAATTTTGCAGCTTGAATATTTGTGGAGTGATAGTATTGTTTTGCCAATTTTGCTTCATTTTTGCCAAATGTGCTTTCATGGACCAGTACATCCGCATCTTGCGCAAGCGCCATAATCGATGCGGTTTGCCGAGTGTCCCCTAAGATCGTAACAATTCGGCCTGGTTGTGCTTCTGTAATATAGTTATGACCATCAATCTGACGACCATCACTTAAAATTACTTTTTCACCTGCTTTTAGTTTAGCATAAATCGGCCCTGCCGGAATATGGTCTGCTTGTAATTTATCCACCAATAAAACACCAGGATGCGGTTTTTCGACAATTCGATAGCCATAGCTTTTAATTCGATGATCTAATAAATCAGCCACTACCGTAAAGGTCTGATCATCCAAAATCGTCCCCGGCTGAACAGTCACAAAACTTAACGGATAGCTTAATCGGGTTTCTGAAACACGCAATGCTGTCCGTACAAAATCTTGTACCCCTTCTGGGCCATAAATTGTTAATGGCTCATCGCCACCTTGAAAAGAACGGCTAGATAACAGGCCGGGCAATCCAAATAAATGATCCCCATGTAGATGGGTAATGAAAATTTTAGTAATCTTTCTTGGCCGAATTGTTGTTTGTAAAATTTGATGCTGTGTGGCTTCACCCACATCAAATAACCAAACTTCATTGCGCTCCGCCAATAGTTTTAAGGCAATACTTGTTACATTTCTTTGCTTCGCTGGTGAACCAGCGCCTGTACCTAAAAATTCTAACTCCATGAATAACTTCCTATTCTTTACAAAATACAGCAATCTAAAAGTAACGAAATAGGAAAATGATCAGTTTACCTAAGTACGTCTAACATAAAAGATTAGATGAACTCACCTTTGTTACTTTAATTTGAAACTGGATCTTCTAAAATGTGTTTGGCAATGAAGGCTGCATAATAAGGCCCACCGTCTGTATTTGGATGGACACGGTCGTCATAGAACCATTCATCGTGACTGTTTGAATAACCATACCAGTCAATAACCGTCAAGTTTTTATATTTTTTAACCGCATCCTGTAAAGTTGCATTGACATTATTTTGCCAATCTCTTGTAGGAACGCGGACATTGATCCAATAAACATGCCGTTGCGGCCCAAAAACACGCATCAATTGATCCATTTGATCTGGTGTAAATGGTCCGTTTGTTCCCAAACCGACTAATACAGTATCCGCTAAAATACCTTTATCTGCTAAAGCTTGGGCCTCTCCTGGAACAGCGGTCATTTGTTTGCCCACGTCTGCTTTCATAATCATTTGTGGGAAAATTCGTTGCAACATACTTTGACCATCTAACATGACAGAATCACCAAAAGCCGTAATTTGCAGATTTTGCGCTTTTTGTAATTCAATTTGGGATAACCCGTATTTTTCCAAATCCTTGTTTACCGGATGGGCTTTGGCTTGTTTTTCTAATGATTTTTGTGTTGCTAAACTCGCCGACTTACTCAACGAAGCATTTTTAGCCAGCTTTAATTTTTCTGCGTTAGCTTCCTTAGCCTTCTGTGCTAAGCTGGCGTTGCGTTTTGAATTATCTTTTTTATTTTTATTAATTTTTTGTGCCAATTCAGAATTATTGGCTTTGGCCGGTTTAACCGTGGTCGCTTGTGCAACACCGGTTAAGCCTAAAGCCAAGATAACGACACAAATACCTGAAACAACTTTAGTAGCAGTGGACTGAGCATTTTTTAGTGAGAATAATTGCTTAAAGAAAACTTTAGTCTGACTGTAATCAAACTTAGCCATTGGTTGCTCAATAAACCGAAAAGATAGTTCACTGATTACTAAAATAATAATTGCTTCTGTAATGTGATAAGCAACTTGGTGTTCTGCAATATTGGTCATTTTGGATTCAAAGAAAATCATCACTGGAAATTGGTACAAGTAAATCCCATAACTTCTTGAACCGATCCAATGAAACAGCCTATTGGTAAAAATACTATTCCAATCTGCACCCGGATGGGCAATGACCCCCACTAAGACAGTGGCTAAAAAGGTAAATAGGAACATCCCGCCACGATATAATGCAGCCCCTTGATCTGTAAGCTGCATGAATAAAAAGGCCATTCCTACAAAACATACAATACCAATAGTATCTAATAATACTCGATCGCGCCGTTCAATATCTTGGCGTAAATGACTACTAGGCCAAATGACTGCCAAGGCACAACCGAATAGAATGCTAAACATCCGGGTATCTGTCCCATAATAAACCCGGCTGGCATCTACTGTTGGTTGGTATAAAAAGGCCATCAATAAGCCAGAAGCCACTGCTAAAATCATAATGATATTGAAAATATGTGACCGTTTTTTTAAGACCTTTAATAAAACAAGCAACAAAATCGGCCAAACAATATAAAACTGGCCTTCAATAGACAAGGTCCATAAATGGGTGAACGGCGATTCATTATTGGCAAAGCGTTCAAAATAAGATTGTCCATTGGCAATTTGCCACCAGTTATAAACATTTAACAAATTGGTTAAAACAATTTTATGCAGATTTTCTAATAAATTACGTTGAAATAAAACAATGTAAGCGCCTGTCGTAAATAAGACGGCACATAAACCTGGATAAAGTCGCTTCAATCGTTTTTTATAGAATGTTTTAAAATCAAATGAACTCTTTTGCTGATACTGCTTCACAAGTTGGTCTGTAATCAAATAACCAGAGATTATGAAAAAAATTGGTACCCCAAGATAGCCACCTTTAAAAACATTTGGATTCATGTGGTATAAAATGACACCTAATACGCCCAGTGCCCGCAGACCATCAAACCCAGTGATGTATCTGCGTTTTTGTATTGGTTGCTTTTCGTTCATCCTGCCTAACCCTCAATTTCTACTTCCCGTTATATAACACTGTACTACTAATCAATAAACTCAAATGTAAAGTCATCAATTGTCACGGAATCACCATTTTTAGCACCAGCCGCCCGTAAAGCTTCTTCTACACCCATAGACTTTAATTGGCGCGCAAAACGTAAAATGCTATCGTCGTGATTCAAATTGGTCATCTTGTAGAGCCGTTCAACTTTTTCACCAGTGACTACAAAAGTACCATCTTCATCTTTAGTAACTTCAAAGTCTTTAGACTGATCTGCTTCAAATGTATACAGTTTTGTTTCATCTTCAATTTTTGTAATTGTTTTAGGTACCGTTGCTAATGCATCTGCAGTAACCTCTAGTAGTTGCTGTACCCCTTTATGCGTCACACTAGAAATTGAATAGATTTGTAAATTTTTGATACTTTCTACAGTCTGTAATTGCGCTTTAAACGTTTCAAAGCGTTCTTGTGACCCGGGTAAATCCATCTTTGTAGCGACAACTAATTGCGGCCGTTGTAAAATAGTCGCATCATAAGACGCCAGTTCATGATTAATTTGATTAAAATCATCAATTGGTTCCCGGCCATTATCTGGATCCATATCTACAAGATGCAAAATAACCCGTGTTCTTTCAACGTGGCGCAAAAATTGAAAGCCAAGGCCCACCCCATTTGAGGCACCTTCAATTAAACCTGGTAAATCAGCCATTACAAAATCACGGCCATCTGACAACTGAACCATCCCTAAATTAGGGACTAGGGTTGTAAAATGATAAGCCGCAATTTTAGGCTTCGCACTTGTTGCTACTGATAATAGTGTGGATTTCCCAACAGATGGATAACCGACTAAGCCGACATCTGCTAAAACCCGCAATTCTAACTTAACTTCCAATTCTTCACCAGGCTCGCCGTTTTCAGCGATTTCTGGTATCCGATTCTTGGCACTTGCAAAATGGATATTTCCACGACCGCCACGGCCACCTTTAGCGACAACAAGTTCTTGACCGATTTCAGTTAAATCGCCAATTACTGCATCTGTAGCGACGTTTTTGACTAATGTCCCTTCTGGAACTTTAATCACTGTATCTTCGGCACCACGGCCGTACATCCCTTTTATCATACCATTTTCGCCACTGGCCGCCTTGAAATGACGTTTGTAACGAAAATCCATTAACGTTCTTAAACCTGGATCTACTTTTAAAATAATGCTGCCGCCTTTTCCGCCATCACCGCCGGCTGGACCACCGTTGGGTACATACTTTTCATGACGGAAGGCAACAGAACCGTCGCCGCCTTTTCCGGCTTTGACTTGAATTTTGACTTGATCGACAAACATTGATTTCTCCCTTTCGCTATACCTGTACTATCTTACTTATTTTAACAGGAAAAGTAAATATAACATAGCATAAAAATTCTTATTAATAATGTTTTAACCATTGCCATCAAAAACTTCATGAATGCTTTTGATTGTTTTTGAATGTTTTTGTTGCTTTTTTGATGTGTAGCGTTTACAATATGGTCATGGAGTTGAGTGATATGTTAACTGAAGAACGACAAAACTATATTCTACAGTGCTTAAGAACCCAGAAAATTGTAAAATCTCAAGAAATTATCGCTCGAACGAAGGCTTCTGAATCCACAGTTCGTCGAGATTTAAGAGAATTAGAACACCAAGGCTTGCTGACTCGAATTCATGGGGGTGCTAAAAGAATTGACAGTTTATTGGATGAACCGAGTCAGATGTTAAAGGCCAATACAAACTTGACTGAAAAACATCAAATTGCCCAATACGCTGCTAAAAAAGTCCATCCCCACGATATCCTTTACTTAGATGCCGGGACAACAATCCAAGCAATGATTCCTTACTTAGATCCAGATTTGAATTTGACGATTGTTACAAATGGAATTGATACCGCTTCAATGCTGGCAGAAACAGAATTGAAAGTTATTCTAATTGGCGGTCAAGTTAAAAATTTAACAAAAGCGGTTATTGGTTCTAAGGCTATTGAACAATTGAGTGATTATCGCTTTGACATTGCTTTTGTTGGTACGAATGGAATTGATTTAAATTATGGTTATTCCACGCCAGATCCTGAAGAGGCTGTTTTAAAGCGGACGATCCTTAAACAAACCGCTAATAAATATATTTTAGCGGATGTTAGTAAATTTGGTCATGTGGCTTTTGACCGCTTTGCACAATTAAATGAAGCAAAGATTATTACATCCGTTGTACCAAATGATTTTCAAGCACTTTTCCAAAAAACGCATATTGAGGAGGTCAATGATCGTTGATTTATACAATTACAGCTAATCCATCTATTGATTATGTTGTTACCGCGGATACTTTAACCTTAGGTACAATTAATCGTTTGAACACCAGTGTTTCATTACCAGGTGGGAAAGGCATTAATGTTTCTCGAATTTTAGATCAGTTAGATTTAGAAACTACGGCTTTAGGCTTTGTTGGTGGTTATACAGGTGCTTTCATCAAATCTACGCTACAAGCAGATCACTTGACTACAAACTTCACTGAAGTTGCTGAAGACACGCGAATCAATATCAAAATCAACGCCGACCAAGAAACGGAAATTAATGGCCAGGGCCCTAAAGTTACATCAGCTGAAGTTGAGACTTTTAAAACAACTTTAGAAACTGTTTTAAAACCTGGTGATGTCGTCGTTATGTCCGGTAGTCTGCCGCCAAATTTACCAGAAACCTTCTATAAAGATTTGATTCCACTAATTAAAGCTAAAAATGCCGACTTTGTCATTGATACAACCGGTCAAGCTTTACTGGATACATTAAGTGCACAGCCATTAGTCGTCAAACCCAATCATCATGAGTTGGCTGAATTATTTCAGACTGAACTACACAGCTTATCAGAAATTGCTGCTTATGGCCGTAAACTATTAGATTTAGGTGCCAAAAATGTTTTAATCTCAATGGCTGGTGACGGTGCGTTATTGATCACCAAAGCTAAAACTTACTATTCTAAAGCACCTGTTGGGACTGTGGTTAATTCTGTAGGTGCTGGTGATTCAATGATTGCTGGCTTCACAGGCACTATGGCCACCACCAATGACCCACAAAATAGTTTCAAAATTGGTTTAGCCTGCGGCAGTGCCACGGCATTCACCAAAGATTTAGCAACTAAAGCACAAATTGATGCCCTCTTACCGCAAATTGTCATTACTGAATTTAAGGCTTAGTTAACCGGGAGGATTACTTAAATGGACATTAGAGATCTATTATTAAAAGACGTTATGATCATGGATTTAAAGGCGACTACTAAACAAGCCGCCATCGATGAATTAGTACACCAATACTATGAAAAAGGCATTATTGACGATGAAGCAGCTTACAAAGCAGATATCGTTAAACGTGAAGCCTTGTCTACAACGGGGATTGGGGACGGCATTGCTATGCCCCACGCTAAAAATAGCGCTGTTAAACGAGCTACTGTCTTGTTCGCTAAAAGTGAAAAAGGTGTAGATTATGAAGCTTTAGACGGTCAACCCGTTTATTTATTCTTCATGATTGCTGCCCCAGAAGGTGCCAATAATGAGCACTTACAAGCATTAGCTGCCCTTTCTTCTTTATTAATTGATCCAGATTTAGTTGCTGCTTTGAAAAAAGCACAAACCCCTGATGAAGTGCAACAACTTTTCGGGGATGCACAAGCAGCTAAAGAACAAAAAGAAGCTGAAGAAGAAGCGGCCGAACAGGCAAAAGCCGCAGAACAAGCTAAACATACAGATGAAGCGGCAGAAACTGAGCGACCATTCATTGTTGCCGTAACCGCTTGTCCAACAGGGATTGCCCATACGTATATGGCTGAAGCTGCTTTAAAGAAACAAGCTGAAGCGATGAATGTCGATATCAAAGTTGAAACCAATGGTTCTGAAGGCGTTAAACATTTATTAACTGCTGATGAAATTAATCGGGCCACCGGGGTTATCGTTGCGGCTGATAAAAAAGTCGAAATGGCTCGTTTTGATGGTAAACATCTGTTAAATCGGCCAGTTACTGAAGGCATTAATAAACCCGAAGAACTAATTCAAACAACTTTAGATCAAAAAGGCCCTATCTACCATAGTGATGGTGCTGCTGAAACTACTAATGAAAGCTCTGAACAACGCTCTGTTGGTAGCCAGATCTACGCCAACTTAATGAATGGGATTTCAAATATGCTACCATTCGTTGTTGGTGGTGGGATTTTGATGGCCATTTCCTTCCTATTAGAACAAAGTGTTGGCCCTAAATCTGTTTGGTTCGTCTTTCCTAATACAATTGGGACGTATGCTTTTAACTTCTTAATTCCAGTATTAGCCGCTTATATCGCCGTTTCTATCGGTGATCGACCAGCATTGATGCCAGGGTTTGTCGGTGGTTTTATGGCCTCGCAAGCTGCAGCCAGTGTCTTCCCTTCTAACAGTCCGGCCGGTTTCTTAGGTGGTTTAGCCGCAGGTTTCATTACCGGTTACGTCATGATCGGCTTAAAGAAACTTTTCAAAAATCTCCCCCATACACTGGATGGCTTAAAACCTATTTTGATTTTCCCAGTCCTAGGCTTACTCATTGTCGGCGCGATCATGTACTTTGCCGTTGATCCTGTATTCGCTATTATTAACGCCGGGATTACTTCATTCCTTAAAGGGATGGGTACTGGTAACGCCGTCTTATTAGGGATTGTCCTTGGTGGGATGATGTCCATCGATATGGGTGGTCCTTTCAACAAAGCAGCTTATACTTTCGCTATCGCGGCTTATACAGCCACTGGTGATGGTACATTGATGGCCGCTGTCATGGCCGGTGGGATGGTTCCACCTTTAGCAACAGCCATTGCCACAACTTTTTGGAAAAACAAATTTACCGAAGACGAACGTCGTGCTGGGATCAGTAACTACGTTTTAGGGATTTCTTTCATCACTGAAGGTGCCATTCCATTTGCTGCCAGTGATCCATTGCACGTTATTACATCCAGTGTGATTGGTTCCGCGATTGCCGGTGGTTTAACGCAATTCTGGCATGTCAACGTTCCTGCACCCCATGGTGGGATCTTCGTTATTGCTTTAGCTAATAAGCCATTATTATACTTCCTATCTTTCCTAATCGGTTCAGTTATTGCCGGTGTGATCTTAGGTATTTGGCGGCCAGTACGCAAAGATGCTGAAGTTGTTGCTGAAAAGCAAGCTGCTTAACTTTTAAAAATAAGTCAACTTAAATAATCGTAAGTTTTAGATTCGAATTGAATTTAAAACCTACGATTATTTTTAGTTATAGCCATTTTATTAAACTTTAGTGGTATTAGTTAAAGAGACCTTAATCATCTGGGCAATATTTTTAGGAATACCCAGTGCTTGTATATCTTCTAAGGAGGCCTCTTTAATTTTACTCAAAGAACCGAATTCTTTTAATAACTTTGTCCGTGTCTTTGGGCCAACTCCTTTAATAGATTCCAACTGTGAACTCAAACTATTTTTAGCATGGGTTCGCCTATGGAATGTAATGACAAAACGATGGACTTCATCTTGAATTCGTTGCAACAAGTAAAATCCTTGGCTTTTATGGTCTAAAGCAACTTCATAAATAGCATCATCTGGACCGAATAATAAACCAGCCGTTTTATGTTTGTCATTCTTGACCATCCCGGCTACCGGAATGTGTAAATCTAATTCGTTTTCTAAAACATCCCGAGCCGCTAATAACTCAATTTGACCACCATCCATCAAAATTAACGCCGGTAATGCCGCATGTTCCTTTAATAATCGACTATAACGACGTCGAATTACTTCTCGCGTATTACTCGCTTCATCCGCCCCGTTTTGATGTTCTACTTCACCTTTTAATTTGTATTTTCGATATAATTTTTTAGCTGGACGGCCGTCTTGAAAAACAACCATCGCCGAAACCGGATCTTGTCCCATAATATGCGAATGATCAAAAGCTTCAATGGTGTGCCCGCTTGGAATACCGAGTGCTTTAAAAATTTCATCTTGAGCGCCGGAAGTTTTGCTTTCATCCAATTCCATTAAACGGAATTTCTCGTCTAAAACTAACTTCGCATTTTTCTTAGCTAACGCTAATAACGCCCGCTTTTCCCCTCTTTGCGGCGTTCTAGTAGGAATATTTAACACCGTTTCAATTGTTTCAGCCTCTAAATTAGCTGGTACTAGAATTTCTTTAGGCGGCAAATTATTTTTACGATTATAAAATTGTAAAATAAAAGTGGTTAAAGCTTCCACTGGATCGTTGATAATCGGTAAAACTCGCTTTTCTCGTTTCATCAACTTAGCTTGCCTTATAAAAAAGACTTGAATAGAAATATAACCTTTATCATAATAAAAATTAAAAATATCTCTTGGTGTATGATCGTTTGAAATAATCTTTTGTCGTTCTACAGTTTGTTCAATATAACGAATTTGATCTCGCAATTCCCCTGCACGCTCATATTGCATGGCCGCAGCAGCGGTTTGCATTTTCTCGCTTAATTCCCGTTTAACACTGGTCACATTTCCATTTAAAAAGCGCTTAATTTTTTCAATTTGTGCTGCGTACACTTCTTCTGGTACCTCTTTAAAACAAGCACCTAAGCATTGCCCCATATGATAATACAAACAAGGTCGGCCTAGATGGCCTTGGCAGCGACGCAACGGATATACTTTTTGGATAAAACGAACCGTCTCCTCAGCCGCATATACGTTAGGATAAGGTCCAAAATAATAAGCCCCATCCTTAGCAATTTTACCAGTAATCATAATCACCGGGTCCCGCTCATTAGTGATTTTAATATAAGGGTATCCCGTACCTTGTTTTAAACGAATATTATAATAAGGCTGATGTTTTTGAATTAATGTGATCTCTAACAAAAAAGCTTCCTTATCCGTTGACGTAATAATCGTTTCAAAATCTCGAATTTCCGAAACTAATTTTTCTGTTTTTCCAGTATGACTGCTCTTAAAATAAGAACGGACACGATTTTTTAGATTTTTAGCCTTACCGACATAGATGATGTGTCCATTAACGTCTTTCATCATGTAACATCCTGGCAAACCAGGAAGTAAGGCTAATTTATGTTCAATATGTTCTGAAGCCATAGTTATCACTTCCTATTTTTAGGCCGTTTTAATAATAATAATAATTCAGTATTCGTACCCCTTATTGTACAAATAAAAAGTGCGCTTGGCAACACACGTTCTGCCAAACACACTTTACTTATTTTTAAATTATTGTGCTAAAACTCGAGATAAGAAATCTTTTGTCCGATCATTTTTAGGATGATCAAAAATATCTTCTGGTGTGCCTTTTTCGGCAATGTTGCCACCATCCATAAACCAAACTTCATCCGCAACTTCTCTAGCAAAGCCCATTTCATGAGTGACGACAATCATCGTCATCCCGCCAGCAGCTAAGTCTTGCATAACTTTCAAAACTTCACCAACCATTTCAGGGTCTAAGGCACTAGTTGGTTCATCAAACAACATTACATCCGGATCCATCGCTAGTGCTCTCGCGATAGCTACCCGTTGCTGTTGGCCCCCAGATAAACTATCTGGGTAAGCGTCTTTCTTATCGGCCAAGCCGACTTGTGCCAATAGTTCTAGTGCTTTTTTCTGTGCATCAGCTTCACTTTGGCCTTTAACCCGTTTTGGTGCCAATGTTAAATTATCTAAAACATTCATATTTGAAAATAGGTTAAAACTTTGGAATACCATGCCCATTTTTTCTCGAATGTCATCTAATTGTTTTTCACCTAAATTAGTCAATTCTGTGCCTTCAAAGAAGACTTTACCAGAAGTTGGTGTTTCTAAAAGATTTAAACATCTTAGGAAGGTACTTTTACCGCCACCAGAAGGCCCGATAACAACGATCACTTGACCGCTGTTCACCACACCGTCAATTCCGGTTAAAACTTCATTTTTATCATATGCCTTTTTTAGGCTTTCAACTTTTACCATTTCAGTCATGCTGCATCTTCCTTTCAGCCCGATTTAAAATTCTAGATAATGTGAAGGTCAAGATGAAATAGATCACCATCGCAACCGCAATTGGCGCCACGCCACGATAAGTCGCTGCCTGAACTGCCCGTAATTGATAAATCAAATCGGTTACCCCGATAATTGAAACAATAGAACTTTCCTTAATTAAGGAAATAAATTCATTCCCTAATGATGGCCAAATAATTTTAACGGCTTGCGGTAAAACAATCGTCCGCATAGCATCTGTTTTTGACATACCTAAAGAACGAGCGGCTTCAATTTGACCATTCGGTACAGAATCAATCCCGCCACGAATAATTTCAGCTACATAGGCGGCACTGTTTAAAGCAACTGCGACTACGCCGGCAAAGAATGCAGGAATATTATTCCATAATAAACCAATCCCAAAATAAACAAACATTACTTGAATCATTAAAGGTGTACCTCGAACGAATTCGATGTACCAAACTGAAGGATAATGGAAAATTTTCTTTTTGCTTAAACGTCCTAAAGCAAAGATGGCCCCTAAAAGTACCCCAAAGAATACGGCAATTAAAGTGATCAGCAATGTATAGCCAATCCCTTTAGCAAAATAAGACCAATAATGTAACATAGACGTATTTTGTGTGTTCTCAGACATATATTGCCCGGCATTATCAATATAACCCTTTGTTAGGTTTTTTGCCTTAATTTGGGCAATTGATTTGTTGGCTGCCGCAACTAAAGTACCTGAATTTTTAGAAAAAGCAATAGCGGTAGATGTTTCATCGCCACCCAAATCAAATTTAGCATCAATCATTGCCAGTCGGCTATCATTAGAAACATAGGCCCGGGCAACGGCATCTTCGGCAACAATCCCATCAATTTTATTCGTTTCTAATGATAAAATTAAATCGGTTACTTTCGTCAATGCTTTTAAATTAGATTTTTTCATCTGCTTTTTAGCTAAGTCTTGTTGCAAGCTCCCAGTCTGTACACCAACTTGTTTGTTAACAAATGAATTCTTATCTTTGTATAAACTCTTATCCTGCTTACGCACAATAATGGCTTGACCTGCATTATAATATGGTTCGGAGAAATCAACACTTTGTTTTCTTTCCTCTGTTGGTGTCATCGCTGATAAAACCATATCTACTTTGTGTGTTTCCAAAGCAACTAATAAACTATCAAAATCCATTTGCTTAACTTTGAGTTTTACCCCTAAGTCATCCGCAATTTTTTGAGCAACTTGCACATCCATCCCAACGACTTTATTTTTGCCGTCGACTTTGGTGATAAATTCATAAGGCGGATAGTCTGGACTAGTCCCCATGACTAAAGTTCCCTTGTCCTTTACCCGTTGTAACGAATCATCTGCCGCATGGACTGTCTGCGGTGTAAAACTTAAAATCATCCCCAGCAACATTACTATTGCTGCAAAAACCAAATTTGCCTTCTTCTTATTCATTTTCACTATCAAAACTCCCATAAAAAACTTAATAAAAGTTATTATACAACTATTTTAATTTTTATTCAATAATTATCTGTACTTTTTGATATTTATGCATCGTAGTTTTATCTATAAGAGTTGAGTTTTAATTAAATTTTGTTATGATAGTAATTAAGAAAGGACTGATTATATGGGTTTAGTAGCTAGACGCAATGTCGATTTGAATGGCTTATTAGATAGTTTTGCCAGTGTCCCCGACTTAGAAAAAGATAAAAAGCAGAAAAAAGAAACAGCTAAAGCTGAAGACAAAAAGAAATCAACTAAAAAAGCTGACAAAAAAGATTAATCTTTAATAGAGTGCCATTCTACCCGCTGACAGGTTTTGTATTGAAACTGTCAATGGCGATGTAAAAATGTAGGTTTATGGCGGTTAGAAAATGTAGGTTTTAGGCGGTCAATCGGCACCCTTCA
>NZ_RHOY01000017.1 GCF_003946725.1 Agrilactobacillus yilanensis | reverse complement strand
TTTATGATATCAAAAAATGTAGGAAAACCGACAATTTCAAATTGCCATTTTCCTACATTTTACCGCCGCCATTAACAATAATAAGTTGAAAGTTTTAATTTGTAGGACGTTGTATATCCACAATAGTACAAATAAAATTGGAAAAATAAACCTCACTATTCTTTTAAACAATAGTCTTCCCCGCTTTCTTAAAGTATTTGTCCGAAGGTTTAGAACTTAATTCCTCGTCGACACCCAAAGTATAGTACCTATATTCTTCTTTTTAGTTTTATCGTTGTAAACTGCTAGTTTTTATGTAGCAATCTGTTAAAAAGTATTATTGGACCCTTTTTTAGATGCAAAAACCTCCATAAGAACCTTATGTAGATTCTTATGGAGGTTTACTATATTATTTTTGTGAATTGATTTAGGAAAAAGTAGTTTGTTGTGCAATACTCTGCCCTACTGGAATGATAATCAGAACTCTAAACTCATTTTCATTCCATGAAAAATCAGAGTATCCCTCTAATTTCTGAACACGTTCTCTAATACTATTTATGCCTAATCCGTATCTTCCCTTTCTTTTCGCGGACCGGATCAACTTGCTGGAAATATTCAGATTATTTATCCTAGCCGGATTAGTTACTTTCATAATAATTTTATCATCATGATAATGAATAGAAACTTTTATCTCTTTTGTCGGGGAGTTTATTCTATCACATTCTTCTATCGCATTATCTAATATATTTCCAAGAATTGCACAGATATCGACAGCATTATGCTTAAAATCAAGATCTGCCGGAATTTTTAGATCCAGTGAGTATAAAATGTTTCCAGTGTTCATTTCGTTTATCTTACTACTTAGTACAGTATCAATGGGCCAACAACCAGTATATGTTTGGAATGAAGACGTAGCAGTTAGAGTAATATTTTCTAATAACTTCTGTGCTGTATCAACATTTCCTTGCGCTAACTGGAAATTTATACTTAATAATAGATTTTTTAAATCATGCTTTAAAATACGAAATTCTGATTGTTTTCTTAACATTTCGTCGTAGTGCTGATTTTGCATTCCAGATAATGTCTGTTGTTGTAATAGGTAAGTTTTTTCAGTTAGATAGTTGTATAAAAAAATATTCATAATATTTACTATCAATAATCCAATACTTACTCCTATACTCTCAAATTGTGAAAAATGAAAAGGATACATCAGTGTACCTATCGATAACAGTGGGGTTATAGACAACATAATATATTCTTTAGTTGCCAAGCCAATTTCATTGGTACTCTTAAAATAGTGAAGAAAAAAGATTATTATTAATGACAAAACTGTAATTGATATATAAGACAATATAAACTGTAAGAAAACAATATTAGAAGGATCACTCTGTGTAGCAACCAGTAAACTATTCTGAAATAAAAACAAAAAAATTACATAGGCGTAATGGTACATCTTTTTGGTAACTGTTCCATAGAAGCAAAACGTTATTAATCCAGCTACAACAATAAAAAAAATATAGGTTAAGTCAAACCTTAAATTCTGACGATTTATTGAAATTTTTGTAAAGAGAATCAATAGTATGCAAAGTGCATAAAAAGACACCTTTTTTATTTTTAGTTCTAGGAAGCTACTCAAATAAAACGCAACATACCATCCCTGTAATGCACCTAAAAAAATAGCCAATATGAGTATAAATAATTCTTTCATATCCCTAATGACCTTTCAATGAAGTTTCTATAGCACGCCACAAATTTTTTCTTTTTTCCTCTACTAACTACCTCTTGATCTCCATTTGTCAAATGAACAACAGTATCCTCTATCCGCTCAATATAATTTAGGTTTATTATCGTCCCGTAATTTACTTGTACAAAAATGGAACTACCCAGATTAACTATAATATCTTTTAAGCGAGCATAGTAAACAATATCTTCCTGATTGTTACACATGGTAATTCGAAGTTTTCTCCCCTTCTCGGAGGTAATTCGAATTATTTGATCACATCGTACTTGATATTGCGTATGATTAACCTTTACGAAAAGGTATTGATTATCACTAGAAATTTTATCAATCGCTGCATCTAGGAGAATACGTATTTCATTTTCTTTAACGGGCTTTAGTAAATATCTAAATGGTGAAACTTCAAAGCTTTGAAGAGTATAGTCATCAAAGCTCGTAATATAATTTAATAATACTTGTTGATCACTTTCCCTGATAAACTTAGCGGTTTCAATGCCATTAATTCCATCCATTTCAATGTCTAAAAAAATAATTTGATAAACTATTTCTTGATTTCGAATCCCTCTTAATAAGGATTCTCCACTGCTATAAATATCAATGTCTACTTCCAAGCCCTGATTTATCATACAGGTATCGATCATTTTTTCTAGGAGTGTGCTTTGAAGCTCTTCATCATCACATATTGCAATTTTATACATAGTCAACCTCCCAGCAAGCGTTTTTATTTAAACCAGTCTTCCAATTCATCCGTGCTGACTTTACTATAAATTCGGATTAGTACCGGACGTAACGTTTCAAATGCCTCTATCAATTCTTCTCCTCCAAATAATCCAGAAAAAGATTTATTCGTCAGTGCTTCGGACAATCGATTGATTAATTCACCAGTTTTTTGTTGATCTGCCAAGATATTTATTAGTTTTCCCACTAAATACCGATCTTCAAAATTACTGTCCGCAAAAAAATCATACTTATCGACTTCCTGCTTAACCAGTTTAATCATATCATCTTTTTTTCATAATTAAATTCACCGGCTACATCCATGTATTCGATGATATCACTCGTAATAACGGGGATTGCTTGTGAGCGGTTGGCACAACAGCAATAAATTAGTCGATTGCAACAGGATCAATATGCTTATCGCAGTCAACAACATTATCAGACCGCGTTGACTCAGGGCGTTTTTGAAGACGAACTGATACCTTATGAAGCTATGACACAAGATGAAAGCCCTCGACCACAGACAACAATGGCTAAATTAAGCACATTACCCGCTGCGTTTAAACCAGATGGTCGGTTAACCGCGGGGAATAGCAGTCCTTTAAATGATGGCGCTGCTTTTTGTAAGCAACAGCATTTAACCCCTTTATTTGAAGTAATGGATAGTGTATGGATTGGGATTGAACCCGTTAATTTTGGTTTAGGACCGGTGGCGGCAACGTCAAAATTGTTACAGCGCAATCAATTAACATTAGCTGAAATTGATCGAACTGAATTATTGGAAATTGTTTAATGCTTGGACTAATCCAAAGGCTGAAGTACCTTGGCCGTTTGTCCCAGACATTAAACGTAATTTACTGATAGGCACGCTCGTATCATAAAAATTTAGGACCATAGAAAGACAGGCAATACCACAATCTTTTTCATCATGTTGCTTAATCAATTTTATTTTTCTCACTGTAAGTATACCTTCTCTAGCACTTAATATGGTATAAGTATACTTGTATTCATACAATATTATTCAGAATTGTCCCGAAATCACTCATTCATATCCTAAAGTGAATAAAATTACAGCTGAAACGATAAATGAGTAAAAATTACACTGAGAATGCTTGGTACTAGTAGTCGGTGGCTATACTGCTAAACAATGTTTGCAAGCAATTGGTAGCTGGGGTATTACTGGTACAGGAGCAGGAGGTCCTGCCGGAGCTTTCATAGGCGCACATATCGGGGTCATTACTGGGTCTTGATGGATTTTTAGGACAATAAGGAGGATTACTATGCCGAAGAATCAAAAAAAGGATTTCTTTTTGACAGCTTCTATTGCGATAATTGGGCTGGCAGCAATATACTTTTCAAATACATTCTTGAATAGTTTAGCGATGTCGTTTTTTTTAATCAGCATAGTAGTCTTAACTACTCTACCAGTTCAAATCAGAAAAAAGAAACAGCGTAAATTAATTGCGGATTATTTAAATAGGAACGATACTGCTTTACAAGAAAATATTTATGAAGCTACTCAAGTCACTCCGAAACAATTAAAAAACTACACTGTACTAGGAAATGGCATAGCATCTTCTAAGCTTTATAAAATTGAAGAAATCATATCAAAGATGTAAAATACATGTTCATTTAATCATTTGATGGGCTATAACAAATCAGGTAGAACGGACACCCGTATTTATTAAGAATCGCAATCCGATATCACCTCTTATTTTGCCGTAAATTATTTTTCTTCGATACTTCGGTATGAAAACAATATAATACTTACGGTCCTACTTCGTATGCGATAAGCTGTTATCAGTTGACAGAACAACCACTCCCCTTATTTATAGATTTCGATTTACGGTCGATCTCCATTATAACAAGGGGTTTTTCACACCTGGAAGCTAACCCTCTCACAGGCATAGCCCGTGGTTTTTAAAATCATATAAAAATGGCCTGACTCCTGTAGAATACAGGAATCAAACCATGTCTAAAATTTAATCTAAAACTGTCTAACTTTTTGTAGCACTTTATTTTAATTTCGGCCTTTTGGAATAAGAAAGTACAATGGCAAGATATCAATCATAATTGTAACAAAAAACAATGATACATCCTTTGCGTTAATATTTGTACTAGGCCCTATCAAGTTGACAATTTAAATAATATAAAATTCTGTTTGCTTAAACGGCTTTATCCCAATATTCATCTGGGGTAAGGCCGTTTTTTTTGTGTTGAACGATTGAAATGGTTGAAGTACTCAATACCTTCCGCCACCGCTTGATTTTATTCTGTTCTCTAAAATAAAAATGATATTATCTATCAAGTGAAAATACTCCAGAAAAATTCATAGATAATCAAAAAAATTGCTATGTCAACCGTTAAAATCAATTTCTTTTTCGAAGATAAATCTTTCTTCTTTAGATAGTTACCCAATGCAATTAAAGAGATTACAGCGGAGAAAATTAATACTTTTACCATTGGTCCCAAATCCTTCCAACAGCTCCAGTCAGACAACCTCCACCAGCTACAGTTCCTGCCCCTATTCCTTTACCAATGTCTTTTAGACAATCTTTTGAGCTATACCCTCCCATTAATTGTTTCATTTCTTGTTCGTTTAGTTTTTGAAACTTTTGCATGATAAAACTCCCTTTCAAATAGATTTATGTTATGTATACAAGATACCCCAGTTTCCTCTTTGTTTGGTTTTTTATCTCAAAACAATAAAAAACTGTCCTGAATCAAGAGAAATAACCTTTTCAACGAGGAAAAATTCAGCAATTAAAAGATCAACAGCTACTGCAAATGAATGGCGGGGAATTGGTGGAGATTCCATAAAAAAAGACACCCGAAATAATTCGGATGCCTTGTAACCGTTGATATAACAGGATATTAACGTTTTGAAAATTGTGAAGCTTTACGAGCTTTCTTAAGACCTGGCTTTGAGTAAAGCGTTATTAATAGGTGTCAATGAGTGTCAAACTTTCGGTCAAATATAGATTTGTGGAAAAAGAGTAATCAATAGATTTCAATAGCTGTCATTAGAAAACAGATAAATCGGCCAAAAATCGGCCAAATTTTCAGCAACGTGTGAACTGAACAACGTAAAAATTTAAGTCTTAAGAAGCATTGGGCGGGCAATGATGACATACATAACAGTGGCAAGACGATTTCCTCCAGAAATGGAGGAAATTTTTAGTCACTTGTAGAAGTCCTACTGTAATATAAGTATTTCGCGTATAATGCTTACTAGAGGAAAGTGCGAAGTATTAGCTTCGACATTATAGTAAGGTGGTGGCCTAAATGGCAGCGAGCATAGAAACAACAGTCAAACAGTGGGCAGATGCGGAAATTCGTAATCTGGGCTGGAACATAATTGCATCTGAGAATGAATCATGCGATGAACATATCGACGAATCTCTGAAGAATAATCCTTCAAAAACCGGTGGTACAGGCGGTGGCCGGCCAGACTACACAATCATGCTGGACAACGGCGAAAAGATGATTCCTGTCTTTATCGAATACAAAGGTACCAAGGGTAAACTCGAAAAATTGGACAAGCAAAATCTTGTCGTATTGCGTGATGCTCATGGTGCATTCGATTATAAACAAGCCATTCCAAAGTACGCAGTGAACGGTGCCGCTTATTACGCAATGAACGCAGTCAAAGATACCGACTATGCAGAAATCGTCGCAGTTGGCGTTAACGGTATTAAAGACTCAGCCGGAACGATTCAGCATGAAATTCGTGTATACGTGCTTAATGAAGCAGAACCCGAGTTACCGATTTACTTGGGCGAGTTCGATAATCTGGACTTTCTAAAGAACCGCGATCCTGAAAAGTCGTCTTTGTTCCAACGAATTGAAGACGTGCAGACTGATCCTAAGGAGTTGGAGCTACGCGCAATTCGTGATGACGCTAAAATTGAAGCCGTTCTTCAAGAACTCAACCAGAAACTTCATGACGAACAGCAAATTATCCCAAGCCAGCGAATCAACGTTGTTGCAGGTTCCCTAATGGCAGCGGTTGGGGTCAAAGATGCTAATGGTGATTGGAAAGTCGCCCGCCTTCACCCTAACGAGCTTAAAGGTTCTACCGAAGAAGGAAATACCGACGGCGAAAAAATCGTCAATAAGATTAAAAACTTCCTCAAAGAGCGCGACTTACCCGAAAAGAAACAGTCGCAGATTCTTAATCTTTTACGGACAAACTTTGTCGATAATAATTTGAACCAAAAATCTGCCACTGAAACTCAAACGCCAATCAAATCTATTTACCAAGAAGTTTACGACAGACTTATCCCAATTTATGATATTACCGGTACTAATGACTTCACAGGTAAACTCTTCAATGTGATGAACGCTTGGGTTGACGTGCCGGACGGCGGCGCTAATGACGTTGTGCTAACGCCCCGATACGTCACTAACTTCATGGCTCGTCTCACGCAAACTAATATGCATAGCTACGTCTGGGACTGGGCTTTAGGTTCTGGTGGTTTTCTGATTAGTGCAATGAATCAGATGATTAGCGACGCAAAAACACAATATGCAAACGATCTGACAAAACAACGCCAACAAATTGAGCATATTAAGACTCGTCAACTACTCGGCGTTGAGTTACTAGCCAACGTCTACATGTTAGCCGTCTTAAACATGATTCTGATGGGTGATGGTTCGTCAAACATTGTTAACGACAACTCACTTACAAACTATGATGGTAAGTATGCATATAATGAAGATCCGTTTCCCGCTGACGTGTTCTTACTTAACCCGCCCTACTCCGCCGAAGGTAACGGCATGATCTTCGTTGAAAAAGCGTTTCAAAAGCAAACTAAAGGGTTTGGCGCCGTAATCATTCAAGATAGTGCCGGTAGTGGTAAGGCAACGGAAATTAACAAACGTATTTTGCATAATAATCGACTTAAGGCAAGTATCAAGATGCCCGGCGACTTATTTAAGGCAAGTGTCCAAACCTCTATTTATTTATTCGAAGTCGGCACGCCTCATCAAAGCGATGACAACGTATACTTCTTTGACCTACGCGACGATGGCTACACTCGTACTAACAGAAAAAAAGCCAGAGTTAACCTTTTTGATTCAAACGATGCAAAAGGACATTACCAAGAAGTTGTTGATATTGTTCTGGACAAATCTAAGAAGACTGATTACTTCAAACTAAACGACAATTACTACAAAGGAACTATTGATCCTGCAAGTGGGAAAGATTGGAACTACAACAAGAAGATTGACGCTACGCCTAAGGAAGAAGACTTTAAGAAAGTCATTGGTGATTATCTCAGCTGGGAAGTTTCTCAGATTCTCAAAGGACAACAACCGGATTTTCCAGTCGCCCCACAGCAATAACGCCGTTTGAGCGGTGGGGCGTATTCAATGTAAAAGAATTGTACGGAAGTGCCACACGGGGAAAGCGTCTTAAGTCAGCCGATCGCGTACCAGGTGCCCTCCCGTTCGTAACAGCTGGAGAGGCGGAACAAGGCGTATCTGCATTTATTGGAAATGATGTTGTAGTCTTCAAGCAAAACACAGTGACAATTGACATGTTTGGATCTGCAAAATACCGTAGTTACAACTATGGTGCTGATGATCATGTAGCGGTAGTTCATACGGAAGAGTTATCTCAAAGAGCAGCAATATTTGTCGCATCTGCTCTTAACAAGGCTGCACATACAGGCGCATTTGACTATTCACGTAACTTTTACGCAAAAGACGCAGATGCCTTAACAATAAAGTTGCCTGTTGATCAGAAAGGGAATCCTGACTACAAGGCGATGGACAATTATATAGGTACGCTTGAAGCTGGTCGTATTAACGCTCTCGACAAATACCTCAACGATACGGGACTGAATGACTATAAACTAACAGACGAAGAGTCCAGTGCTGTAAGCGGTTTCCAAAATGGGGGGGGTATAACATGGTCTAAATTCTTCTTGGAAGATCTATTCACAATTAAGAACACTACAAACCTAATTAAATCAGAAATCACTGACTTTAACGGCCAAACACCATACGTCGGTGCTAGTCGCGAATGCAATGGTATCACCGCGTACATCAATTACAATCAACAACTATTGATGCAGGGCGACACACTATTCATCGGCGGCAAAACATTTACGGTATTTTATCAACCAGACGACTACTTTTCAAATGATAGCCACAATATCTGGCTGAAGCTAAAAACCAGCGTACTTGATTCAAAGCATACCTATCAATTTATGGCAGCATGCATATACAACGCCCTATCAGATAAATACGAATGGGGAAATTCCATATCACGCGCCAAGATACGCAATGATTCAGTATACTTACCCGTCTTGGCTGATGGTACACCAAATTATGACGCAATGGCTATATATATGCGTGCTGTCGAAAAGTCAGTAATTAAAGACGTTGTCAATTGGAAGAATGTTCAACTAGCTGACTTGACCAATGCACATTACGCATAACCACAAGGTCGCCAAGGCGCCCGTTTTCCCTCCTGAAAATGAAAAATCAGGAGGTTTTTATTATGGTAGATCGTCACCAAGAAATCATCATGGAAATTCAGGAAGATCTTAATCTACAGGCATCTGTGATTTTGACCGATAGGCAACTTAACATTCTAAATCGTACACAACAACTTCGATTTCCACCGAGCGCACTGGATAATAACGCCGTCACCCGCATCACGAACTACTTGCGAGATACCCCCGCAGACTGCCGAGTATGGGATGCTGCAAAAAGTTTAAGTGATGGCAGTATTGTGATAGCGATTCGGCTAATGACGCAGTACGTCACAATCATGCTAATCTAGCTCAACTCAACCTCAGTTTCGGCTGGGGTTTTTTTTCCAACAAACGCAAACAACCGCCCCGAGAAAGTACCATAGGACGGTTATTTGTCTGGTAATATTTGAAAAGTTACATGCTGATCACCGCCCGCTCACAAATTAGAAATTGATAGCATCACTCCCTTTTCCACTCGCGAACCCTTTTAGTCTTTGTACGGGTCTTGCGTCATGAGACCTGCTAGGCCATCTAGCTCAACATCATCATTACGGTACTCAGGCAATTCTTCACTATCGAGTTCGGGCGCCCAAAGTTCGTGCCCCTCTTCGTCGATGGCAAGCGCGCCATACATAAATTGCGGGTCATCTTTGAAAATGGTGTAAAGCTTGGTCATGGCGAGACCCAGCCCGAAAGCTTCACCAGATTTACCGACGCCATGTGTGGGGTCACCTGCGCCGATCACCGCAAGGCGGTTTGCATCGAGATATAGGTGATGGAGATAGCCATATAGGTCAATCGCTTGCTTAGTGTTCATAATAGTAGCCTCCTTAGCGGTCTAAGCCAGTATCTGGTGTGTTACCAGGCAAACCATTTGCGACGGAATCATCTAATGCTTTGGCGGCGCGATCGTGGATATATTGCCAAGCAGAACGATTTTCGGTGTATTTGCTACCCATCGTTTCGTTGTAAACTTCACGCTTTTGGCGCGGGTCAGTAACGCCGCGGGTTTTAACAGTGGCCGCGGCAAAGGCGCGATCACGAGTGATTGAATCATGAAGCTGTTCGGCGGTTTGCATGCCAACGGGTGTGACGTGCCACTTTTCGAGATCAGAGGCAATGCGGTCTTGCTTAGCTTGTTGCAAGTCCGCCTTGTGTTGAACTGTCGCCTTAGTGACGCGGTTTTCTTGCATCGTTGTACGTACAATTGTACGTAGGGTGATGCGTTGCTTGTAGAGCAAACGATTCATAAAGACTTGCTTGAGAGCACGTGCCAAAACCATGAGTTTTGAGTAGCTAGTGGCACCGCCAGAGACAACAGCGCCAGTTTTATCGACCGTGTTTGCTGGTGCGGTCATTTCACCATCAGATTCGTAATCGTCCATTGCGGTGCGAGCTTGCTTAACAACCGCCGGGTCATGAGCGCTACGATTCTTGAAAAGTTCGCCGTAGCTAGTCCCAAAATCGCGTTCTAGCAAGGCAACTTTCGCCTTGGTTGCCCGCGCGGAAACGTCCGCAGGGTCAGGGGTGCCGCCAGTTTCCGATGCCTCGGCGTCACGGCAAGCAGTGTTGAAGTCGTTATGGTCTTGTTCCGACCAATCTGAGACGGGCTTTTGAAGAAAACCGAAGTTGTTGTTTTCTTCACTGTCGCTTTGCACCGAAGCGTTGCCTTCTGCAAAGCCTGTCACTAGGCGAGTTGCCAACGCTTGGCGTTTGCGGGACAAGGCCAAGCCCCGCGCGGCTTGTTCGTCATCGTCTTTGGCTTGGGCATCGGCAGCTTTTGTGTCGGCAATTACCGCCTTAGTGTCATTGATCTGTTTGGCAACGGCAATCACTGGCGCAGTTTCCGGCGCCGGGGTGGTGTCATGGTGTCCGGCCAGATCAGACTTCATCAAGTCGGCGTAATGGTTACGCGCAACGTTAGTTTCAGCAGTGGTCTTCTTGTACAATTCTTCATCATCAAATTCATCATCAAACATTTTAGGTTCCTCCTTACGAGATTCCGCGTTAGCAACATTTTCAGCCATTCGCAATTCAACGGCCGCTACGTCAACAACAACGGGTGTTGGTTTGACCTTAGCCGTTTTGACTGCCAGCTTCGCCATTAGGGCATCAGCTTCGGACTGTGGAGCTGGCTCAGGTACTGGGTTTAGTTCAGTAATGGTGGCAGTAACAGCTTCACGGCCATAGTCACGACCTAAACCACGAGTTGACTTCACGGCGCCCGTCTTCTTATCAATCAACTGATAAAACCCACGGACTTTCTTTTCTTTACCGTCAACGTCAATATGATAAGTCCACGCCTTGGCCTTGCCGCGTTCAGTGATCGTGATGCCATATTCCGATTGAAGTTCGTCTTTGAAGTCATCAACCGAGACGGCGTGTGACTTGGCGGTATCTACGGCGTCTTTGACAACTTGTTGCCAAGGCGATTTGACGGGTAACGAGTCGCGATCAGCCGTAAAAGCTGACTTTACGGCGATTGGATTCACCCACGGTTTGCCCGTGACCGGTTCAGATTCAGAAGCCAGATAGCCATCGAGTTTCTTTCGCAAACTAGCAACTGAAAAATTGTTCGTTTGCACTGTTTTGCCGTCAGTTTTGATGGCGTTCTCTAGGCAATGCACATGTACATGACCGTTTTTGCCGTCTGCTTGCGTGGCTAACACGTATTGCGCGCCATCAGGTTGAGTTGCTTTCATGAAGCCATCAGCGAGCTGTAAGGCTTGTTGCGCCCGTTCTTGAAGCGTTCCCGTTAGCTCATCATCAGCAAAGCTGATGATAATCGAGTTAGCTTGGGTTCGCCGTTTCGGATTTTTCGCTCGAAGCAAAACGTTGTGAAACTGCCGCTGTAAGTAGCCGCCAGATTGATCAGCGGTAACATCACCAGTCTTGGGGTCATGAATCAAATTGACATTTTGACCGCCAGCCGCTAAGACTCGATCAACGCCGTCACGATGTGAAGGCTTGTCAAAAAGATAAGTTAGGCGGCCGATACTAGATCGAATTGGAGTGCTCGTCAGAACGGCCATTATGAATCACTTCCTTAGTTTCCTTGACAGTTTGGCGCAACGGTGTGACAACATCACGTTGCAAACCGAGCAAAAATTGAATCACTGTTGCACCAACTTTGTCGCCATTTTTTGACGCCACGTTTAATGACTTCGCCACTTGATTAACATTGCGTCCCATCATGTTCGTTTGATACAAAAGTTCGTCCAGTTTGGCGTTCAAATCTTCCAACAACCGGCGCGTCTGTTCGAGCTGTTCTGCGCCGGTCTTATCGCCAGAAAACAACGCTATTGTCAGTGCCGAAATCTTGCCAGAGTGTTCGCGACTTAGAACTTGCAACGCAGATCGTGATTCGGGATTTTCAACATACTTCAGTAACAAAACTTCGTCCTGCATTGCCCGCCGGTAGCATTCAGCGGCGGTAGTCAGCCCGTAAGTTTTTTTGAGGTAATCCACGGCCAGTTTGTCGGTCGCGGTAGCCTCAATACGATAGCGGGAACGGTGACGCGTTGTGGTGCTTTCTGCTTCGGCAGTCATAACGAAAACCTCCTTAGTGCAAACCCGGTAAAGAAGTAACGCAAGCAGTTATATTGGGGCTCCGCCCCAACATATGCTGGCTTCGCCAGCAGCTTGCGGGGGCTTCGCCCCTCGACCCTATTTGCGACGCCAATCTTCGATTTTTGTTGCAAAGTCCAAACCCGTTCCGTGACCAAAACATGCAATCTAAAGTTGCAATTTTTCTCACGTTAGCGCATCGAAACACGCCAGCTTTCGTAGTGGTTTTGGTTGCGATCAAACGACCGGGATTCAGGCTGGGGGGCGGGCTGAAAGTTGCCGGGAAAAGTACGTTGCCGAATCACATTTTCGCTAAAACTACCGCGAGTTGTTCCGCCGTTTTTATGTGCGAATCGGCGTAGTGAACCGGGCGATAATTGTCAAAGACATCGTCCGGGTCAGGTTGCAAAGCAACCGCATCTTCGAGCTTCGCACTGCCATAAAGTGACAGCATCGCGGCAACAACTACTGGGCGTTGTTTCGGATTAGGATAACGGCACAAGATTGCATCACGATGGGCGCCGTTCCAGCCAAGCAACACTTCTTGAGATTGCTTGGGAGTGAGGGCGACGTAAGCCTTAAAAGCTGTGTACCAATGTGAATCAATATAGCTAGTTTTCCCGTTGCCGCCACCCATTAGCTCATCGCCATAAAGGGCTTTAAGATCGCGTTCAGCTTGAGATTGTTCGCGCAGGGTGTATTGCGCCACTCCGAGCCGAAAGTCAGCCCATGAGATACCAAACTGCTTTTCAGCGCCGCGCATCGTTTCTAAGACTGCGAGTTTCTTCATACGCAAGCGCCAGTCAGCTGTCCAAACAACATTTCCCGCGTCGTCCATCTTGGCCATTACCGCAAGACGCAAACGTCGAACATCGAAATACTTACCAGACGCGAGCTTTAGTGGGTGTTTGAGGCGTGAGATTTGGTAACGAACTTCTTGTAACCCATAGCCAGCGTTATTCTTACTAAAGTTGTCGTACCGCGTGCGGCCATCTTTGATGTCATCTTTAACAGCTTTTACTTCAGCAGGCGTTGCGTGGTCGTCAACATAGTGTTCGTAAGCCAATTCTAGTGCTTCAAGCTCGGCTAGATTAGCGCGAAGCTTTTCTAGGTCACGCTTAGCTTGGGTCTCCCACATGGTCAGACGTTCAAGCAAGCCAGCTTTACCACGATGCGGCCAAACGGTACGCCGTAGCAGCGATTTTACGACTGTTTGGCGTTCGCTGTCGCTAAACTCTAGCGAAACCGAATCGATTAATCGGGCATCAAAGCCAGCGCCTGCAAGCGTAGTTTTATTGAAGTACAGGGCTTGTTCGGCCGTCATCTGCCGCGTACTCGCGACAACATCATTATTAGTGTTTAAGACGTGCATTGCCGTGTAGAAGCTAGGAACGGAAGACTGGTCTTCTTGCCCTTTGTAAACGGATTGCATGAATGCGCCAGCAAGATCAGTCGTCAACACGCGGTTAACAATCGACCGTGCAAGTCGGAACAAGCCAGTTTCGCGGATAAGATGCCGCCGAGCGATGGCCTTCATCGTTTCGCAGTAAACCTCAACCGCCCAGTCGTCCATGTCCTGCATGAGAAAGCTGTAAAGTTTTGGCGAAACCTCATACTTCGTTGATTCGGCTAAAGCATCGATCAGCCCCCGGCCATAGGCGCGCTGAAGCTTGAAAGCCGCCGCACTAAGCTTTAGATCAGGGTTCAGCTGGCACCACTTCAAGAACAAGTCTGCGGCCGCCGCTGTCATCTTAAATTCAGAAACGCGGTTACCATCGCCATCCGTCCAGATAATATTCGATGGCAAAGACGCGTCGTCTTTGTGCAACGTGCGAATCGTGTCTAGATCAAGCGGCGTGTCGGTTACAAACGTCACGTGGGAATGGTCGTGATACAATCCTTGCTTAACGTGTGACAAAATCAGTTTGGGACAGTCTTCCATGCCAACGTCTTCGGTTTTGTGCGTGATTTCCATTCTCATCTGTGCGCCGAGAATCCGGGGCGTGGTGCCGTTAGCGCCAGCCAGCGTGTAACCGTGGCGACGGGCGCCGTCAACAAACCATTTGCCAAGGGTTGCCAAGTGTTTTCCGTGGTTTTGGATTGATTCATCAAGTTCGCCAAAATCCGCGTTAGGTTGTGTCAATGTTGCCTGATAGGCATAAATTTTATCGCGTCCAGCAATGGCGGCAATCGCAACGACAGTTTCAGCTAACTTCCTATTCTTCATAATGTTGCGTGACGACCGTTGCATTTCGGCGTAGGGCGAATGACTCATGCCTGAGGTGATTAAACCGAACGCTTGGCTGTGGCCGTGGTCATGGCTAGAAACGGTCGCAAACGTCTTCTGGCCGTATGAGCCAGTGCTTAGCACCGCTTTACAGGCGGATAGTTGACTTGGCGTGATGTCGCCACGGTTCGTGTGGATCGAGTTACGCTTACCTTTACCTTTACGGCTCTTGTCGATCTTCAACAACTTAAGCTCAACTCCGCGGACCATCGCGGCGCAATGCGCTTGTTCGCTACGATTAACAATCGACCAGCTGGAAAGTAATTCTTGTTTGCTGGTGAAGTTGCCTTCATGCAAACGATGACTGTTCTTTGCCATTGCCACGTCCTCCTTTCAATAGTAGTTTTGACGCTAAAACGGATTTCAAAACATCGCAGATAACGTTGATATATCAGTGATGCGCGATTAAGTTCTCTGTATGAACCGTCGTGATGAATTTTGCTAGGTTTTCGTCAGGCAGGTTCGTATTGGCCGCGTTCCTTCCAGTCACGAATAGTGGCCAAAGATAAATCGTGAGCTTCAAGTTCCGCCAAATAGTCACTGTGAGTGCCTACAAGCGACTGCAAAGCATCATATTGACCTAAGTAGTAATCGCGCTTAGATTCAAATTCGGCGTCGTCAAAATCATAGTCACCAGTAATGGCATCGCGGCGCTGTAAAGCGCCAGTCAGGTTGGCGTATAATTCTTCAATTGCAGTTTTCATATAGTAATCCTCCTCTGGGTGTCTGTCAGGATTCACGAGCTCGAAGCGATCAGATGCTTCACTTTTTGATTCGTGAACGGCGGGGTGATTTGCCCCCGCCGACGTTACGGTTATTGTCATCATTGCCCGCCCGGCGTGATGTAACTTATCAACTAAGCTTTGCGAACATGTGAATCAATGAACGCTTCCAAGTCACTACGCTTCACGAGCGTAGTGCCATCAATTACCGAGTAAGGCAGCCCCTCACGGAACCATTTTTTGAGGGTATTTCGACTTATCGACACGGCCGCCATTGCCTCAACCATTTTATAGTAAGTGAGATTTTGCTTGGCGACGCCACGCTCAAGCGCGTGCAGTCGTTTTTCGATCGTGTTTGTAGTCATAATAAATCCTTCTTTCTATTTAGGCACATTTCAGTACACGGCTTTAAAAGTTAGCGCCGTCGGTTAGACGGCACATTTCAGCACATTTATATTATGACAGGTGCCAAAGTAAATTGCAAGCGATTGACGAAAACAACTGTACATTTCAGCCACGGTGATTTAAGCTATATTGTGAAAGGAGGTGAGACGCTTTGGTTAATTTACAAAAAAGCGCATCACGAATCAAGGATATAAGGCTCAAGTTAGGCTTGAGTATGCAGGCTTTTGCCGAAGCCATCGACGACAGGGGCGTCAGAAGCACCGTCTCGAATTGGGAGAACGGCGCAAATCAGCCCAGTCCCGAGCGAATGAAGAAGATCGCCGAATTGGGCCACGTGAGCATTGCTTACTTACGCGGTGACACCGACAGCCCCAGTATAGATGAGTGGCCGTCTGAGTTGATGAGCATCGCGGCATACGTCACGGCGCAACAACGCGACATTGAGCAAGCTTACGAAGATTTGGGTAAAAACATCGTTAAGGCCGCCAATGGCGCCGACGATGCCAAGATTAAAAAGCTTGTTGCAATCATTGAACGGGCCAATCAAGAATTACAGTCATTATAGGAAACAACTTCTCCAATTGTCATCATTGCCCGCCCGGCGTGACCGACAAAACAAGGAGATAAACACAATGACGATCAAAGAAACTAAATCTGGCAATTTCCACGTAGAAGTCTTCTATCCAAAGGCAGTTCGCGACATTCTGGCGAACGGCAAAACCCGGTTCCGTGCAACGGTTCCAACTCGTGACGGGCCGACCGATTAGAAGACAAGACTAACAAGCAAATTCAAGAAGTCCTTGAAACTGGAACTGACCGAGCAATGACAACGCGGGGCAAGATTACGTTCAAGGATTTTTATGAAACGGAATGGCTACCGCGATATGTGACCGGTGGCACCGGCCGCACTCGAAAAGTGCCATCGGAAGGCACCGTGACTGGCACCAAAGGCATTTTCCGGTTGCACCTGTTACCCCTTTTCGGCAAATATTCGCTGAACTGGCTTAACGAAAACCCAAATTTTGTAGTAACGGAGTTAACGATTTTGTCTGAGCAGTATGCCAATATCAAAATTGTAAAATCTTACATGGGCCAACTCTTTGAGATTGCCGAAGTGGCGGGATTTATCGAGTTTGACCGCATCTCTAAACCGCTAAAATTCATTGCGGCACCTAAAAAAGAGCGACTCGAAAAAGGCCGCGTTGCCGAAGGTCTAGCGCTAACGGCCAACGAATTGCTTGCTTGGATTGACGCCGTCAAAGCTGATCTCGACCACGGCAAGTGGTGCGAACGAGACTATGTGTTGTTCATGGTTACTATGCAGCTTGGCGATCGAAAATCAGAATCTTATGGTTTGGATTGGCAACACGTCGATCTAGAAAATGGCTTTATTTATGTAACGCAAGCACTCAAGAGCAGGAAACTTGGGCCTACCAAGGGCCGCAAAGAAACTAAGATTCAGATTTCAGACGAGTTTGTCGATTTGTTAGCAACGTGGAAAGATCATCAAGCGGACGAACTAGCATCAGTTGGCATTACCGGGCTAACCGGTGCACAACTTGTTTTCACTGCGCCAGACTCACAAGGTCACATGAACCGACCGCTACACGCTGATTTTCTTAACAACAAGTTGAAGTACGTTAAAAAAAATCGACACCCAGATTTAGCACATCTCAACCCGCACAAACTGCGCCATACGTACGCAACACTAGCCTTAGAAGGTGGTGCCTCGATGAAGACTATCTCAGAGGCCCTCACCCACTCTGATGAAGCCACTACCCGAGTCTACGTCAACACGCCAAACGTCGTTGGACTAACAATGAACGATTCATTTAAGCGTCGGCTTGCAGAGGCCCGCGCAGAAGAAATTGCAAAGGAGAAAGCCCATGAGCTTAAGCGATTGGGCCGATAATCACGCCCAACAACGTAAGAACTCACCGCCAAACTTGAGGGTTGAGCGCACCTCACCGCTAAATCGGCCCAAAATCGGCCAAATTTCACACGAAAAAAGCAACCAACCCATAATTGGGCCGATTGCTTTTCGGTAAAAATATTCGTCTGAACGCCGGTGTAACGGCGTTTCTCGCAGTGAATTAACGCTTTGAGAACTGACTAGCCTTACGAGCCTTCTTGAGACCTGGCTCCGCGTATAAATAACAACATTAATTAAAATTCGTTTTAACATCACGGTTTATCCCACTTTTTATAAAAGTGCTATTTCAACGGATTTTAACTAATTTTATGGTATTCGTACCTAAAATCGTACCCAAATACTAACTGCAACCCAGAACGAGACTACATTAATAATGTAACGGTACACTCTTACCTAAAAATCGTTGATTGCGTCCCTCATTATATTCAAGAAATATTCTTTTTCAGGCGCTTCTTCAACACAATATAGAACGAGAGACTTTCTTACATAGCTAGCATGGTCTCTTAAAAATTTTGAATTCAAAGGAGACCCTTTAGCATTTGCAAATAAACCGGCAAACCGCGTCACCGTTCGAGTATTTCCTTCTCTAAATGGATGGATTAGCCATAATCGAGTAATCAAATCTGAGAACAACGAAATCATATCTTCCACACTAATTTCAGACCATTCTACTTGATTCAACTCATAGATAACCGTCTCAATTTGAAGCTGAATTGATTTGATATCTCCATAATTTAAAGACACACCACCTAAAACTGCTTCTTCTTTGTAAATAGGTATTGTTCTGATTGCTCCTGCCCATTCATAAAGATCGCCAAAAATATATTTATGAACAGCAAGAAATGTTTCATAATTAAGCAGCTTATCTTCAAACCAACTTCGGCGATACTCATTGCTAAGGCGTGATTGCGAAGCAGGTTTTTACTTCTCAACTCTTCTGTCACCACTAAATCGTGGTTCTTGATAAGTGTAGTGGACACAGAGTTTAAAAAATCTTGCCTGCAGTTGGTTATGTCTCGTTGTATATTGGCAACAAGAATTCTTTGCAGTCATCGCCTCTGCTGATGACGAAGATCAGTCTGCCTCTGCGATCACAGCCGATGCAATGAACTTATCCGCTGAAGTCTACAAGCACAAGCTGACGGTCGAAAAGTATTGCAAGGAGTTTGGCATTTCAGACCAAGTGATGGTGATACTCGCCATCATGCAGGTCGAATCTGGCGGCAAAGGTGGCGATGTGATGCAGGCTAGTGAATCACTGGGACTGCCTGTCAACACGTTAGACACCGAAGCGTCCATCAAGCAAGGCGTGAAGTATTTCGCGTCGCTGCTGAAAAGCATGAAAGCTGCGGGCGTAGATCTCAACACCGCCATTCAAAGCTACAACTACGGTGGCGGCTTTATCGACTACGTTGCCAAGCACGGCAAGAAATACACGCTAGAGCTAGCGACGGCGTTTGCCAAAGAGAAGTCTGGGGGCAAGAAAGTCACCTACACCAACGCGGTTGCCAAGGACGGCTGGCGATATGACCGTAGACGATCTGGCTATCTACCGCCTATACTTCGTGACCGGGGCCATTTACAACCTCTTAATTGCGTGGTTCGAACGTGACACCAAAGAAACACCCGAAAAGCTTGCCAGTATTGCGGCGAACTATCTCCGCAACGGTGTCCTCAATCCGAATGAATTATAATGAATTATAATTTACTTAATACATCATTTTTAGGTTACATACATTCGCTACTTTGCTAATGGGACACTGAATCTAGATATTGCCGGTTACTCAAATATTCAGGAACCGGGTTCAATGATTTACAAGTTCCCATACATTGGTAAAAAGGATTCCCGCGCCAGCATCTAAGGTTCCGCGATAAAAGCCCAGCAACCTGCCTGATTTTGGCGATTGCTGGGCTTTTTGCAACGGCACTAAAACATATTGGCTAGCCGTTGGACAATTCGGTGTTGCCGTTCACGAGAGAACGCCTCACCAGACCACGCATAATGACGAATGGTCGTCAAAGCATAACTCACCAGGATTTCTTGTTCAAGCTCGTCATCGGTATGCCAATACGCCCGGATTCGATCGGATAATAGCCTCCCGAAGCGATGCTCAAAGTCGAACTCTTCTGTATGGATTGTGAGCAAGGCGCGCAGCAAGCGCCCTTCATGCTCATCACTAATCAGCATATCCACCATGTCTTGCAGATCTGCCTCACGATTCGTCAACCGTTCGTTCAGAGACGTCTCATACTGTGCCAACAGGGTATCAGCTAACTTTTCCGCCAAATCATATTTATCTAAATAATGGGCGTAGAAGGTTTTGCGGCTAATGTTGGCTGCGGTCGCAATTTGGCTGACGGTGACCTTGTCAAAGCCATCAGTCACCACGCCGTCAATAAAGGCCTGCTCAATCCACTGTAATGTCCGTTCAGTTCGTAGGTCCATCTAATCCCACCACTTTCGTATTTAGGTAACACTTTTGCCTAAATTATAACATAACTCACATTTCACTCGTAGTTGACCGTACACAACTTCGCCTCCCCCAGCTATGCTTTACCTATCAACCAAAGGAGGTCATCTGACCATGAGAGCACGTTTAATGGATCAACCAGAAGATTTTAAGCAACTAGGTATTAACCCCAACAAGGTAGAATTGTGGGAGGAAGCCCGCCGCGAAACCCCAGCCCCAGGTCACAATGAGGTTTGGTACTTTGATGCTACCTTCGAGGATGGGACCAAGAGCGTCGTCGGGTTCCGGCCCAAAGACCCAGCTAAGATGGCAGAAACAACGGATTCGCCAAACGTTAACATTCTAATCACCACACCAAAGGGTGAAACCAAGTCCGATTTCCACTACTTCACAGACGCTGAATCCACCACCGGCGATACTGAAGGTTGCGACTTGAAATACGGGACCGATACCGCCAAAGGTGATTTTAAGCAATACGATATCCATGTTGCCCCAACGAATGGGGTTGGCTGCGACTTGCACTACGAAGCGTTAACTGACCCATTCCGGCAAGGCACCGCTATCGTTGCGTTCGGTGATCACGACGAAGACCACCATACCGATCTGGCAGTACCGAAAAACAAGGTCACCGGCACCATCACCTATGATGGCGTGGAACACGTTGTCGTAGGTCTTGGTTACCACGATCACCAATGGATGTCCCAAAACCCGATTGCCTTGTATCACCACTGGCTCTGGGGGCGCATGTACACCAACCGCTACACAGTATATATCTATGATTTCGTTGCCTCTAAGCGGTACGACTTTGCCAAGCTACCGATGTTCGGCTTGCTAGACAATGAAACAGGCAAATTGTTGTTTGAAACAGACGGCCACTTCACGCTGGACAAAACGCTGTACATGCAAGCACAAATTGGCCGTGAATATCCAAAAAACAGTCACTACCTCTTCACCAATGAAGATGGCTCCAGTGTGGATTTGGATATCACCTGGCAAGATGAGATCGAAGTGCGTGACATGTACACCAACATGCCCGAAGCAGCCAAGAAGCAATTCGATGCCATCGATGCAGAGCCGGCTTACATGCGTTACTACGCCAAAGGCACGGTAATCTACACCGATGCAAGTGGGAGTAAGTCAACTAGCCGTGGCGATATGATTTACGAGTATGCCTACCTGGGCAAGCCTGATGCCGAAGCCCATGTCTGAACTTGATATCAATTAACAGCAATCGCCGTACAGAGAAGCCAATCTCTTGTACGGCGATTGTTGTTAGATATGCATTTGTGGTGAAATTTCATGCATTTCGCGTCGACTATTGGTTTAGTCAGAGTCTCAATGTTTTGTGCGGTGTCTGGCATCAGTAAGTCAAGCGGAGTCGTCAATGTCATTGTAAATAGCCATCCCCAATCACCATTGGGTCAGCATTTCCCCGGGCAATCCCAAAAAGGTCGACCTAGTATGATCGACCCTTAAAACTGCTATTCGGTGATCGTTTTCCCGAAGTACATCAGTTCCCAAATTCCCTTGGGGTTGACTTGCCGATCAACGGATTGACCGGCAACAAATTTTTCAACGCTGATTTCACCCGTGAAGCGCAAGTAGGCGCCATCAAAGCCCGCTAGTTTGGCCAAAAACTTCTTGATACCGGAAAGCTGATCAATCATCTTAAACCCAGAAATCGTCTTTGTTGCCGCATAAGTAACAACATAGTCCGCAACGGGAGTGGTGACCTTATACCGAAGCGTCTGCTGTACGGGCTTCTTAGTCGTGGGATCAATGATGGTATCACTATCCTCAACCGTCATATTACTCTCATCGCCACTGACCAGCTCCCCGTGGTCGGCAATCATCATGACTGGCAACTTCTGGTATCCAAACGCTTTTTCGGCAGTGGTTTCAGTCGAAATCACCTGGTAATCGCCAACCGCCGCGCGTCCCCAATACCAATGATGCATCAGTTTGAGCATTGATTCATTGCCCCAGTTATGGTCATGGTAGCCTGTGCCCGTCAGCGTACTTGTCTGACCGTCAAGCTCGATTGTCGCATTGACACGCGCTGCGGGTACAGAAGGCAACCACGCAAAGTAATGGTCACCAAACAGATTGGCGCCAGCAGCTGGACGCCATGACGGCAAGAGATTATCAAAAGTGAAGTCAGCTTGAATTTGCGCATTGTCAAAATGAACCTCGTAGTGCTTCAAGTCGCCTTCAAGCGTACACTGACCGATTTTGACCTTACAGTGATCCGTTGCCGCTTCAAACGCCGTGGCACTAACATCAACACGATACGTCGTCGTTTGACCAGACTGATCTGTCCATTCAAGTGAAACCCAGGGCTTCAGTTCAGTCCCGAAGTTCATCGCATCTTTGGTCATGAAGGTCAAGACGACACTACTACCATCATCCATTGACGCATCAAGATACCACCATTCAAATGATTTATCTTCCGGCTTCGTCCGCATTCCATCTTCCCAGGGTTCGACCCGGTTAGGCTTGACACCCCAGTATTCGTAATCTTCGGGTTGGTTTGCCGCACGTGCGATTTGTATTGCCATATTGCTTTCCTCTCTTGTCTAAGCATCTTTACAAGTGAGTATGTTAATGATAACTTGTACAGATGTCAATGTTTCAACAGAAAGTCATACACATTTAAGGAAGTGTCAACTTTGTACTCCGGCCATAACCCATCAGCAATTCGTTCACGAGATATGATCGTCGACGCGATGTTTCAGTTATTGAAAACAATCCCCTTCACCAAAATCAATATCCGTCTACTAACCGATACCGCAAATGTATCGCGTCAGACCTTCTACTCGATTTTTGTGAGCCGCGAAGAGGTAATCCAGTATCGCCTACAAGTTATCTTTCAAGAGTATGAAGTGGCGCTTAACGGGCTACCCTTGACGCTACATTCATTGGCAACATTGTTCTTTCAGTTTTATCAAGCACACGCCGAGCTTTTCAATACCTTACTAGACAACCATCTTGACGAATTACTGACGGTCAACGCCAGGGAATGCATGCAGGCACTCAAACTCACTGATAGTGCCACTCAGTCATACACAAACGGTTTTATTGCCGCTGGACTCACACAATTGCTCAGTGACTGGCATCTCAAGCAAGACGTACCCCTTTCAGAGCTCGTCACCTTGACGGAACAACTACTGAATGCCGCAACAATTACCAGAACCCAATAACTTACCAGCAAGCAAACACCATTCTTCACTTTGAGTTTGGACGGTGTTTAGTTTACATATCAAAAGCGCTGATAATCATCGCAAAAAGATCAGCAACGTTTCCCCGCAATTCGCGCGTAATTCGTTACTGATCTTTTAGTGTCATTATTCGGTACTCGTCATTGATTCACATTGAAGGCCTTAGACACCGGCGCGTGGGTCTTCACGACCAATGTAATTGTATTCATAGATCATGTTGCCTTTGCTTTGCGAAACTTCGCCATTCTTCGTCAGCACAACTTTGCCATCAGCGAAGAAGCGCATGTATGTCGGCTGAACGCCGGCTCGATCGAAGTCTTCCTTGGTACCACCCACGACCTTTTGCATGTCAGTGACACCTGCTTGTTTGGCACGTTCGATGGCTTCCGCTTTATCTGCTGGTGCATCACCGTACGAATCTCGAGTCTCCAGAATTTCTTTCCAAGTAACCGAGAACTCGGCTTGGGCATCACCATTGTCAAAGAGATAGCGACTAGTCTTGGGGAACCTCTTACCAACTGACATCTCTTGCAAATCGGTCTGCACTTGAATATTGCCATTAGTTTCAAAGACAATCTCGCCAGTTTGGTTATCCGCAACGATGAAGTATGGTACCCGAGTGAAATCAAAACGCTCACCGCAAACGAAGTCGTAGATGTACACAATATACTTCTCCGTGTACATCCGGCCCCACAGCCAGTGGTGGAAAGCAGCAAACGGTGAGATGTTCATCCACTGGTGATCGTGATAGCCCACACCGTGAACCTCTACCGTCTTATCATCATAGGTAAGCGTACCTGTCACTTCGCACTTCGGTACACATAAATCAGTGTAGAAAAATTCATCGTTATCACCAAGTGCCAACGCTGAGGTCCCTTGGCGAAATGGTGCTGTCAATGCACGGTAATGCAAATCGCAACCTAATGTTGCTGTGCTTTCGATATGAATATCATAGTCCTTGAAATCACCAGTACAGTAGTCAGGGCCAAAGTGAACATCACATTTGTCCTTGCTCATGGAACTATCCTCAATGCTGGCAAACGCAAACTCTTGCGTGGTCTCACCATTTGGTCGGGTGATGTCCAAGTTCAAGTTGGGGTCAAAGCCCTTTTGCCGCATCCCCTTAGCGGACTTCGGACGAAAGCCAATAATCACTTTGCTGCCGTCGTCAAGGTTGGCATCAAAGTACCAAACCTCGTTATTGCCAATATCATCAGTGTTACGAATACCGTCTTCCCACGGTTCTACCTTGGTCGGATCAATCCCAAACTTCTTGAAATCTTCTGGTCGATCCATCAAACGTGCTTTTGCCATAATATTTGCCTCCTTCAGCTGTTTACTTCGATTGTGACAAGCGTGCTGCGGCGAGCTTGCAACCATTACGGAACTCGATTGCATAATGCTCAACGTGTTCTTCAACATAAATGTCTGGTGCACCAGCTGGATACCAAATCATCAAATCAGCAATCATGCCCTCATCGGTATCTTTCATCTGCTGTAAGACGTAGGTAAACGGTGTCCCATCACGCAACGGCCCCGCACCCGCACTTTGAATTGGATACTGGTCGTCGATGAACCCACGCACAAAGTCCGGCGCGTCTTCTAGCTTCACGAACGTCGGCAGTGTTTCGGTTGGCCTGCCGCCCATAGTCTCAATATTGCCTTGGTCTAACGCATAGTGTTCCGGGTGTGCATAGAAACCCTGCTCAAAGACAATTTGCTTTGGTGAGTCCTTGACCGCGGTCATGACGTGCTGAACCGATGCGAAAAATTCCTTACTGTGAATGCCGTTGACTGTCAACTTTAAGCGGCCATAGTTGAAGTCACCAGGCTGCTTGGCAACGTAGCCTTTGATCAAACGGTCAGATTCTTCAACTTGGTCGTGGATGAGATCCAGCATCTTCTCTTCAAACAAGAGTGAGCGTAAATTCAAAGCAACTCGCTTGGCTGCCTCAAGCTCCCACTCATCAACGCGGACGTTATCAGAAACTGCATCCTTGTAGTCCTCATTCAAATCGACGGTGATTTCCGCCTCTTTAATCAATTTCATGCAATCTGTCCTTTTCTGTATGATATGATACAATTGTAGGACATTCCACGATGCATTCAAGAGACCATCCTGCTACGATTCAATACCATTTGTTCCAAATGAAACAAAATCGGGTGTTTTGTAACAGGTAAAGGAGCAAATAAATTTGGACAAGCGACTAATTGAAAATCAACGTGTCAAGCAAGACATCGAACAAACCCTGCTTGACTTGATGCAGCAAAAACCTTTCTCTGAAATTTCTATCACCGAGATCACGACTGCAGCAAATGTAGCTCGGACTTCTTACTACCGCAATTTCACGTCTAAAGAAAGCATCCTAGAAGCATTTGTTGAAGCACTGCACCAAGAAGTCGGCGCCACAATCAATAATTCCAAAAATGCTAAGCTTATGTTCACGGCCTCCAACGTTGTGATCAGCTTGACACTATACGCGCATTACCGAGAGCAACTGTTAACGCTGTATGATCAAGGCTTCGGTCATTTCATCCAAGAAGAGATCAACCGGTATGCCGAAGACATTTTAGGCGACATGCCTGCCACCTCACTAGATCGCTACCGTATCTACTTCATTGCCGGAGGAATGCTCAACACAGCAATTCAATGGCTAAGAAATGGAGCCAAAGAATCTCCCGAACAGATAGCAAACACATTTGTACAATTAGTGGCACAAGACTTGACCAAGCCACTCAATAAATGTGACTAGCGATTTCTTCATCAGTCACTACACGTCAAAGGCTCACCTACCGCATATCATTTTGCTGCGATAGGCGAGCCTTTTATCGTGGATTCATCAAACTAGTTAAGCATGATATTCATCTGTTTTAACCCTTTTCGCAACTCATCGAGTGAAGGTGCATGACCATTATTCAGAACATAGTCAACATCGCTCATCGCCAGATTAACCATTAAATAAATCGTGAAGCTATTCTCTGAAAAGGAGATAACCCGACTGTAATGGGCCTTAAACAGTCTGCGACAACGCGCATCGAAACTGTTGGTTCCCAATGGAATCAGCCTAACTTTCTGGATAATGTCACGATTGGCGTTGAAATATTCAACAAAGTGCTCATTCATGAATTGATATTGATGAAAATTTGGATTGTTGTGTTGCCTCAAGCTCTCAACCAGAAAATCTTCAATGACCTTAAGTTGGTCATCAATAACCGCGGCTGCTAGCGTATAAAGACTTTCATAGTGCGAATAAAAAGTAGTTCGTTCAATCAAACATGCATTGGCTAGCTTTGTAATCGTCATATCCTCAAATGACACACTAAGCAGTTCCTGAATGAAAGTACGCTTAATCTCATTGTCTGTACGTTCAAATCGATGATCCCCCATCATTAATGACCTCCATCGTTTTTTCAACATGTGTAGTTTAGCATAACACAAATAGTGATGTTGTCGTTCAGATTTTACTCATTACTGGCTATTATTTGTTTGTACACAACATCGTGGACAGAATATCGAAAGGAAGTTACTTAAATGACAGCATTGAAAATTGAAATTACAATCGACGGTACCCTAGTGACGCAATCTGAACTAGCAAAAGTTCAGGAGTTACGCATCAAGCATGTCTTACAAGAAATGAAAGCGTTGGGCGCTGACATCGAACCATCGGCAACCGAAATCAACTACCTGCCATATCCTGATGCGAAAGCTCTGCTTTTAGATACCAAATCCAAATACGCTGATCTCGAAGCAATGAAAGCATTGTACAAAGAACCATTGGCAGCTGCCAATGATTTTTGGAAAGATGTTGCCTCTCATTCAGACGGCAATCAAAATCTCCAAGAAGGCAAAGTCTTCATGCACATTGAAGGCGTTTCGATGCCACAACTGCAACAAGTACTGGGAAGCGAGCTAGGAAGTGATTTTGCCGCAATCATCAACCCGGAACACTTCTACTCCGTGGGCGACACAATCAAAGGTCAGCATATCATTGAAACCTTTGGCATGTTTGGTGAACCAACGGAAATGCTTCTTTTCCCCGAAACTGGCGATTTCAAACCCGTCACCCCGGACCCAAGTTATCCGATTCAAATGAACGGGTACACCACCCTGGCCGATGGGGATGATCTTGGACTTGGTTGGCGCGCATTCCATCAAATTCGGCCAACCGCTACCGGATTTGATGCGATTTTAGCCGCATATCTTCCCTCCGCAGCGCCGATTGACATGATCAATGGTCACAAGTGGCATCTGGCCATCGAATTTTCAGAGATGATCAAGTACGTTGTCAACAATGGGATGCCAAAAGCCTGACGATTACCTTACAACTCATTAGTGACATTTGCTGGTCAATCGTCTATATCAAATTGATTCGCGGTGGCTTCCGCGATCACACTTATGGCATGCCCATATTTGCTTTAGGCTTAAATATATGCTGGGAGCTACTTTACACCGTCGATGGATTCACGAATACAATGACCGCACCACAGACTTAGGTCAACTTAGTTTGGGCAATGCTTGACGTGGTAATTATGAGTACCTACTTCAAATATGGCAAAGCAGAGTTGCCTGCCACTCTTCGTCAACATGCCAGATGGTTGATGCTTGCAGTACTGCTCATAAGTGCTGCTAGTCAACTCGCGTTCTACTTGGAATTTGGCTCGCATTGGGGAAGCATCTACTCGGCCTTCACTCAAAATGCGATTATGTCCGTACTTTTCTTGGCGTTGGTCATTCACCGAAACAGCACCCGTGGCCTAAGCAGACTCGCCATCTATGCTAAGTGGCTTGGCACGCTTGCACCGACTATTCTCGGCGGGGTCATCGAACAAGTCGATTGGTTCGTACTCATCGTGGGAGGGATTAGCTTCATTTTCGATTTATTTTTGATTTTCAGATTCGATCGTTTTGGTAAGAACCGATCGGTTGCAAAATCAAGCTCACATTAGCCTGACTTTGATGTGTTGCCTTTAGGAGCAGATTCTTAGTGGCATCTGTCACGCGGCATCTCAACTCGACTATATATTCATTCGCGCTCAAACCATCGGTATTCTAGCCGATGGTTTTTATTTTGCACGATTTACAGATTTTTTTGAATTCGGTTTCATATCTAACCTTCTTTTCCGTCTGTTACTAAGAAGCATTCAAAATATCAGGAGGTTATCACGATGAGTAGCGAACGTGAAGTGTCAAAGATGTTTATCAGGTACGTTCAAGACGGGTTAAAAAACGAACGTATCGACCGATACCGCGCTAGCCATAGACAGATTAAAGCTACACCACTTGAAGACTGGTTACTTGAAGAGATCATGGAACCTTACCACCTTCAAGATTTCACCTTAACACCATTCAAGGACTTCTACCGTGAAGTCTGGTGGCCGCTATACGCTGCTGGCGCAACCGGACGCATTCGCATTATTCCTTCCGAGGAAACCCAAGCGAATACGCGCAACATTTTCCGGCTGCATTTGCTTCCGATGTTCGGCGAGTATTCCATGACCTACTTGAATCTCAATAAGCAGTTCGTCATGCAAGAGCTGGCAATTCTGTCAGAGAAGTACGCAAACATTCGCACAGTCAAGTCTTACGTCAGCCAGATGTTTGATACCGCCGAAATGGTGGACTTCATCGACGTGAACCGGCTAGAAAAAGCCATCGCCTCCATCGGCAGTCCCAAGAAAGAACGGCTCGCCACTCGTCGCAAGATGACTGGCGAATCACTTTCCGCTGATGAAATGGTGGCTTGGCTCGACGCTGCCAACGCAGATCACGACAACGGTAAGTTGAGTGATCAAGATTATCTGCTGCTTCTCCTTACGCTCCACCTCGGAGATCGCAAGGGCGAATCATACGGATTGCAGTGGAAGCACGTTGACTTTAACACCGGCTATGTTCTGATTGTTCAGGCACTCAAGAAAAGCGGTAAAGTCGGCCCAACCAAGGCCAAGAAGGAAACTTCGCACGCCTTACCACCAGTTTTGATCCCGATGCTGAAAGAATGGCGCGAGAAACAAGCCATTGAACTCGCAGCAGCGAATCTCGAATCTGGGCCAAACCAGTTTCTGTTTACCTACACGAACTTCAAAGGGGGAATCAACCAACCATTGCACGCCGACTATCTCAACTATCGGTTGAATTCAATCTATAAGCGCCATCCTGACCTCATTCGGGTCACTCCGCACAAGCTACGGCATACGTTCTCTACGCTTGCACGACAAGGTGGCGCCAGCTTGCAGTTAATATCCGAAGCGCTGTCACATTCCAGCATCAAGACCACGCGCGTGTATGTCAACACGCCTGATATTGTTGGCTTGGATGTTCATGATAAGTTCGCTGAACAGATCGCACAAGCTAGAAAAAACTCACTTACACAGGAAATGAAACTCAACGAAACTCATTAAAATTGACGCACAAAAGAACGTAAGACTAGGACACACGCCCTAAAAGTTCTTGAAGCCAGGACGCCTCATACGAAAGGCGCACACAAAAAAAGTGGCTCGCCCTAATTGGGAGAACCACTTTCCATGTTCGAGACATACTTAAAACGTTATCGTACCAACGTTTCCAACTCGACAGTATAACGCTATTAACGTTTTGAAAATTGTGAAGCTTTACGAGCTTTCTTAAGACCTGGTTTCTTACGTTCCTTCATACGAGGGTCACGAGTTAACATGCCTGCGCGTTTCAAAGGACCACGGAAATCTGGATCTACTTCTAATAAAGCACGAGCGATACCATGTCTAGTAGCACCGGCTTGGCCAGAAAAGCCCCCACCGTTAACATTTACTAAAATGTCATAACTACCATTTGTTTCAGTGATATCTAAAGGTTGTTTCATATCAGAGATTAAGTTTTCGAATGGAATATAATCTTCAACGGGACGATTGTTCATAACAATCTTACCTGTACCAGGTACTAAACGAACACGAGCAACTGAGTCTTTACGACGACCAGTGCCTGAATAAGATACTTGAGCCACTATAATTCCTCCTTATTAAATTAAATTTGTTAAATCTAAGGCTTCAGGTTTTTGAGCTTCATGTTTGTGGTCAGGACCAGCATAAACATGTAACTTCAAGAATTGTTGATGACCCAAGCTATTTTTAGGTAACATGCCTTTGATAGAATTTTCAACTAAACGAACTGGTTTAGTAGCTAATAATTCGCCAGCAGAAACAGATTTTAAACCACCAGGGTAATCGCTATGACGGTAGTAAATCTTGTCAGTTGCTTTACGTCCAGTTAATTTAAGTTTGTCAGCATTCACGATGATCACATTATCACCCGTATCCACATTAGGGGTGAAAATAGGTTTATTTTTACCGCGTAAGATTGAAGCCACAACTGCTGATAAACGCCCTAAAGCGATATCTGTTGCGTCAACAACATACCATTTACGTTCAATATCATTTGGTTTAGCCATATACGTTGTACGCACGATTGATTTCCTCCATTTTTCGAGTCGATGTTTGACACTCAATAAGTTTCCGGGGCTTATCGTGGGGCAAACAATACCGTTTACTAGTTTATCTAAAAACCCACTCTAAGTCAATAACTTTCACACATTAATAGTAAACTTTTTTTAGATACAAGCCACTGGCCGGTGCAGTGCCTCTAGCTTGTTGTCGATCTTTAACCTCATATAGTCGCAAGAAATCATGAACATCCCGACGACCGTTACCAATTTCCAGCAACGTTGCCACCATAATTCGAACCATATTATATAAAAAACCATTGCCATAAAATTCCAACTGAATTTCATTTTGTGCGGGCACATCCAATAAAGTAGCATCATAAATTGTGCGCACCTTATCCTTAATCACCCCACCAGAAGCCGCAAAACTTGTAAAATCATGTGTCCCCTTTACATCTTCTAAAGCCGTCTGAATCCGTCCAAGATCTAAAGGATACGCATAATGGCCTGTATAATGACGGGTGAATGGATTCGTATAATAACTTCGAGAAACTCGATAAAAGTAACGTTTTCCAGTGGTGTTGAACCGGGCATGAAAAGCTTCAGTGACGATCTCACTATCCAAAATTTCTGTATCCAATGGCATTAATGAATTTAACGCCTTTAACATATTTTCAGCCGGGATATTTCCTGGGTAATCAAAATGGATCACTTGCCCTAAAGCATGGACACCGGCATCCGTTCTACCAGAGCCATGAACCGTAACCGGCTGGCCTTTAGTCATCTTAAATAATGCTTTTTCTAAAACGCCTTGGACTGTACGTTGCTTTGGCTGGCGTTGAAAACCAGAGAACTCAGTGCCATCATAAGCCATTGTTAGTTTATAACGTGTCATGTTTACCTCTTATTTCCGAACTAAAATTAAAATTACCGTTAGCACTGCCATAAAAACTAAGGCGCCTGTATCTCTGCGATGCCAATGCAAAACACGATAACGACTACGGGGCGCATCGCCATTATAACCTCGAGATTCCATCGCCACGGCCAAATCTCCTGCCCGCGAGAAGGTATTCACAAATAACGGGATTAAAACTGGAACTAGCGCTTTGATTCGCTTGAACAAGCCGCCTTCGCTAAAATCTACACCACGAGCACGCTGCGCATTCATAATGGCTAAAGTTTCATCCATTAATGTGGGCACAAATCGCAGGGCTAACGAAATCATTAGTGCAATTTGATCCACTGGTACATGCAGCTTTTTTAACGGCATCAGTAAATACTCAATCGCATCGGCGATCATCAACGGCTGTGTTGTCAAAGTCAATAAAGTTGAAATTAAAATAATCATCATGAATCTTAAAAAGACATACAAGCTGCTGGTCAGCCCATACTGGCTAATCGCAAATGGTCCAAATTGCCAATAAATCGTCCCACCACGGGTTAAAAAGAGCTGAAACAGCACAGTTATCAAAATCAGGAAAAAAAGTGGCCTAACACCCTTAAAAAAGAATTTTTGATCCACCTCTGAAAAAGCAATAATGCCTAAGGTGAATAAGATCATTACGCCATAGCTCCATAAATTATTAGCCAAAAAAATAATGCCAATAAAATAAAAACTAATGACGATCTTTGCTCTTGGATCTAAGCGATACAACCAAGTATTTCCTGGGACATAACGGCCCAAAATCATTTTATCCATATCATTTCCCCTTATTTTCTAACTGCGGGGTAAGTCCCTCGATCAGTGCCGCTGTTGTCATGGGTAATTCGGACATTTCAAAGCCCTGTGCTTTTAAGGCCACCGCAAATTCAGTCGCTTTCGGCAAACCAATGCCATGGGCCAGGACAAACTCTGGCTGATTAAACAACGCTTTTGGTGTGGTATCTTGAATCACTTGACCTTTTTCCAGAACAATCACATGGTCCGCATAATTAGCCACATCATCCATTTGGTGAGTGACTAAAATAATCGTTAATTGCTGTTCTTTTTGTAGTTGTGCAAACAGCGTCATCATCTCACGGCGACTTTTAGGATCTAAGCCGGCTGTGGGCTCATCTAAGACTAATACGCTAGGTTTTAGGGCTAACACCCCAGCGATGGCTACACGGCGCATCTGACCACCAGAAAGGTCAAATGGTGAGACATCAAAATATTTATCCTCTAAGCCCACCGTCTGCAACATCTCACGGGCAATTTCCAAGCTTTCTGATTCTGAAACACCAAAATTCATTGGGCCAAAAGCAATATCTTTACCCACCGTTTCCTCAAATAACTGATGCTCCGCGAATTGAAAAACAATACCGACTTGTTTGCGTAGCGGTTTTAAATTTTTGTTATTTGTTTGATTCGTAATGGTGCGGTCGCCAATGACCACTGTACCTTCACTAGGTTTTAAGAGCGCATTTAAGTGTTGCAGCAGTGTAGATTTCCCACTGCCGGTATGCCCAATGATTGCTGTATAAGAACCAGATTGAATTGTCAAATTGATATTTTTTAAGCCTAGGTTGGCGATCGGTGTATTCATGTCATAAATATAACTCACATTTTTGAACGTAATGTCCATAATTGTTGGATCAACTCCTTTGAGCTTAAAAAAGTACCTGGCAACTTAATACCAGCTTGATTCAATTTCACGGCTAAATCCATGGCAAAAGGCAAGGTTAGTCCAGCTTCTTGCAATAGCTCATGCTGAGAGAAAATCTCTCTTGGTGTCCCTGAAGCAATTAAATGGCCGCCCTCCATTACTAAGATTCGATCCGCTAAAGCGGCTTCTTCCAAGTCATGGGTGATTGATAACACCGTATTTTTAGTCTGTTTTTGCAGGTCTTGGACAATATGTATAATGTCTTGTCGACCCTGAGGATCTAGCATACTGGTTGCCTCATCTAAAATAATAATTTCAGGATTTATGGCAATTACACCAGCTAAAGCGACCCGTTGTTTTTGACCGCCAGATAGCCTTGCTGGTTCTTTTTGCGCATAATTCGTCATATTCACCGCTGCTAATGCTGCCGCTACCCGTTCATGCATGGTTTCAAAAGGAATCTGCCGATTTTCTAAACCAAAAGCCACATCGTCTTCTACAGTAGCCCCGACAAATTGATTGTCCGGATTTTGAAAAACGATCCCAATCTTGCGCCGTATATCCCAAACAGTCGCTTCTGACAGCAATTGACCATCAATGATAACTTCGCCTTTGGTAGGCGCTAAAAGACCGTTTAAATTACGGGTCAAGGTGCTCTTACCACTGCCATTATGACCAACTATTGCGATCCATTCTCCGGCGGCAACGGTAAAGTTAATATTTTGCAGTACATCTTCGCCATCTTTAGTATAGCGATAATTTAAATCCTTAACTTCAATACTGTTCATAGCTTTGTCCTTAAAATAAATTTTAGTAACATGATACCACAATCCCAGTTTGCTAGAAATCAGAGTACAAAAAAATCATTCGCAGATGAAACATTTTTACAAATGCTTTCGAGCTAGACTTGGTTTGACCCATCATCGTAACGCTCTATCATCAATGGAATGATCAATTAGTTAAAACTATTTTGTTGCCTTACACAAACTCAATGATAGCCATTGGTGCGCCGTCACCACGACGAGGTTGTGTTTTCATAATACGTGTGTAGCCACCTTGGCGGTCAGCATAACGTGGTGCAACATCACTGAATAATTTTTGTAAAGCAGATTGAATTACAACACTTTCATCTTCTTCACGGATATCAGCAATTTCATCACGTAAGTAAGCTGCAGCTTGACGACGAGCGTGTAAATCGCCACGTTTGCCTAAAGTAATCATTTTTTCAACCGTCTTGCGGATTTCCTTTGCACGTGTTTCAGTTGTAACAATGCGTTCGTTGATAATTAAATCAGTAGTTAAATCGCGTAGCATCGCTTTTCGTTGTGCAGAGGCACGACCTAATTTACGATAACCCATTATTTAACCCTCCTTTTGTCGTTAATCTTCTTGTTTTAAGGATAAACCTAAATCATTTAATTTATTTTTAACTTCTTCTAGAGATTTGCGTCCCAAGTTACGTACCTTCATCATATCTGCTTCTGTCTTATTTGTAAGCTCTTGAACAGTATTGATCCCAGCACGTTTCAAGCAATTGTAAGAACGAACCGATAGATCCAATTCTTCAATTGTCATCTCTAACATTTTTTCTTTGTGGGTTTCTTCTTTTTCAACCATGACTTCAGTGTTTTTAGCTTCATCAGTCAAGTTCACAAAGATGTTAAGATGATCCGTTAAAATTTTAGCTGCCAAACTAATCGCTTCACGTGGATTAATTGAACCATTCGTCCAAACATCAAGTGTTAGTTTGTCAAAATCATTACGTTTTCCAACTCGAGTGCTTTCAACTTGATAATTTACACGATCGATTGGGGTAAAGATAGAATCAATTGGTAAAACACCAATAGGCATGTCATCTGTCTTATTTTGATCAGCAGGCACATACCCACGACCTTGTCTCACCATCATTCGAACGTGAAAGTGTCCACCTTCGGCAATTGTGCAGATATATTGTTCAGGATTAAGGACTTCAATGTCACTATCCGTCATAATATCAGCTGCAGTTACCTTAGCAGGGCCTTCAACATCAATTTCAACTGTTCTTTCATCTTCACTATGAGATTTAAGAGCCAGCTTTTTAATGTTTAAGATGATCTGTGTCACATCTTCAAGAACGCCATTGATAGTTGAAAACTCGTGAAGTACACCGTCAATTTGAATACTGGAGACGGCAGCTCCAGGTAATGATGAAAGTAGAATTCTTCTAAGAGAGTTCCCTAATGTTGTCCCATAACCACGTTCTAAAGGCTCGATAACGAACTTTCCGTAATTAATGCTTTCATCAACCTTAGCAATCGTTGGCTTTTCAAATTCGATCATTCTTGTCAGTACCCCTTTCGAAATGAACAGTGTTTATCAGATTTACGTTTAGAAATAATATTGACAATCTATAACCGCACCCAACTAAACACGACGACGTTTTGGTGGACGAGAACCATTATGGGGTACCGGTGTAACGTCACGAATAGCTGTTACTTCCAAACCTGTAGCTTGAAGTGAACGAATTGCAGCTTCACGACCAGAACCTGGGCCTTTAACCGCAACCTCTACAGACTTCATGCCATGTTCCATAGATTCCTTAGCAGCAGCTTCTGCAGCCATTTGTGCAGCAAATGGTGTAGATTTACGACTACCTTTAAAACCTAATGCACCAGCTGATGACCATGCAACAGCGTTGCCTTGCATATCAGTGATCATAACTAAAGTGTTATTAAAAGTTGAATGAATGTGAGCAACACCAGATTCAATATTCTTACGAACGCGGCGTTTGCGAGATGATTTTCTTGTTGCCATTAGTTAATCAAACCTCCTTTGTCTATTATTTCTTCTTCCCAGCGATGGAAACCTTAGGACCTTTACGAGTCCGAGCATTATTCTTAGTGTTTTGTCCCCGAACAGGTAAGCCACGACGGTGACGCATCCCACGATAAGAACCAATTTCTTGTAGACGTTTGATGTCCAAGCTAGTTTGGCGACGTAAGTCACCTTCGATACGGTAGTTATCAACAACTGCACGGATCTTGTCTTCTTGATCAGGTGTTAGTTCACTTGTACGAATATCTTCAGAAACTTCAGCTTTAGCTAAGATTTCTTGAGCAGTAGTGTTGCCAATACCATAGATATAAGTTAACGCAATTACGATGCGTTTGTCTTTAGGTAAATCAATACCAGCAATACGAGCCATATTGCCACCTCCTATTTATTAAATATTAACCTTGACGTTGTTTGTGTTTTGGATTTGCAGAACAAATTACCATAACACGGCCTTTTCTTTTAATAACTTTACAATGTTCACACATTGGTTTTACTGATGGTCTTACTTTCATTACGACATCCTCCTTTATAAAGATGCATCCTAACTGACTTATTTAAAGCGATACGTGATTCTGCCTTTAGTTAAGTCATAAGGTGATAATTCAACTGTTACACGGTCACCTGGTAAAATTCGAATGTAATGCATTCTGATTTTACCAGAGACATGTGCCAAAATTGTTGCGCCATTTTCCAATTCAACTTTAAACATAGCATTAGGTAAAGTATCGATTACTTTGCCTTCAACTTCAATAACATCATCTTTAGCCAAGCCATAAACCTCCTTATAAAACTGAACGCATAAAAATGGTGAGAGCCTCAGCACTCACCGCCGTGTCATACCGAGTTAGTATACCATATTACAAATATTTTACAACCAATTCGATTATAAGAATTAGTTTAACTTCGCTAAGATTTCAGTTATTTCCTTGAACACATCATCAATATCTTGTTGACCATTGACAGTATACAATAAACCTTTTGCTTTATAAAAGTCAATTAAAGGAGTATTCATCTTAATATTCACATCCAAGCGATTCTTGACAGTTTCTGGCTTGTCATCTTCGCGTTGGAAGAATTCATGATGGCCGCAGCGATCACAAGTCCCTTCAACCTTAGGTGGATTATAAAGCTTGTGGTAAGTTGCACCACAATTTTTACAAATAAAACGGCCAGATAACCGATCAACAAGTGCTTTAGGATCAACATCAATATTGATAACTGCATCAATTGGTTTGTTCAATTCTGCAGTGATATCTTCTAAAGCCTGGGCTTGTTCGATTGTTCTTGGAAAACCATCCAACATATAACCCGCATCAGTATCTTTTTGTGTTAAGCGTTCTTTTACGATTGCTTCAGTAATTTCATCAGGTACTAAGTTACCTTGATCAATATAAGCTTTAGCTTTTAAACCGATCTCTGTTTTGTTAGCCATAGCATCACGGAACATATCCCCTGTAGAAATATGTTGAATGTGATAAGTATCTACGATTCTTTCAGCTTGTGTGCCTTTCCCGGCACCAGGTAATCCCATTAAAATTAAATTCATTTTATTGTACTCCTTAGTTTCGGATAAATCCGGCGTATTCACGTTTCATCAACAAACCATTTAATTGCCGGTTTGTTTCAATTGCAGCTTGTACGACGATCAATAAACTTGTACCGCCTAAACCAATAGATTGAGGTAAACCCCAAATATTAGTCGCCAATTGTGGCAGCAAGGCAACGATACCTAAGAAAAGTGAACCAACAGTAGACAATTTCATTAACATTTGAGATATATACTTTTCAGTAGCCTTACCTGGCCAAACACTTGGAATATAACTACCTTGTTTTTGTAAATTCTCAGCAACTTTTTCTGGATTAACCTGAACAAAAGCGTAGAAGAACGTAAACAAGATAATTAAGACCGTATATAAGATCGCGCCTGGCGTGGTTTGCATACTGAAAATACTTTTCAAGATCTGGAACCAAGTATCTTCACTATGGTTATTTTGAAATACTAACAAAATAGTGGACGGCATAACAATAAAGGAACTGGCAAAAATTACTGGAATAACCCCAGCAACATTTATTTTAAGCGGTAAGAATGATTCACTGCCGCCACCAACAACACGGCGAGTATACCGAATTGGAATCTTACGATTTGCTTGCTGAACATATGTTACAAAAGTGACAATTGCTAAGACTGCTATAACTAGTATTGCTAAAAACAGCCAGCCTTTCCATTGTTCACCACGACCAGCATTAACAACTTGTTCGCGGTAAAGTTGGTAAGCCCCAGATGGTAAACGCGCAATAATCCCACCAAAGATAATCATTGTAACCCCATTACCTAAGCCACGATCTGTGATTTGTTCACCCATCCAAGTAAGCAACATCGTACCACCCGTTAAGATGATACCAATAATAATAAAGGTTTTAACTCCAGGGTTTTTAACTAAGCCAATACTGCTCAGTGCATTAAACCCTGCGGTAATCCCAATAGACTGAACAAAAGCTAAGGCGATTGTTAAATAACGCGTCACCTGATTTAACTTCCGTCGGCCCACTTCCCCTTGTTTACTCCATTCAACAAACTTAGGCACAATGTCCATTTGCAGCAGTTGAATGACGATTTGTGCAGTGATGTATGGCGAAACCCCCATTGAGAAAACTGAGTAGTTACTCAACCCACCACCACTAACAGTATCTAAAAGGGAAATAAAACCTGTCTGACCAATTGAGTTCAAAGCTTTAGCATTTACACCAGGTACCGTAATTTGCGTACCCAGTTGATAAATGATTAAAATGCCCAGGGTAAATAGGATTCGGTTACGAATTTCTTTAACCTTAAAAGCATCTCTCAATGTTTTGAACAATTAAATCACCTCAATGGTGCCGCCAGCAGCTTCAACTGCTTCTTTCGCAGCTTGAGAGAATTGATTTACTTTGATATCTAACTTAGTATTCAATTCACCCTTAGCAAGTAACTTAACTCCTGATTTCGTGTTTTTGATAACACCATTTTCGTGTAAGAATTCTGGTGTGATTTCTGTACCAGCATCAAATCTGTTAAGATCTTGAATGTTGATAACAGCGTATTCTTTGCGGTTAATGTTGTTAAAACCACGTTTTGGCATACGTCTGTACAATGGCATTTGGCCACCTTCGAAACCTAGACGAGTTTTACCACCGGAACGTGCCAATAAACCTTTTTGACCACGACCTGCTGTTTTACCAGTACCAGAAGAAGTCCCACGACCAACACGTTTGCGGTTATGACGAGAACCTTCACTAGCTTGCAATTCATGTAATTTCATTTAAGTCTACACCTCCTTGACAAAAAAATGATTAACCTTCAACAACTTCGACACTAACTAAGTGCGCAATTTTCAAAATTGCACCACGTGTTGCAGCATCGTCAGGCTTAATAACAGAACTACTAATACGACCTAAACCTAATTCCTTAACGATTTGACGTTGAGAAGGAATGCGGTGAGCCGCACTGCGTCTTAATGTAATTTTTAATTGAGCCATTCGTCTGACCTCCTAGCCTTCTAAACTTTCAACAGAAATGCCACGAAGTGCAGCAACTTCAGAAGCAGTCTTCAATTCCTTCAAAGCTTCCATCGTTGCGCGAATAACATTAATTGGTGTGTTACGACCTAGTGACTTACTAGTAACATCAGCCACACCACTTAATTCCATGACGGCACGAACAGCACCACCAGCAGCAACACCAGAACCGGCTTCAGCAGGTTTTAACATGATACGACCTGCATCATAGCGACCGATTACTTCGTGAGGAATAGTTGTACCAACGATTGGTACTTCAATCAAATTCTTTTTAGCTGCATCTGCGGCTTTACGAATAGCTTCAGGAACTTCTTGTGCTTTACCAGTACCAAAGCCCACATGACCGGCTTTATCGCCAACAATAACGATTGCTGCGAAACGTAAGCGACGGCCACCTTTGACAACTTTGGTTACACGGTTAATAGAAACAACGCGATCTTCTAAATCTAAATGTGTTGGATCAATATATGATGCCATTGACAGTTAACCTCCTTTATTAGAATTCTAAACCATTTTCTCTTGCAGCGTCAGCTAAAGCTTGCACACGGCCGTGGTATAAGTAGCCGCCTCTATCGAAGACAACTTCTTTCAAACCTTTTTCTTCAGCCCGTTTGGCAATTAAAGTACCAACCGCTTGTGCTTGTTCAGTTTTAGTTCCTTTTGCATCAAGATCTTTATCTAACGTGGAGGCACTGACTAGCGTCACACCCGCTACGTCATCAATTAATTGCGCGTAGATGTTTTTGTTAGAACGGAATACGTTCAAGCGTGGGCGCTCAGCAGTACCAGAGATTTTGTTACGGACACGCATATGACGTTTTTGACGTGTTTTATTCTTATCTGGTTTTGTAATCAAAACTTTTCACCTCTAAATATATAGTCAGCGCTATGCTGCATTACTTACCTGTCTTACCTTCCTTACGACGGACATATTCGTCAACATAACGAATACCTTTACCCTTGTAAGGTTCTGGTGGGCGAACGGCGCGAATCTTCGCGGAAAATTCACCGACAACTTGTTTACTAATACCACTAATTGTGATTTCAGTGTTTGATGGAACTTCTACTTTAATGCCTTTAGGTGCATCCATTTCAACTGGGTGTGAGTAGCCTACGTTTAAGACTAACTTAGTACCTTTAAGTTGTGCACGATAACCAACACCGATCAGTGACAATTTCTTAGAATAGCCTTCTGTTACACCGATAATCATGTTGTGCAAGTTTGCACGCATAGTACCGTGTAAAGCTTTATAAGAATCATTTGGACGATCAAGTTTGATTTCTTGACCTTCTTGTTTGATTGTAATTGCTGGATCAAAGTGTCGAGTTAATTCACCTTTAGGGCCTTTAACTGTATAATTCTCGCCTTCATTTGTAACTGTTACATTTTCAGGCAAGTCTATAGCTTTATAACCAATACGACTCACTTAATAACACCTCCTCGAATTACCAAATATAAGCTAATACTTCGCCGCCGACGTTCTTTTGGCGAGCTTCTTTATCTGTAATAATACCAGTAGAAGTAGAGATAATAGCGATACCTAAACCATTTAAGACCTTAGGTACGTCATCAGCTTTAACATAACTTCTTAGACCTGGTTTTGAAATACGTTTTAAACCTGTGATAACACGTTCGTCATTTTTACCATATTTTAAGAAAATGCGAATGACGCCTTGTTTATCATCTTCAATTACTTCGTAATCACGGATGAAACCTTCACGCTTCAAGATTTCAGTTAAAGCTGTTTTAACTCTAGATGCAGGAACATCTAAAGAATCATGTCTAACCATGTTTGCATTACGGATACGTGTTAAGTAATCAGCAATCGGATCAGTAAGAGACATATTGCGTTTCCTCCTTTTATTTGAATTTTACCAACTTGCTTTTTTCATGCCAGGAATTTGACCTTTATGAGCTAACTCACGTAGGCAAACACGGCATAATTTAAATTTGCGATAAACAGAATGAGGACGGCCGCAACGTTCACAACGAGTGTATTCTTGAGTAGAATATTTAGCCGGTCTCTTATTCTTTGCAACTAGAGATTTTTTAGCCAATGTGGAACCTCCCTATTTAGCGAATGGCATACCGACTTTTTTAAGAAGTTCTAAGCCTTCTTCATCAGTATTTGCAGTTGTTACGATAACAACATCTAAGCCACGGACTTTTTCAACTTTATCATAATCGATTTCTGGGAAAATCAATTGTTCTTTGATACCTAATGTATAATTACCACGACCATCAAATGACTTAGCACTGACACCATGGAAATCACGAACGCCTGGTAAGGAGACATTGATCAACTTGTCTAAGAAGTCCCACATACGTTCACCACGCAAAGTTACTTTGGCGCCGATGGCCATACCTTCACGCAAACGAAAACCCGCAATAGATTTCTTAGCGCGGGTAATCAATGGTTTTTGCCCAGAGATTAATGTTAATTCATCAACAGCGCGATCTAAGTTTTTAGAGTTAGATACGGCATCGCCAACACCCATGTTCAAAACGATTTTTTCAATCTTAGGTGTTTGCATTACTGATGTATAATTGAATTTTTCCATTAATGCTGGTGTAATTTCTTTATTATATTTCTCTTTTAAACGGTTTTCCATTTAAATTTTGTCCTCCTTTCGATATTAATCGATTTGTTCACCAGAACGTTTCGCAACGCGGACTTTTTTGCCATCTACGTCTTTAAAGCCGATACGTGTTGGTTTGTTATCTTTAGGGTCTAATAATTGCACGTTAGAAACGTGAATTGCTGCTTCAACATCAGCAATACCACCATCTGGATTAGCGTTAGAAGGTTTTTCATGTTTTTTGATCATGTTGATACCTTCTACAATGACGCGATCCTTTTTAGGTAAAACCTTAGTAACAGTGCCTTCTTTACCTTTATCTTTACCGCTGATAACACGGACTTTATCGCCGGTTTTAATATACATTCACCTGACACCTCCATATCTGTTAAGGTTTATACGATTAAAGAACTTCTGGAGCTAATGAGACAATCTTCATGAAATCATTGTCACGTAGTTCACGTGCGACTGGGCCAAAGATACGAGTGCCTCTTGGGCTTTTATCGGCGTTAATAATAACAGCTGCATTTTCATCAAAACTGATATAAGAGCCATCGGTACGACGCGCACCTGACTTAGTGCGAACGATAACTGCTTTTACGACATCGCCTTTTTTGACAACGCCACCTGGTGTTGCTTGTTTAACTGTAGCAACGATAATATCACCAATGTTGGCGAACTTACGGCCAGAGCCACCTAAAACCTTAATTGTTAAGATTTCACGAGCACCAGAGTTGTCTGCGACTTTCAAACGACTTTCTTGTTGAATCACTTGTGCAGCCTCCCTTCATTAAAATTACAATGTAACAGATTTCTCAACAATTCCTAGTAAACGGAAGCGTTTGAGTTTGGACAATGGTCGAGTTTCCATGATACGAACAACATCGCCGATTTTAGCTTCGTTATTTTCATCATGTACATAATACTTTTTAGAATAGCGTACACGTTTGCCGTACGTTGGATGTGTTTTGTAAGTTTCAACAACAACTGTGATAGTCTTATCTGTCTTATCAGAAACGACACGACCTTGATAGACTTTACGATTATTACGTTTAGTATCTGTTTCGCTCAAAATTTCTCGCTCCTTTCGCGTTTACTTATTGATTTCTTGTTGTTTCAAGACTGTCTTAATTCTTGCAATATTTTTACGAACTTGTTTCAATCTTGCAGTGTTTTCCAATTGGCCAGTGGCTTGCTGGAAATGCAAGTTGAAAAGTTCTTCTTTATATTCTTTTTCTTTGGCAAGCATTTCGTCAGCGGTTAATTGTTTGATATCTTTAGCCTTCATCTGATTCGCCACCTACTTCCTCACGCTTAACAAATTTTGTTCTGATTGGTAATTTGTTTGAAGCTAAGCGTAATGCTTCACGAGCAGTTTCTTCTGAGACACCAGCAATTTCAAACATAATTTTTTCACGTTTTACTGGTGCTACCCAACCTGCTGGTGCACCTTTCCCGGAACCCATACGTACACCAACGCCTTTAGCAGTGTATGACTTATGAGGGAAAATTCTAATCCAGATTTTACCACCACGTTTAGTATATCTTGTCATGGCGATACGTGCAGCTTCGATTTGACGGTTAGTAATCCAGTGAGATTCTAAAGCTTGTAAGCCGTATTCACCGAAATTAACTTCTTTGCCACCTTTGGCAGCACCGCGCATCTTACCACGAAATTCACGACGGTATTTCACACGCTTTGGTACTAGCATTATCGTTTTCCTCCTTCCGTTGTGTTTGTAGGTTTGTCAGGTAAAATTTCACCCCGGTAGATCCAAGTTTTAACACCTAATTTACCATAAGTTGTTGCAGCTTCTTGCCAAGAGTAATCAATATCAGCACGTAATGTATGCAAAGGTACAGTACCTTCTGTATGCCATTCTTTACGCGCAATATCAGCACCATTTACACGGCCTGAAATTTGAATCTTGATCCCTTTAGCGCCAGAACGAATTGTTCTTTGGATAGCTTGTCTTTGTGCACGACGGAAAGCAACACGTGCTTCTAATTGACGTGCAACGCCTTCGCCTACAAGCTTAGCATCTAAATCAGGTTTTTTAATTTCAATAATGTTGATATGAACTTTACGACCTGTTAAATTGTTTAATTCTTTCCGTAGGTTTTCTACTTCAGAACCACCTTTACCAATTACCATACCAGGTTTAGCAGTGTGGATAGAAATATTAACACGGTTAGCAGCACGTTCGATTTCTACTTGTGATACAGAAGCATCGATCAAACGCTTTTCAATATATTTACGGATTCTTAGATCTTCGTGAAGGAAAGTTGCAAAATCTTTTTCTGCGTACCATTTTGCATCCCAGTCACGGATGACGCCGACACGGAAGCCGATTGGATTAATCTTTTGTCCCAAGTTATTCCCTCCTTAGTCTTCTTTTTCTGATACTACCACTGTAACGTGGCTTGTACGTTTATTAATTGGTGATGCTGAACCTTTAGCACGAGGACGGAACCGTTTTAAAGTTGGGCCTTCGTTTACGTAAGCTTCACTAACGTATAGGTTTTCTGCATCCAAGTCAAAGTTGTGTTCAGCATTTGCGATAGCTGATTGTAACACTTTTTTGACGATTGGAGAAGCACCACGTGGTGTAAAATCTAAAATAGCAATTGCTTCTGCTACGTTTCTTCCACGAATCGTATCGATTACAAGACGAGCTTTACGAGGAGCGATGCGGACCGTTTTAGCAGTTGCTATAGCTGATGTAACTTGATCTGCCATTTATATATCTCCCTTCTTATCTTGCTGACGTTTTCTTATCGTCAGTTCCATGACCGTGGAACGTACGTGTAGGTACAAATTCACCTAATTTATGACCAACCATGTCTTCTTGAACATAAACAGGAACGTGTTTTCTCCCGTCATAAACAGCGATGGTATAACCAATAAAACTAGGGAAAATTGTTGAACGACGTGACCATGTGCGGATAACTGTCTTTTTTTCTTGATCAGCTTGTGCATCGACCTTTTTCAAAAGATGAGCATCAGCGAATGGTCCTTTTTTAAGGCTACGACCCATTATGAAACCTCCTTATTTAATAAGCTAATAACTGAAATACTAATTATTTAGTACGATGACGTACGATGAATTTCTCTGATTTAGCCTTAGCATTACGTGTCTTCTTACCAAGTGTCTTCTTGCCCCATGGTGATAATGGAGAAGGACGACCGATTGGTGCTTTACCTTCACCACCACCGTGTGGGTGATCGTTAGGGTTCATAACAGAACCGCGGACTGTAGGACGAATACCCATCCAACGTTTACGACCTGCTTTACCAATGTGGATTAATTCATGTTGTTCATTACCAACTTCACCGATTGTAGCGCGGCAAGTAGATAAGATCATCCGAACTTCACCAGAAACTAAACGAATTAATGTATATTTACCTTCGTTGCCTAATACTTGTGCAGAAGTACCAGCAGAACGAATTAATTGGCCACCCTTGCCTGGTTTTAATTCAATGTTATGAATTAATGTACCAACAGGAATATTTGAAAGTGGTAAAGCGTTACCTGGTTTGATATCTGCATCAGGACCAGAAACGATCTTATCACCAACGTTTAAACCTTTAGGTGCTAAAATGTATGCTTTCACACCGTCTTCATAATGGATCAAAGCGATGTTTGCTGTTCTATTTGGATCATATTCGATTGCATTTACGTGTCCGATAACATTATCTTTCAAGCGTTTAAAATCGATAATACGATATTTTTGTTTATGTCCCCCGCCACGATGACGAACTGTAATATGTCCGTGTGCGTTACGGCCAGCTGTATGACTTTGTGATTCTAATAAAGACTTTTCAGGTGTTGTCTTTGTGATTTCAGCGAAATCAGAAGCAGTCATATTACGGCGGCCGTTTGTGGTTGGTTTATATTTAATAATTGCCACTGAACGTCCCTCCTAGTTAATTAATCTTCGAAAATCTTAATTGGTTCTGAATCGGCAGTTAAAGTTACGATCGCCTTGCGACGTCTGTTTGTGTAACCTTCGTAACGGCCAACGCGCTTTTTCTTAGGATGAACATTCATAATATTAACTTTAAGAACCTTTACGCCAAAGATTTCTTCAATTGCTTTACGGACTGCAACTTTATTTGCATCCTGAGCAACATCAAAAGTATATTTGCGATCATCCATTGCATTCATTGAAGCTTCGGTAACAACCGGGCGCTTAATAATGTCTCTAGCTGTCATTATGCAAGCACCTCCTCAATCTTATCTAATGCTTTTTTAGTCAAAACTAATTTGTTATTGTTTGCAACATCTAATACGTTTAATTGATCTGCAGCTAATACTGAAACACCTTCGATGTTACGTGCAGATAAAGCAACGTTTTCGTTATCAGCTTCAATAGCCAATAAAACTTTACCGCTTAACTTCAAGTTGTTTAATACTGCTGTAAATTCTTTTGTTTTTGGTGCATCTAATGCTAATTCATCAACAACGATTAAATCACCATCAAGCACTTTTTGAGAAAGAACAGATTTGATAGCTAAACGACGAACTTTTTTGTTCAAGCGGTAGCTATAATCTCTTGGTGTTGGGCCAAATACGACACCACCACCACGCCATTGTGGTGAACGGATAGAACCTTGACGTGCACGGCCTGTCCCTTTTTGACGCCATGGCTTACGACCACCACCGCGAACGGCAGATCTATTCTTTGTAGAATGTGTGCCTTGACGTTGACCAGCGCGTTGCATCAAGATTGCATCAAAAACCACGTTGTTGTTAGGTTCAATACCGAAAATGGCATCTTTCAACTCAACTGTTCCGTTTTCAGAACCATCTTGTTTGAATAATGTTACGTTTGACATAATTAGCCTCCTTCCTTATTTTTACTTATCGCCTTTAATAGCGTTTTTGATTGTAACGTAAGCATGTTTAGCACCTGGTACGTTACCTTTGATTAAGATTGCATTCTTGTCAGTATCAACACGAACGATTTCTAAGTTTTGCATTGTTACTTTGTTATTACCCATACGACCTGGTAATGGTTTGCCCTTAAACACTCGGTTAATGACAGCGCCCATTGAACCAGGTACACGGTGATAACGAGAACCGTGGGTTTCAGGTCCACGTGATTGGTTATTTTTCTTAATGTTACCTTGGTAACCATGACCTTTGGTGATACCAGTGACATCTACGATATCGCCTGCTTCAAAGGTGTCGACCTTAACTTCGTCACCAACTGTGTAATCCCCTAGCTCGACATCTCTGATTTCTTTAATGAAGCGCTTAGGGGTCGTGTTTGCTTTTGCTACATGACCTTTAGCAGGTTTGTTTGACAAAATATCGCGCTTGTCGTCAAAGCCTAATTGGATCGCTTCATAGCCATCACTTTCAACTGTTTTAACTTGTAAAACAATATTAGGTTCAGCTTCGATAACAGTAACAGGAATTAATTCGCCATTGTCGCTAAATACTTGTGTCATACCTACTTTTTTGCCTAAGATTCCTTTTCTGGTCATGAGTACACCTCCATATATGTTGTATTTTTAATTATAATTTGATTTCAATGTCTACGCCGCTTGGTAAGTCTAACTTCATTAAAGCATCAACTGTTTTTGGCGTTGGATTGATGATATCAATCAAGCGTTTGTGTGTCCGCATCTCGAATTGTTCCCGAGAATCTTTGTATTTATGTGGTGCACGGATCACAGTGTATAACGTTCTTTCAGTAGGCAATGGAATTGGACCAGAAATTGCAGCCCCAGTTCTTTGAGCCGTTTCAACAATCTTATCAGCAGATTGATCAAGAATACGGTGTTCATATGCCTTCAAACGAATACGAATTTTTTGTTTTGCCATTGTGTTACCTCCTTCGTCTATTATCATGAGTAGACTAGCTCTGTGAAAATTTCCAACCACCCGTGGCAATGTATCCGGGCGTGTCGCAACCTTTCACGTCTTAGCTAATCCCCTATTCTCTAAATAGGGGGTGCTACTTATACTAAAATCAGCACTTTTTTTATTTTACTTGAAAAGGGCTAAAATTACAAGCTCTTTTTTATATTCTTTTAAAATTGACAGTTATCCTTTAAACCGTTATGGTTAATTCAAAAAAATTGAGGTGTTGTTTATGTCTAATCCCCGAGCACTACTGATTATTGATTATACAAATGATTTCGTTGCCGATAAGGGCAGCTTAACCTGTGGCTTACCTGGTCAAAAAATTGATGCGTTCATCGCTCAACGTGCTCAGACCTATTTAGCTCAAAACGATTTTGTTTATTTACCAACAGACTTACACCAAGCTCATGATAGCTATCATCCCGAAAGTAAATTATTCCCGCCCCATAACTTGGCCGATACTTGGGGACGCGCATTATACGGCAAAACCGGTGCGTGGTTCCAAGCGCATCAAACCAGCGATCATGTTCAAGCTTTTGCCAAAACACGCTACAATGCGTTCACAGGCACTGACTTAGATCTGCTGCTGCGGACACGACATATTACTGAAATTGAACTTGTCGGTGTCTGTACAGACATTTGCATTTTGCACACGGCTATTGGCGCCTACGACTTAGGTTATCAATTGACCATCCCTAAAGCCGGTGTGGCCACCTTTAATCCGCAAGGTCATCTCTGGGCCTTGGATCATTTTAAAAACGTTCTTGGCGCAACCGTTTTAGAATAACGGATTATTTTTTAAATTGCAACTAAAAAGGCTCAATCATTTTGAGGATCTCCTCAGCATGATTGAGCCTTTCTATATTATATAGAAGAAAAAGTAAAATTATTCAGTTTCCTGAGTAATTATCCAGCGTTACCGCCGTTTTTCTTGATGATTTCTTCTTGGATAGACTTAGGTACAGCTTCATAATGATCAAATGTCATTGTGAAAGTCCCACGGCCTTGTGTTGCAGAACGTAAAGTAGTTGCATAACCGAACATTTCTGATAATGGTACAAAGGCATTAACTACTTGGGCATTCCCACGTGCTTCCATACCTTCGACACGGCCACGACGTGCAGTAACTTGGCCCATAACATCACCTAAATATTCTTCAGGGGCAACGACTTCAACTTTCATAAGTGGTTCTAAGATAACAGCGCCAGCGCCTTTAGCGGCATTACGCAAAGCGATTGATGCTGCAACTTTGAAGGCCGCTTCAGAGGAATCGACTTCATGGTAAGAACCATCATATAAACGAGCCTTGATATCGATTAATGGATAGCCGGCTAAGACACCATTATCCATAGATTCTTTCAAGCCTTGTTCTACAGCTGGAATATATTCTCTAGGAACAACCCCACCGACAATGGCGTTTTCAAATTCAAAGCCTTTGCCTTCTTCGTTTGGTGTGAATTCAATCCAAACATCACCATATTGACCTTTACCACCAGATTGGCGTACAAACTTACCTTGAGCAGAAGTTTGTTTTGTGAAGGTTTCACGGTAAGCAACTTGTGGTTCACCGACTTTAGCGGCAACCTTAAATTCACGTTTCATACGGTCAACCATGATATCCAAGTGCAATTCACCCATACCAGCGATTAAAGTTTCACCAGTTTCAGGGTTTGTTTCAGCTCTGAAAGTTGGATCTTCTTCAGCAAGTTTTTGTAAGGCGTTATCTAACTTGTCACGGTCTTCTTTAGAGTTTGGTTCGATGGAAACTTGAATAACTGGTTCAGGAATTTCCAAAGATTCCAAAATCAATGGGTGGTTAATGTCTGTTAAAGAATCCCCAGTTGTTGTATTCTTCAAGCCGATCGCAGCAGCGATATCACCAGAGAATACTTCTGGAATTTCTTGACGGTGATTGGCGTGCATTTGTAGCAAACGACCAACACGTTCTCTTGTATCTTTAGAAGCGTTCAAGACATATGAACCAGATTCCAAAGTACCAGAGTAAACCCGGATGTAAGTTAAACGACCAACAAATGGGTCTGTTGCAACTTTAAATGCTAAAGCAGCAAAGTCTTTGTCATCGCCAGCGATCAAGTCAACATCTTCACCAGTTTCAGGATCAGTTGCATGATATGGTCTTACATCTAATGGGGATGGCAAGAAGTCAACAACGGCATCCATTAACATTTGAACCCCTTTGTTCTTAAATGCAGAACCTGCAAGAACAGGGAAGAATTTCAAATCAATTGTTGCCTTACGGATAGCAGCCTTTAATTCGTCGATACTAATATCGGCACCTTCAAGGTATTTATCCATAATTTCATCATCAACATCAGCAATAGCTTCTACTAATTCTTGACGACGTTTTGTAGCTTCTTCTTTGTATTCATCAGGAATATCAACTGTATCCCATTGTGTACCTAATTCGTCTTCATCATACAAATCGGCTTTCATTTCAAGTAAGTCAATGACCCCTTCAAAATCGTCTTCAGCACCGATTGGCATTTGAATGGCATGTGCATTAGCTTGTAGACGATCGTGTAATGTACTTACAGAATAGTCAAAGTTAGCGCCCATCTTATCCATTTTATTAACAAAAACTAAACGTGGTACGCCATAAGTTGTAGCTTGACGCCAAACGTTTTCAGTTTGTGGTTCAACACCAGATTGTGCATCTAAAACCGTAATAGAACCATCTAACACACGTAAAGAACGTTCAACTTCCATTGTGAAGTCCACGTGCCCTGGTGTATCGATGATATTGATACGTGTATCTTTCCATTGCGCTGTTGTAGCTGCAGATGTGATTGTGATCCCACGTTCTTGTTCTTGAACCATCCAGTCCATTTGGGAAGCCCCTTCGTGGGTTTCACCAATTTTATGAATTTTACCTGTATAGTAAAGAATCCGTTCAGTAGTTGTTGTCTTACCAGCATCGATGTGGGCCATGATACCGATGTTACGTGTTTTTGCCAGCGAGAATTCACGGGTATTTGCCATGAAACAGTTTGCTCCTCTCATAAACAAGGCTACTATAGAAATAATTGTCTATAATAGCCATTAGAAATTTAAAATTACCAGCGATAGTGGGCGAAGGCACGGTTGGCATCTGCCATCTTGTGCGTATCTTCGCGTTTTTTAACAGCTGCACCAGTGTTGTTAGCAGCATCCATGATTTCGTTAGCTAAACGTTCGTCCATAGTGTGTTCACCACGTAAACGTGCATAACTAACGATCCAACGTAAGCCTAAAGTTGTCCGACGTTCAGGGCGAACTTCGATTGGTACTTGATAGTTAGAACCACCGATACGGCGTGCTTTAACTTCAAGAACAGGCATAACGTTCTTCATAGCTTGTTCAAAAACTTCTAAAGGTTCGTTACCTGTTTTTTCTTTGATGATGTCAAAAGCATCATATAAAATTGTGGAAGCAGTACCACGCTTACCATCAATCATTAAACGGTTAATTAAACGACTTACTAATTTTGAGTTGTACATTGGATCTGGCAAAACGTCGCGTTGTGCGATATGACCTTTTCTTGGCATTTTATAACCTCCTAGAATTTATAGTGTTTTATTTTTTCGGTCTCTTAGTCCCGTATTTTGAACGACTTTGCATACGATCAGTAACGCCGGCAGTGTCTAATGCACCACGAACGATATGATAACGCACACCAGGTAAGTCTTTGACACGGCCACCACGAATTAAGACAACACTATGTTCTTGTAAGTTATGGCCAATCCCAGGAATGTAAGCTGTGACTTCGATCAAGTTTGAAAGACGTACACGGGCATATTTACGTAAAGCTGAGTTTGGTTTCTTAGGTGTCATTGTGCCGACACGAGTGGCAACCCCACGTTTTTGTGGTGCAGGGTTTTTAACCATTGATTTTTTCATACTATTGTAGCCAAAGTTTAAAGCAGGTGAATCAGACTTACTAGTCCGGCTCTTGCGACCATGGCGTACTAATTGATTAACTGTAGGCATTAATTATCCTCCTCAAGAATTTGCCACCTCTAAGATGCGTTTAAGTCCACACATCCAGGTGTTCTTTTTTTAAGCAAAAAAATAAGCAATAAATTGCATTGATGGCTTCACTGTCAGCCAGCACGTTATTATCTAATAAAATATTAACACTGCACAGAAAAGTACCTAAATCAATATACCAGTAACTCTAAGCTCTGTCAACTCTCTATTCAACAAATTCCTACCAAAAATTACGGCACTTTTTGCGTAATGTCCTTTATCTAATAGCGAGGAGAATTTATTTTGATTTATTTTATTTTGTTTCTGATTGGCAGCAGTACTTGTTCCTTTTTGACGTGCATCGCCCAACGTTGGCCCCAACGTAGTGCTTTAACCGGTCGTTCCTGTTGCGATACTTGCGGGAAAACTTTAAAAGTTTGGCAGCTTTTGCCTGTCCTAGGATTTTTAATTCAACGCGGCCGGTGTTATTTTTGCAAACAAAAAATAGATCCTGTTTTTTGTTTGAGTGAGCTGATCTGTGGCGGTGTTTTTATAGAACTTTATTGGCTAAACCTCACAAACAGTTTGCTGGTTGTGATGCTGATTTATAGCTGGTTTTTTATTTTAGTTCTATTAAGTTTGATGGATCATTTCTATCAATTTATCTTTCCTATTTTACTGTTACCATTGCTACTCAGTGGCTTTGGGTTAACGGCGCTACCATGGACAGCCAAAGACTTATTAGGTCTCATTATTTTCAGCACCAGCCTGAGTGTCTTCGCTTATTATACCCACAGCTTAGGTTGGGGCGATGTAGAATTATTGATTGTTATCACCGTTGTCTTTGGGTTTAAAATGGTCACTTTTACGTTGTTTTTTGGTTCTGGTCTAGCGCTTTTAGTGAGTATTCATTTAATTTTACAGCGCCGTTTTAAACAGCAGCGTTTGGCATTTTATCCTTATTTATCACTGGGTTTGTTTATAAGTTATGTTATTTTGTAACTGAATCAACCCCAAAAAAATAAGCGGTTTGCCTCACTTAAAATGAGGCAAACCGCTTATTTTAGTAATTAATCTTCTTTATCAGCGTGCAATTGTTTTTCCAAATCAGAGATGGAATAAACATTTTCAGAAGTTGCGCCGACTGTTTGTGGTTCCATATGACGATACTTAGACATGCCGGTCCCGGCAGGAATAATCTTACCGATAATGACATTTTCCTTCAAACCAACTAATGGGTCATTCTTACCGCGAATAGAGGCATCCGTCAAGACACGTGTTGTTTCTTGGAAGGAAGCAGCGGATAAGAAACTGTTGGTTTCCAGAGAAGCCTTAGTAATCCCTAATAGTACTGGACGACCAGTCGCTGGGATACCACCATTGATCAAAGTATCATGGTTTTGAGCTGTGAAATCTGCAATGTCTAGCAATGTACCTGGCAAGATTTCCGTATCACCTGGATCTAAGACCCGAATTTTACGTAACATTTGCCGTACCATTACTTCGATATGCTTATCACTGATTTCTACCCCTTGCATACGGTAAACTTTTTGAACTTCACTTAGCAAGTAGTTTTCAGTAGAAATTTCATCACGGACTTTAATTAATTGTTTAGGATCAATTGAACCACCTGTTAATTTATCCCCACGTTCAATATGGTCGCCTTCTGCAACGACAATATTAGAAACGTACGGCACACTATAAGTTCTAGTGTCTGTTCGGCCTTCAATCGTAATTTCACGGGTATGTTCTGCTGGATTTTCATCCACAGCAGTGACTTCCCCAGTAACTTCAGTAATATTTGATAACCCTTTAGGATTCCGGGCTTCAAAAATTTCTTGGACACGGGGTAACCCTTGTGTAATATCTTCGCCGCCAGCAACACCGCCGGTATGGAAGTTACGCATTGTTAATTGTGTCCCGGGTTCGCCGATAGATTGGGCAGCAACTGTACCAACTGCTTCACCGACTTCAACTTCTTGACCAATTGCCAAGTTACGGCCGTAACATTTCTTGCAGACACCATGTTTTGTATTACATGTGAAGACAGAACGAATGGTAACCGTTGTTACGCCAGCATCCACAATCTTTTGTGAAATATCTTCAGTCATTAATTGATTCCGACCAATAATTTCTTCGCCAGTTTCTGGATCAAAGACAGACTTCATTGTATAACGGCCAACCAAACGATCATATAATGGTTCGATCATTTCGTTACCTTCACGGATCGCACTAACTTCTAAGCCGCGATCTGTGCCACAGTCTTCTTCACGGACAATAACGTCTTGGGCCACATCAACTAAACGACGTGTCAAGTAACCAGAATCGGCAGTCTTCAAGGCTGTATCGGTCATCCCTTTACGAGCCCCGTGGGTACTCATAAACATTTCCATAACGGATAAACCTTCACGGAAGTTTGAAGTAACAGGGACTTCCATCATCCCACCGTTAGGCGCAGCCATCAAACCACGCATCCCAGCTAATTGCGTAAAGTTAGAGATATTCCCCCGGGCACCGGAGTCACTCATCATTGAGATAGGGTTAGAAGCATCAAAACCATCTACTAATTTTTGTTGGATGTCATCTTTGGCATCGTTCCAAATACTAATTACCCGATTATGACGTTCTTCATCAGTAATCAAACCACGACGGAATTGTTTAGAAACTGTTGAAACCTTCTTATGCGCTTCGTCAACAATATCGCCTTTTTCAGCAACGGTTGGGACATCGGCAACACCGACAGTTAATCCAGAATGGGTACAAATTGTGTAACCCAATTCTTTCATATCATCCAACAATTCTGAAGTTCGTTGTACTTTATAAACTTTGAAGACTTGGGCAATAATGTCACTTAAAAAGCCCTTCTTAAATGGTGGAATCAAAGCTTCATTTGCAATTTTGTCTTCAATGTTTTCCCCGTTGGCCACGATATATTCATCAGGAACACCGTTAACCAAGTTATTATTTGTTGGTTCATTCAAATAAGGGAAGTCTGCTGGCAAGATCTTGTTAAAGATTACTTTACCAACAGAGGTAATCATAACACTTTCACGTTGTGCTTCTGCAAAAGGCTTTTCAGGCATACCAGCAATTGATAGACCAATAATAGAATGCAAGTGCACTGTTCCATTACGATAAGCCATTTCAACTTCATTGGCATCCTTGAAGATCATCCCTTGACCTTCGCGGTTCTTTTCTTCAAGTGTTAAATAGTAGTTCCCTAAAACAACGTCTTGAGATGGGGTAACAATTGGTTTCCCGTCTTTAGGTGCCAAAATATGATGGGCTGCAAGCATCAACATCCGTGCTTCTGCTTGTGCTTCATCGGATAAAGGCACGTGGACAGCCATTTGGTCCCCGTCAAAATCGGCATTATAGGCTTCACAAGCTAATGGATGCAACCGAATAGATTTACCATCTACTAGGACTGGTTCAAAAGCTTGGATCCCTAATCTATGCAACGTTGGTGCCCGGTTTAATAGTACTGGACGTTCTTTGATAACGTCTTCTAGTACATCCCAAACATCATCATCTTGACGTTCAATTTTACGTTTTGCATTCTTGATATTAGACGCAATTTCGCGTTTAACCAATTCACGCATTACGAAAGGTTTGAACAATTCCAAAGCCATTTCACGAGGTAACCCACATTGATAGAACTTCAATGTTGGGCCAACGTCGATAACAGAACGACCAGAATAGTCCACCCGTTTCCCTAATAAGTTTTGACGGAAACGACCTTGTTTCCCTTTTAACATATGGGATAGAGATTTTAATGGTCGGTTCCCTGGTCCAGTAACTGGACGGCCACGACGCCCATTATCGATTAAAGCGTCAACGGCTTCTTGAAGCATCCGTTTTTCGTTTTGCACGATGATGTTTGGTGCCTTTAAGTCCAGCAAACGTTTCAAACGATTATTACGGTTAATTACCCGACGGTATAAGTCGTTCAAATCACTCGTTGCAAACCGGCCACCTTCAAGTTGAACCATTGGCCGCAAATCAGGCGGAATAACCGGAATACATTCCATAACCATCCATTCTGGTTTGTTGCCGCTCTTGCGGAAAGCATCCAAAATATCTAGGCGATGGATAGCCCGAATCCGTTTTTGACCTTGAGCTGTCTTTAATTCTTCTTTTAGTGTTTTAACTTCTTTTTCTAAATCAACATCTTGCAGCAATTCTTTGATCGCTTCAGCGCCCATTTTAGCATTGAAAGCTTTGCTGCCATATTGTTCTAATTTGTCCCGATATTCGCGTTCTGTTAATAACTGTTTCTTTTCTAAAGCCGTATCTCCAGAATCAATCACAACATAAGAAGCAAAATAAATGATTTCTTCCAATGCTCTAGGGCTCATGTCTAAGACAAGACCCATCCGGCTTGGAATCCCTTTGAAGTACCAAATATGTGAAACAGGTGCTGCTAATTCAATGTGACCCATCCGTTCACGACGCACTTTAGAACGTGTTACTTCAACACCACAACGATCACAGACAATACCCTTATAACGAATCCGCTTGTACTTACCACAAGCACATTCCCAGTCTTTTGTTGGGCCGAAAATACGTTCATCAAACAAACCATCACGTTCTGGCTTTAAAGTCCGATAGTTGATTGTCTCTGGTTTTTTAACTTCACCGTAGGACCAACTGCGAATTTTGTTAGCGGAAGCTAATCCGATTTGCATACTTTCAAATTTATTGACGTCTATCAATGGCCGACCTCCTAATTTATTTGACGGTGTTTTTTACTTTTGGTCGTTATCCGCCTTGGCAGCCGCTTTAGCAGCTTCTTCCTTAGCTTTCTTTTCTTCTTGTTCTTTAGCGTATTTTGTCAATGCATCCACATTGGAAACATCATCGTCTTCGTCATCCATATCCCGAAGTTCGATTTCAGCTTTGTCTGCATCTAACACTTTCATATCTAAGCCTAAAGATTGTAATTCCTTAACTAAAACTCGGAAGGATTCCGGTACGCCTGGTTTTGGAATTGGCTCGCCTTTAACGATCGCTTCATAGGTCTTAACCCGACCCACAACGTCATCTGACTTATAAGTTAAGATTTCTTGAAGGGTATAAGCTGCCCCATAAGCTTCAAGTGCCCAAACTTCCATTTCACCAAAACGCTGGCCCCCAAATTGTGCTTTACCACCTAAAGGCTGTTGCGTTACTAATGAGTATGGGCCGATAGAACGTGCATGCAACTTGTCATCAACCATATGGGCTAATTTCATGTAATACATGACCCCAACTGAGACACGGTTATCAAATGGTTCCCCGGTACGACCGTCATAAAGAATGGTCTTACCATCAGAAGCCATCCCTGCTTCTTTAACAGTCCGCCACAAATCATCTTCACGGGCACCATCAAAGACAGGTGTTGATACATGAATGCCTAAGTTTCTAGCAGCCATGCCTAAATGCAATTCCAAGACTTGACCAATGTTCATCCGTGATGGTACGCCCATTGGGTTCAATAGGATATCAACCGGTGTCCCATCAGGTAAGAATGGCATGTCTTCTTCAGGAACAACGATTGAAACCGTCCCTTTATTCCCGTGACGACCGGCCATTTTATCGCCGACTTGAATTTTACGTTTTTGCGTGATGTAAACCCGAACCATCATATTGACACCAGGTGATAATTCATCCCCAGCTTCACGGGTAAAGATTTTAACATCTTGAATGATCCCGCCGCCACCATGAGGCACACGTAATGAAGTATCTCGAACTTCACGGGCTTTTTCACCAAAAATGGCATGCAATAGACGTTCTTCAGCAGATAATTCAGTAACCCCTTTAGGTGTTACTTTACCAACTAAAATATCGCCGTCCCGAACTTCAGCACCAATTCGGATAATCCCAAATTCGTCTAAGTTCTTCAATGCATCTTCACCAACGTTAGGAATTTCACGGGTGATTTCTTCAGGGCCTAATTTAGTGTCTCGTGCTTCAGATTCGTATTCTTCAATATGGATTGAAGTATAGACATCTTCTTTAACTAAACGTTCAGATAAAACGATCGCATCTTCAAAGTTATACATATTCCAAGTCATGAAGGCAATCAATGGGTTTTGGCCTAAAGCTAATTCCCCATTTTCCATAGATGGACCATCTGCGATAATCTCGCTCTTGTCCACCCGATCGCCAGCCTTGACGATTGGCCGTTGGTTATAACTCTTACCACCGTTAGAACGACGGAACTTCATTAATCTATAATCATCAACAGAGCTGTCATCCCGACGAATACGAATTGTTTTAGCATCAACATATTCAACAGTACCAGGTTCTTTAGCTAACATTGCTGTCCCAGAATCATGGGCAGCGACATATTCCATCCCAGTCCCAACAAGTGGGGCATGTGGATTAACCAATGGAACGGCTTGACGTTGCATATTTGCACCCATCAAGGCCCGGTTGGAGTCATCGTTTTCCAAGAAAGGAATACATGCGGTTGCCACGGCAACTACTTGTTTTGGTGAAACGTCCATGTAATCCACACGTTCTGGTGTTGTTTCAATGTTGTCATCTTTGTAACGTGCTAACACACGTTGATCTTGGAAACTACCATCATCATTTAATGGTGAGTTGGCTTGGGCAACGATGTAAGCATCTTCTTCATCGGCCGTTAAATAGTCGATTTTGTCCGTTACTTTATGGTCTGTCCAAGAAACCCGTCGATAAGGGGTTTCAATGAAACCATACTTATTGACAACGGCATAACTGGCCAAACTGTTAATTAACCCAATATTAGGGCCTTCAGGGGTTTCAATTGGGCACATCCGACCATAATGGGTATAATGCACGTCCCGGACTTCATAACCGGCACGATCCCGTGTCAAACCACCAGGGCCTAAGGCAGATAGACGCCGTTTATGGGTCAATTCACCTAACGGATTGGTTTGATCCATGAATTGAGACAATTGAGAAGATCCGAAGAATTCCTTAATTGAAGCAACAACAGGTCTGATATTAATCAATTGTTGCGGTGTTACTGTAGAAGTATCTTGAATAGACATTCTTTCACGGACAACCCGTTCCATTCTAGAAAGACCAATTCTAAATTGATTCTGCAATAATTCACCGACAGAACGAATCCGACGATTACCTAAGTGATCGATATCATCCGTAGAACCGATACCTTCTTGTAAATTAAAGAAGTAATTCATAGATGCCAAAATATCAGCCGGAATAATATGTTTCACTTTTGGATCAATGTGGCCGTTACCAATAACATTGACAACTTGATCCAAATTCTTTTTAGAATAAACTTTAATAATTTGTAATATTACAGGATCTGTCAAAACACCTTCATCATTAGCTTGGAAAGTATAAGTTTTGAAATCGTCCCGTTCTAAATAATCACTTAATTTATCCATTACTTGGCGATCAATTTCGTCACCCTTTTGGGCAATTATTTCACCAGTATCTGGATCAGCCAAAGTTTCAGCAAGCACTTGACCCATTAAGCGTGTTTTTAAATTTAATTTCTTATTGATCTTATAACGACCAACTGACGCTAAATCATAGCGCTTTGGATCGAAGAAACGCGCATATAGCAAGGACCGTGAACTATCCGCAGTCTTTGGTTCGCCAGGGCGAAGACGTTCGTAAATATCTTTTAAGGCTTCTTCAGTTCTAGAATCTTCATTATTTTTATGAACATCTTTTTCCAAAGTCAGCATTAAAGATTCATTTTCACCAAAAATATCAATGATTTCAGAATCTGAACCAAAACCTAAGGCACGGATTAATTCACTCATTGGAATCTTACGTGTCCGATCAATACGAACGTAAGAAATCCGCTTTGCGTCCGTTTCATATTCTAGCCAAGCCCCTCGGTTAGGGATCACAGTTGTACCGTACATTGTCCGGCTATTTTTATCAATTTCAGAATTGAAGTAAACCCCAGGTGAACGTACTAATTGTGAGACGATAACCCGTTCAGCCCCGTTGATAATAAATGTCCCTTGTTCCGTCATCAATGGGAAGTCCCCAAAGAAAACATCTTGTGTCTTAATTTCACCAGTTTCATGGTTCGTTAATTTTAAGGTGACATGTAACGGTGCAGAGTAGTTGGCGTCATGCTGACGTGCTTCCTCCACCGTATATTTAGGTTCCAAAAGTTGATAGTCTACAAATTCTAGTGATAAGTTACCTGCAAAGTCATCGATTGGCATGATGTCGTCAAACATCTCACGCAAACCTTCATCTAAAAACCATTGATAGGAATTCGTTTGAATTTCAATCAAATTTGGCAATTCCAAAACTTCTTTAATTCGTGCGAAGCTTCTACGCGTGCGGTGTTTGCCGTAATTTACTAAGTGTTCTGCCAAATCATTCACCCTTTCTTCGAAGTTCATGGCCCGCTATTTTGTTAAATTATTAAGATTTGTTTAAGAAAATAAAAAATAACGGTTTTTGAGCAAAAAAAAACCAAAAACAGCTAAAACCTTTTAACTATTTTTGTTTTTATATGAAGACCGCTATGGACAATAGATCACAGCAGCCTTTGCTTACCTACCACAGTTATATAAATCAGATAATAGTATATAATTATTTCTTTACAATGTCAAATGCTTAATTCGTCACTTTAACATTAGCCTTTACTTCCTTAGCTCGGATGAAGTCCCCCGGATGTACGGGATAAGGGCAATGGAAATGGACTGTCTGCATTGCATGGGGTGCCCGTTGAATATCGTGATGCCATTCATCCGTTAAATCTGTCACCGTTTGCCGATAGTGCGTAAAGTTAGGCCCATAAAATTCAATTTTATCGCCAATACCAAAGTTATTACGTTGCTGTACTGTTACAATCTGTTGATCACGATCATAGCTTAACACTTGGCCGATAAATTTATAATGCGGCTGTTGCCGTCTTGGACCAAATAACTCGTCATCTTCTGTTGGTGTCCCAAAGTAAAAACCAGTGGACATTTCCCGTTGTGCCACTTTCCACAATTCGTCCACCAATTCTGGATCCATTTGATAGTTTACCGGATCCGCACAGTAATCTGCCACCGCTTTATGATAAACATTAGCAACAGTTGAAACATAATGCACTGTCTTCATCCGGCCTTCAATTTTAAGACTATTTACCCCAGCGTCAATTAGTTCCGGAATGTGCTCAATCATTGACATATCTACCGCACTCATTGAGAAATCTTCAATTTCACCATCTTGATTTTTGCCCAGGGTCGTTTGTTTCTCACCTAAAGTTGGCATTTCAAACAGATCATAGCGCCAACGGCAATTTTGCGCACAACCGCCACGATTAGCATCCCGTAAGCCCATATGATTGGATAAAACGCAACGCCCAGAGTACCCGATACACATTGCGCCATGGACAAAGGCTTCAATTTGAATATCTGTATGCTTTCTGATCTCTTTAATTTCAGCTAAACCCACTTCTCGAGCCAAGACAATACGCTCCAAGCCTTCATCTTTCCAGAAGTTTAAAGTTTCCCAATTCGTTGCTGAAGCTTGTGTGGATAGATGCACCGCTAAGCCAGGCGCCTGGGTAATTGCAATTTCGATTAATGACGGATCTGATACAATCACCGCATCAATGCCATTATCCCGAACTTCTCTGAAATAAGCGCCAGCACCTTCTAAATTGCCTTCATGGGCCACAATATTAGCGGCAACATAAACTTTTGCGTGGTGAGCATGGGCATAAGTTGCGCCCTCAGCCATTTCTTCAAAAGAAAAATTTCCGGCTCTAGATCGCAAACCATACGCATCGCCGCCGATATAAACGGCATCGGCACCATAATCAATTGCGACTTTTAACTTTTCCATTGTTCCAGCAGGTGCTAGAACTTCTGGTTTATTTTCTATCATGTAAACACCTCATTATTTCACGTCATCAGGATCAATATCAAAGAATCCTGTATCTACTGCCCGATTTGCCGGTTGATTTTGTTGGACAAGTTCATCTAACTGCAAACATTGCGCCGCCGTAAGCTGGCCTTGTTCAAAGCTTGTTCGTGCGGTATCAAACGCTTTAGCGATCGTTACAAAACCAGTTTCGTCCGCATACAAGCCATCTAAGAACCAATGATTAATTGGTAATTGCGCAACTTTCAAAATTCTTGGCATTAAATCCACATCATTATTGGCAAAAACATGGGTACCATTAATATCTTCATAAATGGCATAATGGCTCTCCGGTTTACGAGGCTCTGAAATAAACAGCCCCTTTTCCCGATCCAATTTATCTTGATGCGCCTGAACAAAATTAAAATAGTTGGTCAATAATGGCCGACCGGATTGATGAATGGCTGCCGCACCGTAAACTAATAATTGAATTGGTGCCTTCAAATTTGGTACTAATTGCTGTAATTCCTGATAAGGCACCTCATTAGCAATCACCGCACCGGCTGCACCGTGCTGATGCCAAAAGTTAACCTGTCTGGCATTAGTTACAAGATCAGCGCTATCATACCAATAATCTAAAGCGATTTGATTCTTTTGTAAAATCCGGATTGCCCCGGGATCACCAATCGTCACCCGATCTACTTTTTCAGCAGCTAAGAACTCTAAATAGTTTTGCACATTTACAATTCGATCGTTGTGGAAAATAGCATTGACAGCAACCACTATTTTTTTGTTTTGACTGTGGACAAGTTGAATCAGTTCAGTGAGTTCTGAACGCTCAAAACTATGGGGTAAGCGCAGTCCGAAATAATCTTCCCCGGCATATATGGTATCAATACCAGCCTGCATCAGTGCTGTTGCTTGTTGCAATGAAGCTGGGCTCGCAATAAGTTCTATCATAAACTAAGGACTCCTAATTGAATTTTATACTAAAATTAACACATCTTATCCACAATAACACGATTTCTTATTAAAAAATAGGGAAATACCTAAAAAAACAGCCCCGGAATAAAATCAAATTTTATTCACAGGTGCTGTTTATAATAGATTGTATTTTAAGATTTCACTTTATCCACATCTTCAGAATTATTGTCTTCAGCTTTAGGTTCTTTTACTGAGACCGTAATTTTACCTTTAGAAGCACCGATGGTAATACTATCGCCACTCTTAATCTGCCCCGTCAACAACGATTCACTGATGCGATCTTCAATCTGCGTTTGAATAGCCCGGCGAATTGGCCGTGCCCCATAAGTTGGGTCAAAACCTGCTGCCGCAACAGCATCCAACGCTGCGTTTGTAATTTTTACTTTAATTGTCTGTTCTGCCAAGCGTTTCACAACCGTCTTAGACATAATCTTAACAATTTGCCGTAATTCCGCTTTATCTAGAGAATGGAAGACAACTGTTTCGTCGATCCGATTTAAGAACTCTGGCCGGAAGAAGCGTTTCATTTCTTCCAGAATCCGACTACGCATTGCTGTGTAGTCTTGTCCAGCAGCCTTGGCACCAAAACCGACTGATTTTTCGTCTCGAAGTGCGGTTGCACCTAAGTTAGACGTCAAAATCAAAATTGTATTTCTGAAGTCAACGCGCCGGCCTTTGGCATCCGTCAAATAACCATCATCTAATACTTGCAATAGCACATTAAAAATATCGGGATGGGCTTTTTCAACTTCATCAAATAAGACAACTGAATAAGGCTTGTTCCGAACTTTTTCGGTTAATTGACCACCTTCATCATAGCCGACATAACCTGGAGGGGAACCAATAAGCCGTGAAGTTGTATATTGTTCTTGATATTCAGACATATCTACTCGAATAATATTATCTTCAGAGCCAAAAACAGCTTCGGCTAAAGCTTTAGCTAATTCTGTTTTCCCGACACCAGTTGGCCCTAAGAATAGGAATGACCCAATTGGTCGATTTGGATCCTTCAAGCCACTGCGGGCCCGACGAATCGCCCGTGAAATTGCTGAAATTGCCTCTTCTTGACCAACAACGCGTTTATGCAAAACTTTTTCAAGATTCACTAAACGAGCGCTTTCGCTCTTTTGCATTTGCGTTAATGGGACACCGGTCCATTCAGAAACGACTTGTGCCACATCTTCACCAGTCACTTTGACATCTTTACGAACACCGTCAGATTCATCGTCACTCGTCTCAGCCAATTTTTCTTTAAGCGCCATTTCATCTTCACGATAGTTTGCCGCTTTTTCAAAGTCTTGATTTTCAATAGCTTTTTCTTTTTTGCTAACCAAGTCATCCAATTCTTGTTGCAACTGATCGCTTGGTGACAGATTATCAGCCGCATTTAAGCGAACTTTAGCAGCAGATTCATCGACTAAATCAATCGCCTTATCTGGTAAGAAACGACCGGTAATATATCTAGAAGATAAAACAACGGCTTCGTGTAGTGCTTCGTCCGTTATCGTAACACCATGATGTTCTTCATAACGGCTTCTTAGACCCTTTAAGATCTCTTCAGCTTCTTCAGGTGTTGGTTCATCAACTGTAATTGTTGCAAAACGCCGCTCTAAAGCAGCATCGCGTTCAATATATTTTTGATATTCATCTAGAGTTGTGGCCCCAATTAATTGGAGTTCACCTCTGGCCAAAGCTGGTTTCAAAATATTAGAAGCATCAATGGCCCCTTCAGCACCACCGGCACCAATTAAAGTATGCAATTCATCAATGAACAAGATAACATTGCCATCTTGATAAATCTCATCAATTACTTTTTTCAAGCGGTCTTCAAATTCACCACGATATTTTGTACCGGCTACTAAAGAGCCCATATCCAACATCATCAGCCGTTTATTTTGCATATCAATTGGTACATTATGGTTAATAATTCTTTGGGCTAAACCTTCTGCAATCGCTGTTTTACCAACACCGGGTTCCCCGATCAATACGGGATTGTTCTTTGTCCGGCGGCTCAAGATTTGAATGACTCGACGAACTTCTTTTTCTCGACCAACAACGGGATCCATTCGATTTTCAGAGGCCGCTTGTGTCAAATCTCGTGCCAATGAATCTAGCGTCGGTGTGCCCTTCTTATCAGAATTGCGTTTAGTTGCCGCTGTCCGCCGTTTAATGGTTGCTTCAGAAATCCCCATCTTCTTCAAAAGTACTTGACGGGTCTTAGACAAGCTTAAGCCTAAGTTCGTAATAATTCGAGACGCCAATACATCATCTTCGTGTAATAGTCCTAACAATATATGTTCAGTGCCAATTTTCATCGCACCTAAGCGCTTTGCTTCATCACCAGCGAAGGTCAAAATTTGCTTAGCTTTAGGAGAATAAGGTAAGTAAGTATCCTTTTGACTGGCCGCACTGGCGTTCAATGAGCCATAACCCGTAAAACGTTCAATTTCTTCTTTTACATCTTCTGGCGCAATTGTCAGTTGACGTAACGTTTTACCAGCAACACCATCATTTTCTAAAACAAGTGCTAACAATAAGTGTTCCGTACCCACAGCGTGATGATGGAAATACTTTGCTTGCTCCTGTGCAAGTGCTAAAACATTTTTAGCACTGGGCGTAAATAGATTATCCAAATTTACCCCTCACTTTCATTAGAAAATTAATTCACAACTATACTATTAACTATACCGAATTCATCCACAATATGCGAATTATCTTTCAATATAATTTTAATTTCAAAAAAGAAATTAATCAGTTATTGGTTATCCCTAAGAACAACACTTACTTTTAATAGTTATTCAATTATACATTCACTTCAAATAATTACAAGTCTTTAACTTAAAAATAGTATATTCTGAGAATATTATAGCGATATTAACTTAATAATTAAAGTTATAAAACTGAGTTCATTCAAAAAAAGAGAGCGATCAACGTTAAACTTTGACCGTTCTCTAAGTATGATGCCTATGTTTTGATCCCTAATCGGGAAAACAAGATTTGAACTTGCGACCCCTACGTCCCGAACGTAGTGCTCTACCAAGCTGAGCTATTTCCCGGTAAATGCACAAAAAAAGCGGAAGACGGGATTCGAACCCGCGACCCCCACCATGGCAAGGTGATGTTCTACCACTGAACTACTTCCGCATATTAATTAAATTATTTATTGGATCGGGAAGACAGGATTCGAACCTGCGACCCCCTGGTCCCAAACCAGGTGCTCTACCAAGCTGAGCTACTTCCCGATAAAATGCACCCAGTAGGAGTCGAACCTACAACCTTCTGATTCGTAGTCAGACACTCTATCCAGTTGCGCTATGGGTGCGTATAAATGCCGAGGACCGGAATCGAACCGGTACGGTGATCACTCACCGCAGGATTTTAAGTCCTGTGCGTCTGCCTGTTCCGCCACCCCGGCAAAATAGAAAAGGCATAAAATTTAAAAAAAGCGGAAGACGGGATTCGAACCCGCGACCCCCACCATGGCAAGGTGATGTTCTACCACTGAACTACTTCCGCAT
>NZ_RHOY01000016.1 GCF_003946725.1 Agrilactobacillus yilanensis | reverse complement strand
ACGTAGCTAAGCGCAGAAATCAGTCTTTTGGAGCGCGTTTAAGAAAACTCACACAAAATAGACCCGACATAAGCCCGGTTTTGGCTTGTGAGTAAGGCGTAGTTATATGCAGAAATCAGTGTTGGTGAGCGCGTTTAGAGCGGGAAAAACGCAACCAAACAATAAGAGACCAGTTCAAAATATAATTTTGAACTGGTCTCTATTTAGTTTGGCCACAACGTCACTTTTGTCTCACCTTATCTTTTTGCTATAATTGACCTATCTTAACAACGAGGTTCAACTATGGAAAATAAAATTTTTATTATTGAAGATGATCCAACCATCGTCACTGCTTTAAAGAACTTTTTGAACCAGTGGGGTTACGATTGTTTCAGTCCAACCGACTTTCAAAAAATTGATATTGAATTTGCCGAACAACAACCGGCATTGGTCTTAATTGATATTTCATTACCTTATTTTAATGGTTTTTATTGGTGCAAGGCAATTCGGGCTCAGTCGGAAGTACCAATCATTTTTTTATCTTCAGCAGAAGAACAAATGAATCAAATTATGGCAATGAATATGGGTGCCGATGATTTTATGGCAAAGCCTTTTGATCTAAACTTACTACTAGCCAAAATCCAGGCACTCTTACGCCGCAGTTATCAATATGGCCAAGCCGCCGTGACTTTTAATTTTCAAGACTACACTTTTACTCCTACAGAAAACAGCATCAAAGCCCCCGATCAACAAGCTAGCTTATCTCTATCCCCCAACGAATCCCGTATTTTACTAACATTATGCCAGCATCAAGGCCAAGTGGTTGCTAAAGAAACGATTATTGAAGCTTTATGGCAAAGTGATGCTTTCATCGACAACAATACCTTAGCCGTCAATCTAACGCGTCTACGAAAAAAACTGACCGCCTTTGGTATTAAAGATCTGATTCAAACCGTTAAAAACAAAGGCTACTTTATTTCAGGTACCGAACAATGAACCATTATCTTGTCAGTTTTTTGCATAAGCAACGAAAATTATATCTCTTTTACGTACTTATTAGCGGGCTATTTCTATTTACCTTTTATCTATACGACTTAGACTTAACCGCTTATTTTGATGGCCTTTTGTTCACCAGTTTTTTATTAGTCGTTGATTTTGTGATCGCTTATCCAAAATACGTTAAGACGCAAAAACAGCTGGCATTCTTAGCCACCAGACCCCTCTATCAGCATGCGCACCTCACTTTACCAGTGGCAATCAACGATACCGAAAAAGCCTATCAGTTATTAGTCACTAATTTATTGGCCCAAAAAGAAGCACAAACTGAAACTTACATGAAAGCACAAAAGAACCTATTAGATGATTTTGGCCTCTGGTTGCATCAAATCAAAACACCTCTAGCTGCTTTAGACTTAATCACCCAAACTAATCGGCATCCAGATCCTGTGGCTATTAAATCAGAACTCGTGCAAGTCAATGACTATTTACAGATGATGTTAAGTTATCTGCGCCAAAACTTTAATCATGAAGATTTAGTCATTAAAACTTTGCCTTTAGCCCCTTTGATTAAGACCGTTGTTAAAAAATATGCCTTATTCTTTTCTAAAAAAGACATTCAACTGACTTTAGAAAACTTAGATCAAAAAGTCATCTCAGATGCTAAATGGCTCACTTTTATTTTAGAACAAATTATTTTTAACGCCTTAAAGTACACCCATCACGGTAAGCTAACTATTCGCTTTACCAACCAGCAGCTAATTATTAGCGATACCGGCATTGGCATTCGTCCTGAAGATGTACCCCGGGTTTTTGAAAAAGGCTACACCGGTTATAACGGCCGCGAGTATCAGCGTGCCAGCGGCTTAGGCCTTTACTTAAGCAAAACCGCCGCCACTAGAATCGGCATTCACTTAGTCTTAACCTCGACATTAGGCAAAGGCACTACCCTCACCTTAACTTTTCCAAAACAGTTAACCCATGAACCCACTGCTTTTAAATAGCCCAAATCTAATAGCTGCACCAAACTTTCACTATTGTAAGTTTGGTGCTATTTATGTAAGTAGGTTTTTGCCTCCAAAAACAGTAGGATAGACTTATCCACAAAACATCAGGAGGTTCATTAATATGACCGCGTTATTAGAAGTCAATAATCTTAAAAAAATCTATCAAAGCCGCCGCAGCGGTGTTGCCATCGAGGCCTTAAGTGATATCCAATTAGAAGTTGAAGCCGGTGAATACGTGGCAATCATGGGGGAATCTGGTTCCGGGAAAAGTACGCTACTTAATATTTTAGCAACCTTAGACAAACCCACTTCCGGTCAAGTGATGTTAGATGGCCGCGATCTCAAAACCGTTTCTGAAAAAGAAGCCGCTGCGTTTCGGCGCCAGCATTTAGGCTTTGTCTTCCAAGATTTTAATCTATTAGATACTTTTTCCGTTAAGGACAATATTTTATTGCCCCTTGTGTTATCACGCATGGCTTTAAAAGAAATGTTGCCACTATTAGATCAAGTAGCCAAATCATTAGGTATTCAAGCCTTATTGGAAAAATTTCCTTATGAATTATCTGGGGGCCAACAACAACGTGTCGCTGTGGCCAGAGCCATCATCACTAAGCCTGAATTACTACTTGCGGATGAACCTACGGGCGCTTTAGATTCCCATACTTCAGATCAATTACTGGAAGTTTTCCAACAAATTAATCAACAAGGCCAGACAATCGTAATGGTTACCCACAGTTCCATTGCAGCAAGTCGGGCAAAACGCGTTTTATTTATTAAAGACGGCTTAGTTTTCCACCAACTCTATCGTGGCGAGATGACCAATCAGCAGTTCTTAGAAATGATCGCCGAAACGATGACCGCCTTGTTATCAAAGGAGGACTAACATGTTTTTTGTAAAATTAGCCTTCCAAAATCTTCGAAAAAACAAACGTGCTTATTTACCGTTTTTTATTTCAATGATTTTTCTAGTGGCATTAAATACAGTTGCCCAATTGATTATAACTAACCCCGATATGGCAAAACTACCTGGGGGTGCCTCAGCACAAATGATGTTTGGTTTAGGCGGCAACATTATCATTATTTTCTCTGTGATCTTTGCTATCTATACCAACAGTTTCTTACTTAAACAACGGCAGCGCGAATTTGGCCTCTATAATGTCTTAGGCATGGGCAAGCGCGAATTATACCGGTTAGTTTTTTGGGAAAATGTTTTTAGCTATTTGATGAGTATTATTGCGGGTTTAATCACCGGTTTTGTTTTTGGTAAATTAAGCTTTTTAATTTTACGCAAACTACTGGGTGCACAATCTGCCTTTGGTTTCCATGTTGCTGGCAGTGTTTATTTATTAGTTACCGTAATGTTCTTAATCATTTATATTTTATTGCTGCTAATTGATATTTTACGCATTCGTCGAACAAACCCCATTGAATTACTGCACAGTGATCGCTCTGGGGAAAAAGAACCAAAATCTAGATGGTTGATCACTATTATTGGTCTCCTTACTTTAGGTACAGGCTACTACTGGGCTGTGACTATCAAAACACCATTAGACGCCATTAGCCTATTTTTTGTAGCTATCGTTTTAGTCATTATCGGGACTTACTGCTTATTCATTGCCGGTAGTGTCACCTTACTGAAATTTTTGAAACACCGGCCTAATTTTTATTACAAAGCCAATCATTTTATTTCCGTCTCTAACATGATTTACCGGATGAAGCAAAATGCGGCTGGTTTAGCAAGTATTTGTATTTTATCCACCATGGTTTTAGTTACGATGGCGACAACTGTCAGCTTGTACATTGGCCGTGCGGATACCGTCACCAGCTTGTACCCTTATGACCTTTCGATTCAAGTTAATGAACCCGGTACAACCACAAGTTTAAAAGCTGTAGACAAAGCGATCGCTGACGCCCAGGATAAATATCCAAACGTCAAGATAACCGAAAAAAATCGCGTTTCTGTCTACGAAGTACCGTTTACAAAAAAAGCGCAAGGTTACCAAACTTTAGACCCAAACAAAAGTTACAACGCAGATACTATAAACATGCAGTTCATCACCACTCAGACTTATGAACGCCTGGCTAAAGACAAAGCCAATATCAGCGGACATCAAGTAATTGCTTACCCCGTCCGCGGCAGTCTACCTGGTCGCCATTTCCAAATTAACGGCACGGACTTAGTTGTTCAAAGAACGATCCACAGTCTACCTAACTTCAAGCAACAACGTACGCCTATTGATATGATCCTGTTAGTAATGCCGAATCAAGCAAGTATCGACAAAATTCTAAAGGCCGCTTATCCTGGTCAAGCAGCTAGCCAAGCCCCAACTGTTAAAACCTTTTTTGATTTTAAAGCCCCGAACCATAAAACGCGGATCGCCTTTAAAGACACTATCAAAAAAGACCTTGCCAAAACACACACCACCGCCTTTCTTGAATCAAAAGACGAGTATGAAGAAACAAGTAACTATATCACTGGTGGTTTCTTATTCCTAGGTATCATCTTCGGTATAGCCTTTACTTTGGCCACCGCCTTGATTATTTATTACAAACAAGTTTCTGAAGGTTTAGATGATAAAAAGCGTTTTGAAATTCTTCAAAAAGTAGGGATGGATCGTAAAGCGATTAAAAAAGTAATTCATAGTCAGATTATGACCGTGTTCTTCTTCCCGATCATTATGGCCATCATTCACTTAGTCTTTGCCTTCTCATTTATCAAAAATCTATTATTAGTTTTCGGTTTAGTGAATGGTGATTTAATCCTTTGGACAACCATCGCTACTGTCGCGATTTTTGTTATCATCTACTTTATCGTTTACCAATTAACAGCTAAAGCTTATTATAAGATCGTAGAACGACAATCTTAAAGCGCGTTTTAAAAAAGTTAAATAAATAGCCTATTAAGTTTTATTAGTAATTTTGCTAATAACTTGGTAGGCTATTTTTTAGTGTCCACCGCCAATGATATGTCATATTATTAAATTAAAAACGTGTAAAATGATATTTTATATGATACAATTGTCTCCTGTAAGGTGGTGAATAAATAAAGACCTGTTTGCGAACTTCGTTTAATCCTATGCGCGGATTGATGTATTCAATTTTAGTAGTGAGCTTGTCAGATTCAAAGTATTACCAACTTAACCAACTTCACAGAACAATCATTAGGGGGACTAGGGCTATGACGATAGCACTAGTTTCTTTTTTTACAGCTGACTCAACATTTTAGGAGGTTACATCCCTGTTCCGTTTTAAATTACCGTTTATGATTAAACTCGCCAGTTTATTAGGTGGCCTTTGCCTCATTTATGGTTTAATCGTGACCCATTACCAAACCGTCTTTTGTCCCAATACGACGCTTTCAGGTCTAACCATCGCTGGTAAAACAATTGCTCAAGCCAATACCAGTTTACAGCAGCAACTCGCCAAAAAAACAATTCGCATCGTAAAAAAGCAGCAGTTAATCGTTCAAACCACTGGACAAGCACTCCATTTAAAACATGATTATACCCAGCAGTTAAAAATCTTAAAAGCCCAGCAAAATCCTTGGGCCTGGCCGCTGCATCTTTTTAAGCCCAGCGCCTCAAAAGCTGCCCAACCGTTGCCTTATCAAGTCTCTTCGACATCACTTCAATCGCTCAATCAAGCCGTTTTAGCCAAAACAAAAACAAAACCAGTCCCCATTTCAGCACCAACCATTGTGAAAACAAAGACCGGCTTTGCTTTTTCAAAAAATAAGACACAAGCAGTCCTTGTCCCAGAGAAATTAACACCGCTCATCCAGCGGCAACTGCAGCAGGGGCGCACAACCATTAATATCCAAGCCGCCTATCAAAAACCCCCGGCATCCCCAAAGCCACCGGCACTAACAGCGGCTTTAACCCGTTTAAACCAGCTGGCCCAACAAAAAATCGTCTATCAAATCTTTGGTAAAACCGTACAAATTCCTAAAACAACAATTATGAGTTGGTTAACTTATCAAAGTAACACCATTGAAATTGACCGAGCAGCTGTCACCGCTTATATTCAAAAACTCTCCGACCAGTTTGGCACCATTGATAAAACTAGAGCGTTCAAAACCCATGACGGCCAAGTTGTGCAAGTGCCCGCCGGTACCTATGGCTGGAGCTTACAAATCGCCCAAGAAGCCGCCATTTTAAGCCAACAGCTGCTAAACGGCACCGACTTCACCCGACAGCCATTAACGCGAGGCTACAACTACAATGATCAAGGTATTGATATTGGTGACACCTATATCGAAGTCAGTAAAAGCGCCCAACATCTTTGGTATTATCAAAAAGGCCAAGTCGTTCTTGAAACCCCCATCGTCACCGGAAAACCCGGTCAAGATACGCCGATTGGTGTTTTTGTGATCTGGAACAAAGACCGCCATACCGTCTTAAAAGGCCTAAATGAAGATGGCAGTGATTACGCCTCCCCCGTAGAATATTGGCTCCCAATTGACAGCACCGGCATCGGCATCCACGACGCCCCATGGCAACCCCAATACGGCGGCACCTGGTATCAAACCAACGGCTCCCACGGCTGCATCAACACACCCCCAAACATCATGGCCCAACTTTATGACCAAGTCACCACCGGCACACCCGTTATCGTTTATTAAAAAGAGCGGGACAAAAGACGGGTTGATTTTGAGCATAGCCTAGGCTAACGCCGTGAGCGGTTTTCGCTTACAAGTTAGACGTAGCTAAGCACAAAAATCAGTCTTTTGGAACGCGTTTCAGAAAGCAAAACCGTTATAAGCCCGAACTTGGCTTGTGAGTAAGGCGTAATTATAAGTAGAAACTGCAAAAAAAAACAGAAGTTAGATCCCTATAATTCGATCCAACTTCTATTTATTATGGTCGCCTTTTAATTTTCAATTTTAATTTTTTTAGGATGTTTCCCAGCAAAAACGACATAAGCCAAACAAATCACTTCCAAAACTAGCGTTAACAAGAAAACACTGCGATAGCCGGCCAAGCTGGCAATAAATGACCCTAACATTGGCCCAATCACACTGCCCATTGCTTGAAACGACTGAGAATAGCTGAAAATACGGCCAAAAGCATCCTTAGGTGAATTCACCGTCATCAGAGTCTGATAAGCCGGAATAACTGCCGCATCTGAAAGACCAAATAAAAATCTTAAGAAAATAAATTCCTTAACATTTTGCAAAAAGACCATTGGCACTAACACTAATACCGCCGCAATTAAACCGAGCACTAGAATCTTTTGTGCTCCCACATGATCAATTACACGGCCCATACTGGACGCCGCAATTAGAGTTGCCATCCCCGGCGCCGCCGAAACAATCCCACTGATCATCGCCACATCCCCATGGCCGCCCAACAGCTGCCGGACAAACAAACTGACAATTGGCTGAATCGAGGTTGCGGAAGCCTGGACTACTAAAGTCGTCAAGAAAACACCGATCAACACTCTTGGGGCGCTGATCGTACTGAAAACTGCCTTAATCGGCCGCATCGCCGCTGCCGCAATAGGTTTAAATTGCTCATGTACAAAAAATAAAGTTGTCCAGAAAACAACAAACATCAAAGCCCCTGCAATGAAAAATGAAGCCCGATAACCAAACCGACCGGCTAAAAAGCCCCCAATCAAAGGCCCGAGCAACGTCCCCGTAACCTGCCCAGTTGCCAAAGTCCCCATGGCCTGTCCTTTTTTATCGCTTGGTGCTTCAGCAGCAATAATCGCCTGCGCATTATTAATGTAGCCCGAAAAACTACCTTGAATCGCTCTTAAAACAATTAAAACCCAAACATTCGTCGTCATGGCAATCAACGTAATTGTAATTGTCATAACGCCAGAAGCCCGCAAACACATGAGTTTTCGGCCCTTTCGATCCGCCAAACGCCCCCATAACGGAGACACAATTGCTTTAGCTAAAAAGGTAATCGAAAAAGCTAAACCACTTAAAATATTTAATTGCCAAGATGTAAAATGGCCCAATGTATCAATAAATAATGGTAAAAATGGCATGGTCATTGAATTACCAAAACCTGTGATAAAACAGCCAAACCAAAGCACCGCTAAATTGCGCTGCCATCCTTTTTTGAAATAACCCGCTAACATACTGGACACAAATTTCACCTAGATTCTAATATATTCCTCATAATAGCGGATTATTCTAGCTGACGCAAAATATTTTTGAGAATCATCCATAAAAAATGACTGAGCCAAAAGTAAGCTCAGTCATTTTTGTAATTTATTTTTAGCCTTATAAGGCCTCATTGTATTTTTTCCCGGTAACCGCCTATTTTAAATTATGAGCGTGACTCACCGGTGTTTCCCGCAAATTGTTATTGGTTTGATCAAAGTGACCGAGTTGCCCTTTAAATTCTTTAGGGAAGCGTTTGATATCTTCAGGATCGGTGCGGAAGTTATCCAATTCGTTTGATAACGCAATTGTATAGTCGACGGTCTCCCCGTGTTCTGCCACATCCAAACCTTCTTTTTCTTCATTCTCATTAACCCGCATCTTAATAACAAGCCGTAAGCCTAGCGTGATCAAAGTCACCATAACCGTTACGATAGCAATTGTTGCAAAAGTCCCGATTAACTGGGTCCCAAACAACTGCCAGCCACCACCGTAAAACAAGCCATTATGCACCACACTTGTGTTCACTGCATGAGTGGCAAACAACCCGGTTGCAATACTACCAACAATCCCAGAAACCCCATGACAGCCAAATGCATCCAATGTATCATCTACACCAACACGTTCTTTGATGAAGTTAACCCAGATATAACTGAAGCTCGTGGCCAAAATCCCAATCCAAAACGACCCTAGAACCGTCACAAAGCCAGCTGCCGGTGTAATACCGACCAAACCACAAAGTGTCCCGGTACAAACGCCAATTAGCGTTGGTTTCCCTGTCCGAATAATATCAAAGACCATCCAAGCAATCATCGCAGACGCTGTAGAGACGGTGGATGTAATTGCTGCCTGCATAGCGACTGTATTAATGCCTAATGCTGATCCGGCATTAAACCCATACCAGCCAATCCACAAAATGGCGGTACCCAACAATACCCAAGGAATATTGTAATGTTCATCACTCTTGCCATAATTTAGACGCTTGCCTAAGAAAATAGATAATACTAACGCGGTTACTCCGGCATTGATATGGACAACTGTCCCGCCGGCAAAATCCAAAACCCCTAAGCTGGCAAGCAGCCCATTTGGACTCCAAACTAAGTGCACCAATGGGTAATAGACTAAGATAGACCATAAAACAATAAACCACATCAAGAAGTTAAAACGCATCCGGCCTACAACCGCCCCGATGAATAGCGCCGGTGTAATAATCGCAAACATCATCTGGAACAACATATAAACCCCACTAGGAATCTTCGTCGCCGTCAAACTAGTAAGATCAACACCACTCATAAACCAATGGGAGACTTTACCAATCACCCCACCAATATTGCCATTAAAGGATAAGTCATAACCAAAAGCGACCCATAATAAAGCTGCGATACCACAAATAAAGAAAACCGAAAACATCGTATTCACAACATTTCTTCTTGAAACCAACCCACCATAGAAAAACGCTAAACCGGGTGTCATGAAGAGGACTAAAATACTAGAGATTAAAACAAAAGCTGTATTGGCACCGTTCATAGGATTACCCCCATTGAATTATTTTTTGTTGTGAGCAATACTAACACAAAATCAAAATTATACCAATACTTTTTAATCCATGTTATATCCACTTATATCAATGGATAACGCTAACAATACCACTTGCGTAAAGAAAATTTATTCTAAACTTCTTCTAACCAAAAACTCATTTATGTAATGTATTTTGACATCAAACCGTTAAAGTTTTATTTTTTTCCGAACGAACCCAAAATTATTTACGACTTCTTCACAAGACAATAATGATTACAGCTAAAAAAATTCATATTTTCTCGATATGATGTATACATCATCAAATAAGCGAGGTGAGTTAGCTAAGAGACACAATTAGCTTAAGCAATATGAAAGAATTACCAATCCAACATACTGTAATGATTTGATATTAAGGAGCTGATGTTTATCGAAAGTTAACCTAGTAATCCCACTTTTTTTGATTTTCTTCATTTCTTCCTCCCTAAAATATATATAGATCACAACCGGAATGTCCCCCAAGCATTCCGGCTTTTTTGTAGAGCGGGAACTAGGGCGGGAAAACCTTGAGCACTAACCTAGAATTATGAAATAAGTGCACTTCGCTTATGAATAATTCGTAGTTAGGCGAAAGTTTTGCCCTAGTGAGCGCGTTTAAATCAGAGCGGGACAAAAGACGCGTTGATTTTGAGCATAGCCTAGGCTAACGCCGTGAGCGAACTTTGCTTACAAGTTAGACGTAGCTAAGCGCAGAAATCAGTCTTTTGGAGCGCGTTTAAACCAGAGCGCAAACTAGGGCGGGAAAACCGCGAACACTAACCTAGAATTATGAAATAAGTGCACTTCACTTATGAATAATTCGTAGTTAGGTGAGCGTTTTGCCCTAGTAAGCGCATTTAAACCAGAGCGCGACTAAAGACGGGTTGATTTTGAGCATAGCCTAGGCTAACGCCGTGAGCGTACTTTGCTTACAAGTTAGACGTAGCTAAGCGCAGAAATCAGTCTTTGGGAGCGCGTTTAAACCAGAGCCGATTTAACAACAAAAAAAGCCACAGCAACTGCTGTGACTTTCATATAACCTATTTCAAATTAAGTATTAATTATTCTGCAGATAATTCAACTTCAATATTACCGACTGTTGCCTTAGAATAAGGGCAAATTTGGTGTGCAGCTTCCATGTACTTCAAAGTTTCTGCAGCAGATAAGCCATCAATATGACCGATCAACTGTACTTTTAGCTTAAAGTCTGTAGCGCCAGGTCCGTTAAACAATTCAACATCCGCACGCACGGTACGTTTTAAATCACCCTTGCCATCAGCTTCTGTTGGAAAAGACATTGCCCCATTAAAACAAGAAGCATAGCCTGCCGCAAAAAGTTGTTCTGGCGTTGTTGTGCCTGGTGTATCTGCCATTGAAGTCCGAACTGCCAAAGAACCATTAGGTGCCTTAGCTTCGCCTTCACGACCGCCATCATTGACCATCGTTTTTACAGAAATCTTTTTCATACCTTCGTAACTCACTGCCATAATATACCCTCCTAAATATTCTTGGTTTCATAACCAATTTAATTATATCGCGCAAAATTAAATTGTGCAACACTCAATTTTGGATTTACTCAGAAATTGCGCTGACCATCCCGCCGTGAACCGGTACTTCTGTCGTTAATGTCCCATGAACTGGGCATAAAGCCACACAATCATTTAAAAATTGATCTTGTTGTGCTGCTGATAAATCTGAGGTCATAGCCACATGGTACACAATATCCGTAAACTGATTATGTATTTTAGGATCTCGTAAGCCGCCCATTTCCAAATCACCGCTAACAGCTACCGTGACATGGCTCAAGCTAATATGGCGCTTATGTGCTTGATCTTTGATGGTAATGGCTAAGCAGCCGCCCAAAGAGCCTAATAAATATTCCACTGGATTTGGTGCTTTATCCGTCCCATGAGAACTAACAGGTTCATCAATCAAAAATTGATGGCCTGCTGTTTTCGTTAGAACCTGTGCGCCCTCATCCAATAATTCTGATGTAACTTTGTAAACTGACATATATAAAACCTCCTATTGGTATTGGTACCTAATTGAGTTTTTCATCATACGTGTCATTTTTAATAAAAGCTATCTTAACATCGCAGCCATAAATCTCTGCAAATCGCGCTAAGGTTTCCACAGAAGGCACACTGGTCCCCTTTTCCAAATTAAAGACACTGGAATAAGACATCCCGGTTTGTTCCGAAATCTCCATCCGCTGAACTGAGCGCTTTTCACGATAGTTCCGTAAAAAAAGACCCGCCTTTTTGGCAATTTCAGCTCGATTATCTGCCGTCGAAGTGACAAAACCACCGACTTCATCCCCGGTGATCATGATTTGTTGTTGATCATCAGCTTGATCTTCAACTTTCGACTCGCTTTGTATTTCAAGCTCCGGATTTAATTCGCCTAAACGCGTCATCAAATCTTGAATCGCCCCAGTAAAAACTTGTAATTCCTTTTGGGTAATATCTTTGGGAATGGCCAATTGTGCAGCACCATTGTCCGTTGGTAATTTTACTTTCAATTCATTATTATACATAGACTTTTACTCCCTATGGACTTAAAACGCTTACAGTTTCAAGCTACTTTATTATACTATAAGATGTCTATATTATAAAAGCAATTATAATGTCTTATTCAAAACATATTTATGTGTTTCAGGATAACTAAGTAGTATTCCAACAGTATCTTTTGAATTGATTTATTTATAGTTATGATAAAATTACATTGATTTCCCTTTTGAGCATAGCGTTAAAAAACAATTAATTTATGCGGTAACGCTTTGGCATTGACTTAAAAATGCCTTATAATGACATTTAACACAGTTTGATTTTAACAGAACGGAGGGATACTGTTGCGAAAAGTAGGCCGCTGTCTATTTATATTTCTATGCCTACCCTTTCTTTGGCCGGCTCAAATGGTTCAAGGCGATTCTGTGGACGATTTACAAGCGCAAATCAGCGCAATTCAAGAACAGCAAACACAGTTAAACGATCAATTAAATACGCAAATGGCAGCTGTCAGTACTCAAACCGTTAAAGCCAACGAATTACAAGCCGATCTTTTACAGACGCAACAAGCTATGCGGCGGGCACAAAAAAATGTGCATACTCAGCAGCAGTTGCTTAAAAGTCGCAAAAAATATGCGGCAAAACGGCTCAGTACCATGCAGCGGCAAAACACATCCCAAGATTTATTCACTTTAATTGCCAGTGCCGACTCCTTGACTGATATGTTACAGCGGCTTTATGCCGTTAAAGCAATCCAAAGAGCCGATAATTTGGCGATTAAAAATGCCGCCACTACTTACAGTGGCTTAAAAACAGTCCGGCAAAACCTCGAAGAACAACAAAAAACACTGTTAGATCAGCAAAAAGCGCTGGCGGACCAAAACCATGCTCTGCAGCAAACTTTATCAGATCTAAAAGCAACTATGACCGCTAATCAAACACAAATGGCCCAACTATCCACCGAAAAAACGCAGGTTCAAGCTGCTTTGGCCGCTGAAGAAGATGCAAAAAAGGCCCGGGACCAATCAGAATTAACGGCTGCCAGTGCGCCAAGTTCTACCAGTCCCCAAAACAGCACCGCAATCTTTAGCAATGACGGCTTAACCCCCAGTGCAACAACCGGTGGTAATGTAACAACAGGCGTCAAAATCTCCTTTTATGATCCGGCTGTTTTAGGCTCTTCAATGGGCTATGGCGGTGTTGCCGCAAATTTAGCCGTTTATCCAAAAGGCACTAAATTAAAAATTGTGTTCGCGGATGGCACTGAAATTCACCGGGTTGTGAATGACACCGGGACTTTTGTCTATAGTAGTCCCAATCAAATTGACGTCGCTTGGCCCAACGCCGCAATTCCAAGTTACGGCATCACCACTGCTACCGTTACCGTAGAATAACTTAACAAAAGTTTTAGTAATTTGACATTAAAAATTCACAAGAAGTTTATATCCTTGTTTATGAGGTGAAGTATTATGGCTTATCGGACACCACCATTTTTAACACCGGCAGCAATTGTTTCTTTAATCCTGTCTGTTTCGGTGATCAACTTCGGTGTCAATCAAGTTTCCCCGGTGAAGACTTCTAATACAAAAACTGAAAGTTCTTCCGTTTCAAAATCAACAAGCAGCACCACTTCTGAAACTAAGTCAAAACCTAGTGACGATTCTAGTTATAGCCTGTCTAGTTCAGAGGATGCTTCTAGTTCTAACTCGGATGACCGTTCAATGAGCAGTGCTTCTGAACAATCTTCCAGTGATCAAGCGGCTGAACACAGTTCTAGTGCAGCCAGTCAATCTAGTACCAGTCAGACGGCTCAAAGCAGCAGTTCAAATGCGGCTTCTAGTTCCAGCACCACTAACCAAACCGATACTAATAATTCGGGGACAACTGGGCAAACAGATCAGACGGCTGATGCAACTGCACAAACAAATGAATAAATTATAAGGGTGGTTTCATGCTTAGTATATTGGATACGCTCAATCACTTTTTAGGCTATTTTAGTATTAATAGTAAGCCTCGGAGCCGAATTTATACGGTAATCGCGTCAATTGGTAATTTTTATTTACTTTACTTAGCCATCCACGCTTTTCGTTACCAGTATTTTCTGCGGGGCGCCATTTATTTAGGTGTTTTCCTAATTCTTTTATATTTCTGCGTCTTAAATGCCATTTATTACTTTACAGATAAAACTGTAAAATTTGACATTTCACCTAAAATTGAAAAATTATTAGGGGGCCCGCCTAAAGATGCCTTAGAAAAAGCTAACGCAACTGAAGCAGCACCTAAAACTAAAATTCGTAATATCCCCACCGCAGGCCTATTTAATGAAAATAGTTTAGTTCCTGCGACAGTTGATATATCAGCTGACGAGCAAGCTAACTTAAATCTTATTGTGGATGAACTCGTCCGCCAAAGTCTAGTCACGGCCGGCTTTGATCAATTAGATGAGGGCTCGATTAAACAGCGCCTTTTAAAAAATGATAATGTTCAGCGTTTAGAAGCGCCTTTAGATTTACCTTTCTTTGATTTACAAGTTAATGGTGATCATGTCGTTATTTTAGCCGGTCTGAATGCTTTGACGGCCAAACCAGTGGGCCATTTAGCCCATGTGGGATTAACCTCTATTGAACAAGCCGTTCAAGACTATAATTTGGCTTTAGCAAAGTTACAAGTTAACGGCGGCCCACAAAAAGTATTAAATGCTGATCAAATCACTGAAGTACCCACGCCTTATGAATTACAGGCAAAAGTGGCTTTTCAACCTAAAAAAGATGAAATTGAGCAACACGAATCCTAAAAGGGCGGGCAATTAGCCCGCTCTTTTTTTACATAATTTATGGAGGTTTTTAAATGACTTATACAATTGAACCATCAAAACGTGCTAAAAATCGGGAAACTTGGGATGAGTATTTTATGAAATTAGCTATCAATGTGGCGGAACGTTCAACTTGTGAACGGGCTACTGTGGGCAGTGTTTTAGTCCGGGATAAACGGATCATCGCGACTGGTTATAACGGCAGTGTTGTCGGTGAACCCCATTGTGATGATGCTGGTCATTTAATGGATCATGGGCATTGTATTCGCACCGTTCACTCTGAATTAAATGCGATTTTACAGTGTGCGGCCAATGGGATTCGGACAAAGGGTGCTGCTTTATTTGTCACTCATTTCCCTTGCCTGAATTGTACTAAAGCGTTAATTCAAGCTGGCATTGTTTCGATTAGTTACTGTCACGACTACCATAACGACCCTTATGCGGTAGAACTGATGAAAACCCATCATATCGCTGTCCATAAAGTAGCAATCGCACCAAATAAGGCTGATCATTAAGATGGTGGCGATTCAAGAGATCCGTCAAAAAACGCAGCTCAGTCCAACAAGTCAGCCGGCGTTGTTTTATTATGAAACCATTGATTCTACGAACACCACTGCCAAAACACTGGTTTCTAAGACAGCACCCCCCTTTTTTATTTTAGCTGATCAGCAAACGGCTGGTAAAGGTCGCTTAAATCGGCAATTCTTATCACCAGCGGGTACAGGGATTTATTTAACCTATACTTTTGACTGCCCAATTGCCCAGTTAGCGCCAGGCTTATTGACAACCAGCGCCGCAGTCGTCGTTGCCCAGGCCATTACCCAAGTGTTCCATGTGGAACCCCAAATTAAGTGGGTCAACGATCTTTACTTACAGACTAAAAAAGTATGCGGGATTTTAGCGGAAACGATCCCAACAACCCCAGGTCATGTGGCGGTGATTCTCGGCATGGGTATTAATTTAAAAACACCGACAGCATTACCCACTACTTTGCAAAATAAAGTCGGTGGCCTTAATGTCCCGGGAAATATTACAGATTTTTGCGTAACCCTGCTCAATACCTTGCCGCAGATGGTCCAAACTTATCAAACCGGCAAATACTTATCCTATTACCGGCAACATGCTTTTTTAACGCATAAAAGGGTCGCTTTAAAAATTGGGGCTGCTACGACTGAAGGCATCGTTGTAGATATTACAGATAAAGGTGCTTTAATTTTACAAACGGACGCCGGACAACAAATTCTTAATGCTGGTGAAGTTCAGAAAGTTTACTTTTAAATTGTTAGAATTTACTAACTTTCGAGTTTTTTTATAGCTCTTAACATTGACATAACTGTATTTATACACTATTCTAAAGATTAAAAAATGATTAAAGGAGTTCTTTATGTCTGTTTGGGAGAAAATGACCCGTAAAGCAAATATCCATCAATATTTAAGTGAGGATGTTAAATTTCAAAAGACCTTAAAAGCTAGAGATTTAATGGCTTTAGGGATTGGGGCCGTTATCGGAACTGGTATATTTATTTTGCCAGGAACTGTGGCGGCAACGACGAGTGGTCCAGGGATTATTTTAAGTTTTTTAGTTGCTGCTTTAGTTTGTGCCACTGCGGCGATGTGTTACGCAGAATTCGCTTCCTCTTTGCCTGTTGCTGGCAGTGCGTATTCTTACGGTAACATCGTCTTCGGTCAATTTATCGGTTGGGTGATCGGCTGGGCTTTAATTTTAGAATACATGTTAGCCGTTGCCGCTGTTTCTGTTGGTTTTTCAGCTTACTTTGGGGCCTTTTTGAAAGGCTTTGGACTTCATTTACCCGCGGCTATTTCTGGGGCGTTTACCCCGGGTCAAGGGACTTACGTGAATTTAGTCGCCATCTTAGTCGTTTGGCTGATTACTTGGATGTTATCCCGCGGCATGAAATCTTCAATGCGGATCAATGACATCATGGTTGTCGTCAAGATCCTAATTATTGTTTTGTTTATTATTGTTGGTTTCTTTTATGTTAAGCCTAGTAACTGGTCTCCTTTCTTGCCATTTGGTAAGATCGGGATTTTCAACGGGGCGGCCACCGTATTTTTTGCTTATTTAGGCTTTGATGCCGTTTCTTCTTCCGCACCGGAAGTTAAAGAACCGCAAAAGAATTTACCGATTGGGATTATTGGTACTTTGATCATTGCCACAATTTTATATATGGCTGTTTCTGTTATTTTGACCGGGATGGTGCCTTATACAAAATTAAACGTTGCCGATCCTGTTTCTTTTGCCTTGCAATTAGTTCACTTAAACGGTGTCGCTGGAATTATCTCAATTGGGGCTATGGCTGGTATGTTTACGATGATGGTCACGATGATTTACAGTAGTTCCCGTTTAGTTTACGCAATTGGCCGTGATGGCTTATTGCCAAAATTCTTAGGTAAAATTAATGATAAAAATCATTTACCAAATCATAGTTTGATTACGGTGACAATTATTATTTCCTTGATGAGCGGCTTTTTTAACATTAGTCAACTTGCAGAACTAGTTAATATTGGTACTTTAATTGCCTTTTCATTTGTATCCATTGGTATTTTACCGTTACGTAAACGCAAAGACATCAGTAATGACGGCTTTAAAGTACCACTTTATCCAGTTTTACCGGTAATTTCCTTAGGTCTTTGTTTATATCTAATGACCCGTTTACAAGTGGCAACTTGGATTGCTTCCCTTATCTGGTTTGTTATCGGCGTCATCATTTACATGAGTTATGGTATTCGTCATAGCAATTTGCAAACTTCCGATAAATAGTTTGCTTTAGATTCTCAAGTGTGTTAATCTACTAATTAGTGATTGATGGAACGGAGTTTTATAAGTCTTTGCTTTATAGATTTCTTTCAGCGGTTACAATATTGTTTGTCACTTAGGGTTTGTTAGTACGAAAGGAATTTATAAACATGCAAAACGGTACAGTTAAATGGTTTAACGCAGACAAAGGCTATGGCTTTATTACTACTGACGAAGGCAACGACATTTTCGTTCACTTCTCAGCTATCCAAGGTGACGGTTACAAGAGTCTTGACGAAGGTCAAAAAGTTTCTTTTGACGTTGAAGAAAGCGATCGTGGCCCACAAGCTGCTAACGTTACTAAACTTTAATCAGAATTTCTGATTTTAAAAAAACCACCATATGGTGGTTTTTTTTGTGCCTTTTTTTGCATTAAGCTCTAAATATAGCCCGAAAAATCAGCTAAAACCTTGACCGTCACGCCCTTTTTTCAGGTAAAAAGCGATAAATCAACAAACCGATGATTTGTGTGGCTAACATCAATAAAACCATCGGCGCTTGTGAGTTGGTGCTAAACAAGCCGACTAACGGTGTAGCCAAACCACCAATGGCATTCATAGCTAAGCCTAATAACGCCGAAGCCCCACCAGCCTTGTCGCCTTCTAAATTCATCGCAATTGAGGTGGCTACGGTATTCACACTGCCTAAAGTAAAGACAATTAAGAATAAACCGATCATCAATAAATACTGATTTGGCGGCAATAATAGACTCAAACTCATTAAAATCGCAATGCCAACGCCCGCATAAATACTATATTTTAAAATTGTTTCTTCCTCAAAGCGATTGATCAACGTTCCTACCAAACGGCTACCAAAGACAATAGATAAGCCATTAATGGCATAAATAAAACTAAATAGCTGCGGTGACATGTGGTACAGCCCTTGAAAAACAAAAGTTGAACCGGCAATGTAAATAAATAATGCGCCCATCACAAAGCCTTGCGTTAGTACATAAGTCATAAAGTTTCTAGAACGCAATAAGAGGCCCATTTCTCGATAGGCCCGACTGGAACTGACTGTCCGTTTTTCTTTGACGAGACTCTCCGGTAAAAAGAATAAAACACAAAGAATTAAAATAATCCCAATAATACCTAAAATCACAAAAATCCCTTGCCAGTTCGTAAATTTGATGGCTAAGCCCCCAAATAAAGGCGCAATAATTGGAAAAATACCATTAATCGCCATTAATACCGCCAAAAATCTAGATAGCGGTTTCCCCGAAAATTGATCCCGGGCAATTGAACGGGATAAAACTTGTCCTGAAGAGCCACCTAAGCCTTGAATAAATCGTAAAATTAAGAGTGTACTGATTTGCGTCACACCCGCGATGACAAATGAGGTCACAGCAAATAAGGCCACCCCAATTAATAGGGGCCACCGTCGACCATAATGGTCACTAATTGGCCCAATAATCACTTGTCCAATGGCTAAGCCTAGCAAACAGGCTGTAATTGATAGCTGTGCTAAAGATTGGGTTGTTTGTAACCCTTGCTGTAAATCCGGCAGTGCCGGTAAATACATATCTAGCGACAATGGCCCAAAGGCACTTAAAGTCCCTAGTAAAATCGTTAAAAATAACTGTTTTCCTTTCACTCTGTGATTCACCTGATTTCATTGTTCGTTTTTTCATTATAACAATAATTGCAAGCCTTAGGGCATTATGCTTAAATACAATTAAACCTAATTTTTGAAGGGAGTCTTTCCTATTGGCTGATTTAACTGCCAGTTTCCACGACCATACTTTCCAAACACCACTGATGAATGCCTCCGGTGTCTATTGTTATACCACAGAAGAATTAGATAATTTACTGGCTTCTAAAGCCGGTACTTTAGTGACTAAAAGTGCCACAATCAATTACCGAGCAGGCAATCCTGAACCTCGCTACCGTAATTTAGCCCTAGGCAGTATTAATTCTATGGGTCTACCCAATGAAGGTTTAGCTTATTATTTAGACTACGTTCTTAAAAAACAGGCCGACCCGACAGTACCGACGCTATTTTTATCCGTTGCCGGCATTAGTATGGCCGAAGATTTGGACATGCTGAGCACTATCGATCAAAGTGATTTTAATGGTTTAACCGAATTAAATCTATCTTGCCCCAACGTCCCGGGTAAACCACAAGTTGCTTACGACTTTGAAGCCACTGAAAAGATGCTTGCTGCGGCTTTTGAGCGTTTCCACAAGCCACTAGGGGTAAAGTTGCCACCTTACTTTGATTTAACCCAATTCGATATTGTAGCCCAAATTTTAAATCAATATCCGCTAGCTTACATCAATACCATCAACAGTATTGGCAACGGCTTGTATATTGACGTGGACTCTGAAACCGTTGCGATCAAGCCTAAAGGCGGTTTTGGCGGTTTAGGCGGCGCTTATGTCTTACCAACAGCGTTGGCCAATGTGCATGCCTTTAGACAACGTTTGAACCCTGAAATTGCCATTATTGGCACCGGCGGTATTGAAAATGGGGCAGATGTTTTTGCCCACTTATTGGCTGGGGCAGATTTAGTCCAGGTAGGCACACAATTGATGAAAGATGGGCCAGATGTTTTTACTCGCCTTGCTGCCGAGTTAGCTGATATAATGAACGCCAAAGGTTATCACAAATTAGCCGACTTTAAAGGGAAATTAAAGACACTTTGAAATCTGCAGCGACTTAAGCGCTTTATAACGCTGTTTCATTTGTGTTGTCTTTTCATAGGCTTTAGCGCTGTTGTTTAGCCATGTAAGGGCTTTAATTCGACTTTGATAATAAGTTTTTTCATAAATCTGTTTCATTATTTCCAAAAAAATGCTACACTAAACTCGATGATAAAAATTTTTTAATTTGGAGGCTATATAATGTCTTTAGTTCATGGTACAGAAATCGTTGCAGGTGCTCAAAAAGGTCATTACGCAATTGGTGCTTTTAACACAAATAACTTGGAATGGACACGTGCAATCTTAGCTGCTGCTCAAGAAAAGAATGCGCCTATCATCATTCAAACTTCTATGGGTGCTGCTAAGTACATGGGTGGTTACGAACTTGTACAACATTTAGTTCAAGACACAATCAAATCAATGGAAATCACAGTCCCAATCATCATGCATTTAGATCATGGTAACTACGACGCTGCTAAAGCTGCAATCGCTGCTGGTTACAACTCAGTTATGTTTGATGGTCATGATTTAGACTTCAAAGAAAACTTAGAAAAGACTAAAGAACTTGTTGCTTTAGCACATGCTAAAGGTATTTCTGTTGAAGCAGAAGTAGGTTCTATTGGTGGTGAAGAAGACGGTATCATCGGCGCTGGTGAATTAGCTGACGTTGAAGAAGCTAAACAATTAGCTGCTACTGGCATCGACTTCTTAGCTGCAGGTATTGGTAATATCCACGGTGTTTACCCTGCAAACTGGCAAGGTTTAAACTTTGACCGTTTGAAAGAATTAACAGACGCTGTTTCTATTCCATTAGTATTACATGGTGGTTCTGGCATCCCTGTTGATCAAATTCAAAAAGCAATTGGCTTAGGTGTTGCTAAAGTCAACGTTAATACTGAACAACAAATTGCTTGGGCAAAAGAAATCCGTAAATACATCGAAGAAAACAAAGACCACGAAACTAAAGGCTTTGATCCTCGTAAAGTCTTAGCACCTGGTACAGAAGCTATCAAGAACACTGTTGAAGAACATATCGAATGGTTCGGTACACCTTCTGTTAAACTTGTTCCTGAAAACATCTAAATTTCATAAGCAATAAGACTGACATTACTGTTAGTCTTATTTTTTTGCTTTAAAAAAGATCTAAGTCGGTTTTTCGGCCTAGATCTTTTTTAGTTTATTATTTTAAAAGCTTAATTGCTGTATTTAACAGCCGCCTAGCGCTTTTTAATCTGTTTCATTCTTAGCTAGCTCAGCTTGGACGACTTCAAAGCCAGCAGCCTCTAAAGCGGTTTTAACGCCTTGCGGATCTGTCGCCGCCACATGAATCTGAATAATCTGCTCATTAGCCCGGCGGTTAACGACTAATGTCAAAATGCTGTATTTATTTTCAGCTAACGCCGCTCCGACTTTAGCTAAGAAACCAACCTCATCTTTTTCCGTCTTAACCGCTACTTGCGTGCCCCCAGCATTGTAACCTGCTAAGTCTAAGAAAGCATCAAAAATATCATTATTGGTAATAATACCTTGTAAATGGCCTTGAGCATCTAAAACTGGTAAAACACCGATATTGTATTGACGCATTTTATAAATGGCATCTTCTAAAGAAGCCGCTGGGGCAATGGTCAGTACACTTTTTTCCATCACGTCTTTAACCGTTGTTTTATTTAATAAATAATTCATTTCATAAACACTTAAACTCGTCGCCTTTGACGGCATAGCTGCTTCAATAATCCCCTGTGTTACTAAGCCTACCAATCGCCCATTATCGACAACTGGCAAGCGATGAATCTTATGTGTCCGCATTAAATCAACGGCATCATTGATGCGCACATCTGGTGTTACCGTAATTAACGTTGTGGTCATAAAATCTGAAACACTCATCGCCTTATTCCTCCTTTTAAGCATCCAGGCCATCGCCTTAAATCACTTTAATTAACCGCCAAGATAGGCTTTTTGAACGGCATCATTACTTAATAATTCTGCCCCAGTCCCACTCAGTACAATCTTGCCGACCGACAACACATACCCGCGATCCGCAATTGACAAAGCCTTAGCCGCATTTTGCTCAATTAACAAAACCGTCGTCCCATTTCGCTTGATTTCTTCAATAATATCAAAAATTTCATTAATAAAAATTGGCGCCAAACCCATGGACGGTTCATCTAATAGCAATAATTTAGGCGCTGCCATCAAAGCTCGGCCCATCGCTAACATCTGCTGTTCACCACCAGATAACGTGGCCGCATCTTGATTTTTACGTTCTTCCAAAACTGGAAAACGTTCAAAAATATTGGCATAATCCTTTTTTACCTTATCCCGATCTTTTCGTAAAAAAGCACCCATCTGTAAGTTTTCCATCACAGATAACCCGGGAAATATATGTCGACCTTCCGGAACTTGGGAAATCCCACCGGAAACAATCTTTTGTGAACTCTCTTTTTGAATCTCACGGTCATTATACAAAATTTTACCGGCTTTTGGCCGAATTAAACCGGAAATTGCATGCAACGTCGTACTTTTTCCGGCCCCATTGGCACCGATTAACGAAACAATCTCGCCTTCATTTACTTCAAAATTAATGCCTTTAACAGCTTGGATGACGCCATAATTCACTGAAAGATCTTTAACCTGTAGTAACATTAAACGCCACCTCCTAAATAAGCATCAATAACCGCTTGGTTAGACTGAATTTCTTTAGGCGTGCCTTCCGCCAATAATTTCCCGTACTGCAAGACATAAATGCGTTCCGCCACATTCATCACTAAGGACATATCATGTTCAATTAGCAAAACGGTAATCCCAAAATCTTTTTGAATCTGTCGAATCGTTGCGGTTAAAGCTGCCGTTTCTTCCGGATTCATTCCGGCTGCTGGTTCGTCCAAAAATAAAATTTTAGGTTTTGTTGCTAAAGCCCGGATAATCTCTAAGCGCCGCTGTGCCCCATAAGGCATATTGGAAGCTAATGTATCCGCTAAGTCCTGCATTTCAAAAATTTCTAGTAAATCCAGCGCTTCTTTACGTAAACGCGCCTCAGTTTTATAAAAATTAGGCGTTCGAATTAAACTGCCGAAGAAGTTCTCTTTGTTTTTGCTCGTCATCGAAATTAAAACATTATCCAATACACTTAATTCTTTAAACAATCGGATATTTTGGAACGTTCTTGCTAAACCCATATCCGCAATATGATAAGGTTTTTTACCATTCAAAACTTGCATTCCTTCGTTGGTTCTTAAAGAAATAGAGCCTTCAGAAGGCGGGGTCTGCCCAGTCATCAAATTAAATAGCGTTGTTTTCCCAGCGCCGTTGGGGCCAATTAGCGCCACCAGCTCATTATCATCTAAATGCAAATTAACATCTGACACTGCCGCCAGGCCACCGAAATTTTTAGTTAAATCTTTAACATCCAATAAAACGGCCATTTAAGCCCCCTCCTTTGCTTTTTTCTTACGATTGAACAAACGCTTCACTGAAAATTCCCAAGTCCCAAACAAGCCCTTAGGCCGGAAGATCATGATTAAAATTAAAGCCAGTGAGTAAAGGACCATCCGTAACGCCCCGAAACTTTGCATGACCATATCCAAAATACCTAGCAAAATTGCGGCCGCAAATGTTCCGGTAATACTGCCAATACCGCCCATAACGACGATAATCAAAATATTAATCGACTGCATAATCCCGAAATCATTCGGCGCGATAGTTTGAATGTAACTAGCATGTAACGCCCCGCCAATCGCAGCTGTCATACCACCGAAGACAAATGCGGCAACTTTAAATTTAGTCGTATTAATCCCCATAGATTCAGCCGCAATTTCATCTTCACGTACCGACATCACTGCCCGGCCATTACGAGAATGAATAAAATTAACCGTAAAGATCGTCGTCACCACGACTAAAACATAAACTAACGACCAATTCGCTAACTGTGGTAAACCATAAAGCCCCGCCGGCCCATTGGTAATTTTTAGATTGACAATAATAATTCGAATAATCTCCGCCGCACCCATTGTGGCAATGGCTAAATAATCACCTTTTAAGCGCAATGTTGGCATCCCAATGATCAACGCTACGACACCGGCCAAGATCATCCCAGCGACCATCCCGATCACAAAACCACCCGGTGTTGGAATCGCCTGCGTGACTAAAGCCGCCGCATAAGCGCCTAAAGCCATAAAACCCGCATGCCCTAAAGAAAACTGTCCGGAAAAACCAATAATTAAGTTTAACCCCGTTGCTAAAATAATATTAATCCCAATCAAAACTAACGTATTTTCCGCAAACTGGTCAATAATGCCGACGCCTTCAAGGACATTGATCAAAATCCAGCCAGCGATGGCGATCAAAAGCCAAATTGCATTAAATTTAAGATTTTTCTTCAATGTCAGACACCTACACTTTCTCACGTGTGACCTTGCCTAAAATACCAGCTGGTCGAATAATTAAAATAATGATCAAGATGGCATAAACCGCCGCATCTCGGAAAGCTGAAAAGCCCAATGCTTGCACAATGGTTTCCACAATCCCGATGACAAAGCCACCTAACGCAGCCCCTGGAATCAAACCAATACCACCTAAAACCGCAGCAACAAAGGCTTTAATCCCTGGTGTCATCCCCATCAATGGATCAATCGAGTTGTAATACAAACCAATCATTACCCCCGCAGCCCCTGCTAAAGCAGAGCCTAAAGCAAACGTAAAGGAAATTGTATGATTCACATTAATCCCGATTAACTTCGCCGCTTCTGGATCCACAGAAACTGCCCGCATTGCTTTACCCATCCGGGTCCGCTTGATGATTAATTGCAATAAGATCATCAAAACAATAGAAGTTACTAAAATTAAAATCTGAATATTTGAAATCGAAATGCCCCAGAAATGGTACCGAACCATCTGCATTGCCTGTGGGAAATCCCGCGGACTAGAAGAAAAGAGATAACTCATCCCATTTTCCAATAGGAACGAAACCCCGATTGCGGTAATTAAAACGACAATCCGCGGTGAATTTCTAAGTGGCCGATAAGCTAAGAATTCAATGACCACCCCAACGATGGCACAAAAGATCATAGATACAATTAAAGCCGTCCAAAAGCCCACATGGAATTGATTAATCATATAATAACCCCAAAAGGCCCCTAACATATAAACATCACCGTGGGCAAAGTTGATTAACTTAATGATGCCGTAAACCATTGTGTACCCTAAGGCTAATAACGCATAAATACTCCCTAGGGACAGCCCATTAATAAGTTGTTGTAAAATCTGCACACTGCTCACGCTCCTTAAATTTACTCATAACTTTGAAAAAAGCCCAGTACCAATAATCATTTGGACTAGGCTTTTCTCAGAAATAACCTAACAGTATTGCTGCACAACTGGGAAAAACAGAAACTTAAATTTTAACTTTTATTTAACCGCGGTTGCTTCTGCTTCAACCCCGTTTTCAAGTTTTGTAATGATAACTGGTTTTTGTGGATTATGATCTTTGTCAATCGTAATTGAACCAGTAACCCCTTCAAAGTTCTTCAACTTAGCCAAACCTTTGGCAATCTTAACAGAGTTTGTAGAATCTTGATCTTCAATCGCTTGTTTAATCATGTAAACTGCATCGTAAGACAAAGCATCAAATGTTCCGGCATCGTCACCGTAAGTGTCTTTGTAAAGTTTCAAGTATTTACCGACTTTATCGTTCGCTGGTGCTTTAGCATCAAAGTGCGTTGTATAATAAATGTTTGAAGCATTTTTCTTTCCGGCAATCTTGATAAGCTTAGGATCTGCGAAACCATCGGCCCCAACGATTGGTTGAGTAATACCCATTTCTCTAGCTTGACGGACGATCAACCCAGCTTCAGAGTAGTAACCTGGTACAAACAAAGCATCAAATTCTTTACCCTTTAATTTTGTTAATAACGTGTTAAAGTCTTTGTCCCCAGATTGATAGTATTCTGTAACAACCACTTTGCCTTTATATTCTTTCTTGAACGCCTTGATCAATCCTTGAGCATAATCTGTTGATTTATCCCCTAAAATCGCTACCCGATTTAAGTTCATATTATTATAGATGTAACGTGCCAAAGCTTCCCCTTGGAAACTATCTTCAAAACATGAACGGAACATATAAGGCTGAACTTTACCATTCTTTTGTAAAGTTAATGAATCTTGCGTTCCCCCGGGTGTGATTAAAGGTACTTTGGCCTTAGTCATGTTTGGCAATGCTGCTAAGCCTGCCCCAGAAGTAATTGGGCCAATAACAGCTGAAGCTTTTGTCTGTGTCGTTAAGTTCGTGGCAATAGAGGCAGCTTGTGAGTTATCGGATTTATTATCCTTCGTCACTAATTTTAACTTCATCTTCTTACCGTCTACTTTAACCCCGCCGTTTTTGTTAATTTCATTGACTGCTAATTTAACCCCACGTTGCATTGCACTGCCATAAGCGGCAGCAGAACCAGATAATTCGAAGTTCCCGCCAATCGTAATCGTATTTCCTGAAGCTGAGTTCCCTTCACTAGCGGCTTTGTTCGCACACCCTGTGAATGTTGCAGCCAACATCAATGCTGAAGCTGCCAAAATTGCAATCTTAGATTTTTTCATTATTATAACCACCCAAATGTTTTTCTAATATTTTTCTAATATATTAAAACATTATTATAATTAAATCAACTAATTTTCATTAAAAATTCAAAATAATTTGTTTATACTGCAAAATAAGGTGGTCATGTCGCGTGACCCATGAAGTTTTAAAGTCTTTATTAAGAAGCATTTATATCGAAAAATTAAGAGATTTATGTATAATAAGCCGCACCATATGATATTATCATTAAAAATTAATTTTATCGTTTGTAATCTCATAATTTAATTGTACGCTGTTTAATTGCAATTTATGAAAAACGCATTAATTCAGCCTATTATTGAAAATAGTCATTTTAAAAAATAATTTGAATAAATATAATAAAGTAATTATTTAATCAAATTGACCATATAATTAAATTAAGATGAGTTAAATAGTCATTTTTATATTTCTAATCTCATTTTAATGTTGGCTACAAGTTCGTGCGTATCCAGTTCGCTCAGATTCACAAGTTATTAAAGGCCCGTTGATTTGGTCTATTTTTTTAATAATTTGAAGAATTTTTTAGATACCGTCCTTGTCTGGTGTGAATGTGATATTATTATCATAAGTATTTTATTAGTGGAGGTCGTTATTTTTATGATGAATTTTAGCAACAATATGCAACATCAAGCCTATTTAGAAATTAGTAAACGCATCATGCATTCTAGTTATGCCCCCGGTGATAAAATTTCTGAAAGTTCTTTAGAAAAAGATTTAGATCTTGGCCGGACACCAATTCGTGAAGCCTTAATTCGGCTGCGTAAAGATGGCTTAATCGAAGTTATCCCTCAAAGTGGGACCTATGTTTCAAAAATCAACTTAGACGTGGCTGTCAACGCCCGTTTTGTCCGTGAAAGTATTGAGCGTAAAGTGATGGTTGAAGCGGCTTCTAAAGCCAAAACTGCAGATATCAGAGCCTTGCAAAATATTGTCAAAGCGCAACATACGGCCATTAAAAGTAATGATTACGAAGCCTTTTTTGATCTAGATGAAGCTTTTCACCGTAGTTTTTATGAAATTACCGACAAAAAAATGGTCTGGGATTGGCTCCAGACCATTAATGTTCAATTAAATCGTTTCCGTTGGCTACGGCTAAATCTTGCCAGTCTCAACTGGAGCAAATTAGTTAACGACCACAATCAATTATTAGCCGCTGTTAAAGCCCACGAACCAGAAGAAGCTGAGCGGTTGACAATTAATCACCTACATTTGATGTTAGATGAAGAACAAGCTTTAGTCGCCGCCTTCCCGACTTATTTTTCAGACGATACCACACCAACTCTATAAAATAAAACGTTCGATAATTTCTTTTAGCGCATCTTGATTGTTGTCACTTTGCGTCACATACTGGGCCTGGGCTTTGACACCGTCTAAACCATTGGCCATACAAACCCCTAGGCCTGCTGCCTGAATCATTGCCAAATCATTACTGTTATCACCTACCGCAATGACTTGTTCGGCTGTGAGGCCTAATTTTTCGGCCAATTCCAGTGTCGCACGGCCTTTGTCCGCCTCAGCGGCATTAAATTCAATATAGCGGTCTGAAGAAAAAGTGGCAGTTAACGGCGTTTTAACCTGCGTTAAGACTTTATCTTTTAGCGCTTGCCGGTCCGCCATTTTCGGAAAAGCCACAATCACTTTCATAATTAACGCGTCTCTGAAATCTTCAAAATTAGGATTTTCTAAAATCTCAAAGTGGACACCCCGTTGCTTTAAATAGGCCAAATCCCATTGAGAAGGCTGACATAAATAACCGTGATCTGCCGTATAAAGATGCACTGAACCACCGCTAGCCAGCGCTAATTCAAAAACAGCTTTAGCGGTCTCAAAATCTAAAGTGTGTTGCGCCAGCGGCCGATTATCTTTATTTTCAATGATCAAACCACCATTGTAGCTGATACTATAAGTATCGGCTTTATTTTTTAGTCCTAAATCCGCTAAATTATCTTGAAAAGACGTATAGCTACGGCCAGAATTGGGTACAAAATAAACCCCTTTGGCCATAGCTGCTTTAATCGCCGTAATATTGCCCGCTGTCAAAACACCAGCATCATTTAATAAAGTTTCATCCAAATCGCATACAATTAACTTATACATCTACATTTACCCCTATTTCTCTATTTTCAAATTGCATTATTTCCCAAGAAATAATATTTCACCAATGCCAACTCAAAACTGTCTGCCAATGCAAATAAGTCTTTAAGCTTGTAAAACCAACAAAAGCCGCAAAACAAAGACCAATCACACCATAACTCAGCAGTATTTTCAAAATTCGATGCTGATAATAGTAAGTTGCTGCCGCAATACTTTTAAAAATCAAAAGACATAAGCCTAAAACAAGCCCTGTTTCAATGAATAAAAAGCCAAAATCTAAAAAATGGGCGGTTGTCAGCAGCTGCACGCTTAAACTGATTAGACTGTAAATACCCAATACTAAGCCACAAAACTGCCAAATACTTTTACGCTGCAGCGGTATTTCATCAATGAGTGCGTCCACCATGGCTTTAGGCTGTCTGCCAAAATATTCTGAAGCACTTTGCCCATGTTTTTGTGCCTCAATGATATCTTGCAGAATTTCTAACAGTAGCCCTTCCCCCTGGGGTTCCGCTCTAAATAAAGTTTGGCATCTAAAATAAATAAGTAAATTTTCGTAATAACGTCGATTAACCTTGTCTAATTGCTGCCGTAATAGATTATTTTGTGCGATCACTGCTGAGGTCTTCATAGACATCCTCCTTAATTAATTGCGCCACATTTGTACTTAAAACCTGCCATTGTTTGATAAAAGCCTTCTTTTCAGCTTTGCCCGCAGCCGTCAAAGTATAGTATTTACGGTCCGGCCCGTTTTCTGACGGCTGTAGCTGACTTTGAATGAAGCCCTTTTTTTCTAATGACAATAGTAAAGGATAAATGGTGCCCATGGGGACTTCATCAAAGCCAAACGCCATGAGTGCTGTACTGATCTTATAACCATAAAGTGTTTCTCGGCTTAATAAAACTAAAATACATCCGGATAAAATTCCTTTTAACATCTGTGAAGACACTTTGGATGTCATAAAAAAGTCTCCTTAGCTAACTATCTTGCTTTACAAATTAGTATACGTTAAGATTAACTAACTTGCAATACAAACTAGCAGACTTTTTAATCAGTGCACAAAAAAAGCCCAGTCCTCAAAATACGTTGACTGGGTTTTTTAAGTTTAACCTACTTTTGCAATTTTACCTTGTTGGATATAAACACTCAAGATACCGATGTCGGCTGGATTGACACCGCTAATCCGACTGGCTTGAGCTAGCGTTTCCGGTTGGATTTTTTCTAGCTTCTGCCGTGCCTCAGTAGCTAAACCGTTAATGGCACTGTAGTCGATCCGATCTGGAATCTTTTTCGCTTCTAGCCGCTTTAATTTGGCAATTTTAGCTTCTTCCTTACGAATATAACCGGCATACTTCACTTGAATTTCAACTTGTTCAATAACCCGATGATCCAATGCCGTTGGTGCTGCACCTACAAAACGTACTAAATCTGCATAGGTTACTTCTGGCCGCTTTAAGAAATCAACACCCAAAACACCATCTTTCAAAGGTGCAACTTGTTTTTCGGCTAAAAAGGCTTGTACTTCTGGTGTCGGTTTAACCCGAACATTTTCCAAACGCGCTAATTCTGCGTCGATGGCTGCTTTTTTAGTTAAAAAGTTTTGATAACGGTCTTCTGAAATCAACCCAAACTCATAACCTTGCTGAGTCAATCGTAAATCGGCGTTATCGTGGCGCAACATCAAACGGTATTCTGCCCGGCTGGTTAATAAACGATAAGGTTCATTAGTACCTTTAGTTACTAAATCATCAATCATGACCCCAATATAAGCATCACTGCGTTTTAAAATAAACGGTGCTTTGCCCTGAACTTTTAAAGCAGCATTAATTCCTGCGACAATGCCTTGACCAGCAGCTTCTTCATAACCAGAAGTACCGTTCATTTGACCCGCTGTATAAAGATTTTCAATAACTTTAGTTTCCAAAGTTGCTTTCAACTGCCAAGGCTCCACCACATCATATTCGATAGCATAGCCCGGCCGCATCATTTCTGCATGCTCTAGACCGGCCACAGAATGCAGCATTTTTTGCTGAACTTCTTCGGGCATTGATGTGGAAAAATCACCGACATAATATTCTTCTGTATCGCGACCTTCAGGCTCTAAGAACAGCTGATGCCGTGGCTTATCCGCAAAACGGACAATTTTATCTTCAATTGAAGGACAATATCTTGGGCCAACCCCTTCAATGACGCCTGAAAACATTGGGGCCCGATCTAAATTATCCCGAATAATTTGGTGGGTTGTCGCATTGGTATAGGTCATCCAGCACGATAATTGATCGGTTAAATAAGCCGCATCTGGCGTTTCATAACTAAATGCATTCGGAGTTGTATCCCCAGGCTGTTCTTCGGTCTTGCTGTAGTCAATCGTGTTGCCGTCCACGCGTGGTGGCGTCCCGGTCTTAAACCGCCGCAATTTAAACCCTAATGTTTCTAAGTTTTCAGACAGCTTAATAGATGGAATCGAGTTATTAGGTCCTGAAGAATACATCAATTCGCCGATAATAATCTTACCCCGAGAAGCTGTACCCGCTGTTAGGACAACCGCATCTGCTAAATAACGGGCGCCTGTATTCGTGATAACCCCTTTACAAACCCCATCTTCCACAATTAATGCATCTGCAATACCTTGGCGTAAGGTGAGATTGGCTTCATTTTCTAAAGTATCTTTCATCACCCGATGATATTGGCCTTTATCCGCTTGGGCCCGTAAAGCCCGGACAGCCGGGCCTTTACCCGTATTTAACATCCGCATTTGGATATAAGTGGCGTCAATATTTTTACCCATTTGACCGCCTAAAGCATCAATCTCTCGAACAACCGTCCCTTTTGCCGGACCGCCTACCGAAGGATTACAAGGCATAAAAGCCACCATATCTAAATTGATTGTCAGCAGTAATGTTTTTTGTCCCATTCGTGCCGCTGCTAAAGCCGCCTCACTGCCTGCATGGCCGGCACCAACAATAATCACATCATAAGTTTTAGAATCGTAAGTTTTCATTTATTTAAAAATACTCCTTTAAGGCTTTTAACCTATTTACCTAGGCAGAATTGACTGAATAATTGCGTAATTAATTCATCTGGTGCACTATCTCCTGTAATTTCACCTAATTTATCCCAGCAGCTTGTCATATCAATTTGAACCAAATCCACCGGCATCCCGGCAGCAATGCCTTGACGGACATCATTTAAAGCCTGTTGTGCCTGGCGCAACAGCCCAATTTGCCGGGCATTCGTAACCATCACCGTATTTTGATTGGTTTCAATCCCTGCAAAAAACAAAGCGTTTATCCGGCGTTCCAAGGCCTTAGTGCCTAACTGCGTTAAAATTGAAATTTCTAAAGGCTGCTCGCCTTCATGCAAATACGGCTGCAACATTGTTTTCGTCAGTGCCGTTGGTAAATCTGTTTTATTTAACAAAATAATCCGTTTTTTAGCCTTTGTTAAAGTTAACAGCTCTTGATCTTCTGGGGTTAAGGCTTCGCTTTGGTTAAGGACTAGTAACACTAATTCAGCCGCCTCCAGTGCTTGCCGGCTGCGATCAACCCCGATTTTTTCAACCTTATCTTCTGTGTGGTGAATCCCCGCAGTATCAATTAATTTTAGCGGGACCCCGTTAATATTGACATATTCCTCGATCACATCTCGAGTTGTCCCGGCCACATCGGTTACAATCGCTTTATCTTCGTGTAATAAATAATTTAATAAACTGGATTTCCCCACATTCGGCCGGCCAATAATCGCCGTCGCTAGGCCTTCCCGCAAAACTTTACCTTGTTGTGCAGTCTTCAAAAGCTCACTAATGGCTTGATCCACAATATCTGCTTTTTCCAGCAGCATCTTCGTCGTTAATTCATCTTCATCGTATTCTGGATAATCAATATTCACTTCAACTTGCGCTAAAACTTGCAAAATTTCTTGACGCAAATTCTGAATTAAATGGGCTAAATTTCCGTCCAGCTGATTCAAAGCCACATGCATTGCCTTATCCGTTTTAGCTCGAATCAAGTCCATCACCGATTCTGCTTGCGTCAAATCAATTCGACCGTTTAAAAAGGCCCGCTTTGTATATTCTCCAGGTTCTGCCGCCCGAGCACCATTGGCCAACAATAACTGTAAAATACGATTCGTTGCCAAGAGGCCGCCGTGACAGTTGATTTCAATAACATCTTCACGGGTAAAAGTCTTTGGTGCCAACATTACCGAAACCATCACTTCGTCAATCACTTCATCTGTTTCAGGATCCACAATATGACCGTATTGAATCGTATGGCTGGCAACTTGCGCCAAATCTTTGCCTTTAAAAATTCGATTCGCAATTGTTAAACTTTGTTCACCAGATAGACGCACAATTGAAATTGCACCCTCACCAATCGGTGTCGAAATCGCGGCAATCGTATCATATTCTGTTACTGTATGTGCCATAATAACCTCCATAATTTCTTTCAACGAGATTCAAAACATAAAAAAAGTGCCAATCCATCACAAACGCAAGGCTAAACAAGCAATTTGCAATGGAGAAAGCACTTTGACTACTTCGTCCGTATTTAAATGTCTATAATATACTAATTTTAAATCAATTTGTCAAAACTTAATTAAACTTACTTTTAATAATCACATAACGATGAGGTTCTTTACCTTCTGAAATCGTATCAACATGCGTATTATCAGCTAATTGTTGATGAATGACTTTCCGTTCAAAAGAAGGCATGTCATCTAACAAATAAGGTTTGCCCGAAGCGATGACTTCTCGCGCGGCCTTATCCGCTAAGTGTTTTAAGGTTTCTTCACGGCGTTGCCGGTAATTACCCACATTTAAAGTAATCCGAAACTTGCCTTTGCCATAATGATTAAAATAAGTCTGCGCTAAATATTGTAAAGAGTTGATGGTCCGTCCATGTTTACCAATGACCAAACCTTCTTTATTGGTATCCAGCTGATACACAACTTCATTTTGCTGCCGAGATAACTTAATCAAAACCGGTGTTTTTAAGGTGGCGCAAATACTGGTAATATAAACACCTAAATCTTTTAAAACCTCATCGTTGTCAACAACGGTTGCAGGTTGAGCAGCTGGTTTTTCAGCTGTCTCTGGTTTTTTAGATTCAGTTAACTGGGTTTTGGGAATGACGTCATCCCCATCTTGAACAGCTGGTGTTGGTAGCGGCTGCGCTTGACGGTCTGGTTCTAATTCTGCTTCAGGTACAGGCTCTGGAATTTTTTCCACCTGAACGACTGCTGGATCACCGCCTAAGCCCAAAAAGCCGCCCCGTTTTCCTTCAGAAACCACTTTTACTGTAACTTCTACTTCGGTCAAATTCAGAGCTTTTAAACCCTTTTTTATGGCCTTTTGAACTGTTGAACCTTCAAAAGTTGGCATGGATAAACCTCCTCTTTACTATCGTTTTCGCCGATAAGCTTTCTTTCGTGCCTTCTGTAATGCTTTTTCGCGATCTTTTTTCGCTTGTACCTTTGCTTCTCTTTCTCGAATGATCTTATAAGGATTTTGTAATAATAGTGTCTGCCCAACTTGGAAAGCGTTAGAAACTACCCAATATAAGGTAATCGCTGACTGGAAATTCAAGGAGGTGAACAAAATAATGATTGGCATCCCCCAAGTCATCATCCGCGTTGTCGCATTTTGCGTTGGCTGTGACAAACTAGAAAGATAAGAAGTGGCTAAAGTGAACAGCGCCGCTAAAATTGGCATAATGTAGTACGGATCTTTAGCCCCAAGCTGCATCCATAAGAAACTACCTTCACTTAAAGCTTTCGTTCTGGCAATCGCCTGGAACAACGCATACATAAATGGTAACTGAATCACTAACGGTAAACAACCCATCAGTGGATTAACGCCAGCTTCAGACATCAACTTTTGCGTTTCCGTCTGCAATTTACGCTGTGTGTCCGCATCTTTAGCATCATATTTCTTACGTAGTGCTTCTAATTCTGGCTGAATTTCCATTTGTTTCCGCATACTCTTCATTTGGAAATGATTTAATGGTAATAAAACCAACCGAATAATAATCGTAAAGATCACAATGGCCCAGCCAAAACTGTTATTAAAGATATGTGCGATCCATAAAATAAACTGTGAGAAGTTATAAACTATGTAATGATCCCAAATACCTGTACTATCCTTCGTTACTGGCGTAGTGATATTGGTACAGCCAGATAATACTACAATTAGTAGCGCCAAAAAGCCAAATAAAGCTAAGCGTTTAAGTTGTCGTTTATTCAAAAGCATTCCCTCATCATTTTCTTGATTACCCGTCTCAATTAAGATTTTGTCATTTCAAAATCTTTGTCTAGCAAGCCCGCCAGTTTGAAGACATGAATCAAATTTTTTTTCGTCTCAAAAAAGTCTAAATCTTTACTTGGTTTACGGGCGATCACTAAAAAATCAACATCTTGCTTTAGATAAGGTTTCAATTCTAACAAGCTTTGTCGAATATAACGTTTAATTTGATTACGTAAGACCGCAGTATGGCCAACCTTTTTACCAACGGAAATGCCGACACGAAAATGCTTTTGTGCAGGCACCGTTAAATGACAGACAACAAAATTCCGATTGGCCATCGAAGCTCCAGTTGTAAAAACGTTTTGGAACTCGGCCTCCTTTTTAATCCGATACGATTTACGCATAATTATCCTTATCCTAACTAAATTTACCTATATTAATAGGAAATGATTAAAAAAGCTAAATAAAAAACCACTGAATCATCAGTGGCCTTATGCAGACAATACCTTTCTGCCTTTTGCACGGCGTCTAGCTAATACCTTACGGCCGTTTTTAGTACTCATTCTCTTCTTGAAACCATGGACACGTTCACGATGACGTTTCTTAGGTTGATAAGTCCGTTTTGTTGTCAAAACTACACCTCCTCGGATGATACGGTGAAAATTTATTTAAGTTTAGATCATAGAAATACACCGTTAAATACAATCACTAGCCTATAATATCACATTTTTGATAGAACGCAAATAAAATTTTAAATTCTGTGGCGCAATTTTATCCACAGCTCACTAAAAAGATGTGCCTATCAAAAAAATATAATTTTTTAGTTTAAAAGTTTTCCACAGCCTTTTTTGAGGAGTATCCACAAGTTAACGCTGTTAATTTTAAACTATCCACAGCTTCGTTTTTTGTGTGTTAATAACCATTAATAATGGTATACTATAGGCTTTTGTATTCAGATGTCATCTGTGGATAACTCAAAAATTTTATTAAAATCCCCACTATCCACAGTCATTAATATTTTTGTTTTTGGGAATTGTGATTTAAATAAATCTTAGCGATCTTCCTGTGGAAAACTTTTTTTATAAATGCTAAAATATTTCAGTACACTAAAAATGTGCATAACTTTTTAGAATACACTTTATCAAGTTGAAGGGGAGGGAAAAATCGTTGCCAAATTTAGAGGAGCTTTGGCACTACATTGATCAGCAATTTCAAGCAAGTTTCACTTTAGTCAGTTATCGAACTTGGATTCAATCTGCAAAACCTGTGGCCTTAGTCGGTAATAACCTAAAGATTTCTGTACCTTCGAAATTGCATAAGGATTATTGGGAGAGCAATATTTTAACAAAAATCGTCGAAATCATTTATGCGCATTTTAACGTCGAGTTAAATCCAATTTTGATCGTTGCCGCTGAAGATGATGCTGATTTAACAGCACCGGAAGCCACCACAGAACCGGCCAAAAAAGAAACAACTGAAGCAGCGACCGAAACCAATCGATTCTTAACGAATACGCATTTAAACAGCAAATACACTTTTGAAACTTTTGTCACGGGTACCGGTAATCAAATGGCCCATGCAGCGGCGTTAGTTGTTTCAGAAGAGCCTGGCGTTTTATACAACCCACTATTTTTATATGGGGGCGTGGGTTTGGGTAAAACCCATTTGATGCAAGCTATCGGCCATCAGTTGTTAACCAATAAACCCAACGCAAAAGTCAAATATGTAACCAGCGAAACTTTTACGAATGACCTTGTCAGTGCGATTCAAACCAACACACAAAAACAATTCCGTGAAGAATATCGTAGCGTGGACCTATTAATGGTAGATGACGTGCAGTTTTTTGCGGATAAAGAAGCGACACAAGAAGAGTTTTTCCATACATTTAATGATTTATATGAAGAAAAAAAACAAATTGTCCTCACTTCTGATCGTTTGCCAAATGAAATTCCAAAACTGCAAGACCGCTTAGTTTCTCGCTTTAAATGGGGCTTATCTGTTGACATTACACCGCCAGACTTAGAAACTCGGATTGCTATTTTACGCAATAAAGCCGATGCGGACCAACTGGACATTCCAGATGATACTTTGTCTTATATCGCAGGCCAGATTGATTCCAATATTCGGGAACTAGAAGGCGCCTTAATTCGAGTACATGCTTACGCCAATATGAAAAATGAAGTTATTTCCACTAGTCTGGCGGCTGATGCCTTGAAGAGCCTGAAGTTGAGTGACGCCGCTAACGGCTTATCTATTCTTAAAATTCAAGAAACCGTAGCCAAATATTACCATATTTCTTTGACAGATCTTAAAGGTAAAAAACGCAATAAAGGCATTGTTGTGCCAAGACAAATTGCTATGTATCTATCTCGAGAACTCACAGATAGTTCGCTACCAAAAATAGGCATGGAGTTTGGCGGTAAAGATCATACCACCGTTATCCATGCCCATGAAAAAATTGATCAAAGTCTTAGCGATGATCAAGATTTAAAGAATAATATTGCAGAATTAAAGAATCTTTTGAAAAATTGATCTGGGGATAACTTTTGGCTTTTCCTCAAGGTTATCCTTTTTTTATCCACATGTGAAAAACTAAATAGGCCTTCTTTTTTTTAGTTTTCCACAGTATTCACCGCTCTACTACTATTACTACATTATTAATTAATAGATTTATCTAAAAAACAAGTTGTACCCTAGGAGGATGCTTCATGAAATTTACAATTAGCCGTTCAAGATTCATAAAAACTTTAAATGATGTTCAACGGGCTATTTCCAATAAAGTTACCATTCCAATTTTAACCGGACTTAAATTAGAATTAACGCATAATGGCCTTACTTTAACGGGTAGTGATGCGGACATTTCCATTGAGGCCATCATTGATGTTAATGATCCCGATGCCCAATTAGTGATTGCAGAAACCGGCAATATTGTGTTACCTGCCCGGTTCTTTGGCGAAATCGTTAAAAAATTACCGAATAACTTAATGACAATTATTGTTGAAGAAGGCTTCCAAACAACGATCACTTCAGGGCCTGCTTCATTTAATATTAATGGTTTAGATGCCAACAGCTATCCTAGACTGCCAGAAGTTAATGCGGCCCAAAAACTGACACTTTCTGCAGATATTTTAAAACAAGTGATTTCTCAAACGGTTATTGCAGTTTCAAACCAAGAAAGTCGGCCAATTTTGACCGGGGTTCACTTGAAAGTCAATGATCAATTGCTTTCAGCCGTGGCAACGGACAGTCATCGGTTGTCTCAACGGAAGCTGACTTTAGAAAATACGCAAAATCTAGAATATGATGTCATTATTCCTGGTAAAAGTTTAACGGAACTGGCTAAAATTTTAACAGAAGATATCGAAGAAGTCGACTTAAGAATTACCGAAAACCAAGTTTTATTTACCGCAGGGACGATTCAATTTTATTCGCGGCTTTTGGAAGGCACTTATCCGGATACAGATCGTTTAATTCCAACAGAGTCAACGACGCAAGTTGAATTTGAGTCTAATGTCTTATTAGCTTCGATTGAACGGGCTTCTTTACTGTCTCATGCGAGTCAAAACAACGTAGTCCGGTTAGTCTTTGAACCTGCTGATCAAGTGGCAACGATTTACAGTAATTCCCCAGAACTCGGGAATGTGGAAGAAGCTTTAAAATTCGAAAATTTATCTGGTGAACGTTTGGATATTTCATTTAATCCGGATTATATGAAAGACGCATTGCGGTCCTTTGGCCAAACTAACGTGAAAGTCGCCTTCACTTCAGCATTGCGGCCATTTACGTTAGTGCCTTCTGAAGACGACGACAATTTTATTCAATTAATTACACCTGTCCGGACTTTTTAATTGGTATACCAAATTTAAAATTCTTGTATATCAGTTGTACTGATGCTGTATTCAGCGGTTTGTATTAAAAGTTGAGTGTCATTAAATAACGAAAAAGTGTCCTACTACACAAGAAAAATTGTGCTAGTTTGGACACTTTTTTAGGTGTTTTTTAACGCTTTGAACTTAAATTGATTGAAATTTAAGTTATTGCTTTGTGTTTTTAGCGAGCCAAAATGAAAAATTAAGGCTAATTTGGCTAAAATGGACTTATTTTGCTTTTTGAATTGTTTTCCCCTGTTTTAGTCATAAGATACTTATTACAAATAAATTGGCTGAAATGGACGTTTTTACCTCAAATAGTTTGTTTTTTAAGATATAAAAGTCTATAATAGTATAGAGATCCTACTGATATATTCGGTTTTTTAGCTGCTTAAAACATTGGGTTTTAAGTTTGTTCACTGGAGGTGATGAAGTGTCGCTGAAAACTGTTGTTATTTCACAACCTTATATTACACTGACGCAAGTTTTGAAAGAAGAAGGCATTATAGGTACTGGCGGCCAGGCAAAGTGGTTTTTACAAGAAAATGTTGTCTTTGTGAACCATGAAGCTGAGCAGCGTCGTGGTCGAAAACTTTATCCTGGCGATATTTTAGAAGTTCTAGATCAGACTTTTGAAATCCAAAAGCAGGTTTAATATGTTTTTAGAACGTTTAGAATTAACAAATTTTCGAAATTATGAAACCAATACCCTGAATTTTGATCAGGGTATTAATATTTTTATCGGGGCGAACGCACAGGGTAAAACTAATTTATTGGAAGCCATCTATGTTTTAGCATTAACCCGTAGTCATCGAACGGCCAACGATAAGGCACTAATTCGCTGGCAGCAGGATTTCGCTAGATTGGAAGGTGTCGTTCAGCGCCAGACCGGAAAGCTGCCCTTGGAGCTGATTATTAGCAAGCAAGGCAAGCGGGCTAAGGTCAATCATTTAGAGCAGGCTAAACTTTCAGCATATTTAGGCCACTTTAACGTGGTTTTGTTTGCACCAGAGGACTTAGAAATTGTAAAAGGACCGCCAGCTAATCGACGCCGATTCATTGATATGGAATTTGGTCAGATGAATATGAATTATTTGATGAATCTGAGCCAATATAAGCTGGTCTTAAAACAAAGAAATTTATATTTACGCCGTTTAAAATATAAAGAGGCCAATGATTTGATTTATTTAGAAGTTTTATCGGATCAGTTGGCCGCTTTTGGTGCTAAGGTGATTAAAATTCGGCATCAGCTATTGCAGCAGATGCAAAATTTCGCTCAGATTATTCACCAAGAGATTACCAATCAGCAAGAACAATTGACTTTTAAGTATCAAACCTTTGTTAAAACGGAACAGTTAAGTGATTCTGAAGAAGTTTTGTATCAGGCAATTAAAACAATTTATGAAACGAATCAAAAACGTGAAATAGAACATGGGACAACATTATTTGGGCCTCATCGGGATGATGTTGTGTTTTATGTAAATGGGCAAAATGTTCAGGCGTTTGGGTCCCAAGGTCAGCAGCGGACAACGGCGCTGAGTGTGAAGCTGGCCGAAATTGATTTAATGCAAGCACAAACGGGTGAATATCCAGTTTTATTATTAGATGATGTATTGTCGGAATTAGATGATGTCCGGCAAACCCATTTGTTAAAGGCCTTTCAAGATAAGGTGCAGACTTTTTTGACGACGACGAGCTTGGATAGCGTGGCCAAAGAAATTATTAAGACACCAAAAATTTTTACAATTCAAGACGGCATCGTATTAGATGAACCGTCAAGTTAAGCGGATAACGGAGGTAAATCAATGCCAGAAGATCATTCTGAAGATAAGAATTTAGAATTGCCGGCTGAAGTTGAAGCTAAGGCAGAAGAAGCAGCACAACCAGATTTAAGTGCTGAAGCCGCAGAAGAAAAGACGGCTAATTTAGAAAAATTGGCTAAGCGCTATGATGCCAGCCAAATTCAAGTGTTAGAAGGCTTAGAAGCTGTTCGTAAACGGCCAGGGATGTACATTGGCTCCACAAGCGGCCAAGGGCTACACCATTTGGTTTGGGAAATTATTGATAACGGGATTGATGAAGCTTTAGCTGGCTTTGCCAATGAGATCAATGTGGTTGTAGAGGCCGATAATAGCATTACCGTAACGGATAATGGCCGGGGGATTCCAGTAGGGATTCAAGCTAAAACAGGCCGTCCAGCGTTAGAAACGGTTTATACCATTTTGCATGCCGGGGGTAAATTTGGCGGCGGCGGATATAAAGTTTCCGGCGGTTTACACGGTGTGGGGGCTTCTGTTGTTAATGCGTTATCCTCTAAACTAGATGTCACCGTTACTAAAAATGAAAAACAATATTATATGGATTTTGAACGGGGCAAAGTGCATACCGAAATGAAAGTCATCGGGACAGCTGGCGCCCATGAACATGGCACAAAAGTCCATTTTGTACCAGATCCAGATATCTTTACGGAAACAACGGTTTATGATGACAATATTTTAACAACGCGGATTCGAGAATTGGCTTTCTTGAATAAAGGCTTAAAATTAACCTTCACGGATAACCGTAAAGAAACTCAAGAAAAATTGGAATTTCATTATGAAGGCGGCTTAAAGAGCTACGTTGAATTTTTGAACGAAGATAAAGAAGTTTTATTCCCAGAACCGATTTATGTGGAAGGGGAACAGCAAGGGATTACGTTAGAAGTGGCGATTCAATACACCATGGGCTTTAAGAGTAATCTGATGACGTTTGCCAATAATATCCACACGTATGAAGGCGGGACCCATGAAGCTGGGTTTAAGACAGCTTTAACTCGAGTGATCAATGACTATGCAAAGAAAACTGGGTTGTTTAAGGATAATGATGAAAATCTGTCTGGTGAAGATGTCCGAGAAGGCATGACGGCCATTGTCAGTATCAAGCATCCGGATCCTCAATTTGAAGGTCAAACTAAAACTAAACTGGGCAATTCAGATGCGCGGACGGTAACGGATCGCATGTTTTCTGAAGCGTTCAGTAAGTTCTTGATGGAAAATCCAACGGTTGCCCGGTCAATTATTGATAAGGGGCTGTTGGCTGCCCGGGCGAGAGTCGCTGCACGGCGGGCCCGTGAAGTAACCCGTAAAAAGTCAGGCTTGGAAATTAGTAATTTACCTGGGAAACTAGCCGATAATTCTAGTAAAGACCCAGAAATTTCAGAATTATTTATCGTCGAAGGGGATTCCGCCGGCGGTTCTGCGAAATCTGGCCGGTCTCGGTTGACACAAGCAATTTTGCCGATTAGAGGTAAAATTTTGAACGTCGAAAAAGCCAGTATGGATAAGATTTTGAGCAATGAAGAAATTCGGTCCCTGTTTACAGCCATGGGTACAGGTTTTGGCTCAGAATTTGATGTTCAAAAGGCAAGATACCATAAGCTTATTATCATGACTGATGCGGATGTGGACGGGGCACATATTCGGACATTGCTGTTAACGCTGTTTTATCGTTATATGCGGCCGATTGTAGATGCGGGTTATGTTTATATTGCTCAACCACCACTATATCAAGTTCGGCAAGGTAAATTTAGACGCTATATTGATTCGGATGAAGAATTAAAAGAAGTTGTCGGCCAACTATCTGCCAGTCCTAAACCGGTTATTCAACGGTACAAAGGGTTAGGGGAAATGGATGCAGAACAGTTATGGGAGACAACGATGAACCCTGAAAATCGACGTTTATTGCGGGTTCAAGTTTCCGATGCGGAAGAAGCCAATCAAGTTTTTGAAATGTTGATGGGCGATAAAGTTGAACCAAGACGAATTTTTATTGAAGATAATGCAACTTTTGTTGATAATCTTGATATTTAAACAGGTTTTGGTGCTATTGAAGGGAGTTTGAAAAGTACATGGATAATGCACAGGATCGGCGCATCACAGATGTTAATCTATCCAAAACCATGCGCAGTTCTTTTTTAGATTATGCCATGAGTGTTATCGTGGCCCGGGCATTACCAGATGTCCGAGATGGCTTAAAGCCAGTTCATCGGCGGATTTTATACGGAATGAACGAGTTAGGGGTAACTCCGGACAAACCTTATAAAAAATCAGCCCGGATTGTCGGGGATGTTATGGGGAAATTTCACCCCCATGGTGATTCGGCAATTTATGAATCTATGGTCCGGATGGCCCAAGATTTCAGTTACCGTTACATGTTAGTTGATGGTCATGGGAATTTTGGCTCTGTCGATGGTGATGGTGCAGCGGCGATGCGTTATACGGAAGCGCGGATGAGTAAAATTGCCACAGAAATGCTGCGGGATATCAATAAAGATACAATTGATTTCACAGATAACTATGATGGCAGTGAACGTGAACCCGTTGTTTTGCCAGCTCGTTTCCCTAACTTATTAGTAAATGGGGCGACGGGGATTGCCGTTGGGATGACTACGAATATTCCACCGCATAATCTGGCAGAAGTCATCAAAGCCCTGCATATTTTGATGGACAACCCTGAAGCAAGCATTGAAGACTTGATGGAGGCTGTACCTGGGCCTGATTTCCCAACCGGCGCAATTGTGATGGGCAAATCTGGCATTCGTAAAGCTTATAAGACGGGCCGCGGCAGTATTACTCTGCGGGCAAAAGTAGATGTAGAAGTTCAAAAAAATGGTCGGGAACGGATTATCGTTACTGAAATTCCTTACATGGTGAACAAAGCAAAATTAGTGGAGCGTATCGCTGAATTAGCTCGGGACAAGCGTTTAGAAGGCATTACCGATTTAAACGATGAGTCTGATCGTGATGGGATGCGGATTGTGATTGATGTCCGCCGTGACGTGACCGCAACGGTTGTTTTGAATAATTTGTATAAGCTAACACCGCTGCAAACTTCTTTTTCTTTTAACATGGTCGCCATTGTAGACGGCGCACCAAAAGTCTTAAATCTAAAGCAGATTTTAGAATATTATTTAAAACATCAAGAAGAAGTTATTCGGCGTCGGACGCAATTTGATCTGAAAAAGGCGCAAGCTAGAGCGCATATTTTGGAAGGCTTGCGGATTGCCTTAGATCATGTGGATGCTATTATTACTTTAATTCGTAACTCGCCAACGGGTGAAGTGGCTAAAAATGAATTGATGAGCCAATATCATTTAAGTGATAAACAGGCCCAGGCAATTTTGGATATGCGTTTTGTTCGGTTAACCGGTTTGGAACGAAATAAAATTGAGTCTGAATATAACGAATTACAAGCACATATTGCAGATTATCAAGAAATTTTGAATCATCAGGAACGGATTAATCAAATCATCTACGAAGAATTATTGGAAATCCAAAAGAAATATGGCGATGATCGGCGGACGGAATTATTAGTCGGTGAAGTGCTCAGCATTGAAGACGAAGATTTGATCGAAGAAGAAGAATCAGCCATTACCTTAACCCATAATGGTTACATCAAACGGATGCCTTCTACTGAATTTAAAGTTCAAAATCGCGGCGGCCGTGGGATTCAAGGCATGGGTGTTCATGATGATGACTTTATTGAACATCTGGTGATCACCTCGACCCATGATGTGCTGTTATTCTTTACTAACCAAGGGAAGGTTTATCGCTCGAAAGGTTATGAAATTCCCGAGTACGGCCGGACGGCTAAAGGAATTCCAATTATTAACTTATTAGGGATTGACTCTGATGAAAAAATTCAAACGGTTGTCCATATTCCAAAACACCAGACGACCCAAGATGAAGAAAGTTATTTGTTCTTCATTACAAAATATGGTGTGGTAAAACGGACCGCAGTTTCTGAATTTGAAAATATTCGCAAGAGTGGCTTGCGTGCCGTAACGCTTAGAGATGATGATGAATTAAGCAATGTTTTGTTAACAAACGGCCAACAAAATATTTTAATTGGCACGCACTTAGGTTACGCTGTTTCCTTTAGCGAAGCAGACGTTCGGGCAATGGGCAGAACAGCTGCTGGTGTCCGGGGTATCCGCTTAAGAGAAGCCGATTATGTTGTGGGCAGTGATGTTTTACGGCCAGATTATGATGTCTTTGTCATTTCAGAAAAAGGTTATGGCAAGCGGACACCAGCCGCAGAATATCTAATTAAAGGCCGTGGCGGTAAAGGGATTAAGACCGCTAATATCAGCAGTAAAAATGGGCCATTAGCTGGCGTAACGACGGTCCATGGCACGGAAGATATTTTGGTTATGACAAACACCGGTGTCTTAATTCGATTTGAAGCAGAAAATATTTCGCAAACAGGTCGGGCTACTTTAGGTGTTCGGTTGATTCGGGTGGACGATGAAGCGATTGTTTCCACAATGGCCAAAGTTGATCCTGAAGCGGAAAAGAAAAATGAGGCTGAATCAGAAGCTACAGCACCAGCCACAGAAACAGACGAAGCACATCCAGAAATCGATGCATTGTTAGATCGCGCACAACAAGATCAAGCTGACGACGATGATGCACCTCAAGTTTAAATAAATTTCAATTTAAAACGTTAAAAAATAATTGTTTTGCGTAATCTAAGATTGACTGTAATAAAGTCAACAACGGGTTAGGCAACACAATTATTTTTTTGTTTTCATTGTAAAAGGCTTAAATTTATGCTAAAGTAAATATTTGTGAGTATCCGTCAAAATGATGGAGAACTCCTTGTTGTTTAGCAAATCTAAACAGCCAAAAGTCCATAAGGAGGTGCAAGACAGTGGCTAAAGTACATTATGAAATTACTTATATCATCAATCCTGATCTTGATGAAGCAGGTAAGAGCACACTGGTTGAACGTTTTGATACAATCTTGAAAGATAACGGTGCTGAAATCGTTGATTCTAAAGATTGGCAAAAACGTCGTTTTGCTTATGAAATCAACAAGCATAACGAAGGCGTTTATCATATCGTCAATATCAATGCTGAAGATACAACGGCAATTGATGAATTTGACCGTTTAGCTAAAATCGATGGCGGTATGTTACGTCATATGATCGTTAGACGCGAAGCGTAATTGTGATAAATTTGATGTTTGGAGAGGAGCAGTTGTAAAATGATTAATCGAGTTGTCCTAGTTGGTCGTCTAACCCGAGACGTTGAACTTCGTTACACCAATAATGGTGCTGCTGTGGCAAGTTTCACAGTAGCGGTCAATCGACAATTTACGAATGCTCAAGGGGAGCGGGATGCAGACTTTATTAACTGTGTCATTTGGCGTAAAGCTGCTGAGAATTTCGCGAACTTTACACGTAAAGGTTCTTTAGTTGGGGTAGAAGGTCGGCTGCAAAGTCGTTCTTATGATAACCAACAAGGCCAAAAAGTTTATGTTACTGAAGTTGTTGTAGATAATTTCTCTTTACTAGAGTCAAGAGCAACAACACAACAACGGGATAATGGTGCCGACAATGGCGGTGGCAATTATAACGGTGGTAATAACAATCAAAATTATAACCAGAACCAAGGTTATAATCAAAATAATAATGGCAATCAAAATACCGGTATGCCAACATCAAACAACAATAATTCAATGCCTAATAACAGTAACAACAATGTCTCAAATAACAATAATCAGTCAGATATGCAAGATCCTTTTGCAGATAATGGCCAACAAATTGATATTTCTGACGACGATCTGCCATTCTAAGCAGGTTGTTTCCAAAACGAAAAGTAAACTTAAATTGAATCTTAAATAAACTAAATTTCAAGGGAGGTATAAATATGGCTCAACAACGTCGTGGCCGTCGTCGCCGTAAGGTTGACTTTATCGCCGCTAACCATATCGAATACATCGATTACAAAGATACTGATTTATTGAAACGCTTTGTTTCTGAACGTGGCAAAATTTTACCACGCCGTGTCACTGGTACAAGTGCTAAGAACCAACGTAAATTAACAATTGCTATCAAACGTGCACGGATCATGGGTCTTTTACCATTCGTTGTAGAAGATTAATAGACTACATCCAAGAAGCTCATTCAAAGTTAACCTTTGAATGGGCTTCTTTTTTTGATTTTTATTTACTAAATAAAAGTAAGTGTGTTAAACTAAAAACAATGACTAAAATAGGGGGCTTTATTTTGAGTTTAACAGATACGTATACCTTAAATAATGGCGTTAAAATACCAGTAGTCGGTTTTGGGACTTGGCAGACACCAAGCGGTGCAGTAGCCGAACAATCCGTTTATGATGCAATTATGGCCGGTTACAAGCATATTGATACAGCCACTGCTTATGGCAATGAAACTTCAGTTGGTGCTGGGATCAAACGCAGTGGCATTAAACGAGATGAGCTCTTTGTAACGACCAAATTATGGAATCCAGATCATGGCCGTAAAGCAGCAAAAGCAGCCATTGATGCTTCTTTAAGTGCTTTAGGTATTGATTATTTGGATCTTTATTTAATTCATTGGCCAAACCCAGTGGATTTACGGGATCGTTGGGCTGATGCTAATGCGGAATCGTGGTTATCCATGGAAGAAGCTGTTCAAGCTGGTAAAATCCGCGCAATTGGGGTTTCTAATTTCCGTAAACCACATTTAGAAGCTTTGTATCAGACTGCTAAAATTCAACCAGCTGTCAATCAAATCTTCTTAAATCCTAGTGATCTACAGCCTGAATTAACTGCCTATAATACAGACCACGGCATGTTAAATGAAGCTTACAGTCCATTAGGTACCGGTAAGATTTTTGAAGTTGATGCCTTAAAATCAATCGCTGACAAATACCATAAATCTTTGGCCCAAGTTGTTTTGCGGTGGAGTTTGCAACATGGTTTCTTACCATTGCCAAAATCAGTTCACGCTGACCGAATTAAAGCAAATACTGAAATTTTTGATTTTGAAATTGATGCTGCAGATATGGCCACAATTGATGGTTTACGCGGGGTTGCTGGCTTAGCTCAAAACCCAGATGACCGCCCATTTTAAAAGGCACATAAATCAATAAAGTTTTCTACGTGATGGCTTATATCGAAAATGTACGCTATAAAAAGGTTACAAAAAAAGAAGCACTTAACGTGCTTCTTTTTTGTGGCCTTAAGTCTGGTTTTTAGAAAACCGCCAGTGATGTGGTTTAGTACGCCAATTTTTTAGAGCGGTTTGACTGAAATGATAACCATAAAGTCCAGTGATGACAAAGCAAGGCAACCACATGAAAACATAACGGCTAGTGCCCCCTTCAAAGATCAAAAGATAAATTTGCATGCCCAAAATAATCAATTGATTTAACCGGAGAAAGTTAAATTTTTCAGTCGGTTTCACAAAAATACTCATGAAACTAAAGCTTAATAAGATGATCCAAGTTACTTGATTGAGCCAGCGCATTGGGTTACGGAAACGACCGTCAATTAAGTTAAAAGCGGCACTGAGTCGAGAGATCAAGTTGATCGGGTAATGCAGCTGTTTATGGTTAAAGTTAATGTCACCGTCCCAAACAAAATTACCATTGGCAATATTATTGTTGAATTTAACCCGCAAAAATTTTAAATAACCTACAACACCGTAATTGTGTAAGCGTTGCTTGATTTTGCGGCGATTCATGGCATCTCTTGCTTGATAGGTTTTGACATTGTGGGTCGCAATTGGATCGGCATCATTATAACCGCCGATACCCGCTAACCCCATGGCAATAAAATGACTAGGGGGTGTTTTCAGTTGAGGATCCAGTTTATAAGCTTTGCCTTCAACGGTAAAAGTCAAATTATGATAGACATAATGGGTGTACATCTGGTTGCCAATTACAAAAATACTTAAAGCCCCGATGGTATAAAGCAGACCAACTAAAAATTGACGCCAATTTAGACGTTGTTTTAAGGCGTGTAGCATTAGAATGATGACAAAAGCCATACTGATGATTAGCGTTGTTGGTTTAAGTAAGTAGCTGGCAATACTCAGTAGGGCATAAAGTATTGTCCAAAGGCTGCGCGGACCGTGGGCAGTTGCTTGGCTGATTTTCAGTGCAAGCAAGCTCAGGCCAACAACCGCAAGCAGTCCTAGGGTATCTGAATAAAATTCCAAAATCCATGGGGATAGGCCCCAAAATAAAAGACCTAAACTAAAAAGAACGGTACCAAAGTGTGCATCTTTAAGGCGTTTGCCGATAAAATACATGCCCAAAACGGCTAAATCTAAGACAAGCGCATTAGCCACAAGCAATGCTTTTAAAATAGTTGGCATCAAGCCGGTATCAATAGCCATGCGGTAAATACCGTGTTCAATTAATAGTAAAAAGGTGTTGTTGTAGTTCCAAGAAAAATAGGCTTGACTGAAGGCACCCCCGGCATTTTGAATGATCACCCCAGGATCCCAGCCAGAAAGAATGGTGAGTTGCCAATAAAATAAGAGCTGGTAAATAAATAAAAGGCCTAAAACAAGCGCTAGATAACGTTTAGGTAGGACAAAATTTTTAAATCGTTGATAGATTTTAGGCTGCAACAAAAGGATAATGAGACCAATAACAAGCAGTAAACCTAAAAATTTACCCCAAAATGGTAGAAAACTAAAATTTGGTGTCTTAAAAGCGGTGAGTACCGAAGCAGCCGCAAATAGGCCAAAAATAAGTTTAATAACTTTATCCAGGCCATTACTAAGTGATTTCAAGATGAATTTCTCCCCTAAAAATGACAGATTTACAAAATAAAAAATATTTTAAATTATTTTAAATGATAACTTCTCTGAATATACCATAAAAAAGCACCGATATAAAATGAAAATTTCATATCGGTGCACGTTGATTATTGTAAATTATTAGACAAATCGCTCATGGATTTGTAGTGGCTAATGGGCCATACGTCGCTTTTAATTTCTTTAAAACAGTCCGACGTTTGTTCGGTAACCCAAATGCAAAGGTCATCGTTTTATCACGGTTGATTGAAAAATCAAATCGAGAAAAACCGGTAACTTCTTCTAAAGTTAAACGAGATAAGTGATGTTGGGCAATATAAGCATTGAGACACAAATTAAAGTACTTTAAGCGATAATTACTATAGATACCTAGGATGAGGATAATTGCGTAAAAATTGACCATGATGATAGATCTTAACGAAAAATCTGATTGGAATAGATCTGTTAAAGTAACACCAACTAAAGTAATGGCTAGTAAGGCGCTGAGTAAAATACTGTCTTTGATGGCGGTTGTTCGCATGCCAATCACCTCCCCAATTATTATCTTAAGTATAGCATGAAGTTTTTATAATTAGGGAGAAACACCCGGTTAAACGAAAATTTTGTAAGCGGTTTATCCATGGTTTTCTAGGTTAGTGCTCGAGGCTTTCGTGCTCTGGCTTAAACGCGTTCCAAGCTACTGACAATTTACATAACTACGTCTTACTCACAAGCCAAGACCGGGCTTATGTCGTAAGTCTAGGTTATGTGCATTGTCAAACCGTAGCTTGTCCCGCTCTACAAAAACGCGTTCAGCCTCATTATCTTCTTGTATAACTACGAATCTCTTGTGTGTCTAGCGACACTCGGCAAGATTCTAGGTTATACGTGAAGCCAGCCCATGAGGCTTCTCGCTCTGATTAAAACGCGTTCAGGGACACTGACTTCTCACCTAACTACGAATTATTCATAAGCGAAGTGCACTTATTTCATAATTCTAGGTTAGTGCTCGAAGTCAAAATCATGTCCCTTCACGCTCTGATTAAACGCGTTCCAAAAGACTGATTTCTGCGCTTAGCTACGTCTAACTTGTAAGCGAAGCCCGCTCACGGCGTTAGCCTAGGCTTATGCTCAAAATCAACCCGTCTTTTGTCCCGCTCTGATTAAATTTGATCTAGGGCTTGTTTCAAATCTGCGATTAGGTCATCGGCGTTTTCAATGCCAATGGAGATTCGGATGAGGTCGGGGGTGATGCCGGTGGCTCTAAGTTCGGCTTCATTAAGTTGTGCGTGGGTGGTGGAGGCTGGATGGATGATTAAGGATTTGGCGTCACCAACGTTGGCGAGTAAAGAGAAGATGTTAAGTTTGGTGATCAGTGCTTTGCCGGCTGCTTCGCCACCTGTTAAGCCGATAGTGAAGATAGCGCCGACGCCTTTTGGAAAATCTCGGACAGCTAAATCGTGATAAGGGCTGTCTTTAAGTTCAGGATATTTGATCCAAGCAACTTTTGGATGGGCATCTAAGAATTCAATAACTTTGCGGGTATTTGCGACGTGGCGTTCTAAACGTAAAGATAAGGTTTCTAGACCTTGTAATAGTAGGAAGGAATTAAAGGGACTGATGGCTGCACCAGTGTCCCGTAATGTTTCTGCCCGAACTTTTGTAGTGAAGGCGCCACCTTTTAGATCCGCGAATACAAGGCCGTTATATTGGGCATCTGGGGTAGTGAAGCTTGGGTATTTACCAGAAGCTCGGTAGTCAAATTTGTCATTTTCGACAATCAGGCCGCCCATGGTTGTCCCGTGACCGCCGATGAATTTTGTAGCAGATTCAACGACAATATCAGCGCCTAAATCTAAGGGGCGATATAAGTATGGTGTGGCAAAAGTATTGTCAACAATCAATAGAATTTGATGTTTGTGGGCAATTTCTGCGATTTTTGGTAAGTCCACTAAATTGATGTCCGGGTTACCGATACTTTCAAGATAAAGGGCTTTAGTATGTTCATTAATAGCTTTTTCAAAATTATTTGGGTCGTCGGAATTAACAAAATGCGTTGTGATGCCCAATTTTGGTAAGGTGATGTTGAATAGGTTATAAGTCCCGCCATAAAGCGTGCTGGCAGCAACAATTTCGTCGCCTTGTTCAGCAATATTTTGAATGGCGGCTGTAATTGCAGCGGCGCCAGTGGCTAAAGCAACACCACTTGTGCCGTTTTCTAAAGCAGCAACGCGCTGTTCTACAACGGCTGTGGTTGGATTGGTCAAGCGGGTATAAATATTACCGGGGTCTCTTAGTGCAAAGCGATCAGCGGCTTGTTGAGGATTATCGAAGACATAAGAAGTTGTTTGATAAATGGGTACGGCCCGCGCTCCGGTTTCATCAACGGTTTGGCCAGCGTGAATTTGTAAAGTTTCAAAGTTGTAATTGTTTTTTGTCATCGTTTTTTTGCTCCTTTAAAGTAAATGATTGATCTAACCAAGATTGGTACAAGTAACGACTGCAACATCGCCAATGGGCGTAAGAAAACTGTGGGGCGGTTAAAGAGATATTAATGGGTGGTTTTACGGCCATATTTTTGTGTAAATCCCGATAATATTCATTGCTTAAAGTATCCATGAAGTATTCGGGATGCCCCAAAACATAAAGACTGTGCTTTGTATCAGATTGCATTAAAAATGGGCCAGTGGACTGGTTATCTCCTAGAACTTGTAAACCAGGCGTATTTTGAACGGTCTGCCGATCAACTTTGCTAAAACGAGATTGTGGCATTTGGAACCATTGCGGTAAAGCTGAGTCGTTTAACTCATTAACGTAAACACCAAAGATTTTTTCATCTAAGTCAATTTTAGGAATGGCATAATCGACAAATAAAGCGGCTTGGGCGGCCCAGCAGGTAAATAATTGGGTTTGAGTATGACTTTGAGCCCAGTGGCGAATAGCAATAAATTCCTGCCAAAAATCGATTTCATTGAAGTCAAGCCGTTCCAGCGGTGCACCGGTGACTAACAGGCTATCAAAGTATTGATCTTTTATTTGATCTAACGTAACGTAGTTTTTTGCTAAACTAGTTTGATCACCATGATGCCAACAATGGGTTTTAGGATACATGAACGTTAATGAAATGGGCCGGTTTAGTTCATTGCAGAGATTGCTGAGTTGCGTTTCGGTAGTTTGTTTATCCGGCATTAGGTTTAAAACTAAAATGGAAGTCGCTTGCTTTTTGTTTAGTGGTAAAATTCGATTTGTTTTTTTGTTAAACCCGTTTGTACAAAATACAGTCATGAAATCACTCCTTTTGATGACAATAAAAAATCCCCGTATCAATTAAGATACGGGGACGATGTGGTCGTGGTACCACCCCAAATTTGTAATTTAAAAAAACTACCTCAAAAGTACACAAATTCATTGATTTGTAGACTTGGGATGCTATCGGATCCTACCGGAATTTTAGCTTGCACTGCCATTCAAGACTCAGAGCTCATCTTCGTTAACTTCTCACTGCCACCCTCACACTAACGGTGGTCGCTTGTTCAGTTACGCCATTAACTACTCTTCTCATCAACGTCAAATTAAATAATTATTAAGTTAAGATTAGTATATATTGTTTTTGGTTAATGTCAAGGCGGATTTTAAAATTAAATTCTAATAATTTTAAATAAAATCAATGAGTATCACCAAAAAACAGATTTCAGCAGATATAAAATTATTATTAATAGTAACAGAGCAATGTATAAAAATAGGACTACCTACAACCTTAATTAAGTTGCTGATAGCCCACACTGAATAATTTCAAATCGATGAATCGCTCTGGTTGTATTGTAGCATAGCAGTTTAAAAAAAGTTAGATATTTAAGATAATAATTATTTTATTTAAGTTTAAATTAATATATTTAATACTAATTTAAACTATTGATTACGATTTTGATCAAAGTTATAAGCAGCGATTAAAAAATTCTCTTCAACTATAATTTAAAGTAAATACTCATATTTTAGAAATAAGCACAAAAAAGCACTGATAGACTTTAGCTATCAGCACTTAAAATGTTAAATTAGGCTTTAAAATTCAGTCGTTACGGTTACGTTTTGTACTGGAATATCATAAAATGGATCTTTGCGTTTCATTAAGAATGGTTTGGCTGATTGAGGGAATAAACCATAACTTAAGACATCTTCATCTGTATCCGCAAAAGCAGCGGCTTCCTTACGAATTTCAGGTAATTCAGGTTTGATCAGATCTGCAGGCCGTTGGGTGATAACCGGTTCATTGCCAATGATCTTTTCTTGAATTTCTGGATCCACTGGTGCAGGCGTCTTACCATATAAGCCTTTAACGTATTCCTTAATTTCATTAGGCACCATTTTATAGCGTTCTTTAGTTAAGACATTCATAACGGATTGGGTTCCAACCATTTGGCTTAATGGTGTGACAAGTGGTGGATAGCCTAAATCTTTACGGACTTTAGGGACTTCTTTCAAAACAGCCTCATATTTATCAGCTTGGCCTTGCTGGGTTAATTGGGATAATAAATTACTGAGCATGCCGCCGGGGACTTGGTAAATCAAAGCTTTAGGTTCAACAGCTAAAACTTTTGGATTAATCGTGCCGTCATCTAAAAAGCCTTGACGGATAGATTTGAAGTAATCAGCAATATCACTGATTAAATCCATGTCGACAGGAATATCATAACCAAGACTACGTAAACCTAAAACCATAGATTCAGTGGCTGGTTGACTAGTTCCGCCAGCAAATGGAGAGACCGCCGTGTCAATAATATCGGCACCGGCTTCAATAGCCTTTAAATAAGTCATTGGTGCGATACCACTCGTAGCATGGGTGTGAATCTCCAAAGGTAAATCAATAGCATCTTTGATCATCGAAACTAGCTCATAAGCGTTTTCTGGCGTCATAATACCAGCCATGTCTTTGATAGCAATGGAATCAGCACCTAGAGCCGCATATTGTTTTGCTAAGTCTAAGAAATAGGCATTATTATGAACTTCACTAGTTGTATAAGAAATTGCTGTTTGGGCTTCTCCACCCGCTTTTTTAGTAGCTTCAACCGCAACTCTGAGATTTCTAGGGTCATTTAAAGCATCAAAAATACGGACAATATCAATGCCGTTTTCAACGGATTTTTGGACAAATAATTTAACAAAATCATCAGCATAATGGCGATAACCTAATAAATTTTGGCCCCGTAAAAGCATCTGTAGTTTAGTGTTTTTAACGTGTTTACGAATGATTCTTAAGCGTTCCCAAGGATCTTCATTCAGATAACGTAAGGCAGAATCAAAAGTTGCACCGCCCCAAACTTCCATAGCATAGTAGCCGGCTTGATCCATCTTATCTAAGATGGGCAGCATCTGTGCGGTGGACATGCGGGTGGCGGCCAGACTTTGATGGCCATCCCGTAAAACGGTTTCCATGATTTTAACTTGTTTTTTCAAAAGGGGACACCTCATTTCTGGGTCAGCAAAAACTGCTGCACGAGTTGATTAATTTTAGTTTGCATTTCAAGGACACTGTGTCGGCGACTGCGGCTGCAGACCTTAGCGGTTTCATGACAAATCAAACATTGTCGTTTGGCATGGCCGATTTCTGTGCGGTGAACACTAGTAAGCTGTTGATCTTTTAAATATAAAACATCAAAGTCACAAAGCCGACTTAAGTCACTGGCTTCTTCTAATTGAGTACCGATCGTTTTTAAAGTGAGTGGGGGTGTTTGAACCCGTAGTAACAGCCAGTCGCCAGCAGGATTAGTTTGCCGTTCTTCGATGACAAAGGGGTGCTGTTGTGCCGTTAAAACTTGAATGAATTGGTTTTGAAAGTGATCAAAAACTTGCACTAAGGCGTCATTGGTTTTAATCGGCCCGGGAATATTCAGGCGAAAGGATAATAGACTTTCGTTAGGGTGGTTCGTAAGAATTTCCTGTTGTCGATGGGCCAAATATTCTTTTACATCTAAGACCTGGGGCAAGCTGACGGCGACACCAGTGTCAAAAAGATTAGTCATTTTGTTGGCCTGGTTTGCGGACAACGTCGATCAAAGTGCCGTCTCGGTATTCAATTAAAGCGACCACGCGATCTGTATAAACGATCGGATCCGGTGTACCCACGATAGCATAAGCTTTTTGACGTAATTCATCAATGGTGAATTGTGGGACATCTAACGCTTTAAACATGGCCATCAAATCTTGGCGGGCTGGGTTGATGGCAACGCCGTATTCTGTCACAACGACATCAACACTTTCGCCTGGTGTGATGACTGTGTTCACTTGATCCACGATTGTTGGGATCCGACCTCTGATCAATGGGGCTACGATCATTGTCATTTTGCAAGAAGCTGCTGTGTCACAGTGACCACCTGAAGCACCACGGATAACACCGTCAGAACCGGTCATAACGTTGACGTTAAAGTCTGTATCCACTTCTAAAGCTGAAAGAATCGCCACGTCTAATTTGTTAATGACCGCGCCTTTAGAAAATGGTGAGGCATACATTTCAGCATCCATTTCATAATGATTTTCATTATCTCTAAGTGATTGGGCGGAAGCTTTATCAAAATCTTGCACATCCAACAACTTATCAACTAAGCCGGCTTCTAATAAATCTACCATTGGTTGGGTAATACCACCGATAGCTAGGCTGGCTTTAATATCTTGATCAATCATGGCTTTTTTCAAGAAACGGGTCACGGCTAAAGAAGCACCGCCAGAACCAGTTTGGAAAGAAAAGCCTTGTTTGAAGTAGTTAGAAGCTTCAATTACTTTGGCTGCATATTCAGCGATAATGAGTTCTTTAGGATTTTTAGTAAAACGAGTGGCACCAGAAGCAATGCCATCTGGATCGCCGATTTTGTCTACTTGTAAGACGTAATCCACATCAGTTTGGGGAATGCTGATGGGGGTGTTCGGATAAGGCACTAAATTATCAGTGATCGCAACCACTTTATCAGCATATTTAGCATCAATTTGGGCATAGCCTAGTGAACCACAAACGGCTTTACCATGGGAACCATTGATATTGCCATATTCGTCACAAGAAGGGGCTCCTAAAAAGGCCACATCAATATGAATATCACCGGAAGCAATCGCCCGGGCCCGGCCACCGTGGGAACGAATGACAACTGGATTTTCCATAATACCGTCAGAAATGGCGGCGCCTAATTTATCCCGCAAGCCGCTGCTGGTAATATTAGTGATCATGCCGTCTTTGATGTAATCAATTAACGGTTCATGGACATTGGCGATAGAACTTGGGGCGATAGAAAGATTTTTGAAGCCCATTTTAGAAATTTCAGCTAGGACCATATTCATAATATAGTCGCCTTCCCGGAAATGATGGTGGAAAGAAATGGTCATACCATCTTTTAAGCCGACTTTTTCAATGGCTTCATGAATGGAAGCAACGAGTTTAGAATCACCGGGATGTATGGCGTGGACTTGTCTAGAGGTCGTTTTGTAAGTAGGCTGTTTGGCCCAAGCGCCTTCAAAAGCACCGTATTGTGCGGCGTAGTTATCTGGGATTTCACGATTAATTGCATTTTTGACCATTAGTTTTGTCCTCCGTTCTTGATCAAACCGGATGCTTCAGCGAGTTGCATCACCCGTTGTGCCCGTTCAACGATTGGTTTGTCCACCATTTTACCGTCAACAGAAATGACACCGGAATTATTAGCTTCTGCTTCTTGAATCCCTTTGATCACCCGGCTGGCTTGATAAATTTCTTTTTGAGTTGGTGCAAAAATTTCTTTAACGATTGGAATTTGCCGAGGATTGACCACGGATTTACCATTGAAACCTAGGGCTTTGATCCGTTGCACTTCTTCTCGGAAACCGGCTTCGTTTTCAATATCTGAATAAACCGTATCAATCGCATCAACACCGGCAGCACGTGCGGCATGCAAGATCATTGAGCGGCCAAAAGCTAATTCTTGACCATCTGGGTAACGGCGGGTTTGCAAATTAGTGACATAATCTTCAGCGCCTAAAGCAATTCCGATTAAACGATCACTAGCTTTAGCAATATCACGGGCATTAAAAATACCTTCAGCACTTTCAATCGCAGCCATCATATGTGTTTGACCTTGTTTTTTGCCTAAGCGGTCTTCAGCGGCGGAAATGGCTTGATCCACATCAATAATATCTTGAGCCGTTTCAGTTTTTGGTAGCCGAATCACTTCAACACCGGCATCGACCATCGCTAAAATATCTTGGCGGCCGAAAGTATCCAATTCATTGATCCGGACAACGGTTTCTGCTTGACCGTAATCAATCGTGCGTAATGCTTCGTGGACTAAAAAGCGCGCGGCATCTTTTTCTTTCATTGAAACAGCGTCTTCTAAGTCAAACATCAAAGCATCAGCGCCGTAAATACCAGCATCTCTTAACATTGCGGCATTCATACCGGGTAAAAACATCATTGTTGTTCTTAAACGTTTCATTAGTCAATCACCTGCCAATCATAGTCTTGGTCAATATCTGCAGCCCGAAAAGCAGCGGTTAGTGTCCGGGCCTTAACCGTGCAGTCCAGCGCACCTTGATCGGTTGCTTTTACATAAGCCTGTGTAATATCTAATTTTTCTAAAGTATCCATGATAACTAATTTAATTTGTTTGCCAAATTGAAATTGCACACTGCTATCTAATTGAATCTCAATACCTTCATTTGTATTTGGTTCGATCATAATTTGAATATCAGAAGATTCCGTTGTGCCAGCAATTGCCTGGTGTTTAAGCTCAACATTCATATTAAAATTCCTTTCTTTGCTGTAATTCTGTGAGATGGGCAACAATAAACTGATAAGTCGTTAATGGCGTGATTGCTTGAATCAACGCCAGATCATTTGTTTGAATCGCCTGCCGTACTTTCGAAGCGCTAATCACTTGAGACTGAAGAGTCTGCCGGGGCTGAATCACCAAAGGAAATTTATCTTTAAACGCCTCTGCCATGATTCGATTATAGATTTCAGTAACTGCCGATGTAGGTTCGGTGCCCACATAGCGTTTGGTGATGGGTAACACGGTACTGTATTGGGTAAAAACAGCCGCATCCAGTCGGGCTTGCTTTTCAGCAACTTGTAAGGGCGCACGTTCTTTTAAAAAGTAGGTGGGGAAAGTGCCGTTAGAGACTAAGTAATAATCCGTTGGGGCAATCACAACATTGTCTAAATGTGCGGTCCCTTGGGTTACTAATGCCAGCCGTTCGTCAAAAGTGAATAACGAGCGCTGTGCGGAAACTAAAAGGATCAAAACTTGTGGATTTTCTTGAGCAGCCCTTTGAATCAATTGCAAATGCCCTAATGTAAAAGGATTGGCATTCATTACAATCGCTGCGGTGGGCTGATCTCGCAGCTTTGTTTTCAGCTGCTCTAAATAATATTTAAAGCCATGGAAGCCTTTTTCTAAAAAAACCAAGTCATCCGTTTGGGCAATCGTGTCAAAGCCTAAATGTTCGAATGCATTTTGATGACTAGGGGTTGTATAAACAAAGTAATGAAAAACATCTTCGGCAGCCAGCTGGTTCATAATAAAAGAAATAAGCTGGTTAAAAACATGACCGCCTTGGTGTGCTTTGGGGATGGCTACTTGTTTGATAATGGGCCCTAGATTAGAAACAGCACCAATTAGCTGGTCCCCTTCAATTAAGCCGTAAATATGATCAACAGGATCGTCCGGCGCTAAGGTCAGACTTTTTAATAGTGTCTGCCATTGGGGATAATAAAGATCAAATGACTCTGGGAAAATCTCTTGAATTTGACCCATCATTATTTTTTATCCGTTTTACCGGGGAAGAGTTTGTTTAAGGCAATGCAGACAAGATAGATTAAAAATAGTACGGCAAAAACGCCACCCATACCAAAACCCATCAATTCAAAACCCATCAATTCAAAACCTTGCGCTAATGCGTGACTCATAAGATGACCTCCTCTTAACTAAAGAATCCTAGTAACAGACCACCAGCGATAACGGAACCGATCTGACCGGAAACGTTGGCACCAACGGCATACATCAAAACGAAATTTTGTTTGTCTTCAGCTTGGGCCATTTGTTGAATCACCCGGCTGGACATTGGAAATGCTGAGATACCAGCAGCGCCGATCATTGGATTGACTTTTTCTTTACGGAACAAGTTCAATAATTTGGCAAACAATACCCCGCCAATACTATCCATAATGAAGGCAACAAGCCCAAAGGCAATGATCATTAAGGTTTGTACGTTTAAAAATTCAGTGGCTGTTAATTTCACAGAGATCGTTAACCCTAACAAAATAGAAACGATGTTTACTAATTCGTTTTGTGCGGTATTGCTTAACCGATCCAACACGCCACATTCTCTTAATAGATTCCCAAACATTAAGAAACCAACTAATGGCAATGAAACGGGAGCGACAATACCAGCAATTAAAGTAATGATAATTGGGAATAAAATACGAGTCTTTTTAGAAACGGATTCTGCTTTATAAGTCATGCGAATCCGACGTTCTTTTTTAGTCGTCACTAATTTGATGGCAGCTGGTTGAATAATCGGAACTAAAGCCATGTAAGAGTACGCGGCAATGGCAATCGGTCCCAGTAAATTCGGCGCCAGCTGACTAGAAACGAAGATACTTGTTGGCCCATCGGCAGCCCCGATAACCCCAATAGAAGCCGCTTCTTGAATATTAAAACCAAAGAATAAAGCGACAATAACTACAAAGAAAATACCAAATTGGGCAGCAGCCCCGAATAAGAGCATGAATGGATTAGATAATAGTGGTCCAAAATCAATCATGGCGCCAATGCCAATAAAGATTAACAGCGGGAACAATTCCGTGGTAATCCCGGCATTAAATAAAATGTCTAAAACACCCTCTGTTTTTTGACCGTTAATTGTTTGCGTTAACACCCCGGTCATAGGGAAGTTGACTAAGATAGCCACTAGACCCATCGGTACAAGCAAAGTTGGTTCGTAATTCTTTTTGATGCCTAGATACATCAAAATGCCACCAATGATCATCATGATGACTTGTTGGAACGTAATGGACGCTGCGGTTTCGATAATCGACGCCATTAGGTCAACACCTCTCTTTTAGTAAGTTTTAAATTATTGAATGGTTAGTAAGATATCGCCAGTGCTGACAACATCGCCTTTAATGGTGTTAATGCCAGTAATTGTGCCCGCTTTAGGTGCGACAATTTCATTTTCCATTTTCATAGCTTCTAAGATTAATAACGTTTGGCCTTCAGTAACGGCATCACCGACTTTGACTTTGATATCAATGATATTGCCAGGCATTGGGGCATCTACGGCAGTCCCTTCACCAGTCGTTGGTGCGGCGGCAGGTTGTGGGGCAGGTTCTGGTGTTGGGGCAGCGGGTGCGGCTTGAACTGGTGCAACCGGCGTTGGTGTTAATTCTTCCATTTCTACTGCATATTCGTTACCGTCTATTTTGATTTTGAATTTTCTTAACATAAGTTAAAACACTCCTTATTTGATTTTAGTAATGGATTTGACACTAAAGTGACTTTCAGGCTGATCACCGGCTAAGATCGCACTGGCAATTGCGGTGACACGTTCTTTTTCTTCAAAGGTCATCGGTAAGCCTACGCGATCTTTTAACTTGGTGACTTTTTTAACCGTAAAACTTGATTCAGGGGCATCACCGGCCGCAATTGCGGTACAAATCAAGGTGACTAGGCGTTTTTCATCATCGGTTATAGGTAAGCCTTCCTGTTTTACAACAGAATCTGTTTTTTCGACCGGCGGCGCACTTGATTGGGTCGTTGCCGGATTTTTTTTCCGAAACCAATTAAACATTTCAATCCTCCTGACTTATAAGTTCGATTATCAATTAGTATAAGACTTTTATACACAAAATTGGGCATTTCTCCTGTTCTTTGAATGTTCTTCACAAAAACAGGGTCTTCTTTGCTGAAAGGCTATCGGGTCAATCTTCAATATGAAATCGTTGCCAAATAACGGCGTAACTTGTTTTAATAACTTTGTCAAATTGTTTTTTGAATGTTCTTTAACCCCTGAAACTATTGTGAATGTTGAAACAAACAATATAATAGACATTAAATAAACCTGAATATGTTGGTCAGATTAATAGAAAAAAAGTTATAATTTTTAAATAAAAATAAGCTATTATTTCTAAAAAAACGTAAAATTTTAATTTAACTATCATAGTCAGATAAAAATGAAACACATATAAAACAGGGGGGTTTTTTAAATGCTTGCAGCACTTGGCTACGCGATGGTTGTCGTTTTCATGGTGTTAATCATGAAAAAATGGCTATCACCATTTATCGCATTAATTTCTATACCTTTGCTTTTCACCTTAATTGGATTGGCTTTGAGGTTATATCCTCAAAAAATCGGGACTTGGGCACTTAGTGGGTTACAAAGTGTGTCTGTTACCGGGGTCATGCTATTATTCGCAATTTTATATTTCTCAATTATGTTAGACGCGGGCTTATTTGATCCTGTTACGGCTTTTGTTATTAAAGTCGCTAAAGGGGATCCCGTTAAAATCTTAGTTGGGTTGGCCGTTGTAGCCGCAATGGTTTCCTTAAATGGGGATGGTACAACAACTACTTTGATCTGCTGTTCTGCGTTTATTCCTATTTTCAAAAAATTGAATTTGAAGATGATGAACTTAGGGGTCATCGTCATTTTGCAAAACACAATCATGAACTTGTTACCATGGGGCGGTCCGACTGCCCGGGCAATTTCAGTCTTGAAGATTGATGAAAGTGCCGTTTTACGTGCCGTTATTCCAGGCATGGTTGTGGCTATTATTTATATGATTTTTGTAGCAGCTTACTTAGGGCGTAAAGAACGGAAACGTTTAGGGATCATTGATCTAAGCGCTGAAGAAATCAATGAATTATCGGTTGTAACGGATCCAAAATTATTAGAATTAAGAAGACCAAAAATGATTTGGCCAAATGCCATTATGACAGTCTTATTAATCGTCTTGTTAGTCATGGGTGTCTTCCCATCACCATTCTTATTCATCGTTGGGACAGCTGTTGCTTTGTTACTAAACTACCGTTCTTCCAAGCAACAACGGGAAAGAATCGAAGAACATGCAGGCGATGCCGTTCAAGTTATTATCTTGATTTTCGCGGCTGGGATCTTCATGGGCTTACTCACAGGTTCTGGTATGGCAACAGCTATTGCCAAATCATTAGGGAGCATCATTCCGGATAGTTTAGGGAGTTTCTGGGGCATTGTTGTGGCCGTTATCTCCGCACCTGGTGTGTTCTTCCTTTCAAACGATGCCTTTTACTTTGGGGTGTTACCAGTATTGGCAGAAACCGGGTATCATTACGGCTTCACCGCCATGCAAATGGGTGTGGCTTCCTTAATGGGTCAAGCCTTCCACTTATTGAGTCCATTAGTTGCCTTCATCTACTTGCTACTTCGGTTAACCGATTTGGATATGGGTGCTTGGCAAAGAGAGTCCGGTAAATGGGCTTTAGGTATCTTTATCATCTTTATGGTTGTCACAATTGCAACAGGTGGCGTACCATTGTATGTCGCACAATAATAAGTTGTAAAATTTTCGAATAAAAAAATAAGCCAATGAACAAAAAGTTACGTGTTCATTGGCTTATTTTATATTCGGTTATAACTTAAATAAGTTTGTAAGGCATCATTTTTTACCAATCCGTGAAAGTATTGCCAGATAGTTGATCAATCATTTTTTGATAAGTTTCGTGATCTACATTATTTAAATCCAAATTCTTCTTTTCTAAACTATTAAATTTTTCAGCGATCATCAGGGCAGTTAAATAAATCGTGAGTTTACGTTTGACAATGGCCTCAGGGTCTAAAGTGTCAGAAACTTGGTGTGAACTGACGATCATTTCTGCGAATTCTTTTGGGTTTAAGGTAATGGGTTGATTGTTTTGGCTATCTGCCATATAAAACATCCTTTCTTAGGTGTGGTTAACTTTTATTATCAGCAAGCTTATGATAACACAAGTTTAGTGATAATAATCAGAAAAGCTGTTCTAAGAACCCGAAAAAAACACTAGCCGCAATTAAGTCAGCGGTACCACCGGGACTGATGTTTAATTTAACAAAGGCTTGATTCATTGCATCAAAAGGCTGGCGGCCCAGTTTTTGAGCGCCGCCTTTAGCGATTAAGGCAGCGGCGTCTTTTTGAACGGCTGTTAAAGTCGCTAAATTACTACGATGGATAATGTTAGAGTCTGTTGTATTGACGAGTAAAGTCAAAAATAAATCTAATAAGCGTTGCTGCAAGGCGACTTCTTGGGTTTGACGCATGAAGGGGAGGCCAACGGTTTGTAGCGCCGGATAGCCTGAAGCAGCTTCACCTCGAATGCCTTTAATACCGTAGTCTAAATAGAGTTTTTCACCATAAGTTAAATTCGGTTTCGTGTCTAAATTTTGAAAATCTTGATCTAAATGGATGGTCATTGCTTGAATGGTTTGAAAGGTTTTAGTGGTTAATTGTTCAGTCCACTGAGGTAAGATTGTTTTTTCAGTGTTCAAGGTATAGCCGATGCCCGCACAAAATAAGGCAAAACTAAAAATAGCACCTTTGTGAGTATTGATACCGAGCGTTGCCGCAAACATATCTTTTTCAGCTTGTTGACCAATTCGACGGACTGTTTCAAATAATTCGGTTAATGGGGCTGTTTTAGAGAAGGTTAGGCCGCTTAAAGTGAATTGATAAAAGCTAGGGGTTAGGGCTGTGGCGCTGCGGATAAAGGTGTTCACATCCATATCATGATGGGCCCCATTATCTATTGGATCGACTAAACCCGGTTTAGGGTAAAGATTAACTTCATAGAGCAAGGCATTAGTGGCCATTTGGGCGACTTGTTCAGCAGTTTTATTCATGAATATTTTGGGCCATTTCAGATAAGATAAATGTTTTGGAATAGGTGAGATGTTCTGCCAGTAGTTGTCCAAGCTCTGGCCGATTTTTTTCCAGCATTAATTCATAGATTTGTCGATGTTCCGCTAAAGCCTTGACTCGTCTAGCTTCGCCATTTAAAGAAACATCCCGCAGTCGTTTTAAATAATCTCTTAACTGGCCAACAATCATGACTAAGTGGGGCATATTACTGAATTCATAAATCAATTCATTAAAGTTCTCTACACCTTGAATGACAGCAGCAACATCACCTTTCGCATTAAAAGCTTCAGTTTGTGTGATGAGTTGATTTAGACGATCAAAGTCTGCTTGAACCATGTTTTCAGCGGCTTTGAACGTTGCCAATCTATCTAAAACAATCCGGATATCAAAAATTTCTTCCACATCTTCAGCAGTAATTTGGGAAACAACAGCGCCGACGTTGGTCACATACTCAATTAAGCGTTCATCCGCTAACCGGTGTAACGCAACACGAATTGGTGTCCGACTGATGTGGGCGCGGTTCGAAAATTCTTTTTCGTTGATTCGCTGGCCGGATAAAAGATGCCCTTGGATGATTGCCTTACGCATGCCAAGGTAGACTTCTTCAGCTAAAGTTTGATTCGGCTTAACTTCCATGTGTGCCATAATTATGTCAATGTAATCTTTCAAAGTAGGAACCCCCTTTGTTCTATTGAATAGAATAACAAATTATAGTGGTTAATAGCTGCTTTTTTTGGAAAAAATTTCTACTAAAATATGACTTGCCTAAAGGCTGCTTATTGTTGTTAAACGTCATCTTGAGACGGACTTTTCCGAGATTTCAAGTTTTGTGATAAAATGGGTGACGTATACAATCTTTAGGTTAGGAAAATAATCAAGAAAACCACTGAAAATTGAGGTAATTATGAAAAAATTTTTTTCTAGAATACAAATGCCAGGCTTTTTTCAGGATAAGCAATTACAAGTCCTCAGTATTATTGTGGGCTTATTGGCTGTGGCAAGTATTATCGCCGCCTTTTTTAAGGGGATCTTATTGGGGTTCTTATTAATTGCACTGTTGATAGTTGTGGTATTCAGTTTGTATTATATGGGAACGCGAATTGCCAAACAGACAAGTGACTATGTGGCAAATTTAGCCTATCGCATTAAGCGTGGGGAGCAAGAAGCGCTGATTAAGATGCCCATCGGTATTTTGTTATACGATGAACATCAAAAGATCCAATGGGCCAATCCTTATATTCAACAGTATTTGGATGATTCCGATGTTTTGGGCAAAACAATGGCTGAGATTGATCCGGATTTGGCAGATATTGTAACGAATAATGAAGAGTCTGAAGAAACACAAATTGTCCATTGGGGCGAAAATCAATTTGAAATCATCAGTCAAAAGAGCTTGGGGGTTGTCTACCTATTAGATATCACCCGTTATGCGCGAATCGAAGATCGTTATTATGATGAACAAATTGTCATCGGCCAAGTATTTATTGATAACTATGATGAAGTGACGCAGTCGATGGATGATCAAGAAGTTGCGAATTTAAACAATTATGTCACGAATAAATTGACAAGTTGGGCCACTGAGTTTCAAGCTTTTTTAAAGCGTGTTGACGATGATCATCATATTTTAGTGACTTATGCCAAATCGTTACGGGCAATGGAAAGTGATAAATTCAAATTTTTAGATGAAATTCGACAGGAGACATCACAAAAGAATTACCCAGTGACGTTGAGTTTGGGGATCGCTTATGGGGATGCTAATTTGGTGAATTTAGCCAATACGGCGCAGAATAATTTGGATTTAGCCTTAGGTCGAGGCGGGGATCAAGTGGTTGTGAAATCACCTAATGAAGATGCCCGTTTTTATGGTGGTAAAACCAATCCAATGGAAAAACGGACCCGAGTACGGGCACGAATGATTGCCCAGGCCATTCAAGATATTTTCCAACAAGCAGATCAAGTTTTTGTTATGGGTCATGCGGCACCGGATATGGATGCCATTGGGGCGGCATTAGGGATTCGTCGGATTGCTCAGATGAATCATAAACAATGCTATATCGTTTTGGATCAAAGCCAAGTACACACTGATGTGAAGCGGTTATTAACGGATATCCAAGATTTTCCAGAAATTGAAAAAAGTTTGATTACACCGGATCGAGCACTGGCCATGACGAACAGCCGTAGTTTGCTATTGATGGTAGACCATTCAAAACCGTCGATTTCAACGAGCCCAGAGTTGTACGATCAGCTCCAATCTCGGACGATCATCATTGACCATCATCGCCGGGGCCAAGAGTTCCCAGAAAATCCAATGTTAGTCTATATTGAACCTTATGCCTCTTCTACTTGTGAATTGATCACGGAAATGTTAGAGTATCAACCTCAAGATATGCCAGCGATTAATAAGTTAGAAGCCACAGCAATGTTGGCTGGGATCACGGTAGATACAAAGTCCTTTTCATTACGGACGGGAACTAGAACCTTTGATGCGGCCAGCTATTTGCGTTCAGTTGGGGCTGATGGACTGATGGTTCAGAACTTATTGAAAGAAAACGTGGACGACTTTATTCAGCGGAATCATTTGATTGATTCTGTGGAGATGGTGCGGCCGAATTTAGCCCTTTGTGTCGGTGAAGAAAGCAGGACTTATGATCCAGTGACAGCGGCACAAGCGGCAGATACACTGCTATCGCTGTCGGGGATTGAAGCGTCTTTTGTCATCAGTAAACGGCCAGATGGTAAAATTGGGATTTCGGCCCGCAGCACGGGTGAAGTGAACGTTCAAGTCATTATGGAAAAACTAGGTGGCGGCGGTCACTTATCTAATGCGGCCACACAAATTGAAGATGCTAGTATTGCCCAAGTTCGGCAAACATTAGTCAAAGTTTTGACCCAAGAAGAAGCTGAAAACTGATATAATAAATAAGAACACGGGCACAAACCCGTTTTACACGCATGAGGAGGTATTATTATATGAAAGTAATATTTACAGAAGACGTACGCGGTAAGGGTAAACGTGGTGAAGTTAAAGACGTACCAGACGGTTATGCCCAAAACTTTTTAATCAAGCGGGGAAAAGCTAAAATTGCCACAGCACAAGCAATGAGCGAATTAAAAGGCAAACAAAATGCTGAAGCTAAGCAAAAAGCTGAAGAATTAGCGGAAGCTAAAGCTTTTAAAGCCCGTTTAGAAGATAGTAAAACAGTTGTTGAAATTCAATCAAAAGCTGGAGAAGACAGCCGATTATTTGGTTCTGTACCAAGTAAACAAGTGGCCCAAGCGTTGGATAAACAATATGGGATGAAAGTTGATAAGCGTAAGATTGAATTACCGGAACCCATCCGTACTTTAGGTTACACCAATGTGCCAGTTAAACTATTCCCTGGTGTAGAAGCTAAAATTCGGGTTCACATCACGGCACAGAAATAATTTGTGCGCATCCAGATTATTAAAATGCCACTAACTTTATAGTGGTATTTTTTATATTGTGACATTTACGAAGCTGCTGTAAACTTTAGACACACTGGAAAAAGTTGGAGCGAAAAATTAATGAATAATGAAGTCTTTGATCGTTTACCACCACAAGATAATGAAGCCGAACAGTCCGTATTGGGCGCTGTTTTTTTGAGTACTGATGCTTTGGCAGAAGCGATGGCTTATTTAGTCCCAGAAGATTTTTATAAAAAAGCCAATCAATTGATTTTTCAAGTGATGTTAGATTTAAATGACCGTAGCGAAGGGATCGATACGGTAACGATCAAAAACATGCTGGAAAGTCGCAATCAATTAGAAGATATTGGCGGTATTGGCTATTTGGCAGAATTGGCCGTAGCGGTGCCTACTGCCGCCAATGTGAGCTACTATGCTAAAATTGTCAAAGATAAGGCAATGACTCGACAATTGATTAATGTGGCGACTAAGATCGTTGCTAAAGGTTATGAAGGTGACGAGCTTGTCGCAGATTTGTTGGATGATGCTGAAAAAGATATTTTAGCGGTTTCAGAGCAACGTGGTAACACTGGATTTCGTCAGTTAAAAGATATTTTACCGGAATCTTTGGCCCATATTGATGAATTAGCTAAGGGCAATCAAGATATTACTGGATTACCTACGGGTTATCGAGAATTGGACAAAATCACAGCTGGGCTGCATGAAGATGAGCTGATTATTTTAGCTGCTCGCCCCGGGGTCGGGAAGACGGCCTTTGCGTTAAATATTGCCCAAAATATTGGGACAAAAACTGATAATACGATTGCTTTATTTAGTTTAGAAATGGGTGCAGAACAATTAGTCAATCGGATGCTTTGTGCAGAGGGCAGTATTGAGTCTAATCATTTACGAACCGGTCAATTGACGGATGAGGAATGGAATAATTTAATCGTGGCCATGGGCAGTTTATCCCAAGCGTCTATTTATATTGACGATACACCTGGTGTAAAGATGGCTGAAATTCGAGCAAAATGTCGCCGTTTGGCAAAAGAAAGTGGCAATCTTGGGTTAATTGTTATTGATTATTTACAATTAATTGAAGGCAGTGGTCAAGAAAACCGGCAACAAGAAGTTTCGGCAATTTCGCGGCAGCTCAAAAAATTGGCTAAAGAGTTACATGTCCCAGTAATTGCATTGTCTCAATTATCCCGGGGGGTAGAACAGCGGCAAGATAAGCGGCCGGTACTATCAGATATCCGAGAATCTGGCTCTATTGAACAGGATGCGGATATTGTTGCATTTTTGTATCGAGACGACTATTATCGAGATTCAGAAGAAGATGGCGATAATAATGGCGGTAATGATTATACCCAGTCTCAACCTGGTAATGATGAGGATCAAAGTGTTGGTGAAGTTGAGGTCATCATTGAAAAAAACCGGAGTGGGGCTCGCGGCACGGTTAAGCTATTATTTATCAAATCCTATAATAAATTTTCATCCATTGCTTATGGCCAAGAAGGTTAAGCAAGTCAGGATGCAGTCAAAATTAAACTCAAAGGAGGGTCGTTAAATGTCAGAGATATATACAACTTTGGAACAAGCAAAAGCACAAGGAGAGCTGGTGAATGTTTACCAGCATGAAAGTGATGATTTTTATACGGGCGTCATTGCCGGTTTAGATCAAGACAGTGTGGTTTTAGCCACTTACAATGAAAATGGGATTAAAGATGGTTTTGTGCTGCTTAGTTTAAGTGCGGTCACTGAAGTTGAGGTTGCGAGTACGGACTTAGCTTCAATGGCTTTTCGAATCGAGACGGTAGCCAAAAAAGATATTTTAGTACCAGATTTTTTGTATCGTAAATTGCCTTTTGATACGAAACGATCATTATTAGATCAAGTATTAGCCTTGACCTTTCGAGAAAGACAGTTGATTTTGATCGCTTTAGAAGGGCATGAGGACTATTATGAAGGCGTCATTCAATCCCTTTCAGAGCCTTTGGTTTTTGATAATTTTAATCGTTTTGATTACAGTAAATCTAAGAAAATGTCGGTTGAAGCTGGAAAAATTCAAGTTATTGAGTTCGGTGGCTTGGATTTGTATTTAGGTAAGTTGCTTTATGAGCAACAACCAAAACATCGGCCCTTAATTCGAATTGAAGCTAACGACATGTTGCCGTTGTTTTTACAGCGGGCAATGACGGACCAATTGTTAATTTCAGTGCAACCTAAAGATGTTGTGAATAATTTCTTTGTGGGCTATGTGAGTCGGGTGGATCAAAATAGCACGTTATTATCGCTATTAGATATGGCCGGGCAATTTGGGGGCTATGTATTATTGCGCTTTTCTGAAATTGCCAGCATTGCATCAGAATCTGATTATGTGCAGACAATCCGTTTTTATGAACAAGAAAACCGGAAACGGGGCTTATTAGTCCAGCCAATTTTAAGACGGCCCTGGCCGATCAAAAGTTTTCGGTTGTGGCAGGACACCGTCGAATATGCTGAAAATAATGCCAATTTATTACGAATTCGGTTTAAAGCGGATCGTGAAAATAGTTATTTAGGTTATATTAGTGATTTTGACTGGAAGCAGTTCAAATTTCATGTTTTGGACGAGACCAATCATTTGTCGACGATCCAGTTAAAACTGGAGGATTGTGTTGAAATTGCCTATAATTATTTAAATAGCTATATGTTAGAAGAAGAAAATAAATCATAATTAAATAAATAAATTTAATAAAAGCAATCTATTGATGCATAGTCTTATAATTATGCGTTGGTGGATTGTTTTTTTGAATCAAAAGTTAAATTATTTGATAAATAAATTAAGGGCTGCTAGAATGTCCGTAAAATAGATAAAGGTTGTGACAGCACACAAGACAAGTTAAATGTAGTTTTTGAAGGAAACCGTTAGTAAATTTGGAGGCTATTATGAAAAAAACAACAAATAGTGAGCTAACAAAAAAGCTTTGTTTATTAATGAGTTTTGGGACTTTAACAGCAATACATTTTGCAACGACTGCCACGCCAGTACAGGCCGCAACAGCGCCGGCTGCGACGACAACTTCTGATACAACAACGCCACCGATTACGCCTGTCACACCGGCGGCAGAAACACCAGCAGTCAGTACACCGACCGCATCGGATACAGCGAGTTCAAGTTCGGATACAGCTGATGTAAAAGTGCCAGCTTCAGCACCGGCTGCGTCCGCTACCCTGAGTACACCGACGAGTACTGAAACAACGCCGGCCACAACGCCAAGTAAAGGCGGTTCATCAATTACAACAACGGCAACCATCGGACCAACAACACCTGGTACAGCAACTGGGCCAACGCCAGCGGTAACACCAAGTGGTACTGAAACAACCCCAGCTGCAACACCAAGTGGTAGTGAAACAACCCCGGCCACAACGCCAAGTAAAGGCGGTTCATCAATTACAACAACGGCAACCATCGGACCAACAACACCTGGTACAGCAACTGGGCCAACGCCAGCGGTAACACCAAGTGGTACTGAAACAACCCCAGCTGCAACACCAAGTGGTAGTGAAACAACCCCGGCCACAACGCCAAGTAAAGGCGGTTCATCAATTACAACAACGGCAACCATCGGACCAACAACACCTGGTACAGCAACTGGATCAACCCCAGCGGTAACACCAAGTGGTACTGAAACAACGCCAGTGGCAACACCAAGTGGTAGTGAGACAACGCCGGCCACAACACCAAGTAAGGGCGGTTCATCAATTACAACAACAGTCACTATTGGACCTAATACACCGCCAGCTACGCCATCTGATGTTGTAACTTTTACAGATCCAGCCGTTGCTGCTGCCGTTCAAAAGACATTGAAATTAGGGACGGCACCGGTTACAGTGACTGCAATTAAAGACTATAAAGGGGGGAGTACCTTTGAGGTAGATATTAATCAAGGTAACACCGCCGTTAACTCATTTTCTGGCATCCAAGCGCTGCAAAATTTGCCTAGTGATACACTAGTTCAGTTATTTGCTAATATTAATATTACTGGGCATAGTTTTGATTTTTCACCTTTAAAAAATTTAAATTTTGCTATGCTCGGTTTGGATGGACCTAATTTAGGGAATTTGGATAATAATAGTTTGCAGCAACTTATGGAAATTGATCCGGAATATATGTCAAATATTGAGATGGTTGGGAGTAATTCAGATGATGCGATAGCCAACAGCCAAAAAAATACGAATGGTTTAACGAACAGCCAGCTGGTAACGTTGGGGCCATGGTTAACGAAGATCGGGAATAACGGCCAGAATTATCCAATTAATGAAATTAATTTGAGTGATAATCAGCTCAGCGATTTTAGCCCATTATCCGGTTTGAATCAGAAAATTTGGTTGTTAGTGGTTGGTGAATCTGTCACCAATCCTAAACCCGTTTATGGGGTTGTTGGGCAACCTTTATCGTTTACGGGGGATGAATTAATTGGGCCAAACGGAAAAAATATTGATACTAAATATGCGTATAGTTTAAATGGCGATCCGGAAAATAAGATGACGCCACTAACGGAAACAAGCCCTAATCAATATACGATTACGACAGCCTATCCTAACAATACAACAAATGATTTGGCCTATGCACAAACGGGTTATGTCAATGGGAATGGCGATCCTAGTAAATATATTGATGTCAGTGATGCCAATGGGGTGGAATTAAAATATGATGCGATGGTTCGGCGGCCAGTGGTTTGGCAGGCGCATCCTCAGATCACGGTGAATTATTTAGATCGGCAAACCAATCAGCCCATTCAGACCGCAGTTGCATTAGGGGCGGCTACTAAGATTGGGGATGCCTTCAATCTGACAGATACGACTAAAATTAAGGATTATCAGTTCGTACCTGGTGCTAGTAGTGCTACGACCGGGACGTACCAGCAGACACCACAAACGCTTAATTTATATTTCTCAAAGATTGAAGCGGCACCTACAGAACCAACCACACCAACGACGTCAACCACACCGACCGTAAAACCGACACAGCCGGTATTTATTGAAAATAGACCTACTGCGCCGGATACTGCAACACCTGCCGCAGTTGCAGCAAAAAGCGGCCTAGTGATCGTTCAATACCGTGATTTGGACAATCAAATTATTGCCCCGGATAGGGTGCTGACGGCATCAATTGGGACAGCTTATCGAACCGTGCCTAAAATAATTGCCGGTTATACACTTGTTGGTTATCGTGGCAGTATGGAAGGCGTTTATAGCCGGTTGCCTAAAGAAATTACCTATCTTTACAAGAAAATAGCAGCTACAGAAAAACCAATAAAAGCAGTCGGCCAAATTGAAGTGCAGTATGTGGATCCTAATGGTAAAGCCCTTGCACCAAAGTTAACTTTGACCGGAACAATGGGGACACACTATCAAACACAAATAAAGGCGTTGCCAGGTTATAGTCTGACAACGACACCGACAAATCACAGCGGCACTTTTAGCGCTAAGGCTCAAAATGTAGTTTATGTTTATGAACCCTTAACCACTGCAAGTCAGGCGAAAACTACCGGTAAAACACCGACAGCTGCTAAGCCAAGTCAAATGGTTGCGCTTAAAGCAAAATCAGCTACGACACTAACAACCACTACGGCATTAAAACTGACAAAAGCAACAATGGTACCTCTAGAAAGCACGAGCCAGCCAGCAATGAAAGCCCACACCCATTATTATCGTAATTTACACCGGGCTTATCAGCATGCCAGTTTCCCGCACACCGGTGAACGGACACAAAGATTTTTGAGCTGGTTAGGCGCAGATTTATTAGTCGCCGCTTTCTTAGGACTGATGATTTTTGGCCGGAAAAATGGCCTAGGTAAAAATAAAGGGGCTAATAAACGGCACTAACTAAAATTAACAGCACATTGGTCAGCATAACAGGGCATCAAATTAAAATTTCCGAATATTATCTGTTCTACCTATTGAAAAAGTCTGTAGAATTGGTACAATTTATCTTGTACGTGTGAATTATTTGATAATATACGAAAATTAAAATGAGGTGTACTTATGACATCTGTTGTTGTAGTTGGGACGCAATGGGGCGATGAAGGTAAGGGGAAAATTACAGACTTCTTAAGTGAAGCAGCAAATGTAATTTCGCGTTACCAAGGCGGCGACAATGCCGGCCATACCATTAAATCTGAAGGCAAAACTTATAAATTACGATTGATTCCTTCAGGTATTTTATATGCAGATAAGTTAAGTGTTATCGGTAATGGGGTTGTGGTAAATCCTAAATCTGTCGTTGAAGAATTAGCTCGTTTGAAAACACAGGGTATCGCCGGTGATAATTTACGAATTTCTAACCGGGCCCATGTAATTTTGCCATATCATATTGAATTAGATCGGTTACAAGAAGCAAGCAAAGGCGATCAAAAGATTGGGACAACCAATCGTGGTATCGGCCCAGCTTATATGGATAAGGCTGCTCGTGTTGGGATTCGGATGGCTGATTTATTGGATAAAGAAATTTTTGCGGAACGTTTAAAATTCAATTTAGATGAAAAGAATCGTCAATTCACGAAAATGTATGACGGCGAAGCTTTAAATTACGATGATATTTTTGAAGAATATTATGGTTACGGTCAACAGCTGAAACAATATGTGACGGATGCGTCAGTTGTTTTAAATGATGCTATAGATGCGGGACATAATGTCTTATTCGAAGGTGCTCAAGGGGTTATGTTAGATATTGACCAAGGGACGTATCCTTTCGTAACGTCTTCTAATCCTGCCGGCGGGGTAGCAATTGGTAGTGGCGTCGGCGCTTCAAAAATTGATCGGGTCGTTGGGGTTGCAAAAGCCTATACGTCTCGGGTTGGGGATGGCCCATTCCCAACAGAACAATTTAATGCGGAAGGCGATTATATTCGCGATGCTGGTCATGAATATGGTACTGTTACAAAACGGCCTCGGCGAATTGGCTGGTTTGACGCTGTTGTCTTGCGACATGCGAAACGTGTTGCAGGAGTAACGGATCTTTGTTTAAACTGTATTGATGTTTTAACAGGTTTGAAAACAGTTAAAATCTGTAAAGCTTATGAACGTAATGGCGAAACAATTTATCATTATCCAGCTAGTCTTAAGGAATTAGCAGAATGTAAACCAGTCTATGAAGAATTACCTGGTTGGGATGAAGATATTACAGGGGCTAAAACATTAGCTGATTTACCTGAAAACACCCGTAATTATGTCAAACGGATTGAAGAATTGGTTGGGGTACCGCTGGCAACTTTCTCAGTTGGTCCAGACCGGGAACAAACAAATATCTTATATAATGTTTGGACAGCTAAATAATAAATAGGTTATAATTACAATATGTAATTGGTTATTTGTTATTTCAGCAGGCTATGAAATATGGTAAAATCAAGAAGTTAAGGAACAGGAAATTAATACTGTTTTTTAACTTCTTTTTCTTTTTTCTTTTAAGCCTTCTTTTCAACATTGATAAGCAATTTGTTGTTATAATATAAGAAGGAACTAAATCGAAAATTATATTTTTTTATTATAGATAAACTTGTCTAGAGAGGACGTGTCGAAATGACAGATGTATTGATTTTAGGCGCAGGATATGCAGGTATTCGTGCCGCAAAAGTATTGGGGAAAATGGCACCAAGAGATACGACAATTACACTGATTGATAAAAGTCCAATTCACGAGGAAAGAACGCAACTTCATGAAATCGCTGCCGGAACGATGCCGGCGAATAGAATTACATTTCATATTGCAGAGGTTATTCCAAATCAGGTTCACTTTTTACAAGCAGAAGTTGATAAAATCAATGTTGAAGCAAAAACCGTTGATTTTAAAGATCATGAAACTTTGAGCTATGACTATATCATTGTGGCGTTAGGTTTCCAATCTGAAGATTTTGGATTAGAAGGTGCCAAGGAAAACGCTTTACCTTTGGAAGATGTAACGACTGCAGAGTATATTTATCAAACGTTGGAACGTAACGTGGCCAACTACGCAGCTTCCCAAGATCATAAAGATTTAACAGTGATTGTCGCTGGTGCGGGCTTCACCGGTATCGAATTATTAGGTGAGTTGGTACACACCGCCGCTGAATTACAAACAAAATATCGGACACCGAAGTTAAATATTGTTTCAGTAGAACGATCAACACGTTTGTTACCGATGCTGGATGAAAGTTTAGCTGATTATTCTGTGAATTTTCTTAAGAGCAAAGGTGTAGAGATGCATACGGGTGCAGCGATTACGAAGATTGAACCAGATGCGGTGGTTTATAAATTAGAAGGTAGCGATACGGAAGAGCGGATTTATGGGCATACCATTATTTGGACAGTAGGCGTTTCTGGTAGTGATGTCATTACCAAATCTGGATTTGAACAACGGCGTAACCGGGTGATGGTTAGTAATCAATTGAATTTAAAAGATCATCCAGAAGTCTTTATTATCGGGGATGTTTCTGCCGTAATGGATCCAGGTACTGAACGACCTTATCCAACCACAGCCCAAATTTCAACACGAGAAGGCAACGTCGCTGCTAAAAATGTAGCCGCTTTAATTTCTGGTGGAGAGCTGGAAGACTTTACTTATAAATCTATGGGGACTGTAGCCTCTTTAGGCAAAGGTGACGGCGTAGCCCAACTTAGTCCAACGAAAAAATACAGTGGCTTTAGAGCAAAAGTTTTGAAACGGGTAATCACAGATAAGTCTTTATTTGAAGACGCTAATTTTGGCACCATGATGAAAAAAGGACGCTGGCCATTATAAAATCAGAGCGTGAGCCAACACGGGTGATTTTGCATCATAGATGTAAATTTTTAGTAAATTAAATATTTAAGTACACCAAAAAAGCTGACCAATTTAATTTGATCAGCTTTTTATAGCTATAGTGTTTCATAAAAATCTTTAATAACTTGTTGCATAGCTTCATTTTGCGCAGTAGTACCAAAAGTGACACGCAGCCAATCCGGTTGTAACCCGCTGCGGACGAGATAGCCATTTTGCAGTAGCGTTTCTTTTAATTTCAAAGCTTGTGGTGCTTCAAAGAAAATGAAATTTGCTTGCGATTGGTAGAATTTTAAGCCTTGCTGACTTAAGAAATCTTGCCATTGATTTCTAGCAGTTGCCACCCGTGCTTGCGTTTGCTGCACAAATTTTTGGTCGCTTAAAGCGGCTTTGGCAGCTAATTGCGAGACATCGTTTAAATTGTAAGGGAGACGAACAGCTTGCATTTTACCGATGAGAGCTTCAGGAATTACAGCGTAACCGACTCGAAAATTAGCTAAGCCATAGATTTTAGAAAAAGTGCGCATGACGACGAGATGATCGCAGTCTTTTAATAGGCTAATTGCGGATGTTTCGCCGGGTTCAGTGACAAATTCAACATAGGCTTCATCCACTAAAATTAAAACTTCTTCTGGAACTTGGTCGATAAATTTCTTTAAAGTAGACACTGGGATGTATGTGCCAGTGGGATTATTAGGATTACAAAGCCAAATTAATTTAGTTTTAGGCGTAATTTTTTGGCACATTTGCGCTAAATCAAACTGACCATCAGAGGTTCTGATAGGGACATCCACAACTGTGGCATTTTCAATAGTCGCGTGGAGTTTGTATTCTGAAAAAGTCGGCCAAGGTTCTAAGACTTCATCGCCTTCATCTAAAAAAGTTCGGGCAATCAATTCAATAACTTCATCTAAACCACAGCCAAAGAGCAATTGTTCAGGTAAGACGTTTTGAAATTTAGCGACGGCTTGGCGTAAATCATTGGCATTGCTATCCGGGTATTCGCGGGCGGTCGTAAAGTCCCAATTTAAGATAGCTTCTTTAACGGCCAAAGAGGTGCCAAACGGATTTTCATTAGCGGATAAGCGGACAATGTTTTTAAGGCCTAGTTCTTGTTGGAGTTTTTTTATAGGCACTTCAGGAGTATACGGTTCAATATTTTCAACGGCATTTTTAAACATTTTTAGCCTACTTTCTATGGCGAATGGGGGTAGATGGGTTTAGGGATTGTTGCTAGTCTAGGTTACGCTCGAGGCTTTCCCGTTCTAGGTCACGCTCTTGTTTTTGAAACGCGCTTACTAGAGCAAAGCTCTCTCATAACTACGTCTTACTCACAAGCCAAGTTCGGGCTTATGTCGTAAGTCTAGGTTACGCTCGAGGCTTTTCCGCTCTAGGTCGCGCTCTTGTTTTTGAAACGCGCTTACTAGGGCAAAGCTCTCACATAACTACGCCTTACTCACAAGCCAAGTTCGGGCTTATGTCGTAAGTCTAGGTTACGCTCGAGGCTTTCCCGCTCTAGTTCACGCTCTTGTTTTTACAATTTTTTTATTTCATTTCGTTCTTTTGTTTTACTCATGAGGCCTTCACGTTTGGCGAGTTCGGTTTTGATTTGATCTAGGTCGATACCACGTTGGGCCATGAGAACGAGGACGTGGTAGGCGAGGTCACTGACTTCATAGATGAATTCGGCGTCACTGTCATTTTTGGCGGCAACGATAACTTCGGTGGCTTCTTCACCAACTTTTTTCAAGATTTTGTCTAAGCCTTTTGTAAAAAGATAATCTGTGTAAGAGCCGGCGATGGGTGTTTTTTTTCGATTTAAAATAAGTTCATAGAGTGCTTGAAGATCTTGTTGGTTTTCAGACATATTTGATCACAATCCTTTGTTGAAGTTGAGATTTCGATAAAAGCAACTGGTGTGGCCGGTGTGACAGGCTGGGCCATCTGGGATGACTTGTAATAATAGGGTGTCGGCATCACAGTCAACTTTGATGTCGGTGACGGTTTGGGTGTGGCCGCTGGTGGCACCTTTATGCCAAAGTTCTTGACGGCTGCGGGACCAAAACCAAGTTTGGCCGGTGGCTTGTGTTTTGGCCCAACTTTCAGCGTTCATATAAGCAACCATCAGGACGGCTTTTGTTTGGGCATCTTGGACGACTGTGGTGATGAGGCCATCCGCATTTTTTGTAAAATCTAAGGCAATTTCTTCACTCACGAATGGGCACCTCGTTTTGTTTTAATTCAGCTTTGACTTGGGGAATGGTTAAGGTTCCAAAATGAAAAACAGAGGCGGCTAATCCAGCGTCAACTGTAGTTTCTTTGAAAAGTTCTGTAAAATCTGAAATTTGGCCGCAGCCACCAGAGGCAACGATGGGGACGTCAACGACGGCAGTTAGGGCTTGATATAATTTTAAATCGAAGCCTTTTTTTGTACCGTCACAATCCATTGAGGTAACCAATAGTTCACCAGCGCCTGCAGAAACGGCGGTTTGGGCCCAATCTAAAGCATCTAGGTCAGTGGGTTTACGGCCGCCGTTAATAACAACTTGATAGCGGTCTTTTTCGGGTTGGTAACGAACGTCAATGGCACAGACAATGCATTGTTGACCAAATTTCTCAGCGCCTTGGCGGATCAAATCGGGATTATGAACGGCTGCAGAATTTAAAGCAATTTTATCTGCACCGGCTTTAAGCAAGGCTTGCATATCTTCTAAGGCGTTGATACCGCCGCCGACAGTTAAAGGCATGAACACTTGACTGGCGACCGCTGCGATTGTGTCCGTGAAGGCTTTGCGTTTTTCATTTGTAGCGGTGATGTCTAAGAAGACGAGCTCGTCAGCGCCTTGTTGCTCATAGGCTTGAGCAATGGCTACAGGATCACCGACATCAGTGAGATTCACAAAATTAACGCCTTTTTTGACCCGGCCATGATCCACGTCTAAACAAGGAATAATTCGCTTGGCTAACATAGGGTTTCCTCCGCTTCCGCTAATTGCGCTAAATTAAGACTGCCGTTAAATAAGGCTTTACCAACGATGACATTTTCTAAACCGTGCTGCTTTAAGTCGATCAAATTTTGATAATTGGCAACACCACCGGAAGCAACAATCGTGGCTGTGGGATGGGTGGCTTTAAGACTTGCCAGGAGCTCCAAATTCGGACCGGTCAAGGTGCCATCCCGGCTAATATCGGTGACAATAAATTGTGTAACGCCGACTTGCATCATGGCATCTAGAAGCTGGGTCATTGGGATCGTACTTTGATCCAGCCAGCCTTCAGTTGCAACATGACCGTTTTGACCATCAATGCCGATGACAATTTTTTCAGGGCCAAATTTCTGAATGGCTGTTTTGACTAATTCTGGATTCTTTAAGGCACTGGAGCCTAAGATGATGCGGTTGACGCCTAGATCTAAGTAAGTATTGATGGCGGTTAAATTACGAATACCGCCACCCACTTCAATGAATAGATTGGTGTTGGTCCGAATGGCTTGGATAACGGCTTGGTTTTGCGGGCGGCCTGCTTTAGCGCCGTCTAAATCAACGATGTGGATTCGTTTTAATCCAGCAGCTTCAAAAGATTTGGCTTGAGCCACGGGGTCAGCGTTGATGGGGGTGACTTTTTGGTAGTCGCCTTGGTAAAGACGGACACTTTGGCCGTTTAATAAATCAATTGCGGGAAAAACGTTCATCTTCAATGACCTCCTTAAAAGTTTTGAGACCGGCTAAGCCAACGGCACCACTTTTTTCCGGGTGAAACTGCATGCCGATGACGTTGTTTTGTTGCACGATACTAGGAATTTGAACACTATAATCAGTTGTTGCGACAATATTTTTAGCAGCGGTTTGAACATAATAAGAGTGGACAAAATACGTACTTTTTTGATCAAAAATTGTGCCAAAAGCATTGCGTCGCTGGGCTGTATTTTGATTCCAACCCATGTGTGGTACTTTAAAACCTGCTTTTTTAGGAATGGGAATCACGCTTCCTGGCAAGATGCCAAGACCGGCAGTGGTGCCAAACTCGTAGCCGGTTTCAAACAGCAGTTGCATCCCTAGGCAAATCCCTAAGATGGGTTTACCATTATTCGCAGCTTGTTGAATCACTGGAATCAGTTGCCGATCATCTAGGGCGGCCATGGCTTTTTGAAAGGCGCCGACACCGGGTAAAATTAAACCGTCAGCGGCCAAAATTTTGTCAGGTTCTGCGGAAAGCTCATTGGGAATGCCTAAGTAGTCTAAGGCTTTTTTGACATTGAGGGTATTACCGGTGTCATAGTCGATGACTGTAATCATTAAATCACGCCTTTCGTGGAGGGGATGCCCTTGATTTCAGGGTTTAAAGTGACGGCCGTGCGCATTGCTTTGCCTAAAGCTTTAAATAAAGTTTCAATTTTGTGATGGGTATTGCGACCGTATAATACGCTGGCATGGAGGTTAAATTCACCGCTAAATGCAAAGGCTTGGAAGAAGTCTTGGGTGACTTCAGTATCATAAGTGCCTAATTTTGGGTTTTCTAAAGTTGCGTCAAAAACTAAATAAGCGCGGCCAGATAGATCAATCACGACTCTAGATAAGGTTTCATCTAAAGGGACAAAGGCGGTACCAAAGCGTTCAATGCCAGCTTTGTTGCCCAGGGCTTCTTTAAAGCACTGCCCTAAAACGATACCAACATCTTCAGTGGTGTGATGGGGATCTACTTCTAGATCACCGGTGGCTTTGACGGTTAGACCAAACCGACCATGTTTGGCAAAGGCGTTGAGCATGTGGTCAAAAAAACCGATACCAGTGTCGATATTAATTGGTTCAGGTTGGTCAAGGTTTAAGCTGATTTCTATTTGGGTTTCTGCGGTTTTTCGTTGAATGGTTGCTGTACGCATATTCAGGCTCCTTTGTGATGGTAGTTTGGTTAATTGATAGTTGGCAGTGTTTTTGAAATGCTTTAAACGCGTTCACTAGAGCAAAGCTCTCACCTAACTACGAATCTCTTGTGTGTCTGACGACACCCTGCAAGATTCTAG
>NZ_RHOY01000015.1 GCF_003946725.1 Agrilactobacillus yilanensis | reverse complement strand
GATTTTAGTTTCTGGAGTTTGTTAGTGCTAACGATAATTGTGATTTTTTACTTGACAGGGGTCATTACATAACAGCGTGAAAGACTCGAGCACTAACCTAGGCCTGTGCCGTAAGTGGGCTTTACTTACAAACAGGACGTAGTTAGGTGAGAGCTTTGCTCTAGTGAACGCGTTTCAAAAAACCAACACAAATCAATATCGACATAAATCCGTCCTTGGCTTGTGAGTAAGGCGAGAAATCAGTATCGGTGAGCGCATTTCAAAACCAAAAAAACTGAGTCCATTAGGCGACTCAGTTTTTTTGTCCCTAGATACCAGCCTTCATCGTCCGAATATTTCGGATAGAAAGGCCTAGAGAGATTAAAGTCATCGGCCAACCAATACTGTAAAAATATAATTGCCCATGACTAAGTGTTGTCGGCGTGAAGAAATCTAATAAAGCCAACTGATAATGACCACTGACAAAAATCAATAATGTAAAGAAAATCAACTGGCAGAATAAACCACCGTATGTTGAAAAACGATATTTGTTTACAATTGCCCGATCAGAACCCGCTTCTGCAGCATATAACTTTTGATTTAATTCTGGGTTATCATAGCCCACATATAACGTTAACGCAAGCAGCCCTAAAATATAAGTAACGCTTGTAGGGACTAACAAACAAACATGACCGATCATCAAACTGATCTGACCAAACTTCAAAGCCGGCCATTTTGTTTTTTTAGCTAACTGATTAAACAGCGGATGCCCCAATTCAAAACCAATGAGATACACCGCAAACACCACATACATCCCTGTGGTCCCCAATATAAACTGGGCTAAAAAGCCATTAAACAATAGAATGTATCCGGTTAAAAAACCACGATTCAGCAGTTCTGTTTTATACCGGGCAACAATTTTACGATCTGCATAAAGCTCGACTGATAAGATCACAAAGCCTAACCCTAATAACAGCCACAACCAACCAGTGGCCACCGTAAAGGCAACTTTTCTCAAAGTGGTTAAAACAGCTAATATGCCAAAAAAAACTACAAATAAGCCGGTTCGCCAAATACGTGCGAAATGCCGCTGCTTCAAAGGGCTATCTCGGCGATGAAAATCATTAACTAAATTGTTTAATAATAAACAGCTTGGTAAGGCACATAAGTAGAGTAGGCCTAAGAAAATAAACGAAAAAGTATAGGCGGTCTTTGTTAGAATATCTAAGCCAAAAATAAGCCCCAAAATCGCAAAGACGAGCCAATGGACACGCTTAATCAAAGATTGATTGCTTTTTGTAATATGTAACTTAACCGTTAAAAAATATGGCCAAATGATGGCCGCGCTATAGCCCCACAAAAGACTAGCAACGGCCAGCCAATATAAGTTAGTGGTGCTGGCATAAATAAAACTACCAATAGCCCCAAAAGCAACACTAATCATTAAATAAGTCATAGAAGTTAAATTAAATCGTTTCGTATAAAAAATACTAGCGGCCCGAGCAATATAAAAAATAATCAGCGCTATTAAAAAATTGTTTTCGGTCGACTCATGGTAAGCGGCTAATATTAAAATATAAGGCAACATCAACCCGACATTTGCTAAAAAATTTAAGCTACCCATAGAGATCGTGAGACCTAAATTTTTTAAATTTTTTCCAATCTGCTGATCCAATTCAGCCACCACCTCATAAACGTTATTCTATAGTTTAAAACCTGCTATCAGCATATTTCACAGGCGTTGTATTGTCAATATGCTGGCGTTACCTCAGCCCATTTTTTTAAAAAAATTACGTTATTTATAGATTTGACAAGCTGGAATGTTGGTGGTAGTTTAATTTATATATTAAATTTAAATGATATAAAGGTTAAATAAATTAAGTTTTGATGAGAAGAGTAACCTTGACAACCAGTTTAGAGAGCTTCGTTGTGGTGCAAGAAGTCTGGTGATCCAAGGTGAAGATGAACTCTGAGCTAATTTAGCGGTCTAATGGCTGTTAAATCGTTTGCAATCGTTATCTTGCCGAGTATCTCATTTATGATGTACTTATTGAGCTTGATGTTGTGAAGCATTAAGAAATTTAGGTGGTAACGCGGTCGTTCGCCCTATGTTAGAAATAACTTGGGGGTGAGCGACTTTTTTATTGCATTTTATTAAATTTTTATTGAACCAATATCAGGAGGAAGATTAATGGAAAAATATAAATTTTTAAAACGATTAAGTATTACTGTATTCACTGTCCTATTAGGCTTTTTGAGTGTCCACTTACTAACACCACAGCCGGTTTTAGCGGCTAGCGATAAAGTGATTCGTTTGGCAACATCCCCTGGCCCTTATAGTGATCTTTTTTTAAAAGGGGTTAAACCTATCTTAGAAAAAGAAGGCTACACTGTTAAATCCCAATCTTTTTCAGATTTAAACCACGCAGATTTAGCCTTAGATCAAGGGGATGCAGATCTGAATGTGGAACAGCATACCGCGTGGCTCAAAAATTTTAACAGCCAAAAAAAGGCTAATTTTGTAGCCTTAACTACGATTCCAACCGTACCCGCTGGTATTTTCCCCGGCACTAGCAACTCATTAAAGGCCGTTAAAAATGGGGATAAAGTGGCCATTCCTAATGATCCCTCCAATCGTTCTCGGGCTTATCAACTCTTGCAGCAGGCAAAATTGATCACTTTGAAAAAAGGCCTTAAAACAACGAGTGTCGTTACACAAAAAGATATTGCCAAAAATCCCCATCATCTAAAATTTGTAGAAATGAATTCCAGTCAAATTCCACGATCTTTACAAGATGTTAATTATGCCGTTTTACCTGGCAGCATCAGTTATAGTGCCAAAATTTCAGCTAAAAAAAGTTTAAAACAAGAAAAATTGCTCAATCAATATCTACTCGTGGCCACTGTTAATAAGGCAGACGCAAAGAAACCGTGGGCCAAGGCAGTTAAAAAAGCTTATCGTTCAAAAACATTTATCAATTATGTCAAAAAACATAACCAACAAGGTTATTGGTATATTCCAAATTATTAGAAGGTGGCCATTTTAATCATGGACTCTAAAGCGCTAATCACTTTAAATCATATCGATGTCACTTTTCAGCAAAATCAACAGACCGCATTGCATGCCGTTAAAGATGCCTCACTGACAATCAATAAAGGTGATATTTATGGTATTATTGGAGATTCTGGTGCAGGTAAAAGCACCCTCGTCCGCACCATCAATTTACTCCAGCGCCCTACAAACGGTGACGTTTTTGTAAATCAACAAAATTTAACAACACTTTCTGCTGCTGATTTACGCCAGGCTCGGAAAAAAATTGGCATGATCTTCCAGCATTTTAATCTGATGGCTTCCAGAACAATTGAAGAAAATATTGTTTTCTCAATTAAACGCAGCGCTTTATCTAAAAAACAGCAACATGAAAAAGCACAGCAGCTACTAGCTTATGTGGGCCTACTGGATAAAAAAGATGTCTATCCCCGCCAATTATCCGGCGGTCAAAAGCAAAGAGTCGCCATCGCCCGGGCCTTAGCCAATAATCCTGAAATTCTAATCAGTGATGAAGCTACCAGTGCCTTAGATCCTAAAACAACCAATACTATTTTAGACTTATTAAAACGCCTCAATTCAGAACTTAATTTGACCATCGTCCTAATCACCCACGAATTAAGCGTTGCTAAAAAAATCTGCAATAAACTGGCGGTTATGCAGCACGGTGAAATTCTAGAACAAAATGAAACATTACGTATTTTTACACAACCGCAAAATCCTGAAACGGCGACCTTCATTACCCAAGCCAGTGCCGAAAATAGAGTCTTGCAACAGCTTATCGGCCAACAGACCGCTACTGAGCGCTTATTTTTATTAACTTATGAGGCGAATACCGCAAATCAGACTTTATTAGTAGATCTTTATCAAGATTATCAAGTCATCCCTAAAGTTATCTATAGTACTACAGAGATGATCCAGGGCCGTTTAATTACCAAAACATTGATTTCACTGACAGAAAATTATCCTGAAAGTCTAATCCCCGCACTACAGCAGCGCGGAATTCAAATTATGCAACAGACAAAGGAGGCTTAAAATTGAGTCTATTTACGACTTTTTTTCCTAACGTTGTCGCTAACCACGCCCAATTTATTGCCGCAATTTGGCAAACGCTCTATATGGTCTTATTTTCAGGTATTATCTCCGGTGTTTTAGGGGCGGCTTTGGGCATTGCCTTAGTCGTCACTGAAAAGGGCCAAATTCTGGAGAACCGTGGCGTTTATCAAACTTTAGATAAAATCGTTAATATTTTTCGTTCAATTCCATTTATTATTTTATTGGCCTTAGTGGTGCCTTTAACCCGACTCATCGTTGGGACTGCCGTCGGGACCACCGCTGCTTTAGTCCCATTAACTTTAGGTTGTGCCCCATTTTATGCCCGGCAGATCCAAAATGCCCTAGTCGAAGTTGATCCCGGAATTATCGAAGCTGCCCAAGCCATGGGGTTAACACCGCTGGACATTATCTGGCGCGTCTACTTAAAAGAGAGTATTGGTGAAATCATTCGTGTCTCAGTTGTTACTTTGATCAGCTTAATCAGTTTAACAGCGATGGCTGGTGCTGTCGGTGCCGGTGGTTTAGGCGATATCGCCATTACTTTAGGTTATAATCAATTTGAAAATGATGTGACTATTGCCGCTACTATTATCATCTTATTACTTGTTTTTATAATTCAATTTATTGGGGATTTCTTTGTGAAACGCGTGACCCATTAAACACCTAGATCGGCTATTCTATTTCATTAGGAGAGCTGATTTTTTTATGCCTTAATTAAAAAAATTATCCTTAATAGTCCCCCAGTACCTTCATCTTAAATTATGATATTAATAGAACATAATTTTGGTATCGCTTATGATCACGTTATAGTCTATAATAGCCTAGATTATTAATATTGTATTTTTTATAAATTATAGTTGTCATGAACATAATTAAAGTGCAAAATATATGTAATTGAGTCTTTTTTGGAGAGGGTTAATTTATGACCGTAATTAAAAACATTGTTAAGGATCGCGTGCTGCAAATCACCGCGATATTAGCAGTGCTTAGCTTAACTGTTGCCCGGCGACGACTGGCAGACATCAACTTTTCCACCTTGTGGTCTATTCTTGCAATGATGACCATCATTCAAATTTTTGAATACCTACATATCCTTGATTACTGGGCTTATCGTCTTACAAGCCATGCCAATGATACCCGCCAGCTGACGCGGATGTTTTTGATTCTAGCGGTTATTTCTGGGATGTTCTTAACTAATGATGTCACTGTTTTGACATTAATCCCTTTGTATTTACGAATTGCTAAAAAATATGACTTACCCGAAATATTACCGGTTACTTTGATTGGGATGGCTGCTAATTTTGGTAGCGCTTTTACACCCTTTGGGAATCCCCACAACATTTTTATTATGAACCACTATCAAGTTAACGGTCTCACCTTCTTCAAATGGTCAATCCCCTTATTAATTTCCAGTTTAACTGTTTTGGCGATCTTGAGTCTATTTGTGAGCCGAGCACCAGTGCCAGCGGTCCCTGTCCGCGATATAAAAATTCAGCTGCGGCCAACTTTGATTACCATTGGTGTAGCCTGTTTAATCTTTGCTGGGGTTTTCCGACTCTTACCTTCTTGGGTCGGTGCCATCGCTGCCATTATTTTGGCAATCGGCTTAGATCCGCATATTATGCAGCGAGTAGATTACGCCATTATTTTAACGTTCACTGGTTTCTTCGTTATTGTTAGTAATATGCGCCAAGTGCCCTTCATTGTGACCACGCTTTCTAACTTAGTCAACTCACCACATTCCGTTTACTTGACCAGTATTTTAAGCAGCCAATTCATCTCTAACGTCCCTTCAACCGTTCTCTTAGGTAAATTTACAACCCACGCCGCCGCCTTATTCCTAGGCTCTAACATTGGGGGCTTAGGCTCTGTCGTCGGCTCCATGGCCAATTTGCTCGTGTTCAAACAATACTCTAATCACGGCAATAAAAACCGCTGGCACTTCTTCGCCGGCTTTGCAGGCTTTAACTTCCTAGCCCTAGCCATCTTAGGCACCATCGGCTGGTTCCTAGTTATATTAATTAGCTAGAGCGTGAAGGGACACGATTTTGACTTCGAGCATAACCTAAAATTATGATGGAAGCCTGAGCTTGGCTTACGAATAATTTGTAGTTATGTGAGAAGTCAGTGTCCCTGAACGCGTTTCAGATCAAGCATGCGAGACAGTACTTCCGAACACGTTTATGAGAGCGTGAAGGAACACGGTTTTGACTTCAAGCATAACCTAAAATTATGATGGAAGCCTGGTCTTGGCTTACGAATAATTTGTAGTTATGTGAGAAGTCAGTGTCCCTGAACGCGTTTCAGATCAAGCATGCGAGGCAGTACTTCCGAACACGTTTATGAGAGCGTGAAGGAACACGGTTTTGACTTCAAGCATAACCTAAAATTATGATGGAAGCCTGGTCTTGGCTTACGAATAATTTGTAGTTATGTGAGAAGTCAGTGTCCCTGAACGCGTTTCAGATCAAGCATGCGAGGCAGTACTTCCGAACACGTTTATGAGAGCGTGAAGGAACACGGTTTTGACTTCAAGCATAACCTAAAATTATGATGGTGTAATACAAAAAACAGGTTCAGTCAATTTTGACCGAACCTGTTTTTTATATTATACCGTCACAGCCGTTTTTACTTGCTTCTGATACGCCTGTAAATCCGCTTTTAACCGATCTTCATCAATCGTTAACAATTCCCGATCCCGCATCACACAATCCCCATTAATAATACTATCATTAACATGGCCGCCCTTTGCGATCTCAATTAATGTATTTTCATCTACTTTACCCGATAAATAATCCAAGTTATTCGTGTCTAAAGAAATTAAATCCGCCTTATAACCGACTTTGATTTTACCTAACAGCGGCTCAACCGACGTAGTGGCCATCTTCAAAATATCTCGGGTATTTACCAAAGCATAATCCCCTTTGGCCTTAGCATGTAACTGCATTTTTGCCGAGAACAGGCGCATTTCACGGAACATATCTAAGCCCCCATGGCCCGCACCATCTGTCCCTAAGTAGGTTCGGATCTGCCGAGCTAACAAAGCATCTGTTTCCGGAATACCTTTGGCGCTATTGGAAAATGGGCAGTGCACCACCTGACTTTGATTTTCTTGAATAATTGTTTTTTCGTTTTCAGATAAGAATAAACTATGGGGGCCTAAAAATTTAGCATGCATGGCTCCAATTTTTTCTAAGTATTCATAAGGCCGCAACCCAGTTTCAACAATCGTTGTTAAAATCTCTGATTCATATTCGTTCATATGACAAGAAGTCATCACCTGCTGTTCTTTCCCATATAATAAGACATTTTCCTGCAATGCCGGCGTCGTAGCTGGTAATGTGGTAATCCCCAAAATTGGTGCAATCAGTGGATTATCTTTTAAGACTTTGATCAACTCTAAATTTCGATCAAAAGCCGCTTTAGGCGTTGTTTTTAAGGTCTCAAATGGAATTAAATCAGCAGTTTGATAACCAATATGGCCTCTAATTTTTAATTCATCCAAAACTTCAACCATTGCCAACGCTTTAGGGCATCCCGAATCCACAAATGACGTCGTCCCATTTTTAATCATCGTTGCCACCGCTGCTTTAGTAGATAATTGCACGAGCGCTTCATCTAAAGCGGCTTCAAATGGCACATTGATCCGTTGCCAAACGATGGGCCGTTGAAATAATAATTGGCCCTGCAAAAACTGTTGACTAATATGAATATGATTGTCAACTAACCCCGGCAGCCAAGTCTTATCAGAGGCTACTACGGATTGCGCCGCTTCTTGGCCATCATATGTCACAAAATAACCATCTTTAATCGCAATATCACCCGTTGTTAATTGGAAATCTTCATCAAAATACGTTGCATTTTTAATTAGAATATCTAACATAATTAGCCTCCTATAAGCTTAATGATCGAAATTACAATTGAAAATATGGCGACAATTCTTTTGAGTAACTGTTGATTAATCCGGTGGCCGTTCTTACTGCCGGCAAATACACCGATCCCATGGGCCACTAAGGCAACCGGTAAGATACCCCGGATGGCCATCCAACTGGAATTTAATAAATACCCCCCTGCTGAGGGAATCCCGATAAAAATGGAGTTGAATAAAGCAATGGCCACAGCTTGATGGACTTCAATACCCAGCATAATCAAAATCGGTAATACTAAAATCGGTCCGCCGGCACCTGTCACGGCACAAATAAAGCCTGTGATCACACCGATTAGAATCAAAACAAATTTATTATGATGTGCTTTTTGTTGGTGGGGTTTGTCTTTTCGAACTAAAATCGAAATCCCTGAAAAGAGCACCACACAATATAAAATAATACTCATCACATGTTCTGGAATTAATAGGTTTGCCTTGACGCCTAAAAAACTAGCAAAGAAACTGCCGATACTAATAATGCCAGCGGTTTTGACATCCAATAACTTATGCCGATAATAATTCAAACTACCTAAAACACCGGAAACAATAAAGGCCGCAAAACTTAAAGCCAACGCTTCAACCGTCCCTAAATGCATGACACCGATATAAAAAATCGGTAGTAAAAATCCGGCAATTCCGCTAAGGCCAACTAAAACGCCGACGATTAAATTAACGATAAATACTAAAATCATAGCTATAAACCTCTTTATCTTTTAAATTGGCAGTCGTTTATTTAAGGCTCGGCATTAGGCTTATTTAACCGTGATTGACAACGGCTTCATCCGTCATTGGAACTTGCTTTTTTTCCGCTTTAGCGACTGTTTTAGTCCCCATAATCGTTTTCCAATTAAAGAAAATATTTAAAGTAATTGACGTTAGTGCCCCCGCTAGAATCCCGCTGCCAAAAATATTTTGGATCAAAGTTGGATAATTGGCATAGAAATTAGGATATACCGCTGGTAGCATACACATTCCGATACTAATCCCAACGATCAACATATTATGCCCCGCTTTTAAATCCACTTGTTTTAAGATATTAGCGGCACTGCCAATAACAACACCGAATAACGCAAAGCCCACACCACCTAAAACCGGCTTTGGTACTACTGAAATCAACGCTGAAAACTTCGGTGTCAGGCCAATACCCACTAAAATAATCCCGGCTGCTGCTGTGGCATAACGACTTTTCTTTTTAGCCAGCTCCAAAATCCCAACATTTTCCACAAAGGCTGTATTCTGCACGCCGTTAAAGAAGCCCGCAATAAGCGTTACTAAACCTAATGTTTTCATAGTTTTACCAAATTGCATATCGGTCATTTCTTTGCCCACAATATTGTGAATCCCCATGGACGTGCCCGAAACAGCAACCATCGACAAAATCATGACAATCACAAAAGAAATGATGACGGTTAAATCAAATTTTGGCAGACCATAGTGGAATGGCAAAATCAAACTGAACCAAGGGGCATCTTGCACTGGCTGGAAATTAACCAGTCCCATAAATGCCGCAACAACCGTCCCTAAAACTAAAGCGAGTAGAATACTTAAATCCCCCAAAAATCCTTTCAAATACTTACTCACCAGCAAATGGAAGACGAAGACACCTAGCGCTAACATTAACGCCCCATGATTAACCCGAGCCGTCTGATGATGGGCATTACTCGCCATAATCCAATGGTAGGTATTCGGCAATAAAGCGACCCCTAAAACCATCAAGTTCGTCCCTACAACAAGGGGTGGGAAAAAGCGACGCAGCTTCATCCAAAATGGCGCGATCAAAAAGCAAAATACCCCGGCCACAATCGTCGCACCAGCCACTAAACGAAACCCCATATTGATAGAAGTTGCATTTTTTAAAGTCACTACAATAACTGAAGCAACGGCAAAATTGGCGCCCATCACCATTGGTAATAATGGGGATGTTCTTGGGATAACATTTAGTGAGGCCAAAATTGTCGCAATCCCGCCGGAAAAAATAACCGCACTGACAAAGAAAATCGTTTGTTGCGGGGTTAAACCCACACTGGCGGACACAATTAAAGGCACGGTGATACTGCCTAAAATAGCAATAATCGTATGCTGAAAACCTAGAGGAATACTTTGATGTAACGGTATTTTTTCATCCGCTGGGCAAACTTTAACTTTTGACGCATTCATAGTCGATGACTCCTTTCAATTTAAGCCGTGCTTAACGGATCAAGGGCCCAATTGATCTAAAGTACCTTAATAACGTCCTCGACAAGAAGCCTCAAAGTTTATGTATTTGGAACTGTCGATTAAACACGTTACAGCTTGACCATTATGACACCGATTGATTCGTTTGATGGTTTTACTTTACTTGTAATGTGGCGACAACTTCTTTTTTACTTGTTTAAGTGATCCGCATTGTCCACGCCTCCAGCATGTTATACTATTTTATGAAGTTTTGATACTTAGACTTTAACCGGTCTGTCCATTTTAAAAAAGGACAAATGAGTCTTTTTAAAAAATAAGGAGGGACGTTGATGGACTTAACGGCACTGGAAACCTTAAATCCTGAATTCAAATTTTTTACGCAAAATATGCCAGACTATGTTAAACAACATTATTTTATTCGACAATATCAAATTGGGGATATCATTCATTTAAAAACGGAGACACTAAACTACTTAGGTATCTTATTATCTGGTAAAACTCGGGTCATTAATGAGTTTGAAAATGGCAATGTCTATATGCTGGAGACTAATAATGCCCTGGATTATATTGGTGAAGTCACCCTTTTAGCCAAACAAAATAGCACTAGCGTTACCATTGAAGCCGCCAGTGCTTGTTTAGTTTTTTGTGTGCCCCGCAAATATGCGGAACAGTGGATTTTCTCAGATGTTGCTATTTTGACAAAATTAGCACAGCAAGTCGCCCACAAACTTTACCGCCGTTCCCTTGATATCGGTATGAAACTATTTTATCCAGCCGAGTTTATTTTCGTGGACTATCTCATTAAAGAATGTGCTCAAAATCATATTTCTGAAATCAAAACCTTTAAAATAAATAAAACCCGCACCTTTATTTCCGAGGAAATCGGAATGAATATCAAAACATTAAACCAAGTCATTACAAATCTAAAACCGAAAGCGCTTTTTCACTTAGAAAAAGGCAAACTTGTTTTGACTTATCAGAATTTTACCAATGCTATCCAATATTTGGAATCCTCTAAAGCCCTCTAGTTCAAAAAAGTAGTTCTAAACAATTCACAAATAAGAAGCTGGATCAAAAGTTAATCGTTGATCTAGCTTCTTATTTGTGGTTTTAAAACGTATTACTAGCATAAGGCGCGCATCTAACTAGTTCTCGCTTTGGTCTGCTAATAATGGTTTGCCGTTTTGGTCCACTAATACAGTTAGGCCAACGCCGCCAGTGGAGGTTGCAACTAAATACTGTACCCCTGTAGTCGTGTCTGTAACTATATTAACAATTGTACCTAACCCTGTAACTTCGGCTTTATTTGAGGTAAATCTTTTTTCTTTTTTATCACGCATTATATCTGCCTCCTATCGGGTTATTTCCTCGGAAATAATCTGTTCGTTCAATTAATTCACAAAATCCAGTGATAATACGCGTTATGGCGTGTGTTGCGATACCAATATCAAATATACTGCTGCTGAAGTGTGCCACTGATGTGCCACCCCAACGATGAAGACTGCCGTTACTTTGGCGGTCTTATTTGTTTGAAATATGATTTTATCATGGATTTTATCAGATTCGCTTGACTCATTACATATTTTCGGATGCTTCCTTAATCCGCGCTAGCACACATCGCCGCCTCTTGTTCACCCACCTGACTATTTTTGCCGGCACGGCTGCAGATTTCCACATCGTTAAGTTCTGGGTAGTAGTATTAACTGTGGAAAGGGTTGTAATGGCGTAGCAAGACGCTCATTTTTGATGAAGTTCTCCAAGTTTGCCACTTTGTCGTCAGTTAGAAGAAAACCTTCAATATGATATGGCTCGGCTATTTCTTCCAGTAGCCATTCCTCAAGCGGAGTTTCTTTGACGTCTTTAAGGTGTTTACGATGCTGGTTAATTCTTTCATTGCGAAGAACTTGTTGCATGTATCGAATGAACATTCGAGATACTTCGCGTTCACTACTCATAATGCTGACCTCCTGATCTAAGTGAATTGCGTTCGGCACATATACAGACGGAAATAAAAAGCTGGAATGAAACCGAAGTTCATTTTTTCCGAAATTTAGCAACAAAAGAGCAAAACAAAACCGCCAAGCCAGAAGGCTAGGCGGTTCGTTAAGGGTGTCCATAATAAGTTTCTGGTGTCCTCATGGAAGAACCTTGGTGTTGCTAATTCGTTGGGTTCATCCACGGGAAACGACAAACTAATCAACAGATTTAAGAGCTTCTAGCATGTCTACACTTTGAATCTTTCGGTTCATCATAAACATGACGACCAGAGAAAATACGATTGTTAAACCGACGGAAATAAGAATGTTGATCCAAGTTAGGCCAGGCGCTACCATTGCGGTTGCGGGAGGGAGTAGCGCCATAATGTAGGCGTGAAAAGCATAACCCACACCAATACCAACAAGGATACCCGCTTCCGTAAGAATATTGGTTTCACGATAGATATACATCAGTACTTCATTAGGGTAGAAGCCGAGCACTTTGAGCGTTGATAATTCACGAACACGCTCTGACACATTGATGTTGGTTAGCGTGTATAGTACGACCAGCGAGAGTAGCGAAGCGCTAAGCACCAAAACAAGAATTAGGTTGTTCAGATTACTCAAGATGTTAGTGATAGTTTTCTTGGTATCTTGAGACTGGACGGTTTGGACAGCTGCTGCTGTTCGGTTGAATTTGGCAGCAAATGCATTCACAGATTTGGTAGTCGCATGTTTCAACGTCACTAGATATGAGTTAGCGGTGACTTTAGTGTCGTAAACCCGATTGTAATATGCTTTGCTCATGTAGATGGAGTGTCCCGCATACATCTTTGTGATACCGGATACCACTATTTTGTGACTGGTACCATCGGTGTCTTTGATTGTGAATGTGCCACCGACATTAACATTTTGAAGCTTAGCGAGTTTTTGCGATACGATTGCGCCATTATTGCTGAGGGTCATCTTTTTATTTGTCTTGTAGTCCCTCAATTTGATATATCGATCAAGTTGAGAGGCTGAACTTGGGACAATTAGAGAGATGTCTTCACGCGAGTTAGAATCGCTATCTGTTGCGTAAATGCTGGCAAAGTAAGCCGAGCTGTACTGCTTGACAGCGTTTGATTTAGTAATAGTCTCTCGAGCAGAGGTGACCTCACTTTTTTCCGCATTGGGATTGTATACGGTAACGAGATCGTACTGGCTAATTTGGCTAAACTGGCGATCAATAATTGTGTTTAGTGAATCGCGAATGCCAAATCCGGTGATCATCAATGCGGTGGCACCTGCAACCCCAATGATGGTCATAAACATACGTCCTTTATAGCGGAATAGGTTACGCGCAGTGACTTTATGAGAAAAACTCATTTTTTTCCAGATTGGCGTGATACGTTCCAGCAAAATTCGCGAACCACTTACGGGAGGCTTTGGCAACATTAAATCGGCAGTGATTGTTTTTAGAGAAGAATGCGCAGCTAACCAAGATGCCAATACTGTTGAGGATAAAGCGAGCGCGAATCCAGCGGTAATGAATTCGGGATGTAAAGCTAGTTGTAAACTTGAGAAATTAAAGTTTGCGGTGTACGCTCGAAAAATGATTCGTGGTAACACTAGCAACCCGAGAATACTGCCAAGCACTGTACCTGTGACTGCGGTGGTGACGCTGTAAACAAGGAATTCGCGCATGACTTCGCCTTTAGTGTATCCAAGTGCGCGTAAAGTCCCCATCTCAATACGCTTTTCTTCAACCATTCGACGCATTGTAGTGAAGCTGACCAAGATTGCAATCAGGAAGAAAAATGCAGGGAAAGACTTGCCTAGTGCGTCAATGCGCTCGGCATCTTCGCCATAATTATTGTAACCATCGTTGAAGTCGTTACGGCTAGCAATCGTTAGCGTTACATCGTTTAACTGACGCATTGAGGACTTGGCTTCTGCCAGCTTACCTTTTGCATCCTTGAGGGTCTGCTTTTGCGTCTTCAATTTCGCTTGCTGCTGATCCAGCGCTTGCTGTTTGATCGTCAACGTCGCAATGGCACTCGAGGATTGAGCGGCTTTAGCTTGGGTCATTTGGGTATCTAGTTGCGATTGCGCAGCAGAGAGCGCTGTTTCTGCGTTGGCGATGGCCGTTGTGTTTTTGGTAATATTCGTTTCAGCGTCGTTAATTTGTTTGGTTAAATCTTGGCGAAGTTTTGCGACGCGCGTCCGATTGCGTCGGTTAAGTTTCTTTTGCAGCTTATCCACTTGCTCGGTCGCATGTTGTTCATAGGCCGTGGAATATGCTGCGCCTTTGGAATTCGTAAATGCTAATCGGGCAACATTGGGCTCGTTGCTAGAAAAAGCCCCAGTAGTTGTATAGGCAAAACCGTATAAAGTGCCGCTGCCAAGGCTTGTCGAACCGAGGTTGTCCTTCTTGAGATACTCTGTTGAGGTTGCAAAGCCAACGACGGTAAATGTTTGGTGCGTCAGCCCAGTGCTACCATTAGTCTTACCGGCGGCTAGGGTAATATGATCACCGAGTTTGTATTGGCTGCGAAGCTTGTCACTTAACACAATTTGCTTAGCAGTAGTTGCCTTGTGTCCTCTGGTGATGGTTAATTTCGACAATGATTTGGGATTACTTTGAACACGCAGCGCGTGCTTGGTGTTCTTGATCGCAGTGTCCGTTGTATAGCCGAATTCGGTCTTTTTGATGCCCGCAAGGTTTTCAATCGTCGTTTGATCTTTTGCACTCAAGCTCACGATCGATGTCACTTTAGCATCTGCAAGATGCTCGGTACTGTAAGCGGTCTGAGCGGTGTTTCGCATATTTGGCCCGGTGACGTTAAGCCCAATTAAGACGAAAACGCCCAGCATCAAAAGCGCTGATACCGAGATATACCGTGCAAGAGACATTTTAAATTCACGCGCAATATTTTTGTTTAGCATTTTCATCAGTTATCACCTACCATTCTAGTTCAGCAACCGGAGTTGGATTCTCGTTGCGGGTGTCTGCTTTTACTTGACCATCAGCTATTTCGATAACATGATCAGCCATTGGTCGAATCATTGAATTATGGGTGACAATAATCACGTTCTTACCGGACTTACGCGTGAAATCCTGAAATAATTGTAAAATCTTTTTGCCCGTGTGATAGTCCAGCGCGCCAGTTGGTTCATCAGCCAATAATAAATCAGGATTCTTCGCAATCGCGCGAGCAATCGCGACGCGTTGTTGCTCACCGCCTGAAAGTTGGGCGGGGAAGTTTTGGGTACGCTTCTCTAGGCCGACAGCAGTTAAGGCTTCTTCGGCTGGCATGGCTTGATCTGCAATTTCGGCTGCTAATTCAACATTTTCAATCGTCGTTAAGTTTTGCACCAAATTGTAGAACTGGAAAACAAAGCCGACTTGCTTGCGTCGGTAAGTGGTTAAACCACGTGAATCAAGTTCGCCAAGCTCAACCCCATTCACATTTACCGTGCCACTGGTCAGATGATCCATTCCACCAAGCACGTTGAGTAACGTTGACTTACCGGCACCAGACGCGCCGAGAATGATAGTTAGTTCACCAGGAGCAATTTCAAAGCTGATATTTTTGTTAGCGGTAACAGCGTGATCGCCACTACCATATATTTTGGTTTCATTTTGTACTGAGATGAAAGATGTCATTGATTTTTCCCTCCAGCCGGATAATAATGGATAACGTGTTAATCAAACTACCCAATTATTAAAGCACACGGCTTGCTGAATTCTATGACCACTTATTTGAAAAGTGTCAATTAAACAGAGGAGGTTGACATGCCAACACATCAAGAACGAATTGCGCAGACTGATGCAGCTATCTTGAACGCACTAGTCACCGTGGGGAGAACTAAATCATTAAATCAAATTACGGTGAGTGATTTAACCCGTCTTAGTGGGATTAGTCGAGGAACCTTTTATTTGCACTACCTTGATAAGGATGATTTGGTAACGAAAATTAAGAATAGTATTTCTTCCAAGTTTCAGTCGATGTTGGATGCGGGAATTGATGGTACTATGAACTATCAAGATTTGAGTGTCGGTCAACCGTACCCTGTGATAGAGGATATTGTTGCTTTTGCGGCCGAGAACAAAGCGATTCTTAGCTTTCTTTTTGGCCCCAATGGTGACCCGGCTTTCGCTAACTCGATTACAGCTTTGCTTCAAAAATCAATCTTGAGCGAACTAAAACGAGTTAAGGGGGCTGCAATATTTAGAAATGACTTGCCGCAAAAATATGCGTTGTGCATAATCACTAATGCCATCATGTCAGTCGTTTTTACATGGCTCTCCAATGAGGATTCATTGTCTCAAAGCGAACTTTCAAAAGTAATAATGCGAGCCTTGTATCTATCTCCATATGATGTGCTAGGTATCAACGTGCAGTTGTGACCATCATAAAGTCGTTGTGGTGCGGCAAGAGCTCTGCGATGTGTTACTACGGTTATTCGGTTATTGAATAACCTTCTGCATAACCTGATTTGAGCTATCGCTTTGGCGATTTTACAATGTTGTTATCAACAATATCAGGAGGATGACAATGAAAGCTGTTCAAGTTAGCAAGCAAGGAGTATTGCAAGATGTTGAAATTAACATGCCGATACTTGAAGCCCATGATGTCCTGGTCGAAGTGGCGGCTGTTTCGGTAAATCCGGTAGATTATAAGCGTCGGCAGGGTGGCAACCATGTCGGAGAAGTGCTTGGCTACGACGCCGTTGGAACAGTTGCAGCACTGGGCGAAAAGGTGTCTAATCTAGCTGTTGGTCAACGAGTTTATTATGCCGGTGATGCTAGTTGGCAAGGAACTTTTGCTGAATATCACGCGGTCGATCAAAGACTTGTCGCTTTGGCGCCACAAAGTCTTGACGATGCGCAGGTTGCCGCGATGCCGTTGACGGGTCTGACCGCAATGGAGATTTTGCACGACAAATTAGGCAATAAACTCGTGGCTGGTGTAGCAGAAGGAAAGTCGCTTCTGATCATTAATGGTGCCGGTGGTGTTGGATCGGTTCTGACACAACTTGCGCATTGGCTGGGCTATACTGTCATCGCAACGGCTAGTCCTAAGAATCATTCGTGGTTACGTGAACATGGTGTCGATTTTCCTGTTGACTATCACGATGACATTGAAGCTGAAATACATGCACTCGGAATCAAATATGTCGATACGATCGTGAATCTTTTTAATGCCGGTAGTTATGTTGATGAATCCATTGCACTTGTTCGACCCTTTGGGCACATTGTAAACATAAATCGTGCAGGCACAACATTTCCAACTGATCAGCTACAAGCAAAGTCGGTCAGCTTGGATTGGGAGTTGATGTTTACTAAGTCACAATATGGCTACGATATGTCCAGTCAAGGGGCGTTATTACGTACTTTGGCAGCGTTTTTGGATCAGGGTACGGTAAAAAGTACCACGACGGCACAGTTTAACGGTGGCATTACTGCTGCGAACGTTGACAAAGCACATGCACTGTTATCTAGCAATCAAACAGTCGGCAAAATTGTCGTCACGCAAGGTGTTGCTAATGGTTGAACATATTCAATATTTGACCCCACTGGTGACACCGTTTGACCGTAATGGTCAGCTAGACCTTGATGCGTTGGACAATATTGTGAACCGTCAGATTGAAGCTGGTATTGATGGCTTTGTCGTGATGGGCAGCGCTGGTGAGTTTTGGTCATTATCAATGGACGAACGTAAGCAGATGATCGATTATGCTTTTAGTGTGATTCAGCAACAGTGCCGTGTAATGATTGGAACCGGTGCGGATTCCACCCAAGACGCCCTAACACTTTCAAAATATGCGGTCAAACGTGGTGCGCGTGAGTTGATTGTGATTACACCTTACTATCTGAGCATGAATCAAGAGGAGATTTACGATTACTATGCGCAGGTTGCAACTGCGGCTGACGCAAAAATTTATTTGTATAACTTTCCTGATCGAACTGGTAATGACATTGAACCAGAAACAGTACTGCGGCTAAAAGCACATCATAATAATATTTGTGGCTTTAAGGATACTGTTTCCGACATGGCGCATACACGGCGACTGTTACAAACCATCTTGCCAAAGTATCCAGATTTTGAGATCTATGCGGGATTTGATGAAAATGTTGTGCGGAATGTTCTTTCTGGCGGCGCTGGTGGTATCGGGGCACTTGCTAACGTTGTGCCTGAACTTGCCAGTGATTTGATGCGCGCATTCAAAGCGCATGATCTAGCGCTGGTCGCACGTTACCAGCAACAACTAGATCGCCTAATGGGGCTATTTGAGATTATGCCGGGTTTCCCCAGTACAATTAAAACTGCCATGGCGGCCAAGGGTTGCGCTGTGGAGCCAATCAGTCGTAGTGGCCTACCACTTGATTCAAAGCAGAAAAGCCGAATGCTTGAGCTACTTTTTCAATAGCACAAAAACGGTATGCAGAAATTACCTTTGCATACCGTTTTTGTGCTATTTGGCGTGTTGTTGACAATAGTCCCAAAACATTTGACTCGCCTTCGAGTGGTTGCGTAGTGGCCGAACGAAGGCTAGCAGGCTCTTGACCTCTGGGGTCAGTGAGACGGCAACCAAATCAGCATGATCCTGTAAGTGAACAGAGTTGGCCATCACGATTGACACCCCAAGTCCGCCTTTGATCATGTCGAGGATCAAGTCGATATGCTTACCTTTATATTGTACTTCGGTGTCGGGATCAACGCTGCGGATCAGCCGCATTGCGGGTTCGTAGAGGTTCGTGGTTTCGTCTAGCTGTAAGAAAGACTCACCAGCTAGTTCAGCCATTGAAACGGTTTGGCGGTTTGCCAGTTGATGTGTTTTCGGTAACACCACGACAAAGTGATCAGTGGCTTGGACTAGGCGATCGTAGTGACATTTGGCAAGATCAAATATTCGCATGAAGACGATGTCACTCGTGTGGCGTTCAAGCGAAGGCACCAAAGTTTCCGCTTCGGCTTCTGCAAGATTGAGCCTGACTTCTGGGTACTGCTTCATGAAATCAGTGATCAAGGAAAATGCGGGATATTGTCCGATCGATGGAATCGTATGAATATTTAAGGTCAGCTCACGATTTTCTTTGACCTGATCGATACCGTGTAAAAGGTCGTCGTTTGCGGTCACGACTCGCTTAGCTAAAGGAATCAGTGTCTTACCGACATCAGTTAATTTGACCGAATGGTGATCACGAATAAACAAAGCGACATCTAGTGATTTTTCCAAAGCTAAGATATGTTTTGAGACGGTGGCCTGTGAGATATACAGGCGCTCAGCAGTTTCGGTGTAACTAAGCGTTTCTGCGAGGTCAAGAAAAGTAATGAGTTTAAGTGGATCCATGTTTTTCTCCTTATTACGGTATGGAATAACGCATCGGCGAATCATTATTGCCACTGTTCTTCGATCTCAGTAATATGAGTACATACTTATTTCTAGTAAGAAAACAGGAGGCAACAATATGAAGTCTATTAACTGGTCTGCACCATTCTTTCCCGGCACTACTGATAATTTTGTTTCTAATGAGGTCTACGTTACCGGCGTCACGATCGAAGCAGTATGGCGCAATTTAGTCGATTCCAGTAAGTGGCCGACTTATTACGATAACGCCGATAATATAGTCTTAGATGACAAGTCAACCACCAATCTCAAGTTTGCGGAGCATTTCCGTTTTGACACCTTTGGTTTTCCAATCGATGCACAGGTCATGGAACTGGTTGCGCCTACCGACGGCCAAGTGGCACGGCTGGCGTGGCATGGCTGGCAAAACGGTGATGCCGATACCCAGTTCGATGTTTATCATGCTTTCTTGATTGAGAAGCTCACCGATGGTCGTATTCGTATCTTAACGCAAGAATCACAAATCGGGAAGCCCGCTCAAGACCTTGCCAGTCAGAATCCAAATCCGATGCTTAACGGTCATCAAGCATGGCTGGACGGTTTGGCCCAAGCTGCTCACAAGGAAATGGAGGCCATGAATGACTGATCAAACATGGCTGATTACCGGTACCTCTAGTGGTTTTGGTAAGGAATTGGCAACCATCATTGCTCAGCGAGCGCATACCAATCTGATTGCAACTGCACGGCATCTAAATGATCTGAACTATTTAGATTCATTCGATCATGGTCAGATTATGAAAGCCATCGTAGACGTCACGAATCTAGAACAGATTCAGGCGATGGTCACTGCAGCAAAATCCAAGTTTGCACATGTTGATGTGTTGGTGAACAATGCTGGTTTAGGCTATTTTTCGACGATTGAAGAAGGCAATGAAGACGATGTACGGCAGCTATTCGATGTTAATTTCTTTGGTCTTGTCAATGTGACTAAGGCAGTATTACCGTTGATGCGTGCACAACGTTCTGGTACGGTTGCCAATATTTCTTCTGTCCTCGGCTTGACGAGCCTACCGACCTTAGGCTATTACAGTGCGTCTAAGTATGCTGTGGAAGGACTCAGCGAGGCGTTGCGTCAAGAAATCGCCGACTTGGGAATTGATGTTATGTTGATCGAGCCAAGTGGTGCTCGCACCAACTGGGCTGGACGCTCTGGTAAACATGTCATCCCGACGCTGTCAGACTACCGGCAATTTGAAGATATGATTACTGGTACCCGAGATGGTGCTGGACATGAACCAGGAAATCCACAGAAAATTGCGGCAGCGATCGTTGATGCCATTATTCATGGTAAGCCCCGCCGGCTACCATTGGGAGACTACGCCACACATGGTGCAGAAGCACAGCTTACACAAGAACTTGAGCAAGTGTTATCAGTACGTGATATTTCGCTACAAGCTGATGATAGTGGTGAACGGGATTGAAAAATCGGCGTGTGTATTTATTCGGGATTGTCTTGGTCGCAATCAATATGCGACTGCCGATCACAGCAATTCCACCGGTCATAAGTTTGCTGAAAACACAGCTAGGTCTCTCCACAAGTGCTGCGGGCTGGTTGACCACAATTCCACTGCTTACCTTCGCACTCGTCTCACCGTTATTAGCTAAACTTGGTGTGCGCTACGGTAATGAAAGAATCATCTTATGGTTGTTAAGTCTATTAGTACTTGGAAGTTGGCTCCGGGTGATACCTAGGACGACTGCATTGCTTTTCGGCACATTTCTGCTCGCAATTGGAATCGATGCCGCGAATGTGTTGCTCCCAGCGTCGATCAAGGATCGTCTGCCCAATCAGCCAACAACAGGGATCGCGACATACACCACGACCATGCTTGTCGTAGGTGCCATTGGTACAGGTATTGCCGGTATCATGGCCCAAAAGTTCGGATTAACAGCGGTAATGGTGCTGTTAGCGGTAATCGCTATATTTAGCCTACTGGGTTGGATTCCCAATAGTCGCCTTGATAATCATTACGATCACGTTATACAGCAGCTTTCCTTGAAACAACAGCGAAGTGTTTGGAACACTTCACTTGGTTGGTTGATTGCGATATTCTTTGGACTTCAAGCCTTGGTCTATTATTCACTACTAACTTGGTTACCACAGATCTTTGTGGCGATGGGCTTTCATAGTGTTCAAGCAAGTAATCTCGTGACAATTCTACAACTTGCCAACTTACCATTTGCATTCGCGGTGCCATACTACTCACGATTTAAAAACGGGGTGAAGATCATGAACCTCGCACTTGGGATCGGATTTGTAGGCGGGATTGGGATCATGTGGACTGGGTTGCATCAGTTTTGGATAATCGCGATTGCCGCTATACTTGCAGGTGCTGCAGCAGGAATTGCTTTTAATCTTGCAGTGGTCTTCTTTGCTGAGAAATCTGACTCGGCCAAAACAACAGCTGACATCTCCGGTATGGCACAATCTGCGGGATACGTGCTGGCTGCGGCGGGACCCATTGCGTTTGGATGGATTCAAAAAGTGACAAATAGTTGGACGCCGGTGTTGATTGTAGCAGTGGTACTTTCTGTGGCACTATTCGTCATTGGCATAATGATTGAAAAACGTGAAAGTGTCTTTGAGTAAAATGTTCCGAATGAAACTGCTTAACTGAATAGAACACCTAAAAACTCGGCACGACCCATGCGCATCAGTTGCGATAAGGTCGTGCTGGGTATTCTTTTAGATGCCGTCGGTGATAATCCGGTTGTTGCTCTGCATGGAAAAGCTGAGTCGTATCCAGGCGATTATTGTTTTCTGTCAATTCGAGTTCTAGTTTTGGCTTGGTATGATTGTATGGTTTTAAGCTCTTGGTAAACTTGATGAATTTCCTTAATAGGTATATCTCGATATTTGGATTGTTTGAGTATGGGTCGGTCATTTTCATCCAAATCTGGCTCTCCATCTTCATTCATAGATACGTACGGTTGAAAATACGACGTGATTTCATGTAATTGTTCGGATAGCCCGTCTAATTGTCGTGGTGAAAAATCACTCATCATATGCATCACTCTGCGAATCTCCGCAACCTTTGGCATATACTCATCAATTCGATCAAGAACGGCCGTGGTTTCTCCAACTGCGGTCTCTTTTTCTGTTCTCAATAACTCTGATGGCATAACATTAAAGAATTTAGCAATACCGATTAAGTTTTCGTAGGTTGGATGATTGATTTCACGTTCCCAGTTGGAAATCGCTTGTCCGTTAACTTTGGTATCTAAGCGTTCGCCCAGTTCTGCTTGTGACAAACCGCTTTGAAGGCGAAGTCGCTTTAGATTTGGACCAAAATAGTGTACTTCTGTCATATTGATCACCTCGTCATCAGATTACCAAATAGCAATGCCAACATCAATCTGCACAGCTATATTTGAAAGTTTTATAGCTATAATAAAGCTAAGGAAATTCATTGAAAGCCTTGGTATGATTGCGGTAACGTGTAGACTGCTAATACGATTAGTGATGAAAGGAGGAACCCTCGCCGCCGTGCGCGGCGTGCAGCGCGAAAGCCGCTAGCGCGAGCGGCGGCGGTCGGCGTTAGCCGGCCGCCTCAAGCCCCCAGTATCTAATAGGGGGGCGATAATATGACATAATAAACCTGCTAGGCAGAAAAAATCCGCGTCATACCGGCATTTTGCAAGAAATATCCGGTAAACTTGGCGCCAAATTAGTTCACACCGAAAGGACTGGTGAGATGAAAAAGGATTTAACGTTAGTTAATCCGCAACAGGAAACATGGCTGAACGATCTGGTCGAGTTCCAAGACGCCTATGGCGTGACACAGCAACAATTGGCCGATACAACGGGATATAGTCGAGAGTATATCAACGCCTTGATTAGAGGCCGAAAACAGCTCACAGCGCAAGCTAGGGCTAAACTGAGCGATGCGGACACTGACCAAACGGAACAACTTAGACTGCTGTATCGACTACTTCCGCGTGACCTTTAAGTCGCACGATGCCGAAAATATCATTCGACAGGCATTTCAGATGAACCCAGACCACTTTAACCATGAAGATTGGGCGTTTTACGGTTACACGCACAAACTGCTATGCGCCGAGCTGACGGTGATGCTTTCACCACAACCAGAACGGCGCCACGGTGAATCCGAAGAGGACTGGCTAAAGCGTGATAAGGGCACAATGATTGAGCTTAGCGGCCAAGGCTGTCGCTACCTCGAAAACTACCTAAGAGGACAAAAACGGTCGTGGTACGATGTCTTCTTGGCCTGCCAAGAACTTGGTTCTCATTTCAAGCGCGTCGACCTTGCCATCAATGATCGTTACGGCGTTTTGGATATCCCAGAACTGATTGAGAAGTATTGGCGTGGAGAATATCGTTCGCGCTTCAAAGGTGGCAAAATTCACCGGTCAGATCGTGAGCACAAAGAAGGCAATACCTTGGAACTGGGTTCGCGTCAAAGCGGTGTGCATATGGTGATTTACGAAAAGGACTTTGAGCAGTGGCAACGGCAAAACGGCTTGCAAGAAGACAAGTTACCGATTGAGGAACAACCAATCAAGAATCGCTTTGAAGTGCGGTTGACTGATGAACGTGCCGATTCTGGGATTGATGAACTGTTGGCGACCCGTGACCCCGAAAAGGTCATCTTCGGCATCATTAACCATTACATCTGCTTCCTTACGCCGACTAAAAGCAAGAGTAAGCAAAGTTGGCCGATTGATCCACGGTGGGCAACCTTTATCGGCGCTAACCGCGACAAACTTTCCCTGACCGTAGACCCCCAACCTTTCAATTTTCAAACCACGATTGGCTGGCTCAAAAAGCAAGTGAGTTCCTCGTTGAAACTAATCGTGATTTTAGACGAGCTGTTAGGAACGCAGACACTCGATGAAATTATTGACGCTGGCAAACTTAGTCCACGGCAGATCGACCTGATTCAACATTATCAAAATGGCAACCGTGGTGTGTACCTCGATGAATTTGAGCAAAAAGAAAAACAAAGCAACGAATGAACGCGATTGCCGCGCTGACCCGAAACTTTGCCCTAGACAAGCCAAGTATATCACGGCCAGTAAATCGCGGCGATCTCCAATTTGAAAAAGGAGAATAGTATGCCAGCATATCTGACCCTGACACGGGCTGATTTAGTGAAGCTGGGATATAGTCCATCGCAAGCAAGTCGTATCATCAAAATGGCGAAAGAGTTGTTGCTCAATCGTGGTCTTGGATGGTACGGTAAGAAAGGCGTAGACCGTGTTCCAGTGGAAGCAGTAGACGCAGTATTAGGCTTGAAACTAAGCCAACTTGAGGGTGCACCAAGTGGCCTTTCCGCAGTTAAGGAGGAACTATCTTGACTACGAAAGACCCGATTACCAAACAAGCGGATGGCACGTTTAGCTTCCGCGTGAGCTTAGGCACTGATAAACGCACTGGCAAACGAATTCAAAAGCGCGCCAGCGGCTTTAAGACGAAAACGGAGGCGAAAAAAGCAAGATTAGCACTGTTGGCGGCTGGGGTCGAGCCGGATGAGGACATCAAGAAAACTCGTTTTGGTGAGTTTATGGAAGACGTGTTCAAACCTTGGTACAAAACCCAAGTCAAGCCACGTACCTACCGCCAGCGACTGGCCTTGATGAACAGCGAGTACCTGACTAGGTACAATGACATCATCATTGACCAAATTCGGCCGATTGATGTGCAACATTGGCAAGTCAGCCTGCTTAAAGACTGTCAGCAGTCCTATGCACGGACTATCAACATTATGTTAGGCCAAGTGCTAGAGCGAGCCAAGGCGCTTGGTATCATCAGTGAGAATCCGGTGCGGGTCGTTGGCCTTATCAAAAAGAAGAAAGCAAAGATCCACTTCTGGACACAAGCCGACTTTCAAAAGGTACTCGCCAAGACGAACACCGACACGTATACCGGATGCTTTGATTACACAGTGCTGTGGTTCATGTTTATGTCAGGCTTGCGTAGTGGTGAAGCACGGGCATTAAAGTGGACAGACGTTGATCTCGAAGCTAAGACTGTGAATATCAACAAGACGATGGACTATCATAACCGCAACTGGTTTGAGACACCAGCGCCTAAGACCGCCGCTAGTCGCCGTACCGTGGCGCTTGATGATAACACCGTTGTGTGCCTACGTGCGTGGCAGATCGCTCAAGCGGCAATGGTGCATTCTGATTGGGTATTTTCACGTGATGGGATTCCGAGTTCTGACCGCCAGTTTATTCACATTGTAAACACGTATAGCGAAGCGGCCAAGGTTCAGCGGATTACAGTACACGGTCTCCGTCACTCGCATGTGTCACTGTTGATTAGCCTCGGTGAAAATCCCCTCCAAATTAAGGAGCGGCTTGGACACGAGGACATCGAAACAACCCTCGGCACATACGGGCATCTCTACCCCAACAGTAACTTTGAAGTCGCAAAAAAGCTCAACGGCATCTTCTCTAAGGAGGTGCCCGATGAGCTAAAATAATTTGAAAAGGGTCAAAACTGTGCCACCGTAAAATCGGTGGTGCTAGAAACGTTGATACCACGGGACGGGCGCGAGATGTGCCATTGTTCCCGGAAAATAATATCAATCTTTCAAATCTGGCAATTCTTCTAAAATTTTATTTGCTGTTTCTTCAATAGATTGGTTGGTCACATCAAAAGTTGGAACATCTAGCTCTGTCATAATTTGTCTGGCATAGTCTATTTCAGCTTTGATGCGTTCAATATCCGAGTAACTCGAGCCGGCATTTAAGCCTAAGAAATGCAGCCGTGTCGTCCGAATTTTTTGTAAATAGTTGGGATCTCCCAATAAACCTACAATCTTGTGGTGATCCACCTGTTTTAATTCTTCCGGCAGCGCCACTTCAGGAATTAAAGGTAAGTTAGCCACGCGAATAGACTGATTGGCTAGATACATACTTAACGGTGTCTTGGACGTTCTAGAAGGTCCAATAATCACGAGATCTGCTTTTAAAAAGCCCCGGGGATCTTTGCCATCATCGTATTTGGAGGCAAAATTAATGGCATTCATTCGAATATAATAACTGTCATTTAACTTGTGCTGCGAGCCTGGCTCTTCAATCGGGGTGGCCCCGGTTTTGGTAGCAATCAGTGTCAATAGATCCGCCAAAACATCCAAATGCTGCAGCTGATGGGCTTTAGCGAATGTCTGGACATGGGTCAGTAAATCTTTTTTGACCAGCGTTGTGATCAGCACGGCGGCATCTGCTTGGGCCTTTTGCAGAATTTCATCTAAAGTTTTAAAATCCCGTACTAACGGGTAACGTTTAATTTCAGCGTTTTTGATTTGGGGAAATTGGGCCATGGCCGCATTAACCACCACTTGATTGGTTTCACCTAAAGCGTCTGAAATTACATAAAAAAATACTTTTTGTTCCAACGTCATCACTCCTCAACGCTACTGCCGCGTTCAATAATATAATCATGAATTCGAGATTTTGTAATTTTACCAATAACTTTACGGGCGTCATCTTTGGCCACAATCGGTAAAGAATCGACTTGATATTCCAATAATAACTGCCCGGCCTCTAATAACGTGGTTGCGACGGTACAAGTAATAATATGCGGTGTTCTAGTCATCACGACCGCTACTGGTGTTTTTTCAATCGCCATATTTAACGAAGCCCGCAATAGATCTTTGCGGGATAACAAGCCCACCAACTGATTATCATCATCCGTCACATATAAAGAACCTACATCGTACATAAATAAAATCGTAATGGCATCATAAATTGTTTGTTTTTGTTTAATAATTAATGGCGGTACCATAATTTTTTGTACCGTTGCACTCAAAAAATCGTCAATTGTCTGTACTGTCAGACTTGCACCGGCATAAACATAGCCCACTTTGGGGCGGGCTTGTAAGACACCGGTCATCGTCAAAATTGAAAAGTCATTACGTAATGTCGCCCGGGATAAACCTAACGCCCCGGCGATTTTTTCACCGCTAATGGGCTGTTTGTTTTTAACGATTTCTACGATTTTCAACTGTCTTTTAGTGAGTTCCAACCCATATCCTCCTCATAAATGTCTGTTTTAATTATATAGTATGACAGAAATAAGTCCATAGTATATCATAAATATCTTGACATTATATTTGTGATACGTTATATTGAAATCGCACTAATAAGTACATCACATTGGAGGAATAGTATGTCAGAATTAACTTACGCATTTTCAGAAGGTAACAAAGATTTAAGAGAAGTCCTCGGCGGCAAAGGGGCCAACTTATGCGAGATGACCAATTTAGGCCTACCTGTTCCCCAAGGTTTCGTAATTTCAACCATTGCTTGTCGCCAATACTTAACTGAGAATATTTTAACCGACCACTTAATTAATGAAATTAAAAATCGTGTCCAAACTCTAGAAGCACAAACTGAAAAGACCTTTGGCACTGGCACGAATCCGCTTTTGGTTTCCGTGCGTAGTGGGGCTAAGTTCTCCATGCCCGGCATGATGGATACTATTTTGAACCTTGGTTTAAATGATGATACCGTCCAGGCCGTTGCTGCTAAAACCCAAAATCTTAATTTCGCTTATCAATGCTATCGCCGATTGATTCAAATGTTTGGGGATGTGGTTTTTGAAATTGACATCAAACATTTTAATCAGGCTTTTGAAACTTTAGAAACTGAAAAAGGCTATCCAGCTGCTGATTTCCAAAAGGCTGACTGGTTAGACGTGATTGCCCGCTACAAAGAAATTTTTGCAGCCAATGCGGGTCAAGATTTCCCACAAAATGTTTATGATCAAATGTTAATCGCTGTTGAAGCCGTCTTCAAGAGCTGGAATAACGACCGAGCTAAAGTTTACCGGCAGCTGCACAATATCCCAGAAGATCTTGGGACTGCCGTCAATATCCAAAGAATGGTTTTTGGTAATTATTCCGAAACTTCTGGAACCGGGGTTATGTTCACCCGAAATCCAGTAAACGGTACAGCTGCTTTATTTGGCGAATACCTTTCAAAAGCCCAAGGGGAAGATATTGTCTCCGGTGCACGGACACCAGACCCAATTGCGGACTTAGAAGCGAAGTTACCTGCGATTTATCAGCAATTGACTGAAATCGCTACCAAATTAGAAAATCACTATAAAGATATGCAAGACGTGGAATTTACCGTTGAAGATGGCAAACTCTTCATGTTGCAGACACGTAATGGTAAACGGACGCCTAAAGCAGCTGTCACGATCGCTTATGATCTTTTTCAAGAAAAGCGGATCAGTGAAACTGAAATGATTCTTCGCATTGAACCAGGGATGATTGATCATTTGTTGCATCCTAATTTCCAAGAGGATGAATTAGCCAATCATACTGCCATTGCTAAAGGCCTACCCGCTAGTCCCGGTGCGGCAGCTGGTCAAATCGTCTTCACGGCAGAGGATGCTAAAGCGGCCACTCAAAACGGCAAAAAAGTAATTTTACTTAGAAACGAAACTTCTCCTGAAGACATTGTGGGGATGACCGTCAGTGAAGCCATCATCACTTCTCATGGTGGCATGACATCCCACGCCGCTGTTGTTGCCCGGGGCATGGGGACTTGTTGTGTCGTTGGCTGCCAAGATTTACATGTGGATGAAGATCAAAAAGTCGCCAAATATAACGGTGGTGCCCTTTATGAAGGGGATTTGATTTCTGTTGATGGGACAAGCGGCAAAATTTATTTAGGCCAGCTCGCCACAACTGCTGAAGAAATTTCTGAAAAACTCAATGATATTTTAGATATTTGTGACAAACACGCCCGTTTAATGGTCCGTGGTAATGCCGAAACACCAAAAGATATTCGTGAAGCAATCACAAAAGGCGCTCAAGGTATCGGCTTAGCTCGAACAGAGCATATGTTCTTCAAGCCTGCCCGCCTAAAAGCGATGCGGCAATTGATTTTAGCTGATAATGATGATGAAATCACCGATGCACTGCGTTTCATTAAAGGTGAACAAAAAGGTGACTTCGAAGACATGTATGACGTTTTACTAGATCGTCCTGGTACTATTCGGCTCTTAGATCCACCGCTACATGAATTCCTACCTAGCGATAAGGGCGAATTAAAACAACTCGCTGCTGAAATTGGTAAAGATGCGGCAACTGTTGCTGATAAAGCCCGGGCTTTAGCTGAAGTCAATCCAATGTTAGGCTTACGGGGTGTTCGTTTAGCCGTTGTCCTGCCACAAATTTATCAAATGCAAGTTGAGGCAATTATGGAAGCAGCTATTGCAGTCAGCAAACGCAAGCACATTACGATCACACCCGAAATTATGATTCCATTAACCGGCACGGTTGAAGAAATGGCGATGGCCAAACAGCTTTGTGTTGATACCGCAACTAAAGTGCTTGCCGATGCAAATATTTCATTAAATTATGAAATTGGCACGATGATTGAAAATCCAAGAGCTTGTATCATTGCGGATGCCTTAGCCAAAGATGCAGACTTCTTCAGTTTTGGCACGAACGACTTAACCCAATTAACTTACGGCTATTCTCGCGATGATGCCCATAAGTTCTTACCAACTTATTTGGACAAACATCTCCTCCCCCACGATCCATTCCAAGTTTTAGATACACAAGGGGTGGGCACATTAATCAAAATGGCAGCGACAAATGGTAAGGCTGCCAATAAACAATTAAAAGTTGGTGTCTGTGGTGAAGTTGGCGGTGAACCACGTTCGATCCGCTTCTTAAATACATTGCCAATTGATTACGTTTCTTGTTCCCCATATCGGGTGCCTCAAGCACGGCTCATTTGTGCCATTAGTGAAATTGAACGGCAATCGCAAGACACTTACGCACACACAAACGCTTAAAAACACTTAAAAAAATACCACTTTAATGAGCCTGCTCATTAAGTGGTATTTTTCAGAAAAACTTACTTTTAAAGTGAAATTGGTTTGATTCGATATTGGCTCATCCGATACGTTTTTAACCCACCGTCGATGTTATAAACATCATAACCGAGCTGACTCAAAATCCGGCAAACATTATAGCCCCGAAGGCCAACTGCACAGTACACATAAATTGGCTGTTCTTTTGGCAATTCTGCTAGGCGTTGCCGAATCTCACTTCTTGGAATATTCACAGCACCATCCAGTTTTGGCATTGCTAATAACTCCGCCGGATCTCGAACATCTAAAAAGAAGGCTTGATCCACTAATAATTGTGTGACTTGTGACCATTGAATGGTTTTAACCAATCCATTTTGAATGTCTTCACCTAGGTAACCGGCAAAATTAATCGGATCTTTTGCGGAAGCGTATGGCGGCGCATATGCGACCTCCACATCAATTAGATCTGTAATTTTACCACCAAAACGCATCGCGGTGGCAATCATATCAATACGTTTGTCCACTTCTTTTTCGCCTAAAGCTTGGGCCCCTAAAATTCGGCCGTCTTGTTTATCAAAAAGCACTTTTAATTCAATCGCTTCTGCACCTGGATAGTAAGTTGCATGGGCTGCGGGATGTAAATGCATCGCTTGATAATCAATGTTTGTCTGCTGCAATTGTTTTTCATTCACCCCAGTAGCCGCTGCAGTGAAGTCAAATACTTTAACGACCGAAGTGCCAATGACTTTAGGATCTTTTTTTGGTAGGCCGTTCAAAATATCAGCTAGTAATCGGCCTTGTCGATTGGCCGGCCCAGCTAATGGGATTGATTGGCGCTGATTAGTGACCCCATTGACCACGCTGATCACGTCACCAATGGCATAAATTTGTTTTTGACTTGTTTCATATTGATCAGAAACTTTAATAAAGCCTCGCTCATCCGTTTCAATTTCGGCAACCCGGGCCAATTCTGAATTAGGCCGGACTCCCATGGCCAAAATAACTAAGTCCGCTGGAATTTGTTTGCCTGTGTCCAAGACAACTTTGCGGCCCATTTCTGCAAAGCTCGCTAGTTTTTTACCAAGCATTAACTGAACGCCATTTTCTTGTAGATGTTGGTGCAGGAAGTGAGCCATTTCGGGATCAAAATTTCCCATCACTTGGTCAGCCGCTTCAACAATAGTGACATGATAGCCCTTCTGAGTTAAATTTTCAGCCATTTCAATACCAATGAAACCGCCGCCCACAACAACGGCATATTTATTCGCATGGCGGTTCGTCGTCATGAATGCTGTAATTTCATCCACATCCGGCACCGTTCGAACAGTGAACACATTATTCGCCTGATCCAGTCCCGGTAAATTGGGCTGGATTGGTCGAACACCTGTGGACAGCACTAAAGATTGATAATGATCCGTTTGTAATTCAGTTTGTCCCTCAATTTGAATTTGGATCGTTTTCTGGTCCGGCTCAATATTTACAACTGTACTATTAACGTGAACTTCTATATTAAAGTCAGCTTTCATCGCTGCCACAGTTTTAACTAATAAATTCTCACGATTTTCAATCGTCCCGCCCACATAATAAGGTAGGCCACAGCTGGCAAACGAGATATAAGGGCCAGCTTCATAAATTACAATTTCTGCCGTTTCGTTTAAGCGCCGTAACCGCGTCGCTAAAGAAGCGCCCCCAGCAACACCGCCAACAATGATAATTCTGTCTGTCATAAAGTCCCTCTTTTCTTTGATGTGAAATAAGTAACGATTCCGATATTATTATAGCATAGCCCTATTTTAAGCCGTCATTTTCTCATCAATTTAGCATAATTAAACTAAGGGAATTTGCTATTTATTCGTCCTAAATAGATTAATAATTCACAAAGGTTAGATTTCAAATCAATTTTAACGAGTTTTAATCCTATAATCTGTAACGCTATTTTATCGTTATAGTGCCTCTAATCCAGGCGTTCAACCAGTAATTACCCGTATATCTCTTGATTCTATCATAAATTTTTTTTGTGTTTTAAAAAACTTTTTAGATATTTTTTATCTTAAATTGAACAATTTAACGTTATCTTAAAAAAGTGATTTTTTTCACTAACTTAGGTTAATTATATTGACAATGAAATTAGATTAGACTAAGCTTGTTTTAGTACAGAGGACATCTAACGTTTTTTTCTGGCGTCATCGTGTTTTTTGACAAATAACTGATAAATCTTCTATCGATTTAGGCCTGTGATTCAGAAAATCGATCAAGTTAGCGTACTTAATCGCTTTTCTGAATCATGTTGTCTTTTAAGGTGATTTATCAACTATTTAATGAAGATTTGTATATAGGAGGCAGTAACATGTTTAAGGTTACAGACTACAAACAGCACTCAGCAACTGAATTTGAGGTTTTAATTGATGCCCCAAGAATCGCTGCTAAGGCAAAACCAGGTCAATTTGTAATTGTACAGCGTAATGAAACATCTGAACGTATTCCATTAACAATTTGTGAAACTTTACCCGAACAAGAAAAAATTCGGATTATCTTCCAAGTTATTGGTAAATCAACTTATGATTTGGCCAAACTTAGACCTGGAGATGAATTGTTCAGTCTTGCTGGTCCCCTAGGCAAGCCTACTGAGGTCCAAAATTATGGTACCGTTTTATTAGTTGGTGGTGGTGTTGGGATCGCTGCTTTATATCCAATCGTTAAAGGCCTTAAAAATGCAGGCAACCGGGTCATCACAATCTTAGGGGCTAAAAACAAAGACTTTATGATTTTAGCCGATGAATGTGAAAAATATTCAGATGAATTAATCTTAATGACCGATGATGGTACTTTGGGCCGCAAAGGTTTAGTTACTGAAGCTATGGAAGATGTCTTGAAACGTGAAAAAATCGATTGCTCTTGGGCAATTGGCCCTGGGATTATGATGCGTTTTTGCACGCAAACCGCACATAAATACGATGTCCCAACTTATGTTTCTTTGAACCCAATCATGATCGATGGCACAGGGATGTGTGGCGGTTGTCGGGTTAGTGTTGGTGATGATATCAAATTCGCTTGTGTTGACGGCCCAGAATTCCTTGGTGATCAAGTTGACTGGGATACTTTCATGAATCGGATGAAACAATACCATACACAAGAAAAAGAAGCTTATGCTGAAGTTAAGGAGGGCTAACCACCATGGCAAAACGCAGTTATAACAAAACACCAATTCGGGAACAAGACGCAGAAGTTCGTTCCCATAACTTTAAAGAAGTTGTTTTAGGCTACACAATGGAAGAAGGCAACTTAGAGGCAAATCGTTGTTTACAATGTAAAGATGCCCCTTGTATCCAACATTGTCCCGTTATGATTGATATTCCAGGCTTCATCAAACAAATCAAGGAAGGCGACATGGATGGCGCCCGCAAAGTTATTGCCCGTTATTCTAACTTGCCTGCCATTTGTGGCCGTGTCTGCCCACAAGAAAAACAATGCGAAATGGTTTGCCGGCTTGGTCAATCCAAGAAATTTGAACCCGTTGCTATTGGTAAACTTGAACGGCTTGTTGCAGACTGGTCTTTAGACCATCCTGAAGAACCTGCTGATATTGCCCATGACAAAGGCAAAGTTGCCGTTGTTGGTTCTGGCCCTTCAGGCTTAACCGTTGCCGGGGACTTAGCTAATGCAGGTTATGACGTTACTGTTTTTGAAGCTTTATCTAAAGCTGGTGGTGTCTTATCTTATGGGATCCCAGAATTCCGTCTACCTAAGACAATTGTCCAAAAAGAAATTGATCAAATTAGTGCACAAGGTGTTAAAATCGAAACAGATGCTATTGTGGGTAAGACCATCACAATGGATGAAATCATGTCTGATTTTGATGCTTGTTATATTGGTGTTGGTGCCGGGACACCAAACTTTATGAAGATCCCCGGAACAGAACTCAACGGGGTTTACGCTTCCAGTGAATACTTAACTCGGATTAACTTAATGCATAGTTATGAATTCCCTAAATATGATACCCCTATCGAACCCGCTAAAGATGTTGTGGTTATTGGTGGTGGTAACGTTGCCATGGACTGTGCCCGTTCTGCAAGACGTTTAGGCGCTGAAAAAGTAACCGTTGCTTATCGGCGTTCCGTTGAAGAATTGCCAGCTCGTGTGGAAGAATATCATCATTCTGTTGAAGAAGGTATTGACTACAGCTGGTTAACAAGTCCTATCGAATATATTGGTGACGAAAACGGTCAATTATCTGGTGTGAAATGCATCAAGATGCAATTAGGCGAACCTGATGACTCCGGCCGCCGCCGTCCTGAACCAATTCCTGGTAGTGAATTTATCATTCCTGCAACAACAGCTATTGAAGCCATTGGTCAAGGTGCAAACCACGTCTTGTTAGATACATTCCCTGAATTAGCAACTAATAAATGGGGCTATATCGATGCTGACGAAGAAACTTGTGCTACTTCAATTCCTGGCGTCTTTGCCGGTGGTGATATTGTCACTGGGGCAGCAACCGTTATCTTAGCTATGGGTGCTGGTAAAATTGCCGCTAAAGAAATTGATCAATATATCACTGAAAAGAAAGCAAACACAGTTAACAATTAACTAACGTAGTATAAAAAAAGCGACTAGGTCAAATTTGATCTAGCCGTTTTTTTATACTATTTTTAAAACGTGTGTGTTCAATTTTATTTATGATAAGGGCGATTGTTATTAATCATAAAGGCACGATAAATTTGTTCCGTTAAGACAAGGCGCATCAATTGATGGGGTAAGGTCAATTTACCAAAGGATAATGTTGTGTCCGCACGCTGTAATACAGCAGGACTCAACCCTAAAGAGCCCCCGATCACAAAAGTAATATCACTATGCCCATAAGTTGTTAGTTCCTGTAATTCTGCAGCAAAAACCTCTGAACTGCGTTGTTTGCCGTCAATCGCTAAGGCAAAAACATATTCCTTAGCTTTGATTTTTTGACAGATGCGTTCACCTTCTTTAGCTTTTACTTGAGTCATTTCAGCAACGCTTAAAGATTCCGGTGCCTTTTCATCAGGGACTTCCACAATTTCAAACTTTGTAAACGCACTGAGTCTTTTAGAATATTCAGCGATGCCCTGTTTATAATATTTCTCTTTTAATTTACCAACACAAATAATTTTTATATTCACAGTAGCCACCCTTTTTTGTTTAATTTAAGTTTTACACATTGTTACTAATTTATCCACTAAATTTATACACAACCGTTTGAAGTCAGCTTCTAAATATTGTAGGTCGAAAAAAAATAAGCGCTAGATGTAGAAATTGAAATTTTTTTTTTTTATTTTTAAAAAAGTTATCAACAAAATTTGTAATGTTCGAAATATTAAAGTAACCCATTACAAATGTGATATTATTAGTACTTACAGTCGTTATTCCATATAAGAAATATCAGTTGTAAACAGGCTTTTTAATTATCTGTGGAAAACTTTTTAGGCTAATTAGCCTTGTTATTCACACTATCCACAGACTTATCCACATTTAATTTCAGAACCTCTCATCGCTATCCACATACTTGACAAATAAATTAAGGAACATTTATTAAAATAAACTATCTATAGTTCGTTATTTTTATTAAAAAAGCTTAATCCATAGGTTTTAAATATCTAAAGCGTCTCCATAAACGTACGTTCTCATTTTTTCACTAAAAAAAGCTTGATCCAATTACTTGAACCAAACTTTTTGAGCTACTTTTTAATTCTCTGTCCCACTGCTGGAACTTGAACTGCTGCTATAACTTGCCTTTTGTAAAGTGACCGTGGTTGTTGCCTTTTTACCATCCCGGTAATAAGTAATCTCCACCTTGTCGCCAACTTTGTATTTATACAAGGCCGTATGCAGCTTAGCAATACTTTCAACCTTTGTGCTACCTAAAGCCGTAATCACATCATATTTCTTTAAGCCCGCATTTGCGGCGGCAGAACCATCCGTCACACTAGAAACCACAGCGCCCGTTGTCACACTGCTTGGTAATTTCAAGACTGAACTTTGTTGACTCGCTGAGATTTGTGATAACTCAACAACTGAAATCCCTAAAGCCGGTCTTGTAACAGAACCATTTTGAACCAATTGATTAATGATTTCCACAACTTCATTACTTGGAATCGCAAAGCCCATCCCTTCAACCGTTGTGCCATCATTACTTTCTGCCAGCTTCATCGAGTTAATCCCGACGACTTGCCCAGCAGCATTTACCAATGGTCCACCAGAGTTCCCAGGATTAATGGCCGCATCCGTTTGAATAACCGTAGATTCACCGGTTTGCTGCCCAGTGGTTTCATCCGTAATCGGCATCGTTCTGCTTTTAGCTGAAATAATCCCTTGCGTCACCGACGTCGCATAATCACTGCCTAAAGGCGAGCCAATGGCGATAACTGCTTCACCGGGTGTAATACTGTCAGAGTTCCCAAAACTTGCTGTCGTGGTCACTTTATCGGCATCAATGGATAACACTGCTAAATCCGTTACCTCATCGGCCCCTACCAGTTTAGCCGTTAATTTTGTCCCATCGCTCATGATGACTTGTAGTTCATCAGAACCGGAGACAACGTGGTTATTCGTAACAATATAAGCCTTGCCATTTTCCTTTGTATAAATAACCCCAGAACCTTCACCATATTCCTCTAGCGAACCAGAAGAAGACGATGCGCTAGAACTGCTAGAATTTGAATTTGAATCAGAATCGCCAAATAAGCCGGCAAAAGGATTACTGCTGTCAGTGGCACTTTCTTTTTGCAAATTAACTACTGAGACAACCGCATTTTTAACCTTTTTAAACGATTTAGTCATCTGATTGGTGGACTTCACGGTAACGTTACTCACTTGTGTCGTGCCGCTTTTTTTAGTCGTTAGCGCCGGTGTGGCACTGCTGGTGCTTGTATCCCGACTGCTAGCCAGCGAAAACCCGCCATAAGCCACCCCACCACCAATTACTGCTGAAACAACAGCTACAACGGCCGTCTTCCATAGGCCACTTGAAGATTTACTTCTGCTTTGTCTATCTTTTTTGTCCAAAGTAATCTCACCTTCACTGAAATATTGTCATTAATTATCTTTACGAACACAATAACAAATGGGTATGAAATTTTTATGAAAAACTAATGTTCAAAAAAATATCAGTCCTAGGCCTTAAACAAAAACAACCGTGCCAAGTTATGGTCACAGTTGCTAAAATCTACGCTCAAACACAAACAAGTGGATCAGCCACTGCTGGATCTGTATCCAAAATTTTAAAGTCGTGCCCCACACCTAAATCTTCAGCCGCCAGCATCTGACTGATGGTTAAATGCGCTAATTCTTTAACATTATTTTCTTGGCTTAAATGGCCTAAATAAATTTTTTTAGTGTGATTACCAATGACATCAATTAACGCCCGCCCGCCATCTTCATTGGACAAATGGCCTTTATCGCCTAAAATACGCTGTTTTAACGGCCAAGGATAGCGACCGCAGCGTAACATTTCTACATCATGATTACATTCAAATAAATAAGCATCAGCATCTTTAATCGTCCCCGCGACATTTTCAGAAACGTAACCCGTATCCGTCAAAATGACAAATGAGCGGCCATCATGATGAAATTCATAGAATTGTGGCGCAATGGCATCATGGGAGACCCCAAAACTTTCCACATCTAAGTCATCAAACGTCATGGTTTTACCCATTTCAAAAATATGTTTTTGTGCGGTGGCTACTTTACCAATTTTATGCGCCATAGCCTGCCATGTTTTTTCATTAGCGTAAACATCCATTTGGTATTTACGGGCTAAAACACCAACCCCTTGGACATGATCGCTATGTTCATGGGTCACAAATAACGTATCCACATCTTCTAACTTACGATTAATACTGGCCATTAAATGTGCAATTTTTTTACCAGACAAACCAGCATCTACTAAAATCTTACGTTTTGGTGTCTCAATATAAGTTGTATTACCGGAGCTGCTGCTGGCTAAAACGCTAATCCGTAAACTTGAACTATGATCCTCCATCAAACCTAGGTCCCTTCTAAAATAACTATAGCTAATATAACATAGACCGGCCGATCAATCATCTACTGCGTAATAAGTTGACTCTGAACTTTTACTTTTGATCAGGGCACCGGTAAACCCATTGATTTGCTTTTGGGTAACGGTTTTAGTGCTATTATCTTTGACGCCAATGTACCACGTAGGAATATAAATCGTGCTGCCTTTTGCATCTAAAAAGCCATAATAGGCTAAGCGATACCAGACAACGGTGGAATTTGTCGGAATTTCTGAATTTGTATATAAATTATTAATCGCTGCCTTTGCACTGATCACCGTATTTTTTTCCCGCAGCACAATAAAATTATCCACATATTGCTGCGTATAACCGGTGATCGTGTTGTCATCTAACTGAAATATCAAGCGCGCCTTCACATCAAATACAGGATGTCCGTTATGTTTTTGGGTAAAAACCAACTGGCTGCTATTTGATAATTCAGGAACATACTTATAACTATGGCCATACAAAATTCGATTGTGTTCTTTTAACAAGGCCTTAGCCGCGGTTAAAGCCTGTCCCTTTTTATAATCTACCGGCTGATAAAACCGACTCGTTAACTCACCATCACTATTGACGTTAAAGTTCTGCCCGGTCAAACGACCCGACTGATTACTCAATTTTTCGTTACTACGACTGGCCAAATAGTAGCCGCTTTGCGCTTTGTTTGACAGTTTATTGGGAATCGTAATATCGTCATCTTTCATATCTTGCCGTAAAGATTCAGTCGTACTTTGACTGACATCCGTGGCAAAAAAAACATTTTGATTTTGATTGTAAGATACAAATAAAAAAATATCTAAGGCCACAAAGACGGCTAATAAAATTAATTCTAATCGTTTAAAATCCATTTATGAACCACCGCCTTGTTCCGTCAATAGGTCACTGTAATCTTTCCAAGCATCATTAATATATATATAATAAGTCGGCTGTAAATCAATCACTTGCTGATTGGTTTTTGTTTCCGTCCAACGATACCCCAGCTGAATGCCTTTGATGGCTGTCGTGTCTACCCCAGCATTTTTTAAGGCTGACAGCATATTTTCAGTGGCTGGTAATTGACCATCTTGGCTTTCCGATGGGATCGGCACTTGTAATGTTCCACTTGGAAATTTCAGAATTTGGCCGCTCGGTGTCAGCTGTATTGAAGTATTGCCGCCGTCTTGGAAAACTGGGAAGCCCTCCACATAGCTGGTGTATGTTACAGTTTTAGTCGTAAAGTCACTGCTGAAATAATGCACGCTCGTTAACGAGTTACCTAAGTTAACCAAGCGCTTAAACCCATTCACTAATAAATCCGTGGATGAGCTGATGGCAATTGTATCCGTATAGTCCTCATATTGCACTTGCCCATTACTGCTGTCCATCGAAAGTTTCTTATACAGTCCCTTATAATAGGTGGTTGTATCGCCACTTTCGCGGGCTTCAATGTTGGTATCATTATCATTTGCAGATAACAGCGTTGAAATATAGTTATTTACATTTTCCCGGGAAATTAAATAACTGTACGGCGTCATTTCCACTGTATCTGTATAAAACAACGTCAGCTGATCATTTAAAAAGGCTTCTTTCACTGGTAAACCCAGATCCGCATCTTTTAACGATTTCTGCAGTTTTTCAACTTGATTATCTTTAACTTTCACACTATAAATTTTTTGATTTTTATCATTACCTAAATAGACCCACCGTAAATCGTTGGTTTTCAAAATAATTCGGTTAAATTTAAAATCCTTTTTAGCCGGTGTATAAGCTAAACCATAAATTTTACGAAATAGCCGCCAAGTAATTTCATCTGAGTAGACCAATTGTACTTGATGCTTGCCGTTAACCGTATCTAAATAACTATCATAGGTGTTACTTTTAGGGGCTTTTAATTTTTGAATGGTCCACTTCTGAATTTCTTTTTTATAACTGAGATTGGGATTTTCTCGACGATTATAGACCATATACTGCTGTGTGGTCCCTTTTTTTAAGATCTGTGCCGGCAGATAAATATCTGATAGGTCATGATCGGTCTCATTGCCACTTTGGCTGGAGGCAATTTTAGTATTAGGATTGCGCTCATACCGCGCATTGTTTGTCCAGATCAAAAAAGATAATACAATACTGACTGCAATGGCCAGCACTAACCCAACTTTTAATAAAACATCAGAGAGTTTTACGCCCATTCGTCGTCACTCTCCTTATACTTATGATAAGGCAAGGAAATATAAAAAGTGGACCCCTTACCTTCGACACTATCTGCCCAAACGCGACCATGGTGCGCTTCAACAACTTCTTTAGAAATTGCCAGCCCTAAACCAGTACCCCCTTGTTTACGGGATCTGGCTTTATCCACCCGATAAAAACGATCAAAGACTTTGTTTAAATCTTTGCGGGGAATACCTAAGCCTTGGTCCGAAATACTAATAATGACATTATTGTGCATTTCGATTAACCGACACGTGATCGTGCCCCCATCCGGAGAATATTTAATCGCATTATTCATAATATTATCTAGAACTTGGGTGATTTTATCCGTATCAATTTCTACCCAAAGATCCTGTTCGGTGAATTCCCGGTTAATGACATAACGCTTATTTTCATCGGGTTTCATTGTCAACGTCTTATCGGTTTTTTCGTTGCGTAGCATCATATCAAACCGATTTAAAATATAATTAAAAAATTCATTCATATTTACAAATTCTAAGTCCATTTGCGCAGTCCCTTGGTCCATTCGTGACAAACTCAATAAGTCCGTCACCATGCGAATCATCCGTTCGGTTTCTTCTTGAGTTACTTTCAAAAAACCGGGGGCTACTTCTGGATTTTGCCAAGCACCATCATTTAAAGCTTCAATATAACTGCGTAAACTGGTGAGGGGTGTCCGAAGTTCGTGAGAAACGTTTGAGACAAATTCTCGCCGTTCCTGGTCCACTTTTTGCTGTTCCGTCACATCATGGAGCACACAAACTAACCCGCTGATAAAGCCGGTTTCTCTTTGAATTAACGAAAAAGTTGTATGCAAAATTAAATCATGATCACTGTGGTCTGAAAAGTCCAGCATAATGCTGCGCTGATCGTCTTCCAGCAGTTCACGAAAACTGTATTCATTTTCTAAATGTAAGATTGTCAAAATAGACTGTCCAATGGCTTCTTTACTGGACAAGTCTAAAAATTCTTCGGCCATATCGTTTAAGATAATAATATTGCCCCGTCGATCAGTGGCAATTACCCCATCGGTCATGTTGCCTAAAACACTGTCCAGGCGGCGTCGCTCCGCTTCAGAAGCTTCTTGGGCTTCTTCCACACGAACTGATAAATTATTAACGGCAACTGCCAATTGGCCCAGCTCATCATGCCCATAAATTCGAACTTGCCCAGAGTAATCCCCTCGAGCCATGCGAATCGCTTGTTTTTTCATATCATCAATGGGCTTCGTAATTGCCCGGGCAATAAAGATCGCTATAATAATCCCTAAAACACCCGCCACAATAGAAGCGGTTAAAAAGATAACCGTAATCTTATTGATGTTTTGATAGACACTCTCCATGCTGGCTCGAATATACATTACCCCAACGGTGGTGTTGTTATCACTATTGGGGTTCACTAAGGGCAGGACAGAAACATAATAGCTCCCTTGATTATTATCATATGAAATTCGCGTCTGTTTGCGGCCGTTAAAAATAACTTGCTTGATCTGGGCGTTAGTTGTCCGGTGTCCAATATTCCCCTGATCATTAATATTACTGGCACCTCGAATAATACCCTTACTATCAATGACTTGTAATTCAGTAATAGAGCTGTTGTTAATATCCGAGGTGATGATGTTTTTAATATTTTTATTAGCGGTAGTCTCGCTAGTCCGTAGTAGTTCTTTAGCCAATTGACTATCTACATATGGCGCCACTTGAATAGAGCTTTCAAAAGACTCAATGTTTTGCTGTTCTAATCGCTTGATAAAATAAGCCCCGATAATCTCTAATGTGATTAAAAGTAACGAGACAAAAGCTAAAGTAATTTTAAAATGGATAGATTGAAAGAAGTTTATTTTTTTATTCATTAACGTCCCTTAATGCGCCTTCGCTAGTTTGCATAGATCCAATAGTCCCTAAATTAGGCTGTTTAATCATTTTCTGGATTACGCAAATAATACCCTACGCCTCGTCGTGTCACCAGCCATTCTGGATGACTAGGATCGTCTTCAATTTTTTCCCGTAAGCGTCTGACGGTAACATCCACGGTGCGGACATCCCCAAAGTAATCATAGCCCCAGACTGTTTGCAACAAATGCTCTCTTGTCATTACTTGACCAATATGCCGTGCCAAATAAAAGAGCAGTTCAAATTCTCGATGGGTTAATTCAATTTTTTCTTCCCGTTTGGTCACCATATAAGCATCGGGCTCAATAATTAAATCGCCCACGTTGATTTCATTACTTGCTGTATTTTCAGTGGCTTGCGCATTGGCATTACTGACTTGTCGCCGTAAATTCGCCTTAACTCGAGCTACTAATTCTCGGTTAGAAAACGGTTTTGTGACATAATCATCGGCCCCTAATTCTAGCCCTAAAACTTTATCAATTTCAGAGTCTTTGGCCGTTAACATAATAATCGGTGTGTCCCGTTTTTTGCGTACTTGTCGGGCCACTTCCAAACCGTCCATTTTAGGTAACATTAGATCTAACAAAATTAAATCGGGTTCTTCAGCTTCAACTTTTTCGACGGCCTCTTCACCATCGTAAGCTGTAACAACTTCATAGCCTTCTTTTTCAAGATTAAATTTCACGATATCAGAGATTGGTTTTTCGTCATCGACGACTAATATTTTTTTAGCCATTAAAAATACCTCCTTGGCTGTAACCATAGTCATATTATAGCTAATTCGCTAGTTGATTACAAAGTCACGCAAACTAGACACTATCCAACCGGACTCAAAATTTAGGTTTGCCTAAATTATCTGCCGATTGATGGTTGATTTCTTCACAATTAGCGTTAGAATTTAAGTAAGGGCAACGAACGACGATCAATTCGATTTGCCATACATAGGTGTTCAGACCAGACAATTGCCTAGCCTAAATGCTCAATAATCTATTAGGGGATGTTTGTTTTGAAAAAAGAAGTTGCAGATTTATTAAGGGTACAGGTCAACAAGGAACTTCAGTCCGCTTATATTTACTTGGATTTTTATAACTACTTTGCCGCTAGATCATTGACGGGCTTTGCAAAATGGTATAAGCAACAGTCTGAAGAAGAAGTGCAACATGCTTGGGGCTTCATTAACTTCTTACACGATATGGATGAAACAGTCACCTTAACTTCTGTTGAATTGGATCCTAAGCCTTATAAAGATCCTTTAGAAATTTTAAAGGCTGGCTTGGCACATGAACAATTCATCAGTGATTCTATTCGCGGTATTTATAAAGAAGCCGCTGCTAATGATGAATATGAAGTTCAATCCTTCTTAAAGGGCTTTATTGATGAACAAGTCGAAGAAGAAAAGAATGCCAAGAACTTTATCAGAAAGTATAACTTAGCTGGCCCTGACAATCTTTACGATTTGGACGAAGGCTTACTGGCTAACAAAGATCACGAATAAAATAATTTTAATAATCATTGAATGGTATGCTTTTATTGGCATACCATTTTTTATGTTATGCTTTAAGAATAATAATACAAAGTTATCAGCCGATTTATCCAGTTTATAACATATTCATGTCACCCTTCAAACATTTATCTGTTATTTTTTGAGTTTTACCAACTTTTTTGCCAGGCATCCCCTTGCAAGTACTGTCATAATATGATAATATATTTAAGTCGTCAAATGATGAGTTGGGTTGTTAGCTCAGCTGGCAGAGCAACGGACTCTTAATCCGTGGGTCCAGGGTTCGATCCCCTGACAACCCATCTATATGACATTAACCAGTGGTAACGAAGCTTAATACGCCGTTATTGCTGGTTTTTTATTTGGTTCGAATTTCATTGAGTTTCATTCGGAACCACCGTTTGGTAGTCAAAATATAAAACACAAATAATGAGCGCTGAGCAGGCTGGGTGTCTGTTAGCCAAATTAGGCTAGCGGCTTTTTTTGCAATTTCTAATACAAGTGCAAAAGCTATGATTCTAAGGTTTACTTTGGAGGTTACCTTGTTAATTGTAGCTTTTTTTATGCCGAGGACGGTACATACCGCGATCTTCTACATCCACAATCATAACAATGCTTTGTCTAAGCCCTATTTTTAGCCGTATTAGTAAAGTCGCCTGCTTCGTTTGCAGTCATGCAAAACCGCTGCTTAATTATGGGCTATAATCAATGCTACAAGTGCCAGTATAGCTGGTACCCCTTGGGAAAGAATAATTTTTTTACTAGCTGTCAGCGCACCATATATTGCGGCAACTACAACAAAGCCCACAAAGAGATATAAATTCCATATTCTAATTTCACTAGGGAATACAAACATGGACAAAAGTATGCCGATCCCAATAAAGCCATTATATAAGCCTTGATTAGCCATACTTACTTGAGCCTTTTTTTGTGCCAAATACGCTTTTGGCAGATCAAAAGCATTTCTAGCAATCTTTGTTTGCGTCAGAAACATTTCTAACACCATTATAAAAAGTGCCTCTAATGCAACTATAATGACCAACACATCACTAATAATTTTCAATGCTTATCATTCCTCTACTTTTATTTATGCTTATCATAGCATACAGCACCTTCCAGTTTTTAAGGCTAGTTAATCAATGGTCTACTAGACATAAGTTTTACATTAATGTACCCGGGATAGCCTTAGGGCAAACATTGCATTGTTCTAACTATTGTGATATATTTCACTTGCACTGACACCAAAAATATTTTGAGGTGGAAGGCCCTTTACTCAGATAAAATCTATTACATACTCATTCTGAACGATCGTGCCTTTTTTGGTGCGGTCGTTTTATTTTTATAAAAGTTGAGAAAGAAGGCTATTACTTATTCTATAAGGGTTTACAAATCATAGTTTTGGGGAGGATTCACCTATGAAAAAAATATTTAAGTATATCACCATTGGCCTTGTCATGTTATCCGTCAGCCTAGTGTTCAATGCCTGTGGTCAAACGCAAAAACAAAGTACGGTAAAGACTGAAAAAGTCAGTCAAACAAAAACCATCACCGATCAGGCTGGCAACAAAGTCACTGTACCTAAAAAAGTAAAACGCATTGCGGTTGTCGGTTCAATTTGGCCATTACCTTCAGTTTTAGCTGTTTATTTTAACTCTGCTGATAAAATTGTGACTATGCCAGAACCTAGCATGACTGCTGCCAAAAACAGTTTACTTTCTGAATTATATCCAGATATTTTAAAGGCCAAAACTAGTTTTAATGATGGTACAACGGTTAATTTAGAAGAACTGAAAAAAGTAAAACCGGATATTGTTTTCTATGGTGCAGAAAACACAAAAATGCAACAGCAGCTCACCAATGCCGGTTTTACCGCGGTTGGCGTTTCTGTTAGCAAATGGAACTGTGACACGATCAAAACCCAAAATCACTGGATTGAACTATTATCCAAGATTTTTCCAAAAAATGATAAAGCCAAAGTCTTAAAAGATTACAGTCAAAAAATTGCCACCATGGTTAATCAACGGACTAAGTCGATCAAAGCCGCTGACCGACAACGTATTTTCTTCTTACGTCAATACAGCAGTACTAGCATCATCACCGGTGGTACCGTTTCTTTTGCCCAATATTGGGCAGATGCCATCAATGCTAAAAACGTTGTGACCATCCCGAATTCCAGCAACGTAACCCAAGTCACCATGGAACAAATTTATCAATGGAATCCGCAGCATATTTTAGTTACCAATTTTAATAGTGCTACCCCAGATGACTTATATAACAATACAATTAGAAATTATGATTGGGGTAAAGTTGCGGCAGTTCAAGATAAAAAAGTTACTAAAATGCCTATGGGGATGTATCGCAGCTATACCCCAGGCGTAGATACACCAATTACCTTACTGTGGTTAGCAAAGACAGTTTATCCGGATAAATTCCAAGATATTAACATGGTCAAAGAAACAAAAACCTACTATAAAAAAGTCTTCAAAATTAATCTGACTAATAAACAAACACAAAAAATCTTAAATCCTGATACATCCACTTGGTAAAAACGGCCTTTATCTAAGCATTTAAGATGTTATACTATTTTAAATACTTAGATAATAGGAGACTAACCATGACCAGTGAAAAAGAATTGATGCGCACAGATCAACTTTACAACGCCGGCGACGCAGAACTAACCGCCTGGCGCAACCGTACCAAACAATTAATCTTTGAATACAATCAGTCAGCGCCAGCCGCTGAATCTACGCGTAACGCATTGCTGCAAAAACTCTTAGATAATCCGACCAAAGATGCCTATATTGAAGCACCTACGCGCATGGATTATGGTCAAAATATTCATTTAGGCGCCCATTTCTATGCCAATTACGAAAGTATTTTCTTAGATACCGCTCAAATAACTATCGGCGACAATGTCTTATTAGGCCCCCGGGTCAGTCTGCTAACAGCAGGACATCCCATTGACCCCACCGTTCGAAACGAAGGCTTAGAATTTGGCAAACCCATTACCATTGGCAATGACGTCTGGATTGGCGGCTCGGTAACTGTCTGCCCTGGCGTGACCATCGGCAGTAACGTCGTCATCGGCGCCGGCGCCGTTGTCACCCAGGACATCCCAGCAAATAGCGTCGCAACCGGTGTCCCAGCCAAAGTCTTGAGAAAAATCACCACCCAGGATCAACAAACATGGACCGCAGAAAAAAAACGATATTTAGCTAATAGAGCGTGACAAAAGACGGGTTGATTTTGAGCATAGCCTAGGCTAACGCCGTGAGCGGTTTTTGCTTACAAGTTAGACGTAGCTAAGCGCAGAAATCAGTCTTTTGGAACGCGTTTTAGAGCCAGAGCGTGAACTAGAGCGGGAAAGCCTCGAACACTAACCTAGACTTAGCAGTTAATCGTAAGACATTGTTAATACAAACCCCCTTGAGAATTTAGTTGTCTCAAGGGGGTTTTATTGCCCGTAAAATTAATCCTAAGTACTTACAAGTTATCTATCGTAAATCTCATCAACAAATTGTCTAAACGCCGCTTGACTCGTTTTGATGATCGTCTCTTCCATTTTTTGATAAGCAATCAAAAAATCATACCCAGCAGCAGTCAAATCCGTTCGGCCCCCATGTTTGCCACCATGCTGCCGCGCTACCACGATAAAACCAACATCTTTTTCTAATTGATTGACCAATGCCCAACCCTTGCTATAAGATAAAGCCATTAGATCACAGGCCCCACGCATCGCATGAGTTTGGGAAATTAAAAATAGCAATAACTTTACCCGAGCCGTAAAGAACACCGTTTCTTGTTCTAAGCCAAGATTATTGATTAAATGAAAGCCCTCCTCGGTCACATCTGATTCAGCGTGCACACGAATGCCGGAATCATCCACATTGACCCAGTCAATCTCCGTACCAGTGGCAACAATCGCCTCATTTAATCCTTGAGCCCCACTATAATTTAAAATTGGTGTAATCATTTTATTCGTCAATACAATTGGATGGCCACCCCGCTTTTGAAAAGACGGAATAACCACATCCCCCTCAGCCTCTAAGACACGTTTCATCGTCTCTGCAGAAAAAAATGGCGCATTCACCGGTGCAAAGACAACTTTATCACAAAGATCCTGCAAAAAAGAAAAACCAATTTTTGCGGATTCAATTAATTCTAACGGTGATTCTCCTACCGGCAAAAAAATAACACCATCTTCTGCCAGCTGATACCGAACTTTGTCTTCTTGGGGACCAGTTAAGACAACGATGGGAAAAACACCCGCTTGTTTTAATAACAAAGCAATTCGTTTTACTGCCGTGATTGTCCCGACTTTTTTTAATGGAAAAGCCAGCTTTGAATTGGCAGCTGCAATAATCCCACCAACACTACTAATCTTCAAATTATGCACCCCACTTAAATTTGACACCTTACTTTTATATAAATTAATCCAAGTAAATTATAACATAGGTCCCTTAGCCTGCATTTGTATAGATAGGAGTTTTCCTTTGGAATTTCGACAGTTACTTTACTTTTTAACCGTATTACAAACCGGCAGTTTTACGCAAGCCGCTAAAAAACTCAACATGGCCCAGCCACCTTTAAGCCGACAAATTAAAAATTTAGAAGCCATTTTAGGCGTACAGCTCTTAACCCGTTCAGCCAATGGCGTTACCCCGACTGCTGCCGGCAAACTCTTAGCCACCTACGCCCAGCAGCTGCTAGAACTCAGAGACCAAGCAGACCACCAAATCCGTTTTGCCGGTACTGCGGTGAGCGGCCGACTACGCCTTGGCCTGATTTCTTCAGCAGTGGGCCTTTTGCCGCCAAAACTAGCCAGTTTAACGCAGTATTATCCTGACATTCAGTTGGATATCCAAGAAGGCAATACTTACCAGCTATTAGAAAAACTGACAGCGCGCAATTTAGATGCGGCCATTGTGCGAACACCCTTTAGTACCGAACATATCCAAAGTAAAGCCCTACGCATCGAACGCATCGTTGCCGTTGTGCCTAATAAATATGCAAAGGATCTAAAAGCGACATTGGACGTTGCCGCATTAGAGCCATTGCCCTTAATTATTTATCGCCGGTTCAGCGATGTCTTTGAACAAACTTTTTTCGCCAAAAATATTCGACCCTTCATCGCCTGTTACTGCGACGATGCACGTACCGCCGTACAGTGGGCTAATGCCAAACTTGGCGTCGCTTTAGTCCCAGAATCCGTTGCGACGGCCTACTTGGGAACGGGGATGCAAATTCATCCCATCAACTATCAGCCTTGGCGCACACAAATTCAGTTAATTTGGCCGGACACAGTCATTGCCAGCCCTATTTTAGAGAAATTTATCGAAATTTTTGATAATTAAACGCTTGTGAAAATTTAAAATAGCAACAAATTTTATAGCCCGGCTATACCTTTTTAGTATGCCCTAAAAACCCAGTATTCGTGCTTTTTCTCTAATTTGCAGGCTTATTTCTAAAATCTTAATTCGTGAATAAATCACTTATTGGATTGAACTACCTGATTTATCCCCTGTTATAAGTGCTTTATTTAATTGTGATTGTTTATACAAAAGCAACGCCCGCCCCCACCGTTGCCAGTTGCTTCCTGAAATTAAAAACGTGACAATAGACGCTGACTTTATTCAGGAGGTACTTATGCAATTTACCACAACCAAATATCATTTATGGCGACTCATCGGCCTTATTTTCGGCTTTGGTTTCATTTTCTATACAGTCCAATTTAGGCTCAGCTGGGGACAACAATTGGATCACCATGTGCAGTCTTTTTTCAATACTTGGCAAAATCCAGTGTGGACCACATTATTAACCTACCTTGCCCAACTCACCAGCCCGATCATTTTAGTCACTTTGATGCTGGGCCTTGCCGGTTATCAATTCTGCCGTGGGCAAAAGCCACTTGCTTTAGGTTTTGTAGGTCTCGTGACCGTGGGCAATTTAAGTCTTTGGTTAATCAAAACTATCGCAAAACGGCCTCGACCAATGTTACAATTAGCCCCGGCCAGCGGCTATAGTTTCCCTAGTGGCCACACATTTAACGGCCTGTTATTGTTGCTCATCTGTTGGCAACTAATCCGATACTGTTCTTTTAGCGCTGTGACTAAGCATTATTTACAATTTTACAGCGTTTTAGGGCTTAGCTTAATCATCATCTCCCGGCTTTATTTACGAAATCATTTTGCATCCGATATTTTAGCCAGTCTTTTATTGGCTATTATTTTCTGGGAAATAATGACTGACTGCCTATTTAAATTTGAAAAAAGTACCCGGTTTACTAGGGTTGAGGGGTAGTTTACAAATGACAAAAAAGTTAAAATATTTTATTTCGATCGGCCTAATTTGTTTTTTACTGTTAATTACGAGTTTTTGCTTAATCAAAATTCGCCAAACGCAACAAGCTTTTGACAAAATCTCCACAGCAAACGCAGATACAAACACGGCGATTACCAAGCAACAGCCATTTACAATTTTGCTGTTAGGGGTAGATACTGGTGCCCAAGGCCGGATTGATCAAGGCAACTCAGACACAATGTTGGTGGCTTCCGTGAACCCCCAGACCCACCGAACCATTTTGTACAGTATTCCCAGAGATACGATGGCCGAAATGATCGGGACTAAAACTAAAAATGTACAAAAAATTAATGCTGCTTATAATATCGGCGGCTCTAAAATGGCTAAAGATAGTGTTAGTGCCCTGCTAGGTCTGCCAATTGATTATTACGCCACCTTAAATATGGGCGGTCTAGAAAAATTAGTGGATGCTGTGGGCGGTATATCTGTGAAAGTCCCTTTCAGCTGGCAGGATAGCGCTACTGGTAATCAAAAATTTGAAAAAGGCTGGACCCATTTAAATGGTAGTCGCGCTTTAGCCTATGTCCGTATGCGCCACGAAGACCCAGCAGGCGATTATGGCCGCCAATTGCGGCAGCAACAAGTCATTAAAGCTTTGGCTAAAAAATTATTAAGTTTTAACAGCTTAAGCCATTATCAGACTTTACTAAATTACTTACAGACCAATTTAAAAACAGATCTTGTTTTTGATGACGTCACTAAAATGCTCTTAAAGGATCATCAAAATTTTAAAACGATTACAACCTATCAATTAAAAGGTAGCGATGCTTGGATTAATAACAGTTCTTATCAAATAATGGCTACAAAAACATTGCAAACAGCCACTGATCGCTTACGATCCAATTTAGATTTACCTGCTAAAACACTAAAAAATACCGAAACAGAACTCAACGCTTTAAATACAGATTACGACGGCTTGAACAATTTAAATTATCAAACGTTTGGTTTAGACACCCAGTATTATACTAATAACACGTACTAAATAACGGCCTACCATAATACGGTTAGAAAAATAACTTTGGCGACAACTTTAAAGACATAGCGCTTTAACTAGGAAGAAGGGCACGATAATGTTCAGAAATTCGCATACAAGGATGACCGCTTTATCCGATGGTGTTTTTGCAATTGTCTTAACGATTATGATCCTAAACATTACCCCACCCAAAGTCATTAATTGGTCTAAAATCGAACAATTAATCACTGAATTATCCGTTTACTTTATTAGTTTTGGTGTTGTGGCGCAATATTGGATTTTTCATCAGGAATTGTTAAGCCATTTAAAACGGCCGCCAACAAAATTTTTAATTCTGAATATGTATTATTTATGCTTAGTCTGTCTAACACCCTTTGCTACCACTTTATTAAGTGATGATCTATTTTCAAGATTTAATACGATTTTTTTCGCTGCCATCATTTTAAGCGTAGATTTTGTCCAATTTATTTTATTTCGACTAGCCATTGGTATTTGGCAAGATCGCGGTATCACGCCAAATCTCCATGACCTTGAAGAATATCGCTCTACAATTGTTATGTTTATTTTGAGCATCTTATACGTTTTGACAGCTATCCTATTTCCACCGGCGTTACTTATTATTATTTTTGCGGGCTTTTTTATTCGTTCTGCACTGAGCCGTTATATCCGTCGTCGGGCCGAACAAAAAGAGACAAGCTCAAAAAGTTAACTTTTAAGCTTGTCTCCTACTAGTTGTACTCTATTCTACGGCTAACCAGTCATCATCAAATAGTTTATATTGTGATTTAGACAATGGCACCCAAATTTTATTTTTCTTAATCTTTTCCAGGACATCCCAAAAGGTGGTGTCCCTTTTTTGTTGTTCTGTGATTGTCACTTGCACCAATTTACCGTTTTCAGTAACGGCAAAAACTTCTGGATAATCAATTGAAAAAAGTAACGTAGGTACAACTTCATCTTCAGTGATCTCGGCATCATTCTTTTTTATTTGCATAACGAACAACTCCTTACAAGTTCTAGTATAAAACGTTTGCATGCATAAGTATTCAGTCAAAAGACTGATAATGCCCAAAGTCGTTTTTTGTTCAAAAAAATAGAAGCCGGTCAAAATTTTACTTTTTGCCAGCTTCTATTGTGTTACATAGCTACAAATTACGCATCGTTTTAGTTTCCGCAGTAACGACGTGTTGGCTCATTTTCTAGATTACGATATCAAATCTTCCAATTTATCCTCATCTAATATTTGAACCTGTTTTCGTTGGTAAGTTAAAATATTTAGCTTTGCCATTTTTTTTAATGTCCGAGATAACGTTTCGGGGGTTGTTCCAATAAAGTTCGCTAACTCCTTCATCTTCATGGGGATTTCAACGGCTGTGGTTTCATTCGCTTCTGCCAAATCCAATAAATAGCTGGCCAAACGGCTTTGGATCGAGTCAGTGCTTAAAAAAGCAGCTTGTTTTTCTAAGGCGGCAATTTTTCCAGCAGACTCTTCTAAGAGCTTTAAGCCAATAGTCGGATAATCCAATAGTAATTGTTGAAAATCTGCTTTATAGATGACACACGCACTGCTGTCGGTTAACGCCTGAATGTAAGTATCTGGCGTTTTAACACCAAACAATGCGGCTTCACCTTCAAAATCACCAGGGCCCATGACCCGTAGTAATTGCTCTTTACCGCTGGCACTGAGTTGATAGATTTTTAAATTGCCTTGATTTAAGATAACCAATTCCTGATCGTCTGGTGTTCTGACTAAATTGCCCTTTTTAAATGATTGATGATGAATCAGTTTTGAAATCTCCAACAGTTCTTCATGCACCAAATGTGAAAATATTGGGACAATCTCCGCACAAACATGATCCGTATCATGATGCGCTGTAACTTGAAAGACCGTTTCTTTTGCCATAACACCAAACTCCTTTATTGATTAATCTTCATCATCCTCATCTGCATCTGGATCTACATGATAGCCTAATTTATTTTCTAACAAACGGATCGCATGTTGATGATAGCTCAGCAAGTCAATCATTGCTTGTGCTAACGGATAATTTTCTTCTTTTTCAGCTAACTTAATAGCTCGAGTGACAAACATATTGGCTTTATTGTAATCCAAAACAGTATCTTTTAACATCGTTTCCGTGTCAAAATACTTATTTTGACCGCCTTCATCTAAAAATTTATAATCTAACATCTCTTGAACGGTTGTTGGCACGATTTCTTGAGCATCCAACATCTTAGAAATTACTTTTAAATAGGCTTGATGATTGGCTTCAGCCAATTGTTGGAATAAATCGTTGTTAGCTTTAGCATACCACCAATACTGTTCTAATTTAAACTCTTGAAATTTCAAGTTTGATAAAACATGGCCAATCATGGCGCCGGCCGTTGGAGTATGGTGATCGGTATCACTTTGAACTTGTTCTGCTTGATATAATGCGGCTACTGTTTGTTCTGTCATAATTATGCCTCCACTGCTTTTGTACTTTTAACTTCATAACCTAAACCGGTAATCACATCTGCCAAAGCTTCTGGCGTTGTGACACTAGCATCATAATCTGCTTTGACTTTACCAGCATTGAATAAAACTTTGACGCTTTCAACACCGTCTGTTTGTTTCAAACCTTGTTCGATCTTTGTTAAACATGATGGGCAGGTTAATTCTCCTAATTTTAATGTAACTTTAGCCATAATAATGACCTCCTTGAAATATTTATATTAATTTGTTTTGCTTTTCTATACTTCTATAGTAACTAGTTTGTTTTGAAAAATAATTGATCGTGATCAAGTTTTATTATTTTTCGTAAATAACTTGATGATTTTCTTTATTAACGGCTGAACGTTGGTGCATCCGTAATAACCGCATAGCATTGAAGATGACGACTAAAATACTAGCTTCATGGACAAACATCCCAGTGGCCATATCCACAAGACCAAACAATAAACCACTCAATAACAGTGCAACGACCGCTAAAGCAATCACGATATTTTCAGTCGTATTGGCATTTGTTTTACGGCTTAACACATAAGCTTTGTACAAACTTTCAAATTTAGAATTCATCAAAGTTAAATCAGCTGTTTCAATAGCCACATCTGTCCCACTGCCCATGGCAACACCGACATCAGCCTTAGCTAAAGCTGGGCTATCATTAATCCCATCACCGACAAAGGCAACGTGTAGTCCTTGTTGTTGATACTTTTCTAACCAATCTAGTTTTTCATTTGGTAATAATTGGGCATGAATTTCGTCAAATCCTAAACCTTGGGCCATTGCTTGGGCGCTTTGTTCATTATCCCCCGTTAACATGACTAACCGTTTGACTCCGGCCTGCCGTAGACTACTTAAGGTTGCTTTGACATTTGGCCGTAAAACATCACTGATCCCAAAGACCACTTGCAAGGCGCCGGCAGCAGCGACAGCGACAATAGAACGTCCTTGATGCTGAATAGCTTCAACCTTAGCTTTATCAGCTGCTGAAATTTGCACATTGTGATCTGTCATTAACGCTAAATTCCCAATTAATAAATCTTCGTCTTCACTATAAAGACCTCTACCTTTAATTGTAGTTACTTGTGGCGCAGCTTCTTGATCAGCTGGAACCCCTTGTGCCTTCAAATAAGTGACGACAGCTTTTGCTAAGGGGTGATTACTGTTTTGTTCAATTTCTTGAACCTTCGTTAAATAAGCGCTCAGATCATCTGGCGTCTGCCCATTAAAGTAAGCCACTGTGGCAACTTCTGGTTTCCCAACAGTCAACGTCCCAGTTTTATCAAAAACCATCGTATCTACTTTGGACATTTGTGCGGTAACTTCGCCGCCTTTAATCAAAATACCATTTTTTGCGCCATTCCCAATTCCGGCTACGTTTGAAACCGGTGCCCCGATTACTAAAGCACCTGGGCAACCAAGCACTAGCAGCGTAATGGCTAAGTTCAAATCTCGAGTAATGATATAAGTCAAAATACCTAACACTAAAACAGCGGGGGTATAGTATTTCGCAAACCGGTCAATAAATTTTTCGGCAGATGATTTACTATCTTGAGCTTCTTCAACTAATTCGATAATTTTACCAAAAGTTGTCATATCCCCGACTTGATCTGTGGTGATCGTTAAATCGCCATCTTCTAATATGGTCCCTGAATAAACGCTATCGCCAGCTTTTTTGGCAACGAGTTCTGATTCCCCGGTGATTGCAGCTTCATTAACATAACCTTGACCGCTAGTGATGTGGCCATCTACAGGAATTTGATCCCCAACATGGGTTAACACAATATCCCCTTTGTCCAAATCATCAACATCAACGGTTGCTACTGTCCCATCTGCTTGTTTAACTTGGGCGGTAGTTGGTGCCATCGCTGTTAAGTCTTTGATGGATTGTCTTGTTTTTGCTAATGTTTTCTTTTCTAAATAGTCCCCTAATAAGAATAGGAACGTTACAATTGCAGATTCGTGGAATTCTTGAATGGCAAAAGCCCCGATAACTGCGATTGTTACTAATAACTCAATTGAAACGATTTTGTATCTTAATGCACTGATCGCTTTAACGGCAATTGGGAAAACCCCAATGATTGAAGCAATGATTAAGGCAATCAAACCAATAATTTCAATATGAAATGCGTAATCGAATAATAACCCAATTGCGGTAAACCCGGCGGTGCCGTATAAAATGTGCTGACTATGCTTGGCAATAAACTGTTGTAATTTCATGAAGATGACCTCCTGTGTCTTTTATGTCTTAATAACGTTATCTTTATCTTTCAACAATTCTTATTATAGTGAGACCGGGGTTAGAAATAATTGACGCTGATCAAGAAAATAAAATTACCGCCATAAAATATACATTTTGCATGCCAAAAACATAATTTTTCTTCATAGAATCTTTAAACGCTGACGTTATGATCTAGTTATTCAAACATAGTAGCTGACTTATACTACATACAAGAAAGGGTTTTAACGCTTATGAGAAAACATCACCGATTAAAGAAAATCATCAAACACGGGTTAATTTTAACCTTAACAATCCTCTTTGTCCTCAGTTCCAGCTTCGCTTATGCTACGCAAGCTCAAACCGTTCAAGCGGCCAACAGTACTACTAAAACCAATGCCGCCACTAAAAAAGCACTGCTGGCTAAATGGCAAAAAATCTTAAACCAAACCGATAGTGCTGTTCAAATTGCGGTCTATGATAAAAGCAGCAATCAAACCTATACTTTAACCAATAATAAACAAGGCACATTCACCACGGCTAGTACTGTTAAAGTCGCCATTCTTGCAGGTTTGCTGCATATGCATGAACAAAACGGGACAACCTTAAGCAGTAATGAAAAAGCCTTAGCTGAAAAAATGATCAAAAATAGTGATAACGATGCGGCAACCACCCTCTTTAATGAGATCGGCGGTTTTGATGGTTTAAATGCTGTTTTTGAAGCCCTTGGCATGACTGATACGTCCTCTAGCAATGGTTGGGGGTTAACCGTCACCACGGCCACGGATCAATTAAAACTATTAAACAATGTCTTTTATAGTTCTAGTTATATTTCCAGCACTTCGCGTAACTATATCAAAACTTTGATGGGGGATGTATCTCGTGATCAAAACTGGGGTATCTCTGCCGGCAGTACCACCTACCAACTTAAAAATGGCTGGCGCACGGATTCTGATAGTCGTTGGATTGTTGATAGCATCGGCCACGTTGGCGCTAACAATAAAGGCTATACTATCGCAGTTTACACTTACGGTAATACTACCTTAGCCAGTGGTGAAACCTTAATCGAGCAGCTGGCCAAAGCCACCGCCGAAACTTTAGGCAGTAACTAAAAAAAGCCGATTTACAAAGTACGTTCACTTTGTAAATCGGTTTTTTGCGATTCAGAAACAAGTCTACTGTAGATTTTCTTGAATTAAGGCTAACAGTTCTGGCGTATATGGCCAAACCTTCAACTGACCCACGTCTATCGGGGTCCCATTTTGCGCAATATTGGTTTGTCCGCCATATAAATCCAAACTAATAGACGGCGTAGTCGCCATTAACAAGTTATAATCTTCCACAATATCCGGGAAGGCTTGATTAATTTTATCAATCAATGCCGCATAGGCTTTAGGATCGTCAATAGTCACCTTTTGCGTACCCGCGTCTGCGTGATTACGAACCCGTAGTTCTACTGTAAACATACTATCACCTCATATAATCGTTCATTATTATTCTACCATTTCTTGACAGTTTCATATATTCTTCTTCATATTTTTTTCACATAATCTGGTTATGATAGATATATCAAATGAATTAATCCTTCCTCCCAAAAAGATTAATTGTTTGACAACCCCAATTAGTAATAAGATAATTTTTCATTTTCTTCCTCCCAATTTAGCACACGTCCCCCAAGCGTGTGCTATTTTTTTATCCTAATTTAATCCAAATCTGCAGTCTGTTTTGACAGCTGCTGTTGTAAGGTTTGATCGTAACGCCGCGTTTGCGGAATTAAGAAAGTCACCAAGCCACAGATTAAAGTGCCGACCCCTGCAATTACAAAGATCGCCGCAACCCCAATTTTATCAGCTAGCGGCCCAACAAAAATTAAGCCAACCGGGCCAGAAATACTCATCAAAGAATTCAAGACGCCCAAAACCCGGCCTAGTTGTTCTGGTGGATAACTTTGCTGAATCATCGCCATCAATAAAGTACTAAAGAATGGCGTGCCAAAACCAGCGATTAGATTCAAAATAACAAACCAGATGAAACTTTTTTGATTGCCTGGTAAAAAACCACTGAGCCCAATCGTTATACCAATTGTAAGATAAGCAAAAAAGATCGGCCGCATGCGGTCCCGCCAATTACCGAACAAGCCGATAACCGTACCGCCAGCAAGCATCCCTGCGGAATAAATTACTTCAACTAGTCCCGCTTGACCCACAGTTCCATGGAAATAATTCATCGTCATCAAAGGATACAAACTTGCTGCGGGCATGAAAATTAAAGTAAACGCCGTGCCAATCAGGGTCATATACCACAGGCCTTTATTACCAATCAGTTTTTTAAAGCCAAACTTCACATCGGTCAAAACATGCACTGTTTCGCCAGTGGTACTAACCTTAGGAATTCGGACAAATATTAAGAGCGTAATTCCAATAATAGCGCCCAATACATCAATTAAAATCAAAAAATTAATGGGAATGATGGTGAATAAAAATGCACCTAGCGCTGGCGCAATCAGCATATTGGCTGACTGTACCATACCTAATTGCCCATTGATCCGTGTAATTTGTGACTCAGGCACCATCGTGGGCACAATGGACTGTACCGTAGGCATTTGAAAAGTCTGGGCAATGGAACGAACTGTTAAGGATACAAAAACCAACCATAGTGGAAACTGATCTGCTAATGTTCCGGCAATTGATAATAAAATGGCAAAAAGTGCAGCCACAATATCGGGTACTATTAATAGTAGTTTTTTAGGCCAACGATCAACTACCGGGCCAACAAATGGGCTCAGCAATACCATTGGCAGCATCCCTAATAAGGTCGCCATACTCAAAATTGTGGCTGAACCTGTTTCTTTGGTTAAATACCAAATAATTGCGTACTGTACCACCATACTCGTGATGCCGGTTAAAAATTGACTTGTTAAGAATAGATAAATGTTCTGACGCCAGTGGGGAAATTTGAATTGTGTTTCATTCATAAAAGAAAGCACCTCACTTCATAAAATTTTGCGCAATTTCACATTTTACCAAAAATGAAGTGATAATGAAAGCACTTTTTTAATTAAATTCAAAAAAGAAAAAGTCTGCAGCGGCTCAAAATAAAATTTCGAATTGCCAAGGCTTTTTCTTTTGTCTTCTAAGCACTTATCTGTATACTAAGGGTCAAGGGGAGTATTCATCGATTTCCCTAAATATTTATACAATCACTGGATAATCTTAGCATCGAACCGTGGTCTGAATCATCTTGCATGATTCAAGTATTGGACAAGCTTTAATTGTTTCTTGATTTTCAATTAAAACTTGCTGGCGAACCAATACATCACCCCGTTTTATAACATATGATGCATTCAAATAAATCTTCCTCCCATCGTTTATTTGAATAGATTACCCTAGACTGATTTGCTTATTCTCCCCTAAACAAAGTATGTATTCCCCCAAAATACATACTTTTTTTATGCCCTTTTTATAAAACTATGAAAAAAGTGGCGCTAATTCTGGCCGTTGTTGAATATTGTCCGCAGTAATATTTAAGCCCAATGTCTCAAAAGGCCCGGTGGTTGTGGACTGTAAAACGGTGACGCTGGAATTAGCCAGCATTTTTTGTTTGCGGACAGTAGCGATTGAACCGCCGGTTAGCTGATGAATCAAAAATAATAATAATGAGCCGTGGCTAACGACGAGCACTTTGTTGGCTTCTGGCTGAATATAAGGGGTAATGGCCGCATTTGCCCGGGCTAATAAATGCTGGAAATCTTCAGCATGAATCGCTTGGGCATCAAATTTTTCGGGCTGCTTAAAATAAGCTTGATATTGGGGATGCGCCAAAACAGAATCAATTTTTTGCCCATCCCAATCCCCTAAGTCAATCTCCCGCAAACGATGATCTAACACCAATTCTTCGGGATAACAGTTTAAATTTCGTTTTAAAATGATACGCGCCGTACGCTGAGCACGGGGTAAAGAAGAAGCAACCATCTGATCAAAAGTTACTCGTTTTAATAGATTACCGGTTCTTTGCGCCCCTAAAATGCCTTGCGGGGTTAAAGGGGAGTCCACATTGCCACCGTTAAAGCGTGCCTCATGATTAATCCGAGTCTCACCGTGCCGTACAAAATAAAAAATTGTCATTTATCTGCTCCAATCCATTAATTTCCAATTACTTCTATCATAGCATAGCGATCAAAATTATCTTTTATCGGAAATAAAACTTATTTTCATTTCTACTTTAAAAGAACGTTATCATCACATTTTGCCAATTTTGTCTAAATTCATGGCTATTAAATTGCTTAATTTTTGCATTAATTTCATGATTTTTTAAATTTTTGGGATTAAAAATCTATTTTTTGCGTTAATTTCGACAAGTTTTTGATTTTTTTTACTGAAAAATAATCCCGTTTTGTAACATTTCGAAAATCGTTTTCAAAAGGCACCATGACGACCTTTACCAAAAACTTTTTTTGAAATTAATTACTATTTGTGACAGAAATTTGTTTTCTGTCTTTAAACGTTAAAGCTCCTGACACATAACTGCAATATAAACAGGTTATTCTAATCCTCGTGTTAAAGATATTGAGTCACAAAAATTAATTTTGACTCGTAGGATGTAGAAATTTTTTCACTCGATGAAATTTCTCAAAGATAAAGGAGTTTTTTATATAATGAAAAAAAATGCACTTGTTGGTTTATTCTTCGCTGGCGCCTTAGCAATGTCTGCTGTAGCGTTTGCTCCAGATAAGGCCGATGCCGCTGTTGATAACGGTAATGGTACTGTTACTGTCGAAGCTGGCGATACTTATATGAGCATTGCTGGTAACTATGGCATGAGTGTGTCTGCTTTAGAACAATTAAATGGTCGTGAAATTGGCGGTTATGATTTGATCTACCCTGGTGAAACTGTCTCTGTTAACGGTACTGCCCAACAAACAACGACAACAACGGATACAACACAAGCACAAACAACAGCTACTGCAACACAAACAAGTACGACGACAGCAACAAGTTCTGCAACAACTGCCGGAACTTACAAGATCTCTTTTTATGATCCAGCTGTTTTAGGCTCAAACATGGGCTATAGCGGTGTTGCTGCAAACCTTTCTGTCTTCCCTAAAGGCACACGTTTACGCATCACTTTAGCTGACGGTACTGTTTTAGATCGTACTGTAAATGATACAGGTACATTTGCTTACAGTAACCCACAACAATTAGACGTTGCAATGCCAAGCAGCTCTATTCCAAGTTATGGTATTACAACAGCAACTGTTCAAGTTTTAAGCTAATTAGATAAATATATAGATAAAAGCAGTCCTTTTACTCTGAGAGGGCTGTTTTTTTGTAGTGTTTTAATTTGACGCTTTGTTATTGCGTTGTACTATTGGCTTTGTTATACTAAACGAGCAGGTAAAGTACTTGTATCGATGGTTTAGACGACCTCGATCATAATAGCCAGATAGCTACTATGTGAATTGAAATTTTTATTTATTTTAAGTTGTGTTCGTTACAACTGGCTAGTGTGGTCCTAGATTACACTAGCCTATTTTTGTGCCTTTAAAAAGGCTGCGTCCCACACACTACAGCGTGTACTGACTCAGCCTTTTTACTGTGTTTTTATACTGGTAGGTCTAACTTAGAAGTTAAATGCAAGCTTATTTTAAACTTAACCCGTATTGCTTCATGGCTCTATCTTACAATAAACTCTGATTCAACTCTAAACTGGCGAACGGCACCTGAGATCGCCAATTTTGCGGCATTTTCTCCAACTTCATATAGGTGATGGTCAATGGTGGCCATATTTAATAATTGGCTGGATAATTGATTCTCTTGCCCCATCATGGCGGGAACGGGTAGATCATGCTCCAAGTAATATTGACGGGCACCAGCGGCAACGTCATCTGCATTGGCAAAAATAAAATCCAGTGGTCGTTTTTGGGTGACGAAATAAGCGGCAGCAGCATAGCCATCTTGTTGCTTACGAATGCCGGTCCGAATTAATGTGGGCTCTGGCGCTTGATGAAAAACTTGTTCATAAGCTTGAAAGGTTGTTTTACTTGTTGCGCTAACGTTGCTGGCTCGCGTCGCTAATAAACTAATATGCTGATACCCTTGGGCTTTGATCCATTCAAAGGCCGCCACATAGCTCGGTACTCGAGCGGTATAAGCCGCAGCGATCGGTAAACACCCCGGATCTTGACAGACAACAATTGGGCCATACTTTTGATAAGTCATTAGTGTCTGCCGGCTAATTTCATGAGAGGTAAAAATCATACTGTCAAATACTTTACGCCGTAATTGCTGTAAATAAGCTAACTCCACTTTAGCTTCATAGTTAGAGGGCAGTAACATAATACGATAGTTGGCTGCAAAAGCTGCCGCCATGATTCCATTAATCAATTGCGTGTAATAGGGATGCTCATTATGCGGTAAAACGACACCGATATTGTGCATCTGGCCCATACTTAACCCTTGCGCCATTGCATTGGGTACGTAGTCCAGCTTCACAATTGCGGCTTCAATCAAATCCCGCGTTCTTGGAGCCACATAATTTTTTTGGTTTAATACCCGCGAAACCGTTGACTTTGAAAAGCCGGTATAGTCCGCAATTTCTTGTATGTTCGCCATGCTATCCCTGTCCTTTTGTTTAACCAAACTGTAAATTCGTTGTATTGAGACCGCTATTGATCGGCCGCTTTGTAAATTCCTCATGACTGAAGGCTTGCCGGAAAACATCAAGCACTGAAGTGGCCTGCTGTGTATCTGGCGTCGCCAAAATAATAGCACTTGTTACTAAATGCCAAGTTTGTCCTGAACGCCAAGGTACTGGTTGCGTAAATGTATAAGCAAAAATCGTGGGCTGCTGCACTGCGGTGGTACAAATTTTAGGTAAAACTGCCTGGCCACCGATCGTACTGGCTTGATAAGCTTCACTCGCTAACAAATCACTTTTTAAGCCTTGGACGGGTACTTGTAGCTGTTCGGCGACGGATTGCGCCAATTGACACAACACCTGCACTTCATTGCGTTCATAATCCTGTCGATTATTAATTAATTGTGTGACTAAAAACATAATCCGTTTCCTCCTTATATGTGCTGTTATTTAACTGCAGCCCTAGTATAAATTCTGAAACGGGTTTTAGGTCAAGCTTATTTTAAAATTAATTTTTAATTCGTTACGGAATTGGTCGCAAACCTTGGCTACCACTGTAAATATTACCAGATTTTAACCCGGTCTTTTGGTGCCAAATACATGCCATCCCCGGCAACAACACCGAATGTATCATAGAATTCTTCTAGATTTTTAGGCTGTACATTTGCCCGCAGCACATTAGGCGCATGAACATCCGTCGCTAACCGTAACTGTTGATATTGCGTTGTCGCCGCCATCCGCCAAATTCGAGCCCAGTTGATGAAAAAGGCCCGCAAATCTGGATCTGCTGTTTGTTTGGTTGCTTCCAGCGCACAACTTAAGCCGCCGGCATCGGCAACATTTTCAGAGACGACTAATTTACCGTTAACTTTACCCCCGGCAAATGGCAAGCCATCAAACTGATCAATCGTCGCTTGGGTCAGCTGCTTAAACTTGGCATAATCTGCTTCCGTCCACCAATTATTTAAATTCCCATATTCATCAAACTTCGCCCCATTATTATCAAAGGCATGAGAAATTTCGTGGGCAATCACGGCGCCAATCCCACCATAGTTCTCACTAGCTGTCTGTTTTAAACTATAAAATGGCGCCTGCAAAATGGCTGCTGGGAAAGTAATGTCATTTTTAGAAGGATCGTACATGGCATTCACCATTTGCGCCGGCATCCCCCACTCCGTTCGATCCACTGGCCGATTGAAGCGATCCAAATTATCTTCTAAAACAAGACGGCTTAAGTTTTCTAAATTTTCGTATAACGATTTATGTTCATCAATATGAAATTTTTGATAAATCGCTTTAATTTTTTCAGGATAACCGACTTTAATCACGATTTTATCCAGTTTGACAATGGCTTTTTCTTTTGTATCGGCACTCAACCAATCATTTTGAGCCAACCGTCGTTTATAAACCGCAATCATCGTTGTCACCATCTGAGTCACATCTGCCCGGGCTTCCGGACCAAAATAAGTTTTGCCATAATAATCCCCGACCACTTGGCTAAACCGATTGGTGGCTGTGTAATAAGCTGCTTTTGTCTGAGACATTGCCACTTTACTACCAGAAAGTGCCCGGTGATAAATACCACCAGTTTGCCGAAAATCTTCAGATAAACTACCGGCACTGCCGAGAATAACCCCTAGATACAGCCAGCTCTTAAGGTTTTCAAAATTTTCATCTGTCAAAATTGCATCAATATTTTGATAAAAATTCGGTTCTGCGACAATGACCGCTTCAGGGGTTGCCTGAATTAAAGTCGTCACTAACTGCCCTAAATCTAATTGCGCACTATAGTGGCTAAAGGTGGCAAAGTCAACCGGATTGTACATGCTCGTATAATCTGCCCAATCTTCGGCACTTTTAACATAAGGTACGAGACTGCGATCAAAGGCCAAAGCCTGTTTTAAGGTGGTTTGAGCTGTCGTTTCAGATAAACCAACCATTTGCAACAGCTTCAAGCTCATCTGTTCAAAAACTGCCAATAACTGCTGACCATTTTCGTTATCCGCTTCATAGTAAGGTTTGTCTGGCAAATACAAACTTGGCGCAAACGCATAAACTACATTTTTGGCAGTATCTTTCATATCTGCATCAACTTGCAACCCAAATGGCGTTGGCAAATCTTTATACCAATCTGGTAATTGTTGGGCCAAATCCAAATAACCTTCTAAGGCTTGGACCCGATCCAATTCGCCTTGAATTGGTTGGTAACCTTCTTGATCCCGCCGGTCAAAATCTTTAGCCAGTCGGTATAATTTCACAACTTCAGCCATTAAAGGATTGTCATAAGTCTTCGTACCTGCTTCAAAAGCAGCCAAATCTGCCATTAACTTTTTTTCCACATCATCAGCTAAATCCGCAAAGCCGCCGGTTGTTGCTTTATCATCTGGAATGACAGCCGTTTTAGCCCATTGCCCGTTAACCGCTTCATATAAGTCATTACGATAAGCTGTATTATTCTCCATTGTCATGTCTCCTTTAGTTGAAAAAATAGGCGTGTTGCGCAAAACTTACGTTCAGCCTCAACTCGCCTAAGGTTATTTGTTTAATAATGATTATGACCGGACCACAATTACAGAACATGGGGCATAACGCACCATGTAAGAAGCTTGTGACCCAATATCATTCGGGTTATTTTTACGCTCAGAACCAACTACTAATAAGTCCGGTTTAAACATTGGAATAATTGAATCAACAATTGTCCGGCCAGGCTTACCTTCGCTTAAATAAGGTGCAACTTCCAGTACGCCGAAGTTTTTAGCTTTTTCCACATAAGTTTCCAATAAGTGGGCTACCGCTGTCCGTTGATTGCTCAACACGTCCCGGGATAATGTTTGGAAAATATTCAAATCCCCGGTTTCTAAAATAGAAACGATCCCTAATGGTAAATGGAACATCTTAGCCATGGTACAAGCGTATTCAAATGCAGGCCGAGAAGAACCAAAATCATCACTATCAACGGCCACTAACACCCGTTCATATCTATGAATCTGTACTTCAAAATTTTCTAAATCTGCCATTACATTTCACCCCTATATTCATTATAACAACTATTGTTCGTCATTTTGCCCTTTATTTTCAACAAAATATTCTTTATACCGTGGCACATAGTTGTGGAACATGTATTTCAACAGTACCCAACGTTTTAAAGACATATCTTTTTTGTAGAAAACAGTGGTGCCATAACGATTGGTATCAATTAATTCCAAAGCTTCTTGCTTGTAAGCATTATCTGCAACATAACGTTTAAACACTTTCGTCGGTACCCCTAGCCAAAGCATGTGTTTGGCCTTATTTTGGTTCCCATAAACCGTTGCTCGATCGCTTAAAGTATGGGTTACATAGTCGTCTACTAAATAGCTGGCTAAATTATACCCATTCAAAGTCACGAAGAAACTACTGCGACCTTGGCGCAAATTAATTTCAAAAATCTTAAACGTCTTATCCCGGCGATCATATTTCATATCAAAATTCGCAAAACCGGTATAATTGATGTCTTCTAAAAATTTCTGCACCATATCGTATAATTCTTGATTAAATTCTGGCAAAATCGCCACATAATTACCAATGGCGGCGGGTGTTGGATCTTCCAGCAACGGATGGCCCAAACACATCATCTTAACTTGATGGTTCTGATCCACATAGGCATTCAGCACCCGCATGTTGGAATCATCCCCAGGAATATAATCTTGCAAAATCAAGTCAGAATTATAGCCATTTTCATAAATTTTAGTGACCACTTCATCATATTCGGCTTGATCATGGATAATAAAGGCTTTCTTACGGCCTTCAAAATGAATGTCTAACCATTCCACACTGTTCGCTGGCTTTAAGGCCACTGGAAATTCAAATGGGACATCCAAGTCTGTCTTTGTTGTGTACATTGTCTTACTAATCACCTTTGTCTTTGGATAAGGCAGATTATACTGTTCACAGACTTTATAAAAGTTTTCTTTGTTGTTGAGCTGCCGCAATAAATCATAATCAATATACGGGCAGACAAATGTTTTTTCTAAAAAATCTTTGTGCTTGGCGATAAGTTCCGCATAGCCATCCCCCATCGCAATTAAGATGACGGGTTCTTGGTGGTCCGCATAGCGCTTGGCAACTTCGGTCATAACATTGATAAATACGGGATCTTCTTCAAAACCATTATGAAATTCCAAATCAATGATTTTTGAATACCGTGTTGGCGCGAGAGGGACTGCCGCAAAAGCTTTGACGCGCTTACCATAAGCTTCATAAAAAGAACGGGCCATCCCGTAGGCATTAATATCACTGCCTAATAAAATAGGTGTAAATTCTAAATTTTGTTTCATAACTCTCCACTATTCTTATTCAATTTTCAATATTTATTAAGTTCCACGTCTCAAATTATAACATATTCCTAAAATTCACGAAAAACGCATTTCAGCTCAAAAATTAGAAATGCTATACTAATAGTAGAAATTTTACATATCGAGGTTATAACTATGCCTAATTTTCAACTACAATTGCAAATCTATCATGATAAACTCAGCATCCGTGAATTAGATTTAGCCGACTATTTGACTAAAAATCAAGCCGAAGCCAGTCGCCTATCTATTTCCAAACTCAGTGAAAAAACAGGTATTTCAATCGCTACAATTTCCCGGTTTGCTAAAAAACTAGGTTACACGAATTTCCAAAGTATGCGGGTGGCCTTAACCCAAGATCCGGAAAATCCGGTGAAGTTATTTGAAGAAATCGATCTTAACGATTCCACCTTAGCCATGGCCCAAAAGATGTTTACGTCTAATATAGAGGCTTTAAAAATGACCGCGATTAATTTAGATAGTGATGAATTAAAAACGGCGGTCAAATTGATTATCCAATGTCAGCGTTTAGGCATTTATGGTTTAGGTGCCAGTAATATTGTGGCTTTAGACGGTTATCACAAATTTTTAAAAACAGCGATTAATGTGCTCTATGCCGCCGATTATCATATGCAGCTGATGAGCATTACCCATCTCTCTTCAAAAGATGTGGCAATTATTATTTCTCAATCCGGCGAAGATCGGGATGCTTTAACATTGGCCAACACCGCCCACAAACATCACGTGCCGCTGATTGTAATCACCAGCGTGCCAACCTCTCGACTGGCCCGATTGGCAGATGTGTATTTTGTTTCCGTAGCCGAAGAATCCCGCTACCGCACCGAAGCATTGCATGCGCTCATTGCTCAAATGAGTCTGATGGATACTTTATTTATGGTGAGTGCGGTGAATACCGATGAGAAAACAGCTTTATTATTCCAAGAAATTCAGCAGCAAATCAAAAAAACACGCCATTAACGCCGACAAAAAAGCCAAGGCCCCCTGTGTATCAGGTGCTGACCTTGACTTTTTTATTATGCCTGAGCCGCTACCTTGTGGACGTCAGGGATAAATTCTGGTTTTTCTTGATCGATGAAATAGACACGATACCAAACTAAGAACGTATAAACCGTCCAAATTTTACGGCGATCATCGTTGTGTCCACGATTGTGATAATAATCATCCACCATTTTTAAAATAGCGGGACGGTCAAAAAATTCAGTGACAAAATCTTCTGAGAATAAAGCCCGAATCTCTTCATAAATTGGTTTGTCATGGAGCCAAGCACTAACCGGCACCGGAAAACCTAATTTTTCCCGTTGTGCCCATTCTTTTGGTAAATGACGATTAGAGGCTTCTCTTAAAGCATATTTACTGCCCTCTGAGTTTAAAAGATACTTGGTAGGAATCCCTTGGGCAACTTTGGCAACTTCTTTATCCAAAAAAGGCACCCGTAATTCCATGGAATTTGCCATGCTCATCTTATCGGCTTTTAACAAAATATCTTTTGCCATAAACTGATGAATATCTAAGTACTGCATCTTTTTGACCTCATCATCATAATGCCGTACTTTTTTATAACTCTTTTCAACGATTTGTTCCACTGATTCACTGGAACGATACGCTGGCTTCAAAATTTGACCGGCTTCATCTTCATTAAAGATCCGTGCTTCACCAATAAAGAATTCCTCAGCTGGAGCCGTTGCTTCATATAAGTGCAGCCGACCATGGAAGTTAGGCACCCGTTTTAGACCATGGGCAATTGATGCCCGAACACCTCGAGGCAACCGTTTTAAGCCTTGGGCAAAGATCCGAATTGCCTTGGAGTGCGAATGCCAACCGTAATTGGCATACCCCGCGAACAATTCGTCTGCACCTTCACCTGACAAAATAACGGTTACTTCTTTACTAGCCAATTTTGTTAAAAAGTAAAGCGGTACAACAGAAGGATTAGAATCTGGTTCATCTAAGTAATATTGAATAAGTGGGAAATTCTTAAACGCTTCTTGTGAAGTAACCACGTCATTTTTATTTTTTAGCCCTAGTCGATCTGCCAAAGCCTTAGCCGCAATCCCTTCATGATACTTCTTGTCATCAAAACCGATTGAAAAAGTATGTTCTGGCCGTAAAAGTGCTGTAATATAGCTGGAATCTACCCCACTGGACAATAATGAGCCAACTTCCACATCACTAATACGATGGGTTTCCACAGAATCCTTGATAGAAGCATCAATGGCATCAACGGTTTTTTCAAAGGATAAATGATTTTCTTTGAAATCCATATCCCAATATTTTTTAATGGTTAACTGATCGTCTTTTAGTGTAAAATAATGGCCTTCCGGAATTTGATAAACATTTTTAAAGAAGGTCTCGGCTAATGCGGAATACTGGAAAGTCAAAAATGGCCGTAAAGCTTCTTTGTTCAATTCTTTTTTAAATTTTGGATTTTTTAAGAAAGATTTGATTTCTGAACCGAACAAAAAAGTGCCATCTTGATGATAATAATAAAGTGGTTTAATCCCAAAGAAGTCCCGGGCACCTACTAATTCTTTTTTCACATCATCCCAGATCGTAAAGGCAAACATCCCCCGCACTTTTTTAAGCAGACCTTCGATCCCATATTCTTCATACCCGTGGAGTAAAACTTCGGTATCTGCATGCGTTGTAAACTTATGTCCCGCTGCAATCAAATCCGCACGAATCGGCTGAAAATTATAAATCTCACCATTAAAGATAATAGCTTTTGTTTTGTCTTCATTTAAAATTGGTTGATCGCCACCCTTTAAGTCGATAATACTTAATCGACGGAAACCTAAGGCGACTTCATCGTTCACATATTCACCTGAACTGTTGGGACCACGATGTTTAATCATGTCCATCATCTCAGTAATTACAGGTTTTTTATTTAGGATTGTTTTATCAACAAAACCAACAATTCCACACATAACTGAATTCCCCTTTATCTATTTAAAAATACGAGTGTGACTTGAATTGTAAAAATTAGTTAAACTTAAGAACGCTTAACATTATAAAATTCTAACAAATCTTGTCAAATAAGAAGACTTAGTTTCAGAAAATTTTTACAGTCACAAGTTCTATTGTAATACGCATCCCGACATAACACCATGATAGCTTGTACCAAGTTAGAAAAGTCTAATCTATTTGTCACAAAAGCGTTTCCGTCTATCGTCTGATGTTGTCAAAATTCATCGTGTTATAATAACTAAAAGTAAGCTGTTTTTTGAAAATAAACTGCGTCACTCAGAAAGGAGTGCCCCCATGCGACGTTCACCTCATTTCTTACGGGGCATCTTATTTTTAGTAGGTGCCTTATTATGTGTTTTAATAATTTTTATTGAATTTACCCATGGTATCTTAGGCATTGGGCCAATCCGAGTAATGAAATTATGGCTGTTAGTGGCCATCTTTTTGGTCCTTGCTTTACAATCATTTCGAGGCTAACTATTTGTAAAATTCATTATAAATAAATTCGCCAAATTTACTAGCTTTTTGACTGAAAAAACGTGCGCCAAAGTATGCTGAACTAAATATAAACAGCAGTCAAGTCAAAATTTAACGTTGACCTAGCTGCTGCTATTTGGATAATTTAATTTTCATTTCTAAGCAATGCTATTGTAGGCTTACTGCTTTTTAACTGCTCGTTCTGTCTACCCTGCAATCACCTCACAACGCTTCACTTTCGGGCCCTTCTTCTGAAAGAATCCAACGAATATCGCTGACAAAATGCTGATCCTTTTTCAAAATGATTTCTTGATTTGGTGCTGTATCTAATGTTGCACTAATCAGCGTATTATCATTTTTGTATTGTTCAGACGTAATGATCGGTGTCGGGTCACTCGTCGTTAACGTTGCGGTTGCAGTGGGCAGGCCATGTAAATGTAACTGCGGCTGATTCAGTTCTTGATTGTCACTATCTTTAAAGGCCCCTAATTGCGCTTGAAGCTGCCAACGTTTTGGTTTGGTCGTGCTATTTGCAATATCCAATGCCGCTTCGGTCCCTGAAGTTGTAGGCAGCTGGCTCACACCATCATAGATTTGACTGGCTTTAACCCCATTAAATGTGAAACTTGGCGCGCTTCTAAAGGTCAATTCTTGGTTCCCTTCATCTCCTTCAGAATCCGGTATCAGTTTTAACGAAGCATAATTACTCGCTAAATTAATAGTTGTTGACTTTCCATCCTTTATCTTTATAACGATCCCTATCTTTAGTTGTACAGCCATCTGCTGCGTCCCCGTTTTCCCGGCAAAATCTTGAATAATTTTGTTTGTTCCAGGGATAACGAGGGGTTTGATATCCCGTAGATCTGCTAAATCGTTTTGCTTAGCATTTGTATCTGAACCAAATGATTTGCCCCCATTAAAAGAAATCCTCTTATTTTTACTAACTTTTTGATAAACCCACTCGGCATTTACTTTTTGAACTTTAAAATCCTCCCCTTCACTGCCAAAATACACTTGGCGCACCCGCTCTAATCCGGCCACCTCATGCCAAGTAATGCCTTTTGTTGTGGCTTCAGATACCGTCGTTGTTTTAGCTTTTAATCCGCCAGCATAAACTGTTTTAGTTGCTTTTAAGTCACCTGCCTGTGCATTAAGCACAATAGGTATCCCCGGATTTTCAGTATCTTCGTTAACTTTCGCTGTTGATTTACCAGCTTTCATCACACCATCAGAGATGGCAATCTCCACATCACGGCCAACATTCGAACTGAAGATTACCGGATTTTTTTCATCTTCTTGATCCGTTGGATTTATCGGCGTATGCCAGCGAACTTCACTAGTTGACTCAAGGGGTGTTAAAAGCCCCTTTAGCTCATAGTCAAGGCCACTCCAAAGGACATCTTCAGATTTAATACTTAGTTGTTCCGCCGGCACCTCATCTTTAACCACGTTCACCCGGGCTAATTTAGAATACACTGTATTACCCGCATAACCATCTAACGCAAATTGAAAGAAATGCACACCTGGTTCTAGATTTTGTTTCCCATCTTTGCCGAAAGTCACATCATATTTATGTTTTCCAAGAATCCCATCACCCTTAACGACATCAGGATGTTCTTTTTTAACAAAAGAACCATCTTTTTGTAATGTCCATTGTGTGATCTTTAACCACGGATCTTGAACTGGCCCAGCATTACCGATCGATCGCATTTTAAAGTATACAGGGGCGCCATAAGCAACATATTGATTTTTTTCTGGTTGCTTTGTAAACCCTGGATAAACAAGAGCTGATAGCAATATACTGTCAAGTAGTCCCCCTACGCCACCTAATAATGAGCCTCCATTATGGCTGGGTTTTGTGGCGTCTTTTGGCGGTGTCACATTAACCGGAATTTCAGTTTGCCTTTTTGTTGCCGCATCTTCATTTTTTTCTGCTGCTTCTGTTTCTTCTACTTCTCCCGCTTCAGAATTTTCATCAGCTACCGTTTCAGATTCAATTATTGGCGGTTGAAGCACATTATTATCTGTAGGCGCTTCCGGCGTTTGAGGTGTACTTTCAGTATTCCCATCAGTCTCTGGCATTGACGGTAATGTCTGGGTATCCTCAGGATGCACCGGGTCTGGCGCTGAATCTGGCGTCAAATTCGGAACAGTATCGATCTCTACGTCACTTGCGGCGCCGCCTTCATTTTGGCCCAAAGCCGCTGCGGGTGTTGCCGGTATTTGAGGGGCAGCCACTTGAGCCGCCGTTACTTCAGGGACAGTTGTAATCACACTGCTGAATAGCAGCGATGTCATTAATAAGATAGAAACTTTTTTTGAGTGCTTCATTGGGTGCCTCCTTTATAAAATCTCAGCTATTCATTAAGCTTTGTTTTTGCGTCGTCTAATTAAGAAAATCAATAAGCCAATCCCTAACGTAAGCCCAACACCCAACAGTAACCAGAATAAGCCAGAATGGCGGTTATCTTTCACTAATTGTTTTGTGATTTCTTTTTCGTCAGTTGCTTTAATGGTAAATGATTTTTGTAAGTGGAAAGTTTCAGCTCCAGAAACGACTGTCATTTTTAAAGTGTAACGACCTGGCGCTAACGTTTTATTATTGGTTGTCATAATGTAGTTCATTGTTGAGTTAGGCGCCATTTTCAAATTTTTATCACGTTGCGTTAGTATTGGTGTATCTTGTCCTTTTTTGAAAAGTTTTGTCGTCAAATAAATTTCACCAAACATAACGGGTTGGCTATTATGCACTGTGGCCGTTAACTGTGGCAGCCCGCCAACTGCCTGCAGTTGAACTTTAGTTAAGTGTAGTTCTGGCAATAATGTATCAGCCATTTCACCTTTAAAGATGACAGGGATCGTCATTGAAAATTTGTTGTTTAAGGCCATCATCTGTTTTGAAGTGTCCGATTTATTGAGCCGTTTTACATGAACACTGCCTAAAATGGTCCCTTTGATTGGTTCTTTAGGTGTGTGGACATGATAAGTGAGTACTTGTTTTTGTCCAGGTGCAATAGAGAATTTTTGAATGACTGCTTGATCTTTGAGCATATCTGGTAAAGCCAGCTTTAAGCTTTTATCTCGAGGTGTTTTTGCGGGTAAGTAACTAATGCCGCCTTGATCTTGAGTTGTGGCCGTTAACAGTCTTGCTTCAAAGTCCAAAGTCTCATTTCGATTTAAGTTTTCTACCATTGTATTGATCGTATAGTCATGATCAGGTATTGGCTGGTAAGCAAAGAATCCAGCTTCTGGATCTGTCTGTTCTTCCGAATAGACATTTCTAATGGTAAACTCAGCGCCTGATGCGGCCGAAGCCTGTTGTGGTAAAACTAAGAACGCTACAAAACCTAGGGCAAAAGCGACAATCCATTTTTTTAAAGACATTTTTTTACTCCTTTATACGAAATCTGTAAAAGCCAATTAATTTTCTAATATATTAGTTTTATTAAGGAAAAGACCGCTATAAAGGTCTTTTCCTTTAAAAGCCAATTATTAAAGTTTATCCGCTGCCGGTTGATCGCCAACTAGATCCCAAGTTAAGTCAGAAACTAGTTTTTCTCCAGCTTCAACTACTAGTTCATTATTTATCCCTAGGCCTAATCTGCTATCTGTGCCGTTGAAGTTATAATTTACAGTACCGTGCGTCGTGCCATCACTTTCAGCAACAGTTTGTGCTGTGCCCGTATCTGAAACCGTAATCGCATTAGATGCATGCCAAGCTCTAACATTAGATGATGGGGCCGGTGTCGCACCATGTTCACCTTTAACGGCAGCTAACTTCATAGCCGCATTTTTTAATGTGCTGGTTGTGCCTTTGAATTCAGACATTGATAAACTTAAAGTCCAATCATCTTGCCCAAGCCGTGTATCAGAAACACTTAAGGCATCAGATACGCCTTCAGCAGGCCGATTACTGAAACCGTTATAAAGATTAGAAGCACCGAGCGTTCCAAAATTAAAAGATGGTGCTGATAAAAGCATTAACTTATTGCTTGGCACCGTGGAACCGCCGCCGTTATTGTTGTTATCGCCATTCCCGTCTGGATTGCCGTCGCCATCTGTATCGCCGTCATTACCGTTGCCATCTGGATTAGGTTTCCAGTTGCCATCACCGTTTTCATCTGTACTATCGTCTACACCTAAGTTTAAGGTTGCTGTTGTTTTTAGTTCCTGTTTTTCATCATCTGCTGCATGTACCGCCGTTGCAGGTGCCAAAGCAAGTGTTGCCAATAGGGAAGTTGAGAAAAGTAAAATAGACATTTTTTTCATTTTGTAAGCCTCTTTCTTTCTTGTATATTAGTTTGTGTCATCAACGGAAATCAGTGTATCTAATTTAGAAAACGGTGTCAACACGACAAAATCATAAAACGGAATAATAACTTTGAAAAAATGAAAATGTAAACAATTAAATTTTGTACAATTCAATTGAAAACAATTTAATTGTATCCCGATATAACAGCTTTTTGAAAGCTGTTTCTTTTTTCAAGCTTTTCAGAATTAAATTATTGGATCAATTCATAAAATAAAAAAATATTTTTTTGATTTTTTTAAAATTTACCTCTTTTTTGACGTTTTTTGATCAATTAGCCGACAAAAAAGCTCAGTCCAAATTGCTGGACTGAGCTTTTTTTGATTTTATTTAGTTACATTTTACGTATTTTTCTTAAATCTGCGGATGACCTACTTACCACGCAATAGGCCGATCACACTTTGGCCAATGGGCATTTCAGCATCGGTTAAGACTTGAACTTGACCGCCAAAGGCCAAGGTAACTACAGCAATGTCATTTAATAAATTATGGGCTGCGGCTTTAGGACTCTTTGTATCTACGTTCATATCCAGATCAATTACACCGTGTTCTACCGTATTTTCACGGATAATCACTTGGCGTATTCGCCCTTCGATGGCCGCCTGGACAACGTTATCCACCCCTGAAATTTCCCGACCGCCTGAGCGTGCATTATCCAATTCTTGTAAAACACGCGCTTTTACTTGAGCTTTAAATTGGTCATTAATCAGCTGTTTCAACTGATTCAAGGCAGCTTGATCTAATTTAGCCGCCACTTTTGTTGTCCGAATGTCCGCTTCTAACATACCGTTTTTAGAAATACTGCGGAATTGATCTTGAATTTCATCACTACCGACTAACACTAACGGCACATGATCTAATAAAGTGAACTTCTGTCGAATATATTGATCCACCACCCTTAAGTAATGGGCCACATGGTCGTTACTTCTAGGTGTTGGTGCTGCTGGACCGGAGTAGACGGCATTGCCACTATGCTCTGCAGCTTGGGCTTCAGCCGCACTGAATGCAGGATCAGAAATTGTTTTTTCAAAGTTCGTTGGCGCTTCAGCTGGTAGGTCAACCGCCTTAATTAAGCCGCGCCGAACTTGATAGAAACTAAAACCGGCTTTATTTAAATGGACCAAATCATAATCAAAGTTATATTGTGCATTTTTAATAATGGGTAGAATATATAAATTTTTTGAAACATAGCTTTGATCTTCTGGTGCTAGCGTCAAATAATATTTGAACACATGGGTTTTGCTGGCAATAACCGCTAAGCCTTGATAGCCATTACGTCCGATTTTTCTTTCTAGCCCTACCATATCAAATTCTTCTTGATAAGCTGGCCATTCCCGTTTTGGGTAAGCTGCTATGAAATCTTTTTGCGCCTGAGCCACGAGCTTTTTATACTGTACTTTGTCTAATTGTAAATTGGTATCATTGGGATGAATGGTCATGAATATTGAAATATAAGGTCCTTCGCCCTCTCTTGTCACATCCATGACTAATTTCTTTAAATCATCGGTTAATGCCATTCGAGTCAAGCCTCCGTATAATATTTAATAGTATCAATTCTACCATTATTATTCTGAAAATGTGGAACGATTCGTAATTTTTATTGAAAATCGTACGTTAAGTCTAAAAAGTGTACAATTAGGAGTAAGTCGTTAGGGGGTTTAAAAATGGATTTAGATCAATTAAAAGCATTACCTAAAGTTGAATTGCATTGTCATTTAGATGGCTCACTGTCCTTGCCTACGATTCGGCGTTTGGCTAAATTGGCAAACATTGCCGTACCTGAGGATGAAGCACAATTACGACAGCTTACACAAGTCACTGGGCCTGTTCCGGATCTAATGACTTATTTAACAAAGTTTGATTTTGTAGCACCATTACTGCAAACTGAAGCCGCTTTAGAAATTGCCGCTTATGATGTGTTGCAACAAGCCGCTTTAGAAAACGTCCGGTATATGGAAATCCGCTTTGCTCCAGCGTTTTCTGTGCAACAAGGACTAAGTTATCAAGCTGCGATCCAAGCCGTTTTAGTTGGTATGGCTAAGGCAAAACAGGCTTTTAACATCGAGGCTAGTTTGTTGGTCTGCGGAATGCGTCAGCAATCTAATGCTCAAAATATCGCTGTCTTTAAAGCCGCTAGTCTGTTCAAAAACCAAGGCTTAGGCGGTGTAGACTTCGCCGGTAACGAAGCCGATTTTCCACCTGCCGTTTTACAGCCCGCTGCTGATTTTGCCCAGCAGCAACATTTGAATTTAACCTTTCATGCGGGCGAATGCCACTGTGCCCATAACATTTATGAAGCCATCCACCTGGGCGCCCGTAGAATCGGCCATGGAACTGCACTCGCTGATCAACCAGACTTAGCGCAACTCATTAAAACAACCAATACGTGTTTGGAACTATGTTTGACCAGTAATTTACAAACAAAAGCGATCCAAACGATTGAAGCTTATCCTTACCCTTTAATTGTGGCTCAAGACTTAGCCGCCTGTATCAACACGGATAATCGGACCGTTTCCAATACAACCTTAACGAAAGAATATGCCCTTTTCCAAAAATATTTCCACACGGATCTGGCGACTTTTTTGAATTTTAATTTAGCAGGCATTGAGGCCGCTTTTTGCACACCGCAGTTAAAAACTGCGCTACGCCGTGAATTTAAAGGCATTTATGCAAAATTTAGTTGACAAATCTATTTAAATTGTGTAATTTTAAATTGTAAACAATTTAATTTGCACCTTGAAAGGAAGTTTTCTTAATGGCTACAATTTATGATTTTAACGAAACGCGAATTAATGGCCAAACTGAGCAGTTAGACAAGTATAAGGGCAAAACTTTATTAATTGTAAATACGGCGAGTAAATGCGGTTTTACACCTCAATTTGAAGGTTTAGAAAAACTCTATCAAACTTACAAAGATCAAGACTTTGAAATTCTAGGGTTCCCTTCAAATCAATTTCTACATCAAGATCCTGGTAGTAATGATGAAATTTTAGAATTCTGTCAAATGAACTACGGCGTTTCTTTTCCTATGTTTGAAAAAAGCAATGTCCGGGGTAAAGACAAAAATCCACTTTATGACTATTTAGTTGAAAATTCAAATGGTAAAGCAATCAAATGGAATTTCACAAAATTCCTAGTGAATGCCGACGGTGAAATTGTCGCCCGTTTTGAACCAAAGGATAAACCTGAAGCAATGGTTCAAGATATTGAACGTTTATTACAACATTAATTTAAAGTGAACAGTACTAGGATCTGGGACCAAAGTTTATTTGGGCGTGGATCCTTTTTTGTTATATTACCTTAAAATTTACTCATTTTTTGCTCATACTATCTAAAAATAATCATAATTCTTAAAGGCTTGTTTTTTAAGAAAAGCCTTGTGGTCATTGCATTTTAATCCAATTTTACAATATTAGTCATTATTTTTCGCTCGCAGACTATTCATAATTATTACATGAATATTCACTTTTTATGCCGACTTTCATAAAACTTCGTTGTTATAGTAGTCAACATAAGGAGTTGATTAATATGTCAACAAAACAACACGAAAAAACTTACACTGAAAAAGAAACCGAAATTATCCCCACCTTACTATTCGAAGTAAATTATCCAAATATCTTCGCCGTTACTGAAGCAGGCCATGTGGTCAAAGTAGAAGTGACAGACAAACAAAAAAAAGACCCACTTTTTTGGAACATCCTTGATAAAATCAAAAATGCCAAAATTTGGGTCCCACTTTCTAAAATGCAACATCAACTTTATGATAATGATTGGTTTGCCTTAGATTAGGCCGCTATTTTTAAACTTTTCTCTGTGAACGATTTAAAAAACAACAACAAAACCGTGGTCTTTAACGGCCACTTTATAAATATAAAACGCTTATTGCTGCCGCTTTTGCCATGCATCAATGGCATAAGCCGCAATAGCCAAACTCATCGCAGCATCTTTAGAAAGATGCTGCTTGATTTCTGCTAGATCAACGATCGCTGCTGCTGCACCTAAAACTTCTAACCCATAGGTCAAAATATTCAAATCAACTTTAACTTGATAAGTATCCTTAATTGAAGTTTCGTGATTATAAGTAAAATTCAGTTCGCCTGAAGTGAGCGTACCATCTAAATGATTGATCATAATTCGATCTTTAATTTCAGTCAATTTATGACGACCTTCTTCAATGGTAAACTTATGATCAGATTCTGCTTGATCGTATTGATCTTCAGTCATATCAAAGTACGTAATAATCGGTTGTTGGAAAATTTTTAGCGCATCAATAATTTTAAAGATTTGCTTTTTATCTAATTTTGTGCTACGATCAGCAATCCCAGTCTTATGTGCCTCTAGCCAATCTGCTAATTTTGCAATTTCTCCTTGTTGCATACGTTACCTCCAAATAGTTCGATCGAGTTTTACTGCTGTGAAAAATTTATCCTATATCCGTTAAAAAGTCCAGCCAAACAAGGTATAATTAAGTTAGTTAAGAATTTCTTAAGTCTTTTGAAAGGACGTGAAGCTGCTATGTCAAAAAGTGACAATTTAAACTTGCCGATTTATGATAATCGGGGTAAGCCGCTAGAATTAGCTTATCACGTCACCTACACCTTACGTTTAAAGAACGGCTATATTTTAGCCCTTAAACCCGGTGAGCATATCGTTAGAATGCCCAACCTTTTAGCTACAGATGTTAAGCGTCGTGCCTAGCACTGTTACATCTATATATGGTCGTTACAAAACTGCGTCTACATCTTAGATGCAGTTTTTTGTTGTCTAACTAAGACAGTGGCTGGGACAAAACTTACATTTTGTTTCAGCCACTGCCGTTGTGATGCTTATTTATTTTTTAATATCAGTTACTCTGGTTTTTGATTGTCAGCATCTGTTTTAACAATCAAGACATCGCAGAGCGCATTTTGATTAACATATTCCGTAACAGAGCCTACCAATACCCGAGCCATTGCACTTAAACCAGTAGCCCCTATCATGATTAAATCATTCTTATGATCTTTAGGGAAATCTCTAGAGATAACGGTTTTGGGATTACCAAAACGGACGTGAATCGAAATGTCCTCTTCCGCCATGTCATTTTTATGACGAATTTCATTTGCTAGATTCTCCAAATAATCTTGAGCATCTTCAGAAATTTGGTAAATGGCATCCCCAGAAAGCATACCTCCATAACCACCGATAAATTGTTTTGTGTCTAACACATTCAAAATATCAACATGGGCATGGTTCATTTTAGCTACGTGAACTGCCTTTTTCAAAGCTAGTTCCGCTTCTTTAGACCCATCAACAGGCACTAAAATATTATTATATTCTTGTAACATCGTGATCATCTCGCTTTCTTCTCTACATATATAAGAATAAGCTACTCACGGACGCAATTCAAGAAAATACTGATATCTAATACGCAGAAACGCAAAAAAATCATCTTTATTGTACATTAACTTTTAGATTGTTGTAGAATTTATTAGAATCCACTATCCATACAAAAAATGTGCTAATATTTAAGATGAATCACTTTTAACTCATTAAGGAGGAACTAAACACTATGTTGGACAAGCAACGTGTTTTGCCACTTGAAAAAGGCATTAATTTCCGCGAATTAGGCGGTTATTCTACAATAGACGGACGTCACGTAAAGTTTCAAAAAATTATTCGTTCTGCAAAACTCAGTACTTTAGATAATAAAGATTTAACCTACCTCAAAGATTATGGCCTAATCACAGATATCGATTTTCGTTCTCAAGAAGAAATCACAAAAGAGCCCGATAAACTACCCACAGGGACGACTTATCGGCACTTACCCGTATTTGCCACTGATTTAACCGAAAACTCTAAATCCCCAGAAATGATTGAACATGAAATCGCCCACGTCGCTGGTGCAGGCCATGACCGGATGATTGAAGTCTACCAAAACATGATCGTCCAAAAAGGGGCACAACAAGCCTACCGCACTTTTTTTGAAGAACTTTTAAAAAATGAGCAAGATAATCAAGCTGTTTTATTCCATTGCACCGCCGGTAAAGATCGGACAGGTATTGGCGCCTTCTTCTTCTTAAGTGCCCTAGGCGTCGCTAAAAAAGCCATCGCTCAAGATTACCTGCTAACCAATACCACTTATCGACCTGAAACAGAAGCCCTAATTAAAAAGGCCAGTAACGCCAATAGCTCCCCTGAAATGATTGATAACTTACGGGACCTATTCTCAGTGCACATCGACTTTTTAAACGCCACAGAACAAGAAATTAAGCACCTGGCAGGCACACCGATTAACTATCTCAAAGAAATTATTGGTCTATCAGATACCGATTTACAAGATCTAAGAAAAATCTATTTAACCGATTAATATTTTACTAGGAGATCATATTATGAAACTCTATCAAGCATTAACTCAAATAACCATCGATAACCACCTTGTAGACACTTACACCAACTACACCGTTACCGTTCATGCAAAACGGCCCTTAAACTATCAACCAACCGAACTCTACGCCTATATTGAATCCGTCCTAGCACCCGGCTCATTCCATCAAGAAAACAACCTGCGTTACGTCACCGACCCATCCTTCATCAGCAGTAATTACGATTTCCATGCAAATCAATTCACCGCACAATTCACCGCCTTTGAAGACAAAGTCGCCTTTAGCCAAAAAGTCGTTGACGACCTAAGCCGACACCTTTCAATTAACCTAGATCAAGAAAAAAATGAACTCCAACTCATCTTCGTAGATTAGTAAAAGAGCGTGAAGCCTCATGGGTTGCCTTCGCGTATAACCTAGAATCTTGCAGGGTGTCGTCAGACACACAAGAGATTTGTAGTTATACAAGAAGACAATGAGGCTGAACGCGTTTCAAAACCAGAGCGTGAAAGGGCACGGTTTGACTTTGAGCATAACCTAAAATTACGCCGGAAGCCCGTTCTTGGCTTACAAGTAATTTGTAGTTATGTGAAAAGTCAGTGACCTTGAACGCGTTTATGCAGAGCGCAACCAAAGACGGGTTGATTTTGAGCATAGCCTAGACTAACGCCGTGAGCGGGCTTCGCTTACAAGTTAGACGTAGCTAAGCGCAGAAATCAGTCTTTGGGAACGCGTTTCAAAACCAGAGATAATATGAAATGACCCCCTAGATTGCCAATTCGGGGATTCAGGAAGATAATGTTTATAACCAAAACAAACAC
>NZ_RHOY01000014.1 GCF_003946725.1 Agrilactobacillus yilanensis | reverse complement strand
TGATTTCTGCGCTTAGCTACGTCTAACTTGTAAGCGAAGACCGCTCACGGCGTTAGCCTAGGCTATGCTCAAAATCAACCCGTCTTTTGTCGCGCTCTAGACGAGCATGTGATATAGGGTTTGGTTTTCTTGTAGATTGATGTATTTTGGATCAAAGTTTTTAAGTTCTGTCAGGAGGTGATTTAGGTTGTCAGCGTTACCTAGGCGGACGCCGATGAGGACGGGGCCTTTGCCGCTGTTGATTTTTTTAGTGTATTCAAATTTGGTGATGTCGTCGTCAGGATTGAGGACTTCATTAACAAATTCCCGCAAAGCACCGGCGCGTTGGGGGAAATTCACGACGAAGTAATGCTGTAGGCCTTGATAGATTAGGGCGCGTTCTTCGATTTCTTGCATACGATTGATGTCGTTATTACCACCGGAGATGACACAAACGACGGTTTTACCGGCCAGGTGATCTTTATAGGTTTCTAAAGCCGCAACACTCAGGGCGCCAGCGGGTTCTGCGACTAAGGCTAATTTGCTATAAAGGTCGAGGATGGTGGCGCTGACTTGGCCTTCTGGAACGGCGACTAGGCGATCGACATAGGCTTGGCAAGTGGCGTAAGTTAGGGCACCGACTTTGTTAACGGCAGCACCATCTACGAATTTGTCCATGGTGTCTAGGGCAGCGGGGTGACCGTTGGCAAAGGCTTTAGCCATGGAACTGGCACCACTGGGTTCAACACCGACAACGGTTGTGGTGGGACTGACGGCTTTAGTGTGGGTGCTGATGCCGCTGACTAAGCCGCCACCACCGATAGCTGCAAATAAGAAATCAACGTCAATATTTTTGTCTTTGGCGTCGTTAAACACTTCAACGGCTAATGTCCCTTGACCGGCCATGGTATTCAAGTCGTCAAATGGCGCAATAAAAGTTTGATGATGATCGGCACAAAAGGCTTCAGCTGCGGAGTTAGCCGCATCAAAAGTGTCTCCGGTTAATTGGATGGTGACATTGGTGCCGCCGAAAAACTTAACTTGATCAATTTTTTGCCGGGGTGTGGTGGTTGGCATAAAAATCGTTGCGGGGATATCCAGTTGCGCACTGGTCCAAGCAACACCTTGGGCGTGGTTGCCGGCACTGGCACAGACCACACCTCTTTTTCGATCGGCTTCGGGTGTTTGGGAGATGGCGTAATAAGCCCCACGGATTTTGAATGAACGGACGGCTTGAAGGTCTTCTCGTTTTAAATAAACTTGGCAGTTGTACTTTTGGGATAGATAGTCGCTATATTGTAAGGGCGTATGGGCCACAATGGGCTTTAACACCTCATATGCTTTTACGATGGCGGTATCGGTTAAAACGTTATTTGCTGTATTCGTAGTCATTTGATCACATCCTCAATTTATTTTTAAAAATTTATATTAAAAAAAGGGCCACCTGCACTTAGCAGATAGCCCCTTTAGTAACCAGTCATTTAAACTAGCCCATGAATATCTTCAACACCATATCTTGACTGATCGTCCTCGCTGCGCGCGTTAGACCGGCATAGACATGGTACGTGTCCAAGATGAATTCGGGATTAAGCTGTTCAGCACCACAATAATTAATATTTGCGTTGTCAATAATTAAGCTGATTAAGGCCGTTGTAGCGACGGCCTTAATAATGGCAATGTCCCCATTCGTAATGTTGCTAATTAGAATGTGGTTCACGCCATTGGCTTGGGCAATATCAATTCTTGTTTGTAATTCATCAAGGCCATAGTTAATAAAGCCATCTAACTTAACGATAATTTCAAAATTTTCGTCAGTTGTAGCTTGTTGTGCGCTTGTTAAAATTTGATCCAAAGCTTCAGCATTTTCTAAATTGGCGTCACTAAGGATAACTTGGCGGCAACCAATTTTTTGTAAGGCTTGGATGGTTGTTGGTAATGTCCATAATTCAACATTATCAGGGATGTCGGCAATGACAGCCATTTTTGTCACGGCGGCTAAACGTTGCACATAGTTTAAATAAGCGGTTGTGCTTAATAAATCCGTATCATAAGTCCCAAGGAGTTGGGTGCTAACTAAACGGCTGTCTAAGTACACTCGGTCGAAACCTTGCGATTCGAAGTGTTTGAGCATAAGTGCGTTTGATGCGGCTGGAATAATGTGTGCTGACATCATAAAACATCCCTTTCTTAAACAAAAAAGGCCCTCTGATAGATTTATCAAAGGGCGCGAACTGCGCGGTACCACCTTATATTTGCAGCATTACGCTGCCTCATGCTAGAAATCTAGCTTGCATAAAATGTCATACATAAATGAATTATGTAAGTGGAGTAACCTTCAGTTTAGGCCAATACCTTTTTACAGCGGAAGCAAGGCTCTCTGTAAATGGCACAAAACTTACTCGTTCCAATTTTGCTTTTAATTATTTTTTAATTTATCTAAATATAGCACACTCACATCAATTGTCAACAAAAAGATATAAAAGTTATTTTTTGGTCGGATAAATAGTAGAAATGGGCTGAAAACACTGATTTAACCGATTTAAATTTTGTAAATAAGGGAATTCCCCTATTTGATAAAAAATAGTTGACATTTTATGAATTACCGTTTAAATTTAATTCACATCAGCACGACATTAAAAAAATATAATCATAATCTAATTTAAAATTAACCATTTACAAATTAACAATTCTCGTATATGATTAAGCCAATCCAAATTAGATGCCTGATACATAGGGGTTTATGAGGTGTATGTAAAAATGTATTGTTGATAAAAAGAACAAATAGCAGTCATAAGAAATGAGAAATAGTTGTTTTTAGATTATATATCTAATCTATTTTTAATCTAATTGCAATTATACTCATAATCTAACAACTATGGAGGGATGAGATATTATGCTAGCAAAACAGCCAAATGCAAAACAAAGTCAGGTTAATGGTGCAGAAGTCTTAATTCAATCGCTAATCGATCATAATGTTGAACTATTATTCGGCTATCCTGGTGGGGCTGTTTTACCGGTGTATGACACACTTTACACATCGTCATTTCGTAATATTTTAACACGACATGAACAAGGTGCGGCCCATGCAGCTGAAGGTTATGCTAAGGCGACTGGGAAAACCGGCGTCATCTGTGTTACCAGCGGCCCGGGCGCTTCTAATGCCATTACTGGCATTGCGGATGCTATGATGGATTCCACGCCATTAGTTGTGTTGACTGGCCAAGTTGGAACCAACGCGATTGGGACACAGGCTTTTCAAGAATTAGATATCATCAGCATGACAAAAGCCGTGACAAAAGCCAATTTTCAAGTTCGGCAAGTCAGTCAATTGGCACAAATTATGGATCAGGCCTTTACAATTGCACAGACTGGTCGTAAAGGGCCGGTTGTGGTGGATTTGCCAAAAGATATTATGGCAGCGGCAATTGACGTCCCAACAAAGCGGACAACACCAAGTACGGACCGCAATGAAACCGATTTGTCAGCATTCCAAAAAGCCTCTTTAAAGGCGATTTTATCCGGTTTAAGAAGCGCAACAAAGCCGTTATTACTCTTAGGTGCTGGTGTCAGTGCAGCGCAGGCGGGTACTTTAGCCAAAACCTTTGTCCATCAGTGGCAAACACCAGCAGTTGCGACCTTATTAGGCTTAGGTATTTTGACAAATGAGGAACCTTTATTCTTAGGTATGGGCGGAATGCACGGGACTTATGCGGCCAATATGACGTTTCAAGAGTGCGATTTCTTATTAAATATTGGGGCTCGGTTTGACGATCGCTTAGTACCGAATGTGGCTAAGTTTGCACCAAATGCCAAAATTGCGCATATCGATATCGATCCTAATGAGATTGATCGCATTGTTAAAACGGATTATGCCGCAGTTGCAGATGCCAAAGCTGCTTTGGAATTCATGGTGCAGCAACCCGTTGCCAATTATCCTTCCCAACCTTGGTTACGCTTAGTTCAACAGCGTAAACGGCAGCATCCTTACCATTATCGGTTAAGTGATAGTTTCTTTAAGCCCCAAGAAGTCGTTGAAGCGGTAGGCAAAGTAACCCGCGGACAAGCGATGGTCGTTACTGATGTGGGTCAGCATCAAATGTGGACAGCACAGTTTTATCCGTTCCATTATCCACAACAGTTGATTACTTCTGGTGGTTTAGGCACTATGGGCTTTGGTATCCCTGCGGCAATTGGGGCTAAATATGCCCATCCCGATCGCGACGTTGTTTTATTCGTTGGGGATGGCGGTTTCCAGATGACGAGTGAAGAGTTAGAAGTTTTAGCAACGGAACAATTAGATATCAAGATTGTTCTGCTGAACAACAAGACCTTAGGCATGGTCCGTCAATGGCAAGATGAGTTTTATCAACATCATCGCTCACAGACAATGTTTACCCATCAGCCTAATTTTGAAAAATTAGCGGCTGCCTATGATGTAGCCTACTATGAATTAACCAAACCGATGGCTCTGGAACCAACATTAAAAGCAATTTTTGCCGAAAAAGGCCCTGCTTTAATCAATGTAACCATTCCAAGTTTTGAACAAGTATATCCAATGATCGCCCCAGGCTGTGCCAATGATGACATGATGGGTTTAGATCAGTAAAAAAGGTATCTCGCTTAATTAAATTCGATTTTGATGAGCTTGATCATAGATGAAATCAAAAAAATTATATCTTATTGGAGGCATTATTATGAATGTAGAAATGTTGTATGAAAAGGATGTAACCACAAACTATTTGCAAGGTAAGAAAATCGCTTTTATCGGCTATGGGGCACAAGGCCACGCCCAAGCGAATAACTTACGTGACTCCGGATATGATGTAATTATCGGTGTTCGTCCAGGGAAATCTTTTGACAATGCCAAAAAAGACGGCTTTGATGTTTACAGTGTAGCAGATGCTGCGAAACAAGCGGACTGGATCCAAATGTTAACAACTGATGAAAATATGGCTGATATTTATAAAGACAGCGTTGCGCCTAATTTAGAAGCAGGCAATGTTTTAGGCTTTTCTCATGGCTTTAATATTCATTACAAAGAAATCGTGCCACCAGAAGATGTTGATGTTGTTATGATGGCCCCTAAAGGTCCTGGTAACTTGTGTCGTCGTACATACAAAGAAGGTTTTGGTGTACCAGCATTATATGGCACTTTCCAAGATTACTCTGGCCATGCTGAAGACTTATCTAAAGAATTTGCTAAGGGCAATGGTGCTGCTAGAGCCGGTTTACTTGAAACAACATTTAAAGAAGAAACTGAAGAAGATTTGTTCGGTGAACAAAATGTCTTGATGGGTGGCGTTACAGCCTTGATCGAAACCGGGTTTGAAGTTTTGACTGAAGCTGGCTACTCTCCACAATTAGCTTACTTTGAAGTACAACACGAAATGAAATTAATCTGTGACTTGATCTATGAAGGTGGTTTCAACAAGATGTATGCAGATTGCTCTAACACCTCTGAATACGGTTCTTATGTTATCGGCCCTAAAGTCGTTGGTCCTGAATCTAAACAAGCCATGAAAGATGCCTTAACTGAAATCCAAAATGGTAAATTTGCTAAAGACTTCATGGATGACTACCGTGCTGGCTTCCCAGAATTGAAGAAGATGCGGGAACGTTCTGCCACATCTCAACTTTCTGAAGTAGGGGCTGAATTGCGTCAACGGATGCCATTCGTTAAAGATGCTGATAAATACAGCACACCTCAAAACTAGAGTTTATTAAGCGACTCATAAAATACTGCCACAAAAATATTTTAGCGTAACGGCTGGCTGAAGACTTTGGTCTTTTACCGGCCGTTTTGCATAGAAAGGCCGATCAAAATAGATAAAATTTTAGAATTTAAAGATGTATCTGTGACAAGAGGTGACCGCCAAATTTTGAAGCATATTTCTTGGCAAGTGCAAGCAAAAGAAAACTGGGCAATTTTAGGGTTAAATGGGGCTGGGAAAACAACAATGCTCAAAATGATTCACGGGGATCTTTGGCCGACGACCGGTAAGCTAGAAGTTTTAGGCGGTGTTTTTGGACATGTGAATATCCCTGAATTAAAAACGAAGATTGGCTGGGTGAGTACGGCACTGCAAGATGAACTGCATGCCGGGGATGTGGTGGATGAGATTGTCTTATCCGGTAAATTTGCCAGTATTGGTATTTATCAAGCCTATACTAAAACAGAAATGGCTGAAGCGCAGCAGACATTGATCGATTTGGGCGGTGAAAAACTATTGGGCAAACCCTATGCTATTTTGTCCCAAGGAGAACGGCAGCTGGTCTTGATTGCCAGAGCCTTGATGACGCAACCGAAGTTATTAATTTTAGATGAGCCTTGTAACGGCTTGGACTTATTTGCCCGTGAAGAGCTGTTAAGTCGGATTCAAAATATTGCCAAGCGGCCGAACAGTCCGGCGTTGTTACTGGTATCCCACTATACTGAGGAAATTTTGCCAATCTTTGATCATTTGTTATTGCTCCGTGGTGGGGAAACTGTGGCCATGGGGCAACGGCAGGCCTTGTTATCTGAAGAAAGCTTGTCTAGCTTTTATCAAAAACCGATCGCAGTTCAAGAAATTAGTGGTTCTAGAATTGCGGTCTATCCTAAATAGTTTGGGCCTAACTATGTTATTTAAGGCAAACCCTTGGTATAATACGCTTTATTAGGTTATATTTTGATGAAGTTAGGGGTTTTAAAATTATGGGTAAAACAAAGCGCACAGCTTTTGAAATCAGTATTTTGGGGCTGCTGTCGGCTTTAATCTTGTTACAAGTTTATATTCCAATTGTGATTCCTGGTGGGCTACAAATTGTGACGGTGCATATTACAGTAGCGTTGGGTGCCATTATTTTAGGCACTAGAGATGGGGCAATTTTAGGATTGGTCTGGGGGTTGTTGTCGTTATTTCGCGCGTACACCTCGCCGGCCTCGCCACTGACCATTTTACTGTTCACCAATCCGGCAATTGCCATTATTCCTCGGGTTTTGGTAGGGATTGCGGCCGGGTTATTGTTTAATGTTTTTTATCAAAAAACGAAGCTGAAAAAAGCGGTTAGTTTGAGTATTACCGGCGTGGGCAGCGCCTTAGTCAACACATTATTTGTTTTATTGCTGACGGTTATCTTTTTCCAGCACGACCCTAATGCTTTATTCGGGGCAGCACGAGGCGGTGGCAGTAATACCAACTTGTTGATTTTCTTATTAACTGTTTTTGGGATTAATTCAATTATTGAGGCAGTTACGGCTGGGGTATTAGTACCATTAATTGGAACACCGTTGTTACGATTTAAAAAAGAAAAATAGCATTTTAATAAAAAAATCAGATTAACTTTTCTATATTTTGAAGTTGATCTGGTTTTTTTAGGTTGTTATTCTAAAAAAACTTAATAATATCATAAATAGATATAAATTTTTAAGGTAAATGACTTAAGTAATAAAACCCATTAATTTCAATTTTTGGTGGGCCGTTATAGCGCCCACCATTACTGCTCGTATGAGACGTATTTAATAATTCATAATTGAGCATACTCACAAAGCGATCATAAATTCTTATAAAATCATCATAATTTTTTTATCCATAAAAATTTTGGCTCAGTTAGAGGATATAATATTTGACGAATTTTGTAATCGCTCTATAATAGGTGTCGTATAGGAAACGCTTTCCATTTTTTTATATAACTTGAAGCTGAAAGGACGTTTGTTTTGTTGTTTTTTGCATTTGGAGATAATTTTATTATACATATTGACGATTAATAATACTGTGAAAATGTTCGTTTGCGGTGCGCTAAAGTATGCTAAAAAATAATTATTAGATATTACTAATTTTTAGATAGGCAATATTTAAAAGTGTTGGGAGATGGCTTTAAAGACGTAGCAGATTGTATTGAAGAAAGGACGAAAATTTAATGGACAATACGATGACACTAACTAAAAAAGTAGCGCTTATCCATAGCTTTGAACCTGAACCGGATGCTGCTGTAAATATTTTACTAACTTTACAGCAAGCCACAAAAGACGCCTATGTTGATGAAGCTTCCGCGCGTTTGGTGGCAGATTATGTAGGTTTGACACTGGCAAATATTTACGAATTAGTCAGTTATTATCCGGCTTTAAATGAACAGCCACAAGCCCGTTACGTATTAACTTTTTGCCACAGTGCACCTTGTGCCGTTAGCGATAATGGCTTCATTGAAAAAACATTGCATCAGATTTTAGGCATTGATGAAGGACAAGTTACAGACGATGGGTTATTGGCTTATCAAGGTGTGGCTTGTGTTGGGGCCTGTGAGCAAGCACCTTTTATCAAAATTAAAGATCACATCTTCCCAAATCTAACGACAGATAAGATTCAGCAGCTGGTGGCGGACTTAAAAGCCGGTCACTTCGACGATATTTTGTAAGGCGGTGGCAAAAAAATGATTACAAGACAACCTTTAACGAGTCGCTTTGGTCGTGTAAAAGATATAACCGACGTTGCGGCGTATGAACAGCTACAAGGCTATGAAGGTTTGAATCAAGTGCTGGATGCAACAGAAACTCAAAATCTAAATACATTGATTGAAGGGGCGCTATGGAGTCGTAGTGGGAATGGCACCAATGTTGCGGTAGATTGTCAAGAAGTTCTGACGAATGAAGCTGAGACAAAATACATCATTTGTAATGCCGATGAAGGTGAACCAGGGACATTTAAAGATAAGGCATTATTACGGTCAGATCCGTTAGCGGTCATCGAAGGGATGACCATTGCGGCTTATTTAACCCATGCTCAAGTAGGTTACATCTATGTTCGGGGTGAATTCCGGGACTTGATTTTAGAATTGATGCAGACCATCGAGAATTGCCGGGCAGCCCATTTATTGGGTAAATCTATTTTTGATGTACCGGGCTTTGATTTTGATATTAAAATCAGCGAAAGTGCAGGGGCTTATGTGTGCCAAGAACCAGCTGCCTTATTTAACGCTATGAGTGGTGCTACTGGGCGCCCAGGCGGCCGGGTAACGCCAACTAAAGCTGGTTTTTATAAACAGCCAACTTTAGTAGAAGATGCGGAAACTTTTGCGAATTTACCAGTACTTTATCGGTTAGGGGCCAAAGCTTATCAGAGTTTAGGAACTAGTGAAAGCGGCGGGACCAAATTAGTTTGTTTGACCGGGCAAGTTAAAAATCGCGGTCTGTTTGAAGTACCAATTGGGCTTGAATTGACAACGATTCTAAATGATCCAGAATTTGGCGGCGGCAGCCAAGATGGGACGCCATTTAAGTTTATCCATTTAGGCGGTCAGTCAGGGATGATTTTACCTGCTGAAAATATAACAGATTTAATTTATAGCCCAGAAGCCTTACAGGCTGAACATTTAACAATGGGCACAGGGGCGATTGTAGCGGCCACAGAAGCAGTTAATATTTTAGATTACTTAGTGCCAGTAGCACGCTTCTTTATGGATGAATCTTGTGGGAAATGTCCGGCTTGTCGTATTGGGACAGTTCGGATTTATGAAGCTTTACAAACATTACAAAAACAAGAAGGCGTACCAGGGGATTTAACCCGGTTAGCCCATATGGTAGATCATGTGGCCAGTCAAGCGTCTTGTTTTGTAGGGCAAGTTGTTGCCAATCCAATTTTTAGTGCAATGGCTGCTTTTCCTGAAGAGTTTAAAGCAGGTGTAGATTGGCAAGCGGAAGTCGTCAAGGAGGTGCCTTGGTAATGGGAACAGTTGATCATCGTCCAAAAATAACTATTAAACCAATGTTAAATCAATACAGCAATTTGGCAGAGGCCGTTAACCTAGAGCAAGAAGATACCCGGGATAAGAAAGAAAAACGGCAAGATGCCCGGAAATTCATCGTTGATTTGGAAATCAGTAATCATCATTTGAACTGTTTAGAATGTCCAAAAGATGGGGATTGCGGTTTAGAAAAAGAAGCTTTAGCAACCGGTATGATGCATACGACTTTCCACGGCCGTAAAATTAAAGATCACAAAATTGATTGTACGAATCCATTCTTTGAATATGATCCTGAAAAATGTTTGCTATGTGGTAAATGTGTGCAAGTTTGTCATTTGCGGCAAGGTCGGGATGTTTTAAGTATGGGCCGCAGAGGTATCGAAACGCGAATTATTCCAGGTTATGGTGATACTTGGGATAAGTCTGTTTGTGAATCTTGCGGGAACTGTGTCGCAGTTTGTACGACCGGTGCTTTAACTACTAAAAACCATAAGAGCTATCGGAAATGGGAAACCACAACCGTTCAGACAACATGTCCATATTGTGGGACCGGCTGTCAAATTGATATGGTCCTTAAAGATGGTAAGATTGTGGATGCAGAACCTGCAAATGGCCCGGCTAACAAAAACTTACTTTGTGTCAAAGGCCGGTTTGCTGCCTTTAATTTTGCCCAATCTAAAGACCGCTTGACTAAGCCATTAATTAAAAAGAATGGTAAGTTTGAAAAGGTTAGCTGGAGTGAAGCGATTGACTATATTGCCAAACGATTCACAGAATTAAAGACAAAATATGGCCCAGACAGCTTAGCTGGTTTTGCTTGTTCTCGTTCTACAAATGAAGACGATTATGTTTTACAAAAAATGGTTCGAACGGCCTTTGGCACCAATAATGTAGATAACTGTGCCCGGGTTTGTCATGCGCCATCCGTTCATGGTTTGGGGATGACCCTAGGCAGTGGGGCGATGACCAATACGATCAAAGATATTACAACAGATGTAGATGCCATCTTATTGATCGGGTCTAACACAACTGAAGCCCATCCTGTCATTGGGGTACAAATCAGATCAGCTGTCCAGCATGGGGCTAAATTGATCGTTGTAGATCCAAGAAATATTGATTTAGTTAAAAATAGTAAGCTGCATCTACAGCTTAAAGCCGGAACGAATATCGCCTTAATCAATGGGATGATGCATGTCATCATTGAAGAAGGCTTAGCAGATATGAATTTCATCGAGCAACGGACAGAAGATTTTGACAAGATCAAAGCTTTAGTCGCTGATTACACACCAGAAAAAGTTGCCGAAATTTGTGGGATTGATGCCAATTTAATTGTAGAAGCTGCTGAAATGTATGCTAAAGCAAAGAAAGCCCCATTAATCTATTGTTTAGGTGTCACTGAACATTCTTACGGGACTGAAGGCGTTATGAGCATGTCTAATTTGGCCTTATTGGTTGGTAAATTAGGCAAACCTGGCTGTGGGGTAAATCCATTGCGGGGACAAAATAATGTCCAAGGTGCTTGTGATATGGGCTGTGACCCATTTGATTTCCCAGGTTATCAAAAATTAAATACACCAGGCGTTGTTGAAAAATTCGAAGAAGCTTGGGGTACAAAATTAAATCCAAATGTCGGGAAGACATCCACGCAAGTTATGCCGGCAGCTGGTGAAGGTAAGATTAAAGGGCTCTTTATTTTCGGGGAAGATCCAATTGTGACCGATCCGGACACGAATGAAGTACGGCATGATTTGGAAAACTTAGAATTCTTAGTGGTCCATGAATTGTTCATGACCGAAACGGCAGAATACGCAGATGTTGTTTTGCCAGGGTTAAGCTATCTTGAAAAAGATGGGACGTTCACGAATACAGAACGGCGGATTCAAAGAGTACGGGCAGCCATCAAACCATTGAGTGGTGTGAAACAAGACTATGACGTCTTTACCGAAATTGCCACAGCAATGGGGTACCCAATGCACTATAACTCAGCTTCTGAAATTATGGATGAAATCGCCCAATTAGTACCAACATTCGGTGGGGTTAGCTTCGATCGGCTAGAAAATCCAAATGGTTTGCAATGGCCATGTCTAGATGTTCATGATCCTGGGACACCAATTATGCATGTGCATGAATTTACGCGGGGCAAAGGATTATTCATGGCTTTACCATATCATCCAGCAAAAGAATTACCGGATGATAAGTATCCATTTGTTTTGTCCACAGGTCGGGAATTGTATCATTATAATACCCGGGCTTATTCAGAAAGAACTGAAGGCATCACGGAATTAGCCGGTTTGGGCCGTGACAAATCTTATATCGAAATGAATCAAGTGAATGCGGATGAATTAGGTATTAAAGATGGTGATCGGGTCAGAGTTAGCTCGCGGCGGGGGACTTTGGAAACCTACGCCAATGTGGGTCAACGGGTATTGCCAGATGCTGCCTTTATGACCTTCCATTTCCCAGATGGGAATGCCAATATTGTAGCCAATCCAATGACGGATGATATTGCGAGATGTCCAGATTATAAAGTGTGTGCCATTAACATTGAACCGGTTTAAACTAATGCGTCACTAAAAAATAAATGCGTTGATGCCAGCAGACTAGAGGCAAAATCTAGGGCTGGGGTCAACGCATTTATTATTGACTAAAAGTTAATCTACTTTATTTTTTAAATCTCTAGCTTGTTTTTGGGCGGTATTCAAATTAACATTCATAATTTCAATTTGCTGGAAAACGGCGCCATAGTACTGATTTAGCCGGTTTTCCTGTGCCTCTAATTCTGAAATGTCATCGTCACTTGCTGTATTTGTACCGCTGCTGTCTGCATGGGCTTGTGAATCCTGGCTTAGCAAGTCATAATAAGTTTCTTCAGCACTAGTGAGCTCGTCCATAAAGGTCACAAATGTTTTTTGGTCTAAAGCAGAAAGATGTAGGCTTTGAACTAAGTCGTTGATCGCCTGTTTGGGCATATTGGGGTAAGTTTGGTTACTAATTTTTAATAACTCGGTGCGGTCGCTTTGTAAAGCCGTTTGGTTCCGTTTGAAGGCTTCATAGGCTTCGCGACGCTCAGTAACCGTCTGATAAGTTTTAGAATCCGCCGTATCTAATAAATTTTCGCCGGGAAACTTATCTTGTTCACTAGAAAAAGAAGCCTGATTTTTAGTCATCTTTGCTTGAATCGTACGTAAACTTTGCTTTTGTTTTTTGATATCCGTTAAAATAACCTTTGTATTAGTGCCCAACTGCGCTTTAGCGCTTTGTTTAGGGGTACAGCCGCCAAGGATTAGAATGAAGATTAGGGCGAGGCTTAAAGCAAGGCAGCGATTAACTTTTTTATATTTACTCATAATTTGTTTAAATCTCCAATTATTCTTGTTACCATAATAATAGCGTAATTTACTGACCCATGCCAACAATTAGACGGGAGGAATTTATTTTTGCGGATTGGTTTAAGAACCATTAAAACAGCGGTTGGTGCAGCGATTGCCATTTTAGTCGCTTATTATATGCACTTGCAGTACTGGCCGGCTGCCGGTATTATCACGGTTTTAAGTGTTCAAAATACTACTAAATCATCATTGCGACTGGCTTTTTTTAGAGTGATTTCAACAGCAATTGCCTTTTTAATTGCGATTATTAGTTTTCATTTAATTGGTTATAACGCCATTGCTTTTGGGGTATTTTTGCTGCTGTTTATCCCAGTGGCAGATATGTTCAATTTACAAGACGGTATTATTTTAAGTGCGGTGTTAGTGACCCACTTCTTGATTGAACGCAGTACCTCTTGGTATTGGATCGGCAATGAATCTTTATTGATGGTTGTCGGGGCTGGGATTGCGATCATTGCCAATTTATTCATGCCAAATTTAGAGGATCGCATTTCAACGTATCAAGCTGCCGTTGAGGACAGTATGCGGGCCATTTTGGAAAACATGAGCCAGCAGCTTTTGGGCGCAGCCGATGAAACTAAAAAAGCCGATTTGATTAAAACCAGCTGGGATCATATCAGTGACCTCAAAATTGCGATTAATGATGGGACCGCTTGGACGGTACGGCATAACGAAAATCAGCTGTTGTCTGAAAATGATTACTATCGAGCGTATTTTGAAATGCGCAATAATCAATATGAATTATTGCGACAAATGCAAAATAGTTTAGAAAAAATTCCAGCGACAGTTTTACAAAGTAAAGCTATTGCTAAAATTTTAACACAAACGGCGAACGATTTGGCGGAAGATAATTCGACAAAAGATTTAATCGAAAACGTAGAAATTTTACAACAGAAGTTCCATGTCAGCGCTTTGCCGAAGTCCCGTGAGGAATTTGAAATCCGAGCACAGCTATATTATTTATTAAATAATTTCCACCAATTTTTACGTTTAAAACACACATTTTATACAATTGTGGCCAGCCAGAATTAGCGCTATATCCCTTGTCATAGCTAGGTTGTTATGGTAACATAGAGCTGTACTTTTTGAATGGTTATGGTTCGATCGTTTCATAAAACTTTCTTCCATTGTACCAAACAAGAATGCACAATTATTTATTTACTTTCGAGGAGGAAATGCTCTTATGGAACATGGTACAGTAAAATGGTTTAATGCTGAAAAAGGTTATGGTTTTGTAACACGTGAAGATGGCAGCGATGTATTCGTACATTTCTCTGCAATCCAAGGCGACGGCTACAAGACTCTTGAAGAAGGTCAAGGCGTTACTTTTGATATTGAAGAAAGCGACCGCGGCCCACAAGCTGTTAACGTTGTTAAAGACTAATTCTTAAAATTTATTAAGAGCTGAGGCAAAACATTGTTTTGTTTCAGCTCTTTTTGTTATTTTGTTTTACAATAGAAGTAGAACAGAGCAATTAAAATAATTGTTTTTTAAAAAAGGAGGTCATCAAATGGCTTATAACGATTTAGCAGCCATTGCCCAAGCCGTGATTCGTGAGAAATATGGGAATACCCATGTTTTCAGCACTGAAGTATTACGGGGGCCTGCGGTTTTATTTGACGATTGGGCCCAATCCAATGCCCAATTGACTAAGGCACAAGTCCGTCAGATCAAAGAATTATTCACAGATTATGAGTGGATGCTGTGCCAAAAGGCAATTTTCCAAGCGACGACAATTCCAGAATACAGTGCTAAGGCAGATTATATTTATGCCAATGCCAAAAAACATGTGGCAAAACACTGGCTTGCTGCTGAAAATTGTCAAAGCAGCTTTAAAAATGAACAAGTTTTGAATCATCCCGTTGTCCACTTACGGCTGACGATGGGGTACGATTTATGGGGCTTTTCAGACATCTTAGATTTTGTAGTACCTGCGCATATTCAAGAAGCGATTGAAACCAAACAATTGGACTTGCTAACTTGGGCCAATGACCTTAAAATTGAAAAATAACAAGGTTACAAATTAAACGAAAAAAGTAGGTAGATTATTTTTTGGCAAATCAGCGGAAAAGACAAGGGTATCGACGGAAACAACAAAACAATGGCTTATTAGGTGTGCTAATAACGCTGTTAATTTTGTTGATCGCCATTTTTGGTGTAGTACGCGGCTTTGAATATCATGAAGCCAGTTTACAGCAAGCCGCAATTGATTCCTCCAAAGCTGTACGGGAAAAAGAACAACGCGAAAAAACAGCCTTTATTAATAAAATAGCACCTTATGCGAAGCAACTTTATCAGACTTATCATATTTTGCCCAGTATTACAATTGCCCAAGCTATTTTGGAAAGTGATTGGGGCAAAAGTCGGTTAGCTTCAGAATATAATAATTTATTTGGCGTTAAGAGTACCGATCCCAATAACAGTAAGGTATTAGATACCCAAGAATATGTTGATGGCGCGTGGCAGACCGTGAAAGGGCGTTTTCAAGTCTATGACAGCTATGATGCGTCTTTATTAGCCCATGCCAAACTATTAGCAGGTGGTACTAGCTGGAATCAAGACCAATATACGCATGTGGTTAACGCGACGGATTATGTGTCTGCAGCCAATGGTCTGCAGCAAGATGGGTATGCTACTGATCCGGGCTATGCCAAAAAAATCATTCAAATTATTGATAAATATAAACTCACCCAATACGACACCTAATTTTAAGGCGACCTGCTGATTTTGCAAAAGCCGAACAAACTGTGTTATAAAACACGAATATTATAATTTAATGAAATTGTGTTCTTGATATTGAGAACACAATTTTTTTATGGTAATGTTTAATTTAATTAAATTCGTATTTTACGTTAGTTGCGAATGATTAGACTTATAAATTTACGCTAATAGTTCAAAATACGAATATTATACAAACTATGACCTATGAGAAAGGAACGTTAATTTTGAAGATTCTAGAAGATCGTATTTTAAAAGATGGGCAAGTGTTGGGGCATGATGTCTTAAAAGTCGATAATTTTTTAAATCACCAAGTAGATCCAATGCTAATGCAACAAATGGGCGAGGAGTTTCATCGATTATTTAAAGATGAGAAGATTACAAAAATATTGACCGTCGAGTCTTCTGGAATTGCACCTGCTGTTTTTGCAGGATTGGCGTTTAAAGTGCCCGTTGTTTTTGCACGGAAGCACAAGAGCGTTACCTTAAAAGATGAACTCTACACCTCTGTTGTGTATTCTTATACAAAAAAAGTCAGCAATCATATCTCTATTTCCAAAAAATTCTTAAACAGTGATGACCGCGTTTTAATCATTGATGATTTCTTAGCCAATGGACAAGCGGTTCAAGGTTTAGTAGACATTATTAAACAAGCAGATGCGGATTTGGCCGGAATTGGGATTGTCATCGAAAAGACATTCCAAAAAGGTCGGGAATTAATTGATAAAGAAGGCATTCATGTGGAATCATTAGCACGGATCAAAGCCTTTGAAGACGGCAAGGTTATTTTTATGGACGAGGCGAACACCATTAATGCCAACAACTAAGACCAATAACGTGCCCACAGCTGAAGTGGGTAATGTTAAGGCTGCAGTTTTAGGACTGCAACATTTATTAGCAATGTATTCAGGTGCGGTTGTCGTGCCGTTATTAATCGGTGGGGCATTACATTTTTCAGCATTGCAAATGACTTATTTAGTGTCGATTGATATTTTTATGTGCGGTTTGGCAACTTTTTTTCAGCTGCGCAGTAATCGTTTTATGGGTATTGGCCTGCCCGTTGTCTTAGGTTGTGCCGTACAGGCCGTTGAACCGTTAAAGATGATTGGGGCGCATTATTCCGTTGGGACAATGTATGGCGCAATTATTGCAGCCGGTATTTTTGTGGTTTTAATCGCCGGCTGGTTTGCTAAAATTAAGCGTTTATTCCCGCCATTAGTGACAGGAACGTTAATTACGGTGATTGGCTTGAGCTTGATCCCGGTAGCTTTTCAAAATCTGGGCGGCGGCGATATGAATGCTAAGAATTTTGGCAATTTAACAAACATTGGTATCGGCTTTTTGACGATTTTTATCATTTTAGGGGTCAGCTTTTGGGGCCGTGGTTTTTTGAAGTCCATTGCGGTACTGGTTGGTTTAATCATTGGGACTTTAGTCGCCGCTTATTTTGGCTTAGTGTCCTTAAAACCAGTGGCTGAGGCCAGCTGGTTCCATTTTCCACGACTCTTTTATTTTGGCAGACCGCAATTTGAATGGTCTTCAATTATGACGATGATTTTAATTTCGTTAGTTTCAATGGTGGAATCCACCGGTGTTTATTTTGCACTGGGGGATATTACCAAACGTAAATTAACCCGGGATGATTTAAAACGGGGCTATCGGGCAGAAGGGATGGCCATCATTTTTGGCGGCCTATTTAATACCTTCCCCTATACCACTTTTTCACAAAATGTTGGTTTAGTGCAGTTATCAGGAATTAAAACCCGCAAACCAGTTTATTTTGCAGCCGGATTTTTAGTCTTATTGGGGCTATTGCCAAAATTTGGTGCGATAGCCACCATTATTCCTGATCCAGTACTGGGCGGTGCCATGTTAGTGATGTTTGGCATGGTGGCTGTTCAAGGGATTCGGATGTTGCAGAACGTTAATTTTCAAAATGACAAAAATCTGTTAGTTGTGGCGATTTCAATCGGCTTAGGCTTGGGCGTGACGGTCCAGCCGCAGATTTTCCAATTTTTACCTAACACGCTCCAATTACTCTTTAGTAATGGGATTGTAATGGCTAGCTTAGCGGCAGTCTTATTAAACCTGATCTTTAATGGCATGGGGACGATCGATGAAGAAGCGGTGGGCTTAAATGAAGACAAGACAGATGAACGATAAAATTTTGGCATCCGTTAAAGTTGTGTGGTACTGTAAACTCAGCGAATACTATTTTTATTAAAGGCAGGACCGAACAATGGCTTTTATTTATCCTAGGCAAACGATCGGCATCATTGGCGGCGGCATGAAAAGTTATGCTTTAGCATTAACGGCTAAAAAAATGGGCTTTAGTGTGGCCTTGATGACCGATCGACAAGAACCAGTTTTAAATATTGTAGATTTTCCCACGGTGGGGGATTTAGAGGCGACTGAGGCGGTATTGGATTTCACAGCCGGCTTACCGTTAGTGATGTTTCAAGACGAGAATATTAATTTTCAAGTTTTGGAAGCTTTGCAAAATCAAACCTTCTTACCACAAGGCAGTGATATTTTGGCCATCACACAAGATCGTTATTTAGAAAAAACTTTTTTAGATGATTTGAATGTGAATGTGGCGCCTTATACGACGGTGGTGAATTTAGATGATGTGCGGGCGGGCTTAGCGTCAATAGGGTATCCGGCGGTGATTAAACCGATTCAAAAAGGCTTGGCGCACAATCGCCAAGAAGTCTTATATCGAGATGAAGATATCGCTTATCGGACGCATTTTTTAGAAGATACCTCTGCAATTTTGGAATCTTGGGTACCCGTATCGCAAGAGTTTTTGATTATGGTCTGTAAAGATCAGGATCAAAAAATTCAACTGTTGCCGATCATTGAAACTTTTTATGACGGCCACCAGCTGATTGCGGCAATGGTCGCACCACGCTTAGCAACAGAGGTTCAAACTGAAATTCAGCGTGTTGCCCAACGGATTGCTGAAACCGTCAATTATTGCGGTTTGTTCGGTGTCTCATTTTTATTGACAGCCACTGGCAATCTTTATGCCCAGCGGATCTTTCCAGGTACGCATACGGCGGCAGATATTTATGAACAGACAACTGGCGTTTCCCAGTATGAATTGCAGCTTAGAACTTTGTTAGGCTGGCCGCTGCCTAAAGTGACGTTGCAAACCAACGGAGCTCTATTGATGATGCTTAAGATCATGGAAGAAGCCAGTTATACGCAAATTAAAATTAAACCAGAATGGCAATTTAACTATTATCCAGCAGCGATTGCCAATTCAGTCGCTGAGCCCATTGGTGAAATTTTTGTGACGGATGACGATCGGGCCAATTTAATTAATCGAATCAATGCCACGGACTTGTGGTATTTATAAAAAAACGAACGCTAATTAATATGTGATCACTTAAAAAATTAAGATAATAATAAAGGAGACTGCAATGATTCCACGATATGTAAGACCTGAAATGAGTAAGATCTGGACCGATGAAAACCGCTACCAAGCTTGGTTGGAAGTTGAAATACTTGCGGATGAAGCTTGGGCACAATTAGGTGAGATTCCCACAGAAGATGTTCAAAAAATTCGGGAAAATGCGACGTTTGATGTTGATGAAATTCAACGTTTGGAAGCTATTACGCACCATGATGTGGTCGCTTTTACACGGACCGTATCTGAAAGCTTAGGCGCTGAAAAGAAGTGGATTCATTACGGCTTAACTTCAACGGATGTTGTGGATACAGCTTATGGTTATTTATTAAAACAGGCCAATGATATTTTGCGGCAGGATATTGATGATTTCTTAGCAGTGATCGCTAAAAAAGCAAAAGAATACAAGTATACAGTAATGATGGGGCGGACCCACGGCGTTCATGCTGAACCAACAACTTTTGGGCTTGTGTTAGCAAACTGGTATGCTGAAATGAAACGGAACAAAGCACGCTTTGACCGGGCCAGCAAAGGGGTTGAAGCTGGTAAAATCAGTGGTGCTGTCGGTACTTTTGCCAATATCCCACCTGAAGTTGAAGCCTATGTTACCGAACATCTAGGGACAAGAGCCCAAGATATTTCAACGCAAGTGCTACCAAGAGACTTGCATGCCGATTATGTGCAGACGATGGCTTTAATCGCCACTTCTGTGGAACGCTTTGCCTTAGAAGTACGGCATTTGCAAAGAACTGAAGTCCGAGAAGCAGAAGAGCATTTTGCAGCCGGACAAAAAGGGTCTTCAGCAATGCCACATAAACGTAATCCAATTGGCTCTGAAAATGTGACTGGACTCGCAAGAGTGATCCGCGGTCATGCGATCACCGCTTTAGAAGATGTGCCCCTTTGGCATGAACGGGATATTTCCCATAGTTCTGCAGAGCGCATTATTTTACCGGATACGACGGAATTATTAGATTATATTTTACAACGTTTTACAAAAATTCTAGATAACTTAACCGTTTTCCCAGAGAATATGTTAGCCAATATGCAAAAAACACACGGCTTGATCTACTCACAACGGGTACTGTTGAAGTTAGTTGATAAAGGCTACAGTCGTGAAGCGGCTTATGATATTGTGCAACCTAAGACGGCACAAGCTTGGGATGAACAAAAAGATTTCCGCACCTTGTTAGAGGCTGATCCAAAAGTAACGACTAAGTTAAGTCCAGCTGATTTGGATGATGCTTTTGATTATCATTGGCATTTAAAGAATATCGACACCGTGTTTGAACGGGTTGGTTTAGGCTAAATATTATTTTCAGAAAATATCACAATTAAATTAACGTCTCAAAATTGGGGTTGAATGCCAAACCGTTGGCTTCAGCGCCTTTTTTTGCGATTTGAAATAACGGTGAGCCTCAGTGGCGCTTAATGAAATAGGCCTTATATTTTGGTATAATGTAGTGTACTTTTAGACGTGTAAATAATAGATAAAATGCGCTTTGCAATATAAGCAGATACGAAAGGACAAACCATGGCAATCGATTTATTAGATAAATTAAATGATAAACAACAAGAGGCCGTTCGAACAACGGAAGGGCCGTTATTAATAATGGCTGGTGCCGGCAGTGGGAAGACTCGGGTGTTAACACATCGGGTCGCTTACTTGATTGAAGAAAAAGGGGTTAACCCTTGGAATGTTTTGGCAATTACTTTTACTAATAAAGCGGCTCGAGAGATGAAAGAACGGGTGGGCCAATTATTAAATGCTGACGATGCACAAGCTGTTTGGGTTTCTACATTCCATGCATTATGTGTGCGAATTTTACGGCGAGAAAGTGAAAAAATCGGCTATGCCCGCAGCTTCACCATCGCTGACCCAGCAGAACAGCTGACTTTGATCAAACGAATCTTGAAAAATTTAAATCTTGATCCGAAAAAATTTGAACCCCGCAGTATTTTAGGGGCCATTAGCAATGCCAAAAATCAACTGATTACGCCAAAAGAATTTCATCCGGAAAATCTATTTGAAAAAACAGTGGCTCAAGTTTACGAACGCTACCAAGCCAGTCTCCAAGCTGACCAGGCCATGGACTTTGATGATTTGATCATGTTGACGATTCAATTATTTGAAAGCGATCGGACAACACTGAGTTATTATCAAAATAAATTTCATTATATCCACGTGGATGAATATCAAGATACCAATGAAGCTCAATATCAATTAGTTAAACTGTTGGCTGGCCAATATCATAATCTCTGTGTCGTTGGGGATGCGGATCAAAGTATTTATGGTTGGCGGGGTGCCAACATGAATAATATCTTGGATTTTGAAAAGGACTACAGTGATGCCAAAGTAGTGATGCTGGAACAAAACTATCGCTCTACGAAACATATTTTAAAAGCCGCTAATGAAGTCATTCAGCATAATGTCGTTCGGCGGCCCAAGGATTTATGGACAGATAATACAGAGGGTGAAAAGATCACGTATTATCGGGGCCAAAGCGGTCAAGATGAAGCAATTTACGTGATTCAGCAAATTCAAGCCCAGATTAAAGACAAGCACTATCGCTATGGGGATTTTGCAATTTTATACCGGACCAACGCCCAATCACGGATCGTCGAAGAAAGTTTACTTAAAGCCAATATGCCTTACAAAATTGTGGGCGGCCACAAGTTCTATGACCGTAAAGAAATTAAAGATGTTTTAGCTTATTTGCGGTTAGTGGCTAATCCTAAAGATGATATGAGTTTTCAACGCGTGATCAATGTGCCAAAACGGGGTATTGGCCCAGGCACCATTGATAAGCTGCAAGATTTTGCGGATCTCCATGATTTTTCTTTACTAGAAGCTTGTTTAAACATTGATTTAGCGAATATTACGGGCCGAGCAAATGGTAATTTGGCTGATTTTGGGAATATGATTTATGCCCTACGGCAACGGATTGAAGCACAGACACTGACACAATTGACAGAAGATTTGTTAGACCGTTCCGGTTATTTAGCAGCTTTAAAGAAGCAAAACAATTTAGAGTCAGCGAGCCGAATTGAAAATATTGAAGAATTACTGTCAGTGACCCAACAATTCGACGACCATTATGAACCTGAAGATGAAGACAGTGACAAGTTTGTGGACTTTTTGGCAGACTTAGCTTTAGTTTCCGATCAAGATGATTTAGAAGAAGCTGCCAGTGAAGTCACTTTAATGACTTTGCATGCCGCAAAGGGTCTAGAGTTTCCAGTGGTCTTTTTGATTGGCTTAGAAGACGGCATTTTCCCAATGGGCAGAGCGTTAACCGATCAAGACGAACTTGAAGAAGAACGGCGCTTAGCTTATGTGGGCATTACGCGAGCTCGAGAAAAACTGTATATAACCAATGCTTACAGCCGAATGCTTTACGGCCGGACCCAAAGTAACCCAGCCTCTCGATTTATCAGTGAAATTAACGATAATTTAATTGAGAATGCCAATCGGAATGCCGGCGCAGTACCCTTTAGAAAACCGGGCAACAGCCGCTTAGCAAACCAATATGAACGGAGTCAAGCCACCGCGTACCAAGCACCGGGGGCAGTGGCTAAAACGAGTGATGCAGGTGGCAAAACTTGGCTGCCAGGGGATAAAGTAACCCATAAGAAATGGGGCATCGGTACGGTGGTTAAAGTCAATGGTACCGGTGAAAATGCGGAACTGGATATTGCCTTTAAGGAACAAGGCGTGAAACGGTTACTAGCCGCTTTTGCACCAATTCAAAAAGTAAAAGCAGAAGATTAGCTTAGAAATCAGCAATTGAGGTGACTAAATTGACATTAGATAAACCGATTGAAGCTTATACAAAAACACAAGCTCAGCAAGCAGCCCAATCGTTGCGGGAGACGATCAATCGTTACAGTGCGGCTTATTATACAAAGGATGCACCGGTCGTTGAAGATAGCGTCTACGATCAAGTGTATCGGGATTTACAAGACTTAGAGGCGGCTTTTCCAGATATCGTCACGCCGGATTCACCGACTCAAAAAGTTGGCGGTGAAGTTTTACCAGGATTTAACAAAATTACCCATAGTACACCAATGCTTTCCATGGGGGATGTGTTCTCCTTTGAAGAACTTGAAGCATTTGATGCGCGGCTGCAAAAAAATATTGACGGTGATTATGCCTATAGTACCGAGCTAAAAATTGATGGTTTAGCAATCAGTTTAGTTTATAAAAACGGCCAGTTCGTGCAAGGGGCTACCCGGGGTGACGGGACAATTGGTGAAGATATTACAAAGAATTTGATGACCATTGATGGCATTCCAAAGACGTTGCCGGAACCGTTGTCCATTGAAGTTCGTGGGGAGTGTTACATGCCAAAAGCGGCTTTTGAAGCGTTGAATGCCCAACGAGAAGCCGAGGGGAAAGCCGTTTTTGCCAATCCCAGAAATGCGGCGGCCGGTAGTTTACGGCAGTTGGATACCAAAGTTACGAAAGCGCGGCAGTTGGAAACCTTTATTTATTTTATTACGCAGCAAGATACTTTAAACATTCAAACCCAAACCCAAGCGCTTGCCACTTTAAAACGCTTAGGCTTTAGCACCAATCCGGATAGTAAATTATGTTCAAATGTGGCTGAAGTGATGGACTACATTAAAGCACAAACACCGCATCGAGATGATTTGCCTTATGGTATTGATGGTGTGGTTTTAAAAGTAGATAGTTTGGCGTTGCAGGCACAATTAGGCAACACGGTCAAAGTCCCTCGGTGGGAAATTGCCTATAAATTCCCGCCAGAAGAAGCGCAGACGATTGTCCGAGATATTGAATGGACCATCGGCCGAACTGGCGTGGTTACGCCCACTGCGGTAATGGATCCTGTTCAGTTGGCTGGGACGACAGTAGCCCGGGCGACGTTGCATAATGTGGATATGCTTAAAGAAAAAGATATTCGTATCGGGGATACGGTTGCTTTGTTTAAAGCCGGGGATATTATCCCGGAGGTCAGTGCGGTTATTTTGAACAAGCGGCCAGAAACAGCTTTGCCTTATGAAATACCAACAACTTGTCCTTCTTGCGGCGCTCAGTTGGTTCATTTAGAAGACGAAGTGGCTTTACGTTGTATTAATCCGATGTGTCCGGCTCAAGTTAAAGAAGGACTGACTCATTTTGCCAGTCGGAATGCGATGAATATTGATGGATTAGGCCCGCGCATTATTGAACAGCTTTATGATTTAGAATTAGTCCATGATGCAGCGGATTTATATCGCTTAACAGCGGACACTTTAACACAGTTGGACAAATTTAAAGATAAGTCTATTAATAATTTATTAAATGCGATTGATCGTAGTCGTCAAAACTCATTAGAACGCTTATTATTTGGCTTAGGGATTCGACATGTAGGGGCTAAGGCCGCTAAAATCTTAGCCGCACATTTCGGGGATGTTTGGCAGCTTGCCCAGGCCAGCGCTGAAGAGATGGTAACCATTGATAATGTCGGTCAAATTATGGCTGACAGTGTGGCAACTTATTTTGCGAATGCCGGGGTTCAAGAATTGCTGCAGGAATTTAAAGCCGTGGGGGTTAATTTAACCTATATTGACACTAGCACCTCAACCACGACGACCAGTTACTTCACGGATAAAACTGTGGTTATAACCGGAAAATTAGAAAATATTACCCGACCAGTTTTAACGCAGCAATTAGAAGATTTAGGCGCTCATGTCACCGGCTCTGTCTCTAAAAAAACGGATGTTTTAATTGCCGGTACAGCAGCGGGCAGCAAGCTTACAAAAGCACAAAATTTAGGGATTCAAATCATTAATGAATCCGAATTAGATCAATATTTGACAGCAACGGATTAGTTTCAGGAGGACAAGCTTTGAAACGTAAAGGATTATTAGTAGCAATGGCTGGACTAGTACTTATTTTAGCCGGATGCGGCAATTTAAAGAGTACCGGCAGCGGCACATCTACGACCACCACCAATAGCAGTAAAGGGGTTCAAACAACAGGTTCCACAGGGGAAAGCAACTATACCGGTGTGATTCAAGACGGTAGCTACAAAACCAGTGCAGCTCGGGGCTTAATGGTGAGTCAAACGGATAATGTGCTTAATGTAAAAAGCATGGAAACCGGTTTAACGACCATTTCTAAAAAAGAGTTCTCCACTGATAAGTACTTATTACAAGAAGGTCAGTATTTAAAGAGTGCGACGGTTAAAAAATGGCTGGCTCGCAAATCTAAAAGTAACCCCACTGGTTTGAATCCAAAGAGTAATGGCTCTACAGATGCGGATAAGCGGACGCCCCTTTATTTACAGCAAATATTAGAACAAGATTACGTGACGCAAACGGATAATAACAAAAGTGTCAAACTCGGCGGTGTAAGTATTGCCCTGGGAATGAATACCGTTGATTATTATCAAAAAGAAAGATACGGTGCAGAATATAAAACGACCATTTCAGATTCGGAATTATTAGCCCAAGGTAAGTCAATGGCGAACACCGTTTTAAAACGTTTGCGGCAAAATTCGGACTTGAAAAATGTCCCCATTGTCATCGCAATTTATAAACAAGCGGCTAAAGATAGTTTGGTCGGTGGGGTTTATGTTGCTTATTCGGCCAATAAAGCCAGTGCAACAACTGTGACAGATTGGAAGAACTTGGATGAAAAAAATCAGGTTTTACCAACCGTTGGCGATGAAAAGGCAGTGAATTCTGGCGATAGCGATGCTTTTTCGAACTTTAAATCGCAAATTCAAGGCTTTTTCCCTAATCTTGCCGGTGTTGTTGCCCAAACACATTATGAAGATAATCAGTTGCAGGGGATGAATATTACCATCAATACGCAGTTCTACGGCGAAACCGAAATTACCAGTTTCACCCAATATGTTTCACAAGCTGCGGGTCGTTATTTGCCAAGTAATATTCCAATTGAAATTACCGTGCAATCCACTCAAGGTATTCAAGCTTTTGTAGCTCGCGAAAGTGGTGAAAAGAGCTTTTATACCCACGTTTTCAGTAGTTATTAAGCTGGTTAAACCAGTGTCAATAAAAAATATGTTACAATATATGAGTATGTTCGAATTTGGAGTAAAGAAGGAGAAAAAACATGATTTCAAAGGCACAAGTTAGTCATGTTGCCAAGCTGGCCAGGCTAGAATTTAATGAAACTGAATTAGAGAATTTTACGAGTCAATTAGATAAAATTGTTGAATTTGTAGATCAATTAGAAGCAGTAGACACAACTGGCGTTGAACCAACAACGCATATTTCTAATGCCATTAATGTTTTCCGCGAAGACGTACCGCAAAAAGAGGCGACACGGACGGAACTATTAAAGAATGTGCCGGAACAAGCCGATGGGTTGATCCGTGTACCAGCGATCATCGAAAAAGAGGAGGGCGAATAGTTGAATTATTTTGATGAAGATATCGCCAGCTTACATGAAAAACTGGTGCATAAAGAAATTACAGTGCGACAATTAGTTGAAGCCACTTTTGAACAAATCGAGGCTAAGGATGAAAAAATTAATGCCTTTGTAACGTTAAATAAGGCCGCTGCTTTAGAAAAAGCAGATGCTTTAGATGCTAAAGGGATTGATGAAGCCACTATTTTAGCGGGTATTCCTTTAGCAATTAAAGATAATATCGTAACCAAAGGCTTGCGGACGACCGCTTCTAGCCATATTTTAGATAATTTTGAACCTGTCTATAATGCCACCGTAATGGATAAATTAGACGCAAAAGATACCATCACAGTTGGGAAAACAAACTTGGATGAATTTGCCATGGGCGGTTCTACAGAAACCTCTTATTTTGGTGTGACGCGTAATCCTTGGCAATTAGACAAAGTACCTGGTGGCTCATCAGGTGGTTCGGCAGCTGCAGTTGCTGCTGGTGAAGTTATCGCTGCTTTAGGGACAGATACAGGTGGCTCTATTCGCCAACCAGCCGCATTCAATGGTATTTTCGGCATTAAACCTACTTATGGGCGTGTTTCCCGTTGGGGTTTAATGGCTTTTGGTTCTAGTTTGGATCAAATCGGGGTCTTGTCTCGCAGCGTCAAAGACAGCGCCCTTGTTTTGAATGCGATCAGCGGACAAGACGCCCATGATGGAACAAGCATTGATACGGCTGTACCTGATTTTACCGCTGCTTTAGGGCAGTCCGTTAAAGGCATGAAGATTGCAGTGCCAAAAGAATATATGGGTGAAGGGATTGATCCAGATATTGTAGCTGCAGTCAAAGCGGCCATTGCCACTTTTGAAAAACTTGGGGCAACGGTTGATGAAGTGACGCTACCTTACACAAAATATGCCGTACCAGCTTATTACATTATTGCGTCCAGTGAAGCTTCTTCTAACTTACAGCGTTATGATGGCATTCGTTATGGCTTTAGAGCTAAAGATGTTCATTCATTAGATGATGTTTATATCAAGTCTCGTTCTGAAGGTTTCGGCGATGAAGTCAAACGCCGGATTATGTTAGGAACATTCTCATTATCTGCTGGGTACTACGATGCCTACTTTAAAAAGGCGGCGCAAGTTCGGACATTAATTAAACAAGATTTTGAAAAAATATTTGAAACCCACGATTTAATCTTAGGACCAACAACGCCAACACCAGCCTATGGGATTGGTGAAAAAATTACAGATCCCGTAACGATGTATTTAAATGATATTTTGACCATTCCTGCAAACTTAGCCGGTATTCCAGCGGCTTCAATGCCAGCTGGTTTTTCTAAAGCTGGGCTGCCAATTGGGGTTCAATTGATGGCTAAAACTTTAAATGAAACAGCTATTTTCACGGCAGCGGATGCGTTTGAAAAAGCAACAACTTTCCATAAACAAGTACCCGAATTCAAAGGAGGCCAAAATTAATGAATTTCGAAACAACTATTGGTCTTGAAGTCCACGTTGAATTAAAGACAAAAACAAAAATGTTTAGTCCCTCACCGGTTGAATTTGGGGATGAACCCAATACAAACACAAACGTTATTGACTTTGGGATGCCTGGGGTTTTGCCTAAGGTGAACAAGCAAGCTTATCGTTATGGCATCATGGTGGCTTCCGCATTAAATGCGACAATTACGCGGGATACCCATTTTGATCGGAAAAACTATTTTTATCCAGATAATCCAAAAGCTTATCAAATCACTCAGTTTGAAAAACCATTAGGGACAGACGGCTGGATTGAAATTGAAGTTGACGGTAAGAAAAAGAAAATTGGCATTACTGAATTGCACGTCGAAGAAGATGCTGGGAAAAACACCCATTCTGAAGATGGCTATTCTTATGTGGATTTGAACCGTCAAGGCACACCTTTGATTGAAATTGTGTCCAAACCAGATATCGCTTCCCCAGATGAAGCGTATGCCTATTTAGAAAAACTTCGCCAAATTGTCCAATTTACGGGCGCTTCTGATGTTAAAATGGAAGAAGGGTCTATGCGGGTGGATACAAACATTTCCATTCGGCCAATTGGACAAAGTGATTACGGGGTTAAAACAGAATTAAAGAACTTAAACTCCTTTAACTTTGTGCGCAAAGGGTTAGCTTATGAAGAAAAACGGCAAGCTCGGGAATTAATGGCTGGCGGGGTAATTCGTCAAGAAACACGGCGTTATGATGATGCGACTGGCCAAACTTACTTGATGCGGGTGAAGGAAGGCTCTGATGATTATCGTTATTTCCCAGAACCAGATATTCCGCCATTCCATTTAGATGATGCTTGGATCAAAGAAATTCAAGCAAGTATTCCTGAAATGCCTGAAAAACGGCGGGCCCGCTACGTTCAAGAATTTGGGTTACCAGAATACGATGCCAACGTTTTGACAGCGACCAAAGAAATGTCTGATTTCTTTGACGCTGCTGTTGCCCAAAAGGCAGATCCTAAGTTAATTTCTAACTGGTTAATGGGCGAAGTGAATGCCTATATGAACGATAAGAAATTAGATTTACAAGAAACTAAATTAACCCCTGAAAATTTAGCCACAATGGTTAAGTTGATTACGGATGGGACGATTAGTTCTAAGATCGCTAAAAAAGTCTTTAAAGAAACGATCACCAACGGCACAGAACCAAAAGAATATGTTGAAGCTAAAGGCTTGGCACAGTTATCTGATCCAGCTAAATTAACCCCAATTATTGATGGCGTTTTAGACAGCAATCAACAATCTATTGATGATTTCAAGAATGGTAAGGATCGGGCAATCGGCTTTTTAGTAGGTCAAATTATGAAACAAACAAAAGGTAAAGCCGATCCAAAAGTAGTCAACCAAATTTTGATGACTGAACTTAAAAAAAGATAAAGATGAAGGATATAGAGGGATAACATGAGAGTCCGAGCAAGATTAATTTATAATCCAACCGCAGGGCATGAAACGCTTTTAAGAAGTGTTGGCCAAATTTTGAATATTTTAGAAAAAGCGGGCTATGAAGCCAGTGCTTTTCAAACCACCAAGGAGCCTAACTCTGCTGCTAAAGAAGCGAGAAGAGCCGCTAAAGAAGGATTTGACTTAATTGTTGCTGCTGGTGGTGACGGGACACTTAATGAAGTTGTTAACGGCATTGCTGGACTAAAAAAACGGCCGAAAGTCGGGATTATTCCAGCAGGGACAACGAATGATTATGCCCGGGCTTTGAAGATCCCTCGTGAAGATCCTGTAGAAGCTGCCAAAATTATTTTGAAGAAGCAAACAATCAAGCTAGATGTTGGGCAAGCCAATGATGCTTACTTTATTAACATTGCGGCCGGGGGCTTCATGACAGAGCTGACCTATGAAGTACCTTCTCAGTTTAAGTCTATTTTGGGTTACTTGGCCTATGTTATGAAGGGCGCAGAAATGCTACCGAAAATGCGGGCAAAAGCAACTCAAATGCATTTGGAATACGACGGCGGTTCTTACGATGGCCCGGCGTCGATGTTCTTTTTGGCATTGACGAATTCCGTTGGCGGCATGGAGCAAATTGTTCCGGATGCTTCTTTAGGCGACGGCCACTTTTCATTAATTATTGTGAAGGCGGCTAATGTTGCTGAAATGATCAAATTATTAGCATTAGTCTTAAATGGTGGCAAACACGTCGACGATCCGAATATTATTTATGTGAAAACTAAAAAATTAGTAGCTAAAACTAAAAATGGTGAACGCATGATGATTAATTTAGACGGGGAATACGGTGGAGATGCCCCTGTACGCTTTAAAAACTTAAAGCAGCACATTGAATTTTTTGCAGATGTAGATGCTATTCCAGCAGAAATTATGCCGGTTGAAGATTATGGTGAAGACGGTAAAAGATTGGTAGAAAACCTAGAAGATCAAGTCGCGGCCACTGATTTGGCGGCCTCTGAAACACCTAAAGTAGAATAACTTTGAGGATAAGTCTAGCTACAATTGTTGTGGGTAGACTTGTTTTTTTGCAGAAAATTCGTTAAGCTTAACGGCGACTAAAAAAAACGAGGTAAATATGAAAACAAAAATTGAAGCACCTATTGAAAAAAACGAACAGAGACAATTTGAGATCACAGATCTATCTTATGACGGCTTAGGGGTCACTAAGATTGATCACTATCCAATTTTTGTCAGCGACGCACTACCTGGAGAAATCGTTGAAGCAGTAGTAACTAAAGTGGGTCAAAAATACGGCTTTGCTAAAACTAAAAAGATCCTTAAGAAAAGTGCGGATCGGGTCACTGTAGAAAATCGGCAATACACGCAAACAGGTATTGCGCCACTCCAACATTTAGCTTATCCAGCGCAATTGCAATTTAAGCAAAAACAAGTTGAAAATGTTTTTCAAAAAGCACAGTTGGCAATCAATGTTTTACCAACTTTAGGGATGAGTGATCCAACCCATTATCGGAACAAGGCTCAAATTCCAGTCCGGAACTTAAATGGGCAAGCAACGGTAGGCTTCTTTAGAAAACGGAGTCACCAGTTAGTGCCAATGACGGATTTCTTTATTCAAGATCCAGAAATTGATAAAGCTATTGCGGCGCTGCAATCCATTATTCGCCGTTTAGCCATTGAACCTTATGATGAAATTCGCCATACGGGCGTTTTGAGAAATATTATGGTGCGGCGCGGCTATTATTCGCATGAATTAATGCTGGTTTTAGTAACGCGCAGTACGAAATTAGCTTCAGCTAAGACGTTAATTGCCATGATTCAATCTGAAATTCCAGAAGTCACCAGTGTGATTCAAAATATCAACCCTAGTAAGGGCAATGCGATTTTGGGGAAGACGCAAAAAGTTCTTTGGGGCAAACCCGTATTGCGGGATGAATTGTTAGGGCTGCAGTTTGATATCTCCCCGTTATCTTTTTATCAAGTGAATCCACAACAGACACAAGTGCTTTATCAAAAAGCGATTGATGTGGCGGATCTTCAAGGGACTGAAACTGTGATTGATGCTTATTCTGGTATTGGTACTATTGGCTTATCCATGGCGAAGCATGTCAAGGCGGTCAAAGGGATTGAAGTGGTTGAAGATGCGGTCAAAGATGCCCGGCATAATGCAAAACTAAATGGCATTACCAATGCGGAATTCACCTTGGGTAAAGCTGAAACAGTCATGTTGACCTGGCAGGCAGAGGGTCTACAAGCAGATGTTGTCGTCGTGGATCCACCACGTAAAGGCCTAGCACCTGAATTTATTGAAGCAGTTGGCAAAGTAGCCCCTGAAAAAGTGGTTTATATTAGTTGTAATCCAGCGACACTCGCTCGGGATTTGACGTTATTCGGTGCCCAAGGTTATACAGCTAAAGAAACACAGCCAGTGGATATGTTCCCAATGACAACCCATGTGGAAAGTGTAACTTTATTAACAAAATAAAAAGGATTTAAATTTGAAGAATTCTGAAAGTGCTGCTGTGACAGGCGATTATTTCAGAGTTCTTTTTATTTTTAGATTATTTACATTGTGAAATAATTATCAATATACCTTGAGATTGCCTTTCTGCTATGCTAAGCTACCCTATAGTAAATATAAGAAAAGAGGGTAAAAAATGGGCTTTTTACAAGGAAAGACGGCAATCATTACCGGTGCTGGCCGGGCGACTTTAAGTGATGGCACATGTGGGTCAATTGGGTATGGGATTGCGACGGCTTATGCGAAAGAAGGGGCTAATTTAGTTATCACCGGTCGTAATGTACAGAAGTTAACGGATGCTAAAGAAGAATTGGAGCGTCTGTATGGTATTTCAGTATTGCCGGTCGTAGCGGATGTGAGTGCGGGTAAGGATAATGAAGCAACGGTTAATGTAGTTATTGAACAGGCGGTAGCGACATTTGGCGGCATTGATGTGTTAATTAATAATGCCCAAGCTTCAGCTTCGGGCGTACCGTTAGCGGAGCACACATTGGATCAGTTTAATTTGGCTATTTATTCTGGACTTTATGCGGCATTTCTTTATATGCAAAAATGTTATCCGTACTTGGCAAAGTCCAAAGGTTCAGTGATTAACTTCGCTTCTGGTGCTGGCTTATTTGGTAATTTTGGACAAAGTGCCTATGCCGCCACAAAAGAAGGGATTCGGGGGCTATCTCGAGTGGCCGCCAATGAGTGGGGTAAGGATGGGATCAATGTGAATATCGTATGCCCCCTTGCTTGGACAGCGCAACTTGAGAATTTTAAAAAAGCGTATCCAGAGGCATTTGAGGCCAATGTGCATATGCCACCAATGGGCCATTATGGTGATTGTGAAGCTGAGATTGGGCGTGTCTGTGTGCAATTAGCATCCCCAGACTTTAAGTACATGAGTGGTGAAACGATCACGCTTGAAGGCGGTATGGGACTGCGCCCATAAGAATGTTAGCTGTTGTATTACGGGAATGGGTTAAAAAATGACGAGTCGTATTAAAAAGTGAAAGCATTTCATCGGTTAAGATGAAGTGCTTTTTTAATTTTAAGATAAAAATCGGTCCATAGTTGCAAGAAAATGAACAGGAAGCTGAGGGTTGAATTTGCTATACTTTTTTGTGAAAGGAAGGTGGCACAGTTGAATATCATAAAACAATTTAATGAGGCTATGGCCTATGTGGAGGCGCATTTGATGGCGGATATTGATACCGCACAAATCGCGCGACTTGCGGGGTGTTCGGACTATCATTTTCGCCGCATGTTTTCGTTTATGGCGGACATGCCTTTGGGGGAATACATCCGCCGTCGTCGATTATCATTAGCTGCTAATGTTTTGCAGTCGACGGCTAAAAAAGTTAGCGACGTTGCACTAGATTTTGGTTACGAAACACCGGAAGCTTTTAGTAAGGCGTTCAAAAAAATGCATGGTGTCAATCCTTCACAAATAAAAAAAGGTGCTGTTCAATTGAAAATATTGCTACCAATGACCTTTCAACTGACAATAAAAGGTGGGGAAACAATGGATTACAGGATTGTCGAAAAAGAAGCTTTCCAAATAATTGGTTTTAAGAAAAGGGTGACTTTACAATTTGAAGGTGTTAATCATCAAATGGATTCGCTAGTACAGCAACTAACACCGGAAATCATAGCTGAACTTAAAGCCCTAAGTGATGTTGAACCAAAGGGCATGCTGAATGTCTCTGCTAACTTTGCTGACGAGAGAGTTGAAGGCTGTGAATTAGATCAGTATTTAGGGGTAGCAACAACTCAGACGGTAAAAACGAGTTTTGACAGGCTAGCGGTTGAAGCGTCAGAATGGGCGGTCTTTAACGTTGTTGGCCAATTTCCGGAAGCCTTGCAAGCGACTTGGGCAAAAATCTACGGTGAGTGGTTTCCAACTTCGGGTTATGAACTCACAGGCGGGCCAGAGCTATTGTGGTCTGAAAGTCCAGATACGTCTAAGATAAATTATCGAAGTGAAATTTGGATTCCAGTTTGTAAATTATCGTGAATTTGATTGAATAATGCACGCCGATAGCCCAAAGTAGCAGTGTCTACTCTGGCTGTCGGTTTTTATTGCTAAGTGAGTTTTTATGCTATAATAAAGACTTAAAAAAGTGCGAAAGTTGGTTTGGTGCAAAGCTAAAATAACTTTAAAAGATGCGAGCATTACGCAGCAAGGAAAGATTGGTATGTGCAGGTTGACTATTGCAGGATAACGATCAATGTCTATAGCTTTACAATCATAACGGCACATAAAACAAAATGATTGTTAATAATTTATAAAAAGAGGCGCTTAACATGTTTGCAGAAATGAGACGACAAAATCGGGCATTAGCCCCAGAGGCATTACCCGCAGTTTTGGAAAAAGCAGCTTATGGCATTTTAGCAACGATTGGGACAAACGGCTATCCTTACGGGGTACCGGTTAGTTTTGTGACTAAAGATGGCGCAATTTATTTTCATTGTGCGCCAGATGTGGGGCAAAAAGTAGAGAATCTAAAACACAATGCCAAAGTTAGCTTTACCGTTGTGGGCGATACCGAGGTTTTACCAGATAAGTTTTCGACTAAATATGAAAGTGTCATTGCCTTTGGAGAAGCGGTAGAGGTTTCAGGTGATGTAAAACAATTGGCCTTGGAGTTGCTGATTCAAAAGTATTCACAGAATTTTGAAGCAAAAGGTTTAAAGTATATCAAAGCCATGTCTGATAAGACGGCGGTTTATCAAATTAAGGTTGAACACATTACCGGAAAAGCGCGTAAAAAGTAATAAAATTTTAAATAAATAGGTTCACAAAATAAGCTAATATTTGGCGTAATAATGCTGAGTATTGGCTTTTATTGTGCCTGTTATCTAATTTTATAAGAAAAAGAATTCGATATGATTAATTGATTAATACTCAAAAAATATGTTTTTTTTAGAATTTTCTGATATAATATAGGCGAGGTTAGATAATAATAATTAAATGAATGCCTTATTCTCCACTTAATGATGATAACGATCGGTTTAAAATTTGCTGTATTTCATAAGGCGATTAGTGAGCGATGCAGGTTTGTGCAAATTTATTTAAAACAAACGTGCTAGTTTTGTAAAAAATTAGCGATATGTTAGTAATTAGGTTATTTAAACGCACTCAGTTCACGTTATTAGAATTAGGGAGAAGGGTGAACTTTGAAGAACAAAAAATTTATATTCAGCTTATTAGCCATTGTGGTTCTCTTGTTTTCAATCGGTTTGGTAGCTTCTCAAACAAAAATTGCCAAAGCTGATACAACACCGGTGACACAAAGCACAGAAAGTACCGCCAAAACAGCTGGCACAATGGCGCAAACAGCTCAGAAACCATCTGAAACAACGACAATTCCTGAAACGCCGTCAGCGACACCGGGAGTCACGGAATCACCAGCGACTGAAACGGCGCCACCAGCATCAGGGACAACAGAACCTGCTAAGCCAGTGACACCAGCACCAACAACACCTACAGAAACACCAACGCCACAGGCTAAGCAGCCACGAATTAATAATATTACTTTTATGACGAGTGGCATTGGTATTTTAGATGCTAAAGACAGCGATGGTCAGCCGATTACAAATGCGACGGATTGGATTTTAGGTGACTATCATGCGATTCATTACGATTGGAATTTCGGCAATGATGTTGAAGTGATCAGTGGCGACACCTCCATTTTAACTTTGCCAAACGGCGCACAATTTATCAAAAATGAAAATTTTGCGATTAAAAATGATAATGGGGATGTGGTTGGCCAATTTGTAGCTACTGAAGGTCAAAGTACCGGGACCATTACTTGGACAGATTACTATACCAATCATCCCTTAGATCGTACTGGTAATATTTATTTAACCGTTACCGGTCAAAAACCTAATGATCATCAGGCAGAATATATTGCTAAAAACGGCTGGGCGATTAATCAACAAGCTAATGGTCGCTACCGTCAGATTCAGTGGCAGATGCGGATTAATCCAAAAGAATACGATATTGAAAATGCGGTTGTAACGGACACTCTACAGAACTTGGACAATCAAACCATTGATAAAGATTCATTTCAAATAACCTATACCAATGAACAAAGAGTTGTCCCGGCTGATTTATATGTCTTAGAAATATCAGACACGGGTTTTACGCTTAAATTTAAGCAGGCAATCGTAAGAGATATCCAAGTCCTTTATACATCGACATTGAATGAAAACAGCCCTTATCTGCAAGATGGCAGCCGGATGGCACTAACGAATTCAGTAGGCATCAAAGGGGCTGATATCACCCATGGACACTTGTTTAATGATAGCGGCATCAAAACGGTTGTACTTGGTGAAGGCGGCAGTGGTTTAGGAACGAACCGTAGTGTGACACTTACTAAAGTAGATCAAATTACCAACGCACCTTTAGCCGGGGTTCACTTTAAGCTACTAGATAGCCAAGATCGCGTTGTTCCCGGCTATGAGGATTTAGTAACCGATGAGAAAGGGCAGATTTTTATTAAAAACCTACCTGCTGGTGACTATTCCTTCGTGGAGACACAAGCGCCTGAAGGGTACGTTTTAAACAGCACACCGGAGCCGTTTTTCATTGATAACGATCTACAACCAACCGTTAAAATGGTGATGTACAATGTGCCGAGTACTAGTGTTTCCGGAACAAAAACTTGGGAAGATGACGCTGATCAAGCTGGTAAGCGGCCAGCGTCAATTACCGTAAATCTACTGGGTAATGGACAACTTGTTCAGACAAAAACGGTGACCGCTGAAGATAATTGGCAGTATACGTTTGATAATTTACCGACATTTAAAAATGGTCAAAAAGTAGATTATACAATTACAGAAGACCATGTTCCAGATTATTCTGCGACAGTAGAAGGCTACAATTTAATTAACACCTATACGCCAGATAAAATGAATGTTACGGTAACTAAACGTTGGGATGATATGGGTAATATTGCAGAAACGCGACCGGAGAGTGTTTTAGTTCAGCTATATGCTAATGGTGAAAAAGTTGGCGAACCAGTGACATTAAGTGCTGATGAAGATTGGACACACACTTGGCAAGGCTTAGCGCTCGATCAAGATGGTACGGCAATTCATTATACCGTGAAAGAGTTAAATATCTCTGAAGATTACCTGGCCTCAGTGGATGATAAAGATTCTGGTAATATCATCCTTACCAACGCCTTATCGTATCATGACGAGGATGAGCCGGAGAACCCAGAGAATCCAGAGAATCCAACGAACCCGGAGAATCCGGAAAACCCAGAGAATCCAGAGAATCCAACGAACCCGGAGAATCCAGAGAACCCAGAGAATCCAGAGAATCCAGAGAACCCAGAGAATCCGGAGAATCCAGAGAACCCAGAGAATCCGGAAAACCCGGAGAATCCAGAGAACCCGGAAAACCCGGAGAATCCAACGAATCCGGAAAAACCAACAAATCCTGGTAAACCAGATACAAACAAGCCAGATACAAGCAAACCAGATACAAATAAGCCAGATACAAGCAAACCAGATACAAGCAAACCAGATACAAGTAAACCAGATACGAGTAAACCGGATACGAGTAAACCAGATACGAGTAAACCAGATACAAGCAAACCGGATACAAGCAAACCAGATACAAGTAAACCAGATACGAGTAAACCGGATACAAGTAAACCAGATACGAGTAAACCAGATACAAGTAAACCAGTCTTGCCAAGTCCTTCGATACCAGGTACAGCAACACCGAAACCAACGCCGACACCATTATTACCAGAGCCGGCATTACCTGGGTTAACAACATCGACACCGGCTAAGGACGAAGCCCGTGATTTCCCACAAACTGGCGAAAAGCATAATCAATGGGCAGTCATTTTAGGATTATTGCTTGTTGGAACAGCTGCTTTTATCTATCAAAAGAAATTCAGAGTTAAACGATTAAAAAAATAGTTTAACGTATCTAAGGTAATGCAAATAAAGAATCCAGATCAGAATTAATCTTGATCTGGATTCTTTACTGTGTTCAGGTTGTGTTGGATCACGCTCTGGCTCTAAAACGCGCTCACTAGAGCAAAGCTCTCACCTAACTACGAATCTCTTGTGTGTCTGACGACACCCTGCAAGATTCTAGGTTAGTGCTCAAGGCTTTCCCGCTCTAGTTCCCGCTCTGGCTCTAAAAACGCGTTCCCAAAGACTGATTTCTGCGCTTAGCTACGTCTAACTTGTAAGCGAAAACCGCTCACGGCGTTAGTCTAGGCTATGCTCAAAATCAACCCGTCTTTGGTCACGCTCTGATCTTGAAACGCGCTCACTAGAGCAAAGCTCTCACCCAACTACGAATCTCTTGTGTGTCTGACGACACCCTGCAAGATTCTAGGTTAGTGCTCGAGGCTTTCCCGCTCTAGTTCGCGCTCTAATCTTTTTTATCTTTCAACAGGTTTTTAACGGCGGGGAGTTGGCCGAGGCTGTCGATGGCTTGGCTTGGCATAACAACGGTGTTTGTGTCACTATTGGCTAAGGCTTCCATGGCTTCGATGTTACGATATTGCAAGTAAACGGGGGCGTTTTCTTTTAAAGCTTCATTAATAAAGTCAATTTGGTCTCTAGAAGCTTGGGCGAGTAAACGTTGACTTTCAGCCCGACCTTGGGCTTCTAAAATTTGGGTTTGTTTCTTACCTTCAGACTCCAAAATGTTAGCTTGCTTTAAACCTTCAGCTTTAGCAATGGCAGCTTGTTTTAAGCCGTCTGCTTCCATAATGTTGGCTTCTTTTTCTCTAGAAGCTCGGAGCAACTTGTTCATAGATTCTTGAATATCTTGATCAACTTCGATGGAATCAATGTTCACCCGATCTACATTAAGACCGTAGCCGGCGGTGATGTCACCTAGTTGTTCAAATAAAGAGTGATTAATGGTTTCGGTACCGTTTAAGACTTCATTTAGGTCCATATTCCCAATAATGCCCCGAAGTTGTGCCCGGGTGTCTTGAATCATACTTTCAACGGAGTCTTTATTTTTGTAAACAAAAGCGTCCACATCGGTAATATGATATTTTAAAGTTTCGGAAACTCTAACGACAACGTTGTCTTTTGTAATAACTTCTTGCTCATTAATTTGCATAGGAATCTGTTTTAGATTCACGACTTGAGTGATACGGTATAAAATCGGCACCACAACGTGTAAGCCGGGCTGTAAGGAACGGACATAAACCCCTAAACGTTCTACAATCCCAACTTCACCAGTATGGATGATAGCAAACGATGAAAAGATAATAAATAAAACAAATAAGATAATTGCAATTACAATAATCCAAGTAATAATGGACATAAAATAGCACCCCTCAATTAGTATTTAAGTTCTGGTATATATGGTTGGACAAGCAAATAACTTGGTGTTACTTCGGTAACTTCCAGTATTTCACCAATGGCAACCGGTTCTGTGAGACGATAACGGTAAAGAATACCAAAGAAACGCACCGTTCCCGAATCTGTTGCGGTTGTATTAGTGAATCGTTGGCCGATTAAACGTTGATCTAACATTGTCATCATTCCTTATCTCAAACAGACCCCTTACATAGCATAGCAATAACTATCCTCAATTAAAAGAACAATTGTTAAATTAGAAGTTATTTAGATGCCAACATTGAATATCTATTCACAAGCTGAAAAATAGCCTTTAGAAGAATAACCTTATATAATCTGTCTTACTAAAGGAAACAATTATTTTTATTTGGGGTTATTGCAATAGGTTTTAGGCTTGGGGGTATCACAATGAAAAAGCGACTATATTACATGTTGTTGGGACTACTTTGTGGGTTGGGGGCTTTTTTAGTGATGGATCACCAAGTTGTCAGGGCGGTTGATGAAGAACCAAAAGATGTTTTTGGAAGAGCCTATCCCAGAGGGTTAAGTTCTACACAATCATTATTTACACTTGGTAACATTTCTTATAACTCAACAGAATTCTATACACCAAGTGATGGTAATGGGACAACGGCGATCATCATAACGCCTGCGAGATATAATCGTGTTGGATCCGTGTGGTCCAACATGGCCGCTGACAATTATATTGATTTATCCAAACGGCAAACTATGTCCATGTGGCTGTATTTTGGTGCACGTTACTATAATGGCGGGGACGGGATGGCTTTTGTCATGCAAAATGATCCTCGAGGCGTCAGTGCCTTTGCTCAAGGACCTGGGGGCAGCAGTATCGGTGGTGAAACGTTAGGTGTTTGGGGCTCTACGCAAGATGGCAGCACGCCAGAAGTTACGGCTTCTCGAGCGATTCAAAATAGTTGGGCTTTAGAATTTGATACGTATCTTAATCCGAAAGGTGCTAATCCAGCAAATGATAATAAGTTTGATATCAATCTTGGCTTAGGTGACACAAACTACAATAACCATATTGCCTCTAATTATCCAGGAGAAGTTGCGACGTATAATACAGACCTTTCAATGAACCATGAAGGCTTAGTGAAATTAGGAGATGTCTTTAGCAGCACTATCGATAAGATTTTAAGTAACGTAAAATGGCGGCATTTAAAGATGCAATGGGATCCTACAACCCAAGAAATGACGTATATCTTTGATGATGAGAACTTTGATGTTGATGGACAAGCAAACGGCTCGCCTTCAGGTAAAGCCGTGACCCGGACGGTCCCTATTGATATCAGTAAGCTGAATTTGACCGATGGGAATACTAAAGTTAGATGGGGCTTTACCGGGTCAACCGGTTCTGCCAGCGAAAATAACTTTGTAATCTTTGAATCGATCCCTTCTTTAGTTGAAGCAGAGGCCACTGCAGAAATTCAAAATGTCACGCAAGGCAGAACCGTTGCCAGTGGGGATGCAGTAATCGCTGGGGACACATTAGATGTCCACTACCAATTAAGCTATTTAAGTGGGAATCAATCTTGGCAAAATATTGTGGCCAGTCTTAGCTTGCCTAAGAGTATGACTTACACAACGGCGCAGATCACTTATCCTAATACGGATAAACCTGCTGAGACCATTGATGTCAGCAAACTAAGTAATTTTGCAATGAGTCAAACGTTGGGGCAGGCTTTGGACAGCAGTGTGGCTAGAGCGGATATTCATTTCATTGGGACGGCCAAAGCGGGAACATTAGGCTCAACGGCTACAGTACCTTCGGCAGTATCTACTTTTAAGGGCACTAATTTGATTGCTACGGCAGCGACCAATAATTTTGTAATTAAGTCAGCAAAACCTTTAACAATTGCCACTACGGTCAATACGGTGAACATTCAGCAAGGTGACGATGCGGTTTTAGGCGGTACTATGGCCTATACTAGCGGCGGGACGATTGATAACACTAAAGTTACCCTTTATACAAAACTCAATGAAGCTACTACTGAAACGGGCACTTTGGCTAGCGTAGAGAGCAGTACTAACGGGACTTATAAAATTACGGTGCCTGCTGAGGGGTTAAAGCCTGGTGTGAATATATTAACGGTTTATGCCCGGGATGCTGATGGCAATAAATCAAATACGATCACTTATACTATTAACATGACCGGCTATCTTGTTTTAAAAGCAACTCCGGCGGTTACCTTTGAAAGAGGTTTCGCTGGTGACACCCATCAAATTTTGGATCGACAGGGCGATTGGACTGTGACGTTAGAAGATACGCGCACATCAGGTTCAAAGTGGGCCATTCAAGCAACTGCCAGCCAACTGATGCAAACAACAACGCCGTTAAATGGCGATATCATTTATGTAGATATTAATAGTAATCAAACGGCAATTACGGATAATCCAACAACCGTGGCTTCAGGGACAAAGATGGGGGATGATCCCACGACAACGGACATTTCTACAGGCTGGGTGCCTACAACGGGCTTATTCTTAAATACAACCGGTAATAATAATGCCGGTATTTACACGGGTACCATCACTTGGACAGCAACCAATAGTATTTAGAAGATTAAAATAGTGCTGGCATAAAGCGCGTTAATACGCCTTACCAGCGCTATTTATTTGTCAATTTATAGTAATATATTAGTAGGGGATGTAAAATAAAATAAAATTAATAATATAAACTTCATTTTATCTAAAGTTGATCTTTAAATTATTGACCTTGTTTTAAATAAACCCTAAGCTAAAAGATGATAGAACTCCGAATATGATGTCGTCAAATAAGGCTTAGGTGGAATAGGTGTCTATAAAACAAATAAAATACTTTATTTTCTTCTTAATTAGTATGGTATTCATTATCAGTTGCAATGTGCTCTATAAACCAACAGTAGCTTATGGCGAACAGATTAACGATATTCTGACTAAAAAATTGCCAAATGGTTTGCCCGATGCAGATAAATTATTTACCTTGGGGACAATTCCCGGGACTTTTAATAATTCGAGTTTTGGTGCAACGGGGACGTCCGTTGTGCCAATTATTTTAACGACGGAGCAGGCGGGGGTTTACGGTTCAGTTTGGTCTAAAGCCAGCGCCGGTAATTATTTTGATATTACAAAAGCACAAACAATGTCGATGTGGTTATATTTTGGGAATCGATTTGAAAATGCTGGTAATGGGATGGCTTTTGTTTTACAAAATGACAAACATAAAACAGAGGCCTTTTCATTAAATAGCAACGGCAAAGGCGAAGGTGGTGAAACACTGGGGGTCTGGGGAACGACACCAGGCGTTGATGGGATTTCAGCGATCGCCAAACGCGCAATTCAAAATAGTTGGGCTTTGGAGTTTGACAGCCATAAAGATACGCCGGTGAATAATCAGTGGGCGGCGAATGCGAACTTTGATAATGGCTTAACTTTTCCTAGTAATGGTCTTTCAGATCACATTGCATCTGCCTATCCGGGTCAACCTGCAACTTACACGCCTTTTAATGGCAGTTTTATGAGTTTGATGATGAATCACAGCGGTGTTGTCATGTTGGGTGATGAATTCACCGGTAATGACCGGTATTTGAGTAATGGTAAGTGGCGGCATTTGAGTATTCATTGGGATCCGATTGCCAAGCAGATTACATACACATTTAACGATAAAGCATTTGATGAACCGGGGCTGCCAGATGGAGCGCCTACTGGTCAAGCGATTACACGGACGGTGCCAGTGGACCCGACTGTTTTTTTAGCAACCCAGGATTCCAAAATCCTTTGGGGATTTACAGGCACAACTTGGAACAAGGTCGAAAACAATTTAGTTATTTTTGAATCAATGCCCGCTTTTGTGGCGGGGGATGTTACCGCACAAATTAAAGATGTTGTCCAAAACAGAGTTTTAAATGAAGATGATACGGTGCATGTAGGGGATACATTAGCCGTAAATTATCAGCTGCATTATAATAGCGGCTCTGAAGACTGGGGTTCAATTTTAGCAACATTGCGGTTGCCGCAGCAAGTATCTTATACCAGCGGCAAGGTGACGTATCAAAATGGGCAACAAGACAGTATTGATTTACAAAACTTAACTGAAAATGAAATTAAAGTTGCTTTAAAACAGAATTTAAATCTTAATAATAATACGGCAACGCTTGAATTAGTGGGTACGGTGGAAAGTGTAACGACAGATACAGAGGTAGCTGCGACAACTTCTCATTTTGCAGGTCGACGACTGATTACGGATGCCACAACGCCAGCGTTCAAGATTGAACGGCCAGAATTGGGGATCATGGAACAAACACCAAACCCAATGGCCTTAAAAATTGGTGAGGACGGCTTTATTTCGGGTAAAATTCAGTATCGAGATAATCATGAAGTTGTAAATCAGCAACAGACACTCTATACAAAATTAAACGATGGGGCATTAGTTAGCCGTAATGTCCAAGAGACCAGTCAAATTGCAGGAACATTCAACATCAATATAGCCCATCAAGCGTTGCATGTGGGGACCAATGTATTGGAAGTTTATCTTAAAGATCAAACGGGTTTAAAATCAAATGTGATTACTTATTTAATTAATGTAATCGGTGTTTTAGAATTAGAACCGATGGCTGATCTGTATTTTCAACAAGGCTTCAGCAGTCAGGCGCATCAAATTATTCAGCGTCAAGACAATTGGATGATTAAAGTGATCGACAGCAGAGCACCTGGGCTTAACTGGCACATTCAAGCCCAGGCCACCAAACTGCTTCAAGATCAAACGGTGTTAAATGGTGAGTTAATTTATGTTGCAGATTCAGGGCAAATAACCCCATTATCGGATACACCAATTTCTGTGGGTCATGGGGTTAAAAGTGGGCTTGGCGTGCAGACGACAGATTTGACCACGCAATGGCAGCCAACCACTGGTATTTTATTAAGAACTTCAGACTATAATGAACCTGGAACTTATCAAGGGACGATTACTTGGACAGCGGTGAACAGTCTTTGAGAAGTCAACTAAATTATAAAACTAGGTTAAATAAAAAAGTGAGGCCTCAGATCAAAATAAAATTTTGATCTGGGCACTCACTTTTATTAATGCTGGACCTAGTCTGCCAAGGGAATAATAGAATAATAATTATAATTTCAGGTAGAACGCTTTTTTAGATCAATGCTAGGCAGCAAGTTTTGAAACTGTTACAATATAAGGCATAACTTCAAGGCGTATTACGATCGACAATATCATAAGTTTCGCCGCTGGATTCATCATAAATCTTTGCTGGACGACGATCTTGCGCAAAAATTTTTAGTTGAAAGCCATAATGGTCTAGGAAAGTTAAAAGTTCTGAACTCAAACCAATAATATGACCGTCAAGCTTTTTATGATCGATCGTAATTTTTAAGTCTTGATCTATCAACATAGCATGCTCTTTTTTTGTATGGGCATCAATAAAGGCCCACTTCCCGGCAAAAATTGTTGAATAATCAGGTTCTACATGTTCAACAGCTTGGGCGTGCTGCTTGACGCGACGCTTTTGCACCCAATCATTTAACCGCTGGGCACTTTGCTTAAAAATATCTGCCATACGTTTGTTTCCTCCCTATACTATTAAATATAGCACTAGCACGATTACAAACTCAATCGTTTTGACTATTAAATAAAAATTAATCTTGGAGGCGTTTTAAATGTTAAATCTTGGTATTATTGGTACGAATTGGATTACAAAACAGTTTGTTCAGGCTGCATTGGCAACTAAAGAATATACGCTGGCAGGGGTTTACTCTCGAAACATTGAAAAAGCCCAGGCATTTGGCCAAGAATTTGGAACGGGGATTCAGTATTTCGAAGACATGGCGCAATTTGTCAATTCAGAAGCTATTGATATTATTTATATTGCCTCACCAAATAGCTTGCACGCCCCTCAAGCACTAACTGTCATTAATGCGGACAAACATGTGATTGTTGAAAAACCGGCAGCAGTAAATCCTACTGAAATGGCCGCAATTCAGGCTGCATTAGTCGCCCATCCTAAAGTCTATTATTTTGAAGCTGCCCGGCAGATCCATGAACCGAACTTTCAAACGGTGACAAAAACAATTCAAGGTTTTGATCATCAAGATGGGGCGTTTTTAACGTACATGAAATATTCCTCACGATTTGACCAGTATTTAGCCGGTGAAGAACCAAATATTTTCTCAGCAAAATTTGCGGGCGGTGCTTTGCAAGATTTAGGGGTGTACTTAGTGTATAATGCAATCAGTTGGTTTGGTGTCCCTGAAAAAGTGCAGTATCACCCAGTCTTTTTACGGACCGGTGTAGATGGCCGCGGCACTGCAATTTTGAATTATCCAGATTTTGAAGTTACTTTAAATATGGGGAAAAACGTCCAGTCGACTTTAGCCTCTGAAATTTATTGCGGGAAACAAACTTTACGTATTGATAATGCTGGGGAATTTAATGAAGTTACTTTGACAAGAGCACCTGACGCGGCAGCAGAACTTTTAAGTGAAAAACCTGCAGCAAATCCGATGATTCATGAAGCTCAAGATTTTGCAACGATTATTGCCCAGCAAGATCGGCAAACTTTCCAGAAGCTGAATCAATTAAGCGTTGCTGTTAATCAAACGATGTACAATTTACGACAATCCGCCGGGTTTAATTTGCCTGCGGATCAATAGAAAGGTTTAAAAAATTAATGAACGAAACTATCACAGAAGCATGGCATCAGCAAGGGTTTGACCAACCTACAGAAATTCAAGCCAAAGTTTTTGAACCATTGGCATCAGGACAGTCTTTACAAGGCTTAGCCCCAACCGGTACCGGGAAAACCTTAGCTTTTAGTCTACCAATTTTACAAAATATTGAGGCTGGCTCCGGCTTACAATTAATCATTTTAGTCTCTTCTCAAGAATTAGCCCATCAAATGCGGGCAGCGATTCAGCCTTTTGTACAGGCTTTGGGTTTAAAACAAACGGTGGTTACCGGAAATGCCAATGTGCAGCGGCAAATTGAAAAACTAAAGGCAAAACCCGAAGTTATCATTGCCACAGTAGGGCGACTGATGGAGTTGCTCAATAAAAATAAAGTTAAGAGTAAACAACTTAAAACGTTGATTTTGGATGAAGCCGATGCGCTGCTGTTTGAAAATGGCCAAGAAAAACTACAGATGGTGTTGGATCATTTACCAAAACCATTACAAGTAGGTTTCTTTGGTGCCACAACATCACAAGCGGTGACGGAGTTTGCTAAGGCTAATCGTATTCAGCTGACAACCATTGATACCCGGCAGCAGTTAGTGCATACCAGTAAGGTACGGCACCTCTTTTTACAGACGAGTCCCCGGGGCAAAGCGGTTGTTTTAAAAGAATTAAGTCGACAAAAGTCATTTTATGGTGTTGCTTTTTTCAGACAAAAAAATCAACTGATCAAAACCAATCATATTTTAGAAGATTGGCGGGTTAATACAGCGATTTTGGATGGCCGTAAGGATGCTCAGCGGCGGCAATTAGCACTGCAAGATTTTAGAAAACACAAATTGAATTTAATGTTGGCGACCGATGTGGCGGCCCGTGGATTAGATATTGAAGATTTATCTATGGTCATTAACTATGATCTGCCAGAAAGTAAGACGGAGTATATTCATCGTAGCGGCCGTACAGGACGGATGCATAAACAAGGGACTGTTTTAAGTTTGGGCAATGATCATGATCGCCGGCTATTGCAGCAACAACTAGGTACAGAAGTTGCGCTACAGCAAGTTTATTTAGTAGACGGTCATTTGACAACGAAGCGGCCAGCTGCTGGGACAACGGCTAAAAAGGCTAAAAATAAAGCAGCTAAAACAACAACAGCGCCAGTTGCAAAATCGGCAGAAAAACCAGTTAAGAAAAATAAACATCTAAGGCAACGAAAAAATAAAGGTAAGCCAAAACAAAAAAAGTAAGAACTGGTGTATAATTTACCCAGGACGAAATGAAGCTAATTTTTAATCAAATGAGGGGATTCATGATGAAATCAAACACACAGAGCAACGAAAACTTAGATGCTGCAATGAATTTGATCGTGAATGGCGGTAATGCTAGAAGTAGTGCAATGGCTGCAATTAAAGCAGCACGAATGGGAGACTTTGAAACGGCAGCCGCTAAATTGGCTGAGGCGGATACTTATATTAAAGAAGCGCACACTAAAGAAACAGCCCTGTTGACCGCTGAAGCTAGTGGAGAACCGGTGAATATTACATTACTCATGATTCATGGCCAAGATCATTTGATGAATGCGATTACGATTCGTGACTTGGCTGATGAGTTTATTACTTTATATCAACGACAAGCAAAACAGTAAGTTTTGACAAACATGGAGTGATTGCTATGGAACTAAAACAAGTACTCAATATTCCAACGACATTTTTCTATAAGATGCTGATTGACCCAGTTTTATATGATGTTCAGCGCTACAAAGGTCAAAGTGTTCGTTTGGATCAATTGCAAGGTTTGCAATACATTCGAAAGATGTCTAATAATGAGGACAATATCGTAACGATTACTAAAGTTGTCCCAGATCGCAGCTACCACTTTACGTCCGAAGTAGAGGCGGTTAAGACGGCAGTTAGTTATGACTTAAAACCTTTGAATGATCAATCTTTTGAATTGACTTATTCAGAAAACATTGTAACCAGTGGCCTTTTTGATCGCGCAAAAGAAAAATTAAAAGAGACTTTTTTAGACAATATGCATAAACGCAATTTACGTCGAATTTGGAATCAAATCGAGGAATCTTACTAAGAAAACTTTACAAATATTCTAGAAAGTGGCAAAATATTTAGTACTGTCACTTTTATTTTGTCTCCGTGGCTCAGCAGGATAGAGCAACCGCCTCCTAAGCGGTAGGTCGCCAGTTCAATTCTGGCCGGGGACACTAAAAGAAATAAATGAATAACTCGTTTTATAGTTTAGAGTGTTGGTGAATAAAAATCTGCCAACACTTTTTTTGTATTATTTGGTGCAAGAAAAGGAGAAATTATGATTTTATCGCATTATAAAAGCAAGCGCCGTTTAGGGAAAATACGCTGGCTTTTGGGGATGGTCATTGGGCGATTACGGATACTAAAAACACGATTTACTGGCTGATACGCCAGCGCTAAGATATTTTAATGACGCACAAGGTGAATGTGTATAATATGCTTTGGAAGTAGTTGTAGTCTGAATAATAAAATTTTATTGTTCAGTAAAAATAGGTAAGGTTTATTTTCTGAAAGTCATACAATTACAAGGGGAGTTGAATGCAATGATTCGACAAGCGCAAGTAGCAGATGAACCTCAAATCATGACAATTTGGTTAAATGGGAATTTTGAAGCCCATAATTTTGTGCCCCAAGATTACTGGCAGCGTCATTATGAAGAAACTAGGGCAATGCTGGGGCAAGCTGATATCTACGTTTATGAAATAGATGGGAAAATTTTAGGTTTTGCCGGTTTGATGGCAGATTATTTAGCGGGTATTTTTGTTGCATCAGCAGCACAATCAAAAGGCATTGGGCAGGCGCTATTGGCAGCAGTTAAAGCCGATCATGCCCGAATAACCCTACATGTTTATCAAAAAAACCAACATGCTGTTAATTTTTACAAGCGGGCTGGTTTTAAAATCCATGAAGAGGATATTGATGAAACAACTGGTGAAAATGAATTTGAAATGACTTGGCAGCGAGCTAATTAAGTAATTAAAAAAAGGCTAAGATTAGCCTTTTTTAAACCATCAAATCGAATCCATCGGCGTATTAACTTTGTGCACGGTTTTAACCCAATCTTTGCGATTCAAGGCTAAACGCCCCAAAGCACGAAAAGGGATAGCTGATAAACAAGTATTTAAAACAAAAAAGAAAAAGGCGGAAATGACTCTTTGCTGATGGGCTCGATAGCTATAAATATAAACTAAGTAACACCAAAAAAGAAAAACAATAACCATCAAAATCATCAAAACTATGAAATAACGGTATAAATACATAAGCCAAAGCTGAACAAAAATGGAAACCGTGTTGCTAATAATAAAAGTAATCCCGGCTATAGGCACAAGTAAAAACAAGATAATATCTAATTTTTGAATCAGCATCATTTTTTTAGAAAAAATAAGGGCGCCTAAATAACGGGGGATGCATTGCAAGGAACCTTGGCACCAGCGGGTTCTTTGGGTCATTAACGGCCGCAGTTCATCAATCGCCTGCTGGTAAACGATGGCGCTTCTTAAAAAGTAAGTTTGATAACCTTTTAAAAAACCACGAATGGTGAACTCGCAGTCCTCAAGCAAACTATTGCCCCAAGTGACAGCGTCTAAATAAGACTGCGTCATGAACTGACCATTGCCAGAAGCAATCGCAGTATGGGTGATGTTACGGATGCTTTGAATTAAGGCATTATTGGCAAAAAATTCAAAGTCCTGGCCGCGGGTAATCCAATTATCATTGTAATTAGACATCCCGATATTTGTTTGAATCAGTTGAACATCCCGATTTTCAAAACAGTAAATTACATTCTCGAGATCTGTTGCCGCCATGAAGGCATCCGCATCTAAGACACCATAAATAGCTTGTTGATCCGGTTTAAAAGTCTGCTGAACCCTTTGAAAAGCATCGTTTAAAGCATCCCCTTTACCAGTTTGTGCCTGTGGCTTTTTGCGATGGATGACATATAACAATGGGTCAGATAGCTGTTGTAAAATTTCGGTGGTACCGTCGTTAGAAGCGTCATCAATAATGACAAAACACGGTGCAATACTGGTGGGCAATAAACGCAATTGTTTGAGTTCTGATGTGATCGTGTCCACAATGACAGCCTGTTCGTTAAGGGCCGGAACAAATAAAAATAATTGATGCGGTTGTTTAATGTCATAGTGTTTGCTGAGATGACGGCTTTTGTAAAGTGCTACAGAGCCCATGCCAACAAACCAAAATAACAGAATCAAAAAATAAATTAAAGAAATCAGCAACAATATTTTGAGTATCATTATGAGATCACCTCCGAGTGCCGTAGCGCAGCAGCGTTAATTAGGTAATCTTATTGTAGATGGATTTTGATTAAACCAGCTTGCAAAAATGTGCGATCAACTTACATTTTTTGACAGTATCCGCTAGACCCAAGTGCCATTTCTAAAGATAGGAACTACCTGACCGGTTTTAGTTAAGCCATCAATAGCCATTTGTTCAGAGCCTACCATGAAATCCACATGAATCAAACTTTGATTTAGACCCGCTTTTTGCAGGGCCAGCGGATTCATTTTTGTGCCCGCTTTAATTGAAAATGGGTAGGCTGACCCTAAAGCCAAATGATTTGAGGCATTTTCGTCAAATAATGTATTGTGGAAAACTAAATCAGCTTGGGCGATTGGAGATGTCACTGGAACTAGCGCCACTTCACCGAGACTTTTGGCACCATCATCGGTGGATAAAAGTTGCGTCAACAGCGTCTGCCCAGTTTTGGCGGTGGCCTGAACAACTTGACCTGCTTTAAAGGTAAATTCGAGACCATCTAGCATTTGACCGGCGTAACTCAAGGGTTTTGTGGCCGTAACGGTACCGTCAATGCGCCGGTGATCCGGGGCGGTAAAGACCTCTTCCGTGGGCATATTAGCCATAAATCGTTGGCCGTGGGCATTTTGACTGCTGGCTGCGGACCAAAAATGAGCTTTAGGTAAGCCCACGGTTAAATCCGTACCTGGTGCTTGATAGTGCAGGGCATCAAACTGTAAGTCATTGAGCCAAGTCGCTTTTTGCCGTAATTGAGCATCATGGGCCGCCCAAGCTTGTACAGGATCCGGCTGATCGACGCGGGTTGTCTTAAAAATTTCTTGCCAAAGGGCCGCTTCGGCAGCGGTTGGTGTTAAATCTGGGAAAACAATTTGCGCCCAGTCAGGTTCTGCTGCAGCGACAACAGTCCAGCTGACATCATTATTTTGAGTGGCTCGACGCAAAGTTTGCTGTAATTGGCCAGCGGCAGTTTGAAAAAGATGAATGCGCTCAGGATCAACATCGGCTAAAGCATTTGGTGCAGTGGACATGACAGAAATACGTTTAGCTTGATGACTGAGCCAGTAATCGATTTCTGCTTTACGGTAATCGGGTTGAGCGGTTAAGCGGGTCTTGTCGGCTTGGGTGAGCAATTGCTTTTGGACGAAAGAATCAGCCCAAACGACTAAAACTTCGGCAGCCCCTAGAGTATAAGCTTGCTGAACAATGTGATGTGCCAGCTGTGTTTGAGTAACCGCAATTTGCAGGACAACGGTATCACCAGCCTGGACATTAATCCCGGTTTTGACGATTAACTGGGCATATTTTTTTAATTGTTGATTAAAGGTAGGTTGAGACATAAAAAGACTCCTTTAAAATTGGTTGGAATTTAATTCTGTTATCTACTTGTTAAAATAACGGGATAATTTGCGACATTTAACACAATTTTTTTGTTTAAAAAATGGTGATCTGTGTGTTATTATTTGTGTGTTGGTATAGAACCGCTATTTACGAATAGTTAGTAAAGGGTATCTGATATATCGTAAAATATTTATACTTGATATTAGTTACACAAAATATTAATAAAAAAACATAAAAATATTGTTATTTTAGAGATTTACAGATATGATAAGATTATAACATGCATGGAAATTTGTCCTGGGGTAACTCAGGCGGAAAAAGGGTGAGTTCTTTGGCTCGGAAAAAGACGATTACGAGAGACAATATTTTGAATGCGGCATTTGATTTAGTAGTTGAACAAGGCTTTTCAAATTTTACAGCACGTAATTTAGCAAAATTTATGAACTGTTCAACACAACCCATTTATTTGGAGTTCTCTTGTATGGGAGATTTGAAAAACACAGTTTTAGCAAAGGTACAAAATTATTTACAAACAAAAGTTTACAGTCAGCATTATTATGACAACGCGCTAGTGAATATCTTTTTAGCACATATTGACTTAGCTCGGACGAATCGGGCACTATATCAGGCTATTTTTGTGGATGATCACTTTGGGGTGAGTGCCATGCGCGATTTTGTTTACGAAACGGCTTATGAAAAAATGGCTGCTGACGAAAAGATGAAAGCGCTGCCTGACAAGCTGAAAAATGAAATTATTTTGCACTGCTGGATTGCAGCGACGGGGATCGCAACGCTTTACTCTGCAGAATATATTGATTTGACACAAGCGCAAATGATTCAATTTATCGAATCACAAATTGAAACTACTATTCGAACGGCTGGCACAGCTTCAGACGATGCAATACAAGAACATATGGTATCATAGGGCGTACCCATTATCTGATGATTTATAGATGATGTATAATACAATTTAGTATTAATTTTTAGAGTCAAGGAGATTTATTTTGAAGAAAATTAAAGTTATGACCGTTTTTGGCACAAGACCAGAAGCGATTAAAATGGCCCCACTTGTATTAGCGTTAAATCAGCGCCCAGATCAATTTGAAACGATCACAACAGTGACTGCCCAGCATCGACAAATGTTGGATCAAGTTTTAGAAATTTTTCATATTACACCGGATTACGATTTGGATATTATGAAGAACCGGCAGACGTTAAGCGATATTACGAGTAATGTTATTTTGAACTTAGATAAGGTAATTGCCGCAGAACAGCCCGATATTGTTTTAGTTCATGGGGACACGACAACTACTTTTGCGGCTAGTATTAGTGCTTTTTATCATCAAGTGAAAGTTGGTCACGTGGAAGCGGGCTTACGGACTTGGCAAAAATATTCCCCTTATCCAGAGGAAATGAATCGGCAGCTAACGGATGTTTTAAGTGATCTCTATTTTGCGCCAACCACGCAAAGTCAGGCTAATCTGCTAAAAGAAAATCATCCCCAATCAGAGATTTTCATCACTGGGAATACGGCAATTGATGCTCTGAAACAAACGGTTTCTAAAGATTATCATCATGATATTTTGGATTTGATTGATCCTAAAAAACGCCTCATCTTAGTGACGATGCATCGCCGGGAAAATCAAGGCGAACCTATGCGGCGCGTCTTTAAGGTGATGCGGTCAGTGGTTGAACAACATGATGATGTGGAAATTATTTATCCGGTTCATTTGAATCCAGTAGTTCAAGAAGCAGCCAATGATATTTTGGGCAATCATCCTCGGATTCATTTGATTGATCCGCTGGATGTGGTAGATTTTCACAATTTAGCAGCACGCAGCTACTTTATTATGACAGACTCTGGGGGCGTGCAAGAAGAAGCGCCTTCCTTAGGCAAACCCGTCTTAGTTCTGCGGGATACAACGGAGCGGCCAGAAGGTGTTGCGGCTGGGACTTTGAAACTTGTCGGCACACAGGCGGCAGCGGTTGAAGCAGGGATGTTGGCATTGTTAGAAGATAAAGCAGCCTACGATAAGATGGCGCAGGCCAAAAATCCTTATGGGGATGGTCATGCAGCCGAACGAATCCTAGAGGCAATGCGTTATTATTTCAAACAAACTGACGTCAAGCCGCAAAGCTTTGAACCATAATCATTTTGAGTATCATTAAATAGTAAATAGCTTCACTCCAGTATTTTAAGCTGGCGTGAGGCTATTTTTTTGGCTTTTTAAAGCGCCTAAGCCAAAGATTTTAGGTTAGTTTTGAGCCGGTTAATGAATAATTCGGCGACCTTTGACTGCACCGTGTTTTTCTTCCAAATGACAGTAATAGGTTCAGTTACTTCTGGTTTAAGCGGTCGAAAAACCAATGCTTCAGAGGTTGAGTCCTCAATTAAGTGCTCGAAGGTTAATAGATAAATACGATTATTTTTGACTAAAAGCTTTGCATTAAAAATTAAAGTATAGGTCCCCACAATCGGAATAGCAGAGCCGGTATTCCCCCACCAACTTTGGAAACGATGATCTTGAATTGCTTGTTCAGAAACAAGCAGCGGTCGATTTTTCAGGTCTTCAGGCTGGATTTGTTCAAGGCGACTTAAGGGATCATCTTTACGCATAACAATGCCCCAGCGATCATATTCTGGTAATTGCAAGTGATTATATTGTTCTAATGGCCGTTCGCCCATGATGACCCCGAAATCTAAAATCCCCTTGGTGAGTTGTGCTTCAATTTCTTCAGCGTTGCCACTGACAAGGCGGATTTTCACATCGGGATAGTCCAGCATGATATCACTGGTAATATTCATAATTCTTTGCATCCCAACACTTTCACCAGCACCAATGGATAGTTCCCCGCCGATAACTTGTTCTGTGGCAATATTAGCGACAGTTTTATCTGCTAAATCGACCAATTCCATGGCTCTAGCTCTAAGGTATTCTCCAGATTCAGTCAAAGTTATTTGCCGATGTCCCCGCACAAAAAGCGGGGTGCCTAGCTCTTGTTCCAAATCTGCAAGTTGTTTTGACAGCGCTGGCTGTGAAATGAGTAGTTGCTTAGCGGCATGGGTGATGTTTTTTTCCTGAGCAACCGCCAAAAAATAACGTAAAACGCGTAAATCCATCGTATACCCTCCAGTCATAATTAAAAGCTATGATACATGATATTTTATAAGTATTTCACAGGTAGTACAAGGGGGACTATACTAAATATCGTTCAGTTGTGAAGGGAGTGATCGTGATCAATACACAAGACATCGCACTTAAAGCTGACGCACGTTTGATTGAACAAAATCAACGTTTACTAAGGCATTTGAATACAACAAGACAGGGTCATGCTGAAATAAAACAGCTGCTTAATGAGATTATCGGTAGGCCATTAGCTGAAGGGACTATGATTCGACCACCTTTTTATACGGAGCTTGGTAGAAATATAAGCATTGGGCATCATGTGCTAATAAATTCTAATGTCACGTTATCAGATTTTAACTTCATTATTATTGGCAATTACGTCGAAATTGATTCTGGTGCAATGCTATTAACATCAAGTTTTCGATTTAATAGACAAAAAGAGCCTGAACGCTGGACAGCCCCAATTATTATTAAAGATCATGTAAAAATTGGCAGCCGCGTTATTATTCAACCAGACGTAACGATTGGTGAAAATTCAATTATCACAGCTGGGACAATTGTAAATTCAAAAGTTTCAGCAAATACAATCATTAATAGTCATTAGAAAGGACAATCATAAAGTGAATACTAAAGATAAAGTTATTGTAATTACAGGCGCTTCCAGTGGTATTGGTGCTGAGACCGTCCGGGTGTTAGCTAAACAGCATGCAAAGCTCGTTATCGGTGCACGACGGATCCAGCGTTTGAATGCGCTGAGAGCAGAATTCCCGGATGAACAGATCATTGTGCAACAAGTTGACGTTACGAAGCTTAACGAAGTTCAGGCGTTGATTGACGTAGCCTTAAGCAAGTTTAATCGGATTGATGTACTTTATAATAATGCTGGGATAATGCCAGTGAATGCGTTGGTGGATGCTGATCCTGAGGAATGGCGCAAGATTTTAGAAGTCAACGTTATGGGGGTGCTCAACGGTATTTCAGCCGTACTACCGACGATGATCAAACAACAATCCGGACATATTTTAGCGACGGATTCTGTTGCTGGACACGTTGTTGTGCCTAAATATGCCGTGTACAACGGTTCAAAGTTTGCCGTACGTGCCATCATGGAAGGTTTAAGACAAGAGCAACAGAAAAATCATATTCGGACAACCATCGTTTCTCCAGGGGCGGTGCATACTGAATTATATAACTCGATTCCTAACGAAAAAGAGCGGCAGGCTGAGATTGAAACAGAAAACACGATTGGTATTGCGCCAATTCATATTGCCGAAGCCGTTGCCTTTGCAATTAATCAGCCAGATAACATAGATGTAAATGAAATGATTATTCGACCGATCCAACAGAGTGTTTAAATCAATAAATGAATGGAGATTCCAATAATGAGTAAATTAGCAAATGATACACGAGTTTTTAAGATCAATCCTGAAATAGACGTCCAAAATGTACGGTTTAACAATCGCTATGGCTTTAACTTAGCGGGTCATCTATACTTACCGTTAGATTTTGAGGCGCATAAAAAATATGCGGCAATTGTTATTTCTGGGCCTTTTGGTGCCGTTAAGGAACAGTCAAGCGGCTTATATGCACAAACATTAGCGGAACAAGGCTTTGTTACATTGGCGTTTGATCAATCCACTACGGGAGAAAGTTCGGGTTCAGCCCGCAATGTTGCCTCCCCAGATATTTTTGTAGAAGACTTCTCTGCAGCCGTTGATTTTATCGGCTTACAAGACTTTGTGGACCGTGAAAATATTGGAGCCATTGGTATCTGCGGTTTGGGCAGCCATGTGCTAACGGCGGCTTCAGTCGACGTTCGCATCAAAGCTGTGGCGACTTCTGTGATGTATGATATGGCAGACTCCATGTGGTCTGGACTAAATCATTCTAAAACGGCGCATCAACGGCGTGTTGAAAAACAATTCCTTGCGGACCAACGTTGGGCTGATGCCGAGAATGGACAAGCAGCAGGTGGTTTGCATGAATTACCTTTTGATGCTCAGGATCAACCGATACAATCCGATAAATTATTCAGCGGTGATTTACCAGCAGATGCCGACCCGGTAACTACAGAATTCTTTAATTACTATCGTGGTCGAGCTTTCCATCCAAGATCAGTCAACTCAGCTGCAGCGTGGACCGCAACGACACCGCTTAGTTATTACAATTTTGCATTGCAGGCCCACATTGATCAAATCTCACCACGGCCAGTTTTGATCGTAACCGGTGAAAAGGCACATTCTCGCTATATGGCAGAAGAATCATTTAATCGATTGAATGAACCTAAAGAACTAGTTATTGTGCCGGGTGCGACCCATACAGATTTATATGATCAAATGAATTTAATTCCATTTGCTAAATTTAGTGAGTTCTTTAAAAAGAATTTGAAATAAGCCTATCTTTATTTATTGGCGGTGGATATAAACAAAAGCGCATAAAAAAAACTAGACCTTTAACGACGGGTCTAGTTTTTTTATGCGTGGCGCTTCAGTGAGCCGCATGCCGGTCTATAAACGCTTTATTTGTTATTACGTAAGCCATTGAGCCGTTCTTTAGAACGTTTTAAAGCTGCTTGCATCTTTTTGTTTTCGTGGTTAAAAACTAAAACACTGGTGCCATAATTCAGGAGGCCGACGAGTAATTGGTCTAGAATTTTGACCCACAGACTTGGCCAACCTAAAATAGTGATACCTAAAATCATAATAAAATTGTCCGCAAAAAAAGAAACAATTCGAGAAAGCATAAAAGAAACGAATTCTTTTAGAAATTCTCGTAGTGTGGAGTATTCACTATTAAAAACCCAGGATTTATTACTGAAAAAACTAAAGAGTACAGAGACTAGCCAAGCTAAAGAGTTCGCAAATAAATAGGGCATATGTACTAAATGCCCAAAAAACCAGTAAGAAAAAATATTGACTAGGGACGCCAAAAAGCCAAAGACCATATACATCAAAAAATTCCGATGCTTTTTACAATATTTCTTTATAATATCCATAATCTATCGGTTTTGTTGCGCGGCCACCAATTGCTTTACAAAGTTTTCCAGCTTTTGGATATCGGCTTCTTCAGGTGCTAAGTCGACTTTGACAACATCGGCGCCTTTAGTAGCACCAGTTGCTTCAAAAGCAGCTGCAAAGGCATCAACCGCCTTACCAAAATCATCATAAAAAGTATCACCAGAGCCACAGCAGCCATAAATTTTACCGGAGAGATCTTCTTCTTTTAGATCTTCAAAAAAGTCAACGGCTTCATCTGGTAGTTCACCATCACCGTAAGTGTAAGTGGATACAACGCAAATATCGACGTCTTCTAATTCTTCAGCGTCAGCTTGTGAAATTTCAACGGAATCTACATCAACGCCAAGATCTTCAAAAGCTTCTTCGACGATGCCGGCGATTTCTTCATTATTGCCGGTCATACTAGCATATACAATTTTTGCACTAGCCATAATAGTTGTTTCCTCCAAAATAGTTATTATGTGTCATTATAGCAAAAATTCATCAAAGAGCGATAGCAGAATGGCTAAGTTGGTGCTTTCTTAAAAAAAGTTTATAATGAATTGGTAGAAGAAATCGTAGCGGAGGTATTATTTTGATTACTTTAAAGTCACCTAGAGAAATTGAAGGCATGCGGCGTTCCGGTGCCTTATTAGCAGCTGTGCATCAGCATTTACAGAAAATAATTAAACCTGGTATTTCCAGCTGGGAAATTGAAGCATTTGCTGATAAATATATTACAGATCACGGTGGTGTCCCTTCGGAAAAGGGATTTGAAGGTTACAAATATGCGACTTGTGTTTGTGTCAATGATGAAGTTGCGCATGCAACACCAAGAAAAGATTTGATTTTGCGCAATGGCGATATTGTTAAGGTAGATATGACTGTTTCATTAGATGGTTATCAAAGTGATTCTTGCTGGGCCTACGCCGTTGGAGAAGTCTCACCAGAAATTAAACATTTAATGGAAGTGACCCATAAAGCTTTATATTTAGGGATTGATCAGGCGATTATTGGTAATCGTATTGGGGATATCGGCCATGCCATTCAGGAATATGTTGAAACTGAAAACGGCATGGGGGATGTTCGGGAACTAATCGGCCACGGGATTCAACCAACCATGCATGAAGCGCCTAATGTACCACATTATGGCGAAGCTGGTAAGGGCTTACGTTTAAAAGAAGGCATGACCATTACGATTGAACCAATGGTTAACTTAGGCACTTGGCAAATTAAGACGAAGGTAATGAAGGACAACTGGGAATATTACGTTTCAGGCGATGGCACACCGTCTTGTCAATACGAGCATACGCTGGCGGTTACCAAAGAGGGGCCTAAGATTTTAACTTCTCAAGATCCAGAGTTTGATGCAAAGTATCTCTAAAATAAGAATATGACCAAAGATCGGCTTTTTGGTGCATGTTAACCCAAAATAAAAGCAACTGCGTCAACGTTAATTTTGACCGGTTGCTTTTTGCTATATCTTTTAGGGGGCACTGGATTACTTGTCTGGTTTTATTTGTTCGTGTATGATAAGGCAAGTTGAAAGTGGTCTCAAAGAAAGAGAAGTTTATGCAATTTTTTGAAAAAGTGAAACGGTGGTTTGAAGCGGTTAAAGCGTTCATTTTAGCCGTGGCTGCCAGAACTAGTGTTGCCGAAGTTAGTAATAACGCTAAAGTCATTACTTATTACATTTTATTTTCATTTTTCCCGCTGATTATCTTTGTAGGAAATTTGTTACCCTTACTGAATTTGAATGTGAATTCGGTTGTTTCGTATATCCATTTTGCGATGCCTGAAGAAATCTCAAAAAATATTTTGCCCATTATAAAAAGTCTACTGACCAATAGTTCTGGTAGATTACTGTCCATCGGGGCGATTACCGCACTTTGGGGGGCAAGTCGGGGGATTAATATTTTATGGCAATCGGTCAATCGTGCCTATCAAATTCAGCCGCAGTACGGCGAAATCGCTGTGGTAAATGCAATTATTAAGCGGGGCATTGCCTTTTTATTCACTTTAGGCTTTATTTTAATTTTATTTGCTATCTTTATGGCGTTTATTTTTGGTCAGAGACTATTGGAATGGCTGCTGCCGATTTTTAATTTACCAACAACTATTTTAGACACATTTGTCCGTTGGAAGTGGCCGATTGCCGGGGGTGTTATTTTTATTGCGCTATGGCTGGCCTATTTTATTTTACCGAATGCTAAAGTTAAACTGCTGAGTGCACTACCAGGAACCGTTTTGACATCGGCCGGCTGGTTGGCAATCTCTCAAGGTTTCTCATTTTATATTGATCATTTCGGCAGCTGGACATCTTATGGCACATTAGGTATCTTCGTCATCATGTTATTTTGGCTGAATATGATTTCAATGATTTTTATGTTTGGTGCAGTTTTGAATGCGGTCATTGAGGAATATTACAATGGCCCTATTGAGGTGCGTCAATTGAATGAACTATCTAGTAGTCTGATAAAAATAAAAAGAAAATTATAATTTGTTAAGAATTCACAAAATGTTCAGGGTTTTACCACTAAAACGTATACAAAGTTCAGCCTAGAAATGCTATGATGTAATATAAATAACTATTAAAGAGGGTTTTAATACATGAAAGTACGTAAAGCAGTTATTCCTGCTGCTGGGTTAGGCACAAGATTTTTACCAGCAACTAAAGCAATGGCTAAAGAAATGCTGCCAATCGTTGACAAGCCAACAATTCAATTTATCGTAGAAGAGGCTAAAGCTTCAGGTATTGAAGATATTTTGATCATTACTGGCAAGGCCAAACGACCTATCGAAGATCATTTCGATTCTGCGCCAGAATTGGAACAGAATTTAACCGCAAAACATAAAACAAAATTATTAAAATTAGTTGAAGAAACAACAAATCTAGGGGTCAATCTTTACTTCATCCGTCAATCTTATCCAAAAGGCTTAGGGGACGCGGTACATTTGGCAAAATCTTTTGTCGCCGATGAACCTTTTGTCGTGATGCTAGGCGACGATTTGATGGAAGATAAAGTACCGTTGACACAGCAATTAATCAATGATTACAATGAAACACATGCGTCTACATTAGCCGTTATGAAAGTACCGCATCAAGAAGTCAGCAAGTATGGGGTTATTGCACCTAGCGGTAAGATGAAAGATGATTTGTATAACGTGGAGAGCTTTGTAGAAAAGCCTGAGGTTGACAAAGCGCCTAGTGACTTGGCAATCATCGGCCGTTATTTGCTGACACCAGAAATCTTTAATATTTTGGATACCCAAAAACCAGGTGCGGGGAATGAAATCCAATTAACGGATGCCATTAATACGCTAAACAAAACCCAACGCGTTTTCGCCCATGAATTTAAGGGCCGGCGTTATGATGTGGGTAATAAATTTGGTTACTTACAAACCTCGATTGAATACGGCTTGCAACATCCCGAAGTTAAAGATCAACTAAAAGCATATTTAAAAGAATTAGCAAAAACATTGAAATAATTATTTTAATAAAGCTTTGCCGTTTTCGAAACGAAAACCAAAGATTGGTTGTAGCTGCTGTTTATCATCTTTAACATAAAGAAGGTGAGACAGTAGCTCTTTTTTTTGCAGTAAGACAAAAATCTCCCATTGTTGACGGGGATGCTGTTTGGCATCCACTAGCAAGCATAATTTGTCCGCAACTAGCTCATAGGCCACAATCGGAAGATAGTGCGTACGGTCTATTTCATAGTAAAAATGAGTTTGTCGTTGCAAAGTTCGGATTAATGCTAAAAAATCTAATACACGCATAATTAACAACCTGCCTTTTTAGATATTTCTTAAGGGTTTATGGAATTTGTCGCATCCAGTGTTAGTTATGATTATAATGACAATTAATAAGTAAATACAATAATTGATTGATAAATATATAAGTGAGGTAACTATGGATAAAGTTGTAATTGTGAGTGCTAAGCGAACACCGATCGGTAAGCTAGGTGGTCAGTTTATGAAACTATCCGCCAAAGAGCTGGGCGTTATTGCGGCTAAAGCAGCGATTCAAGCCAGTGGCATTGCGCCAGGCAAAGTAGATCACACCATTTTTGGTAATGTGCTGCAAGCGGGTTCTGGCCAAAATATTGCACGCCAAATTGGACTAGGTGCTGGGCTATCCGTGACGAGTACAGCGATGACCATTAATGAAGTCTGTGGTTCCGGTTTAAAAGCCGTTCGTTTAGGCCAAAGTGCCATTGCCATGGGGGATGCAGAGGTTGTCTTAGTCGGTGGTACAGAAAGCATGTCTCGGGCACCATTTTTAGCGGATCTACGTTTTGGGCATACTTTAGGTAATGTGAATTTTGTGGATAGCTTAGAACATGATGGTTTGATAGACAGCTTTTCAAATCAACCCATGGGCGTTACCGCTGAAAAAGTAGCCACTGAATTTAAAGTTGATCGACAAACACAAGATGATTACGCGGCGCTATCTCAGCAACGGGCGGCGCAAGCTACTGAAAACGGCTGGTTTGATGCTGAAATTATTCCAGTGACGTTAACCGATAAAAAAGGGAAAACGACGACTTATCGCAAAGACGAAGCCATTCGTCCAGCAACCAATACCGATATTTTGAGCCAATTGAAACCGACTTTTCAAGCAGAAGGCACCGTTACAGCTGGGAATGCCTCGGGGTTAAATGATGGTGCAGCGGCATTAATCTTGATGACTGAAGCACAAGCCAAAGCCCAGCATATTCCATATTTAGCAACGATTGACGGCTTCTCAGAAGTAGGCCTGGACCCCTCAATCATGGGCTATTCCCCAGTATTAGCCATTGATCGACTCTTGAAAAATCAGCATTTAACCCAAGCAGACATTGATCTGTTTGAAATCAACGAAGCCTTTGCGGCACAATCCGTTGCAGTAGCTAGAGATCTAAAATTACCTTTGGATAAAGTTAACGTTGCCGGAGGCGCTATTGCATTAGGCCATCCCTTAGGCGCATCCGGCGCCCGCGTCTTAACCACCTTGTTATATCAATTAGAACGCCTGAACAAAACCACCGGCATCGCCTCATTATGCATCGGCGGTGGATTAGGCGTCGCCATGAAAATTACCAGAGCATGAAGCCTCAAGGGTTGCCTTCGCGTATAACCTAGAATCTTGCAGGGTGTCGCCAGACACACAAGAGATTTGTAGTTAGGTGAGAGCTTTGCTCTAGTAAGCGCGTTTCAACCCCCAACTAAAAAACATCAAGAGAGGATGGCACCCTGTGAAATTTTATCAATTGAGCCGAGAACAACGCTTAGACGCCTTAAAAGCAAGCGGGGATCTAGACACCCAAAGCTACGAATTAATGCTGAAAAACCAGCCAATTCCTGCTGAAATTGCGGCAAACATGGTAGAAAATCAAATAACCCAATATGCGTTGCCAGAAGGCGTTGTACAAGACGTTTTAATTAACGGCACATGCTATCAGATCCCCCTGGTTACCGAAGAGCCCTCCGTTATTGCTGCAGCGAATAACAGTGCCAAATTAGTGCGTCAATGGGGTGGCTTTCAAGTGACTGCCAAACGCGGCGGTTTAATCGGCCAAATTGTATTTGACCACGTCAGTGACATTGAAACAAAAGCCCAGCTGTTAAAAACTAAAGCAGATGAAATTCAAGCAATAGCGGCTTCGGCCTACCCCTCTATCCTTAAGCGTGGGGGCGGTTTACGGCAACAAAAAGTGACCATTGTCGGTCAAGATTTCTTAAAATTGGAACTATTAGTAGATACAAAAGCCGCAATGGGCGCAAATATGGTCAATAGTATTTGTGAAGCAGTAGCCCAGGCGGCAAGCCAGTGGCTGCAGCAACCACCATTACTAGCCATTTTGTCCAACCATGCCTTAGAAGATTTGACAACAGTCACGTTAAAACTGCCAGTTACTGCTTTAACCCGGGGGCACTTATCTGGGCAAACAGTCGCTCAAAGAATCGTTGCAGCCACCGAATTTGCTCAATTAGATATTAACCGGGCCGTGACCCATAATAAGGGCATCATGAATGGCGCTATCGGTGTGGTACAAGGCTATGGCAATGATACCCGGGCAATTAGTGCGGGCATCCATAGCTATGCGGCCCAATCCGGGCAATATCAGCCGTTAAGTCAATGGCGACTTGTGGATACAGACTTAATTGGCCAGCTCACTTTACCGTTGCCTATTGGTGCAGTGGGCGGCTCCATTGGCATTGTCCCCCTAGCTAAAGCCAATCAACAATTAGGACAGGCCACTGATCCTTTAATAATGCAGGCGCAAATCGCAACGATCGGTTTAGCTTCGAATTTAGCCGCTTTACGGGCTTTAGTCACCGAAGGCATTCAAAAAGGCCACATGCATCTGCAATACAAAGCGTTAGCGATTCAAGCAGGTGCGACTGGATCAGAAATTGACTGGTTACAAAATGCATTGAGTCAGCAGCCAATTGTAAATTTAGCCATTGCGAGACAATTATTAGTTGAAAAATCTAAAACAGAAAAGAGTGCAACCCATGACCATCGGAATTGATAAAATTGGTTTTTATACCCCAAATCAGTATGTAGATTTAGTAGAACTCGCTTTAAAACGCCGGATTGACCCTGCCAAGTTTACGATCGGCATTGGCCAGGACAAAATGGCAGTAGCCCCTTTAAGCCAAGATGTTGTTTCAATGGGCGCTAATGCCGCTGCTAAAATTTTGACACCAGAAGACAAAGCCGCTATTGATCTAGTGATTTTAGGGACAGAATCTGGTGTGGATAATTCTAAAGCAGGCGCCTTAATAATTCATCGGCTATTAAAACTACCTAATACCGCTCGTGTTTTAGAAATCAAAGAAGCTTGTTATGGGGCAACCGCTGGACTACAGTATGCCAAGTTGCATTTATTACAAAATCCAAAAGCTAAGGCGCTGGTCATTGGCTCAGACATTGCCCGCTATGGCTTAGAAACCTCTGGAGAAGTCACCCAAGGTGCAGGTGCTGTGGCTTTGCTGTTGAGTGCTGAGCCGCATATTTTAGCCTTAGATCTACCAAGCAGCTACTACAGTGAAGATATTGATGATTTCTGGCGGCCATTGGATCAGCTGACGGCAGAAGTGGATGGCAAATATTCAACAACTGCTTATATTGAATTTTTTGAAAAAGTTTTTAAAGATTACCAAGCTAAAACGGGCTTAACTTTGGAAGATTACGCAGCGATCACGTATCATTTACCTTATACAAAAATGGGGCTAAAAGCGTTGAAACAAGTTCTGCCAATGGCTTCTGATGAGAAACAAACAGAATTGCAGCAACATTATCAGCAAGAAACCTTATATAGTCGGCAAGTTGGTAATATTTATACGGGATCATTGTATTTGGCCTTACTGTCTTTACTCAACAATGACCGTGTTTTAAAACCAGGGATGAGAATTGGTCTGTATAGCTATGGCTCCGGGGCTGTAGCGGAATTTTTCTCTGGAAAACTACAACCGAACTACACTAAATATTTAGATCCTATTTATTATTTAGAATTATTTGAAAAACGGCAAAAATTAACAATTGCAGATTATGAAGCACAGTTTAAAGCACAATTAGAACCAATTGCACCAGGACAGGTGTTAGAGAATCAAGATCCATCAGCGCAATTTTATTTCGCGGGCGTTGTGGATAAAAAACGTCAATATAAAGAGATAAAATAACAATTTTTTGACTAATAAATCAAACGTAGACCAATTTAATATTATGGTCCTATAAATAACTTTCAGTTAACACCTGAAGGTTGATCTAATCGAATTGTCTGACCTTAAAAAAATATTTTTAATCAGACAATTTTTTTGTCCCAAAAGTGTTGTAAACGGTTACACCATGTGTTATATTATAAGTGCGGAAGGATAAGGAAACTATCCTAAAAGCAATTCAAGGTAAGATGTAACGCGTGAAATTGAATTGGGTTGCTTCAGCAATTAAGCAAGGACTAGAAGCTGGTTGAAGAGATTCATCCCAGAAGCTAGCAGAACCAGACAATATCGATATTGTAAGTACCATCTATGATCAAGCATTAAGTAATAAGAACCAAGATTCAAGTAATAAGAATCATGAACCATGTAATATGTACCGTATTTTATGCATGAAGTTCTAAGCGTTATGTTCCATGATTTATGAACCAGGATTCATGGTAATAAGAACCAAGAACCAAAAAATCAGACATTTAACTACAGCATCAAGAATTAAATGTATTAGGCATTTAGATTTAAAGATGAACCTGTATAAAAATGATTTGAGGGTTTCTTCAATAGAATTAAACCCAAGTTGGCTTGAACGATTAGCCATCAGACATTCTGTAAGCGTTTGTGACTGAATCGACTCAAGTACAGCGATCGCGCCAAGCATAGTTTATATTGATACCATAAGCTTGTTTGTCCAAAAAAATCCAATGTGGAGGTGTATGTCTGATAACGAGACATATTTCCGAATCAAGCGAATATTTGGTGTACTGAAAATATCTTGCTGGTGAACATTAATCTTAGCATGTTATAGCAGACAGTCATAAAAAATAGCAGATATGTCACCAAATGAATCGTAAAAATTGAATAGAATTTTAGAGGTGGAAAGTTATTCAAGTTTTCCAAATTAATCAGGATATGACTTATCCTAATTCCGCAGATTTCTAAGAGACCATCGTGCCGGACGCCGACAAGATGGTCTTTTAGTTTGTCAAAAATTAGGGTTTTAACAAATTGACTTTTTGATATAAAAGCATAAAATTAAAATATGATGAGATTAGACTAACGCCGTTGGTAAGATTACCCAGCGTTTTGGATAGGGGACTTAAAGTTGCATTGGGATGCAGAGGGATATAGAAAAAATCAGCAGTTTGTAGCCAAATATGGTACCGCTTTATTAGAAGATGTACCGGAATGTGATGCCATTTTAGATGTGGGCTGCGGAACCGGCGTATTAACAAAGCAGCTTTGTCGTAAAGCGACATTTGTTAGAGGCATTGATCAGTCTGCAGCCATGGTGCGTGTAGCCAAAAGCCAATTCCCTAATTTGGATATTACGGTTGGCGATATTTTGCAATATCATGATGCCCATCGCTATGATGTTGTTTTCTCAAATGCGGTGTTCCATTGGATTTCCAGGCGGCAACAAGGTCAGTTATTGGCCAAAGTGCACCAATTGTTAAAACAACAAGGCTTATTAGTGGCTGAATTTGGCGGTGCCTATAATATTGATCAGATTTATCAGGCCTTTGTATCGGTGTTAAAAACTTACGCTATCAAAAGCAAATTACATTTTTATTTTCCAGATCCAAGAACTTATCAGAAGTTATTAATCCAACAAGGGTTTTTAATTAAAAAATTAAATCATTATTATCGACCGACCCCTTTAGAAAATGGTTACCATGGATTACCAAGTTGGTTGGCTCAATTTTTTGAGGCGGATTTAGTTCAATTGCCTGAAGCACAACAAACTGAAATTATTCAAAAAACTTGTGATAAATTGATGCCGAAATTATGGGATGGTACAAGTTGGGTGGCGGATTATTGGCGCCTGCAAGTGGTAGCTCAAAAAAAGTAATCCTGTAAATCAAAAAAATAAAGTGTTTTGACAAATTAGCCAAAACACTTTATTTTTTTTGATTTTTAAGAAATTACGCGAACCGTAATGCTTTGCCGGCCGAATTGTAAAGCTTGGCTATTTGGCATTGCAATATCCAATTGGTTCGGATTAGCGTAGGCAAAAGTACCTGTATCACGAACAACGTAATCTTTGCTTGTGCCGTTAGCAAAGGTAATGTTTAATTTTGTACCTCTAGGGAAAACACTTAAATTGGCAGCGACAGTGTCGTAACCAAATGTGTAGTTGCCTAAGACTCGAGGATCGTAAGCTGTTGCTGTCATAGCGATACCTGGTGTTTGTGTAATTGGTTGATCGGCGCTCATGTCAGGTCCCCATACCCATTGGCCGCCGCCAACTTCGTACCAAGTTTCGCCATTAACTGTAACTTGACCAGAAACGTGCCAGCCAGAGTCTTTTTCCAAAGTTTGGCCAGTTTGTTGACGATCTGCATAAGGTGAGTTAAAAACAGCAGCGCCATAAGTACCAACAACATACATTGTTGTGTCTAAGGCTGTTGCAATTGGATTTGTGCTTAAGTCAGCACCTTTAACCCATTGGTCGCCGCCAACTTCATACCAAGTTGTGCCGCGTACAATTTGTTTTGAAGAAACATGCCACGCTGTTCCAGAAGTTAAAGTTTGACCCGTTGTATTGCCAGCAGGTGCTGTGTAAACAGCCGTATCTCTTGCGGCATACATTGTCGTGTCTAAGCTCATTGTTGTTGAAGCAGTTGCTGCGAAAGTTTGATCTGCAGTTGTTGTAATCGTTGCAGTTGAAATGGTCCCCAAAGCTAAAGCAGAAAAAACTAAGTTTCTAAGTTTCATAAAAATTCAAATCCTCCAAAATCTCTTGTTCCGATTAATTACATTCCCCACTATACAAGATAAATTTTGAAAAAGTTGAAATAAATCGAATCGTTAGCAAGTTGTAACAGGATTGAAATAATTCTTAACAGAAATGTCATATGTTAGATTCAGAACAAGATCAAAAAAATTAGCACAAAAAGTCAATTGAATGCTAGTTATAGCGGGCTTTTTGTGTTAATGAAAGATTGTTTTATTTGTGCTTGTCTTCTGAAACGCGCTTAGCCTCATTGTCTTCTTGTATAACTACGAATCTCTTGTGTGTCTAACGACACTCTGCAAGATTCTAGGTTAGTGCTCGAGGCTTTCTCGCTCTAGGTCACGCTCTGGCTTTAAAACGCGTTCCAAGCTACTGATAATTTACATAACTACGTCTTACTCACAAGCCAAGACCGGGCTTATGTCGTAAGTCTAGGTTATGTGCATTGTCAAACCGTAGCTTGTCACGCTCTGGTTTGAAACGCGTTCCCAAAGACTGATTTCTGCGCTTAGCTACGTCTAACTTGTAAGCGAAGCCCGCTCACGGCGTTAGCCTAGGCTATGCTCAAAATCAACCCGTCTTTGGTCACGCTCTGGTTAGTTTTACAATGGCTTCACATCGTGGTGTTTGTGGGAACATGTCGATGGATTGGATGTAGTCGATGTGATAGCTTTTTGCTAGGGTGACGAGGTCTTTGGCTAAGGTGGATGGGTTACAAGAGATGTAGACGAATTGTTTTGGTTTGGCTTTAACGATGGCTTGGGTTAGTTCTGGGCCTAAGCCGGTGCGTGGTGGATCAACGATTAAGGCGTCGATATTTTGTTTTTCTTTGAACCATTTGGTTAAGAGGACTTCAGCTTTGCCAACTTCATAATGGCAGTTGGTCAAGCCGTTAGCAGCGGCGTTCATGTTGGCATCTTCAATACCTTCTGGCACAATATCCATGCCTTTGACGGTTTGCACTTGGTCGGCCATGGTGATGCCTAATGTGCCCACACCGCAATAAGCGTCAACGAGTGTTTCGTTACCTTTAAAATCAAAGGCGGCTTGGGCAAGGCGGTACATTTTTTGAGTTTGCTTAGGATTTAATTGGAAGAAAGCTTGGGGCGAGAGTTTAAAAACTTTATCGCCAATTTTTTCTTCAATTGTTTCAGAGCCATAGATGTGAATTGATTCGTTGCCCCAAATTAAAGAGGTTTGAACATCATTTATATTCACAAAAAGTGAGGTAATATCTGGAATTTTGGCTTTAATAGCTTCAAATAAAGGTTGATTATCAGCGAGGGCTTTATTGGAAACAATTAATGTGGCTTGGACTTCACGGGTGGTATCTGAGGCCCGGACAACAAGGGTACGGAAGCCGTCTTGTTGGCTGCGCTCGTCATAAATTGGAACGTGCTGATCATCTAAAACGTGCTTTAATTGAAAGATAACTTTATCTACTTGAGGCATTTGTGTGCTGATTGTATCTACATCAACAAGATCATGGGTGCCTTCTTTGTAAAGGCCAGCAATGACTTTACCATCGCGTAATTGCAACGGAAATTGGGCTTTATTGCGATAATGGGTTGGTCGACCGGCAATGGTTGGGCGAATTTCGTAATCTTCGTAGCCTTTAGGTTTGAATTTAGCTAAGGATTGCACGATAACATCCGTTTTAAAAGCGAGTTGCGCTTTATAATTTAAATGAGCGAGATCTAAGCCACCAATTTTACCGTAGAGATGATCTTTTGGTTCGATACGGTCTTTAGAAGGTTCCCGCAGACGTTGTAATTTAGCACGGATGAACTTAGGTGAGACTTCGGTAACTTTGGCGGTGATCACTTCACCAGGAAGGGCTTGGGGCACAAATACAATTTTACGTTTGAAGTAACCGATGCCTTCGCCGTTGATGCCAAGGCGTTTGATCGTTAGAGGGAACTTTTGGCCAACAGTAACGGTGACGTCTTGATTACCATTGGTTTGTTTAGAGGATGTTGTCATAATATCTCCTTTGTTTGACAGTGATTTTGGGGCTTGCTAGACTTAAATAGAGAATCAAAAAGTGTGTAGAAAGAAAATTGAGGTGCGTCAGTGAAGATCACAAAAATTGAAGTGCAGCAGCGGCATAAGGATCGCTACAATATTTATCTTGATGAAACTTATGCTTTTCCAGTTGCAGAATCTGTGTTGATTCAATTTGCCTTAATGAAAGGCCAAGAATTGACAGAAGCTGAAGTTGAGGCATTAAAGAATGCGGATAATGAGGCCAAAGCCTATGGCCGCGCTTTGGATTATTTGAGTTATCAGCTACGGTCAACATTAGAAGTGAAAAAGTATTTGTATGATAAAGATTATACGGGTGCTACTGTTAATCATATTATCACGAAATTAACGGAACTGAACTATTTAGATGATTTAAGTTTTGCTCGAAGCTTTGTGCGCACAGAAATTAATGTTAGTCGCAAGGGACCTAAAGTTATTATACAAAAACTCCGGCAAAAAGGTATTGCCAATGAGACTATAGAAAATGTGTTAGCAGAAGAATATCCGTTTGAAACCCAAGTAGCGAATGCGCTGCTGCTCGTTAAGAAATTAGCTAAAGGCGGACAACAGCGGTCTTTTTTTGAGCGGCAACAAAAAATTCGGCAGAATTTAATGCAAAAAGGGTTTAACGGGGATGTTATTACTGAAGCCTTAGCGCAAGCGGCATTAACTCAAGATGATGATGCTGAACAAACAGCGCTGCAGCAAGCTGGTGAACGGCTGTGGCGACGCTATCACGATCAGCCCAATGGCCGTCAAAAGATAAAGCAAAGTTTGTACCGCAAAGGATTTAATTTAGATATGATTCAGCGATTTTTGGAACAAAAAACAATGGATGAGGCTTGAAATGGAACAGCAGACAATTAGAACTTTTCAGAGCACGTTTTTGACTTGGTACGATCAAAATCGGCGGGTACTGCCTTGGCGTGAAAACCCACAGCCTTATTATGTATGGCTGTCAGAGATTATGTTGCAGCAAACGCAAGTACAAACGGTGCTGCCTTATTTTGAGCGGTTTATTCAAACTTTTCCTGATTTAGCAAGTTTGGCTGCTGCCCCAGATGATGTATTGATGAAGTGCTGGGAAGGGTTGGGCTATTATGCTCGGGCACGAAATTTAAAACGAGCAGCGCAACAAATTATGACCGATTATAATGGGCAGTTTCCCCAGACGGCTACGGCGCTGCTGGATATTATCGGCATCGGACCTTATACTGCCGGTGCGGTGGCAAGTATTGCGTTTAATGAGGTGGTTCCAGCGGTGGATGGCAATGCTTACCGGGTGTTCAGTCGTATTTTTAATGACCAAACCGATATTTCACAAAGCAAGGCATCTCAGCATTTTAGAACTTTGATTCAGCCGTTAATTCCAAAAGATCGGCCGGGGGACTTTAATCAGGCCGTAATGGATCTGGGGGCTTCGGTTTGTACAACAAAAGAGCCGCTCTGTTTATTTTGCCCGTTGCAAGCATTCTGTCAAAGTTATGCCCAAGGAACTATGCTAGATTTACCAGTGAAAAAGAAAAAGATTAAAAAGCAAAAAGTACAATTAGTAGCTGTTGCCGTTCGCAATGAGGCTGGGGCTTATTTGTTGCAACAGCGGCCTAAAACGGGTCTATTAGCAGGTCTATCAACTTTCCCATTGATTGATCAAGCAGATTTGCCTGAAGACTTGGATTTGACACAAGGGGTGCTTCGTTATTTTAAGCAACATTATAATTTGGCCTTGCAACAGATACAATTAGCCCCGGTGAAACCAGTGACGCATATTTTCACGCATTTACATTGGACTTTAACCTTAGTGACTGCAGATTTATCAGAAAGCAGCGATTTGGCTTACTTTTCTGGTGCTTTTAAACAGCCCGCTGAATTTGCAAAGCTAGCATTGCCAACTTTGCAAAAAAAGCTTTGGACTAGATTAAGTCAAGCCTAAAATATTGTTTAGGAAAATAGGCGCTTTTCTGTTATAATATGTAAGGAAAATGTATTTGGAAAGCTGGGTCGACAATGCCTGTTCCCAAAGAAGGAGACTACATTGCGATTCAAAGTTATAAGCATGATGGGAGCTTACATCGGACCTGGCGAGATACAATGGTTTTAAAAACCAGTGAGTATGAATTAATTGGCTGTAACGATCATACGTTAGTTACGGAATCAGATGGGCGTCGCTGGCTGACGAGAGAACCAGCCATTATTTTCTTTCATAAACGTTACTGGTTTAACATCATTGCAATGATTCGCGAAAGTGGTGTTGCGTATTATTGCAATCTTGCCTCACCGTTTGTGTTAGACAAAGAGGCACTAAAATATATTGATTATGATTTAGATGTTAAGGTTTTTGCAAATGGTGAAAGGCGTTTACTAGATGTGGATGAATATGAGGATCATGCCGCTAAGTGGCATTATTCTGCTGAAGTTGACCATATTTTAAAATCAAATGTCAAAGTTTTGGTGGATTGGATCGAACATGGTAAGGGTCCGTTCTCAAAAGAGTATATTGATATTTGGTATAATCGCTACCTTGAGTTATCCCATCGTCAATAAGAATCGCAGTTAATTAGAGGCCATGGCAAGACGTTATGTTTTGTCATTGGCCTCTCTTTTGAATGTTAATAAATATTCTGATAAGTAGCTGATTAAATTTAAAGTAAAGGGGATAGAGATTTTGAGTAAAATTGAACAGGTTGCACCGCTGAAGTTTATAGGGCAGGCGAACTTGGCAACCGCTTTAGATGAAAATGGCAGTTTGACGTCGGCTTGGAATGAACTAATTGGCAATGGGGACTTGGCCCAATTAGATCAACTTGTAGCGGCATCGGGGGCACCAATGAATCGCAGCACTTTAATTGTTTTTTCACCGTATTCCTTTATTGCTTGGGTGGGTGTTGTGGTGCCAGCGGCGATTACCATTCCAGCAGGGCTGCATCAATTTGATTTACCAGCAAGTCAGGTGGCCAAGGCACAGCAAAAAGCAAGTATCCAGCTGCCTTTACCTTTAGGACAGTTAATTAATGCCACTTTTGATAGATTTGAAAAAGCAGGTATTACACTGCCAGAACATTTGGGCCAAACAAATAAGCCTTATTTTTTGGAAAGTTACCAGTTAGATGATGCTGGTGAAATTACGAGTGTGACCCAACAAATTTATTTAGGGACAGCAACGGATGATGCTGCCTACTTTGATTAGAGGACTGTTATGGCTGAAAATAAAATGAAATCTAACAATCGTGGGGTGATCATGGCGGCGGTATTTATTGCCACGTTCATGACTTCTGTGGAAGTAACCATTGTGACTACGGCTCTACCGGCGATTATTAGTGAACTGCATGGCTTGGCTTATCAGAGTTGGATTATGAGTGCCTATTTGTTGACCACCGCAATAACCACACCAATTTATGGCAAATTAGCAGATACTTTAGGTCGGCGTAAGATCTTCTTATGGGGTGTACTCGTCTTTACGCTAGGTTCTTTATTCAGTGGGTTAGCGCCAACAATCTTGCTGCTAATTATTGCCCGGGCCATTCAAGGTGTTGGTGCCGGTGCGGTAATGCCGTTGACATTTACGATTATTGCCGATAATTTCGATTTTGAAGAACGGGCAAATGTCTTGGCTTTAAACAATACGGCTTGGGGCTTGTCAGCGTTAGTGGGCCCATTAATTGGGGGCTTTTTAGTAGATCAACTTTCTTGGCACTGGGTCTTTTTTGTCAATGTGCCTTTAGGTGTATTGGTCTTGTTGCTGGTCTGGTTTGGATATAGGGAGCATTTTGAACAAAAAACGAAACTGGTTATTGACCGAGTTGGGATTACTTGGCTGTCTTTAGGGTTGATTACGACCCTGTTAGCAATTCAAATCTTAAACAGTCAAGTGATTTTAGCGCTAATTTTGGCAGTGATCGCACTTGTTAGTTTTGGCCTGTTCATTCGCCAAGAAAAACGGTTTGAGGATCCTTTAATTTCACCAAAGATGTTTCATAATCGGACGTTTACCATTCAAATTGTTACGGTGACCATCTTAAGCGGTATTTTGATTGGCTACCAAGTTTATTTCCCAATTTGGCTGCAGTCGTTGTACCAAGTTTCAGCAACCGGTGCCGGCTTAGTTGTTACGTCTAGTTCAATTATGTGGCTTTTGGCGTCCTTTTTTGTCGGCCGGATTATTAGCCGCTTTGTGCCAAAACGGGTAGTTTTAGTAATGGTGGCAATTTTGTTGGCGGCGTATGTTAGTTTGTTATTTGCAGACTTAAATTTCCCAGTCTGGCTGTTTTATGCGATTGCCATTTTAAATGGTTTGGTCATGGGGATTGTCATCAGTATGAATACAATTCTTAGCCAACATTTAGTGGATGATACGATGGTCGGTTCTGCAACTTCAGTACTTACATTGGGCCGATCCTTAGGCCAAACGGTAATGACCGGTATTTACGGCGCGGTGTTGAATTTGATGATTAAATTAAATTTGAACAGCGGGGTTACTTTTGGACAGGTCAACGACGTCATTAGCAGTAGCAGCAAAGTCAACGATGCGAACCGACAAGTTATTGATCCTATTATTTTAACTGCGTTACACACTGTCTTTGGTATCACGGTCACTATGATTGCTATTGTTTGGCTGATCAATTTGACAGATCCAAATAAGGAAATTATTGAGTAAAAGAAAAGAGCGTGAATTGGAGTTTTGCTCCAGTTCACGCTCTTTTTCGAAATCACCCGTGTTGGCTCACGCTCTAAACGCGTTCCAAAAGACTGATTTCTGCGCCTAGCTACGTCTAACTTGTAAGCGAAAACCGCTCATGGCGTTAGCCTAGGCTATGCTCAAAATCAACCCGTCTTTTGTCACGCTCTGATCTAAAACGCGCTCACTAGAGCAAAGCTCTCACATAACTACGACTCTCTTGCGTGTCTGACGACACACTGCGAGATTCTAGGTTAGTGCTCGAGGCTTTCCCGCTCTAGCTCACGCTCTTTTACTTTAATCTGCGCCGTCAACGCTCAGCAGGTCAAATTCTAGGTAAGCACCGATGAGGGCGAAGACAAACATTAGGCCTAAGACGATGCCTAACAGGTTGCCTAAGATTTGGCCGTGGGTGAATAATTGGCGGATGCCCCAGGTAGCAATGCCAGATAGGACAAAATCAACGATTAAATTAGAAATGATTTTGCGTTTGGATTGGGTGATCCAAAAACTATTGACGAGAAAACGCAAAAAGCGGTTGTTTACAAAATTTAAAATAATTTCTAAAGGGCGTTCAACGGTAATTTTGACGGCAAGCATGATGCAAGCGCCGACACAACTGCCCACTGCGGTTCGCCATAGGCTAGCACTATGTAAAACTAGGGCGTTATAGGCAATGCCGATCAGAGCTAGGCTCAAAATGTAAGGAATGACCAGCATAAAAGTATAAACTAAAATTGCTTTTTTATTTGACATGATGGGGCGACTCCTATTCTATTTTACGATAAGACGCATTTCGCGATGCCGCATACCGGCGTCTAAATAAGCAGGTTCATCAGCGATAACTTGAAAGCCTAACGCTTCATAAAATTCAATGGCATGTTCTTGTGCACCCAGCTGTAAGGCTTGATCCGGGTAGTGCGCAAGATGATAGTGTACAATAGCCTTAATGAGTTCAGAACCGATATGCTGATGGCGCGCGGCTTTCATAACAGCCACACGTTGAATTAAATTAAAATTTTTATCAGGGCAGGGCAATAAACGTGCTGTACCCACGGGCTGTTGCTTGATATACTTTACAAAGTGAATTGTTTTACTTTCATTGGCATCAATTTCCAAATTTTCAGGGACATGCTGTTCTTTAACAAAAACAGCTTTGCGAATATTTAGCGCATCTTGATAGATAGCGCAAGTTAAGTCAGTTGTAGATTTAATTGTCATAAAACACCTCAGAGTCAATGTTAACATTGATTATTGTACAACACTAGCTTTTTAAGGAGAAAATTGAATGGTCAAAAAACTCAGAGAATCCAGATTAATTACCTGGCTAGTGATTTTGCTATTAGCCGCCACTTTGGTATTTGTGTTATCCAAAATCCAGTTTTTATTCTCACCAATTGGTGTTTTTGTATCCACTTTATTTGGGCCCGTCATTGCAGCTGGGTTTTTGTATTATCTACTCAATCCATTAGTTGTATTGCTTGGTAAAGTTAAAATTAAACGGGGTTGGGCCATTTTGATCGTCTTTTTAATCTTAATTTTAGCGATTATTTGGATTGTGATGACCGTGATTCCTAATTTAATTACGCAAATTACGGCTTTGATTAATAATTTTCCAGATTTTATTAAAGAGATCGAAAAATTAGTCAAAAAATTAAATGAGTATTCTTGGTTTAAACAATTTAATGTGGAAGAAATGCTGAGTTCGATTAAGATTAGTCCAAGCAGCTTGGCAAAAAGCAGCTTTTTGACGATTACGAGTAATTTAGGGTCCTTTATGAGTTCCGCAGCAGGCGTTGTGGTGAATTTAATTACAATTCCAATTGTTTTATTTTATTTCCTAAAAGATGGGAATCGATTTGTACCTAATTTTCAAAAGCTATTCCCCGAACGTTACCGTGAACGGGTGGCGGAATTGTTACATCAAATGAATGGGACAATTTCACGTTATTTTGCGGGGCAGATGTTAGAGTGTTTGTTTGTCGGAACGTTTACGTTTATCGGTTACACGATTATTGGGATGCCTTATGCCTTTTTACTAGGTTTTGTGGCGGGGGTCGCCAATATTGTGCCTTACTTAGGCCCTTATATCGGTCTAGCACCCGCATTAATTATTGGATTAATGCAGTCTTTCCCTAAGGCGATTGCCGTGGTTATTATTGTTTTAATTGTACAGCAAGTTGATGGTAACTTCATTTATCCCCACGTAGTCGGCAAGGCTTTGGATATTCATCCCTTAACGATTATTTTGATTTTGTTAGCTGCTGGGAATATTGCGGGCTTGTTAGGGATGATTCTAGCCATTCCGCTTTATGCCGTAGCCAAAACTGTCGTGAAGTATGTGATTAATTTGTATCATCTGCGTAAAGGCGATGTGGAGGTTGAAGCAGCACTCAAGACGGAAGAAAAACAGCCGCCAAGTGCGACACCACCGCTTGACTAGGCTAATAGCAGTGATCGGTTTAAAATAAGTTTAATTTAGTGTAAAATCAACCGTTACCAGCTTTAAAATTCATTGAAATTATAGCTACAAATTGCTATAATTTTTTTACTATGTATAAATTAGAAAGAGAGCGTGAATAGTCTATGAGTGGTGATGGTTCAGTCACTGGTCAGATAATTTTAATTATTGTTCTAACAATGGTAAATGCAGTGTTTGCGGCTGCAGAAATGGCCATTGTGTCGGTAAATCGAGGTCGAATTGAATCGGAGGCCGCTGCTGGGGATAAAAAAGCTCAGAAGTTAATGGGCGTCATGAATAGTTCGTCCAAGTTTTTAGCGACGATTCAAGTGGCCATTACTTTTGCCGGTTTCTTATCTTCAGCCAGTGCGGCAACGTCTTTAGCTAAGTACTTGGTGCCGCTTTTTCGAGGGGCGCCTTGGGCTAGTGAAGCGTCAGTTGTTGTAATCACCATTATTTTGTCCTATATTACATTGGTTTTTGGGGAACTTTTCCCGAAACAAATTGCATTGCAGCGGGCAGAAGCGGTGGCAAAATTAACCGTAACACCGGTCCAAGCGGTAGGGGTATTAATGCGGCCGTTTGTTTGGTTGCTGTCGGCGTCAACGAACTTACTGATGAAGATTGTACCAATCGATTTCACTAAAGAAGAAGAGCAGATGACTCGAGATGAGATGGTCTCGCTCATTGAAAAATCACGTAAGACAGGGATCATTGCGCCAGATGAATTTGAAATGCTGGAAGGGATCATCTCCTTTAGTGATAAAATGGCTAGGGAAGTTATGGTACCAAGAACCGATGCTTTCATGGTCGATATTGACGATAACAGCAGCGAAAACATTACGGCGATTTTAAATCAACCTTATTCTCGAGTACCTGTCTATAAGGAAGATAAGGACAAAGTCATCGGGGTTGTGCACATTAAGAGTATTTTGCGGGCAGCCCACAAAAAAGGCTTTGAAAAATTAGATTTGGCAGATGTGATGATTGAACCGTTATTTGTACCTGAAACGATGACAATTAATGACTTGTTAGTAGAATTTCAAAAAACACAACAGCAATTGGCAATTTTGTTAGATGAATACGGCGGCGTCGTCGGCTTAGTCACAATTGAAGATGTCTTAGAAGAAATTGTTGGTGAAATTGATGATGAGTCTGATCACGCTCAAAAGTTAATTGATAAAATTAATGACAATGAGTATGTTGTTTTAGGTAAAGTACCATTAGATACCTTTAATAACTACTTTAAAACTGAGATTAAACACTCTGATGTGGATACAATTGCCGGTTATATGATTACGCGACTGGGCATGATTCCTACAAATACACAGCACGAGACCATCACTTTAAATGAGGGTATTGAACTTTATTCCGGACGAATGAATGGCTCAAGATTAGAAACGATTATTGTTAAACTGCCAAAAGTCACCGAAACGGAAGCTGTCTCTGAAACACAGGATTAAAAGAATGGAGATTAATAAAAGACATTGAATGATTTAGAAAAAGCCGTTTCAAAACGGCGGACTTTTGCGATTATTTCTCACCCGGATGCTGGGAAAACAACGATCACCGAACAGTTATTGCTTTTAGGTGGGGTTATTCGAAGTGCTGGGACTGTTAAAGGTAAAAAAACTGGCCAATTTGCGACCTCTGACTGGATGGCGATTGAAAAGCAGCGGGGGATTTCCGTTACAAGTTCTGTGATGCAGTTTGATTATGCGGACAAGCGGGTTAATATTTTGGATACCCCTGGACATGAGGACTTCTCTGAAGATACGTATCGGACATTAATGGCTGTCGATGCGGCTGTGATGGTGATTGACTCGGCTAAAGGGATTGAACCGCAAACTAAGAAACTATTTAAAGTTGTAAAACAACGGGGTATTCCGATTTTTACGTTTATGAATAAATTGGATCGGGATGGTCGTGAACCACTAGATCTAATTGCAGAATTAGAAGATTTATTGTCAATTGAAGGCTATGCCATGAACTGGCCAATTGGCATGGGTAAAGATTTAAGAGGCCTTTATGACCGGGCACAAAAGCGAATCGAATTATATCGGCCGACTGATGAAGCCCATCGCTTTTTGCCATTGGATCCTGAAACTGGCCAATTAACAGAAGCCTCAGACTTAACAGAAGAATCCATCTACCAACAGACGTTAGATGATGTGGATTTATTATCAGAAGCGGGTAATAGTTTTGATTTAGAAAAGATCAAAACCGGCGATCAAACACCAGTCTTCTTCGGTTCTGCTTTAACGAACTTTGGGGTTGAGACTTTCTTGCAGTCTTTCTTAGAGATGGCCCCTGCCCCATCAACTCATGAAATTAATGATGATAGTGAAACTTTAAGTCCAGTGGACAAGCATTTCTCCGGGTTTGTTTTTAAAATTCAGGCCAATATGAATCCTAATCATCGGGACCGAATTGCATTCATTAGAATTTGTTCTGGTGAATTTGATAAGGGGATGGATGTGCAATTAACGCGGACGGGTAAAAAGTTACGCTTAAATAATGCCACCGAGTTCATGTCAGATGAACGAGAAAATGTGGAAAAAGCCGTCGCCGGGGACATTGTGGGTCTTTATGATACTGGTAATTTTCAAATTGGGGATAGTATCTATACGGGTAAGAACCCAATTAAATTCGCCCCATTACCACAATTTACCCCTGAATTATTTATGCGCGTCACTGCTAAAAATGTGATGAAACAAAAGTCTTTTCATAAAGGGATGCAACAACTTGTCCAAGAAGGGGCGATTCAGCTGTATAAAACTTATACAACTGAAGATTACATTTTAGGGGCTGTCGGTCAGCTGCAATTTGAAGTTTTCCAATTTCGGATGAAGAACGAATATAATTCTGAAGTTATTATGACACCAATCGGTTCTAGAACTGCTCGATGGATAGATCCAGAACAGCTGGATGAAAATATGTCTTCTTCGCGGAATCTATTAGTGAAAGATTTAAAAGGCGAACCATTATTCTTATTTGAAAATGCCTTTGCAGAACGCTGGTTCCAAGACAAGTATCCAGATGTTAAATTAACCGCAAAATTATAAAAAGTGATGGTTTACCCAAATAAAAAAGGCACGGTCTCATATTGACCGGCCTTTTTTATTTGCGCCTGGCATGGGCGGTAACCTTTCTCCACTTCTAGCCAAGATATACCTGAATGAATTGGATAACCTACTCGATTCTTATAAGTAGCTAATATATTTTGATTCAATAAAGGCACCGTTATCCAGCTGCGACCAGAGACTATGGTTGTCCAGTTGAATCTGCTGTTGAATGAAGATGACTTCTCCGGGATAAAGCTTGTAATTCAAAGTTTGACCGTAAGGAGCCGACCACATTGTTACTGGGGTATCATGACCTGTGTTGACCACGGCCTGTTTTTGGATAGGTACTTCACTGATAATTTGGTACCGCAATTGCAATGGCTGGGTAGTCTGAGTTAGCAGCTTTGGCCGATAATCATTAACTAATTGAAAATCTTGAGCAATGATCCAAATAAAGCCGCCCAAATTAAACCAGACCCGGCCGTTCGTTTTTTCTTTAACCGCTTGATAGATTCGCCAGATAGACGCTTTTGGCAAAGGCTTCTCTAGCTGAGTCGTTGTATCTGGCTGTGAAAAGACGCGGGTTTGTGCTAACAGTTGAACGTAAGTGTTTTCGGCAACCTCTAGTGCTGACAATTGCATTGTTTCATACGTAATATCAATTTGAGTTGTTTTTTTAGTAAAAGTACCATTCATCTGCGGCTCAATCGACTGCATGAATTGCTGCATTCCACTTAAAGGTTTAACGGCGTAAGCACTATTTAAATGGCCATGTAAAAATTCTGGTGGACTAAGTAAATTACCATTATTATCGCGGTGGTAAACAACAACCGGTGCAGCGGTTTGTTTGGCATAGATTAAATAAATGCCGTGGGGGTTGGGTAAGAAACTTTTTTGAAAATGATGAATGGACGCTAGAATATAGCTGGGAATTGTTTGCCAAGGGATGGTTAATTTACTTTGATAAGGTCCTGTGACAGTCACAGGCTCTAATAAAGGCCGACCCAAACTATCGACGTAATGAATGGTCACGTCGATCGTCTTAGGAATAATTCTGGTATTTGCTTCAGTACGTGCTTCGGCAACATCTAAAGTGGCTGAGACCGGTGAAGGTAAGTGCCGCTTTTTTTCAGAAGCTTTAACCCGCTGCTGCTTTTTCTTGCGCTTAAAATACTTCTGCCGCAAGCCATTGGGTGTTCTAATCATATCTTCCATTCCTTTGGGCAAACGATAATATTAATCTAAGTTTATCACATTCCATTGTTATCGCGCAGTCAATTAATTGAGATTACGAAAAAAATAAGGTTCTAGGCAATTATTATTGTCTAGAACCTTATTCAGCGTTAGTGCATTATTGAGTGCAGCCTATTTATCTTCAGCAGGGGTATCATCAGTTTCAGATTCGTCAGTGGCTGGTGTTTTTGCATCAGCAACGGCGATCTTGATTTGATCATTCTCCATACGGGCATCTAAATCATGTGCCCCTTGATGGTCTAGATAAAAATCAGCAACACGGTCTTCGATTTGTTCTTGAATGACCCGACGTAATGGCCGAGCACCCATTTGCGGATCATAACCTAATTCCACTAAGTTTTCCTTAACAGGTTCCGTTACATGAATATGCAAGCCTTGATCGGCGATCATATTATTTGTATCCGTAATCATTAAGTCAACGATGTGCAATAAGTTGTCCTTAGTTAAGGCATTAAATTCAACAATATCATCAAAACGATTTAAAAATTCAGGTTGGAAATAATTGGTTAATTGATTCAAAACAGAATGGGCGGTCCCATTAGCCGTTGCACCAAAACCAACATTTGCTTCAGCATTTGCTTGACCGGCATTAGAAGTCATAATGATGATTGTATCTTTGAAGCTGACTGTCCGACCTTGAGAATCAGTGAGACGGCCATCATCTAAGATTTGTAAGAACATATGCATAACATCAGGATGCGCTTTTTCGATTTCATCTAATAGAATTAAACTATAAGGATGACGCCGAACTTGCTCTGTCAACTGACCAGCTTCTTCATAACCAACATAGCCAGGAGGAGAACCAATCAGTTTAGACACACTGAATTTCTCCATATATTCACTCATATCAAAACGAATCATTGAATCTTCGCTACCAAAGAGTTGCTTAGCTAATTGTTTGGCAAGTTCTGTTTTACCAACCCCAGTAGGGCCGACAAATAAGAAGGAACCAATTGGCCGACCGGATTTGTTAAACCCAACCCGGTTTCTACGAATGGCTTTAGCAACTTTATCAACAGCTTCATCTTGACCAATAACGTGGGCTCTAAGATCAGGACCCAAGTTCTTTAATTGGGCTTGTTCTTGAGCTTTTAATTCGCCTACTGGAATATTCGTCTTTTCTTCAACGATTTGTTCCATATCTTTTTCGGTAACAGTCGGTTCGTTAGCAGGGTTGATGGTATTTTTTTCCTTCATCCCATTTAACTTTGTGACTTGATCCCGATAATAAGCTGCTTTTTCGTAATCTTCTTGTTTTAAGGCATCTTGTTTTTGCTTTTCAGCAGTCGTAATCTTTTCATCTAATGTCTTTGGATCAACGGCATTGATTGTTAGATTCTTTCTTGAACCGGATTCATCCAATAAGTCGATTGCCTTATCTGGCAAGAAACGATCTTGGACGTAGCGGTTTGAAAGGGCAGCTGCGGCATTGATGGCATCATCTGTGTAATGTACGTGATGATAGTCTTCATATTTTTTTTGGATACCTTTTAGAATTTGAACGGTCTCTTCGACAGTTGGTTCATCTACTTGAACAGGCTGTAAACGTCTGGCCAAAGCAGAATCTTTTTCAATTGTCCGATACTCGTTTAAGGTTGTGGCCCCAACTAATTGAAGTTCGCCACGGGCTAAAGCAGGTTTCAAGACGTTACCAGCGTCCATACCGCCTTCAGCATTCCCGGCACCAACAATTTCATGGATTTCATCAATAAATAAGATGATATTCTTATTCTTCTTAACTTCATCCATTAATTGTGTCATGCGCTGTTCAAATTGGCCTCGGATACCAGTCCCTTGAACTAAGGAAACCACATCCAAACGGACAACTTGTTTATCTTGAAGTTTTGCAGGGACATCGCCATCGACGATCTTCTGTGCTAAACCTTCAACAACGGCTGTTTTACCAACCCCGGCTTCACCAATGAGGACAGGATTGTTTTTAGTCCGTCTATTTAAAATTTCAATGACACGGGCGATTTCTTTATCCCGGCCGATAACTGGATCAATTTGACCCTCTTTGGCCAAGTTTGTCAAGTTTACACCGTACTGCTCTAACAAACCACCTTGATCCCCGCCATTACGTGGATTTCTAGGGCCATTGCCCATACCACCAGATTGGGTCTGTGGTCCTTGCTGGAATGAAGCTGCATCGTTTGATGCGCCTTGACTCATATTCCGGAAGATATCATCCAGACTACCAAAGCCAAAAGGATCATTCATTGCATTTGTAGCGTTATTGCCGCCATTTTGCTGCCGGTTCTTTAAGAGCTGGTAACAATTTTGACATAGGTTAATTTCTTGACGTTGACCATTTACATTCGTATATAAATGGATCGTAGCCTCGTTTTTATGGCAATTTTGACACAACATCGCGTTTGTCACGACCTTTCTGTACAAGCCAACGTAATCAACATCCAGATCAAAGTAATTATTTAATGGCTCTGATCTACAAGTGCTATTATATATTTAGCACTCTAAGTAGTCAAGTGCTAAAACTAAAAAAATAGGCGGTCTTTTCAAGAATTAAGCCGGATTAAAAAAACATCATATAATAGGAACAAATCCATTATATTAATGATAGTATAGTATAAGAATAATTATTTTTATAAAGGTAGGGTCGCTATGGCTGAAGATTTTGAACATGCATTGACACAGTTAGTTGCCGGAGAAATTGATGAGATCAAGGTTGAACCTAAAGATTTCTTGAAATTCCGACGTTTTTGGCAGGAACGTCCAGAGCGAAAAGAGATTATTGGTATAGCTCAGCGAAATGGACAGATTATTTATGAGTTCAGGGAAAACGCTTCAAACTAAGCTATTTCAAGGCTTAGTTATGAAAAAAATGTTGTACTATTTTCAAAAAAATGGTAACCTTAAATTTGGATAAGAGGATAAATATCCTTTAATTTCTTTGTCAGTCAAAGAATAATTTATTGTGAATAAAAAGGAGTTAGATTGATTATGGAAAAACGCGACTTTCATGTAATTGCTGAGACAGGTATCCACGCTCGCCCAGCAACTTTATTGGTACAAACTGCTAGCAAATTTAGTTCTGATATTAACTTAGAATATAAGGGTAAATCTGTTAACTTGAAATCTATTATGGGTGTTATGTCCTTAGGTGTTGGCCAAGGCGCAGATGTTACAATTAGTGCTGATGGTGCTGACGAAAAAGATGCTATTGATGCTGTTGCCGAGACAATGAAAAAAGAGGGTTTATCTGAATAATGTCAGAACAACTAAAGGGAATCGCCGCAAGTGATGGTATCGCCATTGCCAAAGCTTACCGTTTAGTTGAACCGGATCTCTCATTTAACAAGCAAGCTGTAGATGATACGGAGAACGAAACGAAGCGGTTAGAAACAGCAATCTCGAAATCTAATGATGAACTACAAATTATCCGTGACAAAGCAAAAGAGGCTCTTGGTGAAGAAGAGGCTCAAGTTTTTGATGCGCACATGATGATTTTAGCAGATCCAGAATTTACTGGGGCTGTGAAACAAAAAATTGTTGACGAAAAAGTTAACGCTGAAGCTGCTTTAGATGAAGTATCTAGTCAATTTGTTTCTATGTTTGAAGCAATGACTGATAATAAGTATATGCAAGAACGGGCAGCTGATGTTCGTGATGTTACAAAACGTATTATGAGTCATTTACTTGGTGTTGAACTACCGAATCCGGCCTTGATTGATAAAGAAGTCATCATTGTCGCTAAGGACTTAACACCTAGTGATACAGCACAACTTAACAAGAATTTTGTTAAGGCTTTCGTCACTGATTTAGGCGGTCGGACAGCGCATTCTGCAATTATGGCCCGGTCTTTAGAAATTCCAGCAATTGTTGGTAGTGAAAATATCACCACTGAAGCCACTGAAGATGAAATGATTATCGTCGATGGGATCAATGGGGATATTATTTTAGACCCTACAGATGCTGAAATCGCTGAATACCAAGAAAAAGCTAAAGCCTTTGCTGCTCAAAAAGCAGAATGGAATAAGCTTAAAAATGAAGCGACTGTCACAGCGGACGGCAAACACTATACAATTGCTGCTAATATCGGGACACCTAAAGATTTAACGGGTGTATTAGACAATGGCGCTGAAGCAATTGGTTTATATCGGACAGAATTTTTATATATGGATTCTGCTGAATTGCCATCTGAAGATGATCAATTCCAAGCCTACAAGACTGTTTTGGAAAGTATGGGTGATAAGCCTGTTGTTGTTCGGACAATGGACATTGGTGGGGATAAACACTTACCTTATCTACCTTTACCTGAAGAAATGAACCCATTCTTAGGCTATCGGGCTATCCGGATTAGTTTAGATCGGCAAGAAATTTTTAGAACACAATTAAGAGCTTTACTACGGGCTTCAGTCCATGGTAAATTGCAAATCATGTTCCCAATGATTGCAACATTACCTGAATTCCGTCAAGCAAAAGCTATTTTTGAAGAAGAAAAAGCAAAATTAGTTGCTGAAGGGACACCAGTCTCAGATGATATCCAAACTGGGATCATGATTGAAATTCCAGCAGCAGCTGTTTTAGCAGACCAATTTGCTAAAGAAGTTGATTTCTTCAGTATTGGAACGAACGATTTGATTCAATACACAATGGCTGCTGATCGGGGCAATGAACATGTTTCTTACCTCTACCAGCCTTACAATCCATCAATTTTACGGTTGGTCAAGAATGTCATTGACGCTGCCCATAAAGAAGGTAAGTGGACTGGCATGTGTGGGGAAGCCGCTGGCGACTCTATCATGGCACCATTACTATTAGGTATGGGTCTTGATGAATACTCAATGAGTGCGACTTCTGTTTTACGGGTTAGAAGTTTGATGAAACGTCTATCCACAGCAGATATGAAAGTACTCGCTGATAAAGCAATGACTGAAATGACAACGAATGATGAAGTTGCTGAAATGGTTAAAAAGGCAACGAATCAGTAGTTAAAAAACCAAAACTTATCAACGGCTGACGCAAATTGTGTTGGCCGTTTTTTTATGCAATTTTTGAAGGGGACGTTTGACTTTAATAAGTAAGACACTTATGCTAGCTTGTATTGGAAAAAAGGAGCGTTAAAAAATGAGCGTACTAAAAGTGGAACATTTATCCCATCAATTTTTTGAAAAACAACTATACATCGACGCCAGTCTAGAATTGAACGCTGAAGATCATATGGGGATCATTGGTGAGAACGGTGCGGGCAAGAGTACGTTGATCAAATTCTTGACGGGCCAATTAATGCCAGATGAAGGACAAGTGAAGTGGCAGCGTAATATTCAAGTAGGCTATTTAGACCAATACGCCAGTTTAACACCGGGAATGACGGTGGTAGATTTTTTGGAGACGGCTTTTGAAGGGCTCATTAAAGCGGAACAAAAAATGCTGGCAAATTATGAAGCTTACGGTGAAAATCCAGATGCTGAATTATTGGAGCAGGCCGGCAAGATTCAAGAGCAACTGGAAGCGCAAGGTTATTATGAACGGCAGACAGCAATTGATAATGTCGCCGCCGGGTTAGGTATTTTACCTCTATATAATAGTGATGTCGCTGAACTAAGTGGTGGACAGCGCTCTAAAATTATTTTGGCTAAGATGCTTTTATCTCAACCAGATGTATTACTTCTAGACGAACCAACTAACTTTTTAGATAAGGAACACATTGAATGGCTGAGCAATTATTTGACACAATTTTCAGGGGCATTTATTGTAATTTCCCATGATTATGACTTCTTAAATAAGATCACTAATTGTATCAGCGATGTGGAACTCAGCACAATTACACGCTATACCGGTTCATTGAAACAGGCCTTAAAACAAAAAGCTGCCAATCAATTAACATACCAAAAGGAATTTGATAAACAACAACGAGAAGTCGCCAAACTAAAAAAATACATTCAAAAGAATAAAGCTGGAACTCGGGCTAAAAGTGCCAAAAGTCGGGAGAAACAATTAGAACGGATTGATATTTTAAAGCCGCTTTCTAATAATAAGAGCGCTGTTTTAGATTTTCCTTATGTTGATACCGCCAGTCAAATTCTATTTGAAGTAAATAATTTAATGATTGGCTACACACAGCCACTGTTGCATAAAGCTTTAAATTTCTCAATCGGCCGCGATGAAAAAGTCGTGATTCAAGGTTTTAACGGGATCGGGAAATCTACATTGATCAAAACGTTATTAGGTCAAATCCAACCGTTAGCAGGGACCGTTAGTCAGTCTAAAACAAATCAGGTCACTTATTTTAAACAGGAACTAGCTTGGCCAAATCAAAATATGACGCCTTTACAGTATATGCAGGCGAAGTATGAAAAATTGAAGCCTAGAGATTTACGTAAAGTTTTAGCTAAAGCTGGTTTGGGTAGTCAACAAGCGATGTTGAGCTTAAAACAGTTAAGTGGTGGCGAACAAAGTAAAATAAAATTAGCTGAGATGTTATTACAGCCAGGGAACGTTTTAATTTTGGATGAACCGACGAACCATTTAGATGTGGACACTAAAAATGCCCTAAGACAGGCCCTAATTCAATTCCCAGGAACCGTCATTTTAGTTAGCCATGAGGCTGATTTTTATGCAGGTGATTGGATCACTAAAAAAATAGATGTAGAAAAATCAATTTAGTGTTGACATTATTCAAAGAACTTGGTAAGATATAAAAGTTGTCGCTTTAAGTGATTGACACAAAAAAATAATTTTAGAAACCTATTGACATATGCTTCTAAAATTGATATTATATAAAAGTTGTCAATTGCGTATGACGAATTAAATATTTAAAAATATCGTTTGTCATATAACTAGCAGCAATAAGTATCATATAAGATATATCAAATATAAAATAAGTTAACAAAATGTGTTGACAAAATATTTTAAAGATGATATACTTAATGAGTACTTAAATAAGTAGTTCTTTGAAAACTGAACAAAGTTTCGATTTTATCAAATGTGCAGGCTAGGTTCTTAGGAACCTAACAAAAGTAACATTTGCGAAGTCAATTCGCTAGCAAACAAAAAATGAGTCACAAACTTTATTTGAGAGTTTGATCCTG
>NZ_RHOY01000013.1 GCF_003946725.1 Agrilactobacillus yilanensis | reverse complement strand
GCTTAGCTACGTCTAACTTGTAAGCGAAAACCGCTCACGGCGTTAGCCTAGGCTATGCTCAAAATCAACCCGTCTTTGGTCACGCTCTGGTCTAAAATCTGCTTTCTATGGCTCTTGCGTGTCCTTCTAGGCCTTCAATTCGGGCGAGTTTGGTGATGGCTTTTTCTTCTTTGGCTAGGGCGTTTTTGGTGTATTGGACGTATTGGATGCGTTTAACGAAGTCATCAACGCCTAGTGGGGAGAAGAAGCGGGCGGTGCCGGCGGTTGGTAAGATGTGGTTTGGACCGGCGAGATAGTCGCCTAAAGGTTCAGAGGCGTTGGCGCCCAAGAAGACGGAGCCGGCATTTTGAATTTGATTCAAGTAAGTCATTGGTTCGTCAACTTGAATTTCTAAATGTTCAGGGGCGATTTGATTCATCAGATCAAAGGCTTGATCTAAGTTATCTACGACGGCAATGAAGCCTTGATTATCTACGGCAGCTTGGGCGATTTCTTGACGCGGTAAGGTGGTTAACTGGTCATCAACGGCTTGGCTGGTAGCTTGGGCGATCGCTAGGCTGGTGGTTACGAGCATTGGTCGGGCGAGTTTGTCATGTTCTGCTTGAGAGAGCAGGTCAGCTGCTATTTTTTTAGGATCAGCATTTTCGTCAGCGATAATGCCAATTTCTGAAGGGCCGGCAATCATATCAATGTCAACTTGACCGAAGACTTGTTTTTTAGCAATAGCGACGAAGATATTACCAGGACCCATAATTTTATCAACTTGTGGAATTTGGTTTGTCCCGTAAGCCAAAGCGGCAACGGCTTGCGCACCGCCGATTTGATAGATGGCGTCAATGCCAACAAGTTTAGCGGCAGTTAAAACGGCGGGATTAATGCCTTCTGGTTGCGGGGGGGTAACCATGACGATCTTGGCAACGCCGGCAATTTTAGCCGGGATGGCACTCATTAAAATCGTTGAAGGATACGCGGCAGTACCACCGGGAACGTAGAGGCCAACAGCGGCTAAAGGTAAAACTTTTTGACCGCGGACGACGCCAGGTTGTTCGGCATCCATAAAGCCATAAGTAACTTCTTTTTCGTGGTAAGAAGTAATATTTTTCTGGGCTAACTTTAAAGCGTCTAATAGATCTTTTGGACAGTTATCATAAGCTTCGTCAATCACGCTTTGTGGTACTCGAAAGTCATCTAAGGTGACGTTGTCAAATTTTTGAGTATAAGTTTTTAGTGCAGCATCACCGTTTTGACGGACATCCGCAATGATTTGGGCAACGGTTGCTTCCACAGTAGGATTGTTGGCGGCTTGGTTTTGCCGTTGGGTGACTTGCGCACTGAGTTTTTCATAAGTATCTTGGATAATTTGCATTGATTAGACCTCCAATTGTTGGGCACGTTTTAGATTCGCACTGAGTTGAAAGATTTCTGAACGTTTTTGTTTTAAAGCCAGCCGGTTGACCACCAAATGTGTCGAAATCGGTTGTAATTCGGTATAAATTCTTAAATTGTTTTCCCTTAAGGTAGACCCTGTTTCCACAAGATCCACAATGGCATCGGCGAGACCAACTAGGGGGGCTAATTCCACGGAACCTTCAATTTTGATGATTTCCACATCTTCTCCGATGCGTTCGAAGTAACTTTGTGTAATATTAGGGTATTTAGTAGCGATAATTTTACGTTTAGTTTGGTTAGGGTTAAAATCTGGTGTGGATGCCAGTGCGAACCGACATTGGCCCGTTTTTAAATCCAGCATGTCATATTGGGTATTTTGTTGCTCAGCTAAAATATCGGAACCAACGATGCCGATATCCACGGCACTGCGGTCTAAGTAAGTTGCCACATCAGGGCCTTTTGCCAAAATGAAATGAAAATCCGGATCTTCGTTAAAGATCAACTGGCGGCCTTTGTTACGGATCGCACTGCAATCAATACCGCTAGCCTCTAGGAGTGGCAGGACTTGTTTTTCGGTCCGACCTTTCGTGAGTGCAATTTTTAAAGTCATAAGTTAGGCCTGCCTTTCTGTTAAATCAATAAGTTTCGCAGCTTGCTGTTCAGCGATCCGCTGGGCGGCTTTAGAACTATCCGTTAAACAAAGGCTGCTGTTAGGGATGTTGGCTTGTAGCGCTTGGGCATCTGCCCATTGTTCCGGCTCAAAGTAAATCAATGTTTTTACCGGTGGCTGCTGTAAAGCTTGCTGGGCCACAATGGCATCAATATCAAAGGCGAGACCTACTGCCGGTTGAATGGTTTGTTGGAAGTTGGACAATAACTGGTCGTAACGACCACCGCTGAAGAGGTAATCATTGGCCGCTTGGCTGTAAGCTTTAAAAACCATTCCGGTATAATATTCTTGCGGGGACTCAACGCTGAGATCTAAAGTGACGGTTAATGTAGGAAAATGCTGTTGTAAGAAGTTTTTGGTCTTTTTTAAGTCACCGATGATATTTTGTAGCGCTGGTTGTTGCGGCAAGGTGGTTAATTGCTGTAATACGGCTTCAAAATCACCGAATAACCAAGGCCAAGCTTCTAAGAAGGGATAAAAACGATCATTTTTTAAAGGTTGAATGAGCTTGGCATAATGGGTTAGATCTTTCGCAAATAAGGCAGTTTTTAAATTTTGCTGCATTAAATCATTGATCGGTAAGACATTTAAAACCTTAGCTACAAATTGCGCATCGCTAAGTTCGATGGTGAGATCAGGAATAGCCAGCTGCTGACAAATTTCACTGGCGGTGATCAAACATTCCCATTCGGCTTTTAAAGAGGCATAACCGATAATTTCTAAGCCGGCTTGAGTCACTTGATTATAGCTGCCGGATAGTCGCCGTTTAACTCGGAAAATATCACCGCTGTAATACCATTTTACCGGCGTGTCGATGCCCGTTGCGCTCATCACCCGGGCAACGGGCAAGGTCATGTCTGGCCGTAGAACTAAAGTATCGCCATGCTCATCGATCAATTGATAAGGTTGATAAGTTTGTTTCGCTAGTGGTTTAAAAACGTCACGATATTCTAATAAAGGCGTGATGATTTTTTGAAAACCCCGATTTTTAAGATTTGTTTGAATTGTTTGTGTGACTTGTTCTTTAACCATGGCAATTGTGCCGAATTCATCTCGGGTGCCCGTTGGTAATTGCTTGTTGGACATGGCTAATGACCTCCATTCTTAATTTAATTTCAAAAAAAAAGCCCTCGAAAACATAAACTTATGTTTTCGAGGGCAATTAACTTCACTTAATTACGGTCCCACCTCAATTTTGTTTACACCTCACGATGTAAACCTCACACTACTGAAGACTAAGTCTAGGTCAAAGAGCCTTAACAGTCTAGAGTAGCTATGATAACGCAATTGCTGCGTGGCGACCTACTAATTTCAATCGTCAAGTTCATAGATGTGTGTTCAATTAGCTTGATGGTTCCTTCGCAGCTACGGAACTCTCTTGGCATCACGCTTAATTTACTTTTTCTAATCACTACTTCATTTTATTAACGTTTTATGAGAATAAGGTTAGTATAATATGATTCTGAAAATTGTCAAGTATTAATTTAAATATTGGGCAACTTGATGATAGCCGCCGCCAACAGCTGAAACGCTATGGGCATCTGAACCATAAACCAAGGGGATGCCCATGTCATAAGCTTTTTGAATGGTCTGAGGATCGGGATAGGTTTCATTACAGTAAGTTTTATAAAGGCCAGCAGTATTTAAATCTAAGGCAAAATTATTTTTTTGAACAGCCGTCAAAAGGGCGGTTAATTTTGTTAAGTTATTAGCATCAAAGGTCGTCGGCAAATGCAAGGCGTCTTGGAATTTTTTGATCAACGTTAAATGGCCTAATCGTTTGGGCGCATAAGGGCCAAAGTTTGTAGTGACGGCAGTTTTTAACGCGTCTAAGTATTGGCCGTAAAGCAACTGCGCATCTTGAATTGGCGTCAGTAAACCAGTTTGATATTCTTCAATCGTATTATCGACACACCAATATTTATCATTTAACCCCTTCAAAAAATGGATAGATAAGACGTTATCCGTTGTTTGGGCCCCGTATTCAGCCCAAAAATCTTTCGTCCAAGCAAGTTGGCTAGGTAAAAAATCTAATTCAAAGCCGATATTAATCTTTAATTGAGACCGATATTTGGCCTGCAGTTTTTGGCATTTTTTGAAATAAGCCGGTAAATCTGTCAGCGACATGGCAGCTTCTTCAATTCCGCTAGTACTGCCTTGATAGTCTTGGTGGAATTCCGGTGGCAAAGGCGCATGTTCTGTAATACTGTATTCTTGAAAACCAAATTGAATGGCTTTTTGAATCATTAATTCCACATCATCCCCGGCACCGTGGGGACAAAATTCCGTATGGGTATGACCGTCTTTTTTTAACATGATTGTCCTCCATTTTTTGAATAATTCATAATTAAGTTGGTTTTTAGCAATCAGTACGACATAGGTTCAGTATAGAATTACGGCATGGTCAGCGTCAAATACTGTTTTTTTACAATGTAAAATATCCTTAAATTTTCAATAATTTCTCTGGAGTTTCCCGTTAAAATCTTGATATTTAAAGAATTTAACTGCTAAGATATACTGAGGATTGTTTGGTTCAGTTTCGTTTATCGTAACAGACACTGAATCAAAATTTACAAAATAAGTGAACAAGTTCTTTATTAAGATGAAAGAGCTTAATTTTAGATAGAAGAAGGTATTTATTTTGATAACGGTTAAAGCACCTGGAAAGCTTTATATTGCTGGCGAATATGCTGTCGTGGAACCAAGTTTTCCTGCCGTCATTGTTGCTTTAGATCAATTTGTGACTGTGTCAATCGCTGAAAGCCAAGGTTTCGGACGAATTGAATCGAAACAATATCAGGAGAACTCCCTTTATTGGCGGCGTCATGGCGATGAATTAGTTTTTGATAATCGGGATAATCCGTTTCATTATATTTTATCAGCCATTCGTTTTACAGAACAATATGCGCGGGAACAAGGTAAGGCTTTAAAGCTGTTTAATCTAAAAATCAATTCACAGCTGGATTCTAAAGATGGTCGAAAATACGGACTAGGCAGTTCGGCAGCAGTGACCGTTGGAACGATTAAAGCCTTATGCCGTTTTTATGATTTGACCTTAACTAAGGATCAAATCTATAAGTTAGCGGCGATTGCCCATTTAGATATGCAAGGCAATGGCTCTTTAGGTGACATTGCGGCCAGTGTTTATGGTGGCTGGATTGCTTATCGGTCATTTAATCATGATTGGCTTTCAGCGCAGCGGCATACCAGTACTTTAAGCGCTTTATTAAACATGCCTTGGCCGGGCTTAGCGATCGAAATTTTGACACCGCCTGAGGGATTAGAGCTTTTAATCGGCTGGAGCGGCTCACCAGCATCAACATCGCAGTTAGTTGATAAAATCACGATTGCCACCGCCACAAATCATGCAGCGTATGAAACCTTTTTACAGGCCTCTAAAGCTTGTGTGGATCAGCTGATTCAAAGTTTTAAAGCCGGTGATATGCAAGGCATTCAGACACAGATTACGATGAATCGGCATATTTTACAAACGCTTAGTGATTTTAGCCAAGTTTCGATTGAAACACCTTTATTAAAGCAAATGTGTGATGTGGCCGAAGTCAATGGCGGCGCTGCTAAAACATCTGGCGCTGGCGGTGGTGACTGCGGGATTGCGGTAATTGCAACGGATAGTGCCAGAAACCAAATTTATACACAGTGGCAAGAATTAGGCGTGGAACCGTTAAATTTAAAAGTCCATGAAGTGATGGAGTAAAAATAAATTGTAACGATCACGTGAAAATACGAGATAAGTGACCTCAAATGTAAAATTGAGGCCGCTTATTTTTTTTTGGCTAAAATTTAAAAGGTGAATTTCCCGGGAAATTCATCGAATATACCAAAATATGATAAGAATCCTTTTAATAGTTGATAAAAGTACCATGGCTTTTTTTGTTATTATGAGGATAGTTAAAAAATCTGCATTGGGAGGATAATATATTGTGAAAAAATTATTAATTAGCTTCGCAGCACTCGTTTTATCACTTATTGGTCTAGCACGTTTGACAAATTCGGTACAGGCAGAGACAACTACTAATCCGGGACAATCAATTATTACGAACTTGGAAAAAGGGGCAAATAACGGCAAGTTACAAATTAATGACGCAGACTTGAATCAAGCTCGAAATTATGTGAATAGTGCGCAAACAACAATTACGCAAGCACAAGCAGATGCGGTGAATGCGGATATCAATCACGCACGCGAGATCATTGATGTTTATGCCCCTAGCGCCACGAGTTACTCAGAAGTAGGACAGAGATTATCAGCTAGTAAAAAAGAAGCGTTGCGCCAAACGGTTTACCATGCTGCAAAACAGTTGAGTTTAACCGTGACATTTGGCCAAGGTGATGCGAATGGGTCAAGTGATACGACAGATAGCAATGTCGCTGACGAGACATCAACAGCGACCGCTAATGCTACCGACAGTAATATTGCGCCGACAATTACCGATAAGCAAGGCAAAGTAATTTATGAACCGGCGTCAACAACGGGGAGTAATGGGGCAACAACGATTGTGAAACAAACAGGTGTCTCTTATGGGACAACAATCATTGCTTTAGGGCTTATTTTGAGTTTATTAGCCGGTGGTTTTTATTTAACTCGGAAATACCAACGGACGACAGACTGATGAAAAAAGCACGGCGGTTTTGGCGATACGTTTATATACCTTTGTTATTTTTAGGTTTAGGCTATGGGCTTTTTTATGTGGCAGCACGACCGTTTTTAAATTTTATCAGTAGCACGATAACTTTGATTACCTTAGATCGACCGCCAAGTTTTAAAACAGCAGCTGCAACGGATGTTTTTAAATCTGCTAAGCAGCAGACAGCGCAAAAAGCAGCTGTTAAACAGCAGGTTTTGCCCAGTTATGGGCAATTGTTTGGGCGGTTGCAAGTGCCAGCTGTAGATTTGCAGCAGCCTTTATATTACGGCGATGGCAATGCACAGTTAGCTAAAGGCGCAGGGATGTTTAATGGCAGCCGTTTTCCCGGCGGTGCTGGCACAACGTTGATTGCTGGCCATAATACAACGGCCATGGCGGCTCTCAGCCAAGTCAAATTGGGACAAACTATCGTGATTGAGACCAACTACGGGACATATAAGTATGAAATAACGGCTAAAAAAGTAGTGGCCTATAACGATGGCCAAGCATTTGATCTGAGTGGTGCTTATAAAGTGATTTTGTACACTTGTTATCCCACCACAACAATTGGCTATACGGCACAGCGTTTAGCGGTTTATGGCACTTTAGTTTCAGGACCAAAATTAAATTTATAGGGGAGTAACGCCATGTCTGGACGAACTTTGAAACATTTAGGCACTTTGATACTCACATTTCTATTAACGTTTTGCCTATTTGTTATTAGTACGCTTTGTATCGTCCGGATGACGGTAATGCAGCCAGACTTTACGAAACTTCAGCTACGGCGTTCAGGATATGTGACTTATGTTACAAAATCTGCGAACACGGCCATTGTAAATCTTGGTCTTGGCTCAGGCGTCCCAAAAACAGTTTTTAAATCAGTACCCACAAAAAAAGTTGTGACGCAAGATGTGGCCTATTTTGTGGATCGAGCTTATGCCGGTGCCGGGATTAAATTGCCAGCACCTAAAGTTCGGCAAGCACTAGAAACAAAGCTGACGGCTTATGAAAAAAAAGCGGATCTAACGTTAACAAAAGCCCAGAAGAAGGCGGTTGATCAATTAATAGATCAAGCTGTTAACCGCTACACCAACAGTATTCAAATCCCTTATTTGAATCAAATTGGCCGCAATGTTCGACAAGTACAGCGCTATTTATTATTAACCTTGATTGGGGTAGCGGTCTTAGGACTTATTTTAATTTTTAGTCTCTGGCGGATATTGCATTTTAATCATCGCTTGTGGCGCTATTTGGCCTATGCTTTATTAGCCAATGGTCTAATGTTAATTATTGGGCCGGTCGCCTTAATTTACAGTCGAATTATTCCGCGTTTAGCGATTAAAACCCAAGGCTTATATCAATTTGTGACGACTTATTTGCAAGCAATCACTTGGCTATTTGTGATTGCAGGATTATTAAGTTTAGTTTTAGGCTTGGTGGCCACTTTGAGCAGCGAGCTTAAACGCAAGCAGCGGTTGGGGGGGTGAGTTTATGGAAATGAATACGGTAATCAGCATTGAACGTATTTTAGTGATTTTAAAAAAACATTTTCGATTGGTCGGCTTGATAACGCTGCTGATTACCGGCGGCGTTTGGGCGGGCACCTATTTTTTAATGACACCGCAGTATCAAGCCTCAGCGCAAGTACTGGTGAACCGTAAGCAAAGCAATACTGTTGTGCAGGCCAATCAAATTCAGACAGACATTCAAATGATTAATACGTATAAAGATATTATTCGCAATCCTATTATTTTAGATGATGTGGTTCAGAATTTAAGAGCCAAGGGTGATTTTACAGGCAATGTTCAGCAGTTACAAAAAATGATTACGATTTCTAATAAAGAAAATTCACAAGTTTTTTCAGTAGATGTGCGGGCTAAAAATCCATATTTAGCTGCGGATATAGCTAATGAAACGGTTGAAGTTTTTAAAAAGAAAATCGGCAAGATCATGAGTGTAAATAATATTTCCATTATCTCCAAAGCAAAAACCGATCACCGGGTGGTCTCACCGAGTTTAAAAAAGAATTTGGCCGTGGGGCTTGTAGGTGGTTTTCTGATAGGCTTATTGCTGGCAATTTTACGGGAATACTTTGATAAGACCGTCAAAGATGTCCAGTTTATTTCAGAAACATTGGATTTACCTAATTTAGGGTTAGTTTTTGAAATTCCAGAAAGTACAAAGCGCCAAGTACCAAAAACGGCCAAAACTGAAAAAAGCCGTACAGCCAAACGGATTCAAGGCTAAGTATTAAAAAAGGGGGGTGGTTGAAATGTGTGCAAAAGTTACCAAACAGCAGCCGTTAAGTGGGGTACAGCTAGTGACGATCTTAGAACCGACGGCAACAATTTCCGAACAGTTTCGGACCATTCGAACAAATATTCAATTTTCCCAAGTGGCTCAGAAATTGACCGTGATTATGATTACTTCTGCTAAAAAATCTGAAGGGAAGTCGACGGTTAGTGCGAATTTGGCCGTGACTTGGGCGAATCAAGGACAGAGTACGTTGTTAGTGGATGCGGATTTAAGACGACCAACCGTACACAAAACTTTTCAGCTATCGAATCAATATGGCTTGACGTCTTTACTGACGACGGACAATACGTTGGATTACACCGCCACAATGCAGGCGACGATGGTTGAAAATCTTTATGTCATGCCATCGGGACCAATACCGCCAAACCCATCAGAACTTTTAAATACTTCGCGGATGAATCAAGTCATTGCAGATTTAAAACAAAACTTTGATTTTGTCATCTTTGACGTTCCGCCAGTGGGTGTCGTCAGTGATGCTCAAATTATGGGTACAAAAGTAGATGGTACGGTTTTAGTTGTCCCCCAGGGGATTGCTTTAAAAAATAGTGTCGTACAAGCAAAAGCTGCTTTAGAAAATGTGCACGCCAAAATTTTGGGCGTCGTTATGAATCGGGTCAACAGTACTGAAGATAAGTATTATGGCGGCTACTACGGCAGCGATTCGTAATGCAACTGATAGATCTACATTGTCATTTATTACCAGGGGTTGATGATGGCCCCAAAACACTGGCTCAAGCGCTGACTCTGGCAAAAGCCGCCGTAAAAGAGGGCATTGGGTACAGTTTATTAACCCCACATCATCTAAACGGCGTCTATGATAATCCCCGGCAAAAAGTCTGTTTGCAAACGCAGCTATTTCAAAAAGCATTACAGCAAGCACAAATTCCCTTGACGGTTTTTCCGGGTCAAGAAGTGCATTTAAGTGGGGCATTATTAACCGAAATTCAGCAAGATAAAATTTTATTTGCGGATAATACCGGACGCTATTTATTGCTGGAATTACCTTATGACGCGATCCCAACTTACACTTGGCAGATGGTGGATACGTTATTAGCCCAACAAATTCGGCCAGTAATTGTACATCCAGAACGAAATTTGGGCATTCAAGCCGACCCTGCCTTGTTATATCAATTGGTCCAAGCGGGCTGTTTAAGTCAGTTGACAGCAGGCAGTTATGTCGGTGTTTTTGGGAAGAAAACACAGCGATTGACTCGGCGTTTCATTGAAGCTGGGTTAGGCCATTGTTTTGCATCAGATGCTCATCAGCTAAACGGGCGCAGCTTTTATATGCGTCAAGCTTTTCAAAAACTACAACAACACGCCCCACAATGTGTTACAGATTATCAACAAAATGCATTACATATTGTGAATGGGGATCCCGTAACGATCGCACCTTTTAAAATTGTAAAAAAATATCAACGTTTTTGGCTATTCTGAGTCGTTTCTCAAGGGAGGAAGAGAAATGGAAAAAAAAGAAGTTATAGACCAATATACTTTGACCACAGTGACTGAGCTGCGGCAAAAACATGAAATTAGTTGGCTTTATCAAGTAATTAAACGTGTGTTAGATATTATTTTATCGTTGTTAGCGTTAACCGTTTTAGTCCCTTTCTTTATCGTTTTATTTTGCTGCTACCGGATTGGAGATAATCATGGCCCCATGTTTTATAAGCAGCCTCGTGTCGGTAGAAATGGCAAGATTTTTCAAATTTATAAATTCCGGTCAATGGTTGTGAATGCGGATGAAATTTTGCAGTCTGACTCGGCGCTCTATCAGAAATATGTTTTGAATAACTATAAATTGAATCCTGAGGAGGATCCAAGAATTACAAAATTAGGTCGGATGTTAAGACAGCGCTCAATTGATGAACTCCCGCAATTTATTAATATTTTAAAGGGTGAGATGTCTCTTGTAGGGCCGCGGCCAGTGATTGAAGCAGAACTTGAAGAATACGGGGATCAGGCGGAGACTTTTTTGTCGGTAACCCCCGGGGCCATGGGCTATTGGCAAGCCCATGGCCGCAGCAATATTCCTTATCCTTATCGTGTGAATTATGAACTTTACTATGTCGACCATGCTTGCTTCCGTTTAGATTTACAAATTGTTTTTAAAAATATCATCAGTATTTTTAAAAAGGATGGCGCTTATTAATAAGCGTGGCTTTGATTGTTGGGGGGATGTAGGATGGAAATTAAAATTTTGACAGCGACGCATAAACTTTACCCAATGCCAGAAAGGGCACCGTATTTGCCGATATTTGTTGGTAAAGCGCTACACCCTTTACTGGAGGTGCCTTACATCGGGGATGATACTGGCCGCAATATTTCGGTTAAAAATGCCACGTATAGTGAACTCACAGCACAATATTGGGCTTGGCAAAATTTAAATACAGCAGATGCGGTGGGCTTAGTTCATTATCGCCGCTATTTTCAAGGGGATCAGCGGCATGGGGCTATCAATCAGCGATTATTGACACAAGATGCCTTAGAGACATTATTCCAGACAACAGCGGTTATTGTGCCTAAGCGCCGTCATTATTATGTTGAAACTAACCGATCCCATTATATTCATGCGCATCATCAAACAGGCTTAGACTTGGCGCGATTAATTATCAGTCGAGATTACCCGGCGTATTTAAGGGCGTTTGACTGGCAGATGCAGCAGACATCCGCACATATGTTTAATATGTTTGTGATGAAACAGTCGCAATTTCAAGCTTATTCTGGTTGGTTGTTTGATATTTTATTCAAGATTGAAGCCCAATTAGATATTGCGACTTATACCCCTTACGAACGTCGTGTTTATGGTTTTATCAGTGAATTATTGCTGGATGTTTGGTTAAAAACAACGCAGCAGAAATATACAGAGATTCCATTTTTATGCACGGAATCACAACATTGGCTGAAAAAAGGACCGCAGTTTTTAGCACGTAAGCTCGCCGCTAATGTTTAACGGGCAACTAAAGCCGACTAAAATCTGAAGTTGCTTGCCTAAATTTATAATGAAAGTGGCGGTGTTCATGGTTAAAAGTAGTCATTTAGCAGTAGATGATAATCCGGAAATTATAAATATAGCAAAGCTTGTTTACGCTATATTTATTTTTTCATATTATTTTTTAATGATGAGTACTTTTCGGGAACTGCCAATTAGCAGTACGGTCCGTCTACCGCTTTTGTTAGTTGAGGTTATCCTGTTTGCTTTTTTAATTATTTTGCGACCGCAACAGCTACAGACATTGTTGTGGCAAGCGGGACTGTTACTTTTAGCGATAGGGTATTGGTATGTAGGTCGAGAGCTATATATATTGTTGTTAACGGTATTGTTAATTGCTTTGCCCTATAACGAATCAGGGTTACGTCAATTTTTGAAATTTGATCTTTATTTAAAAATTGGGGCGGTTTTACTCCTTTATTTTTTAAGCACGCGGGGATTTATTGAAAACAATTATTTGCTGACTGCAGACCGATTGGGGATGACCTTAAATAAGCGGTTTGCATTTGGTTTCAGCCACCCCAATCAATTCGGAGCGGTTTTAGGGTCAATTTGCATGCAATGGCTTTATGTTGCCCGTAAAAAAATTGGCCCGGTAATCTTAACGCTTCCGATAATGCTGCTGGTTTTTCGTTATAGTGGTTCGCGGACGGCACTTTTAAGTTATGGGCTATTTTTAGTAATTTATCCTTTATGTTGCTGGTCTAAAACTCAACAGCTATTACAACGTTTTAAAGGCCTGTCTTGGGTAATAACCCAGAGTTATACTTGGGCTTTTTTAAGTTCAATTTACTTAATTTATCTTTATCGGTCACAACAAGGTTTGGCCATTTGGTTAAATCAAGTTTTGTCCGGCCGTATTGAATTGGCAGCGGCTTATTTAAGAATTTACGGCGTTAAACTTTGGCCCCACGCCAATCAAGCCATAGTGGATACACAAACGAGTATTTGGTCTACCTTAGATAATCAGTACATGCACATGCTAGTGACCTATGGCTTAGTGACAACGATTGTCTTTTTGTGGCTGATGCAGCGGCTGTTGCGGTATTTGATACGACGCCAATATTATGGCTTGCTAGCAGTCTGTTTCGTTTTTGCAGTCTCTGGATTAATGGAGTTTCAGCAATTTGTCTTAACCATAAATTTTTCATGGTTAGCACTGAGTTTAAGTGCACGCTATAAGGTTTTAGAACCTAAGCCGCTAGTCCAGCAAGAACGGGGGCTGTGATATGACAACAAAAGTAATGATTTTAATCCCTTATTTGTCAGGAAAAGGGGGCATGGAGACCGTTTTAACCGCGTTAATTCAAGATTATCCGGTGCCTGAAGGTTGGGTGCTCACCTATGGTTTGACGCAAGGCATTCAAGAGCCCGCTTTTTTAAAAACACAATGGCCCGCTGAATTTAAGTTAAAAAAAACCACAACATTTAAGCCGTTACGTCAAGTAAGAGGCGTTATGCAGACGTTTAAACAGCTGCAGCAAAATCAACCAGATATTGTAATTTGTATGAGTACACGGTTGTTAAAATTAGCTGCAATTTGGCAGCGTTTAACACATCGACGGGCAAAGTTAATTTCTTGGCTGCATTTTTCATTAGCGGATAATCCTGCCATTAATCAGCACAGTTTGCATTGGGCGCAGGGCCATTTATGTATTAGTACAGGGATTCAACAGCAATTCATTGCAGCTGGTATTTCGGCGGCACAGACTTATTTGGTCTTTAATCCAGGGCCTGAACAACAGCCATTACAATTACCGGCGCTTACCCCGCAAGTCCATTTTGCCTATATCGGTCGAATTTTATGGCAAGGGCAAAAACAGCTTCATATTTTATTTGAAACTTTAGCGCACTTAGCCGGTGATTGGCGCTTAACAGTTGTGGGGGATGGGCCGGATTTAGTTGTCGCTCAAGCATTTTTTAAGCGTCATGGTTTAAGCCAAAAAGTGACTTTTTTAGGTTGGCAGGCGCAACCTTGGTCAAAATTGACCGCCATAGATTGTTTAGTTCTAACCTCTAAATACGAAGGTTTTCCAATGGTTTTATTGGAAGCGATCAGCCGTGGTATCCCAGTGATCAGCAGTGACTGTCCGACGGGTCCTAGCGACATCATTACACCTGCAAATGGCCGTTTATATGACCTTAACGATGCAGCAGCACTCGGTCAGTTATTGCAATGTTTTGTAGCCGGCACCCTTACTTTTGAGTCCGAATTAGTCCAGCAGACAAGCCAACAATTTAATGCAACCGCATTTTTTAAACGTTTTAGTCGGGCATTAGAACAGATCCAGAATTCATAACCGGAAAGGGGCTTTGTGATGAACAGCGTCAGTTTAATTGTACCAATTTATAATAATTACAGTACACTACGAGCCTTATTTCGAATGATTCGGCAGCAGACTTATCCAAATTTAGAAGTTATTTTGATTGATGATGGTTCTACAGATGGCAGTGGAGCGCTTTGTGATCGTTGGCAGGCCAGTCATCAGGAATTGCCGATTTATGTGGTACATCAGGACAATCAAGGCCTGTCCGCTGCACGGAATCAAGGAATTGCTACCGCCACGGGTACTTGGTTGACCTTTGTGGATGCCGATGATCAAATTACCCCGGATTATGTCGCTTATTTATATGGTTTAACTCAAAAACATGCTTGTTTGTTAGCAACTTGCAATCATCAAGTGGTTCGCGGTCAAAAAAGCCGACCTGCTTTTACAGTGAACGCAGCTACCGGTGCGGTGACCAGTCATAATTTTTTAGAAAATTTATTATACCAACAGCACTTTGATGTGTCGTCTTGGGGTAAGCTTTATCATCATAGCTTATTTCAAGCGGTCACTTATCCTGTGGGCCAGCTTTTTGAAGATACAGCCACCACTTTTGAACTCGTGCTGAAAGCGCAAAAAGTCGCTTATGGCAATAAAGTACAGTACCACTATATAATTCGACCGCAATCTATTACAACCACCACTTTTGATGCGCATCAGTTAGATTATTTAACGGCAACGAAATTAATGATTCAAGGTATTTTACAAGTTTATCCCGACTTAAAGATCGCTGCAGCACAAAGGTTAACCTATGCTTATATTAGTGTTTTAACTAAGTCTTTCAACGGCCCGCAAAATGATACTGCGGTTAAAACGTTACAGCTGCAATTGCGCCAAACGATTTTACAACGTAAACAGACACTCCTAGGCCCAAGAGTTGCCAAACGCACGAAAATTAGCGTACAGATCTTACAATATTTTGGCGTTGATGGGCTGCGCTTTTTTTGGGACCGTTATAATTGGTATCGTAACCGGTAATGCAGAGGAGGCCAAAAATGAAAATAGATTTTGTGCTGCCTTGGATTGATGGTCATGATCCTAAGATATTAGCGCAACAAAAGGCGCTAGAGCCAACTGGCTACTCACAAGTGGCCCGCTTTCGCGATTATGGGACGTTGGCTTACTGGTTTCGGGCAGTGGAGCGTTATACGCCATGGGTGAATCATATTTTTCTTTTAACGAATGGCCAAGTACCACCATTTTTAAATCAGGCATCCCCCAAAGTTACAGTGATTGACCATCGAGCGTTCATTCCAGAAGAATACCTACCAACGTTTAATAGCAATACGATTGAACTAAATCTTCATAGAATACCGGCTTTAGCAGAGCATTTTGTTTTATTTAATGATGACCTTTTTATCAATGCGCCGCTGACCCCAAATTTCTTTTTTAATACCGCTGGTTTACCAAGATACGCAGCTATTTTTCGGCCGATTATGCCGCAAAGTACGTTTGACCATCTGCTTTTAAATAATTTAATTGTTTTGAATCAGCATTTTAATAAATTTCAAGTTTTAAAGGCAAATTTAGGCCAGTTTTTAAGCCCGCTTTATGGGCTGAGACTGATCAGTAATTTGGGAACATGGCTGCATCGGGGTGGCTTTGAAGGATTTGTATTAACACATACCGCGCTACCCCATTTAAAAAGCACCTTTGAAGCCGTCTGGCAAGCAGTGCCTCAAGAAATGACTCAGACATGCCAGGATACTTTTCGACAGCCTAAAAATGAATGTAATCAATATTTAGTTAAAGAATGGAATATTTGTACCGGTCGGTTTGCGCCAGGGCGCTATGATCAAGCAGCTATGGTATCATTAAATGACATCCTAAATCATACAGCGGACTTTCAGAATACAAAACATAAACTCCTTTGCATTAATGATGATGAAGTTGTTGATTTTTCAGCTAAAACAGCCTGTTTAGCGGCTGCTTTGGCACAAAAGTTTCCTGAAAAAAGTCAATTTGAAGCGTAGGTGATGAAATGCAACTCAATATCGTGGCGGGGCATCTCGGTGGTATTGGTGGAACAGAACGCGTTATTGTCGATTTTGCCAATGGGTTAAGCCAACGGGGCTATAAAATTAATTTTTACTTTATGGTAGATGAAATTTCAGATGATCGCTGGTTGCTACAGATCAGTCCCAGTGTGACCATTCATCGAGTGCCTGCTAAAAATAAATTACAAAAAGCAAGATCTTTATTCAAACTAAGCCAACAGCTGGCAGGAATTGTCTTAGTGGTTAATACGCGAAATTTAAAATTTTTAACTTATTTGAAACGGCGCTTTAAGCGTTCTTATATCGTTGTCAGTTGGATTCATACCAACTTATTCTCCCGTTCTGGGTATAAAGCAATTCCTTCAGCAGATTATCATTTAGCTGTTAGTGAAGGCATTTCGCAACAACTACAGACGTTAGGTGTTTCAGAAGATCGGATTTTTGTTGCGTTAGATCCTGTAGCGGAACAAAAAACAACCTTACCTAAAAGTGCCGGTACTGAGCCAGTCCGCCTAGTTTATGTGGGGCGGATGGAGAACACCGCCAAAAATATTATGGGGCTGTTAGATACTTGTGCCGCATTAACGGGGGCTTTTCAATTAGATATTTATGGTGATGGGCCAGATTTGGCAGCAATGAAAGCTTATGGCAAAAAGTTAAAATTACAAGATAAAGTCATCTGGCATGGTCAAGTCATTGATCCTTGGCGCGTGATGCCTAAAGCAGATGTCTTAGTATTGAGCTCTAATTATGAGGGCTTGGCTTTAGTATTGTTAGAGGCGATGAGTTACGGCGTACCATGTGTGGCTTATGATTGTCCCGTGGGGCCGGCAGAGATTATCCAATCAGGCCTAAATGGCTATTTAATTCCATTGAAGGATACGGCGGCATTTACCCAGAAAGTACAGCTGTTTGTGGACCGCCAAACCGATTTCTCGGATTCATTAGCCATTAAACGAAGTATTGAACGGTTTTATCGACCAGCATATTTTGAACGCTTAGTGTCTATTTTTCATGAAATGGCACAACGTAACTAGAGGTGATCAGAGTGACCCAATTGATTTCAGTGATTGTACCGATTTATAATGTGGCGCCTTATTTAACCGATTGTTTACACAGTTTGAGTGCTCAAACGTATACAAACTTTGAGGCGTTGTTAATTGATGATGGGTCTACCGATGATTCCGGCCGAATTTGTGATACTTGGGCCGCTGTTGATCAGCGGTTTCGCGTTTATCACCGGCAAAATCAAGGCCTGTCTTGCAGTCGCAATTTTGGGTTAGCCCAGGCAAAAGGCCAATATTGTTTATTTTTAGATAGTGATGATTATTTACAAATAACGGCGCTGGCAGAAACCCGGGCGCAAATGAGTCCGCAAGTCGATGTGGTTTTTTATGATCGCTTGAATTTAACGCAGACGCAGCTAACACCGTTTTACCACCATAATTATCAAGGCTTATATACGCCGCAAGCGATGATCACAGGTTTGTTAACGCGAGCTTTTAATCATTATGCCACGGCGTATTTAGTAAAAACGGCTTTATTACGGCAACAGCGGATTAGCTTTCCGCCGCAGCAGAATTTTGAAGATGTGGCCACAACGTATAAAGTCATTCTAGCAGCGAATCGTATTTATTATTTGGCGCGGCCCCTTTATATTTACCGTTCACGGGCAGATTCTATTTCCGGTCGGATGACCCCCTTGTCGCGGCAGCAGTTGCAACGGGCTAATTTAGCATTTGCCCAAGGTATCCGCCGCAGTTATCCAAACAAGCCGCTAATTGACCAATATTTGATGCAAGGCTGTTTTTATTTAACGAATAAGGCCCATGATGCCTATATGGCTGGCGAACTTAAGCAAGCGGCATTTTTTGAGGAGTTAAAAAGCTACCAGTTTGTTTTGGCGATTTTGTTACGGCATTACCCGATGGCAAAGTTTCGCAAATATCGATTACTATCCCAGCTTATGGTGCAGCGCCAATATGGTCTCTGGCGCCAACTGTGGTTGCGTGTGAAATTTGGCGTGGCCCATGGATAAATATCGGCGTTTAGTCAACAACTCAATTATTTTTGCCGTTGGGAGTTTTGGCAGTAAATTTATTTCATTTTTTATGCTGCCACTTTATACATACACTTTAGCGCAAAGTGATTATGGGATTACGGATCTGGTGCAGACAACGGTCAGCTTATTACTGCCCGTCATCTCATTAAGCGTCTTTGATGCGGTTTTGCGCTTTATTATGGATCAGGATCAACAGCCAGAAGTTATTTTGACTTGTGGTTTTTTCTTGACCGTTGTCAGTGCTATCGGGGTCGCCTTAATTGGTTTTGGAATTGCCCAAGTCAGTGACTGGCCTTATTTGCGGGCCTTAGTCCTGATTTTGATTATTCAGAGTTTTCAAAATCTGCTGGCGCAATATATTAAAGCGATTAATCATGTCCGGCTGTATGCGGCTAATGGGATCATCTTAACGCTATTGACAGCAGGCTTAAATATTTGGTTTTTATGGGGGTTACGTTTAGGGGCCGCTGGTTTTTTCCAAGCGATGATTTTAGCGAATTTGACTTCAGTTATCTATCTAGCCGTTATCGAAAAAATTCATCGTCAAATCAAATGGCGCTACTTCAGTTGGGCTAAGTTAAAAACAATGCTGCGGTATAGTGTGCCATTGATGCCTAATGCGACGGCTTGGTGGACGACCAATATGATTAATCGCTATTTTATTTTGTATTTCTTAGGTCAAGCGGCCAATGGTCTGTTTGCGGTGGCTAATAAAATTCCAATGATTCTATCCGTTGTCAACTCGGTTTTTTTCCAAGCTTGGCAGTTATCAGCGATTGAAACTTACGGTTCAGAAGACAGCACGGCTTTTTATAAAAATATCTTTGCTGTTTATTCCAGTTGTTTATTACTTGGCACAAGTTGGCTGATCGTTGGCTTACGGCCGTTAATTTGGTTATTAGTAAGTGATAGTTATCAAAGTGCTTGGCGGACCGTGCCATTTTTACTGCTGACGGTTGTTTATACAAGTTTTGCCAGCTTTTATGGTCAGTATTATATTGCAGCAAAAAAGACATTTGGTGTATTTACAACGACGATTATTGCGGCAGGAATTAATGTCTTAGGTAATTTTATTTTAGTCCCGCGCTTTGGGCTAAATGGCGCTGGTTTTAGTGCGATGATCAGTTTCTTTTGTTTGTGGCTGATCCGCTATTTTGATACTAAAAAGTTCGTTACAAATCAAATGGATTTAAAAAATCTAATTGGTAATCATGGCCTTATTTTGCTACAGTTGTTTTGTCTTTACCACTGGTCGGACCAATTTTGGCTGAGTTTAATAATGAGTGGTTGCGTCGGTTTATTTGCTTTGTATTGGAATCGGCAAGTGTTACAGTTACTGTATCGTTTTGTCAAACTGAAATTTAGAGGGACTGAGTGAGATGGCAATGTCTTTTAAATCTTGGCTGGGTGCCCAATTAAAGCCCCAACAAAAATTATGGCTAGATTATTATCGGCCCAGTCGGCGGCGTTTTAGCGCTACGGCTAACCGCAAAATTTTTATTTTACAAAGTGCCCGGCATAGTCCAAATTTAGGGGACTTCGCCATCGCCTTTGAACAGCGACAATGGCTGGCACATCACTGTCCAGCGTATGAACTAGAAGAGCTCTATACAGACGGCCAGCCCGCAGATTATCGTCAAATGGCGCGCGTATTGACCCCAAAAGATATTTTGGTCTTTCAAGGCGGTGGTAATTTAGGTGATTTATGGCCGCATTGGGAGTATGAGCGGCAGTTTATTGTGCAAAAATTTCCAAAAAATCCGATTGTGATACTGCCGCAGTCCGCTTATTTTTCAGAGACACCTCAAGGTGAGCGACTGTTACGGCGGGCACAACGTATTTATAATCAGCACCCTAATTTAACGATGGCCGCCAGAGATCGGACAAGTTATAATTTTTTAAAAACAAAATTCGGTTTGAGCAACGTATTGTTGACGCCAGATATTGTCCTAGCAGACCATCAGCTAAAAGCCAGTGTGGCCCAAGCAAAGCTACAGCGGCAGTCAGGTAAAGTCACTTTAGCTTTACGGCAGGACAAAGAAAAAAGGCTGACCGCTAATTTAGAAGTAGAATTAGCGAACAGCCCAGATTTAACAGTGACCAAACTGGATACGGTATTAACAAATTATCAGCCAGCGCAATTTCAAGGTGCGTTGCAGCAGCTTTTATGGTGCTTTGCGCAAAGTGAGTTGGTCATTACGGATCGGCTGCACGGCTTAATTTTTTGTTATTTGACCCAGACACCGTGTTTATTTTTAGATAATTTAGATTATAAGTTAAAACATCTCTATGAAACTTGGCTGCAGCCGTGTACCTTCATTCAACCAACGACGGTTGAAACTTTACACGAAGACATCGCTAATTTGCGACAACAAGGGCCTACAAAACAGGTTTTAGATTTTACAGCAGATTTTAGGCCACTACAACAGACTTTTCAAACACTTATGGCTTTGTGAAGGCGGTGCTTAAATAATGCTGGCCAGCGGTTAAATCGTATTGGACTAAACGATAATCTTGCAGCAATTTTTTCTGTTTCGCAGTTAAGTCTTTAGAACGTACGAGTTTTTTAGTCGTGGCTGTGACTAATTGGGTATTGGTCTTCACATTGTTAGGATCACCGCTGCTTAACATATTTGTAGTGATGATCGGCAGTTGGTTGGTAACTTGTGTTAATAAAGCCGTATAACCACTGACTTTTGTATTGGCGACATTTGCCAACGTGCTTTCAAAGCTGTAAGGCCCCAAAGTACTAGGCGCCTTTGCTTTCGTCAGCGTGGCATGATTAGACCAGATGAAATACGGGGTTTCGTGCATTTGAACGCCGTACTTCTTAAAATTTACATGACTATAAATGCCCGGTAGGTGATCGCCATAAAAAATGACGATCACATTTTTTTTGACTTTTTGCAAAGCCGTTAAAAAATAACGGTTGGCTTGATCAGTGAGATTCACGCCATTTGCATAAGTTTCGATTTGGCTTTTTTCACTGGTGCTCAGATCACCGCTAACTTTGAAAGGATTGTCAGGGTAATATTTCTTTAAGTAAGGCATATGATTTTGCATTGTGAGGACATGATAAAAAGTACTGCCGCTTTGATTGGCGTTAATTTGATCTAAGGTGGCTTGATAGGTGGCTTGGTCAGAAACATAAGGGTTATTTTGAACAACGTCTTTGTACGGGAAATAATCCGGGCCATCTTGGGTATAAAATTTTGAAAAGCCAAACTTTTTAAGTACCGCATGGCGATTGTATAGGCCACCGTTATAAGGATGTAAGGCGATACTTTGGGTGAAATCATTATTAAAAGTGTGTACGGTGTTTAGTTTGGAGACGAGTTGGGTATAAGGCGTGATTAAAGATGGTGCGAAATTACCCATGGATAGGCCGGTTAATGCTTGAAATTCCATATTGGCAGTCCCACCGCCGTAACCGTTACTAATCATCGTCCCACTAGGATTTTCAGCTAAAAGCTGCCGCGTATAAGGCATTGGATCTTGATTTAAGGTGATGCCAGGGACTTTTGTCGGATCACTAAAACTTTCGCTTAAGATCAAGACAACATCGGTATTTTTTAAAGTTTGCCGGGTTTTGTTAGTGGTCTGAGCCTTTTTTTGATAGCGTTTTTGTAAAGCAAGCATCGTTTTTTTAGAATAATGGCTCGGTTCAGTCATTATGTCGCTATTCAAGTAATTTACAAAATTTAAAATCGGACCATTACGTTTGACACCCCAAACTGGATCCCAATAAAGCGGGTCATTATTTAAAGCTAAGCCTAGATTATGTACTGGACTTTTAGAATTACTGATGGAGAAAAAACCGCCGCATAGTAGTAAAGCTACCGCCAAAGTGCGCCAGCGGCTGCGGCGGGTATTAAAGAATTTTAACCGCTGCTTGCGAAAAACAAGCAAACAAAGGCCAGTGATGGCAATAACGGCTAAAATAATTAACAATAAAGCTTTGAGTGTGATCATATGAATCAATTCGGGTAAAGAAGTAATCATGCCTAAATCGCTGGGTAAAAACGGCTCATTTCGCAAGGTTAATTTTGTATGATTTACAAAGCCAAAAATCACCGCTAACAGCAAAATTAAAGTGGTACTCAGCCAATTTCGATTGGTTAAGCTTAACAACAGTAAATAAAAGCCAATTACAAAAATAAAGGTCAGTATTTGGAGGCCAAATAAGAAACCAAAAAATGGCTGGGCTTCTTGAAACGTATTAAAAGATGAGAAAAAGACGATGTAATAGCTCAGTGCACTCACCAAAAAAACTTGGCCTAATTTAAAAATTTTCTTCTGCATATCGTTACCTATTCAACTTAAATTTTTGGCGCTGATTCGGCCAGAGTTTACCCCAAGCTTTAAAAATCAGCCATCCTATTATAACACCTAAGGCATTCATTAAAACATCATTGATGTCGACCCAGCGGTTAAGCTTTAGCAACCAATCCAAAATAAATTGCAAGCTTTCAATACCCAGACCAATACCAAAGCCCAAGGCCAAGCTCGTTTTAAAACGGAACTTTGAACGGGTTAACGGGGCCCATAAACCAAGGGGCAAGGTTAATAAAATATTTAAGTAGAAATCCGTACCGATACCGCGAAAGGGGATGGGATTGGTTGGCACAGGACCGACCCAAATCGGCGTCATTTTCGTAAAGCCCGCGAGACTCAAATTGGGTTGAGGTACGAGGCATAAAAGCCCTAAAACGGCGAAGTAAAGAAAGCCGGCTAATAAGACAATGATTTGGCGGGCCTTCGTTTGACGGCCTAAGCGGCGGATAAAGTAAATATTTAAGCCGATTAAATAAATAAAATAAGGGCTATATTTTAATAGAAAATTATTGGTCGTCACGATATAATCTCACACCATCCAAACCGAAGATTTTGTCACTAAAGCTATTAGGTTCCTGGTCTTCGTGAACCTCACGCATCATTTCCATTCTAGAATCCATTAAATCTAATTGATGTAACAAAATGGCTTCAGGCGTTGCTGGTTTCACGGGGGACCCCCATTCTAAACGCCCATGATGGGACAACACTAAATGCCGCAGTAATAAGAATTTTTGATTTTTTAATAAATCACCGTAGGACAATTTAAAAACTGTAACGCCTTCACTGACTAATAAGCCGTCAATAATGGCCACATGTTCCAATAACTGACCGGCGGGGCTCGCTTCATGACTGTGACTATCGGTATAGGCGTAAGCCTTGCCTAGATCATGGAGTAAAATACCCGCATAGAGTAAACTTTCGTTAATCGTTGTGCCATAAATCGTTTTTTCCAACAAACCTTCGGCGGTAAACGCCATGGATAAGGTATGGGTATACAACCCTCCAATAAAAGCGTGGTGCATCGCAATGGCTGCAGGCATGTGATATAAAGGATCTACGATATCATGAGCGGCTTGTGTATAAAGATCGGTCACAATTTTATTGTAATCAGGATCTGTAATTTTATGAATAAAATGACGCATAGTCTTTTTTAGCGTTTCGGTATCCCAATAAGAGCTAGGTAAATAAGCGGTTAGATCTTGATCTGCAGCTAAATGCAGACTTTTTTCGTCCAAAATAAATTGCAGATTACCTTGATAATCATTGCGTTGGCCAGAAAAGTTGACGATCTTATTGTTAAACAAAATCGTTTGATCACTGGCATCCCAGATTTTAAAGGGCACAGTTTTAGTTTGTGTGACGAGCTGGCCACTAGCAAATGGGTTACCTTTGCTGGTGGCTTTTAAAGTGACTTCTTGAAACAATGCCGTACCTTGGGTTGATTGATTGTTTTCAATTTCATAAAAAGCCATATAAAACACCTCAAATTTAAAATCAAAAAAACTGATAGATTAAGTTATTATCCTTAACTTACCAGTCTTTTTTAATAGATTCAATCTCTTTTAGTTGAGCCGTACGGCAAAAGTCTGCACAAGTTTGGGTAATAAGCGGGCAACAAGTTTAAAGATGAGATAACCCACAATAACCCCTAGGCAGTTGGTGATGATGTCATTGATATCGACCCAGCGTTTCAAATCCACAACTTGATCAGCGATAAATTGTGCCGATTCGATCGTTAAACCGGTTAACAGGCCTAACTGTAAGCTTTGTTTTAAATTTGTATTTTTGGCAAATAGGCCCAAATAGATACCTAGCGGAACGGTCATCAAAATATTTAAAAAGAAGTCGGCCCCGATACCGCCAGCAAAGGGGATAGAATTTGTAGGGGCCAAACCGATCCAGACGGGATGCAAGGTGGCGAAATTCGCACTGCTTAAGTAAGACGGAGTGAAACAAAAATAATCAATGAAGATTAAGTAAACGGCGATACTGATCAATGAAATACGTTGGTAGATCGACCGGGAGGCTAAATTAGCCCGAACTGTGAAAAAAAGAATCGGAATAAAAATGATAATCATTGGTAAATAACGCATTCAAAGGACTCCTTTCTGGCAAAATCTATCTAAAAAGACTTGTTATCTTAATTACATTACTTAAGATAACAAGTCTTTGTTGTGGGAAAATTTAATTTTTATAGAGAATTAACGATATATTTATGAATATTATCGTCAAAGTTAGATTTTTTTAAGCTGACCGTCTTCGATCCGGTAAACTTGATCCACTAAGTCCAATACCCGTTCATCATGGGTGACCATAACCGCTGCCTTTTGAACCTCATGGACTTCTTGGGCGATCATCGCCACCACTTCATGGCCCCGCTTAGAATCCAGACTAGCTGTGGGTTCATCCGCTAAGATCAGATCGGGATTATTGATAAAAGCACGGGCAATCGCCACTCTTTGGCGTTCGCCACCGGATAATTGATTGGGAAAGTTCTTTAAACGGTGACTTAATCCGAGATGATTCAGCAAGGCCAAGATTTCTGCTTCAGAGGTTGGCCGTTTGGCAAGTTTTGTTACATATTTTAATTGATCCTTCACGGTTAAATAAGGAATCAACTCCGAATTTTGGAAAATAAAACCGACTTTTTGCAGCCGTAATTTTGTCCGATCTTTGGCGGGCATTGTTGTCACGTCAGTATCGGCGAGTTCAATTTTACCGCTAGAAGGACTTAATAAAGTGCCGGCAATGGATAGCAAAGTACTTTTTCCCGCACCGCTAGGCCCAATAATGGCTGCGAACTCACCTGGGCCAACGGCTAGTGAAGTCGATTTTAACACTTCAATTCGATTGGGCCCATCTTGATAGTATTTGGTAATATCTGTTAAAGCTAAACTTGGTTTTAAAGTTGTGACCATTAGACTTGACCTCCGATGGCGCTGACAGGATCTACTTTAGAGATCTTCACCAGCGAAATTAAAGAACTTAAAATAGCAACGACAATAAAGATGGCGGCCGTGACGCCCAGTGTTGCGCCATTAATAATAAACGGCATACTCGTTGGCATGACTTGACCTAACAGTATAATCAGCAAACTGCTGATAGCAATGGCCAAAAGCGTGATTAGACCGATTTCATAAATCAAATGCCGACCTAAATAACCAGTGGCCGTCCCAATCGCCTTTAAAGTCCCAAACTCTTGTAGTTTTTGAATGGTCAAAACATAGAAGAATACGGCTAGAACAACGACAGAAATAATATATAAAAAGGCAATCATCATCGTTAAAGAACCTGTTTCAGCGGAATAGCCAGGAATATTTTGAATCATGGTTTGTTTTGGGACCTTATTAAAACCACTGACCGTTAAAGCCTTCGTGCTAGTAGTGGCCACAGTATTATAAGTCAAATTCATTGCCGCTTGCGGTGTAATGGCCTGCCATTGTTTGACGGATAAATAAATCACGGGTGTATGGGCATAAGTTTGATTTTTGATGAACCCTTTAATTTTGAAACTTTTACCGGAAGTCGTATCCGTGATAGAACGGCCCACCTGGTAGCCTTCAGCCTGTAATTTATCACTGACCAAGACGCCATTGCCAGTTTGCTGAGTTAATTTCTGACCGTTCGTCGCGGTTAAATTAAAATCGGCGCTGGCGTTGAGTGCAAAATACGCAATATCTGTTTTTTTAGTACTTGTCTTTGATTTTTGAACCGTTGTCTGACTGACAGCAATCGGTGTCCCATTGCCTAAATCGCGCTTAATTTCTTTAGCCTGAGCGGCGGTAATTGTGGAGCGATTAAAGCGATTTTGGGCGCCTTTTTCCAAAACATAAGCAGTGGACTGGCCTTGGTTGATGGCTGCCCCGTTATCACTGGCTAAACCATTGGTCAGGCCAGTAATAAATAGGACTAAAAAGACGATTAAAAAAATAATTAGGCTGATTAAGCCATAACGTAGTTTTTGATGTTTTAACTCTCTAATAGCGAGAAACATAAAAAATTCCCCCTCAATAATAATGTCGTTAAGTAATGACTTAACTTTCAACATTAACTATAAAGGCGGAATGTTAACTGAATATAAACAAAATATTACAAAGTCATTTTAAGGGTAATTGCACTTTAAAAGTTGTCCCATCAGCTTGGGTGCTGGCAACGGTCAACGTCCCATGATGCAGCTGAACAATTTTATAAGCAATCGCCAGGCCTAAACCATGATGGTCTCGAGCTTGGCGGGTTGTATCCCCTTGATAAAAGCGTTCAAATAAATGCTGCTGAACCTCGGGGTCAATCGGCGGCCCAAAGTTAGTCAACGTAATTGTGGCCGTCGTTTTAGTTTGAGTTAAGGTCAGTTTAAGATCAGAAGCTTCTGGAGCATAACGAATGCTATTGGTTAATAAGTTCTGCCAAACTTGAAATAACAGCTCCTGATTCCCCACGACAGTGACCGGCGGCAATTGTGCAGCGACAAAAAGGGCTTTTTGATCCAATTGAAATGAAAAGGCTTTGATCGCTGCTTTTAATTGTTGGTCTAAAGCCAGCGTCTGTTGAAAATCTAAAGTGTGCTCTTGGTCTAGCGTTGATAAAAGTAGCAGTTCTTTAGTAAGTTCAGCTAACCGGGTTGTTTCTTGCTGAATAATCTGCAAATAGCGCTGTTGTTGCTGTGGCGGTAAAGTTGGCGCTTGCAGCTGATCAGCATAGCCTTTTAAAGCCGTTAATGGGGACTGTAAATCGTGGGATACGTTGGCCACAAACTCATTTCGGCTTTTTTCAACTTCAGCTAATTGCTGGGTCATTTTTTGAAAACTCTCGGTAAGTCGGCCAATTTCATCTTGATTTGTAACCGCTGTTAGATTTGTGTGGTAATTCCCGGCTGCGACCTTTTGAGTAGCTTGAGTCAACCGTTTTAAGGGTCTAACTAACCGTTTTTGCGCCGTTAAGACGAGTAAAAAAGCCCCTAAAGTTACAGTGATTAGCCCAATTACCAACATGTAACTGCGTAATTCGCCAAACTGGGCATTCGGATTGGCCCGGATAAATAATTGCTGGTGGGGATTCAACTGGATGCCCACCGTATTATTTAGATCATTCGCAAAAAAGCCAGTGACAAAGGGGCCTTTTTGATAGTGCTTAATCCCATGATAAATTTTATTTTGGGCGACCGTTGCCCGAGCGGATTGGGTTAATTGGGTGATACGAAAAGGACTGCCATAATAGTGGACTTGACCGTCAGTATAGACCGCAAAATCGTAACCCGTTTGCGCCACGCTGTTTAAGTAGGCTTGGCGTTGATTTTGAGGCAGCTGCTGATAGAAATGTTGAATGTTTTTAGCCATGGCGGTAATTTTAGCGTCATTTTTAGGCTTTAATTGCTGGTGATAGTACTGATTACCCCCTAAAAAACCAATAAGACAGCTGAAACATAAAATACCACTGATCCAAAGGACAACTTTATGGGATAAGCTACGTTTAAAAATCATTGGCGTACCTCAAGGCGATAGCCTAAACCGCGGACCGTAGTAATTGCAGTGGTCTCATCTTGAATAAGGTGGTCGCGTAAGCGTTTAATGTGCACATCAATTGTGCGGTCAGTCCCGGTATAATCTGGGCCCCAAACTTGCAGCAAAATAGATTCACGATCAAAGATTTGATTTGGATGACGGGCTAATAAAGCCAAAATCTCAAATTCTTTGCGGGGTAAAAATAGTTCCTGGAGCCCTTGCTGTAGGCTGTAATTATTTGTATCTAAAAGTAAATCGCCTACTTGAATGATGGCGGTATTGGTGGGGGCATAGCGGCGAAAGAGGGCTTGTATTTTGAATTGCAGCTCACGAATGTCGAAGGGTTTGGTTAAATAATCATCAGCACCGGCCGTATAACCTTGCTGTTTATCAAAAATATCGCTTTTAGCTGTCAGAATTAAAATGGGGATGTTTTTAGCTTGGCGGATAGCTTCCGTCACGGCAAAGCCATCTTTTTTAGGCATCATCACATCTAAAATCGCTAAATCAATAGGTTGGGTTAAAGCCAACGTTTCGGCTTCTTGACCATCCCTGGCGGTTTTTGTGCGATAACCGGCGGCATTGAGCTGGGTGTCTACGAGCTGCAGCAAATCTGGATTGTCATCAGCGATCAAAATAGTTTTCATCAAATGGCCTCCTATAGTTATGCCTTAATTGTACACTATATTAATTCGTAAGCCTTACAAAAACAAAACTTTAAATACGAACGATAAATAAAATTATGATTAGAATATATGTTTTTAGTATTGACATTTAAAATGCCGCTGGTTACACTAAAGATAAATTTTAACGAACGAAGGAGACAAAATAGTGGAAAACGTTGCGTTAGTTATGGGTTCAAAATCCGATTGGAGCACAATGAAAGCGGCAGCTGACCAACTGACAGCATTAGGCGTCGGTTACACGAAACAAGTGATTTCTGCCCACCGAATGCCAGATGAAATGTTTCATTTTGCGGAAACAGCTCGTGAAAATGGCTTAAAAGTCATTATTGCAGGCGCTGGCGGTGCTGCACATTTGCCAGGTATGATTGCGGCTAAGACAACCTTACCGGTGATCGGTGTCCCAGTTAAAACACGAACATTAAACGGGATCGATTCTTTACTATCTATTGTCCAAATGCCAGGCGGGGTTCCAGTAGCAACCGTGGCGATCGGTGAAGCCGGCGCCAAGAATGCCGCCTTATTGGCAGCAGAAATTTTGGCTATCGAAGATCAGACATTACAACATGCTTTGACCGCCTTCAGAGCAGCACAGGCGCAAGCCTCTAGAGAAAGCAGTGATGCACTTGACTAAACGAACAGCAATTTTACCGCCAGCAACAATTGGGATCATCGGTGGCGGTCAGTTAGGACAGATGATGGCCTTAAGCGCTAAAAGTATGGGTTATAAAGTCGGGGTCTTGGATCCAACGCCTCAATCACCGGCGGGACAAGTCAGTGATTTTCAAATTGTGGCAGATTATGACGATCAAGCCGCAATGGATACGCTGATTCAAAAAAGTGACGTTTTAACTTATGAATTTGAAAATGTCTCCACTAAAACTTTAGCACAGCTCAACAAACAGCAATTGCCGCAAGGGGTGAAATTGCTAGAAATCACTGGTAATCGACTGAATGAAAAAAACTTTTTACGAGATCATGGCATTAAAACTGCGCCATTTGCAGCCGTAACCGATGCAGCAAGCTTTACCGCAGCAGTTCAAACAGTGGGCTTACCAGCGATTTTGAAAACAACGGAAGGCGGCTATGACGGTCATGGCCAAGTAGATATTAATACGCCAGCTGATTTTGCTGCCGGTGCGGCCCTATATGCACAAACACCATGTATTTTAGAAGGCCGGGTTGATTTTGAAAAAGAAGTTTCAGTTATGGTAACCCAAACCGCCAACCAAGATATTCGAGTATTTCCAGTAGTCGAAAATCAGCATCGGGCGCATATTTTACAAACAAGTATTGCACCAGCCCGGTTGTCAGATGTGGTGGCCCAAAAGGTACAGGTTTTTGCGATGGCTATTGCGGATGGCTTAGATTTAGCGGGTGTTTTAGGGATTGAATGTTTTGTAACCGCCCAGGGCACGGTTTTGGTGAATGAATTGGCACCTCGGCCTCACAACTCAGGGCATTATAGTATTGAAGCTTGTAATATTTCCCAATTTGAAGCGCATATCCGTAGTATTTGCGGCTTACCTATTCCAGAAATTCAGCAAAATCAGCCAGCAGTGATGTTTAATTTGCTGGGGGATGAATTGTCTCGGGCGCGGCAAGCATTAGCGCAACGGCCAAATTGGCATTTCCATGATTATGGCAAAGCCGAAATTCGTGATTTGCGTAAATTAGGGCATGTCACAATTTTAGGACCAGATTTAGCAGCATTGATCCAAGAAGCAACAGATTTCGAAAATCAGGAGGGCTATTTTGAATAAAAGAGGACTACTTTACGAAGGCAAAGCTAAAAAGATGTACGCAACGGACGATCCTAACTTAGTGTTAGCAGAATATATTGATCAAGCCACTGCGTTAAATGGTAAGAAGAAAGTTGAAATTGATCATAAAGGTGCTTTAAACAATCAAATCACCAGTCATATTTTTGGTTACTTAAAAACACAAGGTATTGCCTCACATTTTGTAGACCAAATTTCTGAAACCGAGCAATTATTAAAAAAAGTCAAAATTATTCCTTTAGAAGTGGTTGTTCGCAATTTAGCATCTGGCCATTTTGAAACAAAATTTGATGTGCCCCACTTGATGCGCTTTGAAGCCCCAATTGTGGAATTTTATTACAAGAGTGACGCCTTAGATGATCCTTTCATCAATGATGCGCAAATTATTGCTTTAAAGATTGCATCAGCAGAACAGATTGCAGAATTAAAAGCTAAAGCTTTACAAGTCAATGAAGCGTTAATTCCATTTTTTAAAGCCTTAAAGCTGACGTTAGTTGATTTTAAATTGGAATTTGGTCTAGATGAAAATAATCAAATTTTGCTGGCGGATGAAATTTCACCAGATACTGCCCGTTTAGTGGATCAGACAACCCATATGTCATTAGACAAAGATATTTTCCGTAAAGGGTTGGGCGATTTGATCCCAGCTTATGAAGAGGTCTTAAAACGCATCCAAGATAAGGAGAACGCTGATGTACATCGCTAAAATTTATGTAACTTATAAACCTTCCATTTTAGATCCTAAAGGTGAATCCATTAAGTCGGCGTTACACCGGTTAAACTATGAAACTGTGACGGATGTAACGATGGGTAAGTATTTTGAATTAAAACTTGAAGCAGATGCAGCTACTGTTGAAAGTACGGTGCAAGCAATCTGTGATCAATTATTAGTGAACGTCAATATGGAAACTTATCGTTATGAGATTGAAGCATTGGAGGTTCAATAATGCGCTTTGCAGTGATCGTTTTCCCCGGCTCTAATTGCGATGAAGATATGTATTATGCGGTGACCGATCAATTAGGTGAAACTGCAGAACTTGTTTCTTATACGGCTACCACTTTGGCTGGCTTTGATGGGGTCTTAATTCCCGGCGGCTTTTCATATGGCGACTATTTACGCTGTGGGGCCATTGCGCGTTTTTCGCCGATTATGCCGGCCATTATCGAATTTGCCAATAACGGTGGCTTAGTTTTAGGCGTTTGTAATGGCTTTCAAATTTTAACGGAAGCCGGCCTGTTACCAGGTGCTTTGCGGGAGAACAAGACACTGAATTTTATTTGTAAAGATGCCCCTTTAAAAATTGAAAATACGCAAACGGCCTTTACATCTGCTTATGGACAAAACACGGAGATTCGTCTGCCGATTGCCCATGGTGAAGGTAATTATTACTGTGATGAAGCGACTTTGGCACAATTAAAGGCGAATCATCAGATTGTATTCACGTATCAAGATAATCCCAATGGTAGTGTGGCAGATATTGCGGGCATTACGAATGAAGCGGGCAATGTCTTGGGGATGATGCCACATCCAGAACGTGCTGTAGAGTGGCTGTTAGGCAATACGGATGGTTTGCCATTATTTGAATCAATGGCTGCTAAAGTACGTCAATAAAGGAGAATTTAAAATGACTGAGCTGACAAAATCAGAATTGACACCCGAAGAAATTCGTGACCAAAAACCTTATCTTGCTTGGAGTATGACTGAAGAAGAATATCAACGGGCTTGTCAGATTTTAAAACGGTTGCCCAACTATACTGAAACCGGCTTATTTGCGGTTATGTGGAGTGAACACTGTTCTTATAAAAATTCAAAACCAGTTTTAAAACAATTCCACACGACTGGTAAACAAGTATTGCAAGGTCCTGGTGAAGGGGCCGGGATCGTAAATATCGGTGATGGACAGGCAGTCGTTTTTAAAGCTGAAAGTCATAATCATCCTTCTGCAGTAGAGCCTTATGAAGGGGCTGCTACTGGGGTTGGCGGGATCATCCGGGATATTTTTTCAATGGGTGCCCAGCCTATCGCCGTTTTGGATAGTTTGCGTTTTGGAGAATTAGATAATGCAAAAACAAAATATTTAGTTTCACAAGTGGTCAAAGGGATTGCTGATTATGGCAATTGTATTGGGCTACCAACTGTTGGTGGCGAAACAAGTTTTGATACTACTTATGAAGGTAATCCGTTAGTAAATGCCATGTGTGTTGGTATTTTAGATCAAAAAGATATGCAAGTTGGGCAAGCAAAAGGCTTTGACAACAGTATCATCTATGTTGGTGCAAAAACGGGCCGGGATGGTATTCATGGGGCAACTTTTGCATCCGAAGAATTCAGTGATGACAATGAAAGTGATCGTTCTGCGGTTCAAGTAGGGGATCCATTTATGGAAAAATTATTGATGGATGCTTGTATTGAAGTGGTTCGGGAACATAAAACAGCATTGGTGGGGATCCAAGATATGGGCGCCGCCGGTTTAGTGTCTTCTTCTGCTGAAATGGCTTCAAAAGCTGGGACCGGGATGGTTTTGGATTTGGACAAAGTGCCGGTACGTGAAAGTCAGATGACGCCTTATGAAATGATGTTATCTGAATCTCAAGAACGGATGCTGCTCTGTGTAAACAAAGGCTATGAACAAGAAATTTTTGATGTCTTTGCCCGTTATAACTTAGATGCGGTCAAAATTGGCCATGTCACTGAATCTAAGCAATATCGGCTCTATCATCACGGGCAATTAGTCACGGATGTCCCAGCAGATGCTTTGGCTAGTGACGCACCGGTTTATCATCGGCCAAAACAGTTGCCAGAACGGTTAAAACAGCCAAAAGCTACTCAATTCCAACCCGATGTAACGGATTTACCGGCGGTTTTTTATCAATTATTAGCTCAGCCAACAATTGCGTCTAAAAAATCAATTTATGAAACTTACGATACGCAGGTTCGGACAAATACAGTCGTTAAACCTGGTAGTGATGCGGCTGTTTTACGAATTCGCGGCACTAAAAAAGCTTTAGCGATGACAATGGACGGCAATGCCCGCTATATTTATTTGGATCCAAGACAAGGCGGGGCAATTGCGGTCTCTGAAGCAGCTAGAAATTTAGTCGCTGCTGGTGCCAAACCGCTGGCGATGACGGACTGCTTAAACTATGGCAATCCAGAAAAACCAGAACATTTTTATGATTTAGAAACTTCTGGCTTAGGCTTGACGGATGCTTGTAAAGCTTTAGATACACCGGTGATTTCTGGGAATGTTTCTTTATACAATGAAACAAACGGCCAAGCAATTTATCCGACACCGGTTGTCGGTATGGTGGGCCTAATCAAAGATACTAAAGATATTCAGACATTGGCTTTTAAAAATGCTGATGATTTGATTTATCTTGTTGGCACGACGGCAGCTAGTTTTAATGGCTCTGAGATTCAAAAAATGCAAGCTGGTGCCATTAGCGGCCAACTATTTGACTTTGATCTTGAGGTTGAAAAAGCCAATCAAGACTTGATGCTAAAAACAATTCAAGCCGGTTTAACCCAAAGTGTCCATGATATTTCTAAAGGCGGTTTTTTAACTGCATTAGCTGAAAGCAGTTTTAATTCTAAAGCAAATTTAGGGGCAGCGATTCAATGGTCCCAAGATTTAAGCTGGCTGTTTTCTGAAACCCAATCTCGATTTATCGTGACTGTTGCGCCAAAAGATCAAGTTGCATTTGAAACAGCGATGGGTACCAAAGCGCAATTGTTAGGCCAAGTTTTGGCACAGCCTGAAATTCAATTAACCCATGAACAAGCGACAACCACTATTGATTTAACTAAGGCCAAAGAAATTTGGGAGGCTACCATTCCATGCCTAATGAAGTAAAAAGTTTAAATGAAGAATGTGGTGTTTTTGGTATTTGGGGACAGCCTCAAGCCAGCAACATCACTTATTATGGCCTCCACAGTTTACAACACCGGGGGCAAGAAGGTGCGGGTATTACCGCAAATGACAGTGGTTGTTTAACCAATATCCGAGGGCTGGGCTTATTAAGCAAAGTTTTTCAAGACCCTAAGCGGCTGGAAGAATTACCCGGGACGGCGGCGATTGGTCATGTGCGTTACAGTACGGCTGGCAATAAGACATTAGACAATATTCAGCCATTGATGTTTCATTTTACCGATGGGGATATGTCTTTAGCGCATAATGGTAATTTAACCAATGCCCATAGCCTAAAGCAGCGTTTAGAAAACGAAGGGGCTATTTTCCATACCACTTCAGATACTGAAATTTTGATTCATTTATTGCGTCGTTCATCCCATACTGATTTTTTGGATAAACTAAAAGAATCTTTGCGGACGGTTAAAGGTGGCTTTGCCTTTTTATTAATGACCGAAGATAAGCTTTATGCGGCTGTGGATCCCAATGGACTGCGGCCGTTAGCGCTGGGACAGATGAAAACAGGCGCCTATGTGGTGGCCAGCGAAACGTGTGCTTTAAATTCAGTAGGCGCTGAATTTATTCGGGATATTCAGCCAGGCGAATTGATTATTATTGACGATGACGGGTTTAAAGTAGATTATTACACTAAAGATACACAACTAGCGATCTGTTCCATGGAATATATTTATTTTGCACGGCCGGATTCAGATATTCATGGCGTTAATGTCCATAATGCCCGCAAAGAAATGGGCCGGCTATTGGCCAAAGAGCAGCCTGTTGAGGCGGATATTGTTGTAGGGGTGCCGAATTCTTCATTATCAGCAGCTTCGGGTTATGCGGAAGCCAGTGGGATTCCTTATGAAATGGGCTTAGTGAAAAATCAATATATTGCCCGGACGTTTATTCAACCCAATCAAGATATGCGAGAACGCAGTGTGCGGATGAAATTATCACCAGTTAAGGGCGTTGTTGCCGGCAAAAAAGTCGTTTTAGTAGATGATTCAATTGTCCGGGGCACCACCAGTAAATATATTGTCCGCTTATTATTAGAAGCCGGGGCTAAAGAAGTGCATTTACGGATTGCTTCACCAGCACTGAAGTTTCCTTGTTATTACGGGATTGATATCCAGACAACTGATGAATTAATTGCGGCACATAAAAATATTGCGGAAATGAATCAGTTTTTTGGGTCCAATTCATTAGGTTTTTTGAGTGTGGCGAGTTTGATCAAAGCCATTGGTCTAAAAACAAAAGCACCCAATGGCGGCTTATGTGTGGCCTATTTTAATGGTGATTATCCAACACCGCTGTATGATTTTGAAAGTGAACTACAAGCTGAATTAAAACGACTGCATGAATCACGAAAACAGGAGGTTTAACCGTGGGTAAAGATGCGTATAAGGCGGCCGGCGTAGATATATTTGCTGGAGAACAAGCCGCTGCAAAAATTGCCGATATGACGGCGCAGCAAAAAGACCCCCATGTCTTAAGCGGCATTGGTGGCTTTGGGGCGTTGTATGAACTGCCAACACAGCTAAAACAGCCCGTTTTGGTTTCTGGAACGGATGGGGTAGGGACAAAACTCTTAATTGGGATTCAAGCTCAAGAATCCGGTACTGTTGGGGAAGATTTGGTGGCTATGTGCGTCAACGATATTTTGGCTCAAGGCGCTTTGCCGTTATATTTCTTAGATTATTTAGGCATTCATCATGTGGATCCTGATGAAATTGCCAAAATTGTTGGTGGTGTTCAGCGGGGCTGTCAAAAAGGACAATTAGCGTTAATTGGCGGTGAAACGGCTGAAATGCCGGATATGTATGCAAAGGGACATTATGATTTGGCCGGCTTTGCTGTAGGTTTGGCCGATAAGGCAGATTTATTCTCACCGGATAAAGTGCAAGCTGGGGATGTATTAATTGGTCTACCTAGCAGCGGCCTGCATTCCAACGGTTTTTCATTAGTAAGACAGATTCTGTTTAAAAGCCACGATTTTAAATTAGATGCTGTGATTCCAGAATTAAAGCAACCGTTAAAGACAGCTTTATTAACACCAACTCGAATTTATACAGCAGCATTAAAACCATTACTGACACAAAAATGCCTAAGCGGCGCGGCCCATATTACTGGCGGCGGCTTAGTTGAAAATCTACCGCGGAGTTTACCCGAAACGTTAGCGGCACAAATTGATTGGACGGCTTGGACAGTCCCACCTATTTTTAAATGGCTGCAATCGCTTGGTGAATTAAGTACTCAAGATATGCTGCAGACGTTTAACTTAGGTATTGGGATGGTCTTAATTGTACCGGCAGCACAAGTTAAAACGGTGGAAGAAACATTAAAGATGGCTCAAGAAGCTTATGTAACGTTGGGTAAAGTAGTACCCCGGACAAAGGCGGCAGTTGAGTTTGTGGGGGCGGCAACGGTATAATGAAAAAAATTGCAATTTTTGCTTCTGGAACCGGGACGAATTTTGTAGCGCTCACTAAAGCCATTCAACAGCAGCACTTGCCGGTGACCGTGAGCCTTTTGGTTTGTGACCATGAAGATGCCCAAGTTTTACAGCGGGCAGCTGAACTAAAGGTACCAATTTTTGTGATTAATTTTAAAGCTTATCCTAATAAAGCGGCTGCAGAACAAGCAATTTTAGATCAATTGGCCAAAGCTGAAGTGACGGCAATTTTGTTAGCCGGGTATATGCGCATCATCGGACCGACTTTATTAGGGGCCTATACCAATAAAATTTTGAATATTCATCCGGCGCTATTGCCGAATTTCCCCGGGGCACATGGCATTGAAGATGCCTTTAAGGCTGGGGTTAAGACGACGGGGGTCACCGTTCATTATATTGATGCGGCGGTAGATTCTGGGCCAATTATTGCCCAAAAGGCGGTTCCGATTTTGGCGGAGGATACACTGGCAACGTTGGAAGCTCGGATTCATGAAACGGAACATCAGTTATATCCAGCAGTTTTGGCAGATTTAATAAAAAAAGGGGACTTATAATTTTGAAAAGAGCTTTGTTGAGCGTCTCAGATAAAACAGGACTGGTTGAATTTGCCCAAAAATTAGTGGCTTTAGACTTTGAATTAATTTCTACGGGAGGGACGCTGAAAGCTTTAGCAGCTGCAGATATCCCGGTGAAAAGTATTGAAACAATTACGCATTTTCCAGAAATGCTGGACGGCCGGGTTAAGACGTTACACCCCGCAGTTCATGGGGCGTTGTTAGCCAAACGCGATAATCCAACGCATATGCAGATGTTGGCCGAACAAGGCATTGAAACGATTGACCTTGTTTGTGTTAATTTGTACCCTTTTAAAGAAACCATTGAAAAACCTGGCGTAACACAAGCTGAAGCCATTGAAAATATTGATATTGGCGGGCCGTCTATGTTACGTTCTGCTGCTAAAAATTTTGCAGCGGTATTACCAGTAGTGGATCCTAAAGATTATGAAGCTGTCATTGAAGCTTTGCAGACACAAACCGCTACACCAGAGTTTCGCTTGCAGTTGGCCGCTAAGGTCTTTCGGCACACCGCAGCCTATGATGCCTTGATTGCCCAATATTTCACGACTGATCCGGAACCAGAGAAATTAACATTGACTTACGAAAAACGGCAAAGCTTGCGTTATGGCGAGAATAGTCACCAGCAAGCCGCTTTTTATGTAGATCCCTTAGCACAACCTTATTCTTTAGCTAATGCGACACAATTGCACGGCAAAGAACTATCTTATAATAATTTAAGAGATGCCAATGCTGCCTTACAGATTATTGCCGAATTTACAGATCAACCAGCTGTTGTTGCCTTAAAACATATGAATCCTTGTGGTATTGGTCAAGGATCTGATTTGTTAGCTGCTTGGCAAAAGGCTTATGATTCTGACCCTATTTCAATTTTTGGCGGTATTGTTGCCTTAAATCGGGAAGTAGATGCGGCAACTGCTGAAAAAATGCATGGGATTTTCCTAGAAATTATTATTGCGCCAAGTTTTTCTAAAGAAGCTTTAGAAATTTTAGAAACAAAGAAAAAAAATCTACGCTTATTGACGTTAGACTTTACGCAGGCTAAATCAGCCGCTGATCGTGAAGTCACTGCGGTTATGGGTGGTGCTTTGATTCAAACTGGGGATCAAACTTCAGAAACCGTTGCAGACTTTGAAGTCGTGAGTCAAAAACAACCGACACCTGAGCAGTTAGCGGCACTACGTTTTGGCCAAACTGTGGTCAAACACGTCAAGAGTAACGCGATTGTGGTGACCACGGCGGATCGGACATTAGGGGTTGGTGCGGGGCAACAAAATCGAATTGATTCGGTAAAAATTGCCATTGAAAAAGCACAAAGTAAGCCTGAATTTAAAAATGCAATTTTGGCATCAGATGCCTTTTTCCCAATGGATGATAGTGTGGCTTATGCTGCTGAGCATGGTATTACCGCTATTGTAGAACCTGGTGGTAGTATTAAAGATAAAGATTCCATTAAAAAAGCAGATGAGCTGGGCGTAGCGCTTGTCTTCACCGGTGTTCGACACTTTAAGCATTAATTCATGGAGGTTTGTTATGGCGCAAGTATTGGTGATTGGTTCTGGCGGCCGAGAACATGCAATTTGTAAGAAATTTCAAAAAAGTCCACAAGTAACAACGGTTTATTGTGCACCGGGTAATCCTGGTATGGCTTTAGATGGCATTACACAAGTGCCCATTTCAGAAATGGCCTTTGACGCATTAATTGAATTTGCGCAAGAACAGGCGATTGATTTGACTTTTGTGGGGCCAGAAGTACCTTTAAGTAAAGGAATTGTAGATGCTTTTCAGGCGGCAGGGCTAGTTATTTTTGGGCCTAAAAAAGCCAGCGCGCAATTAGAAAGTTCAAAGTCTTTTGCCAAAGACTTTATGCAGCGGCATGATATTCCTACTGCAAGTTCTGAAACTTTCCACGATAGTGTTCAAGCCTTAAGTTTTGTAGTTCAACAGCCAACACCAATTGTGATTAAAGTAGATGGTTTGGCGGCAGGCAAAGGGGTGGCTATTGCCAAAACCCGAACGGAAGCACAAAATATTATTCAAGCACTTTATGACCGCAATCCTCAGCAAACAGTGGTGATTGAAGATTATTTGGTAGGCCAAGAGTTTTCTTATATGTGTTTTGTGAATCAAGATAAAATTGTGCCATTGCCATTGTCCCAAGATCATAAACGGCTGTTAGATCAAGATTTAGGACCGAACACCGGCGGCATGGGGGCATACAGTCCTTTGCCACAAATGCCTAAAGATTTAGCAGAGCAGGCTTATCGAGAAATTATGCAGCCGACAGTGGCCGGTTTATTAGAAGACGGGTTAAATTGTTCCGGTGTGATTTATGTGGGCTTAGTACTGACGAGTGCGGGCTTACGGGTGATCGAGTACAATATGCGTTTAGGAGATCCTGAAACACAGATTTTGTTGCCTAGATTAAAGAGTGATTTTTATACTTTGATTCAAACGTTATTAGCCAACCGCCAACCAGAAGTAACTTGGCAGACGGCCGCGTATACGTTGGGGGTTGTTGTGGCCGCAGAGGGCTATCCAAAACAGCCACAAAAAGGTATTTTGATTCCAGATTTGACTAATGATCAAGGCATTCAGATCACTTATGCTGGCGTTACTGAAAAAGACCATCAACTTGTGAGTAGTGGCGGTCGTGTTTTGATGTTGGCCACGACGCAAGAAACTATTGCGGACTGTCAAAAAGTGCTTTATGACTTTATTGATCAACGGATTGCGGCACCACTGATTTATCGTCATGACATTGGGGCCAAAGCCTTAAAATAAACAAAAAAATCATCCTTTTACGGGATGATTTTTTTATGCGGGTGCGCCGCATTACATATCGTCTAAAAGTTCTTTCAATTGTTTTACTTGGCGTTTTAATTTTGTGCCGATATCCGTCTCGGCCACGGTTTTACGGGCCAATTCTTGTTCTACGATCCGTTTGGTGGAAACAATATCGGTTAGCTGGGCGATGGCATTTGCACGGGTGGTGAATGGCTGATGTGTAACCAGCTGCAAGCCATAGGAGTTATAAAGTAACGTGTAGCCGCCGATGCCAGTCGTTTTTTGGTAGGCTTTCGAAAAACCGCCGTCGATAACTAACATCTTGCCTTCTGCCATAATTGGGGAACGGCCTTTTTTGACAGGTGTGTGACCGTTAATAATATGGCCAACTTTAGGATCGATACCGAATTCTTGAAGCATCTTTTCAATAAACCAAGCTTCGTGGCGCAAGGTGTAATAACTGTTCGGTTCTTCAAAATGGGCTGTCTTATCTTCAATAAAGTACCGTTCAAAGGTGGACATGACCCGTTTTCCGAATAAAGGAGAGACGGGGCCGGTCCAAAGATACCACAATAAATCAGTGGCTAAGTCGTCGTTTTGTTTGGAATAAATGTAACTTTCTCGTAAATTATGTTCCAGTAAGTCAAATAAAGCGCGGCCTTTATAAAGTTGGCCATTTAAAGTTAAACCTTCTAAATTACCATCCTTATCCACGGGGACACAGCCATGGACTAGAAGATTATTGTTATAAACCAAATACATACTGCCCTTTTTCATGAAGAAATCCATATGTTTATGAAGTTTTTCGGAATTGACAAAGGCGTTAGTCAGTTGGTCGATGACTTCTTGTTCTTCTGGACAAAGTTGATAAGGATTTTTAGGGTCTACAGTTTGGAAGCAACCGTTAACAATGGGGTAAGTTTTCCCGTTTAGTGTGATAGCCGTCCGCTCTTTATTGAGTTTATCCAATAATTTGCGATGGGTCATTTTAAATTCAGGGCGGCGGTCAATGGCTTGACCTTCCAGCTTAAATTGAATAATCGCAATGGCCTGGTGAATTTTAGTGATTTGGTCTAACTCTGCTTTTGAAGGTTTATCAGTTTGGTGATTGAGTTTGGGCGCAAAACCAGGGTTCGCTTGATAGTATTTTTCAGCTAGTAAGGACAGGTGTCTTAAATTAATGCCATAGGAATCTTCGACAATAGATAAGTTGTCATAACGAGCGCAAATTCTTAATAGATTCGCAATGCATAGTTGGGAACCAGCCGCGGCACCGAGCCACAAAATGTCGTGATTGCCCCATTGTAAATCGACAGAGTGATGACGCATCAAGCGGTCCATGATTTTGTCAGGGGCGGGACCACGATCATAAATATCCCCCAGCATATGTAAATGGTCCACAACTAATCTTTGAATGGTATGGCATAAAGTAATGATGAATTGATCTGCGGAGTTTAAATTGATAATATCGTCTGTAATTTGGGCGTAGTATTTGTGCTTGTCTTCTGTAGTAAAATCCCCATACAGCAGTTCTTCAGTGATATAAACAAATTCAGGCGCTAAAGCTTTACGTACTTTAGAGCGGGTGTATTTTGTAGCGCAATACTTCAATAGTTCTAGGAGGTCGTCAAAGGTATTTAGATACCATTGCTTTAAATCATCACTGTTGTTAAAAGTGGATTTAATGATTTTTAGACGTTCAGATGGATAGTACACTAAAAAGGCAAAGATTTTTTGCGTTTTAGGTGTCATTTGACCATTAAATAGTTCTTCAATTTTTTGCTTGATGTTTCCAGAAGCATTTCTTAAAACGTGATCAAAAGCGGTAAATTCACCATGAATGTCGCTCATAAAAGCTTCGGTACTTTTCGGTAGACTTAAAATCGCTTTCAAATTAATAATTTCAGTTGTCACGGCTTCTTTGGTGGGATACTTTTCCTGTAGTAATTCCTTTTCCAACTCTTGCGTGATAATACACCCCTTTTGACAAGATACCCACATTATAACAAGGATTGGGCAAAATGATAAGGCTTTCCGAGCTATACAAATTTTTATTATCGCTTAATACCAAAAGAAAAATAGGTTAGACCAATTTTTTAAATGGTACAACCATGGTATTACAGATTTTTAGAGGTGTTTCAAATGAGTCATGTTATCGCTTATTGGTCGAACAAAAATTTTTATTTTTAAGTAAAGACACATCTGTGCATCTTTTTTGATTTATGTCACGAAGTTGTGAAGTTCTGGTTTATATCGTTTTTATTGGGGATTGGTTTTTTGAAACGCGCTCACTAGAGCAAAGCTCTCACCTAACTACGAATCTTTTGTGTGTCTGTCGACACCCTGCAAGATCCTAGGTTAGTGCTCGAGGCTTTCCCGCTCTAGTTCACGCTCTAATCTAAACGCGCTCCAAAAGACTGATTTTTGCGCTTAGCTACGTCTAACTTGTAAGCGAAGCCCGCTCACGGCGTTAGCCTAGGCTATGCTCAAAATCAACCCGTCTTTTGTTGCGCTCTGATCTAAAACGCGCTCACTAGAGCAAAACGCTCACCTAACTACGAATTATTCATAAGCGAAGTGCACTTATTTCATAATTCTAGGTTAGTGCTCGCGGTTTTACCGCTCTAGTTCGCGCTCTAATAATATTTTAATAATTTTCTCAGTTTTTTCTCGGTATCTGTTTGTTTCTGTGATATGATAAAACAAACAATTTTTGGAGGTTTTTTTATGCGTTATATTACTGCTGGGGAATCTCACGGGCCGCAACTAACGGCGGTTATTGAGGGGTTACCTGCGAATTTGACCATTGATATAGATCAGATTAATCATGATATGTGGCGGCGCAAGCAAGGTTATGGTCGTGGGGCAAGACAACAAATTGAAACGGATGAGGTTCAAATTACAGCGGGGGTTCGACATCAAAAGACGTTGGGATCACCGGTGACGATTCAATTGGCAAATAAAGATTTTGCACATTGGCAGTCTGTAATGTCTCCAACAGAACCGGCAACGGCAGAAAATACGGTTCGACAGGTGACTAAACCTCGGCCAGGGCATGCGGATCTTGTGGGTGGTATGAAGTATCAGCACAAAGATTTGCGTAATGTTTTGGAACGGTCTAGTGCTCGAGAAACGGCGATGCGAGTGGCTGTAGGGAGCGTGGCTAAGCAATTCTTAAAGGCTTTAGGGATTGATGTTTTAGGTTTTGTTCGTCAGTTGGGGTCTGTTAAGGCGGATACAGCAAAACTAAATGAATTTGCGGATTTAGAGGCGTTGCGCAAAGTAACAGAAGCTAGTGAAGTTCGGACTTTTGATCCAGCGGCTGAAGCTGAAATTAAAATGAATATTGATGCGGCTAAAAAAGCGGGTGATACTTTAGGCGGCGTTGTTGAAGTGATCGTAACAGGTGTTCCAGCTGGGCTGGGCAGCTATGTGAGTGCGGATCAAAAATTAGACGGCCGTTTGGCGCAGGCGATTATTGCCATCAATGCGTTCAAAGGGGTGGCTTTTGGCGATGGTTTTGAGTTGGCAAATCATCCTGGCAGTGAAGATATGGATGAAATTTTTTATGATCAAGGCAAAGGTTTTTACCGGCAGACGGACCATTTAGGCGGCTTTGAAGGCGGGATGACAAACGGGATGCCGATTGTGATCACGGCGGTGATGAAGCCAATTCCCACGCTGTATAAGCCGTTGCGCAGTGTGGACGTGAACACTAAAGAGGCTTATGAGGCTAATGTGGAACGTTCAGATACGACGGCGGTGCCTGCAGCAGCTACGGTTGCGGAGGCAATGACGGCAATTACGATTGCGCAGGCTGTTTTAGATATGTTTGATGCCAATGCCATGGATCGTTTGCAGGCGCAAGTTGCGGCTTACCGAGAAGAATTAAAAAATTATTAAGGGGATTTAGGCAGTTATGGACAAAGAATTAACGAGCGGCCCAGCCGTCTTAAAGGGGACTTGTGCGGTACCTGGCGATAAAAGTATTTCGCATCGTTCGGTGATGCTGGGGGCTTTAGCTAAGGGCACAACCACGGCAAAGCACTTCTTATTTTCAGCAGATTGTTTACATACAATCGCTGTGTTCAAAGCATTGGGTGTACCCATTGAAACTACTGAAGATACGGTTACCATTCAAGGGGTGGGGCTTAAAGGCTTAAAACCGCCTAAAGCTGACTTAGATATGGGCAATTCAGGGACATCTACACGCTTATTGTTAGGTTTATTAGCGCGACAGCCTTTTGCGATGACGTTTATTGGCGATGATTCTTTGAGTCAGCGGCCAATGGGACGGGTTTTGAATCCTTTAGCTGAAATGGGCGCCCAGGTCACAGCAACAGACGATCGGTTACCATTGACGATTCAGGCCAATGCCCATCTGAAACCATTAGATTACACGATCCCGGTGGCCAGTGCCCAAGTAAAAAGCGCTTTGATTTTTGCGGCGCTACAAGCAGATGGCCCGAGTCATTTAACGGAGAAATTAGCAACAAGAGATCATACAGAACGGATGCTGCAGTATTTTGGCGGGCATCTTGAAAAAGACGGGTTAACTTTAACCGTGCAGCCAAATCAAACCTTGACCGGTAAAGACTTAACTGTGCCTGGTGATCCTTCATCAGCGGCCTTTTTCGTTGCTGCAGCGACGTTATTGGCAGGTAGTGACCTGACCTTAACCCATGTTGGTTTGAATCCAACGCGGACTGGTTTTTTGGAAGTTATCGGCCAAATGAACGGGAATATCTCCGTGGCTAATTTAGAAACAGATTTTGAACCTACTGGTGATTTAAAAATTAAGAGTGCTGATTTAACGGGGATTACTCTCACGAAAGAAAGTATTCCCAGCGTGATTGATGAATTGCCACTAGTCGTTTTATGCGCGACACAGGCACAAGGCGTTACGGAAATTTCCGGTGCCGAGGAATTGCGGGTTAAAGAAACCGACCGGATCAGTACAGTTGTTACAGAATTGACGAAGATGGGGGCCAAGATTGAAGAAAAGCCAGATGGTATGATAATCACCGGCCCAACGCCATTGCATAAAGTTCAAGGCACTTTAAATAGTTACGGCGATCATCGGATTGCGATGATGCTGATGGTGGCGGCTTTATTAACAAAAGATGACTTTACATTGCAACAGGCAGAAGCCATTGCCGTGTCTTATCCAGATTTTTATGACGACTTATTAAAATTATTGGTGAAATAATATTGACAATTAGAATGTAGCATGTTAATCTCATTACATTCTAATATTTAGTAACAATTCGTTTTAGTGTTCAGAGAATTGGCGGTGGGTGCGAGCCAAGCAGGGCGAAGTTGTGAAATACTTGAAGCGTTAGATTTTTAATTTTAAATTCAAAGTGCAGTGGGCGTTAAGCTTGCTGAATATTGGGTGGTACCGCGTTAATGACGTCCCGATCGCATTGTTGTGATCGGGGCTTTTTTTATAAAAAACAATCAAAGGGGTGTTTGTCTGATGAAAATTCTAGTTAATGGTTTAGGCTTAATAGGTGGTTCAATCGCATATGCAATCTCAAAGTTTGATCCGGAGGCCTTTATTATCGGGTTGGATTACGATCCAGCCCATTTAACCGAAGCACTAGATATGGGGATCATCAACAAAATTGGCAAAGATTTAGCCACAGAAGCCCCTAAAGCAGATGTTATTTTATTGGCAACGCCGGTTGAAGTAATTCAACAGACAATCTGTGAATTGGCAGAATTGCCGCTAAAAGACAATGTGATTGTGACCGACGCAGGTAGCACAAAGCAGGCTATTTTAGCCACTGCACAAGTACTAACTGATAAAGGCATTACCTTTATCGGCGGCCATCCTATGGCAGGTTCCCACAAATCCGGCGTTTTAGCAGCGAATTGGGATTTGTTTCGCAGTGCTTTTTACCTACTTGTTCCAGCTGACGGTGTCGCATCAAGTCAAGTTGAGCGTCTAAAGGCATTATTAAAAGTAACTAATGCCAAATTCTTGACAATTGAACCAAAACAACACGATCACGTGGTGGCTTTATTGAGTCATGTACCGCATATTTTAGCAGCGGGTCTAGTGAATTTGGCCCGTAATGATTTCAAGGATACACCGGATATGTTGCGCTTAGCAGCCGGTGGTTTTAGAGATATGACCCGGATTGCTTCCAGCGATCCTGATATGTGGGCAGATATTTTGGACACCAATAGTGCTGAAATTTTGGAATTACTGCAAGCTTATGGTAATGAAATTCAACGGCTAGAATGGCGAATCGCTAACCAAGATCGCCGGGCGTTGTATGATTTTTTCAGTGCGGCTAAAGTAACCCGTGAAAAAATTGAAACGAAAAAAAATAGTGGTAGTTTACCAGGCTTTTTTGACATCTATGTCAATATTCCAGATCATTCAGGCTCGATTGCGGCGATTACAGCACGCTTAGCAACGAAAAAAATTAATTTGGTGAATATTCAAGTGTTGGAGACGCGGGATGACATTAATGGTGTTTTACAGCTTACTTTTGGCAGTGAACGGGATTTGAACTTAGCCAAAGGGGTTTTAAGCGATGTGTCATTCACTGAAAAAGTGGGGGTAAAATAAAATGGCAAGTGTGGTATTAGTAGGTTTAATGGGGGCCGGTAAAACAACGATCGGTCAATTATTAGCACAAAAAACCCAGTTAGATTTGATTGATTTAGACCAAAAAATTGTGGCGGATGCTGGCAAACGTATTCCGGATATTTTTGAAGAAGTTGGCGAAATCGGCTTTAGACAATTGGAGACGCAAGCTCTACGAGAGAGTTTGGCTCAAAATGTTATTTTATCCACTGGTGGCGGTGTTGTGACACAAGCCGTTAATCGGATGCTGTTAAAAAATTGTGCTGTTCCGGTGGTTTATTTACAAGCGGATGCGTCAGTTTTATACCGGCGGGTTTGTGGTGATAACAATCGGCCGATTGCTAAAAATCTGAATTTACAAGGCTTCCAAGATTTAGCGCAAAAACGTGCTGATTTTTATGAAGAGGTCAGCGATTTGACGATTAAAACAGATGACACAACACCAGACATGGTAACGGCGCAAATATTTTCAGTTTATAACTTCGGTGAGATGAATCAATTATTGTCTTAATAATATAGAAATAAAAGAATCTGCAGTGGACATTGGGTCTGCATGCAGGTTCTTTTTTATTTGAACATTAGTCATTTTGACTGGCGGCCAAGATTAGACAAGAAACTATGATACAATACTATTGTAAGCGATTGCATAAACTGGGTAATGGCCTATTTGTGCAACTAAAAAAGTACCAAGAAAATAAATTTATAAAAATTAGAGGTGAGATTTATGGAAGGACAAAGACGGATTGGAATTACAGAAACAATTTTGAGAGATGCCCATCAAAGTTTGATGGCGACAAGGATGCCAATGGCAGATATGTTGCCGATTTTAGATACGCTGGATGATATCGGCTACGCTTCATTGGAATGTTGGGGCGGGGCCACCTTTGATGCGTGTATTCGCTTTTTGGACGAAGACCCTTGGCAACGACTGCGGACAATTAAGCAGCATGTAACAAAAACCCCGCTGCAGATGCTTTTACGGGGGCAAAACTTATTAGGTTATCGACACTATGCGGATGATGTGGTGACAAAATTTATTGAACAGTCCGCAGAAAACGGCATTGATATTTTTCGGATTTTTGATGCACTGAATGATACGCGTAATCTAGAAGCGGCTTTAAAAGCAGTGAAAAAAACCGGCAAAGAAGCACAGCTGACAATTGTTTATACCATTAGTGAAGCCCATACGTTGGATTATTATGCGCAATTGGGCAATACGTTGGCGCAGATGGGTGCCGATTCAATTTGTATTAAGGATATGGCTGGTATTTTGACCGGACCAAAATGTGCCGCTTTAGTGCAACGCTTAAAGCAGACGATTTCACTGCCGATTATTGTACATACGCATTGCACCAGCGGTATCGGTCAGTTGACGTATCAAGCGGCTATTGCGGCTGGTGCGGATAGAATTGATACCGCATTGTCACCATTGAGTGAAGGTACTAGCCAGCCAGCGACTGAATCGATGGTTTTGAACTTCGATGAAGCCGGGTATGATACGGGCATTGATTTGGTCAAAATGGGTGAGGCAGCTGACTATTTTAGAAGTTTGCGACCGAAGTATTTAAGTGCAGATTTGATTGATCCTAAAGTATTAACAGCCGATCCAAGAGCCTTGATTTATCAAGTACCTGGGGGGATGCTGTCCAATTTGTATGCCCAATTAAAACAGGCCAATGCCTTGGATAAATATGATGCTGTTTTGGCGGAAGTCCCTAAAGTTCGCGAAGATTTAGGCTTTCCGCCGTTAGTCACGCCATTGAGTCAGATGGTGGGGACACAGGCGGTAATGAACGTGGTTACGGGCAAACGGTATCAGATGGTACCTAATGAAATCAAAGCTTATCTCATGGGGGAATACGGTCGGTCACCGGTACCGGTTGCCGCGGATTTTCGCCAGCAATTGATTGGGGATGCCCCTGTAATTACGGACCGTCCAGCTGATCATATTGAAGCTGAATTTGAAAGTTTAAAGACGCAGCTCAAAACTTTGGCAAAAACGGATGAAGATGTGCTGACTTATGCGCTATTTCCGCAAGTGGGCAAGAAATTCCTAGAACAGAAATATCAGCCAACGCCCCAAGCCGACGAAGTTATTAAAGTCTTCGGTCAATATTAAAGGAGGCCTATAATGCAGTATTCCCTTAGTGAAGTGCTCGTGTTAACGGTGGTTTCAATGTTAATTGTATTTATCATTTTGTTAGGCATTATGTTGATGATGATGCTATTAGGTAAGTTGTTCGGTGGAACAAAAGTCTCAAAAACAACATCAAATACAGTGATTGAACCGCCAGCTAAAAATGACTCAGCTGCTGATACAGCACTGATTGAAACGGATCCATTGGCGAAAGTAGCCGTATTAGCAGCTCTAGCAGAAGCCAGTGAGGCAAAAGATGGCCGCCGCTTTGAAGTCGCTGCCGTTAAACGAATTAAATAATTAAATTTTAGACAGATTGTGAGGCGTTTTGTATGAAAAGATATGAGATTGAAGTGAATGGACAAGTTTATCAAGTAAGTTTAAAAGAACTGCCAGCAGATACACCGATGCCAGCACCAACACCAGCATCAGCACCTAAACCTGACGCATCTCCGGCTAAAGCGCCAACACCAGCGCCAACAGCAGGCGGTACGGCGGTTAATGCCCCATTAGCGGGGACTGTTTTGGCGATTAAAGTTACTGAGGGGCAGGCTGTGAAGCAAGGTGAAATTTTACTTGTCTTAGAAGCAATGAAAATGGAAAACGAAATTGTGGCACCTGCAGATGGCGTCGTGCAGGCCATTCAAGTTGCTGTAGGACAATCGGTAGAATCTGACCAGCTGTTACTTAAGCTTTAAGGAGGCCGCTGATGAGTGATATTGTAGGACAAATGATAGAAACCTCAGGCCTAGCGAATTTATCATTTAACAATTTTTTTATGATCATACTAGCCTGTGTGTTTTTATATTTAGGTATTCGTAAACGTTATGAACCTTACTTAATGATCCCGATTGCGTTTGGGATGTTACTGGTTAACTTGCCACTGGCTGGTTTAATGGGGGCCGCAGCCCATGGTAATCCTGGGGGACTATTATATTATTTATATCAAGGGACAAACCTAGGGATATATCCGCCATTAATCTTCTTATGTTTAGGAGCTTCCACGGATTTTGGGCCTTTATTGGCTAATCCGAAAACAATTCTTTTAGGTGGTGCCGCACAATTTGGTATCTTTGCAGCCTTTTTCCTAGCGGTTGTGCTGGGGATGACACCAGAAGAAGCCGCTTCTGTCGGTATTATCGGCGGTGCCGATGGGCCAACTGCAATCTTTTTGACAACGCGATTAGCACCGCAATTATTATCCGCAATTGCCTTGGCGGCGTATTCGTATATGGCCTTAGTACCGATTATTCAACCGCCAATTATTCGTTTATTAACGACAGAAAAAGAACGTAAAGTAGAGATGAAGGCCAATCGAGAAGTTCAGCATAAAGAAAAAATTATTTTCCCAATTGCAGTCACTATCTTTGTCAGCTTGTTAGTGCCCAGTGCCACAACGTTAATTGGTTGTTTGATGTTAGGCAATTTGATTCGAGAATCAAAATTGGTACCGAGACTAGCTGAGACGTTGCAAAATACGTTGATGTATATTGTGACAATTCTCTTAGGGATCACCGTAGGCGCTAAAGCTGACGGCGACTTGTTCTTATCCGTGGTCACCTTAAAAATTATTTTCCTTGGGTTATTAGCCTTTATTATCGGGACGGCATCTGGTGTATTATTAGGCAAGCTGATGTACAAACTCTCCGGTGGTAAAATTAATCCAATGATCGGGGCTGCTGGGGTATCTGCAGTACCAATGGCCGCTCGAGTTGTTCAAAAAGAAGGACAGCGGGCTAATCCAAGCAATTATTTGTTGATGCATGCGATGGGGCCAAACGTGGCTGGGGTGATCGGTTCAGCAGTCGCTGCCGGTGTTTTATTAGCGTTCTTCGGCTAATAAAATTGAATTAAAAAGAGTACTTGTAATTATTTTAAGAACGTAGTAGCCTTTGGGATATGCCAGAATCTATCACCGGGGGCGTTACTATTGAAAAATCAAGTGGATGAGACTTTTGCGCTGGTCAGTGCCGCGTATAGAGATCCGGAGATTAAAGCAACACCAGCTTTGCGGGGGATACTATTAAAATATAGTGTTGCTTTACAAACCGGTAAAACCTATGGCTATGTTTGCCAAGGACTGAATACGGAAGTTTCAAAATATGTGCATGATTATCGCTATCAATTGCCACAATCCATGGTGCAATTGATGCATCAAATTAATGGCGATTAAAATATCAAAAAACCGATACCTGTAAAATGGGTATCGGTTTTTTGAATGGGTTAGGTTATAGAATTAGTCGTTCCAAAGGCCAATTTATCTGCAAAGATATTAGTAATGGTTGAAAGTAAATAAGAAACGAGATAAATTGGGGCTATTGTTGCAAGAAGTGAGAAGATGAATTCTGGAAATTGACGTAAATTATAGTAATTTAGTGTGGTACCTATGATTAAGACATTGATAAAGTTTACTGGAATATTGCCAATTAACCGACCTAGAATATTTTTAGGTGCGATATGAAAATAACTAGGTACGGCAATGGCAATTTTACCTAGAGGAAAAATAAAATAAACAATACAAGATACTACAAACGCGAGCAAAACGTTGATGAACCAATTAGTTACAGTTGCTTTGGTATTGGAAACAATAAACGCTACGGTTGGAATCGCCAACGCTGTAGGTACATTATTGATGAGATTTATGATGATGTCTTGTTTTAGGCTGACTTTTGATGTCATAATACAGGATCCACCGCTAAGAGACTTGGGATTTTTAACCGATTCTCACGGACGATTTTTGCGGAATGGTCAAATAATTCTTGTTCCGTATCTGATAATGTTAGCGGTAAGACTTCAAGAACACCACCAGCACCAATTCTTGTCGGCTGACCAATGTAAGTTTGATAATCTGTATTATAAGAGGATAGTGGGAAAACTTGACGGGCATTGTTTAAGATAGCTTCTACAAGTGTGGCACCAGTGAGTCCAATACCATGAGAAGTGAAGCCTTTACCTGAAATGATATACCAAGCCCCTTTACTAGAATTTTCTTCTATCACTTTTAAATCAATCCGATGAGTAGCTGCTAAATCATTCATGGGGATACCACCCACACGAACTGTAGACCAAGCAGTAAACTGACTTTCACCGTGTTCTCCCAAGACATAACCGTCAATGTCATGAATACTACAATCTAGATAAGCACTAACAGCGTGCTTCATACGTGTTGTATCTAACGTTGTACCAGTTCCAAAAATATGATTTTTAGGTAGATCAACGAGTTCTTGCAGATAAGTTACGACAACGTCACAAGGATTTGTAATGCTCAGGATAATACCGTTAAATTTTGAAGCATTAATTTTGGGTGCTACTTCTTGAACGATCTGGGCACTGCTACGTAACTCATTGAGGCGGTCGGGATTATCTGTTTGTAATTGTGCTTGTAAGATTGAAATGTCGCCAGGTGAAAAGACAAGTACGTCACAGTCTTTTAATAATGTCCACGAATCATTATAATTTTGGCGAAGAATTTTTGTATTAGATGTTAATAGAGCCTGCTGGTCAGTGAGATCGTATTGTTCTGCGCGAGCTTTTTTGTCATCTTTATCAATTAAAACTAATTCAGAAACGCTGCCTCTCAATACTAAAGCTAAAGCGACGGCGGAACCGACATTACCTAGACCAATAATACCAACTTTACTTACCATAATATTGCCTCCTAAAATGATGATTGATTAGCTGCTTTGAATGTTTCTAAATCAGTTTCTGAATCTGATATTGTTGACTGCTGGTTACGTGATTTACTCAGGAAACTCATGATATAACCAATAACGACAATGCCTGCCATTAAAATCAAAGTACTGTAGTAAGAATTTGTTTTGTCATAGAGTAAGCCAGAAATAGTACTACCAAAAGATGAAATAACCAAGTTCATATTTATGATCGAAAGATTGATGGCATAGTATTTTTCACCGAAATTAGCTTTCATAAAAGCAGAATTTGTTGGTGTAATACCACCATAGGCCAGACCGGCAAAAATATAACTGACAATTAAGATCGGATATAAGTGTTTAGAAATAGCTAAGAAGATTAAAGTAACAGCAATCATAAATGTGGTATTGATCAAAAGCATTGTTTTTAATCGGCCTATTTTATCAAATAAAATTCCCGATAAAACTCGGCCAATACCATTAAAAATTGAAATTAGACCAACAGCTGTTGCTAGTGCTGCTGCGCTAGTAGTTGGTTTAGCTTCTGTGGCAATCGCGCTTGCCTGAGAAATTAGAATTAAACCGGACATACTTAAAACCGTAGCCCAGACAAAGAAGAACTGGAATGAGCGATTTTTAAGCATCGCTTTTGGTGTAACATCGTGTGTGTCTATTTTTGCAGTTGTTTTGATGGTTAAACGATAACGGTCAATTTCTGCAAGCTTTGGTTCTCGGATAAAGAAGCTACACAGTACCATTACAATTAAAAGTAAAATACCAAAACCGAAAAAGGTTTGACGAAAGCCATCGCCACCAGGTGTGACAGCCTGATAAATTTTACCAATGAAAAAACTACCAAAACCAAAACCCATTAATAGAATCCCAGAGATCAACCCCGGTTTATCCGGGAAAAATTTAGTGACGCTACTCATAACAGTATTAAAAGCAAAGCCAGAAGCACTAGCTGCTAAAACACCATAACCGATATAAAGCGTTATTAAACTATTGGCCTGACTTGCCATATAAAAGCCAATGAAGAATAGTAGACCAGAAATGATTAATTTAGCGCGGGCACTAATCTTTAGCCAACCACAAATTAAACCGGCGATGCAATAAGTGATCATACAAATTGTAAAGGTTAAGGAAAGCTGTGCAGCTGACCATTGTGTGAAATAGCCTTTCAAAGAACTGGCAAAAACACTCCAAGCATAAACAAGACCGGCGAATAGTAAGATAAAGACACCTAATGCGGTATAAAACCATCTATTTGTTCTCATTTTAAACCTCCTTTTAAGGTTCATATAAATAAGCCGCATGGCTAGGATCATTAGGAAATCCCAGCGTTGACGGCTTATTTCTTTATGGTATTGAATCGAGTGAATTATTAATGTTTTAAAATTAAAATTACAACCGTCTCTATATAAGCGGAACTTATCTCATGGTAATATAGCCACGGTACTGAGCTAAATTATCACTGGTTGGGATATCTGGTAAGAACATGCCAACGATATTAAATTGCGGTGTTAGAAATGGAAATTGATTTTGTTGCGCCCAGCTAGGCTTTTTCAACGCTGTTGTACCGGCCACTGCCGCGGTGTACCACTCATCTTCAGAGTCAAACCACATTTCAACCAAGCGCTCAAATTCACAGCCGACAACATCTTGCATAATTCGACTAGACATAAATCGATGAACTTCAGGCCGACCTTTAAAATAAGGGACGACTTCGTCATGGAACCAAGCTTCACCAGCTGCTTCAGTTAAATTTTCAGGGTATTTGATAACAAATTGCCAACGATAGTTTGGACCATCTGCAACCATACGACCATCGCCTTTATAATCTTCTTCCCAATTGATCGGAACATGGGCAAAAACAAATGGTTGACAGCCATTAGCGCCACCAGCACTTCTACCGGTATCACCATCTACATTACCAGCAGCTGCGGCATCTGTATCAGGAATATTACCCTGCCAACGAAGGACGTCTTTAGGCATGTATTCTGTGATAGCATTATTTTTCATCTCAGGTGTCATTTCATTAATCAACCAATAGTGCTCGGTCATTTGCATTCGACGAGTGCCGAAGCGTTCACCTTCAGGAGGGACAGGGAATGCATTATAAAAGGCATATTTTGTGACGTAGGGTCCAAATTTGGAGATACTATCTTGAATATGGTGTCCATATAACCAATGTAATAGTTTCGGACGATATTTTTCTTTAATAACATCAACATAAATGACACTTCTCATGGGGCGAAATTCAAAACTCAATGTAATTTCCTCTTTTCTCTAATTCTCATTAAATTAAGAGCGTAAATCAGTGGAACGTGTTTGTTTTGCAGAACCAAAAGCTAATTTCTCAGCAATTATATTTGTAATTAAAGATACGATATAAGCAATAACGTAAAGTGGTAAAAATGTACCGATGAATGCAAATAAGAAATCAGGTACAGCACGAACGTTATAGAAATTTAAAACTAAACCAATAATAACGACATAGATGAAGTTAATCGGGATGTTGGCAATGAGTCTACCAGCAATATTTTTAGGATTAACATGAAATAGCGAGGGGATTTTAAAAGCTATTCTAGGAATAGGAATCGTTAAACTAATTAAGCATGCAAACACGAAAGCAAGTAATACATTTGTTAACCAGTTCACGGGACTTGTTTTGATATGCGCAACAAGCGGTGCAACTGTAGAAATAACCACGGCAAGTGGAATATTATTGACCAAATTGATTGTAAGAATCTGTTTTCTGCTTAACTTCATTTTCTTCCTCCTATACAGTCATCGTTGCGGTTGATTTTTCAGGTTTAGAGGCTTTAATAAAATGGCTATAAGCTTTTTTACGGGCTTTGAACTCCGGTGTTTTCATCGTTTTGACAAATTCACCTTCGATACGGTCTTTAATGTCGTTACCATGAATGAATTTTCCAGGTAATGTGTCGTGCGCTTTATCTAGTTGGTCATCTGCAAAGACAAAATTTGTGACACCGTTTTCAATTTTAAGTTCACCAACGATACCACATTGCGCACAGACAGCTTCATTTGTGCCAGGTGTCAAATAAAATAGTTTGTTATGACAATGTGGGCAGACACCAGCCTCACCTTGATAAGTGGCTTCGGAGATATCAGCAGCAGCATTGGCAATATTAACCCCAACTTGATGGACTTCAGCTAAGTGTTCATCGTCCATAATGATACTCTTGGACCAAGGGAACCATTTGTTATCAATGATTTGCCACATATCTACAAGTGCATGCATAGCATGCTCACATTGGACACGTGTCCCCCAATCAGAACCACCGACACCCATATAAGAAATAACTTTATCTTGGAAAATACGATCGTCTGTTTTTTGACCGCCAATTTGTTCAGCAATCTTATCATTAATAATGTTATTGCCACGATCAAGGCGTGGTCCAAAGCGATCCATCAAAGTATGGAATAAACCAGAGGCACCTTCTTCAAAGATAGGGTCACTGATAATAATGCCATCAGCATCCAACATTTTATCTAGTAACCAATCAAAATCATCATTTAAGATACACATATTGCCCTTGCCGGAAGTTAGCATTCTGGAACAGGTGCAGCAACCTGTGCAATGTAAAATATTTAGTGTAGACATGCGAATAAATTCAATGTCAGCGCCGGTTTCCTTAGCGCCCATTAAGGCTTCAATACATAAAGAATCGTTTGTGCCATTTTTTGTGCCAAAAGATAGACCTAAAATTTTCATTTTATAACGCTCGCTTTCTAAATAAGAGTTATTTAAAACAAATTCGACAATAGTTTTTTAAAATTAACTTATTTAATAAAGCGATGGCCATCGACGAAATAAAAGTAAATTATTTTTATTAAATAAGTGTTTTAATTCACAAACATGACATTTATTAAATTTTAAGATGCTAGAAAACTATTTATCACCTTGCATATTTAAGGTAACATTGCTTGATATAAAAGAGAAATTCATTTTTAGCATCATAGTTATTCTTTTTGAGAATTATTTCACAATATAATCAAAAAAAGCAGTGCCCATTAATATCTAAAATGAGCATTGCTTCGTAATTAGTTTTTGAGGTTGAAAATTCTTATTAAGTCTATGCGCTAGTGAAATTTAAAACTGCAGTATTCAGCTGACAGTACTTTGTTAATTCAAACAACTAAAGACACCAGTTTCAGTTTTAAGTAAATTGCTTTTTTAAAATAGAAATGACACTATTTAGCAGATCGTTATTAATTTGGTCAGGCAAAAATAAGCTGACATCATGATGATAATTTAACGGCAAGTAACAAAGATCAGGCACAAAACGATAGATAGACCATTCATCTAAGATAGTGAAGCCCTTGCCCATCGCGACCATGGCCAATACTTGGGTTAGATCATCATAGGAGATGAGTTCGGGCTGAAAGCCATAATGGTTACAAATCAAACTGTTTTCTTCAACAGCCATCGCCTTAAAATGATTGGAAACACTGTACATTGTTTGTTCAGAGAAGTCTTGAAACGTTGTGGGAACACGCATAAATAGACTGTCTGCATAAAGAATACCTTTTTGAACACTACCTAAGCGAATCTCTCGAATGTAGTTTTTAGTACCGATACGCTGAACCATACCATTAGAGATGCATAAAGCAGCGTCAAGTTTGTTATTGGCTAAAGCTTCCATCAACTCATTGGGGGTCATTGGTTGAATGCGAATTGAAATCGTTGGATAGATCGCTTGTAACTGTTGATCCATCTGTTGTAGCTGTGGGTAGATTGCCCAGTCCTTCAGAATACCTAATGTAAATGTGAGTTTATTGGCTTCGTCCAAGTTGTTACGTTGTTTAATATCGGCTAATTCGGCCATGATTCTGGTGAAAAATTCATAGTATTCTGCACCAGAGGCTGTTAAAGTCATACCTCGATTAGATCGGTTTAAAAGCGTAACACCTAAGCTTTGTTCTAAGGCATTAAGCTGTTTACTGATGGCCGGGGCTGAAACAAAGAGTTCTTCTGCACTTTTAGCAACACTTTTAGTTCGAGCAACCGATAAAAAATAGTCAATTTGTAATGGATTTATGTGAATTACCTTCTTATGACAGCAGCGTCTTAACCTGCAGGTTAAGACGCACTTAACTGTATCGATTCTTCCGTATTTTTAATCTTAACGTATACTGAAATCATAAGCAAGGAGGTCAAAACAATGACACAAAGAACAGAACCGCTTTTTAAAAATACGGAATTAATAGGATTTAATGATCTAAATAATAAGCCAGGATTTCAAATGGCAATGCAAAAATCTGGGGAACGGTATTATTTATATACAGCCTCATTTAGACACAATGGTTGGAACATTGTAGAAGTTACCGATCCAAAGCATCCTAGAAATGTTAAATGGTTGGATGGACCTTGGTTAAATGCAGAATTACATGATGGGCAAAGTACACCTAAAATTCAAATTGCAGATGGCCTAATGATCACAGCCCATGGCGGTACGATGAAAGAACTTCATGGTACTGAGCCGGGGCTGCCATTTTGGGGGGGCATTATGATCTGGGATGTTAAAACAGATCCAGAGAACCCTAAATTATTATCTAAATTTGAATGCAAGGGCGGCGCTGGGGTTCATCGCTTTTGTTATAATGGTGGTAACTTTGTTTACGTTGTCGGTGCTTGTGAAGGCTACAATGGCTTTATTTTGAGAATTGTCGATATTAGTGAGCCTACTGCCCCTAAAGAAGTGGGCCGTTGGTGGTCATCTGAACAATATTTAGGAGACAAAGGTGGTAAAGTAGCCCGTTATGGTTCTGCAGAAGCACTATCCTCACCATTCTTACATGCCTGTGTTGTAAAAGATGATGTTTTATATTGCGCTTACGCAAATAAAGGGTTTATTATGCTGGATGTTAAGGATAAGACGCAACCCAAACTTATTGGAAAACTTTCTTTAAATCCACCATTTGGTGGCGGCGCAGCTGGGGCACCAGTACACACTACTTTACCTTTGGGAGACCGGCCTTATGTCGTTGTTTCTACAGAAGGAGAACGGCCACGTTATTTCTCTAATGAGGCCACTGAAGGTTTATTCAAAAAAATTAAGACGCAACCTATGAATACATTAGGCATTGCTGAGATTACAGATCCAGCACATCCAAGTTTAATTTCTACTTTCCCATATCCTGAAGTACCTGAAGGCTACACGCATGGACAGAATTTTAACATTGTCGATGGTGTCAGAATACCTTTTGGGCCACATAATTTATTTGATGCCTTTAATCAAGACGTTTATGGACAAGATCCAAATCGAGTTTATTGCTGCTATTTTGGGGCGGGGTTACGGATCTATGATGTTTCAGATCCATTTATCCCTAAAGAAATTGCCTATTTCTTACCACCTGATCCAACTAAATTATTATTTGATAACAAAGATCATACCTTGTTACCTGGGCCGGAAGTAGCTGTAACCGAAGATGTTCTAGTGGATGATCGAGGCTATATTTATGTAGATACCTTCATGGATGGGCTTTATATCTTACGCTGCACCGTTTGATAGAATTATGAATGGGAGGACGATAGTACAAGTACATTACTATCGTTCCCCTTTTTGTGTTAGCCGATAATCTTAGTAAAACTTAAAGTTATGCTATTACTGATTGGAGTAAGGAAGATGAAAATATGAGTACATTAAATCAACTGCCAAATATCAGCACTGTTCAAATTGAGGCGTTTTTAACTTTGGCCTCAACCTTAAATTTCACAAAAGCAGCGGTGGCACTGCATACAACACAACCTAATCTTAGTAAAATGATTGTTCGTTTGGAAGATGAATTGGAAGTTAAATTATTTATTCGTAATCGTCGTTCAGTAAGGTTAACGAGTGCTGGGAAATATTTTCAGCAGCGTCTAGGTAATTATACGGAAAGTTTTTTAGGAGCAATCTTAGATACAAAGGCGATTAGTACGAATCATAAGCCACCGTTAAATATTGCGATGTTAGGGACGGCTGTTTTAAACGAGTTACCCATTATCATTCATCAATTTACGGATAATTATCCGAATGTACCTATCAGTATTACCGACTACCCATTAGCTGAAATCAAAAAGAATTTAAAAGATAATAATATTGATATTGCTTTAGTACCGAAATATGTTGCGAAAGATATGTCGGAATTTAAGAATATTAATTTTTTAACAGATGATATGTATTTGGTGACAGATCATCATAATCCTTTGGGGTTAAAGCAAAGTGTTAAAGTAGAAGAATTGGCAGACCAGACATTGATTATTCCGGATTTTAAACCGATTAGAGATATTTTTGAGGCGCATCATATTTCACCGACAATCATTGAAGAAACAGAATCATTAAATAATGTTATTCTGAAAGTTGAAAGCGGTTTAGGTATCTCAATATTTGCGGGTCATCTAGCACATTATTATGGTAAGAATTTGTCATTTGTAAAATTAGAAGGCTACGAAGATTTCTTCAAGATTAATTGTGTTTGGAAAAATGAATATAACGAGTCGATTCAAAATTTTGTGTCAATTGTTCAAGACTTTGTTGAAGATCGATAAGCCATTAACTATAAATTAAAAAACTGTATCAGTCTAATATTTAGACCAATACAGTTTTTTTAATTCGAATCACTGGCATAAGCTGAATTCGCCTGACGAATACGATCAGGAAATTCGGCCGCTAAAGTTTCAAAAGCAGTTTGGACAGCGGCAGGAACAGATACAGGGGCAATGAAGTTCTGCCCTTTAGGACCGTAGCCATTAGGATCATTGCGCAACCGGGGAATTTCACCTAAGAGTAGGGTAATGTATTCGGACATAGACCATAGGCCCAGCGGCATTTGATCAAAAACGAGCTGATCTGCTTTTGTCTGAACCTGAACTTGATAAGTGGCATAATTTATAATTTGAACCTCAGGCGCATATTTGTGCAAGCCCGCAGCCATACGCCGTTGCATGCTGGCGTCTTGTGCAAGAATCATCGTTTGATGGGGCAGTTGCTGTTGGGCTAACAAGGCTAATAAATAAGTAATATTATTACCACAATTTGTAGACTTTGTTTCTAAATAGTCCACAGTTAATTGATATTTTTGCTGCAGATAAGCTGAAAATAATTCAGCCTCACTCAGCTGTTCAAGTGATTGATTTGGTAAATAAGGCGCCATTTGTTGCCGCAACCGAGGCGTTGTATGACCGGCACCGCCTACAATGATATATTTTTTGGCAACTTTAGCTTGGATGGCCTGAGCTAATAAATCACCACCAGCTAAAATACTGCCACCAAACAAGACAAAAACATCGGCTTGGGTGTAGCCATAAGTTTGTTGTAAAGCGGTTTGTGTCAGTGCGGGCAGATCTTTAGGGCCACAAAATTGGGCCAGTTGATTAATAGCTGCAGCGATTTTTTCAGCCATAGTGTACGTCCTTTCACTATTTTTGAGTAGTGGCATCTTGGATACCTTCTTCAAAGCTAATAAAGCCTTCTTGTGTTCGATCGTAAGTTAATGTAAAGTAAGCTTTTTGTTTATTCGTGCCGGATACGATAAAAAATCGGGTTACCCGGGGAACATCTGTGAGTTCATAACCTGTAATGACGGTGTTTTGAAAGTCAGTATCGCTAACTTTTAAATATTTTTGCAATGCTTGGGCACTGGCAACGGACAAGTTCATTTCTTGAGCCAAACCTTTAAATTGCTTTAAGCTGCTGTTGGCTGTATAAGTATTGCCATCGCCGAGGGCATTTTTGATTCGCTCTGTGAAGTTGGTGGCGGTTGAAATGCCATCTGTCCCAACAGAAGCATCCTCAAATAAAAACTTCGGCGGCACATTATTTTTGACCGTTGCGACATATTGTGTTTTGTTCGGCTTAACAATTAGATTTTTAGTATAAAAAACCCGATAACGATAGGAAACGATTGTTTTAGTGTCATCGTAGCGGTTAGCGCTGACTAAAACGTAGTTACCCCGGGCGTTTTTACCAAAAGAAACCGGTGTAATGCTATAAATATACTGATGGGGTTTATCATGGACCCAATCATCCAACTGCTTGGCTTGCTTAGTGGTTAAAAAAAGATAGTCTGATTGTTTACCGCTGAAGTTGTCATTTAGATTCGTGACCAGCTTCAGCGCATTCTTTTTAACTGTATCCATTTGCGATACACTTAAATCAACGGCAGGGACTTCTAGACCATTCTCAACTTTATCTGGATCAACGACCCAATTAAATGGAATTGTTTGCGCTGTTAAAAAGTGCTGGGCTTGTTTTAAAATTGGTCGACGAAAAGCATAGCCTAAGCTTAAAATAAGGACTAGGCTCAAAAAGATAGTACTCAATATCAGAATCAGTTTACGATGTTTTTTCAAAATAGACCTCAAAAGTTTATAAAAGTTGACCGCATATCTCTAAAATAAACGGTATTATAATTAATAACGGAAAGCAAGTAAAAAATCTACCTTGCGCTGATGCCAAATCGGTGTAGATCTAAAAGATTGGTTGTAAAATGGTATAATTACTACAATAAATAACAGCAAGAACTTTGGGAAAGTGAGTTTGCTTTATAATGGAAACCAAAGCTAAAAGTCTGACACGTCAAGAAAAGAGTGCCTCGCGTCAGCAGAAATTAAAACACCAAAAGAAAATTATCTTTTGGATATTGCTTGCCATCCTAATTATTAGCTTGGGAAGTTTAGGCGGTTGGGTTTACGCCAACAAAGCCACCACCCATCAAATCAATCAGCAATACAAAACCGTTGATCAGCAACGTTATTTAAAGACGACTGTTTCAAAACAGACCGCACAAACGATTATTACCAAACAAGCGCGCTGGCATTGGCTATTTAGTGCAGCGACTGCTAAACAAGCCGCGGATTTTATAGCAGATTATCAAGCGCGCACAAAGCGGACACAAGCCATTGCGGCGTTGATGGACGGAACGCATTATTATCGTGATACGGTTACCGGCCAGCAGCTGACCCATCTGGATCAGACGCTGTTGAAAGAAAAAAATCCAACAGTTTATCAAAAAGCGAAAAATAAATTGGATACGGTACAAGTCTGGTATGCTCAAACAACAGATGGCAGTACCTTTATTAATGATACTTATTATACGTTTCAGCATGAAAAAGACCAACTGACACAAGAACAAGTTTCTGAAGCTAATGTTTATTATAAGCTTTTAAAAAATCGGCGAACTAAAGCAAAATGGCGGCAACCTATTGAAAAAATGACTGCCGGCTATAGTGCCTTGCAAAAAGAAAAAAATGAAAGTCAGGCTCAAGCAGATCAAAAAGCTTTAGAAGACTTAAAGAACTCGGCTTTAACCCAAAGCTATACACCCGCTAAGGTAACGATAGAAGATAGTCGCACCAGCAGTAGCCGGCAAACCAGCGGGACGACCACCGACAGTGATACTTTAACGGATGCTTTGGCGGACTTAAATATTACTGCCAGCCGTGTTTTAGTGTTGGATACAGCTAACGATACGCTCTTTATAGCCCAACGTAGTAATGGAACTTACCGGGTTTCTGGCAGTCAATATACTGTTTTGGCAAATAGTTTGAGCACCGGTGCTTATCGCATTCGGGCGTTGATTCAAAATTCAAGTACCAACGCAGGGGTTATTACCAGCGGGAGTGACTTTGGGACGTACTTTACGACCCCACCTGCGGCTTATGCGGATGAGACAAATACGGAAACAGACTTTAATGAAGCTGATCCAGTCTTCTGGCTCAAAAATCAGCCAGCGTTAAACAATTCAATTTTAGTCACTTCTGGGCAGTCGTTAGGGTTCATTACTAGCGGCAATATCAGCAGTGAAAATATTATCCGTGTTTCTAGTACGACATTAACGAATTTATTAAACACCGTTAGTCAAAGTATGACACTAGGGGTTATTTAGGAGGATTTTTGTTTGCGTAAGAAAAAAGAACAACCACGTAAAGCGCCGACCACAGCAAACACGCAGCCTCCGGTTAAACAACACCATGGCTGGCGGAATTTTTGGATCGTTTTAGCCGTTATTTATGCGGCAATTGTCTTATCCGTAGGCTGGTTTTGGCATACTAATGGTGCGGCTTATAAACAGGCGATCGGGGATGGTTTTGCCCTAAGCAAGACCGTATCCAAGGCTACTTTTTATCCAAAACAGCCGACAAAAGTTTTAGACCAATCGGGCACGGTTATGAAGACACTAACCCATACACAGTCGACGTATATTAGTTATAAAAAGATTAATCCGCTCTTAACTAAAGGTTTAATAGCGGTGGAAGACAAACGCTTTTATGAACATCATGGGGTGGATCCTTATGGGATTTTGCGGGGGATTTATCAATTCATACGTTACCGGCAAGTGCAGGGGGGCTCTACTTTAACCCAGCAATTGGTCAAAAACGTTGTCTTAAAGGATCAAACCCAATCCCCAACTCGGAAGGTAAAAGAGATGGTCATTGCCCAGCAGTTAGAAAAGAAATTCACTAAACATCAATTATTGGAATTCTATTTAAATGATGTTTATTTGGGTCATGGGTGTTATGGGATTGGCAGTGCTGCCCAGTATTATTTTTCTAAAGATCAAAAAGATTTGACCTTGCCGGAACTGGCGTTATTAATTGGGGTACCTAATAACCAAGTTTTATATGACCCATTACTACATCCCCAAGCTGCCAAACAACGGCGAGACACGGTATTGATGGTATTGTATCAACAGAATTTAATCACAAAAAAACAATTTAAAGATAGTGTCAAAACGACATTAGGTTTAAAGATTCATAATTTTACTTATAACAATGATATCAGCGGTAACTATGCGCTGAGGTCCGCAATTAATGATGCCACTGAAGAATTAATGCGGGCCCACGGATTTGTCTTTAAATATGGTTTCGACACCGATGAAGCCCAACAAGCTTATACGCAAAGCTACAATCAAGCTTACAGCACGTATCAAGGGCAAATTTTAAATGGGGGTTATACCATTAAAACCACCATCAATCAAGAACTGCAAAATGAAGTTCAAGCCCAAGCAGAAAAGGCTTTTACAGGGTATCAAACCCGGGATGCAGAGGGTAAATTACAGCCGCAGCTATCCATGACAATCATTGATAATAACACCGGCAATATTTTAGCGGTGGTCGGCGGTAGAACGACTGAAAATGATTATGTCAATCGGGCTTACTATTCTAACCGGCAGCCGGGTTCAGCGGCGAAGCCATTAATTGCGTATGCACCAGCTTTTGAGCGTGGTTATACGCCACAAAGTACCATTGAAGATAGTCCAATTTCAGGTTCAAGCATCACCAACTGGTATAGTGGCTATAAAGGGGTTGTGACACTACGTGAAGCGTTATCACAGTCTATTAATACGGTGGCTTATAAATTAGCAGCCAGTGATCCAGATGCGGGTTATTATAAATTATTGCAGAAGATGGAATTTTCTGGGCTAACACCAGCAGATAAGAATCCAATCATTGCCATTGGGGGCTTTACCAACGGTGTCACGACAACCGAAATGGCCTCAGCGTACAGCAGTTTCAGCCGGTCGGGCGAGTTTGTCCATCCAACCAATATTACAGAAATTTATGATACGAGTAATCAGCAGATGATCTATCAAAACTCCCATACAAAAGTCCCAATTTATAGCGCCAATGCCAGTTATATGATGTTAAATACGATGCAGACCGTTATTACGGAAGGGACCGGTAAAGCCGCCGCATTAGATAACTACAGCCATACCGCGGGCAAAACTGGGACAACAGATAATACAAAAGATTCGTATTTTGTAGGGATGACCCCAAGCTTTACAGTAGCAACCTGGGTTGGCCACGATAAAAGTGAAACTTTAACGAGTGCGGAAGCAGCAATACCAATGGCCGTATTCAAAAATGTCGGGACTTACTTGGTAGATTATTTAAAGGAAGCCGATACTGATTTTGAAATGCCTAGTACGATCAAAAAAACTGGGGATAATTTAGTGGCCACTAAAGAATCTAAAAAAATGACCCCTGCAGATATTATCGCAGCGGACAATAAAGATTTCATTAATACACAAATTGAAAAAAATGACACGCGGATTGATAACTTAGACTACCGATTGGTGTATCATTTATCTAAGACAGAAGAACAAAATCGCGAACAAGCGGTTAAAGACGCCATTGCCTTGTTTGATGCCAGTCAGATGGCCAAAGCTAGTGAATATACGACTTATATGAATCAATTACAACGGATTCGTTATAAGAATCAAAAAGTACGACACATGGCGGCCAAACGGGATTTTGACCAGCAGATCTTGCAACTTCAAAAAGATTTAAACGTCCAAAAAGCAACTTTGGATTTGGAAAAAGAAAATAAACGGCAGTCTGAATTTAATCAGAAAAAAGCTGAAATTGAATCTGAACGAAATAGTGAAAAAGCTGATATTTTGGCAGATTTACGGACCCAATATAATACGCAATTAACCAAAACTAAGTCGGCTTATCAAAATAATGACGCGGATAAAGAAACCCAGCGACAGAAGTTAATTGATATTATGAACCAAATCCGAAGTTACGGCGGCAGTGCACCAGACATCACGATTAACGGTACCACGACTACAAGCAGTGCCACATCTAGTAGCAGCAGCAGTACAAGTAGTTCCAGTCGATAGGAGGGTTTTTCATGGGAAAAATTGAAATTATTCAAGGCGACATTACCAAAAGTGAAGTAGATGCCATCGTCAACGCAGCCAATCCATCTTTAATGGGCGGCGGTGGCGTAGATGGGGCCATTCATCGTGCGGCCGGGCCCAAGTTGAATGTGGCTTGTCATCAATTAGGGGGCTGTGCCACTGGTGAAGCTAAAACAACTTTAGGCTTTGAGCTACCAGCGAAGTATATCATTCATACACCAGGCCCCATCTGGTACGGTGGGCATAAAGACGAAGCCAAGCTACTGTATAACAGCTACTGGCATAGTTTGGAAGAAGCCGAAAACCACCACTGCAACTCAGTAGATTTCCCATCCATCAGCACCGGCGTTTACGGCTACCCACTAGACCAAGCCGCCCCCATCGCCTTACAAGCAATGACAGATTTTTTAAAAACAGCAAAATTTGTTCAAACCATCCGACTAGTCGCATTTGATGAAACAACCAAAAAAGCCTATGAAACAGCCAGAGCGTGAGAGCTTACGGGTGACAATGCACATAACCTAGACTTACGATATAAGCCCGGTCTTGGCTTGTGAGTAAGACGTAGTTATGTAAGTTGTCAGTAAGCTCGAACGCGTTTATGAGCCAGAGCGTGACAAAAGACGGGTTGATTTTGAGCATAGCCTAGGCTAACGCTGTGAGCGGCTTCGCTTACGAGTTAGACGTAGCTAAGCGCAGAAATCAGTCTTTTGGAACGCGTTTAACAGCCAGAGCGTGAACCAGCACGGGTGATTTCGCAATATAACCTAGACTTGGCAGGTAGTCGCTTGCGACTAGCAACAAGACGTAGTTATATGTAGAAATCAGTGTTGGTGAACGCGTTTAAGCCAGAGCGTGAGAGCTTTGCTCTAGTGAATGCATTTCAAAAAACGACCAAATTAAAAGCGACTGAATCAAATTAACTTTAGGGGGTAACCCGTAAAATTAACTTTGATTCAGTCGCTTTTTAGCGCTAACTTAAAATAAACGAATAGCCACAATACCTAATCCCATTACTAATAATCCTAATATTTGGATGATAGAAACCGGACGTTTAGGGGTGTTTAGCCAGCCGAAATTATCAATTAATAGACTGCCGGCAATCATCCCGGTCAAGACAACCACCACGGTCAGGCCCGTCCCAATAATTGGTGCTAAGTAAGTATTTCCCAGGACATATAATGCCCCAAAACAGCCACCTAACCACATCCACCAAGTATTCTTTTGTTTAACCGTCTGCCAATTAAATTTTGGTCGTAAAACAAGTAATATCAGGCACAAGGCTAAAGTACCTACCAAAAATGAAATAAAAGCTGATTGAAAAGGTGAGTTTAAAATTTTACCCAAATGGCCATTAATCGCTGTCTGACTCGCACTTAACATACCCGTGAAAATTCCAAAACAGCGCCATAACCAAAGATTAGTTGCTGGGGTTGTCTGGGTAGGCAGTCGATGTTCAAACCAGCTGGGGCCAACAACGGTAATCAAAATACCTAAAATGACACCCAGAGCACCTAATACTCGGGTGATGGTCAAAGGCGTCATAGTTGCGCTGAACCAGCCGAAGTTATCAATTAATAAGCCCATTAAAACTTGGCCGAGAATCGGGAAAATGACAGTTTGCACACTCCCGATTTTTGGAAACAATAAAATATTGCCGGTTAAATAAATGATACCTAAAACGCCGCCTAACCAGAGCCAAAGCGGTTGGGTGGTGAATAGGGCTGGGTCAAAGAGTAGATGGTGGGTCATGCCTAATGTGATACCGGCTAAAAAGAGGGTGCCTATGGCAAAGGAGATCGTTGATGCCAAAAAAGGGGACCCAAAAGCTGCCCGCAGCCGGGCGTTAATGCTCGTCTGGGTTGTTAAGCCCACACCAATGGCTAAGCCAATCAAAATAGATAAGATAAGATCACAACTTTCGTTTAAATTATAGGTAACTTTAGTTTAGGCTAGTTGTGAAACGCCTGCAATCTTTGTGGGGTTATTTTGTAGAGATTAATAAAAACCCTTTGATTAGATGGGGCTAATCAAAGGGAGGGATGAGACTATAGTGTTTTTTGACCTTCCAAAGCTCGAATGCCAGTGACATCTTGGGTTACTTCAAGACAACCAAGGTAATTTTCAGCTTTGTCCCGGATGGCATAGTAACGGATATAGGTGAATTGTGTGCCATGGAGATTGATCCAAAATTCAGCATCATCGCGTTTGTGACTTCTGAAGTCATCTAGAATTTCTTGGACTTTACCCATGCTCTTTGGTGGGTGGCAGTTGACGACAGCCCGACCGATAACGGCGGTAGTTCTTGGGAAGACCCGATCACCGTTGTCAGAGAACCAGCGCACAATATCTTGATCGTCCACAAAGGTGATATCGACAGGTAAAATAGATAGGATTTGGGTTAGCTCGGTTAAATCCAAAGTACCTGTTGGGAAATGAATTTGTGCGGTACTGTCTTCGTCGATTTGTAATGTGGTTTTTGCACTCAATTGTTCTTTTGCTTGAGGATCTTTAACGTGGTTTTCTGAGGGGTTCACTGGCTTTTGAGGCCGCTGTGCAACAGGTTTGGCAGCGGGTTTAGGCATTGTTTCTGCGGCCATTGCTTTAGCCATTTCGTTAAGTTCTTGTGCCATTTTTGAAGGTTTACGTTTGGCTGCTTCGGCGCGATCGGCTTCGGATGGTTGCCAAGGTAAAGGTTCTGAGATTAAAGTATAGCCGGTTTCTTTACTTTCCTTAGCGATCATGCCCCAATCATCAGGCGTAAAGACTTCATCTACCATTGGCAACATGATATCTTCTTCCTTGAAGATCATTTCTTTAATTTCTTTATCAGCCTTTTCGACAAGGGCTTCCAACTCATATTTATCAGGCGGCGGTGTTTGCATTGACAGTTCATAAGCTTGTTTGATATAGCCACGAATATCGTCATCTACGCCCCACATTACTTTTGGTGGTGCAGTAATGCCATATTTGTCCATTAATGGGAAAATCAAATTCTCTTTACGGGCATAGTGGTTTTTGATAGTTGTTAAGTCTTTTAAGGCATTTTGAATCCGCTTTAAATAATCATCGTCTCGGTCTGCTTGTGCTTTATCATGACCATTCAAAATATCTTTGTTGTCGTCAGCAGCGCTGCTACTCTGTTGCCAACGTTTTAGAACAGGGAGTAATTCATTATCCAACAAAGAAGTGAGGACCATGTTTTCTAATTTCATCGTTGCAACAGGATGACCTGGCGCTTCTTGGGCTTTGGAGCCGTTTTCTTCATTTTTAATAGCGCCTTTGAAAACAGAGGCATGAACGTTACACAAATTTTGAATTTCCATTGGATTAAGGCCAGAAGCGATTAGTTCGCGTTCGGCAGAGGTAATTTCAGAGACGTCTACACTAGAAAAGGTGTCATCAAAAACTTTTTTAGCGTCTTCGAATTGACCACCTTCATGAAGCATCTTTAAAATTTCAACGATTTTCTTTTGACGGTAAGCGCTGTTATGAATTTCTTCGTTATTTGGCATCATTAATGACCTCGAATCCTAAATTATTTAATGCGGTTACAATTTCAGTTAAATCAACATGTTTCATGGCGGCACCTTTTGGAATTGTCATAAAGCGGCCCATTGTATTCAAAATACCAGGCTTTTTAATATCCTCTAGTCCTATATTATATAAAACATCGCCTACTTCGGGATGATTTGTGACAAGGTCGTAAACGCTTTTATTTAGATCAATGACGGTTTTTGACATTTTATCGCCTCCTGGATGTAGTTTATACAAACGATTATAACAAAAAAATAAGCCAATTGATAATGAATTTCAATTGACTTATTTAATTTGCTTTATTCGATTTTTTATATAATTGTTATTATTCTATATGTTTCTGTAGTTAAGCTTTCCCGTTTTGGCTTAAACGCGTTCCAAGCTACTGACAATTTACATAACTACGCCTTACTCACAAGCCAAGTTCGGGCTTATGTCGTAAGTCTAGGTTATGTGCATTGTCAAAACCGTAGCTTGTCACGCTCTGGCTCTAAAACGCGTTCCAAAAGACTGATTTCTGCGCTTAGCTACGTCTAACTTGTAAGCGAAGCCCACTTACGGCGTTAGTCTAGGCTATGCTCAAAATCACCCGTCTCTTGTTACGCTCTATTTTTAAATCGTTTAAGTAGGTCGACTTTTTTTGCGGTGCCGTTTTTGATGTCTTTTAGGTCTTTATAAAAGCGAATGACCATTATGAGCAGTAATACGAATAAGATTAACCAGGCTTCTAAAGGATAAAAGAAGATGCCTAAAATAGTGTCCGCAAGTAAGATCATGATGCCGCCAAGGGCGAGATATTGGCACCAGAGCAGCAGGGCTAGGGCGATTAATAGGGCGACTAGGCCCCAAAGTGGGTTGTAGAGTAGGACTAAAATTACGGCGACGGCAACGCCCTTACCGCCCTTGAACTTTAACCAAAATGGAAAGTTGTGGCCCAAAGTCACGCCTAAGCCGGTAGTTAGAATTACTAAGCGGCCCAATTCTGGAAATAAATAATGGCATAAAATAATAGCGAGAATTGTTTTTAAGAGATCTAAGGCTAAAACTAAGATACCGTAACTTTTACCTAACTGAGCGCCAATATTAGCGGTGCCGGGATTGCCAGAACCGATTTCGGCGGGGCTTTTACCAGTTTTTAAACGAGAGATAAGGTACGCGGAGATCAGATTCCCAAAAGCATACCCAATCAAGATGCTATAAAGTTGTGTCATAGTTCCCTCCTGAACGATAGTTAAGCTTAATTATATAACAGGATGGTTTTTGAGGATATGTTGGGCTCAATTTTACAACAAAGTTTATAGAATTTCGTAAAGGCACCAGACCATTTTAGGATGCCAAGTTCTTAAGATCTGATCATTGGCCTGCATTTCAAGATTCTTAGCATTGGTTAAAACATAGCGGGCTTGGTTTTGACGGTAATTTTGATAGGCTTGATATTTACTGACCGCTGTTTTGATGGTCACTGTTTCAAGATTTTGGGTTAATAACTTCGCTGTTGCTGCATGCGTGTAGGCAATGTGATTTGTGGCGTTTTGATTTTCCACAAGTAGCAATTCGTCTAATTGGGTTGTGAAGCTGGTCAAAAGGTTTAATGTGCTTAATTCGCAGTAATGAATGTCACCCCAAGTTTCGTGGAGTTGTCGAGATTGGAAAGCGGCCGGAATTAATAGATGTTCACCGCTATAGTCTGAAAGATGGGCTAAAATTTCTTCGTAACTGTGATGGAGTTGGATTTCTGCATCAGGTGCTTGATTTTTAACATAATATTCAGCGGCGGCACTGCTGTCTGTGGAGCTAGGACCTAATGTATGCAAAACTTGGATGGTATCTTCATAGTCGGTATCGGTTTGGTTGAGTAGGGATTGTTTCATCATGGCGAGGCGTCCTTTCTAAGGTAGACGATTAAGGGAATAAAAAAGCCAACTAGCACTGAGTCTAGTTGGCACCTTGGGCGCTTCACAACTAGACAGCTCATGTCTAGTCGGCCATGGGATTTGGCTTATGGCTTCAGACACGGACAAACTGAACGTCGCCCGTATCTAAACTTCAATACGGACGCTATCTAAAGCTGTTAAAGCTAAATCGAGTCATTGTTGTATGAAGGTTTAATGAAGTCATAGTTAAAATCCCTTTCCGTAATTTAATATTCTCATTAAATCATAATTAATTGGATCCGTCAAGTTTTGTTGTTTTTTAGATTAGTACTCGTGGGTTTCTCGCTCTGGTTCTAAAACGCGTTCACTAGAGCAAAGCTCTCACCTAACTACGAATCTCTTGTGTGTCTAACGACACCCTGCAAGATTCTAGGTTAGTGCTCGAGGCTTTCCCACTCTAGTTCACGCTCTAAACGCGTTCCCAAAGACTGATTTTTGCGCTTAGCTACGTCTAACTTGTGAGCGAAAACCGCTCACGGCGTTAGTCTAGGCTATGCTCAAAATCAACCCGTCTTTGGTCACGCTCTGGTTTAAACGCGCTCACTGGAGCAAAGCTCTCACATAACTACGCCTTATTCACAAGCCAAGACCGGGCTTATGTCGTAAGTCTAGGTTACGCTCGAGGCTTTCCCGCTCCAGTTCGCGCTCTTTTACAAAAAAAAAATGAGTCAAGGCGGGTCTGCCTTGGCTCTATGGGGAATAGGGGGAGAGATGTATTTATCTTTATATACAATATTGGGAGGAAGTATTAAGATTAGTGGGTCTATACATCTCTGTAATTCTATTATGCCATAAATAAGATTAAAAAACCGTCAAAATTTTTAAATCTTCCTATCTTTTTTGAAAGTCGATGGCTAACTTAATTGTTGACTTTTGACAAGTTCTAGTGTATTTAAAGCGGCATAATTCAATTTGCCATTACCGGTTTTAGGTAATTGTGTCAATTGATAAAAGGCTTTTGGCACTTTGTAATGGGTCAGCTGTTCTCGGCCAAAATCAGTTAATGCCTTTGCGGTTAACGAGGCGCCTTTTTCAGGAATAATTAATGCGATCGGGATGGCCCCCCATTTTGGGTCTTTTTGATGGGTGACGACAATTTCTTGAATGCCCGGGTAATGACTGTAGATTGCTTCAATTTCATTCGGAAAAATATTTTCACCACCGGAGATAAACATCGTATCTACTCGGCCTTTGACGTATAAAAAACCTTGTGTGTCTAATTCACCAATATCACCGGTTTTGAACCAGTGATCTGCGGTGAATTTTTGTTCAAAAGCGGCGGTTTGATGGAGATAGCCTTTTGCTAAGGTGGGGCTTTTTAGCTGGATTTCACCTTGAGGGCTGATGCGCAGCTGTACAGGAAACAATGCTTGACCTGAAGCACCAATTTTTTGCGGGGCATCTTTGAAATTTAAGGCCACGACGTTTGAAGCGGTTTCTGTCATACCGTAAGATTGCACTACTGGAATTTGGCGGGCTTCACAGATTTCCAGCGTTTTGCGATCAATGGGACCGCCGCCTAAGAAGAGTCCTTTAAATTTTGATTGATAGTGGGCGCTTTCAGGAAGGGTTGCCAGCAGTTGTTTTAGCATGTAAGGGACAACGGAAACGATGGTGGTGGGAGCTTGTTGCAATAGGTAATTAATTCTTTGGGCATCAAATTTTGGTTCTAAGTAAACGGTTAGGCCATAGATCAAACTGCGCATTAAAATGGAAAGTCCGCTGATATGAAATAACGGTACTGCACAAATCCAGGCATCGTCACTGGATAATTTGAAGTTTAGACCAGTACCAATGGCGGAATAAAAGTGATTGCCAAAGGTTTGCAAGACGCCTTTTGGTCGGCCGGTGGAACCTGAAGTATACATAATGTCCGCAATGGTTTCGTTATCAAATTCAGCGATGGGCGGATAGCTTTGCCGCTGTTGTTGATTCAAAGCTTGATAACTTAGGCTTCCAGGTAATTTTTGCCATTGCGGTAAAGTATCATCAACTAATAAAATACTAGGTTGGGCATCTTGGACTTGTTGCAGCAGCTCGGCAGGACTTAATCTAAAATTGAATAGGGCAACGGGATGCCCCAGCTGTTGAATTGCTAAGATCAGGCAGTAAGTTGTTTTAGTGTTGGTGCCGATTAAACCAATCGGACTTTTGGGCTGCAATGTTAAATTATTGAGTTTTTCAGCCCATTCTTGAACTTCATTAGCTAGAGCTTTAAAAGTTAATGTGTGATCTTGAAAATAAAGGGCAGGTTGGTCACTGGATAATTGGGCGCGTTTTAATAGCCAATTTTCCAAAATATCCCTTCTTTCAGTATTGGTATTTGTTAAGGTTAAGTGTGGTGAAAGTCTAGGTTATGTGCATTGTCAAACCGTGTCCTTTCACGCTCTGATTAAACGCGTTCCAAAAGACTGATTTCTGCGCCTAGCTACGTCTAACTTGTAAGCGAAAACCGCTCACGGCGTTAGCCTAGGCTATGCTCAAAATCAACCCGTCTTTTGTCACGCTCTGATTAAACGCGCTCACTAGAGCAAAGCTCTTACCTAACTACGAATCTTTTGTGTGTCTGGCGACACCCTGCAAGATTCTAGGTTAGTGCTCGAGGCTTTCCCGCTCTAGTTCACGCTCTTATTAAACGCGCTCCAAAAGACTGATTTCTGCGCTTAGCTACGTCTAACTTGTAAGCGAAAACCGCTCACGGCGTTAGTCTAGGCTATGCTCAAAATCAACCCGTCTTTTGTCACGCTCTGATTTTTATGGGAATTTTGGGAATTGGTCAAAGTTAGGGTCGCGTTTTTCGTTAAAGGCGTCCCGGCCTTCCTTACCTTCGTCGCTAGTGTAAAAGAGCATGGTGGCGTCTCCGCCTAGTTGTTGTAAGCCGGCTAGGCCATCGGTGTCGGCGTTCATGGCGGCTTTGATGAGTCGGAGTGCGGTTGGTGAGCGTTTTAAGATAGTGCGGCACCAGTCGATAGTAACTTTTTCAACATCGGCTAATGGGACAACTTTATTGATCCAATTCATGTTATAAGCTTCTTCGGCGGTGTAAAATTCATTTAAGAACCAAACTTCTTTGGCGCGTTTATGACCGATGACGCGGGCGAGATAGCCAGAACCGTAGCCGGCGTCAAAACTGCCAACTTTAGGACCGGTTTGGCCAAATTGGGCATTATCAGCAGCGATGGTTAGATCACAAACGAGTTGTAAAATATTACCGCCACCAACAGACCAGCCTTTAACCATGGCAATGATTGGCTTAGGAATGATCCGAATAAGGTGTTGCAAGTCTAAAACGTTCAACCGGGCAATATGATCAGGGCCCACATAGCCGCCATTACCACGAATGCTTTGATCACCGCCGGAAGAAAAGGCCTTGTCGCCGGCACCAGTTAAGATGATAACGCCAATGGAAGCGTCATCGCGGCAGATGTTAAACGCATCAATCATTTCTTGTACGGTGACCGGGGTGAAGGCATTAAGATGTTCTGGGCGATTCATCGTAATTTTGGCAATTTTATCCATGCGTTCAAAGATAATTTCTTGATAATCTTTGACATTTATCCAATTAAACTCAGTAGTTGACATAATTTTAACCTCTTTAGGAGTGATTTTAGTGGATCTTTTAGAAGCTTTAGACATTCAAGTAACTGAAGTGACCGAAGCCCGAACTTTGATTACTTTACCAATTAGTGACAAAACAAAACAGCCCTTTGGCATTTTACATGGTGGCCTGAACTGTGTGCTGGCAGAAACGGCAGCGAGCTTGGCGGCCAATGCTTATTTGGGCAAAACAAAACGTGTGGCTGTAGGCTTGGATATTCAGACCCATCACTTAGCAGCTGTTTCAACAGGGGTATTGATCGCAGAAGCAACGCCAATTCGTTTAGGGCAGCAGATCTTAGTTTATCAAGTTTGTACCTATTTAGCAGGTACTTCCAAGCAAACGAGCTTAAGTACCGTTACATTAATGGCTAAAACATTTTCTAAAGAAGAACACTAACCATTAATGTAGCAAAATTTTTTGAAGATTGCGAGGGCTTGACCTTTTGTAAGAAACCCTTATTGTATTTTAAAGCGTTCTGTAGTAAATTGACGTTATATCGTTATTTTTCGAAGAGAGGATGGTTAATGATGAAGCCAAGAATATTAATTCCAGCTGATATTAATATGGAAGCGGCACATTATATTAATTTTAAACGTGCCGATTTCGTACCGCGGCCGGTGGTGGATGCCATCCAACGTGCAGGTGGTCTACCAATGGCGATTCCTTATACTTTAGATGAAGATGATGTGGCTAATTATATGACTATGGGAGATGGGGTTGTCTTTCTTGGTGGATTTGATATCACGCCCAGTCTATATAATGAAACTAAAAATAGCCATACCGGATTGACCGTTTATAATCGGGACGCGTTTGAGCTGATGATGTTTAAAGCAGCTTTAAAAATGAATAAAGCCATTTTTGGAATGTGTCGAGGGATGCAGTTAATCAATATCGGATTGGGCGGCGATTTGTATCAAGATATTGATACGCAAATCAGTACGGCTTATATTCAACATGCACAGGCGCTGGCCGGCGATTTACCCGCCCACGATGTTCAAGTCAAAGCGGACAGCCACTTAGCAGCTGTGGTCGGACAGCATCCTTATGTAAATTCTAGACATCATCAAGCGGTGCGGACTTTGGGCCAAGGGTTAAAAATCTCGGCCAAAGCACCGGATGGTATAATCGAAGCGATTGAAAGCAGCCAGGGTAATCAAATTGTGGCGGTGCAATGGCACCCAGAAAATTTAGCGGCACAGCAAAAAGAAGATCAAGCGCTTTTTGATGATTTTGTAAAACGGGCACAACATAGTCAGCTAGCGGCGAAGGTTAAAGATGCTACGAAATCTTCCAAAACAGCTTAAGTAAGCTCATTCAAAGATTATTATAAAAATTAATCTAAGTTAATAAATAAAAACTTTGCTTTTTAGTAATATCAGCTATAGTAGTATATAATGTAATTAATAATATGCCACAGATAACTGGAGGTGCCCTATGGTTTTTATTATTATCTTAGATATTGGAATGATTGCCAGTGCCATCTACAGTGTGTATTGGCAGTCACAGTTGACAATTCGTGCTCGGTATAACTTATCAACACCAATTCTAGGGATTGTCTTTAGTGTTTGGATTTTAGCTACACCGGCGGCTAGTAACTGGCCATACGTCATTGCAGTGTCATCATTTATTTTAGTGATGATTATGGACGGTGTCGGTGGGATTGGCACAAAACGTCTAATTAGTACGGGCTTTTTCTCAAGAGTTGTCCCTTATCGTAATTTTTCAGAGATTACGTTAATTCCAATTGATTTGCCAGATGGCAAAAGCCGGGTCATTGCGGTGTTTATGACACTGACACATCAAAAAATGCAATTAACATTCAATCAGACAGTCGAAAACTTGCAAGCGGAATTAGAAAAATATATTCCAGAGACTGTTTCAATTAACGTAGAAAATATTAATCAAATGTAATGAGAACGGATTAATATTTATAGCGCACAAAAAGGCTCAGCCAAAGCGTGTTCATCTTGGTTGAGCCTTTTTGTGTGGGTTATTAAAGTCAAATTTAGAAAAGTGAGTGCACTTTATTGAATAAATAATAATATCTATAATAAAGTGGTACTAAAGGTTCGTAATCTTTGAAATAATATTGTATAATTGGGCAGGAAATAGGCAAATTAATTCTATAATATAGTTATTGTAGATTCAAATATGGTTGGCTTTAGTTATTTAATGGAAATTAAATGATTAAATGAGGGGAATAGGTATGAAACGTTTTAGATTAAAATTAATGGGACTTGTAATGAGCTGCCTGCTAGTAGGCTTAGCAATAGTGATCAGTCCAAAGCTAATTCAGGGCGCGAGTATCACCCAAGCTTTGGAATCTGCACCCCAGGGGTTATATTTTAAAGACTCTGATTTATTCAGATTAGCACAGTTTCCTTCCGTTTCAGGACAAGCCACCAATAGTGGTGAAATTATTCATGATGCGGATAAGGAAGTTAGCGTTATCAAAATCACGGACGCAGTTAAGAACCAATTAAGTGCAGTTTGGTCTAATCCCAGTGTGAATAATTATGTGGATCTTTCTAAAAAGCAAACAATGACGATGTGGATTTACAGTGGTAGCCAAAAAAATCCCGGTGATGGGATGGCCTTTGTGCTGCAAAATGACCGTCATGGGATGAGTGCGATTAGTCAAAACTCCAGCGGTGTGGCCCAAGCGGGACAGACATTAGGGGTTTGGGCGTCAGATACAAATGGGTCGGTTGGTTCTACAGCGGACTTAGCCACTACAGCGATTCAAAATAGCTGGGCCATTGAATTTGATAGCTATATTAATAATGCGAATCCTGGTTATCAAGAACTAACTTCAGATGCTTCTCCAAACAGCTCTTATGACACTGGGATTTCATTGAGACATATTGCGGATGGCTTTCCGGCTAAAGGTGCAACCTATAACCAGAAATCTACTGGGCTTTGGCCACTGCGGCGGTTCTTCTACACGATGAACCATACCAACTTACAAACGATACCAGCTTCAAGTACGATTATGAATGGCGGCCGCTGGGTACATTTAACGGTTGTTTGGGACCCAACAACTTCTAAAGTAACGTATAATGTGGACGATAAAGACGCAGCTACCGGGGAATCTCAATCAGGGATTGGGAATCGGTCAACGACGCTTTCTAAGAGCGACTTTGGGTTAGGCACAAATGAAAATAACCTACTTTGGGGTTTTACCGGTTCTACCGGGGAAAGTGTGTCTCAGTCAATGGTAATTTTTGAATCAATTCCATCCATGGTACAGGCGAGTGCTGTAACAAGCATTACGAACCAATCTCAAGGCAATCAAGTATTAACTTCTAAAAATAAGACCGTTAATGCAGGGGATCAGTTGGCATTTGACTACGACTTAACCTATGATAGCGGTTCTGACTTGTGGTATGACAATGATGCGACCATTGAACTGCCAGAAAATATGATATATACCGGTGGCAAAATTATTTATACTAACGTTTATAACGGCAATACCACCACCGATACGATTGATGCCTCAGAGCTCACCGGATCAACGTTCACCAGAACTTTACGCGATCTTGGCCCGATTTCTGGGCAAAACTTCTCTACGGCTAAAATCCAATTATATGGTCGAGCTATAAATAATACAACAAGCAGCGTTACGGTTGATGATACCCATGCTAATTTTTCTGGACCAACAAATATCTTAGATACGACGTTACAAGATTTTATTGTCACAGCGGCACCCGCTTTGAGCATTACGTCAGATACAACAGATATTACTTTAGATGAAGGCGAAGGGACAACCATCACCGGCACGGCCACTTATGCGGACGGTAGCACAGTTGATAATGCCACAACCAAAGTTCATGCGAATTTAAATGGGACTGATTTGGATTCAGCGACGCTTTTAACGACAGATGCTGCAGGTCATTTTCAAATTAATTTAACGGCGCAGCAGTTGACCCAGCGGACCAATACCTTAACATTTTATGTTGAAGATAATAATGAGAATAAATCCAATGAACTAACAGCGACGATCACTTTAAAGGGAACGTTGCACGTAGCTGCTGGGGACAATGTAAGCTTCAAGTCAATTCAATCTAGACCTACGACGCAAATTGTTCAACGTCAAGATGATTGGAATGTTCAAGTTTTGGACAGTCGAGGCAAAGACAGCACTTGGACACTGCAAGTTCAAGAAACCAAGCCATTAACCGGACTAACTTCAGGGGCTATTCTTGATAACGGGATGGTTTATGTTAACGCTGCGGGCCAGCAATATGATCTGAACACACCACAAACTATTGATTCTGAAACCACAAGTAGTGATTTACTGGAAGTGACCAACGTTTCTCAAAAATGGACCAATGATAGTGGGATATTGTTAAGTGTTCATCCCCAAACAAATGCGGATAAATATGAAGGACAGCTCACTTGGAGTGTCATCGACAGCATATAGTATAGAAAAGACTAAGTGAATGTCTTAAAAAGTGATTGATAATTATCAGAGAACCAAAGCGGCTAGACCAGAAGAATTCATTTTGGCCTAGCCTTTTTTGATGAAGTCCAATATTAACATCTTTGTTTAATTGTCATTTTATATTAAAAATAATTATATATATGATATGATGATGTTTTTGCAGTCGCACTTTGTGAAAATATATAGTATAATAAAGTTAAAAACTAGGCCATTTTTTTAGTAATTGAACTTATGTATAGATGCTATAACAAATTCATTATGCATTATTATAACGGTTAATTTTGATTATTTATGGTAATTTAATTATTATTTGGGAGGGATGGATTATGCAGCGCTCTGGCTTGAGGGTTATAACTATTATGGTTAGTTGTTTATTTATCGGCTTAGGGCTGTTTGCCCAACCTAAACCAGCACAAACAGCAGTCGTATCGGATCCTTTAGGCACTGCACCACCGGGTTTGTATTTTAAAGATTCTGATTTGTTTAGATTAGCGCAGTTTCCTAATGTGTCAGGACAGGCTGTCAATAGTGGTAAAATTATTCATGATGCAGAAAGAAATGTCAGTGTAATTCAAGTGACTGATGCGGTTCAAAATCAATTAAGCGCTATTTGGTCTAATCCTAGTGTGAATAACTATGTGGATCTTTCTAAAAAGCAAACAATGACCATGTGGATCTATAGTGCGGTCCAAGAACTTCCCGGTGATGGGATAGCCTTTGTTCTGCAAAATGATCGGCACAAAACTAATGCTATCAGTCAAAATGCCGCTGGAATTGCCCAAGCTGGACAGACATTGGGGGTTTGGGGGGCAGATGTGGATAATAGCGTGAGTTCACCGGCAACGATTGCGGGGATGGCAATTCAAAATAGCTGGGCCATTGAATTTGATACGTTTGCTAATATATACAGACCAGCAGATTATTTTAGCTTCACTGAAGCACTTAATAGCTCTTTTGATGCAGATAATGTTCAGTATGATGTACGAAAGCATATTGCCGATGCTTTTCCAGGCAAAGCATCGACTTATAAGCAGTATGTTGAAACAGAGTTGATTTTTTTAAAACGATACTATTACACGATGGAGCATAAAAATTTTGAAGAATTCAGCTATACAAATCCGATTATAAATGGTAATAAGTGGACGCATTTAACGGTTGTTTGGGATCCAACAACTTCTGAAATAACTTATAATTTGGATGATAAAGATCCGGCCACGGGTGAATCTAAGACAGGTATTAAGAACCGTTCAACAAAACTAGATAAAGCAGACTTTGGTTTAAGCGACAACGAAAACAATGTACTTTGGGGCTTTACGGGGTCTACCGGGAACTATGTGGGACAGAATATGGTGATTTTTGAATCGATTCCATCAATGGTACAGGCCTCAGTGAAAACAAGCATTACCAATCAGTCTCAAGGCAATCAGGTGTTAACGGATACGGATAAGACCGTCAATTCTGGCGATCAGTTGGCCTTTGATTATAACTTAACTTATGATAGTGGTTCGGACTTGTGGCTAGATAATAAAGCCAAAATTGCCTTACCGATGAATATGTCTTACACTGGCGGCGAGATTATTTATACCAATTTATATAATGGCAGCACGACTACTGATACAATTAGAGCTTCAGAATTAGCCGGAACCGCATTCACGCGCACATTACGGGATCTCGGGCCAATATCCGGCCAAAACTTCTCTACGGCTAAAATTCGTTTATATGGCCGAGCTAAAAATAATACAACGTCGGACATCATTATTGATAAAACCCATGTAGCCTTTGATGGCTCAACCAATATTTTGGACACGACACTGCAAGACTTCATTATTAAACCTGCGCCATCTTTGAATATCACTTCAGATAAGACAGATATCACTTTGGATGAAGGCAATGGAACAACAATCAATGGCGTTGCCACTTATGGTAATGGCAATCCTATTAATAATACGGCCACCACGGTTTATGCCAATTTAAACGGGACAGATCTGGAACCAGCGACTTTGTTGACCACGGATGCTGCAGGACATTTTCAGATTAATTTAACGGCGCAACAGCTAACTCAACGCATCAATACGTTGACTTTCTACGTTAAAGACACTAATGATAATAAATCTAATGAACTAACGGTAACCATTACTTTGAGGGGGACGCTACATGTATCCGCAGAGGATGTTAGTTTTAGGACCATTCAGTCTAAGGCAAGTCCCCAAATTGTGCAGCGCCAAGGAGACTGGGATGTTCAAGTTTTAGATAGCCGGGGCAAAGATAGCACTTGGACGCTTCAAGTTCAAGAAACTCAGCCGTTACTCGGGACAAATCTAGGCGCTATCTTTGATGATGGAATGATCTATGTGAACGCTGTGGGGCAACAATATGATTTAAGTACACCACAGATCATTGATTCCGGCGTGACGAGCAGTGACCAGATGCAAGTGACGAATGTTGCCCAAAAATGGAATAGTAGCACCGGCGTCTTATTGAGTGTTGATCCCAAAACAAACGCGGATAAATACGTCGGCCAACTTACCTGGAGCGTTATAGACAGTATATAGCGTGGATGCACGCTTTGTTCTAGTGAACACGGCTAAAAAACTAATCTAAAAAGAGCTAAGTCAAAAGGATAATCACTTTTGACTGGGCTCTTTTTGTTTAGCGTATCTCCTTAATAATAATAATTGAAATTAAAATTAAAAGGCTTAAATAAATTATTTTTCCACCGAGACTTTGAGGATTCAAGGTGTAGTTAATGCTGTGATCTTTGAGAACAATGAAGGTTCTTTTGTTTTGATGGGGTTCAATAATTTTATCCGGATAAAAATAGTTTTGGAAATAAGATAGGCCAAGTGCCAAAAGTATAAAACCGCCAGTCACCATCATTAGTGGCGCATGCTGGCTAAGGTAGGGACGAAAATCAGGACGCATTAATAAGCCCCAAGTCATGACCACTAAAAAACTAATATCCACAAAAACAAGACTGTTATAGAGCCGCTTGCCAATTTTATTTTTCATTTTAGGGCACCTCTAGTTTGAGGACAATATTGCAAACAAGATCCTTATGGTGACCCTTAATATAAACGCTTATGGTTTATTTTGAAAGAATTTTGGCTTGGTGAATTTTGGGGGGAATTAACTTTATCGCCATTTTCTTCGATATTTCGCAGGTGTTAATCCTGTATATCGTTTGAATATTTTTACAAAATAACTCGTATCGTTAACACCAATAATTTCAGAGATTATATCTAATTGTGAATCTGTATTTCGTAACAATGCCTTTGCTTTATTAACCCTAACTTTATTTAAATAACTAATCGGAGAGATTTCAAAGTATTCTTGAAATCCTTTTTCTATGTAGGATTTACTAACGTTGAAATGGATCACGAGATCAGCTAATGAAATTTTTTCAGCATAATGATTATCTAAATAATATCGGATCTTCTTCAAGGTTTTAGGTGTTGCAATCGCTTTGGTTTTTAGTTTAGCCAGTATTAAATCGGTTAACAGTTCATAAATCATCAAAGTTGTAATAAAAGCATTTTCGTTATCAGAGGAGTTATCGTTAATGATTAGTTTTAAAGTATTGATGAAGGCATCAGATTCAATATAGGCTATTGGCGTTTTGTCATAATAATATCTATCAAAATAATAATGGAGATTGGAGCCATTAATATGTACAAAGTAAAATTGCCAGTCTTTTAGGGGTTTATAGAACTGATACTTATGACAGTCGAGAAAGAAAATTGTATTTCTTGATAATGTATATTTAACATCATCATAAATCAATTGTCCGGTACCAGCGACAGTAACCAAAATTAAATAAGAGTCTAGGTCTTTTCGTTCAGTGAAGTAACTGTCTTTTTTTGAAAAAAAGCCACATTCTTGAATATATAAGAGATTTTTAACAACTTCATAACTAGGTGTTCCAAAATTAAGTATTGAATTATCGTTGACGGTCATACTTGCTTTTTGCCAATAATTTTTCATGATCATAACTCCTCAAATGATATTTACCATGATCTATTAAAAAATACACTAAATTACCATTAAAAACACGATTATTATATAAAGGTATTATTTACATCAATATCAACACTATTATCATATCGAAAATCAGATGATTATCTCAATAGATCAGTGTTTAGTTAGAAAAAACTATTTGATTTGACTATTTAAGAATTAGACTTAAAAACAATATTGTTATATTTATATATCATATCATCTAATGAGTTCTTTTTGGGAAGCGGTTACAATTTTTAGTATAGAAGGGAGTGTTGAAGCATGGGTGAAGTAAAAACGAGTAAGCGAGTGGAAACTTTAGCAATTTCGTTATCTAATTTTCTAGATGCAGGAGCTATCGTAGCAGGTGCTAGTGGCTTAACTTTATGGGAGAAGTATTTGCAATTGGATAATAGTGCACTAGGTTTATTAGGGGCTGTTAGTGCGAACGGTTTTGGTGCCGCTGTTGGTGCCTTAATAGGTGGTCGATTATCGGATAAGTATGGTAGAAAATTCATTTACAAATATGACTTAATCCTCTATATGATTGGGGTTGCACTAGTGGCGGTATCGCTTAATTTTCAGATGTTATTAGGCGGATATATTTTGACGGGGATAGCAGTTGGCGCTGTTGTACCTGCGTCTTGGAGTTATCTCGGTGAACAAGCACCTGCTGGAAAACGATGTGCCAATATCGGATGGGGTCAATTCTCGTGGGGGTTTGCGCCGATGATGATTTTCTTATTAGCTATTTTCTTGAATCAGTTGGGGCTGCTTGGTAGCAGAATTATGTTTGGTTTGTTGTTTGTTGTAGCTTTGATCACTTGGATATTACAGCAACGAGTAGAGGAATCTAAAGCTTGGGAAGCACAAAAAGAAAAAGAGAAAGCTGCGGGTTTTAAAAGAGCACCGATACGCGAGATTTTTACCATTAAAGCCAACCGTAATGCTTTTATTTTAAGCTCTGGAATTTATGTCACTTGGGCCTTAGTTGCCGGTTTACAAGGCTATTTCTTACCTTTTGTTTTTGAGAAAATAGGACATTTATCCAATACAGAGTCAAACTTACTAAATGCTTTGATCTGGTTCTTAACAATAATATTTACTTATATCATCTTCATTAGAAAAGGGGATGTATGGAATAGAAAGATTGTTTTTACAATAGGTTGTGTTCTACAAGTAGCAGCATGGTTAGTTCTTATCTTTGCGCCAATGGGTTGGGCATCTTTAATCATATTTGACGTTTTATGGGGTATTTCAGCAGGATTCAGTGCGCAATGTTTCTTTGCTTTATGGAGTGTGGAATTATTTAAAACGGAATATAGAGGAGAAGTTCAAGGTATTATTTTCTTCCTAGTAAGAGCAGGCGTAGGCTTAATTTCTCTTGTCTTCCCAATAATGCTAGATTCAATGGGCTTTATGTTTACAGGTATCATCTTAATAGGTTTCTTAGTTATTCAACTAATAATTGGGGCCATTTTGACACCGGAAACAAGAGGGAAGTCAATCCAAGAGATTGAAGCAGAACGATATAATTCATCAGAAAGTAGACAAGCGGGTTAGCAGAAGGGGCGAATTAGAGATGAAAGCATTTGAAAAAAATGAAAAACCAAGAATAGGCTTATATTCAACCGGGTTAGAGGCTTATTGGAGTCAATTTCCAACGTTGCATGACAGATTAAAAGGCTATGGCACGTTTATCGAAGATAAAATTTCACAATGGGGTGAAGTCTATAACTTTGGAATTGTTGATAACCCCGAGGCTGGTAAAAAAGCAGGTGATTATTTCAACGAAAATAAAGTAGATTTAATCTTTTGCCACGCAGCAACATATTGTAACAGTGCTTCAATTCTGCCAATACATCAACGGTGTAATGCAAAAGTAGTTATTTTAAATCTTCAACCAGCGGTTAATGTGAATTACGAAAAAGCGACGATTGAAGAATGGCTGGCACACTGTGGTGCATGCCCTGTACCGGAATATTGTAATGCTTTTAATCGAGCAGGGATAGATTACAAAGTTGTTAGTGGACTGCTTGGATTAGCGGCTAACCCAGAGTTTTCTATGTCTAATGAAATTACAAAAGATAGTCCGGAGGCTCGGCGAGCATGGCAAGAAATAGAAAATTGGGTCAAGGCAGCAACTGTAAAGCGCACATTGATGGCAAGTCGAATAGGATTTTTAGGAAATACTTATAATGGCATGTTAGATATGTATAGCGATTTTGCAATGATTCAAGCGCAGACAGGCGTTCATGTCGAAGTTCTTGAGATGGATGATCTGGATGCGCAACTGCAATCTGTGACAGAGGATAATAAAAATAAAACTCTAGATGAAATACAAGACATGTTTGAGATTAGCGAAGACTCGCCATCTGAAAAACTGGCTAAAAAACCAACGCAATCACAATTAGATTGGTCTGCCACGGTTGCCTCGGCACAAGACAAATTGATCAATAAATTTAATTTAAACGGTCTAACTTATTATTATCATGGTTCAGCGGGTAGTCATTTCGAACAAGTACAGAGCGGCTTTATCGTAGGAAATTCGTTACTGACTTCTAAGCATGTTCCTTGTGCTGGTGAAGGTGACCTTAAAACAGATATTTCGATGAAAATTTGTGATATTTTAGGTTTAGGGGGTAGTTTCTGCGAAATTGTTGTAGCCGATTATAACGATGGCACAATTTTGTTGGGGCATGATGGACCATTTCATTTAGATATTGCGGAAGGCAAGCCTAAATTAAGAGGATTAGGTGTCTATCATGGTAAACAAGGAACTGGGGTATCTGTTGAAGCAAAAGTCAAAACAGGTCCGATAACGACACTCGGTTTAACACAAACTATTGATGGCAAACTTAAATTAATTATCAGTGAAGGCATCTCGACAGATGGTCCAATTATGAAAATTGGGAATACACAAACACCAGTAAAATTTACGGTTGATCCAGATACGTATTTTGAAAAATGGTTTGCATTGGCACCAACGCATCACTGTGCCATGTCTATAGGGAAGAATACAGATATTTTTAAAAAAGTAGGTTATATGTTAGATATCGAAACCGTAGAGGTTAAATAAGGTGGTGTTGATGATGAAGCAAATGTTTAAAATGTTTATTTATCCAGACAAGCATGATGAGTATAAAAAGCGGCATAGTCAATTGTGGCCGGAAATGAGAACGATGTTAAAAGATTATGGTGTTTGCAGCTATTCGATATATTTAGATAAAGATAAAAACGAATTGATTGCTTATTTAGAAGTGAAAGATCCAGAAAAGTGGCAGGAAAGCTCTAAAACTGAGATCAATCAAAAATGGTGGCACTATATGGCTGATATTATGGAAACAAACCCGGATGAATCGCCGATTGTTAAAGATATGGATATTGTGTTTGATTTAGAATAGATCTAAAAATAGGATTCATAGCGTCTCATATTAATTGAGATACTATGAATCCTATAATGTTTTCTACAAAATTGGAGACAGTAATCTAGAAAAATATTGTTTGAACTTTAACCAATGGCCTTGGTTTTCAATGATTTCGTCTGTTAGCAGTGTGGAAACAGCCATATCTTGATAGAAAATTTCAGTTAATTCATGACTCACAGAACGATCATAAATATAAGTATTACATTCAAAGTTTAGGCCATAACTGCGAAAATCTTGATTCATTGAACCAACGGAGCAAAACTCATCATCAATGACTAAAGTTTTAGCATGAAGAAAGCCGTTATTATAAATATAAAGTTCAATCCCAAATTGATGTAAGAAATTAGCATAATATTGTGTTGCCCGATAAATGAAGGGATGATCAGGCATCTGTGGGATCATAATTTTAATAGTGATTCCAGAGCGTGCTGCAACCATTAAAGCGTTGATAATGGATTCATCGGGAATTAAGTAAGGTGTTTGGATCAGAATTGATTTTTTAGCGGCGAGGATGGCTCGAACGGTACCGCCTTTTAAAATTTCTTCTTGTGTATCTGGACCATCAGAAACAACTTGAATACTGCTATTGCCGCAAGTATCGCTATCTGTCTCTGACAGTTCAGAAGTTGCCGTTTTAAAGTATTTGTCGTTATAAGCCACTTTTTTAGCTTCGTTACGGATCGATGCATTCCAATCCATAATAAATCTTTCCTGCAGAGAAGAAGAGGCTGTGCCAATGATACGAATGTGGGTATCACGCCAATAACCAAATTTTTCGCTGCGACCTAAGTATTGATCGCCCACGTTAAAGCCACCAGTCCAGCTGATTAAACCATCAATGACGACTACTTTACGGTGCAAGTGATAATTCAGTCGCGTTTTGGCGATAAGGTTTTGGGAAGTGATGAAAGAAGTAACTTGTCCACCGGCCGCTTCAAAGTCTTTGAACCAGCGTTTATTCGCTTTAGGCGAGCCCCAAGGATCGTAAACTAAGCGTACTTCTAAACCTTCTTTAGCTTTTTCAGTTAATAAATTCAAAAATTCATTACCAATATCATCGTTAAAAAAAGAATAATATTCAACGTGTACCGTTTCTTGAGCACGTTGAATATCATCAAAAAGTGCTGCAAATTTCTCTTTGCCATCGGTAAAAATCTTAACACGGTTGCGTTTGGATAGTGGGGCATCTTCGGCACTGTTAAAGTAATGAATTAAAAGCTTAGCTCGATGAGTGGTGCTATTAGGGTCATACTGATGTTTTTCTCGACGATTATCACTTAAAATCATATGCTTAATTCGCGCTAAACCGATATGCTCTTGGTGGGAAATATCAAAAATATTCTCTTCAGCGATTCCCCGGCCTAAGAAGGCATAAAGAATGAAGCCGACTACTGGTAACATGAATAAGGCCAATAACCAAGCTAAGGTAGAAGTGATATTTCTGGGTCGATGGAAGACGGTAATCGTAGCAATAACAGTATTGATAATAATAATGACAATTAAAATCTCTAGAAAAATTCTCATGAACTACCTCTCTAAAAACTTAGTAACTCAATCATGTAATAGTGTTCAAAAATTGTCAATGATAAAAGCAAAATAGAGCATCAACCAAGTCGGTTGATGCTCTATTTTAAAAGTTGTGGTGTAAGTCTAGGTTATGTTCGAGGCTTTCCCGCTCTTCTTAAACGCGTTCCAAGTTACTGACAATTTACATAACTACGTCTTACTCACAAGCCAAGACCGGGCTTATGTCGTAAGTCTAGGTTATGTGCAT
>NZ_RHOY01000012.1 GCF_003946725.1 Agrilactobacillus yilanensis | reverse complement strand
CTAGTGATTCCGACTACTACGGCTCACAGTGGACTTTCACCACCAAGTTAGCACCCATGCCGAGCGCACCTAAAAAAATAGCCATCGAGGTTAATATTAATCCTCAATGGCTATTTTTATGCTGTTTTTTCTTGACGATCGTGACGAATCACCCAAAGCAAGCCGGCCAACAAAATAACGACAATGGCCACAATCATCACTGTTTTGAAATTCGCTTTAATCAAGGCATCCCCGCCTACCGCATACAAAATCGCTGTGGGGATACTACCTAACAATGTGGCCAATGCCAATGGCCGCTGACGCACTGATGCTTGTACCGTCGCCATACTTACTAGTGAAGTGGGAATAAACGGGATGGTATAGCCGATGGTGATCCCCCACAAGGGATGGCGCATATGCGCAATGCCTTGGACAATTTTATTGGACTTATCCTTAACATGACGCGCTTCAATCAGGCCAAAAACTCGCTGAGAAATTAAATTACCCAATGTAATCCCGATCACATTCAGCAACGCCCCCCAGCCTTTACCAAAACAAATACCTGCCACAACGCCAATGGTGGATACCGGTGCACCTGGAATAATCGAAAAACAAACTAATAAGGGCACTACTAAAAAAACATCTATCCCCCGCTGCTGCCGAACCATGGCAACAATTTTAGCTTGCGTTAATGTTTGGGTATGCCAATGCTGCCACACGTTTTGATAACGCCAAATCAGCAATCCTAACAATAAAACTGCCAATCCGCCAGCAATTCGTAGCAGTTGCCGTTTTGATAAATGCATTTAAAAGCGCCCCCCAAGTTATTATAAAAAAAGTCCGGTAAATTCCGGACTGTATTTTATAAGTAGTTGCCCTATTATAACGCGATATTTCTATCCTACACAACTGAGTTCTGAAAAAGGGCAAGTTGGTTACCAATGATCGTTAAAACTTCCACCACTTTATTTAGGACCAACTCAAAAAAAGTCGGCTTAAGTTCAGTCGACTTTTTTCAATTTAATTAAATTTTTTATTTTTTGAATTGTGTTTTAGGTTGTTCCCAACAAAACCAAGTGTCAATAAACTTATCAAAGTCCCTAACCAGCGTAAGCCAGGTTCTGCTTTATCGCCTGTTTGCGGTAACTTAGCGCCATGATCTACAGCAGAGATACCTTGACGACTGCCATTTTGTTTAGCGGTTACCGTCCAGTTCGTGCTTGTCGCTGATGTTGTCCCTGGTAAAACGATTGTCGTTGTGGCATTCAGCGGGATGGTTACGGTGTTTTGGGCAGTACCAGCCGTACTTACGCCCTGGCTGACACCAGCAATTGCCGGTGTCGTTGGTTGCATCAGCACTGGTGCTTGATCTGTATACGGTACGTAATCTGTATCTGTAGGAGTTACTGGCGTCACGGGTGCCACAGGATTCACCGGTGTTACCGGATCAACGGGTGTCACGGGTGCCACAGGATCAACCGGTGTTATCGGTTCAACTGGTGTTACCGGATCAACCGGCGTTATCGGTTCAACGGGTTTCACAGGTGTTACAGGGCCAATGGGCGTTACAGGGCCAATGGGTGTTACAGGGCCAATGGGCGTTATGGGATCAACAGGCGTCCCAGGAGTGGTAGGCGTTGTTGGCTGTCCATGATCTGGATCCGAATCTGGTATATGATTTAAATCCAAAACAAGTACTGTTACCCCATACTGACCAGTATCGGTACTATTAGAAACTAAGCTCAGCGTCACTGTATCTTGATGGGCATAATTACCGGGCAAAGCTAATGTGTCTTCATATTCATTATAGGTAAGCGCCTTATGATCTAAATAAAATGTCAAAGTCGCTAATTTTTCAACAGACAACCCTAGTTTTTTGGCAATAGCCGCCTTCACACCAGTGGCCTTCTCAGCTATGACATCAACAGGCACATCTGTCAAAGTTTGTTGATTGGCAAAGGCCTCATCCCCCATAGTTGTAATTTTGCCAGTGATGTTTATATTTTGTAAATTATTTTTAGCAAATGCCCCATTGCCTAAACTTTCTAAATTTGTAATTTCTACACCGGTTAATTGATTCTTATAAAAATCCCATTCACCAATATTTTTTAACTGTGCTGGAATTGTTAAAGTCCCTTGCAGCCGATTATTCGCAAAAACCCATTTTGCCAACGAAGTTAAATGATCATTCCAAATAATTCCAGTCAATTGATTATCCATAAACGCTTGATCGCCGATGGATGTTAGCTGTGTGGGCATCACAAAATTACCAGCTAATTGATTATTTTCAAACGCCGAAGCTGAAATTGTTGTGACCTTATCACCTAACTGCAGCTTGGTTAGTTGGTTGTTCGCAAAAGCAGCTTGTCCGATATTGTCTACTGAATCCGGCAAAATCAAGGTTCCTGTCAGCTGATTATTTTGAAAAACACCCGTATTAATCTTAGTAATCGCTGAGTTAAACGCAACGCCGGTTACTTGATTGTTCGCAAAGGCATAGTCCCCTAAATTCGTTAATGATGTTGGTAAAACCACTGTACCGGTAATTTTATTATTTTCAAAAGCACTGGTCCCGATAGTCTTTAGCTTGTCGGCAAATGTCACGCCAGTCAACTGGTTATTTCTAAAGGCATAATCGCCTAAAGCCGTTAGTTCTTCTGGTAACTCTAAGGTACCAGTCAATTGATTATTTTCAAAAGCACTGGTCCCAATGGTCTCCAAATTATCATCTAACACAACAGAAGTTAATTGATTATTCATGAAAGCTCGATCGCCCATATTAGTCAATGTTGTTGGCAAAACTAATGTGGTTAATTGATTGCCATAAAAAGCATTATCATCTATTTGGGCCACTTGATTAAGCGTAACCGCTGTTAGTTGGTTATTTTTAAAGGCGCCGGATTTAATAGACCAAGTACTATTAGGTAGCACTAATGTGGTGATTTTGTTATTAGCAAAGGCATTGGCCCCGATCCATTGAATTTTTGCGCCCAAAGTCACCGAGGTAATGTTCGGGATAATACTCAGATGATCATCACTGCTGCCATCATTATTAAAGGCATTCGCCGCAATCGCAACCACACTTTTATCTTTATACGTGTCTGGAATGACAATATCCGTTGTATAACCACCCATTGGTGCCGTACCATCCGCCTGCCGCTGAGCACCGCCGGTATAACCCGTCACAATATAAGAGCCATTCTCGTCTTGTTCGTAACTAAAATCTGAATGGTCTGTCTCATCGTCAGTTTCTGCTGCATCAGTGGTGCCAGTCAATACATTCATTGCCGCTGCTCGGGCAGCCTTGCTTGTGCCTTTTTTAGTTTCACCGGTTAAATCAGCAGCGGTGGACCCTTTAGTTTTATCAGTTGAATCAGCACTTGGGGTTGCTTCAGTCTCATCAGCTGACTCATCCGCAGGCACTTCCGTTGTGTCAGGTGTTTGCGGCACTTGATCCATTGTTTTTTCATCCGTTGGCTCAGGTGTGGCTGCATTATCGTCTTGGTCTGTTGGCGCTGTTAGGTCTGTTGAATCCCCGGCTTCTTGCGTAGTGATTGCGCCAGTCTTAGTACCCGTTGATGTATCATTGTCAGCAGTACTAGGTGTGTTCGTTGGTATAACTGCATTATCCACCTGGTCTGTTGAATCAGTGTTCTCTTCAGCGGCCCCATTTTCAGCATCAGATGATGTTTCTTCTGCCGCACCTACTTTTGACGTCGAATCAGCAGGTGTTGTACTAACTTGAGTTGTTTCATCTGTATCTGACTTATCTGCCGTTGCCGCTGCTTGGGCAGTCTGACCCGTTAACATCAACCCCGCACTGAGGCCGACCACAGTAACACCTGCATGCAACCACTTATTAGATTTTATATTTGAACTGATATTTGATTTCTTATTTTGTTTAAACATCGTGATGGCTGTCCTCTCAGCGTTAATAATAAAATATTTATATACATATAGCCCGTTGACGATTTTTGCATACGCCAAAAGGGCCCAACTGAGTAAAGCTTCATCAAACAAACGTTAACAAAGCTGATCTCAATCTAGGCCGATTTATTTCTACCAGCCGGTCTTTAAAAAATATGTAGCAAAGAAAAAAGACCAGCAATTTTAACATTAACTACTCAGACACTGGTCAATATCTATGTATTTCAGCAATGGACCTTAACTAGCATGGTACCTGTTTAAATCTTTCCATAACTATAGTACGCCTTTTACAAGAAAAATGTCAATTGCCTAATTTTAAATTGTGAACAACTAAATATTTTTTTGGTGTTATCTATACCATTTATAAAATATTCTGTAACACTAATAATTAGGATTAAATATAATATATTCAGAGCTGCCAATAGTTATTTTTTGCCTGTCTAGCAGCTTTATATTTTTTATTAATTCTATCTAAAGAATAGTCTCCTACACTGCCTAACTCGAGAAGTTCCTGCCATTTTTATCAATAAATTTTAAGAAAATAAAAAAACTAGATCAAAAATCAACTTTTGATCTAGCTTTTACTGTCTTTAACTATTTACCTAATTTTTCTTTGCTTAAAACTTCTAATTTTTCGTTGAAGTCATAAACTACTGGTTCGCCAGTAGCCATTTCCAAGTCCATAATATCTGCATCAGAGATATTTTCGATGTACTTCGTCAACGCACGTAATGAGTTACCATGGGCTGCGATGATAACGTTCTTGCCATCTAATAATTTAGGTGCAATTTCATCTTCCCAGAAAGGAATAACCCGTTCCAAAGTAACTTTCAAGTTTTCGCCGCCAGGTACGATCCGTGGATCCAAATCAGCATAACGACGATCTTGAGCTGCAGAACCTTCATCAGTTGCTTTTAGTAATGGTGGTAAAGTATCGTAAGAACGACGCCAAATATGAACTTGTTCATCCCCATATTTTTCAGCAGTTTCTTTTTTGTTCAAGCCTTGTAATGCCCCATAATGACGTTCATTTAAACGCCAAGTCTTTGTTTCAGGGATCCATAATTGGCCAGAAACTTCTAAAGCATAGTGCAATGTCTTGATAGCACGAGTCAATACTGAAGTATAAGCTTGATCAAATTCCAAGCCAGCTTCTTTAATTAATTCACCGGCTCTTTTAGCTTCTTCAACACCCTTTTCACTAAGGTCAACATCAACCCACCCAGTAAATTGGTTAGATAAGTTCCATTCACTTTGACCGTGACGAATCAATACAAGTTTTGCCATAAAAGCATACCTCCGTAGTTTAATTGTCTATAATTATAGTTTAACACTTGTTTACTGAAAAGTGATAGCTCTATTTCAGTAATCTATCTAAATATACCAGAAAATCACTGATATATAAAGCTTTCAAATATATTTTCTTTTCATAAATTATTTCTTTTCGGCTGAATTTTCTTTTGATTCTAACGATTTTGTATTCCTAAATTTATGTTTTTTCAGCTGTTCTGGATCAAATGGCAGCTTTGGTCCTTTTTTCTTAGAACCGCCAATTTCTTTGACACCTAGAACATCTAAGAAGAAAGTGAAAATTGGAATACCTACAATTAAGCCCCATGTTCCAAAGAGCCGTTCAGCCGCCAGCAAAACGACAAATGTGAAAAACACTGGCAGCTGCGTTCGGCTGGACATAAATTTGGGATTTAGAATATAGGCCTCAATGGCATGGATAATAATAATCATGATTAAAATATAAATGATATACCGGAATCCGCCCACCGTATACGCCACAAATGATAGTGGAATTAAAGACACAACGACCCCGGCCACTGGAATTAAGGATAGGAAGAAAACCATCGCCGCCAACGGTACCACACTGGGCAGCCCCATCACCGTAATCGTAATCGTCGTCAAAATTGTGTTTACCACTGCAATTAATAACTGCGCTTCTAAAACAACCCCAAAAGAATTTACAAATTTTTGACCAAAATAATATAAATCCTCAAAGAACCAGCCATAATCGCTCTTCAAGAAAAGTTTGCCAAAGTGATCTAATTTATCAACTTCTAAAGCATAAAAGAAACTTAATAAGAAGGAGACAAAAAAGGTAATCCCCGCACCACCAATGTTTGTAGCGTATTTGATAATCTCTGAAATACTTGATTTAATCTGCGCATTTAAATTAAGCTTTTGCACCCAATCCGAGACATAACTCATAATTGCATTAGAATCCACATCCGGCCGTTCCAAGAAATGATAGATTAAATTAAACAATTTTGTGAATTGATGCATCAAAATCGGCATGTAGTGTGAAATGACAAAATACAAACCAGCAATGATTAACAAATATAGCGGTATCACCACAAAAATTGGCGAAAACTTTGGAAATTTTCGTTGCACTAATCGAATTAAGTGAACCACTAAATAGGTAAAGATAAAGGTCAGCAATAACGTATTCATGGCACTGCGCACCAACCACAAAATAGCGATCAGCAGTACCAAAACCGTCATGCGGCGTAAGCGTTCATTTTTAAGAAACCGATCGTATAATTCCATTTAGACCTCCCAGGTCACATCATGCTGTGTATTAATTATTTTATACTATAGAACTTTTTAACCGAAAGGCCAAACAAATTAATTTCTCTTTACGGATTCAAGCGTACTCGCACATCAGTGACCGTCAGCGCCGTATTCTTGACCGGCTGCCAAGTCACCGTGGCTGAATTGCTATCCGGTTGATGCAGCAAATACAATTGGTTTTTCAAACTGCCAAAAACTAATAAACTGCCGCTGGTAGTCGTGATAACCGCTGTGCCAGATGTATCGTTGGCAGGCGATACCGCAAAAACATAATCCATTGTTGCCTGGGCACTGCCGTCTTTAGCCACCCCGGCATAATCTGCAGGTTGCTGACTAACGCCATAACTACCGCTAAAATTAACACCCACCGTCCCAACACGATCTTGGTTATTGTCCGCTAATGTTGCGACAACTTGCATCAAATCTGCATTGCTGCTGATCGAATTTGTCTGCCAAACCGCCGCCTGTTGTAAAGCAGCTTGATAGATTTCACTTAATGAAATCTGCGATGTTTCTGTCTTAGTTAAAGTAATAGCCGCTGTTGCTTGGCCGGTTTCCTCTGGCCAAGGATCATAATCTTTAGAATAAAATAGATAATTATCTGAAACATGTTCAATGCGTGCCTTAGCTAAACCAATATTACTACCTGTATAAAGGGTAATTTTTTGCGGTAATGGCTTATCCACGTTTTGTCCATGAACATAGTAACTAATCCGCAATAAATTATCCGGCTGTAAATAATACTTACCATAAAGATTGGTAATATGTCCGGTGGAAACTTCATATTCCGCCACCACTGGTTTGTCACTATCATCGGCTGTTACCCCTTCAGCAGCATGGATAGAAACCGCGTTTTGGTAAGTCCCATCTTGATTTAAGGTTAACTGGCCATAAGCCTGATTCTTCCCTGCCAATATGCGATAAATATAATTGCCCGCATCCGCCTGATCTGCCAAAGGTGTCGCCTTTGCGGCCGGATCTTTCATGAAATTTAGTAGGCGGCTGGTAATATTTTTAGGCTGTGGGGTGGCCTTTTTCTTTTTTGAACTGACAGCCGTATCCATCGCCGTCCCCCCATTATCACTACCATCTTCTGAAATTCTTGCCAAATACCAATTTTTTTTGAGTTCCATAAGTAACGTGATACCCCACCATTTTTTTCTGATCAATGGTTTTAGCATACTTTTTGCCTAGCTTCAAAACCATTTTTTGGTCACTGGTATTAATCGTCAGTTGCGTTTGCGCCTTGTTTTGTTTAAATTTTGGGTTCACAAAATTATCGTCAACTCGATTTTCACCACCGGGCGCCCCAATAGCATCAATATCTTTGACGATAACCGTTTTATTTTTTTGAAATTGTAATGAAATAACTTTTTGCGTACCTTTTTTTTGATACAAGTACCAAGTCGCTGTACTTGTGGTGACTTTTTTTAAAGGTGCCGTTTTTGTGCGCGCCTGCTGACAGCCCGTTAGAACCAATAAACCTATAACGAGCATACTGATAATTCGCCCCAATGCTTTCACAGTCTTGCCTCCTAAACGCTAAGTTAATTTCTATTATACCGGAATTTTAGTGGCAAAACGTGCAAGGCTGAATAGATAAATTTTTAATTTCTGCTTAAAATAAAGCTTTGACCGAATTAATCAGACTTGATGTCGTGGCATCTTTTAATTCAGAACTGGCTTCTGTGGGGCTATCTGCAGCGGCCATGGTGGTTACTTTATCAGATAATTGCGTTGCAACTTCTGCTAATTTTTCGTTATTAGCTGCCGATTCAGTCGCTATTGTTTGCAATGAGGTTTGTACCTCTGCAAGCTGACTTTGATAAGCAGAGGCGTCATTACTAGATTTATAATCGCTGACCGCTTGGCGCAAATCTTTAACGACCGACGTTAATTGTGCTAATTCTGCAGCAGTGGACGTTGTTGATGTTTCACTAGCACTGCTGTCTGTGCTTGCCGCTTCACTGCTTGACGTAGTAGCACTACTGCTAGTATCCGCTGTCACAGAACTGCTTTGACTGGCGCTATTGGTCCCGCCGCTGAAGATATAAATCAACAGCCACATCAGTAAAATACCTAATACCAAAGTTAAAACCGTCCACATAAAATGTTTGTGGGACTTATTTTCCTTAGTATTCTTATACGCTGTTTTGGCCGCCTTCTTTTCAGCCTTGGCTGCTTGCCGAGCCTGTTTAGCCGTAGGTACTTGACTTTGACTCGGTGCCGGTTTGGCGGCTGTTGTTGACTGTGTTGCCGCAGGTTGCGGTTCAGACTGAATTTTTGTCGGTGTTGGCGCTGAGCTGGCGTTGTCCTCTAAAGAAATGAGCTGAACGTTAAACCTCTGTCCCGCAATTTTGTGGGTTTCAGGATCGCTAACAAAAGCCTGAACTTGATAAGTGCCGGTAGTTTCAAAATTAACTTGCTGTACATCGATCTGAACTTGCCCGGTAATATCTTCACCAGTACTGCTAAAAGCTCGAATATGGGCTAATTCACACCACTGTTTATCAGTAGGCTGCAACCCAGTTTGTAACTTCAAAGTCGCGGTACCCACCGTAATAATTGGATTATCTGACATATTCAAAATCCTTTCTTGAATCATAATCTAAGATTTAACAAAAGCTTAAACTTGTAACTTAATTTTTATATCCGCTTTGATAAAGGTCGACTTTCCCCTAGTTAACTCAATTTTCCCGTTTTTTAAGCAAATACGCATCAGCCTTTGGTCCAGACTTGGTTCACTGTTTTCAAAACAGAATATGCTATAATACATCAATGTGCTAATTATTTTACAATTAATTGGAAAAGGGTTGATTTTTAATCATGCGAAAACCGACGCAACGCTGGATAGGGATTATTTTCGGCTTAGAATTTTTATTAGTTGGTTTAATGAACTATATCACACCACTATATGAAGACGACTTCTACATGGTCAACAACCACTACAGTCTGCGGGCATTTATTGATGCTGCAAAATACGACTATTTTAACTGGAACGGTCGGGTTGTCGGTCAAACTTTATTCCGCGGTTTTATGAACGTCCCACTGCCATTATTTAAAATTTTAAACATTTTTATGTTCTGCCTCTTAACTTTTTTGATCCTATTATACAGCTCAAAGAACTGGCGCAAACTTTCACCGGTAAAATACCTGGCTATCATTGCGGCAAGTTGGCTCTTCTTACCCGCCTTCGGGCAAACTGTTTTATGGGCGGCCGGTACGTTTAACTACCTATGGACCACTGTCATTATTTTGAGTCTGGCATTACCTTTTGTAGTAACCGCCTTTGACATTCAGACTTTTTCAGACAAGACTCGGGTTAATCGTTATGTAAAAGCTATCTTGATCATCTTCTTAGGTGTTCTGGCAGGCTGGTCTAACGAAAATACTTCCGGTGGCCTGATTATGGCTTTAGTTTTGATGATGCTTTATCAAAAATTCATTGCCAAAAAAAATTGGCGGCTCTGGCAATGGACTGGCTTAATCGGTGCGATCATTGGCTTTTTAGCCTTAATCACAGCCAACGGCAACAAAGTCCGCACCGCTGCGACAGCTAGCAAAAGTTACTTACAGATGTCTTTATTTGAACGCCTGTCTAAAGGCATTGACACCGTTTCTGATGCGATTAGCAGCCTGCATATGCCCTTAGTTTTTATACTGCTCGCAGCCGCTGTCATTATGCATGTCCTCTGGTTTGAAAATCAACGGGCTGTTCGCGCTTACTTGTGGGCATTGTGTGGGTTTGCCACGCTTTATGCCTTAGCCTTATCGCCTACTGGTGCTGACGGCGGCCGAGCCTTTTTTGGCGGCATTGTTTTCTTATTAATTGCGCTTTTTTCAAGTATCCCAGATAATTTTGAAATTTCTGAGAATACCACGTTAAAAGTTTCGTATCTTGCATTGATGGCTTTTGTCGTGACCGCACTATTTAATTTTTATCCCGGCTTTTCGGATATGTATCACGCCAATGCGGCGCTGAAAACCCGCTATACTTATATTGAAGAAATGGTCCAAAAAGGCCACACTAAACTTAAAGTGCCGCCACTTTACTACTATCCCAAGACCAAATATGCCATTAATTATGACTCCCAGGAACTAGGAAAAAACACAAAAATCTTCCCGAATTCAGGGTACGTTCATTACTTTAAAGGCCTAAAAAGTATCGTCATTGATAACCCTAATGCAAAATAACGCGCTTTTTTTATGTGTCCGTCACACCTTATTCGCAAATTAATTATAAACTCAGCGTATTGTTCTCAAATTGGCTTTAGCCTATAATTAATTTTGTGTAAAGGAGTTTTTCATGATTAACTTACTTAAAAAATACGAACAACTGATTTCTTATGCTATTTTTGGCGTTTTAACAACGATTGTCAATATTGTTAGTTTTTGGTTCTTCGAAAATATTATCAACTGGAATTACTTCTGGTCTAATAATATCGCTTGGCTGCTATCGGTTTTATTTGCGTTATTCACCAATAAAACCTTTGTCTTCAAATCTAAGTACACCACGCTGGTCGCTTTTATTAAAGAAGCCATTGCCTTTTTTGGTGCCCGGATCGCCAGCCTCGTCATTGATGACTTAATTATGTTTGTTGGTATTTCATTACTGCACTTTAGTAGTCTACCGGTCAAAATTGTAGACCAATTTGTAGTTATTGCGATGAATTATGTACTAAGTAAAATTATCTTTAAATCAGATCCCTTAAAAGGTAAAAAGGATGTGCAAGAAATTAAAAATGGTGAATGAAAAGTTTCTGTCCGTCGTTGTACCTTGTTACAACGAGCAAGAGACAATACCGATTTTCTTTGAAACTATGGAGAAAATTAATGTTCAAATTCCAGACTATACCATCGACTACTTCTTCGTTGACGATGGCTCTAAAGACGACTCCCTAAATGAAATGCGTAAATTAAATGCAGCGCACCCTGATCGAGTCCACTATCTAACCTTCTCGCGTAATTTTGGCAAAGAGTCCGCATTGTTGGCCGGTTTACAAGCTGCTGATGGTGAATTAGTTGCTGTAATGGATGTGGATTTACAAGATCCACCAGAATTGATTTTGACAATGCTTGAAGGTATCCAAAAAGAAGGCCACGATTGCGTAGCTGCACGCCGAGTTTCCCGGGACGGTGAGCCGCCTATTCGTTCTTTTTTTGCCCGCCTGTTTTATCGGTTAATTAACAAGATCTCTGAAACTCCGATTGTTGATGGCGCCAGAGATTTCCGCTTGATGACCCGCCAAGTTGTAGATGCCATCTTAGATGTTCAAGAGTACAATCGCTTTTCTAAGGGTATCTTTGGCTGGGTGGGCTTTGATACCAAGTATATTGAATACAAAAATGTAGAGCGGGTTGCCGGTGATACAAGCTGGTCTTTTTGGCAATTACTGCGCTATTCTTTAGACGGTATCGTCAGCTTCTCTGAATTTCCCCTCTCCATTGCCTCCTGGGTTGGAATTATTTCCTTTATCTTTTCATTTATTTTCTTAATTATTATTGTGATCCGAGCCGCTGTACATGGCGATCCTACCCCCGGCTGGCCTTCAATGGTCTCCATCTTCTTAATGATCGGTGGCCTGCAGCTCTTTTGCCTTGGTATCGTGGGCAAGTACGTGGGTAACATCTACTTAGAGACTAAGAATCGGCCAAGATATATCATTAAGGAAAAGAAATAAACCTATTTTTTAGGTTATCACTAATTTGCAATTATGAGTAAGCTTTATTGACTATTAAATAACTAAAAACAGCTCTGAATACTTATAATAAAGTGTTCGGAGCTGTTTTTGGTTGTTCATAACACAAAAAATAACCGCCTGACTTTGGATCGCTAGCGGTTATTTAGCAATAACTAAAAGCAGCCACCGTTATCAACAGCTTTGCTTTTCAGGATTATTATAACATAGTTTATTTAATGTAGTGTTATTTTTAGCAGAAATTAATGTCTCCGATATGATATACTAGTTTACAGCAAAGAAGTTAAAGTGGTGGCTGCTTTTTATCTGGAGGTGGTGCTTATGGTGTAAAAACTTTAAGACTATATTCTAGGAAGGGAGCAGACAAGTGTCCGTAACGGACGCTTTACA
>NZ_RHOY01000011.1 GCF_003946725.1 Agrilactobacillus yilanensis | reverse complement strand
TAGCTTTTGGCGCTTATACTATAGCGCTTATAACATTAGTTGTTGCGTTGATTAATAAAAATCAACATAAAAAATAACCGCCTAACTTTGGATGCATAGCGGTTATTTAATATACCCAAAGCAGCCACCGTTATCAACGGCTTTGCTGGGGCTAACGTTATTGGACTAACGTTAGCCTTTTCTTCTGTTTAATTATAACACAAACCGTCAAATTTTAACTTCTCTTTTATTTTTTAACGACACGTATTAATCATCCTTAATTGAAATACAATCACTGTTTTTACGCATACTTAATGCCTCATTGTTTTCCTCAATAATTCGTTTTCTATTTTTTAACATCAATACTAGTGCTAAAAACGCAATGACAGCAGGCCCGATCAATGATCCATAGGTTGTTAAATGATAAATCACAAATGTTATTAGACTAGCCGCAAAATCTATACTCGCAACTGAACTTGTTCCTACTGGAATTAGTGTTGATTGTACTATATTGGCAGCTTCCGTAAAAATTGGTGCAATTGATGTTGCGGAAACTATGCCAAATAGAAGGGCTACCAGTCCAACAATAAAAGATCTTACGATATTGCCGTTTGTATATGGCAATATCATCGGAAATAGATAGATTAATCCTGACAAACTAGCCAGCGGTAAAAATTCATTTCCAGGCATGATAACTGATAGAAATAAAATAATCGGTACTAATATTAAGGAACAAACGATTGTTGTTGGATGCCCAATTACAAGTGCGGCCGTCATCCCAATATTAAATGATCGCTTTTTAAATTTATGGCTAATTATTTCTTCTGCTCTGGTCGACATGGGCAACAAACCATCTATAAAAAGTTGAGTAACTTTAGGTATAAGGACCATTACCGCACTCAAAACCATCCCTAACTGTAACACCTTGGCAAGTGGGTAGCGTGCCAGAATACCTAGTAAAGAGCCAATTACGACGCCGAGGAAAATTGGATCTCCAAAAATTCCAATTTTTTGTTGTAATTTATCGGCATCAAAATCAAGTTTATTTATCTTTGGAAGATAGTCGATCAATTTATTGACAATAATTGCAAACGGAATAAATCCTACACAAAAAGCATTTGGTAATGATATACCTTTTAAATCACTACCATAAAAGGATTCTACCTTTTTTTGCGAAAAATCCGCACCAATAAGTGTCATAATTGTTGTTATAACTACTCCAAATATCCCTTTAAAAAAGCTATCTGTTGCTATTGCAACAATTGAACCAACAAATGCAAAATGCCAATAGTTCCATAGATCTACATTCAAGGTCCTAGTTGTTTTTGTAAAAATCATCAATACATTTATCCCAATACCCAATGGGATAGTAATAGCACCTATCTCTGTGCCATAAGCTATTGTAGAGGCAGCTGGCCAACCAATATCTAAGGTGTAAAGATGAAGATTATATATTTTTACCATAGCATTAACAGCAGGTCCTAAGTTATCTGCTAATAGCTGTGTAATAGTACTTAACCCTACAAAGCCAACACCTATTAACAGACCCGATTTAAGTGCTTTACCAAAGCTAATCTTTAATAATAAACCAAATACTAAAAAAATAATTAGCATCATTACGCTTGCACCCAAGGACATAAAATCTCTAATAAAATTCATAAGAACTCCTGTGTAATTTTAGAAATTTGGTTGTTTCCCTATATACGCTAAAATACCACCATCTACATACAATATATGTCCGTTCACAAAATCAGAAGCCTGTGAAGATAAGAATACCGCTGCACCCATTAAATCTTCAGGCGTCCCCCAACGACCTGCAGGTGTTTTAGAAATAATAAACTCATCAAACGGATGTCTTGACCCATCTGATTGTTGTTCACGTAACGGTGCTGTTTGTGGTGTTGCAATATACCCAGGTCCAATACCATTACACTGAATATTATTAGCACCATATTCTGAACAAATATTTTTGGTTAGCATCTTTAATCCACCTTTAGCAGCAGCATAAGCACTCACCGTTTCACGTCCCAACTCACTCATCATTGAACAAATATTTATAATTTTACCTTGGCCCTCTTGAATCATTTTTGGAATTACATTTTTCGCTACGATAAAAGGTCCAGTCAAATCGGTTTCAATTATTTTATTCCAATCCGCCAGACTCATTTCCTGCATAGGTACCCGTTTAATAATCCCTGCATTATTAATCAATATATTTATACTGCCCAGATCGTGTTCAATTTTTTTAATTAACTGTACTACATCTAGTTCATTAGTAATATCTGCGACATAGCCATGTACTTGAATACCTTCTGCCGCATAAGCTTTCATCCCCTTCTCTACTAACGCATCATTTATATCATTAAATGCTACAGTAGCCCCATACATTGATAACGCCTTAGCCATAGCGTAACCAATCCCATAGCTTCCACCTGTAATTAATGCTACTTTCCCTGTTAAATCAAAAGAATGCTTTGAAAATTTTTCCATAATTATTTCCTCCTTATATAATAAAAAGCAGCTAATAACTATTTCTAGTTTAAAGCTGCATTTGCCCGTTTAATTGAAACTATTTACAAATTCTCTGATACTCTCGTTTTGGCAGCCCGCATTAAAACAAGCACGGAAATTAGGCGTTAGAGACTCTTTGACTAAGTCCTGATCGACATTCTTTAACGCCTGTAATAATGGATAAGCAACTTGTGACTTAACCTTCATTAGTTTAGCAGCATTAGCATTCTGTGATTCTTTTCGTTCTGCTGGATAGCCCAATCCACTAGGGGATGAAAAGGCATTTTGAAAAATATTTTTTAAATTGATCTCAGCGCCCCAACCAAATCCTTTAGCAAACGGTATAGATAGAGCATTTCCATTATTAATTTGTAAATATAAATATGCATCTGCTGGTTCAATACAGTAGCCGCAAACAACACCTGGATAAATATTCAAGGACATTAGTGCACCTTGCCCAGTACCACACCCAGCAACAACAAAGTCTACGGCCTTTGCATTTAGAAGCAGCGCCGCTTGAATACCTAAATGTAAATAAGTTAATCTAGGATTATCTTTTGTATAAGCCTCAGGAACATCCTCAGTGCTTAGTGGTGTACTCATACCAACGTTATAAACTTGATGGTTCAGCGGTTCTACCGTATCCTTTAGCGTTTGAAGAATGAGCCCGTTCTTTGGCGCTTGACTAAATTCATTTAAAAGTGCAATTTTCAATTAAATCCCTCCATTTTATAAAAATAATGCCCGATGTAATTCCATTACATCTTTTGCTTGTTTAACCTGTTTTAACGTTTCTTCATTTCCCAATCTTGTCGCAACATCTGCTAACAACCTCAAGTGCGTTTTATCATCACTTTTTTTGTCTGCTACAGCAAATAAGAAAATTATATTAACCGGTTTTTCATCATAGGACTCCCAAGGAATCATCTGATTGGTCTTGCCGATTGCTAGGCCTGTTTTAACAACAGCGCTAGATTTACCATGGGGAATCGCAATATTATCCCCCATCCCTGTAATGCCTTGACTTTCTCTGTGATAAATATCTTCAGTATAAGCGTTGATATCAGTAACGTAGCCTTCTTTTACAAGTAACTCCGCAAGATGTTTAATAACCTCATCTTTGGTTTTCGCATTTATATTTAAATCTACAATCTTAGGATCAAACACTGATTTGACAGTTACTTCATTCATATTTTCACCTCTATTTATTAGCCGAATAAGAAATTATAGGCTTTTGTTTTATTTGTAATCCTTAGTAATTCATCTTGTAGTGATTGATTTTCTGTAAAATTAATCAAATCTCTAAAGAAGCTCTTCATCCGATTTAATTCAAATTCATTATTCATTTTTGTCGCTAAAATAAAAACCATTTGAACCATCTCATCGTCAAACCATCTAATAGGCTCATCCAATGTCATCAAATAAACAGAAGGTTCATTCACAAGCGTCATATTCCCATGAGGTACTGCTACCATATTTCCTATACTAGTTGTCGTCGTAATTTCGCGTGTCCAAACTGAATTAAAAAATTTTGAATTAACTTTACCTAAGTCTTCCATTTTTTGAATGGCATGCGCCAACAGTTCTTTTTTATTTTCAACTTTAATATTCAAACTTATAAGATTTACATCAAATAACGTCTGACTTTCTTTTGAAAAAATGACATTCATCTGTTCAGGAAGATTAAATTCATTGATCTTATTTTTAATTCTGTCTAAATCTTTGCTTGTTGGTAAACTATTGATCACTAAAACATTATCGTCGTTTATTGTTTCAGTTGAAAAAATAATTTTATTTGAAGCTATTTTTTTCTTCAGATAAGTAGCTTTAGAAACAATTTGAATGTCTTCTATTTGAGAAATATAGTGCTTTATAGATTCTACGGCCAATAAACGTTGTGCTCTGCCTAAATCAGTTATCATAATCGCATCAACTTTTTGTTGTTTTCGCAATAATGCCGTTTCTATATAGAGGACAATATAATTCAGTTCATTTTCCGTTATTTGAACACCATAATGTTCCTCAAATAACGGACTAGTTGCTAAAACACTGAGATAGATATTTTTGTACATCTTTTTAATTTGAAGATTACCGATCTTGTTTGCCTCTTGTCCATACTTCATTCTAAATATCGCTGAACGCAGATGCTGAACTAACCCATTTTCTAATTGAATATCTTTTGTAAAATCAACTCTCATAATTGAAGAAATAGATTCTATTAGTTTTTTGACGAATATTTTTAGATCCTCATCAAACTCGCTTTGATGACTAATTTGATCTAATATTTTAGGCGAATGGTTCCACTTTATTTTATTTGCAATGATAATTTGTAACGCAATAAGTTTAATATCACTTGTATTATAATGGGTATATCCTAATCCCTTAATGATTTGAAAAATATGTTCTGAAAAATTATATTCATTATAGAATTCAGTCTTTCGTAGCGTTTCATCCATATTTTTCACTGGTGTTTTGACTCTAGACAACGAAATACAAACCATTACACAAATTATTTTGAAAGAATCTTCTGTAAATTGAATGTTCCAATCATCTTCGGCCGTTTTTATTGCGATTTCGATTTGATCAACATCCACATTAGGTGCAAAGAACTTTAAAATACGTTTAAAATTTTTTGTATCTTGATAAATAGCCAGGTTCATCATTGCCTGTCTTCTAGAAAATTCATTTCCAACAAGAGAAATACCCTTACTTGGCCGCGCCTCTATCGTTAAATTATATTTATAGAACCATGGGTGTAGCTTCTCCAATGATTTATTCAGTGTTGGTACACTTTGAAAAGTAAGTTCTGAAAGTTTTTGTTTTGTAATATATTCATTTTCTTTCAAACCAAGTAGGTGCTTTATTAATGCCACCGCATCTACCTTATTGATAGAGACGTGATACGCTTCTTGTTTAAAAAATTTACTAATCTCTTTTCTTTGCTTTTCGTTAGCATTTAACCAAATACCTATACCCCGTTTTTTTACGATTCGTCCTAAATCGTTGTTAATTAGATAATCATTAATTTCGTTAATGTAAATACCTGTGGTCTTTTCAGAGAGTTTAATTTTAATTGAAATTTCACCAATAGATGTCCGTGATACATTCAGCAGTTCTTGAATTATCTGATTCTTATACTGCTTTCTCTTATCAAGATTCAATTAAACATCCCTCCTAATTAAATGTTAGGTTATTCATTACCTGCAACTAGGCTCTTTTCTTTGAAAACATATTGATTGCTCGAACCAGTTGTCCGAACATAATTTCTTACAAACCGCTTAACCCCCGCTTCAGCTGCCATACATACATGAATGTAGTCTAGCGAAGAGTCCTTGTCTAAAGCATCCAACATTGATTGTTTAGCAACTGCAAAAGCATCTGTTGCCACATTGATTTTATTAATACCGTATTTAACTGCCTTTTTTATATTTTCTTCTCCTGAACCTGAGCCTCCATGAAGAACTAGCGGCATATTTAGAGACTCTTTTAATAGCTGTAGTCTCTCAAAATCGATTTTTGGTGTTCTCCCCTTAGGGTAATTACCATGTGCTGTCCCAATTGCCACGGCTAACGCATCAACCCCAGTTTCGTTAACAAATTCAATTGCTTGCTCTGGATCGGTATACAAGTCTAAGTTATGATCGTCATCATCTGAAGCCTGCCCAACATGTCCCAATTCCGCCTCAACAGAACACCCATTAGCATGTGCAAAAGCACAGACTAGTTTTGTTTTTTCTAAATTTTCTTCATAAGGTAAACTTGATCCGTCAAACATCACATTAGTGAAACCGTGTTTGATGCAATCGATAATAATCTCTAAATCACCACAGTGGTCTAAATTAAGTGCAATAGGGACATAGGCACGATCGCTAAGTTCCTTAATCATAGGTACAATTTCTTCTTTATGACCTAAATTTCCCATCTGTCCTGGGCCAATTTGAATAATCAATGGTGCATGCTCTTCATTTGCTGCCGTTATTCCAGCACGAATCATTTCCATATTGACACTATTCATGGCCATAACACCATAATTTTTTTTATTTGCCTCATCTAAAATAGATTTCATGGTTACTAACATAAGAAAGACCCTCCAATAAATTTATTCAACACTGATGTCAAAATCGATACTTTCATCATCTAATTCTTCATTCTCTTCATCTGTTGCAGTCTCTGGCCGTTTTAAAACAGCATATACAATTCCTGTAACTGCGGAGCCAACTAATAATGCCAGTAAGAAATAAAGAGGATGTGTCATCATCGGAACAACAAAGACGCCCCCATGAGCAGCTGGAGATTCACAGCCTAATCCTAAAGCTATAGCACCCGCTGCAGATGACCCTAATACCGAACTGATAATAAAACGAATTGGATCTGCTGCCGCAAAAGGTAAAACACCTTCAGTAATAAAACAAAGACCCATTGGTAAAGCTGTTTTTGCAGTCTCTACTTGTTCACGACTAAATTTCTTTTTAGCAATCATTACCGCAATAAAAGCGCCTATTGGTGGTGTCATACCACCAATAAGTTTTGCAGCCCAAGGTGCGAAGATACCATCTGCCCCTAATGCGTTAGCCGCAAGAGAAGCAGTTTTATTAACTGGGCCACCCAAGTCAAAGCCCATACAAGCCCCAATAACAGCCCCGATTATTGCTTTTGAACCACCATTTAAACTAATAATCCAATTTTGAAATTTGATCATAATAAAGGCTAATGGCTGTGAAAGGAAAACGGTGAATAGCATACCGACCACAAATGTCGTAATCACAGGAATAATTAATACCGGCATTAATCCGTTCATCCATTTCGGTACCTTCCACTTTTTCATGAAATTAACAAAATAACCGACTGCAAAAGCTAGAATTAAACCTCCAATAAAACCTGCCTTTGTATCATTAGCGACATAACCCAAGATAAACGCTGGTGCAATCCCGGGCCGACCAGCAATAGAATAAGCTGTCCCTGCGGCCATTACTGCAACCGCAAATGTCATGGCGTAAGAACCTATTTGGTTCACACCCCACCAAAAACCAGTCCAAGAAAACGGATCCAAATTAGACCATGGTGTTACACCAGGTTGCACAGCGTCCCCAATGTTATAGCCACCAAACCCTTTTGCTAATGCCCCTAAGATCCCACCTGCAACAACAATCGGGATCATATAAGAAATACCTGTCATAACATGCTTTTTAATTTGCAAGTTTTTACGACTCATTATTTAAACCTCCCAACCCTATAGAGCGGTTTCCATTTTTTCGTGAATTTTTTTGATAACACCTTTTGGAGACTTCATAACTAGGCTAATTGGAATTGCCACTACTTTTTTTCCTTTGAATCTAGATTTATCAACCCCAATATCCGTTGCAAGTAAAACCACATCTGCCTTTTTAATATCTTCAGCTGTTAGTACATTTTCTGGACCAATGGAACCTTGTGTTTCGATCTTTATTTCGTCTCCCATTGAAATGGCTGCCTTTTCAATCTTCTCTTTAGCGATGTAAGTATGTGCAATACCTGCAACACATGCCGTAATACCGATGATTTTCATTATAAGTACCCCTCTCTATTCAATTAATAAGATCTTATGACCTCATTATATTAGATATTGTTCAAAACTGATCAAGCATGTTTACTGTATCAATCCGGTACTTCTTTATTAAGGAGGATATCTACCGTTTCATTCAACCTGTTAGCTATCTATGCTAAGCTTGTACAAAAAGGCGGTTTGTTTATGGATCAATTAACGTATTATACGCTCAACAATACTGTAAAAATTCCAAAGATAGGCTTTGGTACCTGGCAAACACCAAGTGGTAGTATCACTGAAAAATCTGTTCTTAACGCCATTCAGTGTGGTTACCGTTTGATCGACACTGCAGCTATTTATGGTAATGAAGTCTCAGTTGGCCACGCAATTAAGCAGAGTGGCATTAATAGAAGCGATCTTTTTGTAACTACTAAACTCTGAAATGCAGATCATGGCTATCGCAGAACTAAGTTAGCAATAGATAAATCTTTGATGGCTTTAAATCTAGACTACTTGGACCTATATTTAATTCATTGGCCCAATCCTGTGAAACTAAGGGATCGTTGGGCTGAAACAAATGCTGCTTCTTGGTTGGCTATGGAAGAAGCCGTTGAATCAGGAAAAATTCGAGCAATTGGTGTTTCAAATTTTAGAAAAAATCATTTCGATGAATTATTTAAAACAGCCGTTATAAAACCAGCTGTTAATCAAATATTCATAAATCCTAGCGACTTACAGCCAAAAGTCACTAATTATAACAAATCCCACGGTATATTAACTGAAGCATACAGTCCTCTAGGTACTGGTAATCTCTTTAATATACCAGAACTAAAGCAACTGGCTGCTGAATATAATCGAAGTATCGCCCAAATTGCACTTAAATGGAGCTTACAACATGGTTTCTTACCACTGCCTAAGTCAATTCATCGTGATAGAATTGCAACTAATATAAAATTATTTGATTTTGAAATTTCAAAAAAAGATATGGAAACTATTGATAGTTTAGAGGGGCGTGCCGGTTTAGCTCAAGACCCTGATCAACGTAATTTATAAGTTCGTTAATCCTCCAAAAATTCCAAATAAAAAAACCAGAAATAGGCTATTAATCCGTATTTCTGGTTTCTTATTGTGAAAATTATTATATACTCTCAATTCCGAATAAAATAATTGCTTTTTATTGACAGTCAATAAGCCCTGCCTCAAGCCAAAATTCAGTGGTACCTCTAAATACACCGCCTAAATCCCTTTAAAACACTAGTTTAACTGCCAAATTCTGCGCTTTGAATTACGGAAAAAGGAAAATATTTACGCAAGATAAATGTCATAATGATACTGCCAGAAAGCCACTAAAGGACGTGATCATCATGAATAAATTTTGCATGCTAAGTTGCGCGACATTACTGGGATTATCCCTTGCAACCGCAAAACCGATGATCCCAGGATTTCAGACACAGCAACCGCATTATGTAAAAGCCGCAATTTCTCCCGGTACGGCCACAAACGCAGCCGCTACCACAACCATTCGTTTTTCTCCAAATTTAGATCATGTTAGAGCTTTAATGTTCTATGCGATTAATCAATTGCGCCAGCAAAATGGTTTACACCCATTACAGTATAACCAAAGCATTACCAATGCTTGGTCGCAGACAATTGTTGATCGTAATGCGACTCAGAGCACCTTAAGCCATGATATGACCGATGAATCCCACGCATTAAATAGTATTGGTTATTATTTCTTTGGCGAGAATCTTGCAATGACGCCAATCAACACGTATATTCGTTCTGGTGGTGCTTTACTAAATCCCATTACAAATGATGAACAGTTGGCCATTGCACTCGTCACTCAATACTATGACGATGTTGGCGTTACAGATTATGGTCATCGCAAAAATCTTTTGAATCCTTGGTTCACACAAGTTGGTATGGCCTTTACTAAAACAACAGATGCAAATGGCGTCACTCGAGTTTATAACAGTCTGGACTTTGCAGGTGTTGCAACTGCTGCTACTAATTCAGCCATCAACAATTATGTGTCCTACAGTTCTGAAAGCGGTGTTAATGAATCTACTTGGCCAACACACTACACACCATTAAGCGAAACTTATATTAACTGGCAATCTGGTATCTATGGTGTGATTAATGACAAAGCTGGCTTAGATCTGTGGACTGGCTATGGTCAAAACCGCAGTTACTCCGGGCGGGTCCTGCCTTATGGTAGCGCTTGGAAAATCGATGGTACTAAAGTTGACAGTAACGGTACACTTTGGTATTTAGTGGGTCCTAATCAATGGTTAGATAGCAACTATGTTAACGTTTATGGTTGGTGACCCGGGTTAATTATAAATTGTTATTTGAGGCAGGTATAACTTGATGCATATACGGATACGGTATTTAAAAAGAGCCAAAATCATTGTTTTAAACGCATGATTTTGACTCTTTTATTTGGTTTTTTTGAAACGTGTTCAGGGTCACTGACTTTTCACATAACTACAAATTACTCGTAAGCCAATGTCGGGCTTCCATCATAATTTTAGGTTATGCTCGAAGTCAAATTCGTGGCCCTTCACACTCTGATTTGAAACCTGTTCAGGGTCACTGACTTTTCACATAACTACAAATTACTCGTAAGCCAATGTCGGGCTTCCATCATAATTTTAGGTTATGCTCGAAGTCAAATTCGTGGCCCTTCACACTCTGATTTGAAACCTGTTCAGGGTCACTGACTTTTCACATAACTACAAATTACTCGTAAGCCAATGTCGGGCTTCCATCATAATTTTAGGTTATGCTCGAAGTCAAATTCGTGGCCCTTCACACTCTGTACTTGTTTACTGTAAGGTTACATCGCTACTGTTGACCCAACGCCAACCTTGGCCTTGTTTATTTAACAAGTAATAAGTGGCGCCATCACCAGTTTTAATGCGTTTGGTAATTTCTAATACTTGTGTGTTTTGCTTATCAGCTGTAATCATCTGGCCGTCAACATAATAATAAGTTTGTGTGCCAAAGCCAATCTTACCCTTACCGCTGAAACTTTCTTCAGAACTAACCGAGCCTACTGTAGAAATATTACTTAACAGAGAAGCTTTAACCCAACGTAAATCACGGTTTGTACTAACTAAATAGTAAACGTCCCCTTTTTGGGTTGTGATCTTTTGTTGAATATTTACATTTTGCCCACCAAACTTATCAGCCGCACTAAAGCCGCCGTCTATGAAATAATAAGTCTGGCCGTAATTCATATAAGCCGTCCCATTATAGGCCGTTTGGTTCACAATCTTATCTTCATTAATACTGCTCAGATCATAGTTGCTGACCCAACGCAGTCCCCGAGTAGTATTAACTAAATAATAAATCTTACCTGCTTGCGTCTGAATTTTTTGTTGGATGGTTACCCCTTGATTACCAAAACGATCTGCAGCAGTGAACCCACCATTGACATAGTAATAAGTCTGAACATTGCTATTCATCGTTGCCGAACCCATCATGTTCTGTTGACTGGTCGTTGTATCAGTAGTTGTAGCCACATAAGACAACGTATTGGTGTTAATCCAAAATTCACCGTTTCCATTATTACCCATCAGCGCCATCTCTACACCATTCTTAGTCTTGGCAATCTTATAAACATCATAAGTCTGGCCATTATAACTTGAACTAGAACCAAAAGATTGGAACGTGTTGTCTAATAAATAATAGACCCCATTTGTTGAACTGCCATTAATTCTGGCCCGTTTTGTAACATCAGTAATTGATGTTGGTGAGTCCAAATTAGAAGACGTATTACCACCAGTGTTCCCGCCAGTATTGCCACCGGTAGAACCCCCGAGTTGGTTATACTTTTGAACTACTAAATCATAAAATTGATCCATACTGTAGCCCCAAGTACTGAAGTAGCCCACAGGATCCGTATGATTTGTCCCGCCAAGCCACTTAGAAACCGCATTATGCGACCAAATTGTCCCAGAACCAGTATTATCCGCTAATGACGGCTTCAACCCATATTGTTTTAATAAATAAGCCACATAATAAGCATCGTTATTTACGGAACGGGCAAAGTTATCCGTTGTATGTTCCCGTACTAATTCAATTTGAATATAGCGATAGTTCGCCACTGGACCAGCGCCCCAAACCCCATATCCAGTTGGATGGATATTGATGATCTGACTGTGGTCCACAAAAGCATGGACATAAGAATAAATGCTGCTCCAATTGTTCATCATATAACTTACTTCACCGGAAATTACGGAAGTCGGATTGGCCGTTTCATGAATCACAATCCCCTCTGGCTTGCCTACCCCGTTACGATAACCAAAATAATTCGTAAACGTTGAATTATAAGTCGTAATCGACGGATTACCAAAACCTTGTTGATTAATATAGTTATTAATATAACTCGCAGCTTGTACTTTCCCAGCCTGTGGTTCATTCGCATTTTGAATCTCATTAGTCGTTACCGTTGCAGCACCAGCTAACAAAGCCGCACTGAACAAAGAAACGAGGACACGTTTTGATTTCTTCATTATAATTTCTCCTTAAGTCTCCTAAAACCTAGAACTAAACCCACTTAGTTCAATTACAACCATAACATATTATCGTAAAATCGTAAGAAATTTCACAGAATTGTAATCTGATTGAAAAGAGCATGAAAAGCTAAATTAATCTAACCGTTTTTTTGGCATTAATTTGAATTTAGCTTACACCCATCCAGATCACCGATAACCCCAATTTTGCACCAAAATTAATGCAATAATGACCGCAATACCGTCAAAACAACACGCCGATCATTACGCAACGTCCGCGGCGTCACCTGAAATTCAGTCGCTAACTGACTCAGTTTTTCCCCCGCCAAAAAATGCCGTTGCAATAAAAGCCGCTGCCGTTTGGTCAACACCACTTGCCCCTGTCGGATAGCATCCATCAATAACACCTGATCCGCTGGAAAAGCCGATATTAACATCGCCGGCGTCTGTGTTTCATCATCATCTAAACAAATCTGACTATGACTTTGTAACCACTGATCTCGGCGCAATAAATTCCGAATATGCCAGCGAATTGCCTGAAACGCATATAAATTAAAAGCCGCCAACTCAAAATCCTCATGCGCCTGCCGATAAGTCACATACCGCTGCGCATAAACCAAGAACCCCTCCTGCACAAAATCTGCCCAATAAGTGTTCTTCCGCCAAATCCGCTCTTTTTTCAAAGCACCATAAATTACTTTTTGTTGGGACACCGCAAAACGCCAGCCCTCTAATAAATGTTGTTCATTCTCTACTACCACGTTGGCACCTCCAATTGTTGTGCCACAGGCCTGTGGTAGTTTCACTATAGTTGTTCAAAGCCGATTCGCCTATCCGACATAAACACAAAAAAAGCCTGATTAATCAGGCTTGATAGAAATTAAATTTATTTAAATGGCGCTCTTATCAGGTTTAAAATAAAATACGTCGTTAATCAAATTTTTTTAACCGATCGTAACTACGGAATCCGGAAGCCAGATAGTCCGAGCGAATTGTCGTATCCGGCCACTCCTTTGCCGGGTACAGGCAATCCCCTAACAATTGTTCAAAATGCCGGCTGAAATCCCTAAAACTCACTTGTTGCTCCCGCAATAATTGATGTCCTAGACAATCACATGTGTAAAATCCAAGCAGCTGCTCGTTTTTAGCTAATAATAGACCACAAGACTGTGCCACTTCTTGAAGTAGCGCCACTAATAACTCACTATACAGCACGGCCAGATGCATTAACTTCTCAAAATCACCTTTGTATTCAACCGTCGCCCGTAACCCTCGACGCCAGATTAGTTCCCGTTTTCGTTCTTGACCCATATAGTGAATCAAATGTTGAACCCCCACCCAATCAGATTCACCATGACTCGCACTCGTTAAAGGCACAAATGTCTGCCGCCCAAAACTCAAGGGCAGCACCCGATGCTTTAGTGGCAGCAGCTGCTTAATAATTCTTGGACAGATCAGTGTTAGCGGACTACGATTAAGAAAACGACTAATTAACTGTCGTGTTCGCCTAGGCGTAGCAACTAATCCGCGTTCTAAATCTAAAATCACTGTGGCATACTGAAAATTCATCTGGGTCATATCTAAAATCAGTAACGTGTTCAAACTAATTTCAAAAGCTGGATCAACTTCTAAAATTTTATCAAAGCGATGTTCAACCAGTCCCCGTTTTGTAACAATTTGGGCATGTAATAGCCACCGTTGATCATAATTCATTTTTTTACTCCATAATTGTATCGCTAGCATCCTATATTAATGGGTAATCATACCACGATAAATAGCTATTCACAAACAAAAAATGCATTAAGTTTCTCATAAAATACTTAAAAATAATTATTTCAGCATTCTGCTTATATAAACCGATTATATATAATGATTACATAATTAATTTTCCATATATCATCTAGTTAAATCAAGATGGCTTAAATATAAAAAGGCTAAATCTGTAAATAATCGTTGCACAAATGCAACAGTTAGTTTACTATTATGTTATACTTTAGTTCATAAACAGAGGTGAAATCATGGCTTCAATTGGTGTTAGAATAAAAGAAAGACGTAAGGCAATTGGACTGTCAGCAGACACGCTTGCGGATAAACTTGGTTTAAATCGAGCAACTATTTTTCGTTATGAAAGCGGTGCAGTTAAAGATATTCCAGTCTCTATTTTAAAAGAATTAGCGCTATCACTGCAGACTACACCTGCTTACTTAATGGGCTGGGAGACACAAAAAAATGCAAATAGTGAATTAATCGCTGCACATATAGATAAAAATGCAACACCCGAGGAAATTGAAGACATTATCCAATACATTGAATTTAGGAAACGTAAGGTAAAGGACTAAGCACTTGGGGCATCAATTACGATTAAATTTATAGTGATTTATCTCATTATAATTTAATATTTTTGGACACTGTACTTTCTTGAAATATGGGGGGCAAAGAAAATGAAACACAAAGTTATGGGTAGCTTAATCTTCATCTGTTCATTATTGTTGTTTTTCATTCCAACACACACCGTTTATGGAGCTGATGTTAATGGCGAGGCATCTAGTGATGTCATCTTTACGGTCAGGGATTCTTCTTTTTTGGCACTTAATCCTGACTATCTTGAGGATGGACTGTCCGGTTTTGACAGACGCTTATTCATTGGTGCAGCTATTGAGGACTCCTTTGTACCTGGACTTTCGACCTGGAAAATTCAACTTTATCCAGGCCCATGGGTAGGTTCTGGCGAATCCACCCCATGGTATGTTTTGTCTAGCGAACTTTACCAAGTTGGGGATAATTTATATCTTACCAGTAAACAGGCTGTTCGAATCCCAGTCAATCAAATTTCAAAGAAATCACTTGGATTCTATCCTGGCTCTTTTAGCACCGAATGGGCTGCAGTGTGGCAGAGCTTTTATCAAGCAACCATCAAGAATAATCGTGCTGTAACACTCTGGAAAACACCGGCCTATGATACCCCCGTTCAATGGGTTGCCCCTGACACAACTTGGCTTATTAATCGAGCTTATTTCTCATACGATACGGGCCTATGGTTTGATATAGGCGCTGATCAATGGGTATCAGCTAACTATCTCTATCCAAACCTTGGAAAAGTTACGTGGTCATCCTTGCTTGATTAAAATTCAGTAGGTATTTTTCCCAAATCTTGGAGACCGCTCTCTTTTTAGCAAATAAATATTATTATTAAAAACGCATAAATCATACTTATTAAATATGATTTATGCGTTTTATTATGATTTATATTATGAATTAAATAGGTTTATCATGTTAAGCACCAAAGATATCATTAAAACTATATTTGTTAATTTGTGTCATTGGAATTCTAGTAATATTATACTTCTCGAGCAAGCTTTCTCTAACACCATGTGAATAATTATCCCAAGCGGCATCCTCCTTACCACCACCATAACCAAAATTAAAGCCAATTTTATAGCCATTTTTCCTTAAATGTAATCTAGTTGTATCATTACGACTACCATACGGATAAGCATATGAGCGCACTGTAATACCCAATTGTTTTTCAATTTGATTTTTTGAATCTGCAACCTGTCGGATAACCTCATCAAGTGACGCTGTTGCATCTGGATAATGTTCGATATTATGACAACCAATACCAAATTGTGTCCTGTTCAGTTTCTTTAATGCATTCCAATTACTACTATTCTTCATCTTACCAACCGTTACAAAGAGCAAGGCATTAAAACCATAATCTTGCAACGTTGCCACAATACTTGGATTAGTACCAATAGGATCTACCCAACTTGAATAGAAGTCGTCAAAGGTTAATAAAACGGACTTAGCTGGAATACTCTTACCTTCTAATAAAGCACCTAACGCCTCATCTCCAGTCATTTTTATATATGTTTATTATTAATGAGATTAGTGGTATAATTTTATTATCAAAAGGAGGGACTAAAATGAAATCAAAAAAAGCATTTACACTACTTTTCTCTTTAATTCTGTTACTAGAGCTATTAGTACCTATCGCAAAAGTCCAAGCCGAAGGAATACTGTATGGTTTTAGAGAAAAGGACCAATTCTACGACTACTCTTCTGTCGCAACTGTCAGTGGGCAATGGGGTGCCAACCTTTTCGAAGGAAATGACCGAGAAAAGAAGTTTCTGAAAATATTGCCCAAAAATTCTCAGTGGCAAGTGTACGGGTATACAAGCCGTTATGATGGCTTTTATTATTGGGCTGGCGGTGATCTGTGGATTCAAGCAAAACAAGTTCGAGTTCCCGTTTATGATGACAATGATGCACTCTTGAGTACTGTTACCCGATATCACGATGAGAATGAGGCAGATAGCAGATGGCATGTTATTTACCATGGCTATAATAGTCCGTACGGAAATTATTGGGGGGATAGGTTCTGGGAGGTAAAGGATCAATCTATTTTTTACCCACAATACTTTTACCACTTCATTGTTTATCCAAATGGTGATGCCTATCAGATAGATATAGACGGAGCCCCATTCAATTAAAGTTAATTCCACTATAATTCAGGACAACTAGAAGACAGCTGATTCTAGTTGTTTTTTATTACAGCAAAAAAAGCCCAATTCAAAATTGAATTGGACTTTTAACATTAATTTTATCAGTAAATAACGCTTAGTTGCGTATTATGCTGGGTAGTAATCACCGTTAGCAGCAGTAACCCATTGGCTATCGTTGCCTAACTTCAATGATTGTTTACCATTGATGTAGCTAGCAGCAAAGACTTGGTATGAACCAGAAGCAGAAATAGATCCTGTCTTTTGGCCATTGATGTTTGTCAACGTTGTGCCAGCTTCAAGAACGATATTACCGCCCCAAGTAGCAACACGTGTTAAGTTATTAGCGTTAACCCATTGGCCACCACCTAAGTCATAAGACTTAATGTTGCCATTAGCATCTGTAGCATAGTGGAATGCAGACCATTCAGTGCACCAAGTCATTAAGGTCTTGCTTTGACCATTTTCATAATATGGTGTTGTCATAGCAGCATCACTATAAACTTGTAATGGTTGGTAGTTAGAGTAAAGCGCATCCCCAGATACCGTGTTCTTAATTGTTAAACCACTATTGTTATTGTTGTTATTGTCATCAGATGTTGTAACATCAGAAGCTTTAACCCATTGGCCGTTGCCTAAGTCATAAGCTACAATATCGCCATCAGCATCTTTAGCTGTCCGAGTAACACCCCATTCAGCATAATCTGTGCTTAAAGTGCTGCCAGATTTTTGTGTTGTTGCGGCATCGTTGTAAACAACGACTGCTTTTTTAGCAGAGTTAACTGTTAATTGACCAGAAGGTACAGTGGTGATTGCTAAATCAGAATCTGTATCTGTATCTGTAGTAACATCAGAAGCCTTGATCCAATAAGTATCAGTACCATCTTTGATGCGATATGCAAAACTATCACCATCTTGGTCTATTAAAATAGCTGTGTAATTTAAAGTTTGATTCTTAGCATAGCGACTTGTAGAATCTACAAATCCGTTGTTTAAATCTGAATCATAAGCAACTGTTGTTTTAGTTGTTTTAATAGTCCCTTTAGCAATCAATTGATCTAATGTAACTACATTAACATCGCCAGCTTTAACGTATTGGTTATCACCAACTTTATAAGATACAATATCGCCATCAGTGTCTTTACCTGCAGCAAGTGCCAAAGTATCACCATCATCAGCAATGGTATTCTTAGTAACAGAAGTTGTTGTTAGGTCGCTATAGATTTTAGCTGTTGCACTTTTAGCATTAACAAAAGTCTTAGCATTTGCTAAAGCCACTTCTGTCACTTTACTTGTAGTTGACAGGTTGCTCATTGCAGTATCCCCACCAGCAGTCACTGCAGTATTGATTGTTTTGTCACTTAATAGTTTAAAGGTTGTAACGTTAGCACTAGTACCATTGCTAATGTTGTACAAAGTAATTGGTGAAGCCAATACTAATTCAGCGCCATCAGCAGGTGTATTGACGTCATTACCATCAGGAGTTGCTGTTGTGCTAATTTTATCTCCGTTAGCATCATAAAACGCAGTTACCACATTATTTTTAATATCTACTGTAGCAACAGTATCAACTTTAGTTTTATCATTTTTAGTGAAACTTGATACAGCAACTCCTGTCGCGTTAATTGGTGTAGCAGTACTCGTTGTAGCATCATCGGCCGCTTGCACAATACCCACTTGACTACTTGCAGAGATAACTGGTGTTGCGATTGGTGCTACAGCTAATAAGGCAGCAGCTGCAATACCGGCATATTTGATCTTTGAATTCTTCATTATAAAATTTCCTCCTTGAAAACTTACAATTCATCTTACCTAAGTCGCTCATATAATAGCCATTATATCATTTGTACATTCAGAAATACGGCTATAGTTCATTATAACACGATTCTTTAAAATAACTTTAAAAAATCATAATTTTACTGAATCGCTACCGCATTCCCAGAGATCCACTGGTTACCACCTAAGTTATACCAGGTGGTGCCATTGACGTCTTTTGTTTCAAAATAACGCCAGTCAGTGCCTTTTGCCAAAGTTCGGCTTGTCCAACCAGTACCAGCACTGCTGTATAGATGTGCGGTACTTGTCATCTTGACCACGCCAGAATTACCATCACTTGTTGTATTGCCTGTACTTAAGTTAGCACCGCTAGCCCATTGATTGCCGCCTAAACGATACCAAACTTCGCCATTATAAAGTGTCACAACACGATCGTAGCGCCATTGTGTTCCATTACCTAACCAATCCCCATTAGATGTTTTTGGCCCGGCATACATATTGTACGTTGAAGTCCCGGTAGATGTTACAACACCCGTTGTTCCAGAGATTTGTGGATCATATTTTGTCAAATTATAACGGGCAATTAAATTATTTAGTTTTGTGTTATAATCTGGCGCCGTCGCATAGCGGCCAGTTAACCAGGCTGTCGCATCTTCGTAGCTATTTGTGTTTTCAATCCAAGCGCCGTTATAGCGTAGTGGCTGCCAAGAAACACCATTTCGTAACTTATCCCCGTTATCTTGAATTGAGCTGTAATAATCTGGATACTTCTTAAAATTTTGAACAACGGTTTCATAATGATCATCCCGCCATTCTTGAGTTTCATAGGCCACATAAGCGCCGTTATAATCCCCTTTGATCCCAAATAAGTTATAATTTGGGGCTTGGGCCAATTTAGAGTTCCCATAATTTGATTCCAACATTGCTTGAGCAATCATGACAGAAGCATACAAGCCTTGGCTCGTGGCAACTTGTTGTGCGGACGGCCATACTAAGTCCAAAAATTGCTGTTCAGTATATGCGGCTTGTACGGTTTTTGGTGTATCCGTATTGCCAAAAGTAGCTAAGTTTGTCACAACGGTTCCCATGCCCATGACACCAGCAAGTCCGGCCACGGCCACGTGTTTAATCAATGAATTCTTCATGTATTGCTCCCTCAAAATCTTTAATCTTTTTTAATTTTCCTATCCTGATGATAGCAATTAAAAATATGAGTTACAAGCAAATCACGAAGTTGTAATTTAAATGATAAAAAATGACGTTTCCTGTAAAAGAAACGTCATAAAGTAATGGTATTTATTCACCATCTAACGGCTGTCTTTATAATTACCTTTTGTTGCCGAAAGCCAAGTGCCACCATTTGTTTTAGCGGTCGTGGCAATATGATAAGCGGTAATATTGCCATTACTATCTTTTGTTGCCATATCCACGGTGAATGTTTGACCCTTTTTGGTAATAATCCGGCCGGTTTTAGTAGCCAATAAGTAATCTTTATAAGTCTGTATGTTCGTTTGGGTAGTTGTAAAAGTGCCCTTAACCGTGACGGTCGTATAGCTGCTGCCGCTTAAGTTCAGCAGATTATCACTGTAAGTTACAGCCAAAGCAGCCACCCAATTATTAGCGGCAGTGCCAGAACTAGCCGCAATGTGGTAAGCAGTCGGCTGACCGGCGCTATTTTTCACAACTTGATCCACAACTAAAGATGTCTGCTTAGCTGGAATAACCGTCGTGGTCGCTTGGGTTAAATCTTGGTCACTATAAGTTGTTAGCCGATTATAGCGTGTAGTTACAGTACCGCTAGTATTTTCAAAGCCCTCTGATACGGTTGTGTCTGGTTGCTGGTCAACACTCACCGTTTCAGTGCTGGCATAGACGGTGTTTTCAACCGTTGCTGCTGCATGAGAAGCTACCATTGGTCCCGTAATTAGCAGTCCTAATACTGCCAGACTGGTGTATTTAATTTTTGTCCCTGCCCACAAAATAAAAACCTCCTAGGCAATCACTTTAGTGTTTATCCTAAAAGGTTTTCATGATGATTCTATGAATTTTTAATGGTAATCCTGTGACCCGGTCTAGGCCAAATTACTTTTGATTTGTGTCACACTTGTATCCACAACACCTTGAATTTGAGCTTCTGTCAAAGCTTGGTCTGCGGATAAATGCACACTTTGGATCATTTTTTCTAACAACAAACGATAATTTGCTTCTAATTCTTGATCAAATTCTGCCTTATACGCAAAATACATCGCTGCTAAATTAGTATACATTTCAATAAAATCAATCCCTGCATTACTGTCCCCTTGCGGATATTTCACCCAAGGCATATCGCCAGAAATATCAGAAACTTCATTGATCAAGTTCGTCAAAACTTCATAAAAGCGAGGCATATTAGCTTCGTTATAAGCTTGAATATCCTCAATAATTTCAGCTGGTTCCCCAGACATCCCGAAAATATTATCCCCAACAGCTTGGATAGCTTCAATACTTGTAGCGTCATCAATCGCCCCTAAGCTTACAAAATCATAGCAAGCAAAAGACAAGGCATTACTGAATAGTTCAGGGAAATCTTGATCGTCATGTTCATCATCTACTGCATCATCAGTGCCGTCAGCACCGTCAAACAAGCCGGCAAATTCTTCAGATTTTTTTAATTCCTGCATCATCGCCTGCTGTTCATCGGTAATATCGTCTAATAATTTCGCATCATCTGGATCTAGGCCGCCGTCAATTTCATTAACCATCCCTTTAAAAATATTAGAAATCGTCAAGGTCGCCACGTGGACCCGATCCAGCCAAGTCATGACATTTTGATTTGGTTCCATAAAACCGCTGATCAATGTATTTAGTTGTTTATCCATTGTGTTTAACATCCCTTCAAAGTACGCTTATATTTCTATAATATCAATCCTGTAAGCCCTTAACAATGGTAAACACAAAAATTTTTAGACAGTATAAAAATCTAACTGATCTTTGACTTTGGCGATATGCGCTTCAATCATTTGTTTTTGCACAGCCGGTGTTAGATGCTGATCCCCAGCCAGCTGGACCCGACTTAAGATTTCATCTAACCAATTTTGATATTTTTCAGTCATATCAAAGGTCATCGCCCCCCGTTGCCCGAAGTAAAGTTCACCTAAACTAAACACTAATTCAATAAAGTCCATGCCCACATTACTCAATTTTCCCGGATAATCAACCCAAGGCAAATCTGCCATTAACTCATTGGCATGATTCACAGTCAACAAGACAATCTGATAAAACCGTGGTAACGTATGATCTTCAATATAATCCGCCAAATCAGCTTGAATTTCTTTTTGTGTCGTCGCAATTTCAAATAATTCTCGATTGATCGTTTGTACCGCCGCCAAACTTTTGGGATGGCTGATCGGTCCTAAGCAGGCCAAATCATAAGTTAAATATCGTAAAGCCCCGATAAACGTCGCCATATAATCGCTGCTGCGGGGATCTGCCATATCCAAGGCATTGAGGTTTCGTAAAGTATCACTGTTGTTGATCCCGTCTTTTAAAAGCCGTAACTGCGGTTGCGTCAACGGTTTTTGGGACATCATGTTCACGGCGGTTGCCGAAGCCGCCCCCATCCGATCTAACCAGGTGATCAAAACCCCTCGTTTGTTCAAATAAGTGGAAAAAGCGTCATCCAATCGGTTTAAACGTAATGTTTGTGTCATCATTATTACCAACTTTCTAAAATTTTAATATTCTAGGCCTTTATGGTTTATTTTTCTAGAAAAAAATACTAGAATAGACCTGTTCATAAACTGCGAATCGCAGATTAATTGACATGGAGGCCCTACAGATCATGAATAAAGCAGAAAAACTAGCCATTTTAGACGATTTGATTCGATTAGAAACCGTCAACGGCCATGAGAAACAAGTTGCAGATTACTTGCAAGCCCTCTTTACAGCGCACAAGATTCATACCGAATTACATGCCTACGCTCCAGATAGAGTGAATTTAATTGCGACGTTAGCCAAGGGGGACGGCCCGATTTTAGGTTTTACCGGCCATCAAGACGTTGTAGCACCAGTCGCTGCGGACGAATGGACTTATGGCCCCTTTAATCCAAAACATCATGACGGCAAAATCTTTGGCCGGGGCACTTCTGACATGAAAAGTGGGCTAGCCGGTTTAGCCATCGCGATGATTGAATTAAGCCAAGATCCTAATTTCCATGGCAATATCAAATTTTTAGCCACAGTTGGTGAGGAATTAGGCGAATTAGGTGCACAAAAGTTAGCCGCAGATGGTTACGTCAACGATGTTCACGCTTTAGTGGTGGGCGAACCAAGTAATGCTTCCGCCGATATCGTTTTAAAGAAGCTCATGGGTAGCGGTTTAATTCAACTGCCCGCCCAACAGCCCGAACATTACGGCCGTCACAGTTTCTTTTGCGCCCATAAAGGATCGATTGTCTATAAGATTATTGCCCGAGGTAAAGCCGCCCATAGCTCTATGCCTGAAGTGGGTATTAATGCTTTGGACAATCTAGTGACCTTTTACAATGCACAAAAAGCTTACTTTGAAACAATTACCCAATACAGCGATGACATCTTAGGCCGAACGACTCCAGCTATCACAATTTTAAATGCTGGCGATCAAGATAATACCATTCCTGATTACGCCGAAATGACCGTCAAAATCAGAACGATTCCAGAGTATAATAACGATCGTCTCACTAAAGATATACAGGCTTTAATCACCAAACTCCAAGCTCAAGATCCTAAGATGAACCTGGAAATGATTGAAACCAGCAGTAACTGGCCGGTTAAGACGGACTTAAATTCCAAGTTTTTAAAGCTTGTTCATGAAAGCTATCAAGCAACTTGACACGAATCCGCCATAGCCGTGGGTGCCCCCGGTGGTACGGATGCTTCTCAGTTTGTCCGGGTTAATCCGGAAATTGACGTTGTTGTCGCCGGTCCCGGTAACGAAAGCGCCCATCAAGTCAATGAATTTGTCTATGAAACAGATTACTTAGATTACATTGACCTTTATAAAACCATCGCACAAAAATTCTCTGAAATTTAGCCATATAAAAAACGGTATAACTATAAGTACGCAAAAAATAGTTATACCGTTCTTTTTTTTTGATTTTTTTGTTTTCTATCTTAAATCATGCTCACCGCTGCCAGTAAACATAGCGATTCGTGTATGTCACCGGTTTGGCCTTTGATAACCTAATCTCACCAAAGCCCCCATGATTAATCGCATCTGGCAACGTCTGCAGCTCCATGGCCAGCGCACTATATTGATGCTGATCGGCTTGGGCCACATTTTTTGTGTTGGCGGTAAAAATTACCAAACCATTGCGATCACTATATAGATCTACCCCATGCTGGTCGGTACATAGCGTGGCCGCCTTTACCCCCGGCTGCAGTAAATACGTATCGTCAAACTCTAAGTGTCCCGTTGCCGCCTGCAAATCCGCCAACCCTTGGGCCAAAGTCTTCGGCTGTCTAAAATCATAACCGGCGTTCACCGGCAAAAATTCCCCTGTCGGCACCTTTTGATGATCCACCGCCACCACTTGATCGCTATTGATCTGCAATTGCTGGGCACCAAAATCATCGGTTAGTTTAAAATAGACATGACTCGTGGGATTAAATAACGTTTCGGCGTCGCTGCAGCCCGTGTAAGTCACAATTATTTCGTCATTATCGCTGAGCTGATAAGTGACGGTCACTTCTAAATTGCTAGGAAAATTATCAATTTCCGGCGTCATTTTCTGTACAAATGTTACCTTGTTACTCGTTGCTTCAAATGTCCCAGTGAAATTTTGTGTCTGCAGACCATGATCGCCGCTGTGAATTAAGTTGCCTTGATCATTAGCCGGCAATTTAAATGTCTGCGCGCCTAAATTAAATTGGGCGCCGCCAATTCGGCCCGCTACTGGACCAACCGTTTTCCCGTTTTGGTAAGGATTTTGCAAGTATTCTGAAAAGCTGTCGAAGTGTTCAATTAAACTTTGTGTTGTACCCTTAACTTGGACTTGAAAATCTTGCCAGGTGGCGCCGTAGCTTAACACGCAAAGTTTGCTGTGCCGCCGGTTTTCGATGATGTAACGATAAACTGGGGCGGCTTTATAGGTGCCAAAAAGCTGTCGTGTCACACTCATCTTTAGGCCATCGCCTTTTTGATATTAGCTAAGGTCAATTGGGCTGTGTCGGCAAAAATAATGTCTGCCGCTTTTAAGATTGTTGCATCACCAATGGCCACGGAGGTTTCACCGGCACCGTTGATTGAGGCTACACCGGCTTTGGCATCTTCCACGCCGATACATTCTTCTGGCTTCAAGCCCAGCACTTCTGCCCCTCTGGCAAAAATTTCAGGATCTGGTTTGCCTTTTTTCAGCGTTGTTGGGTCCACTCGAGCTTGGAAATATTGGGCTAAGTCTAATTGTTCCAAAACTAACGGTGAATTTTTAGAGGCTGAAGCCAGCGATAGGCGATAGCCGTTTGCTTTTAAGTCTGTTAAGAATTCGGCAATACCTGGTAGAATTGCGGAATGGTCCATACCTTTTAGTAAATTTAAATAGTTGGTATTTTTTTCAGTGGCAAAAACTTCTTTTTCTGCTTGGGTATAAGCGGCTTCTTTCCCGCCGGCCTTTAAAATTAATTCCAAAGAATCCATGCGGCTAACGCCTTTTAGGGCATCGGCTAGATCGTCGGTCCAAGTCACCCCTAGTTTTTCAGCTAGTTGGCGCCAAGCCTGGGCATGATAAACGGAAGTGTCCGCAATGACCCCGTCTAAGTCAAAAATAAAACCTTTAATTTGTTCAAATGTCGCCATTATTATCGTTTCCCTTCTATATCTACATAAATAGGGCTGAGACATCTTGTGTCGCCAGCCCCATATTTAGGTCTATTATGCTAATTCAACAGCTTTGCCATCAACTGTAATGGTTAATGGTTCGCCAGAAATCAATTTGAATTCAGCGCCGTCTTGGGCGACGTTCACTTCAATGACCCGATCTCTAAAGACTTGACGGAAGTTGTAGCTTGTCCATTTTTTAGGTAAGAATGGTTTGTAGCTCAAAGTGCCATCATCGTGCACCCGCATGCCGGCAAAGCCTTGAACCATGGCGATCCAGCCACCGGTCATTGCGGTAATGTGCAAGCCGTCATCTGTATCATTGTTGTAATTGTCTAAGTCTAAGCGGGCGGTCCGTTCATACAATTCAACTGCCTTATCTTCATAATGCAAGTCGGCGGCCAAAACGGCATGGATGGCAGCGGATAAACTAGATTCATGAACCGTCAATGGTTCGTAAAAATCAAAGTTATGTTGTTTTTCAGCCGTGGTGAAGTCGTCCATGAAGTCCCAAATACCTTGCAAGACATCGCCTTGTTTGATATATGGTGAGCGTAAAATCTTATCCCAAGACCAATTTTGATTCAATGGTAATTGATCCGCTGGGATACTGCTGACAGGCTGAATATCTTTGTCTAAGAAACCATCGTGCTGTACAAAAATATCCAAATCCTTGTCATATGGCAGATACATCCGATCCACAATATCTTGCCATTGTTTCTTTTCAGCATCTGTAACTTGCAATTCAGCGGCTTGCGTCGCATCTACTTCTTGCAAGATCTCCAACGTATACTTCAACGTCCATTGCGCTAAGTAGTTTGTATACCAATTGTTATCTACGTTGTTTTCATATTCATCCGGTCCAGTAACCCCGTGAAGCATATATTGATTGTTCCGTTCACTGAAGTGCACCCGATCTGCCCAGAAACGAGAAATTTCGGTTAATACTTTGCTGCCTTCATGCAAGACATAAGATTTATCACCGGTATAACGGGTGTAATTGTAAATAGCAAAGGCAATATCGCCATTACGGTGAATTTCTTCAAAAGTGATTTCCCATTCATTATGGCATTCAATCCCATTGAACGTCACCATTGGATACAACGCACCTTTGAGCCCTTGTTCCTTAGCATTCACATAGGCCCCATCTAATTGCTTATACCGATACATCAATAAATTCCGGGTCACTTCTGGCTTCGTAATACCTAAGTAAACTGGAATACAAAACGCTTCCGTATCCCAATAAGTCGCACCACCATATTTTTCACCAGTAAAGCCTTTTGGTCCAAAGTTCAAGCGGGCATCTTCGCCATAATAAGTGGTGAATAGACCAAACAAGTTAAAGCGCATACCTTGTTGTGCTTCCGTATCCCCTTGGATTTTCACATCGGATTGACTCCAACGTTGGGCCCAAATGGCCGTATGGGCGGTCAATAAATTGTCATAAGTTTCATCGGCAACTTTAGCGGCTAAGTCAGCCATTGCTGACGTCAATGCGGGCTGCGTTTCATAATCTCTTGATGTGACAACAATAACTCGTTTTTCGATGGTAGCTGTTTCATTGGCCGCTAATGTTTTCTTGAAGCATTGAATCGCTTCTTTGTCATGGGTCTTGCCGCCGGCTGGTGTTAAGTCGGTAACATGGGCCATGGTCATTGCTGAAGTGAATTGCGGTGTGCCGAAGTTGTTAGGCACTGTTTTGGCAACCACACTGTTTTCATTAACATCTAAAACATCCCAGAAACGTTCGTCATAATTGGCGTCTTCGTTTTTAACGTCTGCGTCAATGGCAGAAACCACTTTGAGTTCAGCGGCAGTATCGCCAACGTTTTTCACTTGAACACGTTGAACTGAGAGTTCTTTTTGCGCAACACTTAAGAAGCGTTCAAAGGTAAATTGTAATTTAGCACCGGCTTTTGTGACAACAAAACTCCGGGTTAGTAAGGCTTCTTTCATATTTAGATCCAAGGTGAAATCACTGAATGTGTCCGTTGCTAGATCTAACTTATCCCCATTAATAATAAAATTCATTTTAATGAAGTTCACGGCGTTGATCACTTTACCAAAATACTTTGGATAGCCGTTCTTCCACCAGCCAACTCGGGTTTTGTCTGGGAACCAGACGCCGCCAAGATAAAGGCCTGGCAAGGTGTCACCTGAATAATCTTCTTCGAAGAAGCCACGCATGCCCATGTAGCCGTTACCAAGGCTGGTCATGGATTCTTGCAGTCTCTTGTCAGCGGGGTTAAATTCGTGTGTGATAACATCCCAAGGTTGAACTTCAAAAATTCTTTTCATTATGAAATCTCCTTTTTTGTTTGTGTTTAAGTGTCGTGGTTGTTTAAGCTGTGGTGCGTTGTTTTTGTTTTCTATTGTATAGGTGGTTTTAAATGCGTTCACTAGAGCAAAGCTCTCACCTAACTACGTCCTGTTTGTAAGTAAAGTTCACTTACAGCACAGGTCTAGGTTAGTGCTCGAGGCTTTCCCGCTCTAGTTCACGCTCTGGTTTTGAAACGCGTTCACGCTCTGATTCTTAAACGCGTTCACGCTCTGATTCTTAAACGCGTTCACCAACACTGATTTCTACATATAACTACGCCTTGTTGCCAGTCGCCAGCGACTGGCTGCCAAGTCTAGGTTATATTGCGAAATCACCCGTGTTGGTTCACGCTCTAGGCTTTATATGTTTCCTTTATAAAGTTAACTGAGATTGCGCCGATGGCCATGATGATGCCGGCGAGTAAGAACATGTTGGTTTGTGAGCCGCCTAATAATGGGAATAGGCCGAAGCTGGCTAGGGATGCGACGATTTGTGGCAAGCAGATTGAGCCGTTAAATAGGCCTAAATATGTGCCCATGTGTTCCCCGGATAAGGCGTTAGTGATCATTGTTAGTGGGTACGTGTTCATTGCGGCCCAAGCCATGCCGACTAAGACGAATGACGCAATTAGAGCGTATTGGTTGTGGATGAAGAAGACGGAAATGAAACCTACAGCACCTAATAATAAGCTTAAACTGTAACCGAGTTTGTGACGGTTGTTTGGTACTTTGGCTAAAACGTAAGACCAAACAACAGCGGCGATAGATTGCACAGCGGCTAAAACCCCATACCAGTTCCCGGCAGCTTGATAACCAGCTGAACTTGCATTTGTCGTGTGCCAAACGTTAGCGGAAATTGCCCCAGCAGAATATGTCCAGAGATATTGGAAAGCCATCCAGCAGAAGAATTGAACTAAAGTTACTGTCCAAAATACTTTTGGTGCTTTTTTCAAAAGGCTAATCCAGTTACCGCCTTTTTTGTTAGCTTCTTCAGAAATACCATGATACTTCGCATAAGTTTGTGGGTCGTATTCTTTGACCCGGGCGATGGTGATAATTGTAGAAATCACCAAGATAATTGCGCCGATGTAAAATGACCAGATAACAGATTTAGGTACAACCCCTTTAGCGGCGGTATTGGCAATGCCTAAACCGGCTAAAATGAATGGGAAAATTGCGGCGATAACGGCACCGGTGTTGGATAAGAAACTCTGGATACCATAAGCATAACTTTTTTGATCGTCGTTGACCATATCTCCGACCATCATTTTGAATGGCTGCATGGCAACATTAGATGATAGATCCAAGAAAGCTACGGTAACAGCACCAAATAATAGCGCTGCCATTGAAGCGTAACCAAAGCCCATTGAACCAGAGTTAGGTAATAATAGCATGACAATTGCGGCAACAATCGTGCCTAAAATTAAATAAGGTAAACGCCGGCCGCCTAACTTAGGTGCCCAAGTTCGATCAGAATAATAACCTACAATCGGTTGCACAATTAAACCGGCCAACGGTGGTAAAATGAAGAACCAACCTAAGTTATTGGGATCAGCCCCAATTGTTTGGAAAATCCGGCTCATTTGTGAACTCTGTAATGTAAATGCCATTTGGACGCCGAGGAAACCAAAACTCATCATCCAAATCTTACTAGCAGGTAAGCTAGGAAGACCTTGTGTTTCTTTTGTCTTTTCGTTGTCTGCCATATTAACCCCTCTTCCATCGTGCTTAATTCATTTGATGAGTTCATTATAAAACCGTATTCATTTTAATGCAACCGTTTGCACAAATTTTCTTCAAAAAATAACCTAATCTCAAGTCTATAAAACGGCTATTATCACTGATGTATAAGTGTTTATAGAAAAATAAAAATAACTCAAAAAAATTGAAAAATTTATGAATTCGCTTTATTTATCCCAAAATTAAGGGCTCAAAAACCTAAATTATCATCAAAAAAAGCTAACCTTGCATCCGCAACGTTAGCTCCAATAACCACCACCTTTAAAAAATGAGGCGGTTATTTCTATTCAATTTTATGTTTCACAATTAAATGCTGTTTTGCATTTATCTTTTCATCTTCTCGATCGCTGAATAACAAAACAACGGCCTTAATCCCCATCATCTCCGGATATAAATCCACCGAATTGAAATGTTCCGCTAAGAAAACTGAGGGCACTACATGGTTAAAACTCACCACGGCCAACTGCCGCTTAGGATACACTCGATGAAAACTGCCATAAAACTCCATGGCCAAATTATCATCGGTAACCACAACCCCGTCTATCTTCGGATGCGCCAAAATAAACGCATCTAACACTTTTAACTGTTTTAAATCGACTTGCAGACGTTGTGCAGGCAAATCATATTGCGCCATAACTTGTTCAAAACCTTGATAACGCTGGCATTCATAGGCCCAATCTTGGTCAGAGGTAACAAATAGCGGCTGTTGCACCCGATTATGGGTCAACAAATATTTCGTCGCACTGGCGCCAGCTTTCACATTATTGTTATCCACATAGTAATCGTATTGATACGGCGGCTGCCCAATCACCACAAACCGCAATTCATTTTGCCGTAAGAAATTCGCCACCCGATCGTGTTGCTTCGAGTACAGCAAAATAAACCGTTTGATCTTACTTTGCATCACCATCGACTTTACATTTTCAAATAAATCCTTATTTGTTTTAGCAATCGCCACGGACAGCGAATATTTGCGCTTGATTAATTCCTGATTAATCCCTGACAGAATACTGATATAAAAAGGATTACCGGTAACTTGATCATTCCCCACTGGGAAAATAACGCCCACCGCATTGGCCTCACCCAAAGTCAGATTCTTAGCATTATAATCCGGCCGATAGCCCATTTCGACTGCAATTCGCTTAACCTTGCGAATTGTCGCCTCACTGATATGCGCATTATTATTAAGCGCCCGGGACGCTGTAGAAGCTGAAACACCAGCTTTTTTAGCAATATCACGTATTGTGACCATTCAAAAAACTCCTATACCCTAAACCTTGTTTTATTGCTGAATCAGAACATATTGTACCATAAGACCCGCCTTGCTTTACAGTGATTAACCGATTAATCATCAGTAATTAAAAAAATCATAGCCTTAAATTCTAAAAAGAACCTAAGCCTATGATTCTCGTCCAAAATAACGCGCTAGATCGTTACTTCAAACTGGATTTTGTTTTAGCACGCATCAAATGTGCTTGCGGAGTGATTGGTTTGGTGCGCAGGACACCACTTCCTTTCAGTTGCAAGCGCCGTTATAGCGCTGATACTATGATTTATCAGATGTCTGCGGCCGTAGCTGAGACAATCGTACTTCTAATGCCGTAGTGGCAGCGCCCACAGCCAACAACGCCGCCAACAATAGGCGAAGACCTGTGATTTCTTTCATTTTTATCACCCAATCCGGCACTGGGATTCAAAACTTAAGCAGGATAATAATCCCCATCTGACGCCTTGATCCACTGATTATCCGTCCCCAATTTCAAAGATTGCTTCCCGTTAATATAACGTACGGCAAAAACTTGATAAGGGCCTGCAACCGAAATACTCCCGGACTGTGTCCCATCGCTGCTATATAATGGTGAACCCGCAGCAGTGTCAAAGGTACCGCTCAAATCTTGTTCAATCTGCAAATCGCTGGCCTTAATCCATTGATCCTTCCCCAACTTGTAAGCCACAATAGCGCCATCACTATCTGTTGACGTGGCAAAAGCCGTCCATTCATTCACAGAAGTCGCTAATTTAGTCCCAGAATCCTTCGTTGCTGCTGGATCACTGTAAATCGTTGCTGGCTTGTAATCGGAATAAACTGCTGTCCCTAAAGGCAAAGCCGCTGTTTTCACAGTTGGCGCCGTGTTCACCGTCATATCGAACGCCTTCACATAAGTGTACGTCCCATCGTCGCCCTTAATCCCATAAGCCACAATCGTACCATCAATAGAATTCTTAACAACCACATTATAAGTGACCGTCTCACCCTCAGCTAACGTCAGATCCGTTGCCGTAGTGGTCTCTTTATCAGAGTAAATCGTCGCCTCATCTTTAGCCGTCAATGAACCCGTAGCCGCCTGTCGAACTAATTTATTCGCTGTGAAAGTCACATCAGACGCCGGAACCCAAGTATCTGCCCCTTCGTCCGCATCACTGGTCACATGATAAGCGATAACCGTACCGCTGGCATCACTGGCCTGCTGATCGACTCTTAACTCAGTCCCTTTATCCCGAACCAACTTCCCAGTATAGCTATGCAAAGCTGGATCCGTATAAGTCTTCATATTATCATCATTAGTTGTGACCGTCCCCACCGTATCCGTTGTGGTTAACGCTGCTGAAGTCGTCACAGCCGCCGTGTTAACGAAGTAAGTTTGCCCATCATGCCGATAAGCAAAGAATGTATTGGTACCGTCCGTGTACACTGCATCTAATTTTAACGTACCGGTCTTCAAGTCATTGGTTGCTGAAGTTGTTGCATCTGAACCAGCCGCCGTCGTCCCATCCGTGGTAATCGTCGCTGCTGTTCCTGTTGCCCCGCCATAAAAGCTAACGGTATACTGCTTCGTTAAGCCCTTGGCTGGCACATACACATCACCCGTGGCATCCTTGCCATCTGCCCCCGGATACGTGGCCCCAGCAAAAACGTAATACGTCTTGCCGCTCACCGGTCCAGAAGTCGATAACTTCGTGCTGGCATTAATCGGTAAGCCCGCCGATAACGTCACGCTTTGCCACTGACCATTCACCTGAACTGAACCTGCTGTATCTGAAGTACCGGACATTACCGGCGCAAAAGCTGGAAAATCCTTATCTGCTGTGGTGGCCGCTTGCGCCGTTGCTGGCGCTGCCGTGGGTGTAATTAACGTTGCCGCCCCGACACCTAAACTGACTAAGGTTGCTGCTGCAATACCAAAATACTTAATATTTGAAGACTTTTTCATAATAGTGCCTCCTAAAAAATTATGAGTTTTGCTTTCATAGATACAACCGTAGTTATACCGCAAACACAGTTCAGTACACTATCAAATTTAATGAGTTAAAGTGAAAAATTTAGTAGACAAAATTAAGTGTAAAATCTGGACAAAGCCAAATAGCGTTACTTTAAGATTATCCCTTTTGGAGATTTAAAAACACGACTTGCCGATAGCTTCAGAATTGGGACTGATGATGATACAGGATTAGTTTTTAAATTAACGTTAAACGGTGTCTCTACCTTAGCCTATAACCACAACTACAATTTGATAAGCGACTCTCTACAATATCTCATTAATAAACCCGCTGTTTTGCAATTTTCAATAAGAATTTGGGCAGTCACTCTCAAAAATAGCATTAAAAAATCAAAATTTTAAAAGTTTATAACTACAATTATCGTTTAAAATAGATTTCAGAGTTGATAAGTAATTCATACTTGATGCAACATTATGACTAACTACCAATAGTGAAAACTATTATTTAATACCCTAAGTGCACTTATGGATTACTTGTCAGCTTTATTTTGAACAAAAAAAGACCGACGACTTGATCAGAGTCATCGGTCTCTATTCTAGAATAATTTAAGCTTAATGTTTAAGTGTTTGGAAATAATTTAACGTAGGTTAAATTATTATGCTGGGTAGTAGTCACCTTGTGCAGCGATTACCCATTGGTTGTCAGTACCTAACTTCAAGGCTTGTTTGCCATTGATGTAACGTACAGCGAATACTTTATAGTTGCCACCATTTTCGATAGAACCAGTCTTTGTACCTTCAGCATCAGACAAAGTAATACCAGCAGCTACGTCAAATGTACCATCTAAAGCTTGTTCAGCTTCAAGATCAGCAGCTTTGACCCATTGGTTCTTGCCTAAACGATAAGCAATAGTGTTGCCATCAGCATCTTTAGATACTTCGAAAGCAGACCATTCGTTAACGTCAGTGCTCAACTTAGTACCAGAATCTTCAGTTGCAGCAGCATTAGTGTAGATAGTAGCAGCTTTGTAGTTAGAGTAAAGAGCTGTGCCGTTAGGTAATTTAGAAACAGTTACGTCAGCATCAGCATTTTCGTCAAATGCAGAAGCTTTAACATAACGCCAGTTACCATTGTCGTTCTTGTAGCCATAAGCTACAACTTCGCCAGTAACAGAGTTAGTAACTACACGAGTGTAATCAACAGTTTCGCCTTTAGCAATAGTGTCTTTAGTAGCAATTGTAGTAGCTTTGTCACGGTATACAGTAGCAGAAGCATTAGCAATTACAGAGCCTTTTTCAGCAGTAACATCAAGAGTTGCAGCTGCAAAAGTTACATTGTTAGCATCTACCCAAGTATTAGCAGCTGTATCAGCATCAGCAGATACGTGGTAAGCTACAACATCGCCGTTAGCATTTGTAGCTTTTTGATCAACTAATAATTGTGTGCCTTTATCACGGATCAAAGTACCAGTATAGTTATTTAAAGCTGAGTCGCTATAAGTGCGAACATCATCTTTAGTAGTAGTGATGTAACCTTGTGTAGCAGTTACAGTGTAGCCTTTAGAGATTGTTAACTCAGCAGCTGGAACAAGGTATACAGCACCATTTTTGTCGAATGAATAGTATTCAACACCAGCAGCATCAGTATAAACACCAGTTACATTTAATGTGCCATTTGTAAGTGCAGTTGTGATATTAGCATCATTTTTGCCAGTTTCAGTATTAATAGCTGTCTTAGAAACAGTAGCAGCAGCATCTTCATCAGCGGCTTGCACTGTAGCGCTAATGTTATACTTCAAGTTATAACCATTAGCTGGGATATACAAAGTACCATTTGTACCTTTTGCGCCGTCAGTAGCAAGATATGCACCTGGAGTTACGTAGAAGTAACCTTTTACTGTAGTTGTTTTAGCATCAACAGCAGCAGTTGTTGGTGTTGCAGTAACATCCTCAGCCCTTACGTAACCAGCATCAATCTTATAAGTGCCATCAGCTGTCTTTTCTGTATAAGGTGTTTCTGCAATTAAATCTACTGGGTCACCGTCAGCAACAGTACCTTCAGAATCAGAATACACTTGAGTAGTAGCAGTTTTCCCTACCAAATTACCATCAGTACTTTCTGGTTCGGCAGGAGAAACAGTAACTTGTACAGTTTGGTAAGTAGGTGTTACATTTGTAACATCAACTGCAGTCTTCCCAGCGATTGTTGCTTCTTTAGTTACACCACCCTCTTTAGCATAGACAGCAGTTCCAGTACCAAAGCTTTTAATAGTAGCATCAGCAATAAAATCAGGTGTAGTACCAGCTGTAGCAGCTTGTACTGTAGCAGGTTCGTTAGTTGTAGCTGTCACTGCAGGAGCGACAACTGGCGCAACTGCTAATAAAGCTGCAGCTGCAACGCCAAAATATTTAACTTTTGAAGATTTCTTCATGTGTGGTATTCCTCCTAAAATTCTCATAATTTATAATTGATACCATTACGATTATAACATATTTACCGTTTGTTTTGTACAATAAAGATCAAAGTAACCAAAGTCCCCGCGGTGGGCTTTGACGATGCTTTAATCTCCAGCTAGCTAGACACGGAAATCAGTATATCGTTGTTGGTCAATTATTTACCAACACAATCATGTTACAATAAAAAAGATGTTTTGTGAACTCTAAAAAGGATTTTTTTTGCTCTGCAATCAACTTTTAACATTTGGATTTCTTAAGATTATCTTAAAACGTTGGTATATCAACCTCGATTTTTTTATATTACAAGAGTATTACAAACAAAATATTCTAAAAAACTTTCAACTTTTCAGAAATTGGCGCCAATTTGAACTTAAAATCGCTAAATTTTTGACGCACATAATTCATTTTTTATTTACATAGCAAGCGCACAGACTTGCTATTTACCATAACTGGTTTTGCTAATTCTGTGTAGTACTGTCCTTGACAGTTTTACTGTATCCATTCTATTCTCCACAACGAAAAGGCGACAGACACAATAATGTGCCCGCCGCCTTTTTGCAACTATATGATACTGTTTTTAGATCATGAAAGTAATTTTAATTTCTAGTTTTAGTCTCGGGTTTGTGCTTAAAGAGTTCGGTAACGGTTCTGGAGACATACTGTGCCGCCATAATTTCATCATAAAGTGCCACATCATCTTTAATAAATAATTCAGATTTGGCAATGTTTTCCATCGCCCCCTTAACGACTGTCGGTTCTAAATCTTCTCGAACGTCATTTAATGATAGAGCACTGCGGTTACCCTCGCTGGTTTTAAAAATCATTTGTAGTTGTTTCATTTAATTTCCTCCTATTAGTCAGTCACAACAGAGTGACGTGTGACAATTTCGCTATCCACAAGTTCATCGGCTTCGCCAAAGCTGGCTAAAGTTGCCCCTAATGCTGAAACTTTTGCTTCATCGGGGTTTTTCACCACATTTTTGAATTGTCGCATTTTCTTACCATGTGGATAGTGATCGCCTGCCAGTGTGTAGTTTAAAGTTGTGCCGTTCCAATTAAGTGCCATTAATGTTGCCTCCTAAGTTTTTTTGTAAGGTTCGTTGCTAGCAAACTTGCTTACATAAACTAGTAACAATCCTAAACGCAAAAACGGAAATCTTTTTTTAAAAAAATGCTGTTATTTTTTAGCAAGCCTTAATTATCAAGGCTTTGGCCCTTCAAAATTTGAGGCACCTGCTCTGTACCAAAACACAACATCTAGTATGCTGAAAAAAATTTTGCACCTACCATTATTTTTTTAATTTCTCCAAAACGTTATTTTATCAAGGCTTTGCCGTCAGTCTTTAGTCTTAATTTTGCTTTTACGTTTCATTATCGTTACAAGGGTATTTCTTTTTTGAGTAATTTCGGTTATACTTTATGTTGGTATTCGTTACTGAATCGCTCATAATTGCAAAAGTCTCCCGATCGGTAGGGGGGCTTTTTGTTTACATAAAATTTTCCGCTTAAACGCACCCAAAAAACACCAGCCAAGGTATTGCCTCAGCTGGTGTTTTGTCGTTCAATTTAATTTTTATTCTGCAATTGCAATATATTCTGCGTTCACCCATTGGTTAGCCCCAAGGTTGAAGTATTGTTGGCCGTTGATCATCATGCTGCCCCACATCTCCCATTGGCTGCCGTTATCTAGGCGCCGGCCGGTGAAATGTAAGCCGTCTGGTTCAAAGACCCACAAGTTAACGCCCATATCTGGTAAGTAGTCGATTTGGCCAATTTGAGCCTCTTCGATCATGACAAATCTGGCGTTTACCCATTGGTTCTTCCCAACTTCATACCATGAAGAGCCGTCTTGTAGCGTTGCTTGGCGCATAACTTTCCATCTGGATTCGTTAGCTAACATCCGACCTTCTCCGTCAGCGTCTTTGACTTGTTTGCCTTCTGGCTTGTTATACAAAACAATCCCTTGGTTATCAGAGAAGAAGACTTTACCCACACCGTCAATATCTCTGTAAGCGGCTGTGGCAATGTAACTCGTGTCTGCAGTATCGCCTAAAGCCGTCACAGCTTCCGTTAAGGCGTCATTCGCTACCATGTAGTCGATAACGGTACTGTCATCAGATTTCAAAGCTGCAGCAGCGTTGTCTCTAGCAGTTACGAAAGCTGCCCAGACATCATCGACAGTTGAACCTTTAGTGTAATATTCTACTTCGCTGTACAAATCACTTAATTTTGTCTTTTCAGAGTAATTGGCATCAGTGCTTACTAAGCCCTTAATTGCGGTTTGTAAGTTGTCATAAGCGGTCTGGACGTTAGAAACAGATGCATCAAAGCCGCCTTCTAAGACAACCTCTGCGGCGTTTCTAGCAGTTACTACTTTAGCCCATGAATTCGTTGTGAAATCACTGGCGGACAAACGACCGACTTGCGTGTACAAGTCACCTAATTGTTTCAAAGCACTGCTGTCATTAGCTTCAACTAACTTGTCGATGGCATCGCTTAAGTAATCATAAGCATCATCTAATTGTGTTTGGCTTGGATTATCCAAAGATAAGATATATTTGGCATTAACTTGCGCATGGTTCAACGTATTCCATGAAGCTTGGGTGTAATCCCAAAGGTTGAAAGTCTCAGATTGCGTCACCAAATTGCGTAAAGTTTGTTCTGTCGTTGTCGTTGTGCTGCCATCTGTAATTGCTACTAAATCGTCCAAAGCCGTTTGCACATTGGCATTAGCTGCGTTCACCGCATTACTGGTTGCTTCTTTATCTAAATAGACGCTTTGAGCAGCTTGTATAGCACCCTGCAAGTTTTGATAAGTCTCATTGGTGTAGCCAGCTGGCTTGATAGCAGTCGCCTTGTCGAGTATCTGTCTGAGCACTGCTTTTTCTGCAGCTGTCGCAATACCGGAATCGTCTACAACCTTGACTAAGCCGTCAATAGCCGTGTTAATAGCGGTAGTTGCATTGTTAACTTGTTCTGATGTAGCATCAGTATCCGTGTAGATTTTATTTCCATTGTCGTAAACTGCTTTTGCAGCAGTGTAAGAATCCGCTGTGTAATCGGCCTCGTCTAATGCTTCAAATTTGTCTAGTGCTGCCTTTAAATCATCTTTTTCGTCCTGCGTAGCAACACCAGTGTCATCAGTATCGGTTGTCTCGTCACCCAGATCGGTAATTGCTGCTGTAATTGCACTAACCGCAGCATCAGCTTTACTTCCAAACGTATCAGTTGTTAGGTCTGCAGCTTCATAAATAGCTTTTGCAGTTTCAATTGCAGTGTTTAATGCTGTAATCTTGGCTTCAGGCTTACCCTTAGTAGCATCAGTACCAGCTTTAATTGCTGTTTGTAAATTATCATAAGTTGCTTTATCTGTTGCCGAGTCTGCCGTATAAGTTGTTTGTGCCTCATTTAGTGCATTATAAGCCTCAGTAGCGTCTGCCTCTGTATTTGTATTTTTTGTAATTACATCATTAGCTTCATCAAGCGCTCCTTGTAGCACTTGAACACTCGGCAAAGTAAAACCAGGCGTTTCGATTGTCTCTTTAGTACCGTCATCAGCTAATTTTTCAACAGTTTCAACTAAACCCTGCAAATCTCCTACGCTATAAGAATCTGCCTCTTTAACAACTTCGTTCTTGTCAGCATCTTGTTCTGTAGTAGAATCGGTTGTACCCTCTGCTGCAAATGCTGGGCTGACACTTTGCAATACTGGTGTCGCTAACATAACCGCACTGGCTGCTAATGTCGCTACTTTACCGTTTACTTTGACTTCTGTTGGTCTTTTATGTTTTGGTTTATACACTTTTCTACCCCACCCTTAATAGATAATATAACGTTTCGTTCTTCCAATATATAGATACAGGATCATTTTAACATATCTAAGATTAGATATAAGACTCCGCACTTGTGATTTAAGTATCTTTTAAAAAGCTTTAAGAAAAATTATCATTTTAAAAAGAACCCAGTCAGCCCGACTGAGTTCGTTTAACTGCATCACCTACCGCTTATTGCCACCACAATTTAATCAGCGCTTGTGTGCCGTCATTCCCCAGTCCTTTGTCTTCCACTAAAATCTGATAAAGCCGATTTGCTTCAAGGGTCGCTGGTAATTCAATTTTCATTTCTCGGGCACTGTCTAAGGCAATGCGGAGGTCTTTTAAGAAATGTTTGGCAAAAAAGCCAGGGGTATAATCATTTTTCAAAATTCTTGGGCCGTAGTTACTTAATGACCAGTTGGCTGCAGCGCCATTACCCACTGTATCTAAGACCGCCGCCAAATCTAAACCGGCTTTTTTAGCATACACTAGCATTTCTGTTAAACCCGTCATTGTGCCGGCAATCATAATTTGATTGGCCATTTTCGTATGCTGGCCGCTGCCGGCTGGACCGAAGTATTTCACTTGTTTGCCCATGGCGTTAAAAATATCTTGCTGGCCCTCAAACACGGCTTGATCGCCGCCCACCATAATGGTCAAAGTGGCGTTTTGAGCACCAATATCCCCGCCTGAAACTGGCGCATCTAACGCATCAATTTGATTGGCTTGGGCTTGGGCATAGATCCGTTGGGCGATGCTAGGCCGTGTGGTGGTCATGTCAATTAAGACTTGATTACTGTGGACGCCTTCAAAGATCCCATCTTGGCCGAAGTACACTTGTTGAACGTCTTCTGGAAAGCCTAGGATGGTGATGACCACGTCTGTAGCTTGGGCGACTTCTGCAGGGGTGTTTAGCCAAGTTGCGCCTGCATCTAGCACTGCTTTGGCATGGGCTTTTGTCCGGTTATAGACGGTGACTGGGAAGTCGTGGGCGATTAAGTTTTTGATCATCCCGGTCCCCATCACGCCGGTACCGATGAAACCGATTTTTTTTACCATAAATAATTGCCTCCTTGATTTTTGGACGGACAGGGGCGTTATTGTTTTTGTAAATACTTAAACAGATCATGGGCTAACGCCTTAGAAGTATGGGATTCAGGTTTTTTCTTACCATAGAAATAACGATTCCCCATTAAAACGACGCCGGTGTTTCCGGTTTTGTCTAAACAAAAGACATTTTCATAACCCGAAATACAGCCCCGTGCATACACATGATCGGCATAATTATAAATCCCCCCGCGATAATGACCGCCGGTAGCATCCCGCAATTGTGCCAGTGCCGTCTTTGATATAATTTTACCATGAATGACCGCCTGCTGTATGTGCAATAGGTCCCCTGCTGTAGAATACAGATTGCCGGTACCTAATTCCCGATTGTACGTGGGCTTGGTGATGGTCTCCGGTCGGCTGTAGCTGTAGTAATGAACACCGGTATTGCGGTAGCTAGTGGCCCAGTGCGTGGTATCCGGGTTGGGCATAAAGCCGGTGTTTTTCAGATGCAACGGTTTAAAGATGACCCGGTTTGCTTCTTGGGCATACGTCCGGCCGCTGACTTGTTCAATAATGCCGGCTAATAATAAGAAGTTAACGGCTTGATAGTTCCACTTATTTAATGAAGCCGCCACAAATTGTGTATTTTCGACGGCATAATTTACGATGTCTTTATCATTGGCGCTATAAAACGTTTGGGGCTTGGCCAGCCACAGTCCAGAACGCATATCCAGCATTTGCCGCAAGGTCACTTGTTTGCCCCCGGCGATATTAGGATAATATTGGGCTAATTTATCATCCAGGCTGACTTTGCCTTGTTGGACTTGATACATCAATAAGACGGCGGTGACGGATTTTTGTACCGAGGCCCATTGATACATGGTTTTGGCGCTATTTTTAATTTTTTGGTTGTAATTGGCGTAGCCGTAGCCTTGCTGATAGATGACGTGGCCGTTGCGGTAAAATAAGGCGGTGCCGGTAAAATGTGCCTGGCGTTTGAGTTTTTTGTTAATGTACTGCCGCTGGGTTCTTGTGAGTTGGTCCACATTCCCGGCCGTACTGGGGTTTTGCGTGCTGGCGGCCAGCGCCGTCGTTGGTGCCAGTGTGCCCCCTAACATAATGAGTACCAATAGCCATTTTAAGAGAGATCCTTTTGTTTTTATCATATGCCCTTCCCCTTTATATATGATCATCTTTATCATACCATTTCTGCTATTTTTCAGAGTGTTTCCGGCTTTGCGTGGCTGTCATTTTTTCAGGCAAAAACATTGAAGCCCATGCGTTGTTGTGATATATTTCACTTGTACTGACATCAAAAAATCTTTGAGATGAAAGACACAATGATGCGCCATTTGGCAGAATCATTTCTGAAGGCTTATTTTTTTGACGAAATGAGGCTGGTACAAAACTTGTGTTTTGTCCCAGCCTTTTTGTGTTTTTCTAATAGAGGGATGACAAATTATGGTTCATGATTTAATTGATCAATTATACCAAACCCATCATTTAACCCATGCCCAATGGGTGACGGTATTGACCGACTATACGCCTGATGATCAGGCCTATGCCACCCAATTGGCCCATGCATTGACGATCGCTAAGTTTGGCAAAAAGATCTTTTTCCGGGGGATTGTGGAGTATACGAACTACTGCCGCAATGACTGCCTGTACTGCGGTATCCGGCACAGCAATCATCAAGTAAAACGCTATCGTTTAAGCAAGGCTGAAATTTTGGCTTGCTGCGAAGATGGCTATCAAAATGGTTTTCGCACGTTTGTCCTGCAAGGCGGCGAGGATCCTTACTACACCACCGAGATCTTTGAAGAGATTATCGCTACCATTCACCAGCGTTATCCGGACTGTGCCATTACGTTGTCCATCGGTGAAAGTACAAAGGCGGCTTATCAGCGGTTCTTTGATGCGGGGGCGGATCGGTTTTTATTACGACATGAGACAGCGTCACCTGCCCTTTATCGCCGCTGGCATCCCGCTTACCAGCCGTTTGAGCATCGGATGCAGTGTTTAAAAGAACTAAAGGCCATTGGTTATCAGACGGGGTGCGGCTTTATGGTGGGGGCGCCGTTTCAAACGATTGCGGATTTAGCCACCGATATGGTCTTCACCACTGAATTTCAGCCGGAGATGATCGGGATTGGGCCGTTTATTCCCCATAGTCAAACACCGTTTAAAGCATATTCAGCGGGCAATGAACAATTAACTTTATTTATTTTGAGTTTATGCCGGATTTTACTGCCGGATGTTTTATTGCCGGCCACCACGGCTTTAGGGACGGTTCAAGGCAACGGCCGGCAGTTGGGGGTTTTGGCCGGCTGCAATGTGGTCATGCCCAATCTTTCACCGTTGCGTTTTCGCAAGCAGTATCTGCTTTATGACAACAAGGCCGGGATTAATGATGATGCGGCCACGGGGATTCAAAAATTATCAGAACAAATGCAAACCATCGGCTACCAAGTTGTGCGTAGCCGTGGCGATTTTCAACCTAGAAAGAAGGAGTATCATGCTTAAAATCGCAGTTTATGGTAAAGGTGGTATCGGGAAGTCCACCACCGTTTCAAATATGGCAGCCGCTATGGCGGACAAGGGTTTACAGGTGATGCAAATTGGATGTGATCCTAAAGCAGATTCCACGATTTTACTACGGGGGAATGAAAAGCTCACGACTATTTTGGATTTAGTTCGGACTAAGCAAGATCAATTTACGTTAGATGAAATGGTGCGGCTTGGTTACAAAAATATTGTCTGTGCGGAAGCCGGCGGACCAACACCGGGTTTAGGTTGTGCCGGTCGAGGAATTATTGCGGCGTTAACGAAATTGGCCGAAAAAGGCGCTTATGAGAAATATCAGCCCGATGTGGTGTTATACGATGTCTTAGGAGACGTGGTCTGCGGCGGCTTTACCATGCCGATGCGGCCGGGTTATGCGGATTATGTTGTCGTGGTTACTTCCGGTGAAAATATGTCTATTTATGCGGCGGCAAATATTGCCACGGCGGTTCAGCAGTTCCAAAACCGCAATTATGCCAAGTTTGCAGGCTTAGTGTTGAATCGGCGCAATGTCAAAGATGAGACTGCCAAAGTCCAGCAGTTGGCTGATGATATTGAGAGTAAAATCATTGGCAGTATCGACCGCAGTGATTTGATTCAAAGTGCTGAAGAATTGGGCAAAACGGTGGTGGAAGCTTTTCCTGAAGCGCCTTTAACCCAACAATACCGGAACACTGGCCGATCAAATTGTGACCAGCTGTGAGGTGTTATCATGTTAGACCGAACGCCGGAAAATTTTATTGCGTTAAAAAATATTGAAGGTCAGCACGTGGGCATTGATTTGCCACTGAACCAAGCGCATTTTCCGGTGCCCTTTTATCAGGGCTTGGAATACCCGCCACCTGCTCGGGGGGGTTGGAATATTGTACATATCGGCCTGACGTTACCCCAAGCCCACTTGATTTTTGTCTGTCCAGAAGGCTGTTTACGGGGTGTGGTATTAAGTGCGGCGGAGTTGGATTTGGCGCAGCGTTTTTCCACGATTGCGGTAGGCGAAGAAAATGTTTTGGAGGGGGATATGGAGGCCCAGGTGATTGAGGGCGTCAGTCATATTATTGAAGAACTCCCACAGCGGCCCCCTGCTGTTTTAGTGTATACCAGCTGTATTCATCAGTTCTTGGGCAGCGATATTGACTTGATTTACAGTCAATTGCGGCAGCGGTTCCCGGATATTGATTTTACCGATTGTTATATGTTTCCGATCATGCGCAAAAGCGGCCCTAATCCCGTGGAAATGATGCGTCAACAGCTTTACAGTTTGTTAACGCCTTTGCCTAAGGATCAGATGGCGGTGAATATTATTGGCAGTGATTATCCGCTGCCGCATGATAGTGATTTGTATCAGCTGCTGACGAGGCATGGTTTTTCGGTGCATGAGATTGGGACGTGTCAAGATTATGCGGCGTACAAGCAGATGGCGGCTAGTTCGGTGAATATTTCGATTCTGCCTTCTGCGATTAAGGCGGGTGAGTTGTTGGCGAAGAATTTGGGGCAGACTCATGTTTATTTACCGCTGAGTTTTGATTATGGGGAGATTGAGGCGCGTTTGGCTAAATTATGTGCGACGTTGCAGGTGCCTTATACGCCGGACAAAGAAGCGGTGGCCCAGGCGGAGTCGGCTTTAAAACAGGCTCAGGCGGTGATTGGGCAGACGCCGATTGCGATTGATTATTCTGCGGGGCCGCGGCCGTTGAGTTTGACGCGGATGCTGTTAACCCATGGTTTTAATGTGACGGATGTGTATGCGGATGCGTTTGAGGTGGAGGAACAAGCGGACTTTGACAAGCTGCAACAGCTCAAGCCGGATTTGATGATTCATCCGACTGAGGATGTGCAGATGCGTGTGGCCTCTCGGAAGCGGTCGGAAAAGACGTTAGCTATTGGGCAAAAGGCGGCTTATTTCACGGGTTCTGATTATTTTGTCAATATTATTGAGGGCGATGGGATGTATGGGCTCAGCGCGATTACCCGGTTGGCTCATTTGATGACTGCGGCGTTTGAAACGCCAAAAGATACGGCGGCACTCATTCCGGTTAAGGCGTTAAATTGGGGGTGCAGTTGCGTATTATGAAACATACAGCAAGTATTATTTCACGTTATACGGCAGATATTTCCGGTGTCTGTTCGGCGTTATATGAATTGGGCGGTATGACGGTGATGCATGATGCTGGGGGCTACGGTTCTCTTTATGCCACCCACGATGAACCCCGTTGGTATGATCAAGATAGTTTGATTTTTGTGTCTGGGTTGACGGAGACCCAGGCGATCTTAGGCGATGATCAGAAGTTTTTAGAGGATACCATTCAAGCGGCCCAGCGGTTAAAGCCGAGATTTATTGCGTTGACGGGTTCGCCTATTCCGATGGTGATTGGGACGGATTTTCCGGCGCTGGCTTTAGAGGTGGCGCAAGCAACAGATATCCCTACGTTTGGCTTTAACACGGACGGGATGCATCCCTATACGACGGGAATTGATCAGGCGTTAACGGCGATTGCGACGCGTTTTTGTACGGAAGCTTTGCCCAAAACACCAAATTTAACGGTGAATCTTTTAGGGGTGACGCCGTTGGATTTTTCGGTGAACGGTACGGTGTCTGCTTTAACGGAAAGTTTGGCTGCCCATGGGATTACGGTGCACAGTAATTGGGCGATGTATAACGACTTAGATGCTTTAAAAAAAGCCAGTCAGGCGCATGTTAATTTAGTGGTGACCACTGGCGGTTTAGGGGTGGCCAAGTTATTGCAACAGCGGTTCAAGATGCCTTATGTGGTGGGGATGCCTTATGGGCCGGCATTAATGGCCCAGGCGGTAACGGCCATTCAAACTGCCGATCAAACTGGTGTCAATCAATCTATTTTAAACTGCACAAAAGGTGCAGACACTTACTTCATTGGCGAGACGGTGACAACGATGTCTTTAGCTACGGCTTATCAGCAGGCCACTGGACAAGGCAGTCGGGTGATCTGTCCGGTGGATGCCCAGTCGGGTTTGTTAACTGAAAATGAATTGACGGCCCACGATGAAGATGATATTCGTGATTGCCTTAAAACAGCGACCACCATTGTGGCCGATCCCTTGTACCAACCGATCTGTCCGGCGTCTGCGCGTTTTGTCCCCTTGCCCCATGAGGCGTTTTCTGGGCGGATTTATCATGATACGATGCCAAATTTGGTCACGGATTTTGCGCCTTTTTTACAAAGTTTGGTTTAGATTAAGATTGGGTTACAACGGTTTTACATCGTTGTGGGATTTTTGTTTCGGTTAGGGTGCCATGTTATAATGAAGGCCATTATAGTCACAACTTTATGGAGGTTCAATAATGAAAAAAACACTTCTGGCTCTGGTGGCGAGTGCTACGCTTTTACTGGCAGCCGGCTGCAGCAACAATAGCAGTGCTAAGTCCACCAGCAGCAGTAATGATGGTACGTACGATACGGCTTTATCGAATGGGAAGTCGGCCATCAGCGATAGTAATTATGAACAAGCCCAGGCTTACTACAAGATGGCCACAACGATTAAAACAAATGATGCTAAGGCGGCGGCTTATTACAAGCAAGCTCAGGCTTTGGCGGATGCACAGACTAATATTGATGACTTAGACTTTGATAAGGCTTTAGATCAATTGAAGGTTGTCACAACGACGCCCAATGGTTTGACGGCGATGAATAATAAGGCAAAGACGATCAAGCAGTCTGTGAAGAAGATTATCAAGAACCGCAAGGCCCTCAACAAGCTTTACAATACGGCCAAACAGCAAAATGCGGATAAGAATTATGCTCAAGCAGATGCCATTTTATCGCAATTATTATCCCAAGATAAAATCGGCCAAGATGCTTATGTAGACATTCGCTTAGAAGCGCTGTCTTTAAAGGCGGATAATAGTGCGGCGGCAGCTGAAAGTGGTCAAACAACCACTGATGTGCCAACAACGGACTCATCTTCTTCCAGCAGCAACAATGCGGCTACTTCAAGTTCTGATGCACCTGCAGAAGAGCAGTCTAAAGCTGCCAGCGGCGGAGAATACACTCAAGATCAAGACACCACTGTCAACGGCAAAGCTGTCACTGCCGCTCAGATCACAAAAGCTAGAAGCCAGCTTAAAGATCAAGGCGTTGACACCAGCGCCTGGTCCGATCTAGACATCATCCATGCCATCCAAAACGCCGCAGCAGACGGCCGCAGCACCGTCAAAGAATCAGACATGAGTAATTATAAATAGAGCGAGACAAAAGACGGGTTGATTTTGAGCATAGCCTAGGCTAACGCCGTGAGCGGTTTTCGCTTACAAGTTAGACGTAGCTAAGCGCAAAAATCAGTCTTTGGGAGCGCGTTTAGAGCGAGAACTAGAGCGGGAAAGCCTCGAGCACTAACCTAGAATCTTGCAGGGTGTCGTCAGACACACAAGAGATTCGTAGTTAGGTGAGAGCTTTGCTCTAGTGAACGCGTTTTAGACCCAGAGCGAGAAAAGCTACGGTTTGACGATGCACGTAACCTAGACTTATTCATATATAATCAAGTCAAAACGATTACAAAAATTAAGCGTCCATTACTTTTTTGACAAAATGTCAAATTTGGTAATTGACGCTTATTATTTTTGATAAATTTAAGCCTAATTTATATGTTATACTTTGCACAATAATTGGGAAAGCGTTTTGATGGAGGAATTAAAATGTACAAAAACTGTCCAAATTGCGGCGCACGGGTGCTCAGTGACATGCGCTTTTGTAACAACTGCGGCTATGATTTTGCCAACGTTAACGATCAACCTGCTGGGCAACATCCCCAAGGGCAAAGTCCTTATGCCCAGTCCATAAATCACCCTAGTTCAGCCGCACAGCCCACTAGTTTAAGACAACCGACTAATACCGCACCACCCACTCAACAGCATCGGCGTCAAAGTCACACTTCAGCGACCGCTACTAAAACCAACGGCAACTATTGGCAGTTTTTACTTTCTGGCCTAAGCCATCCTTTAAAAGTACAAGTTTCATTTGATCGGCGATTCGGCTTGATTTCATTAACACTTAGCGCATTATTGGCCGCTATCGCCACTGCTGTAAGCACGGATAGTATTCTAAACAGTCCTCTAACCGTTGGCCTACATAGCTTTATTTTATTACTCGCCAGCAATTTTATTATTGCATCCACAGCCTTTTTGGCACGTTGGGTCTTTTTAGGAGATCACAGTCAAAATTACCTGACCAGTTTAACCACTTTTGCCCACCATACAAATCTGATGATCTTCATCAGCATATTACTTTTGTTGTGGCAAATTATTGATTTAAATGTCATTGGCTATTACTTTATTTTTAGCATCGGCGGCTTATTCTTACAGCTCAGTCTAATGGCAATGATTCTTGATACAACACCTAAAAAGAAAATGGATAAAGGGTATGCTTACTTGATAGCCAGTGTTATCATTGTCTTCGCCATCGGCTTTGTCATTGCCATCCTTGGCGTTTCAACTTTAAATGACCTCATTCAAAATAGCAGCACCCTATTCACGTAACTCGAAGTAATTTATTAATAAAAAAGGCCTTGAGAAAATAAAAATCTCAAAGGCTTTTTTAATTTAGTGTTATTTTTATCATAAATTAATATAGATACTATGTTATAATAACAACAGCAAAGAAGCTAAGACGGTGGCTATTTCAAGATTGGGGTGATGCCTATGGTTGATCAAACCGTAGTGACACATTCTAGGAAAGGAGATAGCCTAGTGTCAGTTCATGACACGCTAGATTTAATGCTAAGATTTGGCGATTTATTATGCCATATCTTTGGTATTATTCTAGTTTTGATTGGAATTAAAATCAGTCAAAAAAAATAACCGTCTTACTTTGATCGAGTAACGGTTATTTCTGTTATCAAGTCACCGTCTTAAACGGCTTTGCTAAGGCTAATGTTGTTCCCGCAACATTAGCCTCTTTTCGTGTTTATTATAACATAGTTATTTAGATTTAGCTTACTTTTTTGCCAATTATAAGTTCTAAAATTATGCTTGTTTTGAGCATTATTCTAGTTTTGATTGGGATTAAAATCAATCAAAAAAATAACCGTCTTACTTTGACAAGGTAACGGTTATTTCAATTACAAAGTCACCGTCTTAAACGGCTTTGCTAAGGCTAATGTTGTTACCGCAACATTAGCCTCTTTTCGTGCTTATTATAACATAGTTATTTAGATTTAGCTTGCTTTTTGCTAATTATAAGCTCTAAAATTACATTTGCTTAGAAGATAGCTGCTTTATAAAACAATGTTATTTTTACTATATAGTAGTATAGATGTTATGTTATAATAACAACAGCAAAGAAGCTAAGACGGTGGCTATTTCAAGATTGGAGTGATGCCTATGGTTGATCAAACCGTAGTGACACATTCTAGGAAAGGAGATAGCCTAGTGTCAGTTCATGACACGCTAGATTTAATGCTAAGATTTGGCGATTTATTATGCCACATCTTCGGCATTATTCTAGTTTTGATTGGGATTAAAATCAATCAAAAAAAATAACCGTCTTACTTTGACAAGGTAACGGTTATTCCAGTTATTAAGTCACCGTCTTAAACGGCTTTGCTAGGGCTAATGTTGTGGCAACAACATTAGCCTCTTTTCGTGTTTATTATAACATAGTTATTTAGATTTAGCTTACTTTTTTGCCAATTATAAGTTCTAAAATTATGCTTGCTTTGAGCATTATTCTAGTTTTGATTGGGATTAAAATCAATCAAAAAAATAACCGTCTTACTTTGAACGAGTAACGGTTATTTCTGTTACAAAGTCACCGTCTTAAATGGCTTTGCTAGGGCTAATGTTGTTCCCTCAACATTAGCCTCTTTTCGTGTTTATTATAACATAGTTATTTTACATTTCCAGCTTCTTATTCGGGAAATGTACCAGTTAAAACACGATCAATCATATCTAATACACCACTGTGATTATTATCCAACGGTGTGGTAGGTAGCCCAAATTCGTGCATGGATTTAGTCGCATTCTTCATAACATAGCCATGCTTAACATGCTGCAACATTTCCAAATCATTAAAATTATCACCAAAGGCCATAATTTCATCTTTAGACAACTGCCAATAGTCTCGCAACTGATCAATGCCAAACGCCTTGTTCACACCATTGGGAATAATATCAATACTGCCAGAGCCACTTGGCGTTGCGTGGAGATAGTCGCCAAATAACGCATTGAGTTTTTCAGACTGTGTTTCAATATCATGATAGCGCCAGTCCAAATTTACTTTATAAATTTCATCATTCACCTGCATTAAATCTGGCACAACAGCGATATCATGCAAGTAATATTGGACAATGTCATCATTTATTGTCGGATCATTTGCTTGTAAATACGTATTTTGTTTACCAGACAAGCGTACATGGGCGTTATCAAAAATTTCATGTGCCGCTAAGTGCGTTAGTAGTTCATGAACCGTCTGCATTGGGATCATCGTTTCACTAATAACTTTAGCCCCATCCACAATATGACTGCCATTTTCCGCTACAAAAGTCGTCAAGGGGGACTTACGGTCAAAAATATAATGCAGATGCGGTAATTGATTCCCGCTGGCGACTGCAAACCGAATGCCTTGTTTTTGCATTTCAGCGTATTGGGCATTGAACCGATCAACATCATAATTATGGGCATCATCAAAAAATGTGCCGTCAATATCTGTAACGATCAAACGAATACTCAAAAAAATAGCCTCCAATTTTTTAACGAAAAGTTTTCCTCCCCTCATTATCTTAGATACGGCCCACTTATTCAAGGGGCTTCTTAACTTTCGGTGTTATTGAAGATGGCAATCCGTCACTTACAAACGGCTGATCCAAATCAAAAGGCACTGGCCGCTTTAACGTCAATGTCTGAGGTGTCACGGCACAGTCGTAAGCCAAGACTTGTACCCCCTTAGCTTGGGCTTGGGCAATCGCTTCAGCCAACGGCGCATAAATTGCCCGATTAATCGTTACTTTGTGAATATCTGCCATTTGAATAACAAAAAATAAATAGGCTCGGTAACCGGCATCAATCGCCTTTTCTAACGTATGCACATGTTTTAAGCCCCGAGTTGTCGGCGCATCTGGAAAAGCAGCAATCCCCTGATTGACCAAAGTCACCCCTTTAACTTCTAAGAAAAAAGGCTCACTTTTAGTGCCGAATCCCATAAAATCCACCCGCGAATCTAAAAATTGAACTTCGGGCATCACTTTTGTAATCCGTTCAATGCCCGGTAAATGAATGTCGTTTTGGGTTAACCCTTCATTGACCACCACATTAGGTGCTTGTGAATCAATATTGATCCAGATTTGATCGTATTTTTTAGCAGCGACTAAATCGTATAATGTTTTGCGGTTTGGTCGATCACTTTTTACTAAAGCTGTCGTTACCCCCGGCTGTAAGATGGATGTTCGGCCGGTATTTTTAACGTGAACTGTCACAATTTCGTTAGTGGTCAATAATTGACAGTGAGCCACAAAACGATTGGGCCGATCAATAAATCGGGCTAAATATGTATTAGAATACTCCATGAATTACTCCTTAAGTCCCTATTGTTTTTATGCATTTCATTTTACAATATCGGTATAGATTAAACGTGAGTCATTTGAAAAACGGGGTGCTTATTTTGAATAAATTTTTTGATCAGTTTCGCAAATATACTTGGCTTAAAAGTATTGCCTTTATTATTTTAGGGCTATTCAGCTTGTTACAGCCGGCATCAATGCTGAATATTTTTATTAACGTCACTGCCGGCTTCGTTGCCTTCTTTGGTATTTTAAACCTAATCTCAGCTTTTCGGCAACGTAAAGCCTACCAACGCAGTTTTAACTTACCCATTGGGATCAGTCAACTGGTCGGTGCCGGCTTGATTTTACTACTATCTAAGCCAATTTTGAGTGCATTGCCATTCTTATTAGGGATCAGCTTAGGGGTCAGTGGTATTGCAAAAATCGTTGACGCCTTCAGTCACCGGCAATATATCAATGTCCGGCCAACGCCGTTTATCCTTTACGGTATTGTCATGATTATTTTAGGCTTAGTCCTTGTATTTAACCCATTCAACACAATCTTGTTAGCCTTAAGAATCTTCGGTGCAGCGCTATTATTCAATGCCATTATGAATATTTTCACCGCCCGGAAATTAAAAGCTTAAACTTACTTTTAACGTCATTTAATTTCTTTTCTCCTAACTTCCTAAAACAAACAACCGGTCTGAATAGAGTCTACGCTTAACTTTGTTTTTCCTGGTTGATATAAAAACCCTAAAGATAGTCATTAACTTGGCTATCTTTTTTTACCAAATTTTTTAGTTTTGTTTTATAATACTAATAATAAAAAAGGAGTTTGATGATGTGGCGGAAATTAAAAAATGTACTTTAGCAGATTTAGATACTTTGCAAGCAGTTAGCATTCAAACCTATAAAGAAACTTTTGATGGTATCACAAAAGATGAAAACATGGTCACTTATTTAGAAGAAGCTTACAATAAGCCAAAACTCACTCGTGAATTGCAAAATGAACTTTCTGAATTTTACTTCTTGTACGTTCAACAGCAATTGGCCGGCTACTTTAAGGTCAATATCGAAGATGCCCAATCAGAACCCATGGGCCCAGATAGCTTTGAGGTCGAACGAATTTATGTCCGGCCAGCATTCAAACGTCAAGGTCTTGGCCGCCAGATGCTGACGCTGGCCACTGAACTGGCCCAGCAGCGACACAAAAAAGAAATGTGGCTGGGGGTCTGGGAACATAATTATAAAGCTCAGGCTTTTTATAAAACAATGGGTTTTGAACGCTTCAGTGAACATCATTTCATTATGGGGGATGATGTCCAAACCGATTTCCTACTTAAAAAAGTATTGCCAGAAGCTTAACTAATTTTAAAAAAATTCATAATTTGAGCGCTAGTAGTCGAAAAACCACTAACGCTCTTTTTTAGATTTATTTTAAGGGCTATCGAAGCTTGATCCGATAGTCTTTTTTTGTGATTTCTGATGATTATCTCTGCCGGAAAATAAATTATTTTATCAAAAGGTATTGAATATTGTAATGATTAGTATTACAGTTTAGTTGCTTACAAAATAGAAGTTGTTATTATGGAGGTCATCTTATGACAAAAGTTTTAATACTTGGTGCTAATGGACAAATCGCTAGAGAAGCCATTGACTTATTTAAAGACAGAAAAGACATTCAATTGAGCCTGTTTTTACGGCAAGCTAAACGCATTCAACCTGTAGCCCCTAGTGACAGCAAAATCATTGAAGGCGATGTTTTAAACCCTGAAGATTTGACCGCTGCTGTTACCGGTCAAGATGTGGTTTATGCAAATCTTTCCGGCACAAATTCCATTGAAAAACAAGCTAAAAGTGTCGTTACTGCCATGGACAAAGCCGGTGTTAAACGGTTAATCTGGATTTCAACTTTAGGAATTTATGATGAAGTACCTGGTAAATTTGGTGAATGGAACCACCACATGCTAGATGATGGTTATTTGCCAAACTACTCAGCTGCTGCCAAAATCATTGAAGCCTCCGACCTAGATTACACCATCATCCGGCCCGCTTGGCTGACAAATAAACATGAAATTGATTACGAAACTACTCAAAAAGGCACACCCTTTGTCGGCACCGAAGTTTCTCGCCGCAGTGTCGCCGCCTTTGTTGTAGAACTCGCTGAAAACCCAGCCATTGAAATCCGCCATTCCGTTGGCTTGAACAAACCAAATACCGACGGCGACCAACCCGCCTGGTATTAGTAGAGAGCGTGAACTAGAGCGGGAAAGCCTCGAGCACTAACCCATAGAAAAAAGCGTGAAGTCGCGGCTTCACGCTTTTTTTGTCCATAGTTGATGCAGTTTATTTTGCAGGCCATCAATACTATAAGTCAATATTAAAGACGCCGTTAACACCAACACTAATTTTAATAACAATGGCCCGGCGGTGATTGTTTTAAACATCAGATGTTGCTGTTGTAGCTGATCGGTAATACAAATAATCACCGGATGACAGAAATACAGCGTGTAAATATGGCTGCTTAACGCTTTAACATGTTTTTTCAGCTTCGTAAACCGCCGCATCAAATAATAACCTAAGCCATAAAATAGCAATAACGCTAAAAAAGTATAGGCCCCCCGTAAGTACATCATGACGCTGTACCAGGCCGTTTGATTTGTTTGATGAAACAATTCTAGCACTACTGCGTATAGCCCAAAATACCCCACAGTCATCCCTGCAATTAATCCCTTTAACTTCAGATGTCCCTGCCAATCTTCAAGGCGAAATTGCAGGCCCCAACGCATCCCGATAATAAATAAAAGCCCCCACCAATTTAATGGTGATAAATAAAGAAAACGATTCAACAGCGGCGGCATGGCGACTTGATTCACCAAATAAGTAATACCGATCGGCGTTAGACTGAAAAAGAGCATCGTCTGCCACTTAAATCGATGTAGCAATTCAAATAAAAAGCCATAGACTAAGTATAAGTAAATTAATAAAACCATAAAATAAAGATGATACCAAGCGCTACCCGTCCACAAATTTTCCCCGAGTTTTATGCCCTGGGTTAACCCTAACAACGGTTTAGCATTTAAGTAGCCGTTAATCATTGTGTAAATCAATGTCCAGCCGATATATGGCAACAGCAACTTCTTAGCCGCCGGATTAAACAAATGATTATAGCCGGGCCCCCGACGCCTATTTTGATAACTCAGTGTATTGGTCCAACCCGATAAAATAATAAACATAAAAATACCGCTGCTGGCAATTAAATCCGTATAGTACGCAAATGAACTAAATTTAACACTATTGGCCATCACATGAACAACCACCACAAAAAAGCCGGCAATGATCCGGACAAAATCTAACTGCACATCCCATTTTCGTTCCAAACATGCCGCTCCTTTCGTCGTTCGTGTATTTTTTAATATTATCACATTTCGCACCCAAAAAAATAACCGACCATCAAGTCGATTATTGAGCCGTTTTGATAGCCAGCTTAGGCTGCTGAATCAGCCGCTTGAGCCCTAACTTTACACCATCAATCAAATAGGCTAAAACGACAGCTCCCACAATGGTGATCCCAAGTTTTACCAATAACGGTCCCGTTTCATGGCTGCCAAAAAATGAATACGTCTGCTGCAGCTGATCAGTGATACAAATAATCACCGGATGGCAGAAGTAGATGGTATAAACGTGACTGCCTAAGCGTTGCATAGGTTTTTTCAAAAATGGTAAATATTGATACAATATGTACCCTAATGCATAAAAGAATAAAATACTTAAAAATGCGTACCCTTCCCGTAAATACATCATTAAATTATAAACGGCAATTCGTTGGCTGTGTTCAAATAAACCCGTGGTTATTGTGTAAAGATAAAAATAACCGCCGCCCACAATGGTCACTAAACCTAGTAATTTCAAATTACGGCCCCAAATCTTCAGTTTAAAATGTAACGCCCACAAAATGCCTAAAATAAACGGCAGCCCCCACCAATTTAGCGGCGAAGAATACAAAATATTATTTAACGCTGCGGGCATTTTGACAAGGCCCACGATGTAGGTGATGGCAATAGGACTCAAACCAAAAAATAGTAGTGTTGGCAAACGATATGCTTTTAACCAACGATATAACAAGCCATAAATTAAGTATAAATAAATCAAGATCACCATAAAATAAAGATGATACCAAGCTCCGCCAGTCAAAATATCCATCCCCAGCTTAGGCCAATCGGTTAAGCCCCACCAAACGTCTTGATGTAAGTAACCATTAATCGTTCGATAAATAAGCGTCCATATCAAATAAGGAATCAATAGCTTCGTAAAAGCACTTTTAAACAGCTGGGTCTGTTTTGGCCAGCGGCGCTGATTTTGAAATCGCAACGAATTGGTACAGCCTGATAAAATAATAAACATAAAAATACCGCTGCTCGCAACTAAATTAATATTATAAGCAATGTCATTGGTTTTTGTACTATTGGCCATCACATGAACAGTTATGACAAACAAAGCGGCAACGACTCGCACAAAGTCCAATGAATAATCTCGTTCTTTAGTCAAAATAATAATGTCCTTTGAAATTAATAATTGATTTAATTATAGCCTAAAACGACAATTAAAAAAGGCCAGATCAATAAAATAATTTTTGATCGGACCTTTTCTTATTTATCGGTTAAATAATCGCTCTAATTGCGTTGTCTCTAATCTATCGAATCACAAAAACAGAAATGGGTGCATATTTGGCCATGTAAGCTGCTTGACTACCAAAGTGCCGTTTCAGGCCCTTCTTAGATTCTGCGCCAATGACTAAAACATCTGGTTCAACTTTAGGGATAACCTTTTTAACGATCGTTTCCCCGGCATCCCCTTCTGCAACGACAATTTGAACATCTTCAATGCCAAATTGCTGCGCTAATTTCTGATACCCTTTTAAATGAGCTTCGAGTTCGGCACGCTGGCCGTGAACAAAGTCTTTATCTAAAGCCTGATACACATTGATTTCATCTGGTTCCAAAATTGAGCAAATCACTAAGTGGGCTTTATCAACTTTGGCACGATTCAAGGCGTAACGGAAGGCTAGCTGTGCATCTTCCGAATCATCCACCCCAACGAGTATTTTGTTAAATGTTTTGACGTTACTTGGATTTAAATCACGCATAACTTCTCATCATTTCCTTTATTTTTAGATTAGACGCCTATTTTGTGTTGCCTTTATCAGCTGCTTTTTGTGTTTCTAACTGCAATTCAAAGCGCTTATTGCCCTTGTACAATTCATAAATTGTCCAAGCCAACAATGCCAAAACAGCAACGATAAGCACATAAGCAATGCCGTGGGCCAGTGAGATTTCACCTTTAGAAGCACTGTCGCCGAAGAACCCAGCAATTGAATCTGGTAAGCCTAATAAGTTCAAATAAGTTAAGCCGACGACAGAAATCCAACCTAGTCCCTTAACAAACCAGCTATTTTTGAACCGATTACCCATTTCAACTTTACTATCTGTAAACATTAACAATGGCAACATTGAGAATGGTAAGGCAAAGGCTAAGAAGACTTGGGAGTTGTTCATCAAATTATTTAAGGCCACGTGCTGCTGCACTTCAGGTCTATGGGCGAACATCATAACACAGATTAAAACAGGCACTACGGAAATTAACCGGGTGATCAACCGCCGAGCCCATAAAGGCATCCGCATGTGGATAAACCCTTCCATGATAACTTGCCCGGTCAAAGTCCCTGTGATTGTCGAGTTTTGACCAGAGGCCAATAAGGCAACGGCAAACAAGACTGACAAAACACCTGACTTCGCAACGCCAATTAAAACGCCGTTACTTAAAGTCGAAGTATCTGACAAAGCTTCAAACAAACCGAAGAATGAAGGGTCTTTAACAGCACCAGTCTTGAAGACGGCAACCCCCATGATTAAGAGCAATGCATTTACGAAGAATGCAAAAGTTAATTGAATGTTAGAATCCCATTTTGCAAAACGGACGGTTTGAGCAACTTGATCTTCATCACTGTGGTCAATTGCCCGAGTTTGTGAGATTGCAGAGTGCAAGTACAGGTTATGGGGCATAACTGTGGCCCCAATAATCCCTAATGCCCCGTTTAATGGTGACATCCCACCAACAACTGGGGTTTTAGAAAAAGTTTCTGCCGTTGGTACTAAGCCTTTGATAACACCGCCCCAATCTGGGTCAGATAAGGCAACTTGATAGACGAAAACTAATAAAATGACTAAAATTAAACAAACGACCAAAGCTTCGATTTTACGGAAACCAATTTTAGTTAATAAGAGCAGTAATAAAACATCTAAAACGGTGATAAATACCGCGATTACCAGCGGAATGTGGAACAGTAAGTACAAGGCAATAGCCGCCCCAATAACTTCGGCGATATCCGTTGCCATGATGGCCAATTCCGTTAAAATCCATAATACGATCCCAAGTTTCTTACTGGTTCTTGCCCGAATGGCTTGAGCCAAGTCCATTTGTGTGACAATCCCTAACTTGGCTGCCATATATTGTAATAACATGGCAATCAAACTAGACATTAAGATAACTGACATCAGCATGTATTGGAAATTCTGCCCGCCGGTGATAGAAGTAGACCAATTACCTGGATCCATGTACCCAACGGCAACTAATGCACCTGGGCCTGAATAAGCAAATAAAGTGCGCCAAAAGCCCTTTCCCTTTGGTACCTCAACCGTACCATTAATTTCCTCCAAAGAAGGTCCATTCGCATATTCAATCAGTTTATGCTTGTGTTGACCGTTTTCTTCTTCAGCCATTTTAAATCAACTCCCTAATGATTTTTAATCCATTGTGTATTCTACACTATTTATTAAGGATTGGAAACAGAAAAGTAAGGCTAACCTAATTTAGATAACAGGGGTTATTGTTTTAAAATCGACACAAAACTTGGTATTATAATGATTAGACCAACTTTGAGCGTTGAAAAAAGGAGTTAATTTTTTTGTTTACTTTCAGAAAATCAAATAAAAATGATCTAACCGCAATTGTTGAAATTATGACCCAAGCAAAAACATTACTTGCCAAACGACAAATCCCCCAGTGGCAAAATCCTAGTGATGGTCCCACAGCTATGACTTTCAAAACCGATATGCTCACCGGACAAGGTTATGTCCTTTGCCAAGAAGAAAAAGTGGTAGCTTACGGGGCTTTAATTAGCGGTATTGATCCAGCATATGAAGCCATTGACGGCCAATGGCAGACACAGCCCACGTCTCGCGAATATATTGCCATCCATCGTTTGTGTGTCACCAGCACCTTAAAAAACCAGGGGCTTGCCTCTGAGATCATGCAACATTTAATTACCCAGGCCATCGCTTTAGATTACCAAGACATTCGAATTGATACCCACCGTTTGAATTTACCAATGCAACATGTGATTCAAAAAAATGGTTTCCAATATTGCGGTGTTGTAAAATTACCGATTCAAGACGGTGAACGTCTCGCTTTTCAGCTCTTAAACACGCCACAAAAGTAATCGTTTTTATTTTGTATTTTAAGCATGTTTATAGGGGGGAGTTTGTAAAAATGAATAAGGAAGATTTGTTAGATGCGAAATCAGCGTTTGATGTCAAGATGCTGGAATGTATTTTTCGTAGTCACGGTGCGATTTCTAAATCTCAATTGATCAATAATTTACAAACAACGTCTAGAATGGTCTCTGATCATGTGATCACCCTAAATGACAGTCTTAAAATGTTGCGAAATGTCAATTTTGTGCAACTCACCGAAACGAGAACGATGATTGTGTTAGAAATATCGCCAGATTCCAGTTTAGAAGAAATTACCAATCATATTATCCAGGAATCTCTCGTCTACAAAATTTTGGCTTACGCTTTTTGGCATCCAAATTTCACAATGCAAAAAATGCAGCAAGCTCTATTAATCAGTGAATCTACCTTGTTTCGGGCAATGAATAAGGTCAATCATTTACTCAGTGAATTTCAGATCTCCATTCGCAATAATCGGATCAATGGTCGTGAAATTAATATTCGGCACTTTTACTATAATTTATTCAGCACTTTAAATGCCACTAATCCAAAGTTGGCAACCGTTGCTGAACCCCACATTCAACAATTTATTACAGATTTTGAACACTTAATCGGCAGCCGTTTATCAGAAATCGGCCGTAATGCGATTAATATTTTTTACAATATTAATCTGCAGCGCAATAAATCTCGACATTTAGATACGGCCTTAGATATTGTAAATTTAAAAGCTATGGCTGAAAAACCTTATGGCCGCAAATTGATTCAAATTTTCCATAAAAATCTGCGCATTGTTTTTCGAGATTTAGACTTTGAAGTTGTAAATTTCATTTTATTTATTTCTTCTGAGCGCATTTTATCTTGGGACAGCGAGTTTTTTAAATTTATTCATAATACCGGTGCTTTGTCTGCCCATCTAGACCGTATTCGTTCGGTTGTCGCTGAAATTGTTGATTTTATCAGTGTTAAATTCCATTTCAGCCAACATTTTAATTTCTTGCGCTACACGCTGTATTACGAGATTGGCAATATTATTTTATTTCCCGGGATATTTAGCAGTTTTCACCAACTCTTAGACACCATTGATCAAACGAATCATTGGACCGAAGATAGCGGTCAAAATCAGTTTTGCGGCTGTTTAATCACTAAATTACAAAAAATTGATCCGATTTTTCAAAGTCCAGAAATTGTGCTCTTCTTAAAGGGTTACTTCACATTGATCTTGCGCTTATTAGTGGGTCAGACGACTAAAACTTTTCAGATTGGTTTTTATGATATGCATGAACAGTCCATTAATTATTATTTACAATCAAAATTGATGACGTTGATCAGTGCCCATTTTAATGTGGCTTTAACGCCATTTAAAGCCACTCAAAAATATGATCTTGTTTTGACGACAACGAATATGTATAACCGTCAAACTTTGTTGGATACGGTTCAAACAAACCAGCGAATCATCGAAATCAAGGATTTTGGTGCTCAGGAAGATATTTCTCGGGTAATGATCGCGTTAGATCATTGTGTTTCAGCTTATTTAAAAATGGATTTAGATGTTTATTTATAAGTGGCGACCCCAAAACCCAAAACAACCCCTATCTGTTGGCAGCTTTGCCCAACGGATAAGGGTTGTTTTTTATTGCTTCATTAATCTGCGTTAACGCTTTGCATGTAAACCAGTTGATCGGTTGAGATTTGTTCATATAGTTCATTACTCAAAGCACGATTATAATTTTTAACGGCGGCTTGATTTTGAATAAAGTTGTGCTCTTGCTGGAAGGCTTCAATTAAGAGTTCATTTTGTGCTTCCTGATCTGCTTTTGTCCCGGATAGCCGACGATGCCGTTCTTCATAAGCGCGGCGGACTAGACTGATTTCAGTTTCATTTTCCGGCGTATAACTGTCTATCAAATAGGCAATCACTGCGTCATAAGGCTTTTGCTCAATTTCTTTTAACTGTGTCCAACTCCGGCGTTTAATTTCAGCCATTTTATCCCGAGCTAGACTTTGCTGCTGCCGGCGCAATAATCTAAATTCATGACGCCGTTGACGCGCGGCTTTGTCTAAAGAAATTTTGCTGACGACAATAAAGCGAATGAAAAAAGAAAGCCGTTGCCGAAAGCTTTGTTGATTTTGTAAGTTTGTCGTCCGGGCGACTCTTAAATACCAATTCAACATTTGAGCGCTGATGGTACCAGCCTGATACATTTCATTGATTGTTTTTTGTTCAATCTGATAGGCTGCATCAAATAAAGCATCTAATTTTGCTTTATTGGGGGCTGCTTCAACTGGTCGTTGACCGGCTAAAATCATCATTACCGCATTGGCGTTAGGCGAAGTGCCATGACGGTCTTGGATCATTTTAATGGCATCATCCACCATTGCGGTTTTAGCTTGCGCCAATTGGGCTTCGGTAACCTGACTGACTTGCTTTGGTAAAATTCTTGGCAAAATCAAAGTTGGCACCAGCAGGCTCGTTAAGATAACAACTGATGCAATAAAAATAATATCATTTCGATAAGTAAAGCTATGGCCGCCTAAAGTTAACGGTAACGAAAAGGCCATTGCTAACGTAATCGTGCCATGGACACCACTGAGGGCTAAGATCAAACTATTTTTTGTTTGTTCCTGACGATTTTCCGCAGCGACCTTAGCCATATCCATTCGGCACCACAAAAAACGAACAAAGGTCATCACTGCGTATAATAAAACACCTAGGCCCACTAAAATGAGCACTGAGCCCGTATCTCTTTGCTGTAAGTGAATAATGACGCTTGGTAAAGAAACGCCTAATAACACAAAAACAATACCATTTAGGATGCTGGCCACGATAGACCAAGTGGTACTCATGACAATCTGCAGCCGGGAAGTGGTTAAACGTAAACGACCTTGCTGGATGCCGTGGATTAACCCGGTGGCGACCACCGCCAAAATACCAGAAACCCCAAAAGCCTCCGCAATTAGATAGACCGCAAATGGGGTTAACAGCGTGTACGGCACAATGACCGACGGCGTATCTACCCGACGATTAATCAAGGCAATGCGAACCCTCACAATGAGATAGCCCAAAATTAAGCCTAAAATAATGCCGCCAATAAAAACGTATAAGAAATTTTGAACCCCTGCGGTCACTGAAAACTTACCGGTAATTACTGCGGCGATAGCTAAATTAAAGGCTACGATCCCCGAAGCATCATTAAACAAGGATTCATTTTCTAATGTTTCCATAACTTTTTCAGGCACCGCCATATTGGTTGTAATCGAAGATACCGCCACTGCATCTGTGGGTGTAATAATGGCCCCCAGCGCTAAAGCAAGTGCTAATGAAAACTGCGGTATTAAGAAGTGTGTGACCGTACCCACTACCAAGATTGTAATTATCGCCAGCACAACTGCCAACGATAACGTAGTGCCTAACTGCCGGGTCAATTTTCGAATACTTGTATTTTGACCATCATTAAACATTAAGACCGAAATAATGGCTAACAAAAAAACTTCCGGCTCCAATTCAAAATCGCGGTAAAGGGGTGTTAAGGCTAACAATAAACCCGCTGCAATCTGCAAAAAAGCCACCGGTACTGCATTGAACCGTGCATAAACGGCATTAGCCGCAACAACGGCAGCCACAACGAGCAATACTAAAAAGATTGTATGCATTTTTCTTCTCCAGAAAAGTTATTTAAATCTAGTCTACACTTCAATTGCTGACAATTGAAGTACTTACACTCGTCAATTCTTCAAGGAAAAATAAAAAAAAGAACACGCTTTGCGATCATTTATTTTTTAAACTAGCCCTAATAAATTGAAAGCAGGTATATTATGCAAAAAACCATCTTATCGTACGTCTTTATCATGACCATCGCCTTAATCGGCATCAGCTACCTCGTAAACGCATAAAACAGAGCGGGAACTAGAGTGGGAAAGCCTCGAGCGTAACCTAGGCTAACGCCGTGAGCGGTCTTCGCTTACAAGTTAGACGTAGCTAAGCGCAGAAATCAGTCTTTGGGAGCGCATTTAAGCCAGAGCGCGATCTAGAGCGGGAAAGCCTCGAGCGTAACCTAGAATCTTGCAGGGTGTCGTCAGACACACAAGAGATTCGTAGTTATACAAAAAAGACCGAATCAAAATGGACTCAGTCTCCTTTAATTTGGCCATTAATGCCCCCAGTTTTAGCACTGGGCAAAGCTAAGGCCGTACGAATAAAATCAGTGCCCCGCTGCAATTCCGTTTGTGTCATAAAAATCATATCTTGATCGCCAACGCGCTGATTTTGCCCTTGTAACCGCAACGTTTCCACCGGCGCATTAGTCACCGGATAAGCGTTAAGCAATCGCAACAAATTATTAAATGTCAGATCCGTCTGTGTCTGAGCAGTTAACGCCGTGATGAAATCTTGATTTAACCATAATTTAGCAGAATGGCTCTTTTGCGCTAGCGCCAGTAAAATCGCTTGCTGCCGCTGTTGCCGGCCGTAATCACCTTGAGGATCTTCATGGCGCATTCTAGCATAAGCTAAGGCTTGATTACCGGTCATATGGGTGTTTTGTCCTTTTGTAAAGACATAGCCTTCGTACGTAAAACTTAAAGCCACCATCACGTCCACCCCGCCCACTTGATCAATAACCCGGGCTAAGCCGCCCATATTAATTAACACATAATAGTCAACCGGTATATTCAGTAATTTTTCAACCGTCTTAACACTCGTCTTGGCTTGCCCGTAAGCATAGGCTGCGTTGATTTTGCTCAGCCCTTTAGCCGCAAATCCCGGTACCGTGACGGCGGTATCTCGAGGAATGCTGGTCATCGTAACCGTCTGCTGTTTGGGATTTAAGGTCAAGACCATCATCGTATCCGTTAATCCTTGATAATTGCGCCCGAAAGCACCAGTATCTACGCCTAATAACAAAAGTGCTAAAGGCTTTTTTTGTGCTATTTTTTCAGCGGCCGTTTTTTCGGCAGTTTGGGCAACGGGCTGATAAGTCTCCGTGACCGCCTGTTTGAGCCGATGATATTTTCCCCAACCAAAGCCGACGCTAACCATCACCAACAGCAAAATTAATCCGATCCCAATTTTGAATTTAGCGTGTCGTTTCATTAATCCGGCCTCTGAATACAGCTGTTTGTGGTGTGCGTGAGCGTTACTTTTTGCGTTGGGCTACAGCCGGTACTCAACAACAGCAGGCATAATCCGTTTAGGACAACCCAACTTAATTTTTTACGTCGTGACAATTTGACAATCTCCCTTCAAATGAGGTCCATAAACCGCGGTCTAAATTTAAAATATAACTGGGTTCCAATTAATAGCAGTAACATGACGAATGTCCAAAAGAAGACCATCTGCTGACCATCTTGCCAAAACCAATGGCGCGATAGCAGACTATTCCGAAAGCCCTCAATGATATAGGTCAACGGATTTAACGTAAATATGCGTTTCAGCCAAGCAGGAAAATAAGTGCTGTTTAAATCCCAAACAACCCCTGATAAATAGAACAACACCCGCATGACGGACTGCAAAGCGATTTGATAATCTCGAATTAATACGGTAATTGTGGCACTCAATAAATTTAAACTGAACAAAAAACTCAGCATGCAGACAAAATAATAACCTAACTGCAGCCACATCACCGTGGGATAAATACCTTGGCTCACCATAATAAGTACGGTTAAGCCTAGCATGGCCCCAAAGTTGATCAGGCGGCCGATCAAGATCACCGTTGGTAAAATGCTCACCGGAAAATTAAGTTTGGAAACAAAAGGCAATTGTCTGACAATACTGGTCGTAGCCCCTAAAATAGTGGCATTCATGTATAGCCAACAGGTCAAACCAATCAACAGCCAAATAATAAAGGCGACGCCCGCCACTTTTTTACCATTATAAAATCCCAACCCAAAGATCAAATAATAAAGGCCCACTTGAATTAACGGATTTAAAAATTGCCAAAACAAGCCTAAATAATGATTTTGATAAGTGGCCCGCTCATCATAATGCGCTAAACGTAAAATCAAACCGAAATGCGCAATTTGTGCTTTCATAATTGTTTTAATTTCGATCATGGCTGTCACCTTCATCAAAGACAAATCATCAAACCTACAACGGCTAATAAACTCGTTAATGCCAAAGCTAGCAGTCGCGTGGGCCAAGTCATCGGCTGCGCCTTGGTACGGACTGTCGTTGGCGCTAACTCAAAAGTCGCCTGAGCCTGCTTGGCTTGGGTTTGATAGGTATGCTTTTTTGTCAACGACCATTGATTAAACATCGTGATAAAAGCTCGATAATTTTGCAGCACCATTTTAGTTGGCCCAATTTCTTTTAAATCGCCAAAATGCAGCCAAATTACCCGATCACAAAGTTGGGTGATTTGATTCAAAGCATGGCTGACAAAAATAATGGTTTTACCCGCTGCTTTTAAAGCCAGTAATTTTTGCATGCACTTGTTATAAAAAGTCTGATCCCCCACCGATAAAGCTTCATCAATGATTAAAATATCTGGTTTTTGATGAATGGCAATGGCAAAACCTAAACGCGCTCGCATCCCGCTGGAATACGTTTTGACTGGCTGTTCAATAAACGCCCCTAAATCCGCAAATTCAATGATCTCTTGTTGTACTTGCGCAATTTCTTGAGTGGTTAAGCCTTGCATCAATGCCTTTAATCGAATATTTTCTAAACCAGTTAATTGCCCTTTTAAACCCGCACCAATGGCAATGATTGCCACTGTTCCAGAAACAGTCAATTGGCCTGAAGTTGGGGCTAAGCGCGCACTGATCAAATTGACTAACGTTGACTTGCCCGACCCATTAATACCGACAATGCCCACCGCTTCACCAGCATAAATTTCAAAGCTAAGCCCTTTAAGTGCCCAAAATTGTGAGGCTGCCCGCTGTCCAAAGACAAGCGTCTTTAAATGATCTGATTTATTTTTGAATAGATCGTAAGCCTTCGTTAAAGCTTGTACTTTTAATTTTACCTGTGCTTCATCCATGACCGTCCCTGCCTTCTTCATAGGTTGTGTCGCCGTTATAACGCCTGACTCAGTTTTGCAATATGCTGATTTACTTTTAAATAATGTTTTGACTGCAGCCATAAATAGTTCAGCCATGTCACTTGCGCCGCCACCGTATGGGTCATTGCACTTTGTAAAGTTGTGTCTAAACTGTTATATAGCGACATAACTTGCAGTTTTTCATGATGCAGTTCGGCATAGAATTTAGCATCTGGATTTAACATGGGCGTGGCAATCAGGATTTTAGGATACGTTAAAGGCGCTGTTAAAAACGGTTCAAATTTTGTTAAAAAATTCGTTGGTAGACTGTCGTTTAAAAAGAAAGTATCATTTTTGGCGGTAAATGAGGTTAAGGTCAAAACTGGATTCACACTGACCGCATTGTAATCCGCACACAAGCCATAATATAAAGCAGCTGTGCCCCCACGGCCTTGCCCGTACAGCACCACATCATCTTTAGCAATATGATACTTTTGCATTACTTCAATAATCATGGCGCCAATATCTTGTTCAAAATCCGGATATTGTGGGGTATCAAAATAAAAACTACCACTGGACCGACATAAATCCATCACACTCAAAATCATAGTATTGTCCAGCAATTGCGGGGCGAGTAACGCGGCATTATTAATCAGCATCCGATCGGCGATGTTGCTGGTTAATCGTTGGGCCTCATCCGGCGTTGCCGAAAACAATACTAGCAGCCGTAACGGGGCTAAGTGATTTTTGGCCACGGCTTTAATCGTTTGCAAGGTGTAAAAGGTGGCGCCATGCTGCTGTAAATCTTGACGCTGCCATAATGTGCCTACCAGCGGGCGTTTAATAAAGTAGGATTTGTTGCCTTGAAACATATAATATATATAGTCATGATTCATTAATTCCTGATATAAAATACGCATGGCGTCAAAACGTGTGGTTAGAGCGAGTAGGCTTTGCGGTATGGTCGTATTAATAATCAATTTGTCGGCAGTCCAGTCAAGATTGGTGGCTGTTGCGTCGTATTGTTTTATTTTCATAATTTTTACCGGACCTTTCTTAGGTTATCACCGGTTCTCATGTAATCTTTTGCAAAAATTGTCTGTAGTATTTTATGACTTGCGGTGGCTGTCTCATTTGTCAGCAATTTCCGTTGAATCAAGGCGTCATAGGTCATTGGCGTTTTTTTCAAAATTTCAGTGACTAAGGCGGGCACTGTATTAGTGGTCGTTGTCAGGCCGCATTGCTGCTTAATATCAAAATACCAACCTATGGCTTGTTCATATTTAGATTGATCATCTTGGGTAATGATGATTTTTTTGTCTAATAGCGCATAATCAAAAATTGCTGAAGAATAATCTGAAATTAAAATATCTGCTAATAAATAGAGTTCTTGAATATCTACCCATTCGTTATAAAAACAATAAATTCTCGGATCCAGCGCTTTGTAATGCTTACGTTGACTGCTTTCTAAAGGATGCAGTTTAACAATCAATTCATAATTTGGTGGTAATTGATGGATCAATTGTTTTAGATTCGGGGTTGTTTTTTCACCCCAATTATTTTGCCGCCAAGTTGGACAGTATAAAATTATTTTTTTAGTGGCATCATAAGGTCGATTAAAATACTTAAGATACAATCGCTTTTTTTCGTTTAGATCATTTTTGTATTTTAATAAATAATCATTTTTAGGTGTGCCTGCTGCCAAGATGGTCAAATGCTTGTTCTTTGTTAGGTTAAAAGCGCTTTCCAGTAATTCTGTGTTGTACATTGAAGACGTCAATAAATAGTCCCATTTCTGCATTCTTGGTCCAAAAGCCGTCACTTCTTTTTGCCGCTGAACCGGATCGCTCAGATCATGAACCATATGTTTTAATGGTAGACCGTGCCATGTTTGGATAAAAATTTGACCTCTGCGTTTCCCGATTTTATCCAAACTATTGCCATTAATAATCACATATTTACAGCTGCGGGCTTTTTGAATATAGTCCGGGGTCCCAGTTCGAATCGGCACAAAGCCGTAACGACTAATGGTCATATCCACCAGCTGATTCGTGGCGCTAACAAAAATTTCTGCTTGCGGCCATTGCTGATGGATGGCTAATGCTAAATATTTAGGATCCCCTGAAAAATTCTGTCCGTGAAAAGATTCTACAAAAATGGCGGTTGCTGTCAGGGGTAAATCAGCGGCGACTAGTTGTTTGTTTTGAAGATGCTGGGTTAAATGTAAAATAGCCCACTGCTTCAATTTAGGTTGTTTTAACAAACCACCGATCAACGGCCAAGCCTTTAGTCGATTGTAAATTTTTCGATAAGGCGCCCAAAGATCGGTAGCATCCGTTGTTAACAAAGCGTCATAAATAGCAGTAAAAGCAACTGCTTTTTTGGGTACTTTTGGTGAGGCATTACTTTGCAGCCGCATATTTTCAAGGAACCGTTCATAATATTGACCGCCCAATCGTTTTAAAATTAGTAAATTGGTCTGATAATCCGTTAACGTATTGGCCGTTGCCACAAAGTCCAAAATTCTACGAGCATCGGTGACAATGTCTTTTTGCAGCCAGAGGCAGTTTTTGAATGCTTGGAAATTTTCAAAAATAACCCCGTCATCCCCACGATAAAAAATAACGGGATGTCCCGCATCAAAGGCTTCCGCAAAGGAATAACCAAAAGACTCCGCTCGGCCAGTATATAAATAGCAGTAATTCTCCGGTGGTGTTTGATTAATAAAAACATAGGCTTTTAAGTTGTAATAACTAATTAAATTTCGATATAAAATTTCGCCCGGCCCATAGCCTTCAATATAAAATTGAAAATTCTGACGCTGTAAATAATGCACTAAATAATCCATTAATTGGATCGCAAAGGGAATATCTTTTTCATTTTCAAATCGGGTGCGGACTAAAAAATTAATTTGATTTTTAGCGTCTGCTTTGCTTTCAAAAAAAGGCGTTTGCACGATGCCTTGCAAATGTGCCAAGCTCACTGTCTGTACATAAACATTTTTAAAATTAAACCGCTGAACAAAGGCAGTTCTGATAGATTCTGTGGCCACCCGAATACTACTGAAATAAACTAAATCCTCCGGTTGCACGGTTGCTTGTACGAGGGGCAAAGCCATATGAATTTCGCCAATAATCACACTATTGGGGTTTTGATAGCGCAAGTATTTCGCCAATGGAAAAAAGTTTTCCCGGGTAATAAAAATATAGTCTGCGGTTAGCGCTGTGCCCAAATCTGTAAAGGAGTAAAATCTGACTTGTTCATCAATGACTGCATTTTGATATTTTAAGGTCAAAACATCCACCGCCGTGAAGGTTCTAAAATTATAAACGGCCACCGTATCGCCGTGATTTCTAAACTCTGAAATTAAATTCAAATTACTCCGAGTCGTACCACCAGCCGCAAAGATATTAAAACTGATAATTGCTATTTTTTTCTTCACATCGATCACCTAGCCTAACTCAATCTAAGGTCCTTTTTGATCTTAGTCGTCGAAATTTCTGGTGTTCGTGGTAAATAAATCACAGTAGCCAAACTGGTAAGTTCATCGAATTGCCCACGCCAATCATCGCCCATTACAAAAATATTAACGCGGTATTCTTGAATATCTGCAGTTTTTTGCTGCCAACTATTTTCTGGAATCACCAAGTCGACATAACGAATGGCTTCCAATAATTGTTTTCTTTTTTTATAAGGAAAATAAGTCTGTTTGTGTTTACACCGCCAATTAAATTCATCAGTTGACAGCGCCACAATTAAATAATCTCCTAATGCCTTGGCGCGTTTGAGTAATTCAATATGTCCGTAATGCAACAAATCAAAGGTGCCGTAAGTAATCACTTTTTGCATAAGACCAACTCCTTGATCAAACCGGCCGATGTGTCACTGATTTTCGAGTGTACCGACGAAAGATATGCTTTTTGTAAATTCTAAAACTGAGTTGATTTAAAATATAAACCGATACCCGAGCGGCTACGTGACCATCATTAAATTCATGTAAATCCATGACATAACGCTGAATTGTTGGTGTGTATTGCGCAAAATTCGGTTGCCTCAGCCAATGGTCCAAAGCAGCTGAATCGCTGGCCACCGGTCCCAGTGGCCAAGCTGTAAACAAAGGTTGAATGCCAGGTTCTTGACTGTATTTTTGATAATCCGGACAATAAAACAACACTGGCCGCATAGGATTCATTAAACAATAATCAAAAACAGCGGCTGAGTAATCCGTAATAAATAAGCGACTTTGCTGCATTAATTGATAAAGTGGCTGAGCTGTTATCACAATATTTTGCGGTATTTGAAAATGATCTGCGGCAAGTTGGCTAATCAGCACGGGATGGAGTTTGATATAAAAGGTCCGTTTTGGATAGCGCCCAAATACGGCAATGGCTTGGCGGATAATATTGCGCATATTGTCACAGTTTTTTCTAAATGTCGGGGCGTATAAAACATCAATTTTAGGCTCAATCACCGCATTATTTCTTGGGAAATATAAGTCCGTTTGCAGACATCCCAGTTCTTTAATAACTTGTTTGGAAATACTAAAACAAGTTTGGAAAATTTGAGACATTTCCCGAGAACCACTGAGTACGGCCGTATACTTGTCGTAAACCATCTGAAATCGCCGTCGATCCAAATAGGGTCGCTTTAAATTAGCTTTATCCAACCAACCAAAATTTTTAATGGCCCCGCTGGCATGCCAAACTTGGATGACAGCTTGCTGTCGTAAAATTGAAATTTCAGCTAAGTAATCATCACAGACTACCAATTCTGCCCGTTTTAAATACGAAATATCATTTTTGAACAAAAAATTCTTTCGATTTAATGGCACAACCTTAAGGCCTTTATTTGCTAATTCAGTGGCTTGGTCCGCGGCTTTAGGTGCATAGACCAAAACAAGTTGTGCGCCTAAATTAGCAAATAACTTCAAAATTAAGCCCGCATCGTTATAGGCAAAAGCCATATAATACACAACAACAGCTTGTTTTTGTCGAGTCGTAGGCAAATGTTTTATCAAAATTAAATATATTTCTTTTATAATTGAAACAATAAACTGTCGGATGTGGTTAAATAAATTTGAGATCATCTCTAATCACTCCTAATTGCAGCTTAGAGCTGTATAAATGCAATGATCGGCGACTAAATAAATCATAAGTCTAATTAATTTGTATTATGAACCGTTTTTCTTATTTTATCAAATAATTTAATTAAAATAATTTATTTTGATTAGCAAAAAAGAAGCTGAGTCAAAATAACTTTAACTCAGCTTCTTTTTTTAAAATACATTTACCAGTTCAAACTTTTATATACCACGCTTAAGCTCTATCGTCATATTTTACAGCGGTCCCATAAGCCACAACGGACTGCATATCGGTACCGATTGAGCCAGAATCAAAGCGCATCATAACGACAGCATCAGCGCCTTTTTCATAAGCTGCTTGCCGCAAGCGATCAACGGCTTCATCCCGAGATTCATGGAGCATGCTCGTGTAGGCCTTGATTTCACCACCAACAATATTTTTTAAGCCAGCACCAATATTGCTAAAAACATTTTTAGATTGTGTCGTTAAACCAAAGACTTCACCGATTACAGTATAAGTCTGGCCTGGAATTGTTTCTGTTGTTGTAATTAAAATCGTTTCATAAGACTCTGCCATTAAGCATACCTCCAAATTATTAAAGATAGTTTATTATACCAAAGTTTTAAATAATGCCCTGCCTCTAGCCCTCAATAGAGTGATCGTCTTGGTAGATCCCAATATCTGCGACAATGATGTCGCCATTATACGCTGGTCCCTGGGCAATAGTTTGACCTATTTTTTGATAAGCCATGGTCACGGTAACATCTGCTTTAAAGGCCGTGCCTAAAACAGTCCCTGCATTCGCGCTAATACCACTGGCAATATCTATAGCCAATTTACCCGCAGCAGCCGCATTTAGTTGTTCAATCACCGTGGCAAATTTACCAGTCACTGACCGTGATAAACCGATGCCAAAAATAGCATCCACAATCGTTGTATACGTATCCAATTCTGGTAGTGCCTCTAAAATTGTAATGCCATAATATTGGCAGACTTTTAATTGTGTTTTTGTTTGGGCAGTGGCCTTTTCTGGATTACCAATCAACACCACCGTCACAGGAATACCTTTAAGCCATAATAAGCGTGCCACCGCTAGGCCATCCCCGCCATTATTGCCGACACCGCAAACAACCAATACCTTATTTGTACTCATTTGTTTGACAATAACATCCGTTGCTGCCAATGCGGCTCGTTCCATCAAAACAAGTGATGGTAGGCCAATGTCTTCAATGGTATGCCGATCACATTCCGCCATTTGTTCAGCAGTTAATACTTGTTCTCCAGTCATAACCCTGCCCCCTTTTATCTATCATACAACATTTGCCTTATATGGAATAGCTAATTTTTTTAGTTAGGTTTGCTTAACATTTATATTTTAAAGGGGTATACTATAAGTGTGATTTAGACGCCATAAAATACACTTTTAGGAGGTTTTTTAATGCTTGCAAAACCAATTTCCGCAGACTACTTGGCAATTTCAAAAGTTCTAGCCGATGTTTTGCCTAAAGCTAAAACCAATATTTTATATCATCAAGCAGCCCCTTTAACAAAAACTAAAATTACGGATTATTATGAATTACAGCTGGGGTTACCGCTTAATGGCCGACTAACTACCTTATTTTTGTACAAAAATCTTGATACAGGTTATACTTTGACAGACTTGGGCACTTTATTATTCACCAATCAAATTTTAGAGCCTTTCATTAAACAACAGCGCACTAAAAGCGCAGATGCTCAAACTTATGAGAACTACGATGTATCTGTCTGCCAGTTCTTGAAGCAACCTTGGTTTAAGAACTTTCTAGGCCAGTATCATCTGACATTAACCCATGAAGTAGCCATTGAAGCTGGTTTTGAAACACGCCCAGAATTAAAAACAGCGTTACAGGCGTTTTTAAACTTATTCAACGATTTATTAAAACCGGATACCGCTAAAGTCGCCTTATCTTAAAATTAAAAAATAGCAACTGTTAAATTACCAAAAGTTTGATAACTTAGTAGTTGCTATTTTTTAAGAAAATTATTTTAAAGTGCTAACCCAACGTAATAGTGAATTGCCATGGTAACAATCCCCACAATGACATTACGGATAACAGCATTTTTAACAAGGCCATTGCCTAACTTGGCACTTAAAAAACCAGTTAATGTAACTGATAATGATACCGCCAAAATTGTCCCTGGCCATTTGAAGGCGTTTGGCAACAAGGTCATTGCTAATAAAGGAAATAAACCACCGGCAGCTGCAGCCGCCATTGAAGAAAAGGCCGCATTCCATGGGCTCATGTAATGATTTAAGACTAAATCATATTTTACCCGGACAACAGTGGCTAATGCATTTTGCGCCATGAGATCTGTGGCAATAGCTTCAGAGGTCTCCTCGGAAACACCCTTTTCGCGATAAAAGGCAACAACGGCACTCACTTCGCCTTCATAATCACTTTTCAAAAGTTCAGCTTCTTTAGCCACAACGGCTTTTTCAGTATCTTTTTGCGAACTCACTGAGGCATATTCCCCAGAGGCCATAGAAAAGGCACAGGCTAATAGATCGGCTAGGCCGGCAATAAAGATGGTAAACTCATTAGTAGTTGCCACGGCAACACTGAACAGAACCCCAACAACGGTTAAGATGCCGTCATTTGAACCTAGAACCCCGGCTCTTAACGTGTTTGAGCGTTCTTGCATTGTTGCTGGCGCTTTTTTTGCAGTTTTACGATTGATCATTTAATTTCATCTCCATTACCTGGCAAACAAGCTCCCAATGACGTAGGTGATAATCATCGTCAATAGGCCTGAAATTACATTTCTTAAAACGGCTTTCCCCCGGTTCGCATTCCCTAAGGCGGCAGCGGCATAGCCCGTAACCGTCAAAGCTAAGACGACGGCAATCACTGTCGCAATCACGCGAATGTTCGTAGGAAACATCGTAATAGCTAGTAAAGGTAAAATAGAGCCTGTTGGAAAGGCAATCATCGAGGCCAAAGCTGCCTTGATTGCACTAGTATGTTCTTTAGGGTTAAAGCCGTAACGTTCTCGAACCGCCGTTTCTAATGGACTGCTGGCCATCATTTCAACGGCTGCTTTATGGGCTAATTCTGGTCGAATACCAGTCTTTACATATTTTTCTTTAATATAGGCTACTTCGTCATCATAATGGTCATCCAAACGTTGCACTTCTTCTTGAACGGCGTGACGTTCTGTATCACGCTGAGAATTTACCGAGACATATTCCCCCATTGCCATCGAAACCGTGCCGGCAAGCATTCCAGAAATACCTGCTAGAAAAATAGCATGGCTGTTACTAGTGGCACCGGCTACCCCAATGACAATCCCAGCAATTGACAAAATCCCATCATTTGCCCCCATAACCGAGGCACGCATTAAATTAATTTTTTCCGCTAAGGAAGTTTTTTTCTTTTGTACCACGGTTGATTTCTTCGCTTTCTGCATTGTTTCGCCTTCGTTCTAATTTAGAATAATTATTGTTTGGAACTAGGCTTTATTATAATTCCATAACTAGACCAGGTCAATAGTGTTTTAACATTTCTTTGAGTCTCTTAATCTTTAAATATTTTTGTTTCATAAGTTATAGACATGTTTAGCCTTTGTTATCGGTATTTTGACGAAATTGATAACTTCGTCACTGAACTTTTAAATTTACCTTTTTCTAGTTTACTTCTAATTTAGCCTAAGTAAACCACTACTTATTTAGAATTTTAAAATACCCTATTACCGATAAAATGTCTAATAACGACTATTAATAAGCGCTTACATACAATTCAATTGATATCAATTATCATTTGGACGTCTATATAAAAACAGAGCGTGCAACGTCCCCTTTTTTTGGAGGCTTGCCGCTCTGTTTTTATGTGCTTATGGTGGCTTTAGTTTGGTTGAAACCCGTTCACTGGAGCAAAGCTCTCACATAACTACGTCTTACTCGCAAGCCAAGACCGGGCTTATGTCGTAAGTCTAGGTTACGCTCGAGGCTTTCCCGCTCTAGTTCACGCTCTGATCTTGAAACCCGTTCACTGGAGCAAAGCTCTCACATAACTACGTCTTACTCGCAAGCCAAGACCGGGCTTATGTCGTAAGTCTAGGTTACGCTCGAGGCTTTCCCGCTCTAGTTCACACTCTGATCTTGAAACGCGTTCACCAATACTGATTTCTACATATAACTACGCCTTGTTGCCAGTCGCTGGCGACTGTCTGCCAAGTCTAGGTTATATTGCGAAATCACCCGTATTGGCTCACGCTCTGTTTTTTGAAACGCGTTCACCCTCATTGTCTTCTTGTATAGCTACGAATCTCTTGTGTGTCTAACGACACCCGGCAAGATTCTAGGCTATACGCGAAGCCAAAACATGAGGCTTCACGCTCTATTTTTTATTAATCGTGTTCGTGTGACGGTGGGGATGTTGTTCAACTTATCAATTAAATAATATTGTTGTTCGGCGCTAAGGTCGTTAGTGTCTACCATTGTATAGGCGTAATTATCTTTTGCTCGATTCACTAGATTTTCAATATTAACGCCTTCTCCGGCGATAATTGTAGAGATTTGGCCTAACATGTTAGGGACGTTTTGGTGGATTAATGTGAAGCGAAAGGCGCTGGTAAACGGTGATTGTACATTAGGTAAGTTCACAGAATTACGAATATTGCCGGTTTCTAAAAATTCTTGAGTTTCAGCCACAGCAATTCGGGCGCAATTGATTTCAGCTTCAACGGTAGACCCGCCAATGTGCGGCATAATCGTCACGTCTTTATGACCCAAAATTTGATCGTCACTGAAGTCTGTAATATATTTACGCAATCGACCGTTGTTTAAATAGGTCACTGCATCTTGATTTGCCACGATGCCTAATCGTGAGAAGTTTAATAAAACGGCATTTGGTTTCATAACTTGCAGTTCTTGAGCATCAATTAAGCCTGTGGTTTCAGCGTTTTTAGGCACATGAACTGTGACAAAATCTGCATTGTGCAAAGCGGCGTCTAAAGTTTTGGCCCGCTTTACATTTTGCGAAATATGCCAAGCCGCATCCGCTGATAGATAAGGATCATAGCCGGTTACCCGCATGCCTAAGTCCACGCCAGCATTGGCTACACGAGAGCCCACGTGGCCTAAACCGATAACAGCGAGTCTTTTGCCTAGTAATTCGGTGCCGTTAAATTTCGTTTTCTGCTGTTCTGTCCGCAACGTGATGTCCGCACCAGCTGTCGCTTGTCCAGCCCAAGTCGCCGCATCAATGATATTACGATTGGCGATAATCATACTGGCAATCACAAGTTCCTTAACGGCATTGGCATTACCACCAGGGGTATTAAAGGCTACGGTGCCATTTTCCAAAGCTTTATCCAAAGGAATATTATTGTATCCTGCCCCACAGCGGGCAATACACTTTAGATTTTCAGGTAATTTATGATCATGCAAATCTACACTACGAATTAAATAGGCATCTGGTGTGTCACTTTCATTGATCACATAATCTTCCGCAAATTCTGCTAACCCTTGAGGGGCAATGGCGTTAAACGTTTTAATATTATACATTAATTTTCCTCCGTTATTTTGGTTGTTATTGACGCTGCTCATAAGCTTTTAAGAAAGTAACTAGGGCTTGGACCCCTTCAAGGGACATGGCATTATACAAACTTGCTCGCAGACCGCCTACTAAGCGGTGCCCTTTTAAATTCAGTAAACCGGCGGCACTCGCTTTTGTAATGACGTCTTGATCCACAGCGGGATCATCGGTTAAAAATGGGATATTCATTAAAGAACGTGCGGTTTTTTGAACAGGTGTATGAAAAAGTTTAGATTGGTCTAAAAAGTCATATAGGCAGGCTGCTTTTTGCTGATTAATCGCGGTCATCGCAGCCACACCGCCTTGTTGTTCTAGCCATTGTAATACCAAATCAGCCACATAAATTTGAAAAACCGGCGGCGTATTTAAAGCAGAGTCCTTTTTGGCTAAAGCGGTGTAGTCCAACATGCTCGGCAGGTTATCGGCGGTTTGCTGCAACAGTGCTTTTTTGATAACAACAATTGTTAAGCCCGCTGGCGCTAAGTTTTTTTGAGCCCCGGCATAAATCACATCAAAGGCTTCATATGGATAAGTTTGCCCTAAAAAGTTAGAAGACATGTCGGCTACTAACGGTGTCTTGGTTTCGGGCAGTGACCAATAGGCTGTGCCTTCAATTGTATTATTGGTTGTAATGTGTAAATAATCGTAAGTATCTTCTAATACTTCTGGAAATTCTGGAATATTCGTGTAATGATTATCTTCAGATGATGTTAAAACATCTACCGTCAAATCTTTTAACTTCGCAGCTTCTTCAATGGCCCGTGCTGACCAATGGCCACTATCTAAGTAAGCAACCCGATGGTACTTAGTGGCTAAGTTCAAAGGTAGCATTGTAAATTGTAATGTTGCGCCACCTTGTAGGAACAAAACATCATAATCTACTGGTGACAAGGCCATCAATGCCAATAACCGTTGCTTGGCACTTTGATAAACGGTTGTGAATAGGTCTGAACGATGAGAAATTTCTAAGATACTCATGTTAGAATTTTTAAAATTTAACATTTCTTTTTGTACTTGTTCAAGTACGGTTTTTGGCAGTACTGCTGGTCCAGCGGCAAAGTTATATGTGGTCATAACAGACCCTCCAATTCATAAAATAAAAAGCACCCACGGCAAGCGTGAGTGCTTTAGGAATTTACGTTATTAACTCATCCCTCGGCCTCACGATAAAGGCCAAGGACACGTGAAATTGGCCTACATCAGATTGATGAAGACCATGAGGAAACTTGTTCAAATGTGACAGTATTTAAATTAATTGGCTTTGTCATATTAGAATCCCCTTAAAAAATTGTTAATTACATATTAGCAACAAAATATAAAAGTGTCAACATTCAAATTTTTTTGTTAGAATTTGATAAACTAGAGAAAAAGGTAGGCGTTATGAACTATGACTGAATTTTACATTGTCCGCCACGGCAAAACTGATGCAAATTTAGCCGGCATCAAACAAGGTACCATTAATACTCCACAAACTTATCTAAATGCGTTAGGCAAACAACAAGCGCAAAATTTACATAAAGCCCTTGATTTAACTGGCTTTGACCAAATAATTGCCTCACCGCTGATCCGCACTAAACAAACCGCCGAGATTTTAAACCAAACTGCCCAGTTGCCCCTTAGCTTTGATCCTCGACTGTTAGAAATTTCTTATGGTGATTGGGACGGCCAACTTAATGCCGACTTGGAACAACGTTTTCCGGATTACTTTGACGCTCTAATCCATGACGTAAAGCCTAGTTATGCCCACGTAGCCTTTGGTGAAACTTTTGAACAAGTGGAGGCTCGGGTTTTAGATTTTACTTTAGCAACCGCTAAAAAATACCCTGCCCAAAAAATTGTGGTGGTGACCCACGGCTTTACCGTTCGTAGTTTTGCGATCAACGCCACCCATAGTACCGGATTAACTATTTTAGAACCTGACAACTGCAGTGTCTCGAAACTGTTAGTTACCCCAGAAACTGGCGCCCAGCATTTAGTGTATTATAACCGTGCCGCTGTCAACCACTTCTGACTAAAGTCGGAAGCCTGTGAGAATCACATCTAACATTGAACTTTTAATTTTTTAGAAAGGCGGCGTAGCCTATGACCGGTATCAAAGCAGCGCTAACAGCTTATCAAAAGCTTTCACCAGCATTACAGCAAGACTATAATGTTGCTTATAGCTATCAATGTCTGCGTCGCTATAAGGGCTCAAATTTGAGTCAGCAGACCCAATTAAGTGATGCCTTACTAAAAGCGATTCATACTGCCAAAACGACACGGGCTTTGACAAACGCCCAGCAACAAGCGCAAAAACTTTGTCAAGACTATGCGGCAGCTGATTATTTAACCGCCAATCCTAATTTGAAACGGCAATACACCAGCTTATGCACACACTTTGCTACAGAACCGCTAGTCCCTTTAACTCAACGAATCGCTACCTTTAAAACAGCTTTTACAGCAGCTATGGCCACCGCCCAAAACCAACTTTTTGATCAAGCTTTTGCGGTTTTATTACGCTATGCGCATAGTCCCGCAGCAAATCGGCGGCAGCCCGCCTGTTATCAAGCCTATCAAAACTTAAAACAAAGTCTACGCCAGCAAGATTACCCAGTTGTTCGCCAGGCAACGATTGTTCTGAATAATGTCTTAACCATCAGTAACCATCCGTTTCCCCGAGTATCACTGGCCATTAAAGCAGCCACTAAACCCATTACGCCACCGGTAGCCACCCCTATTAACGGCACGCCAGGATTGACTTTAACGCCAATTTCTGCACCAGCCGGACCGCTTTATTTTATGTAATCAGTGACCGTATTATTTCCTGAAAACAGCGGCTAAGGTCATTGTATAATTTAGGTAAATTATTGCATTTTAACCAATTAACGTTCGCATTTTGTATATGAAACAGATATAATGAAAACTAGCAACTTCAGCGTTGCGTATGGAAGGATTTATTATGGTTTTTAAACGAAAAAATTCAAAAAAAGCATTGGCTGAATCAGAAGCAGTACCTGTAACCTCCAGTCCAGAAGTGATGCCGGCTCAACCAGAAACAAGTCCCGAACCGACCGAGCAAGCACCTGCGCAAAACACGCAAGCCTTAGATTCTATTTTGGAAAACTTAGAAACTGCCACAACTCACGATCTAGAACCACAACCCGAACCGCCCAAACGTACAGAGCCGACCCACGAGGCTAGCCTAGGTCAGTTAAGTGCTCAGCGGGCAGAAACCGAACAACAGGTAAAAGGCTTAGTTCAAGAATTAGATCGGGAAGCTGGTATTTTAAAGATACGACTGTTGGCTGAAAATAAGGCCTTAACCAAAGTGGTCCAAAGCTTACAGGCAAACTTAGACAAAGCTACCACGCAACAACCTGCCATCCCGGCTGCCGCAAATCCGGATACAGAATTACAGCGTCGAGATTTGCAAGATTACCAGAATTTATTACAGGAAAATCAAACCCGGTTAGCAACTTACTTTAATGGTCAGACGTTTATTCGACCGTTAACTTTTCTGATCAACACCAGTTATTATATTTTAAGTCCGGACTTAAAATTAACTTTATCTGATGTGGATAGTTACGCCCTGCGCCGACTAAAAGAAACATTTACTAGCAACCAAGTTTTATTAAATATTATTACCACAAATTATAATGCCAACTTGAGTCAAATTTGGCAGCAGTATCAAACTACCGGATTAGTTGCTCCAAAAGCGAAATTATTAAATTTATACCAAGACTTACAAACCAGTGCTGTTCAGCCACCTGTTACTAAAGTTCAGATTCCAGATAAGGCCACTTGGGTTCATAATGTTAATGGCCCACTGGAAACAATCAGCGATGACCATGGTCATAAAATTATGGTTATCAAGCGACGGGATAATAAGAGCTTATGGCTGATCACGTATTTTTGGGAAGATAAGCCGATCAAAAGAGATATTTTTGACACTTATGGCCGGCTGTCGGTGACGCAGATGATTGACCGCACAGACAGTCAATTTGTCACTAACGAAACGTTCTACCGGGATAATGGGTCGATTGTGCTGATCAAAGATTATGATCATCAAGGGCGCTTACAGATTCAACTGCTTAATGAAGCCAATATTTTGATTGATATTTTTGCCACAGAACAAGACTTAATTGCTTGGTGGCTAAAACATAAAGTCTTCCAGACCGACAGCTGTGTTGTCCTAGGTTTAAACGAACCGCTACTGGCAGAACTCAGCGCTTTGAAAGCCAGTCATTTGGAACTTTGGCCTTTAATCACTGAAGACGACTTGGGCTCACCGGCATTTGCCGCTTTATTTGACGGCCAAATCCGCGTCCACAATGTCTTAGCCAGTTCACCAACGGTCGAAAAAGCCATTATTCAATATACGAATGATATTCGTGTTTCTACTGTTATGCCAACATCAAAAACGCAGCAACAATTCAAAGTTGTACTGCCAAAACTATCTTAATTATTGTACAAAGGGGTTGGGCACCACATGACCAAAAGATTATCGACGACACAAGTCGTTTATTTAGCTTTATTAATTGCTTTAAATGTAACTATTGCACGGGTTTTCTTAATTCCTGTGCCAATGACTCGGGGAAATATCAATCTCTGCGATGCCGGTATTTTTATTGCGGCGATGCTCTACGGTCGCAAGCAAGGCGCCATCGTCGGCGGTTTAAGTGGTTTATTACTGGATTTAATTTCTGGTTATGCCCAATATATGATTTTTTCATTAATCGTCCATGGACTAGAAGGCTATATTGCCGGTTTTCTGGCTGAAAAAGGTAAAAATTCCCGTGCTGCCCGCTTCACCGGGATGGGGATTGGTGTCATTGTGATGGTTATTGGTTACGCCATTACAGATACGATTTTATATAATTGGTCTGCTGGCTTCTTAAGTATTCCGATGAATGTCATCCAAGGTATTGCCGGTGGTTTAGTGGCTTATCCTTTATTTGTCAGTATCCGTAAATTTGCACCCCGCTTGTCACATTAATTATGACAAAAGATACGAGCCAACAGCCAGCACAGCCTTTTTTAATTGGCGAAGATTTATCCGCATTGGGCCGAATTTCACTTGGTGCTGCACTACCAATTTTCGCCAAAACCAATATTCCTACTGCATTAGCACCCACAACTTTATTGTCCGCACAGACAGAAGGTTTTGGTACTGTTGAAAGTCAAAGTTTATTGACTTGGCTGCCCGAATTATTTGCCCATTGGCAACGGCAAAACATTAATCTATCCGGTGCTCTAGTGGGCTACTTAGGTTCAGAAGCATTGATCAATCTATTCGAAGCCTATCTCAGCCAACAAAACTTGCCGATTGTTTTAATCGATCCAGTTATGGGTGATAGCGGTAAATTATATCCTAATATTAATGCAGCTAATGTCACCGCTATGTCAGCTTTAATTCAAACGGCCACCGTTATTACACCAAATTTGACGGAGGCCCAGTTTTTAACCGGTCGCCCCGGAACGACTACCGTCACAACCGCCGAATTACAAGCAATTTTTCATGATTTAACTTTGTTGACCCATAATAAAGCGCAGATTGTGATCACCGGTATTCCTTATGAAGCTCAAATTTCAACAGTTTGGCAAAAAGGCAGCCAGCTCCAGCAATTGCAGCAACCAAAATTAAGCGGTCATTTTTATGGCAGCGGCGATACGTTTGCGGCAATTCTAGCCTGTCAGCTTTATGCTAAGGTGCCCTTTGATCAAGCAGTTAAAAGGGCCTGTGATTTGACTTATGTCGCTTTGAAACAAACCGCCGATAGTCACATTCAACGGCGATTCGGATTACAGTTAAGTGCACTATTAACCCAGCTTTAATCAAAATAAAAGGTTGCTCAAAAATTAAATTTTTGAGCAACCTTTTTTATTCAACAATAATGACGACCCCAGATGTCCAAACTCCGATGCTGGTCAGCCATTAAGGCCACTTCTGGTAAATGGCCCCAGCGTTCAAAGCCATTTTTTTGGAACAAAGCTTGGCTCGGTTTATTATGGCTAAAAATATAAGCGACTAACGTTTCCAGATTAAGGCGCTGCAACTCAGTGCTTACAAAAGTTAATGCCTGTTGCCCTAAGCCTAAATGCTGGTAATCATTAGCGATATAAATACTGATCTCGGCGGTTTTGTAATAAGCTGGCCGGCCATAGAAGCTTTCTAAGCCCACCCATCCCGCTGTTTGTCCATCAACTTTCATCAACCACAGCGGCCGTTGCGCCGGATTATAGGCTTGGAACCAGGCTTGTTTAGAGGCCACGGTTACCGGTTTTAGATCTGCAGTGGCTAAGTGTCCTGGGATACTCTGATTATAAATTGCGACAATCTCCGGTAAATCCACAGCTGTGGGGTAAATAAAAGCTGGTTTAATCATTGTTTTAGCCATGTTAACTATCCTCTCACAAGAATTGATGTTAAGTATTATAACGCAATTATTCTGAGTTAGCCACGTCCCATTTCAATGTCAGTTTTAAGCCAAAAAAAGACAGTGTCAAAAGTTAGTTTTTGACACTGTCTTAACTTGTAAGCGAAAACTACCTACGGCACAGGCCTAGGTTAGTGCTCGAGGCTTTCCCGCTCTAGTTCACGCTCTGATTAAACGCGCTCACCAACACTGATTTCTACATATAACTACGCCTTGTTGTTAGTCGCCAGCGACTACCTACCAAGTCTAGGTTATATTACGAAATCAGCCCGTGTTGGTTCACGCTCTTTTACTTGCCATAGCTTTTATCCCTGAGAGAATAAATGTTGGTAGGGCTGGGATGAAGATAACGGCTAGATAAAGTGTTGGGGATAAAGCTGCTGTGCCCATAACTTTATTAAAGAATGGCATTAGTGTGACTAGGATAGAGCTGGTTGCTGCAAAGGCAACGGCTAGATTTAATCGGCTATTTTCAAACGGTTTCCGGGAAAATAGTGTTTTGTTGCTCCGGGCGTCAAAGATGTGCCATAGTTGCCCAAATACTAAGGTCAAAAAGGCAACGGTCTGTGCTTCAGAGACTTGCATCCCTTGTTTAGCTGCCCAGATAAATGCCAGGAAGACCATCAAGCCCATGACTGTCCCCCGCACAAAAATCCGTGGTAGCATACCAGCTAAAATAGACTGCTTAGTATCCCGAGGTCCTTGTTTCATCAAGTCACCTTCCGGCCGATCGTAGCCTAAAGTAAAGGATGGCAAGGAATCACTGATCATATTCACCCATAAAACCATCAAAGCGGTTAAGGTTGGTGTTGTTTCACTAATATTGCCAATTGGGGCAGTGATTAAAATAACCCCTAATACTAATGACAGTACTTCAGCGACATTCGTAATCAGTTCTTGACGAATGAAATTACGAATATTGGCAAAAATCCGACGCCCTGCACGGACTGAATTTTCAATTGTTGTAAATTTATCATCCAACAAAACTAAATCTGCAGCATCTTTTGTGACTTCCGTACCATTAATTCCCATGGCGATGCCAATATCAGCTGCCCGCAGTGCCGGTGCATCGTTAATGCCGTCCCCAGTCATTGCCACAACTGCTTCATGTTTTTGCAGCTGTTTAACGATCCGTTGTTTGTGTTCCGGTGAAACTCTCGCGTAAACATAAGTGTCCGGTACAACTTGGAATAGTTCTTCGTCTGTCATCGCTTCAATTTCGCGGCCTTCAATCACTTTAGCTTGTTTGCTGTCCACAATGCCTAATTGATAAGCAATGGCCCGGGCAGTTGCCCCGTGATCGCCAGTAATCATGACCACATGAACCCCTGCTGCATTCAAATTCGCTACGGAAGCTTTCACTTCTTCTCTTGGTGGATCAATAATGCCGGCAATACCTAAGATCGTCAAGTCTTTTTCCAAATCTGCTACAGTTCCGTGTAACGCGGTGGCTTTATCCACTTGACGGACGCTGACAGCTAGTGTCCGCAAAGCATCATTGGCAAATTCTAAAATCTTGCTATCAAATTTTTTGCGATACTCGGCCACGGGTTTCACCACGTTATCTAACATAATTCCGGTGGCGTTTGTTAAAATCACATCCGGTGCCCCTTTGGTGATCACTTGATACTGCCCATTTTTTTCGATAACCACACTCATCATTTTACGTTTGCTATCAAATGGCAAAAGCCGGATAACATCAATGTCTTGATCGTCATTTTTTTCCAACAGCGCACTTCTTGTAATCCCAGCTTTAGCCGCCAGTACAACAAGTGAAACGTCTGTAGGATTACCATAAGGCTGCCAATTTTGCGTTTCATCTTGGCGGATTTCGGCTTCATTATTTAAAACAGCCGCTTCTAAGAAGGCTTGATAAGGTACATCATTTGTCAGCGGTGTAATTTCGCCCAAAGGATCGTAACCTCGGCCTTCAACGGCAAAAGTAGCGTTGTTCGCCCAGAAACGAACAACCGTCATCTGATTTTTAGTTAAAGTACCCGTTTTGTCAGAAGCAATGTAAGAGGTTGCCCCTAGCGTTTCTACACTACTTAAAGACTTGATCAGCCCATTATTGCGGGCTAACATAGTAGCGCCAATGGTCAAAACGATGGATAAAACAACGGGCATCGCATCTGGAATCGCCGCCACAGCCAAAGCAATGGCGCTGGATAAGATTTCTGGAATTTTGGTCAGAACAATGGTCCCCGTGGCAAGATATTCTTTAATTAAGTCATATAAAATCGTGAATACAATGATGCCACCTGCCAGAAACATCAGTTTTTTAGCTAAGGCATTCACATTTTTTTCGATCGGTGTCTTTTGTGTTTTGGAGCCTTGCAGTAAATCAGCAATTTTGCCTAATTCCGTCTGCATCCCCGTCGTTACCACCACACCGATGCCGTTGCCGTTAACGACCGTGGACCCTGAAAAACCCATATTCTTACGATCGCCTAATTGGGCATCTTCTGCTAAAACTTCCGTAATTTTGTTAATACCGTCTGCTTCGCCGGTGAGATGAGATTCGTTAACTTGCAGTTCCGAAACTTTAAGCCAGCGCACATCTCCTTCAATAAAGTCGCCCATCTTAACATTAATGATATCTCCAGGTACCAATTGTGTCGTATCCACGGGCTGCCAGTTGCCATCCCTTAGAGTATTGATATGGTGATGAGACATTTCTTGTAGCGCCGCTAAGGATTTACGGGCGCTGTTGGCCTGATAAAATGAAATGAAGGCATTCACAAAAATAATGACCGCAATGGCAATTGCTTCATAGACTGAAGCCCAGGCGTGACTCGTATTTAAAGTCACTTTAAAATCATAAACGGCACTGAAGCTCGCCAAAATGATCGCCACGAGCAACACGATCACAATCGGTTCTTTAAAGCTTTTGAAGAAAAGTTTTACTTTTGAAACTTCTGCTTCTTGTGCCAATTCATTAGGTCCGTATTGTGCCAATCGCCGCTGGGCTTCTTTATGGCTAAGCCCCATTGTCCGTTCAACATTTAAGTTTTTAAGGGTTTCTTTTGTCGTTGCTGTATAAAATTTCATCCGTTACCTCCTTAAAAAAACGCCAGTCAAAGTTCAGTCGTCTTAGGCTGGGCTTGGCTCGCGTTTTTGGTTTTCCTATTTCGTTAGTTCTAGTTTATCATGATAATTATAGTTCACGCAAGCTTTTCTTATGATGATTATTACATAAAACTAATTCTTCCTATATACATTATTTCTAGATTCTAACCCGTTCAATCCGTTATAATAGGCCTAATTAGCAAAAGTTCCCTATAAATCTAGGAAGGTGTTTCATGTGAAACCATATTTCAACGATATCACTCAAGCCGGCTACCATCAAATTCAGCAAGAAATTCTTCAGTGCCAAGCACAACGGCCCGCCCGAATTAAAGCGCTGCAAGTTGCTAGAGCATTGGGTGATTTATCCGAAAATGCCGATTACAGTGCCGCCAAACGCGATTTGCGTCATTTAGAAAGTCGGTTGCGCTATTTGGAAAAACAACTGCGCTATGCCAAAATTGTCACCCCCACCGATAATGATCAAATTGAAATTGGCAAAGATGTTGTCTTGGAATTTCTAGACGACCACGAACAAGAAACTTATCATCTAGTCGGCCTGCCAGAGGCTGACTTACCCAACTATAAAATCACACTGGCTTCGCCTTTAGGCCGGGCTTTAAAACAGCAGCGGCCCGGGGCAATTGTCACCGTCACCGCACCAGCTGGTGATTACCAAGTAAAGATTATCGATGTTTTTTTAAGTTAAGCATTTGCGGCTACTTTGACGACAGTCACCTCATTTTTAGCCAAAACAGCCGCTGTAGCTGCCGGCAGGCTCTGGTCGGTAATCACGGTGTCCACTTCCGGCAGTGAAAATTGATGCACTAGACTAGGTTGTGTGAATTTAGTGGCGTCGGTTAAAATAATTAGTTTTTGTGCATTTGCGGCCATTGCTTGAACAGTATCTGTACGCATAATGTCATTGCCAAAGAAACCAGCCGTCGGATCAAAGCCATCGGTACCAATAAATAAGTTGGTCACCCGGAAGTTGGCCAAAACCGCTTTAGCTAAAGGGCCCACCACGACTTGCGCATCAGGCTGATATTTCCCGCCTAGCACAAATACATCTAAATTCGTATATTGGGCAACGTAATTGGCAATAAAATATGAAATTGTAATGATGGTCACATGTTTCCCCTGTTTGCCTAACGCCTCCGCTAAAAGCGCACAGGTTGAGCCGGATTCAATCATGATCGTCGCTTGATCCTGTACCATATCCGCTGCCGCCTGGGCGATTTTTAGTTTCACTTCATAATTTTGTGCCAAACGATAATTTAAATCATTAGGGTTGTTAATGACCGCATAACCGTGCTGTCGTCGTAACAAGCCTTTTTTTTCTAGTGCCGTCAAATCCTTTCGAATCGTAACTTTAGAAACATTAAGCTGTTGGGCTAATTCGTTGACTTCTATTTTTTGCTGTTGATTCACAATTTGCAGTAGATCATCAATTCGTTTATTCATTGAAAAACCTCCATAATTATGTCTAGTTTAGCATAATTTTTAAAATTATTATTTTTTCAAACGAAAGCTATATTAGTTGCGAAAGAAAATATTTATGTTATACTACAGGTAACGAAGTTCGAAAGGTTGTGATCACCATTGACATCCCAAACAGCAACAAAAGGTTTAATTTTTAACATTCAAAAATTTAGCTTAAATGATGGCCCCGGCATTCGTACCGTCGTCTTTTTTAAAGGTTGTCCCCTACGATGTCAATGGTGTGCCAATCCAGAATCTCAAAGCGGCCGACCGGAATTAATGACGGCAGCAGCTGGTACTAAAAAAATTACGGTGGGTACTTATCAAACGGTTCCCGAAGTATTGACTGAAATTTTAAAAGATAAAGCTTTTTACGACCAATCTGGTGGTGGGGTTACTTTTTCTGGCGGCGAAGTTTTAGCCCAAGCGGATTTTGCCATCGCCTTAGCCCAAGCGGTCAAAGGACAAGGGATTCACTTAGCTTGCGAGACAACCGGTCATGCGCCTTTTGACGTTTTTAAAGCATTCATGCCTTATTTTGATCTCATGTACTTTGACTGTAAACACTGGAATCCTCAAGTACACCTACAAGGTACCGGTGTCACCAATGACCTTATTCTAAAAAATCTGCGTCAAGCATTAGCGGCCAATGTGCCTCTAAAGATTCGCATCCCTATCATTCCTGACTTTAATTACAGCCTAGACGACGCCAAACATTTTGGTGAACTTTTCCAAGAATTAGGCGTTAGTGAGGTTGAATTACTGCCGTTTCATCAATTCGGCTTAAATAAATATCAACAGCTGGACCGGCCCTACCGCTTAAAAGACACGCCCCAACTTCACGGCGAAGATCTATTGGCCTTTCAAGCAACCTTAGCACAGTATCAAGTCACCGCTAAAATTAATAGCTGGTAATCTAAAATAGTTTCGTACGAAAGTTATCGCTCAAAAATTTAGGAGGTTTTCACATGTTATCCAATGTCGAACTTAAAACTACTGACCCGAAACACCCTTTTGGTAAACTAACACCTAGAATGCAGCATTACCGGGACAAAATTTTAGATGCCAAACCTTATGTAGATGCACAGCGGGCGATTTTAACGACACAGGCCTACCAAGCCCATCAGCAGGAACAAGTAGATTTGTTACGGGCCCATGTTTTAGCACATATTTTGGAAAACATGACTATTTACATTGAACCTGAAACTTTATTAGCCGGCAATCAGGCACAAAGTAATCGTTGGGCCCCAATTTTTCCAGAATATTCCATGAATTGGGTTATTGACGAATTAGACCAATTTGAAAAACGGCCTGGAGATGTCTTTTATATTACAGAAGCCACTAAAACGCAGCTTCGAGAAATTGCGCCTTTCTGGAAAAACAACACTTTAGAAGATCGGGGTTACGCAGCTTTTCCAAAAGCCAGTCGCCTTTTTTACGATCTAGGTATTATTGGCGCTGCCGGTAACATTACATCCGGTGACGGCCATATTGCTGTGGATTATAATAATATCATCACTAAAGGTTTAAAATGGTACGAAACCCGGGTTCTAGCTGAAAAAGCAAAATTAGCGCTCACAGATATCAACGATCAGAAGAAACTCTACTTTTATGAAGCCAGTTTAGTTGTCATTAAAGCGGTTCGAGATTTTGCAAAGCGTTATGCCCAATTAGCTGAAACCCAAGCCAAAACATGTTCTGATCCAGCTGAAAAACAAAATCTATTAACGATGGCTGAGATTTTACACAAAGTCCCGTATGAACCCGCTACTACATTTAGAGAAGCGGTTCAAGCAGTTTGGTTAACACATCTCATTTTACAAATCGAATCCAATGGCCACTCTGTTTCCTACGGCCGGGTGGATCAGTATTTAAACCCTTTTTACGAACGAGATTTAGCCGCTGGTATCTTAACAGCGGATCAGGCTACGGAATTATTAACAAATTTATGCTTAAAAACTTTAACCATTAATAAAGTTCGGTCTTGGGGCCACACGCAATTTTCTGCGGGCAGTCCGCTTTATCAAAATATTACCATCGGTGGCCAGACTGTGACTGGTGAAGATGCGGTCAATCCTTTATCTTATTTAATTTTGAATGCGATTGCCCAAGCTCATTTGCCTCAGCCTAACTTAACGGTGCGTTATCATAAAGGCTTAAGTGATGACTTTATGCAGGCCTGCGTGGCGGTTATTAAAGAAGGTTTGGGGATGCCCGCCTTTAATAACGATGAGATTATTATTCCGTCCTTTATGGCCCGGGGGGTTAAAAAAGCTGATGCGTACAATTATAGTGCTATTGGCTGTGTTGAAACCGCTGTCCCTGGTAAATGGGGGTATCGGTGTACCGGGATGAGCTTTATTAATTTCCCTAGAACTTTATTAATTGTTATGAACGGTGGCGTGGATCCGGAATCTGGTGAAAAACTATTGCCGGATTATGGCCACTTTACGGATATGACCAGTTATTCACAATTAGCCACAGCTTGGGATAAATCCTTGCGAGAAATGACGCGACAAAGTGTCATCATTGAAAACAGCTGTGATTTAGCCCTAGAACAGAACTATCCAGATATTCTTTGTTCCACGTTGACTGAAGACTGCATTGGTCGGGGCAAAACCATTAAAGAAGGCGGCGCAATTTATGATTTCATTAGCGGCCTACAAGTGGGGATTGCCAATTTGGCAGATAGTTTAGCCGCTATCAAACGCTTCGTTTTTGATGAAAAGCAGCTGAGCACTACCGACCTTTGGACTGCACTACAAAATGATTTTGCCGGGCCAGAAGGTGAAACGGTGCGCCAGTTATTATTAACGGCGCCAAAATATGGCAATGATGATGATTTTGTGGATCAATTAATCGTTGACGCCTATGCCCCTTACATTGATGAAATCGCTAAGTACAAAAATACCCGCTATGGTAGAGGTCCAATTGGTGGCTTGCGTTATGCCGGCACCTCTTCAATTTCCGCGAATGTGGGCCAAGGCCATAGTACACTAGCTACGCCAGACGGCCGTCATGCCAGAACCCCATTGGCGGAAGGCTGCTCTCCAGAACATGCTATGGATGTGGATGGCCCTACTGCCGTGTTCAAGAGTGTTTCTAAACTGAACACTAAAGAAATCACCGGTGGCGTCTTATTAAATCAAAAAATGTCGCCACAAGTTTTACGAACACCTGAGAATTGTGAAAAACTGATTCAATTGATCCGGACTTTCTTTAATGCGCTCCACGGCTACCATGTTCAATACAATATTGTTTCTAAAGCAACGCTATTAGAAGCTCAAGCACAACCCGAAAAGCATCGTGACTTGATCGTTCGTGTAGCCGGTTATTCCGCTTTCTTCGTGGGCTTATCTAAAGAAACTCAAGACGATATTATTGCCCGGACAGAACAAGCTTTATAATAATCTAAAAAAAATAAGCACTCACTTAAGTAGACTCTTAAGTGGGTGCTTATTTATATACCGACTTTATAGATCAGCTAATTCTTTTAAAAATTCAGCTCTGGCTTCTGGGGTTGATGTCTCTACGCCATCAAAGTGCCGCCAAGTTGTTTGTTCAGCGTGTAAGCCTAATTCAGGCAGCAAACTGTCAATAAATTGTCCTTGAATTGAATCTGTAAATTTAGACCATGGTGATTCAGATGTGGTAATGACTGTTGTTTTCTTAATATTGGTTAACAAGCCATGCCAGCCCGTATCATCAATATTATAAGCAAACCCTGGTAACATAACCTTATCAATGAAGCCCTTAAGAATTGCTGGTACAGTTGACCACCAGATCGGAAAAATAATAATTAATTCATCTGTCTGCTTCAACATTGCTTGATAATCTTTTACTAATGGATAAGGCGTTGTGCCTTTATTAAATTGTGCTAATTCGTCGTTATCAAATACGGGATTAAACTTATCTTGGTACAAATCAATGACTTGATAAGCCTCTTTGTGGGCTGCAAAATTCGTCGTTAACGTTTCCAAAATACCATGATTAAAGCTTTTTGCCCAAGGATGGGTATATATAATTGTTTTCATATTGAATAACCTCCATCATTTATTACTTTAAATTATAGTTTTCATTGCATTCGCTTACAAGATTACTTGGTAAATTCTCATTCCAGACTATTAAAAAACTTATTTAAAGTGAAATAGTGAATATGTGAAAAACCTAATTATAATATCCATTTAATAAAACCAACGAACCCTATCAACTATTGAACTTTTCATTGCCTTGAGACTTATTTTAGAGTAACATGTTCATGTACATAATCGCTTTTTTAATGATTTTCTAATATTAAAGTTAATAAAATTGTGAGCCTTGTATTAGTGCATAAAACTGAAATTGGATTGTCCTAGACAATCTGTTTTTTTGAAGGGGAAGAAGAAATGCAGAGAAAATTAAGTGCTCGACAAATGCGTATGATCGCATTAGGGGGAACGATCGGGGTTGGTTTATTCATGGGGTCCGGCTCCACAATTAAATGGACTGGCCCATCCGTTCTAATCTCTTATGCCATCGCTGGTCTGTTCTTATATATGATCATGCGGGCCTTGGGGGAAATGTTATACGTTGACCCTGACACCGGCTCGTTTGCGAAGTTTGCCAGTGAATATATTCATCCTATTTTTGGCTATTTAACCGCTTGGAGTAATATTTTCCAGTTCATCATTGTTGGGATGAGTGAAATGATTGCCATCGGGGGTTATATGGAGTTCTGGTGGCCAGGTCTACCCGCTTGGATCCCTGGATTAATTGCCATTACCTTCCTATGTATTGCCAATTTAATTTCCGTTAAGATGTTTGGGGAATTGGAATTTTGGTTCTCACTCATTAAAGTTGTCACCATTGTTTTAATGATTATCGCTGGTTTAGGGGTTATCTTCTTTGGCCTAGGGAATCATGGACATGCCATTGGTTTAGCCAATCTTTGGCAAAACGGCGGCTTTTTCACCGGTGGCTTTAAAGGTTTTGTCTTCTCATTAGCGATTGTATTGGCCTCTTACCAAGGGATTGAACTGATTGGGGTTACCGCTGGTGAAGCCGAAAATCCCCGCGAAACATTGGTCAAAGCCATTCATTCGACAGTTGCCCGGATTTTAATTTTTTACATCGGCGCTATTTTTGTCATTGTGACTATCTATCCTTGGAATAAGCTTTCTCAAATTGGCTCTCCATTTGTCCAAACCTTTGCCAAAGTTGGGATTACAGCCGCCGCTTCCATCGTCAACTTTGTTGTAATTACAGCCGCTTTATCCGGTTCTAATTCCGGTATTTACAGTGCCAGCCGAATGGGTTACACCTTAGCCAATCAAGGCCAACTGCCACGGAAATTCTTATTATTAAACCGTCATGGGGTACCTTTTTATACCGTTATTTTCACATCTATCGGTATTTTGTTAGGGGTCGTTTTAAATGCCCTATTGCCGCTTATTTATCCCGCCGCCATCAATATCTTCGTCATGGTGTACAGTTCCAGTGTCCTACCAGGGATGGTCCCTTGGTTTGTCATTTTAATTAGTCAAATGCGCTTTAGAAAAGAACATCAAGCCATCATGGCCGAGCATCCCTTTAAAATGCCCCTATCACCAATCTCAAATTGGCTGACACTCGCCTTTTTAGTGATGACCTTAATCTTTATGTTCATTAACCCAGAAACACGAATCTCAATCATCATCGGCGTCATCTTCTTAGCCCTCATGTCCTTAATCTACTGGCGCAAGTACCACGGTAAAAAACCACCAGAAATTGATTAAATCAGAGCGTGAAAGGGCACGGTTTGACTTTGAGCATAACCTAAAATTACGCTGGAAGCCCGTCCTTGGCTTACAAGTAATTTGTAGTTATGTGAAAAGTCAGTGGCCTTGAACGCGTTTAAATCAGAGCGTGACCAAAGACGAGTTGATTTTGAGCATAGCCTAGGCTAACGCCGTGAGCGGGCTTCGCTTACAAGTTAGACGTAGCTAAGCGCAGAAATCAGTCTTTGGGAACGCGTTTAGAGCGTGAAAAGTCAGTGACCTTGAACGCGTTTAGAGATAATATGAAATGACCCCCTAGATTGCCAATTCGGGGATTCAGGAAGATAATGTTTATAACCAAAACAAACAC
>NZ_RHOY01000010.1 GCF_003946725.1 Agrilactobacillus yilanensis | reverse complement strand
ATTATTGAACCGCCGTATACGGATCCGTACGTACGGTGGTGTGAGAGGTCGGTAGCTTAGCTACCTCCTACTCGATATCTGGCGTAATTAATCCAACGCATAAATTAATTTGGGTTAATTTCCAATCATTTGAAGATTTCCTTTATTGGAAACAACATCACTATCTAAAATAGCTTGGAAAATGGTAAAATTGGAGGTGAGCTAATCAAATCCTATTTTATCTTTTCTTTTACAGCGAGCTGAGAAAGGATAAATTATGCATTTTGAAAGAAGAACAAAGAAAGACGGTTCCGTATTCCATATAGCTATTGATGATTTCATTGATCCTTTAACTGGGAAGAGAAAGCGGGCTTCTATTTCCTTTAATTCAGGAACTCCACGAGCAAAAGCACAAGCGCGTCGTGAACTTGATGATAAAATTTCAGTTATTATTGCTGATTTGAATAAGGCTCAAGATAGAAAGATTCAAAACTATACGTTTGGTGAACTGAAAGCGGACTGGTTCAAACAATGGACTACCGTTGTTAAACCACAAACCGTTCAAAGAGAACTGCTGGTTATCAACCGCCTATCGAAGTTGATTGATGATGATATTCTTGTCAAGAAGATTACGCCGTTGATGATAAAACAGAGCCTCGATACTTATAAACAAGAATATCATTCAACATTTTCAACTATGCAGCATATCAAATCTACTTTTAACAAGATTTTCGATTATGCTGTTTTGTATAATTATTTGCAATTTTCGCCTTCACAAGTCGTAAAGTTGAAAGCCTCGGCTGAGGAGAAAGCTGAGAAGAAAGTGCGTCTAAATCAAAAGTTCCTAAACGAAGCCGAAATTGAGGCTCTCATTTCAGAATTAAGGAAGCGGCGAAATCCCTCATACCTTGATTTGACTTTATTCTTATTAGGAACTGGTTGTAGAATCGGGGAAGCAGCCGCACTTACGGCAGAAAATATTGATTTTCAAAGGAAAACAGTGGCCATTGAAAATTCTCTACAAACTCATGATTTAACTGTTGATGAATTCTATCTCGATACAACTAAGACGCCTGCTGGTGAGCGTACTGAGGAACTTCCAGATTTTGTTTTAGAGGCACTGAGACGATGTATAGAGCGGAATAAGCGTACTGACCGGCTACATGCTGACAATCCCAGTGATGTATTCCACTTTTCGGATTCAATTTTTAGGACTGAATATGGTTCTCCAATTACATCTCATAGCTTTAGAGAACTGCTGACGAGAATCAATAAGTTTCTGTATAAAAATTGTGAAACGGTATATGGATTTAAGTGGACCAAGAATGTTGTCCCTCATAGCTTTCGCCATATTCATGTTTCAATTCTTAGAAGTGATGCTTCGATTCCTTTAAAGGAAGTTCAAGAACGAGTTGGTCATGTAGAAGAGGAAACAACTAATGGCTACACACATCGTTTTTCTCATTTACAAGCAAAATCTGTAAAAGCCATTGACACTTTTGCTAGTAGGATTGGCATTACAGATTAACAAAATTTGCCCTAAATTCCCTGAACATATGGCAAATTTTGGGCAAATTCTATAAAATATGAAAGTTCAACATGTTACAAACGTTGATATAACAAAGGAGAAATTACTATGAGTACGATTCAATGGTTTCCTGGACATATGGCAAAAGCCCGTAATCAAGTTCAGGAAAAATTAAAGTTGGTAGATATTGTTTTAGAAATTGTGGATGCACGGATCCCTATTAGTTCGCAAAATCCAATGTTAGCTGAAATTATTGAGCATAAGCCTAAAATTATGATTTTAAATAAGGCGGATTTGGCAGATCCTAAACAGACGGAGGTATGGCAGGCTTATTTTAAACAGCAAGGTTATGCGAGTATTGCTATTGATGCCCAGCACAAGTCCCAATTACCTCAGATTAACAAAGTTGTACGGACGGTTTTAAAAGATAAAATTCAAAAGCAATATGATAAAGGTTTAAAATTAGCTAAGGTTCGGGCGATTTGTATTGGAATTCCTAATGTGGGCAAATCAACGATTTTAAATCGCTTAGTGCATAAAAATATTGCAAAAACTGGAGATCGGCCAGGGGTTACAAAAAATCAGCAATGGCTGAAGGTCAATGAAGAATTTGAAGTTTTAGATACACCTGGTATTTTATGGCCAAAATTTGAGGATCAAACGGTAGGTACAAAGTTGGCGTTACTAGGCTCGATTAAAGATAGTATTTACGCTGATGACGATGTGGCCTTGTTTGCATTAGACTATTTAAAAACACATTATGCCCCTCGTTTATTGGCTGCCTATAAGTTAAATGAAGCTGATTTGGACCAGGATAACCCGGATTTGATGCTCTTTTTAACTAAGAAATTAGGATTTAAGGAGGATTACGACCAGTTTGCGCAACGGCTTATCTTAGATATTCGAAAGGGCCGTTTTGGTCGCTTAACTTTTGAAGACGTTGTTTTAGCGACGGACACGGTGGGTGATTAGGTGACAAAATCAAAATCAATTGCCCAGTTAAAAGCGTTATTGGCGGCTGGAACGTTATCACCGGCTGAGTTGTCGGCTTTAGCCACTGATCCTCGTAAAGGTGTTCAAAAACTATTACAGCAGCATGAGGCTAAATTAGCACAGCAGGCTACGTTACAACGGGCTTTCTTACAGCGCAGTCAACTAGAACGTGACTTATGGCAGCAAGGTCAGCTGCCTGCAGGTATTGATGAGGTAGGGCGAGGTCCATTAGCTGGACCGGTGATTACTTGTGCCATCATTTTAAAGCCTAGTTTTGATCTTTGGCTAGTGAACGATTCTAAGCAGTTAAGTGATCAAAAACGGCGGCAGCTTTATCCGGAAATTTTAGCCCAGGCCCAAAGTGTTAGTCTCGGGGTGGCGGATAATCGAATGATTGATCAATTAAACATTTATGAGGCGACCCGGCAAGCGATGGCTCAAGCTGTAAGGGCATTGAGCCTTGTGCCATCGACTTTATTGGTGGATGCGATGAATGTGCCGGTGGAGATCCCGCAGCAAAAACTGATTCATGGGGATGCACAAAGTATCAGCATTGCGGCCGCAAGCATTGTGGCTAAGGTGGTGCGGGATGATTTGATGCAGCTTTATGGCCGAGTTTATCCAGGTTATGATTTTGAGCACAATATGGGGTACGGTACAAAAGCGCATTTAACAGGGTTAGCGACATTGGGGCCAACGCCGATTCATCGTTTTAGTTTTAGTCCAGTTCAAAAAGCAAAATCATAAAATAAAAAAACCTTTTTTAGCGTAATTTAGTAAATAGTGTTATTAAATTACATGGAAAGAGGTTTTTTTATGTTTACAGATTATTTATTAAAGCTCAAATTAAGTCAGGTATTTACGAATCAACAGTTGTTACGGGTGGCTCAGTATTTACAAACAGAGGAAAAACAGCCGACATTAGCGACATTGTTGGCTGTCACTCAGGTAAAGCCTGAAAAACGTTATCGTGTTCATGAAATGTTAAGGGCATCAGACCTTGATCAAAAAGTAGCATTCAATAAACAACACACTAAAACCCTCACCATCCTAGACGACCAATATCCGCTACGCCTAAGAGAAATTTATAACCCACCAGCTTTGTTATTTTACCGAGGAGACTTGGCAATTTTGCAACAAACTTGTTTAGGTATTGTCGGGGCACGGAACTGTACAAATTACGCTGAAATTGCCATCAATCGAATCTTAATGAATATCCAAGACATCGCAGTTGTTAGTGGTTTAGCCATGGGGGTTGATCGAATTGCCCATCAGGTTGCGCTACAATCAAGCCTTAAAACGGTCGCTGTCATCGGAAGTGGTTTGGATCAAGTTTATCCAAAACAAAACAGGTCATTGCAACAGCAAATTAGTACAGATGGATTACTGATTACGGAATATCCTTTAGGTGTTACCCCAAGGCCGTATCATTTTCCTCAGCGTAATCGAATTATTGCGGGTTTTGTCCACGGTTTATTAGTGGTGGAGGCTAAAGAACGTAGTGGTAGTTTAATTACAGCCAGTCTTGCTTTAGAAAATAATCGTCAAATTTTTGCGATTCCTGGCAGTATTTTCTCACCACTATCTAAAGGAGCGAATCAGTTAATTCAAGCCGGTGCGACGCCGGTTGAAAAGGCGACAGATATTTTAAATGAGTTGACCTATTTTGAATAAAGGTGTACTGTTTTGGACTTGTAAACAACTTTTTATGATTTGATAATAATTTGACAAAGTAAAATTGAATAGCATATGATATTTTACGATTTGTGATTTAAACAGAGAGGAGTTTGGCCATGGCTAAAAATTTGGTCATTGTAGAATCACCCTCCAAGGCAAAGACGATTGAGAAATATTTGGGACGTAATTATAAAGTGATTGCGAGCTTAGGACATGTCCGGGACTTACCGAAAAGTCAAATGGGCATTGATTTTGAAAATAATTATCAACCAAAATATATTTCTATTCGCGGCAAGGGTGACGTTATTAAAGGCTTAAAAAAAGAAGCCAAAAAGGCTGATCGTGTCTATTTGGCAGCCGATCCGGATCGCGAAGGGGAAGCTATTGCCTGGCATTTGTCTTATCTTTTAGATTTAGATCCTAATGATAAAAACCGAGTTGTCTTTAATGAAATTACTAAAGACGCTGTTAAAAACGCTTTTAAAGAACCTAGAAGTATTGATATGAATTTGGTAGATGCACAACAAGCCCGCCGTGTACTGGATCGAATTGTTGGTTATTCCATCAGTCCAATATTATGGAAAAAAGTGAAAAAAGGTTTAAGTGCCGGCCGAGTACAGTCGATTGCGTTGAAGTTAATTTTAGATCGAGAAAAAGAAATTAAGGCTTTTAAACCAGAAGAATATTGGACAATTGACAGTGAATTTAAAAAGAGCCGCCAAAAATTTAAGTCTAGCTTTTATGGTTTAAAAGGTAAAAAAACAGCTTTACCCAATAATCAAGCTGTCCAAGATATTTTAAAACAGATTGATAAAAGTGCTGACTTTGATATCACAAAAGTGGTTAAAAGAGAACGTAAACGCTATCCGGCAGCGCCATTTACGACGAGTTCTATGCAGCAAGAGGCTAACCGGCGGCTAAACTTTAAGACCCGTAAAACAATGATGATCGCACAACAGCTTTATGAAGGTATCAATTTAGGGGGCAAAGAAGGCACCGTTGGGTTAATCACTTATATGCGGACAGACTCCACAAGAATTTCTACGGTGGCTAAACACGAAACATCTGAATTTATTCACCAAGAATACGGTGAAGCCTTTGCGGCTGTTAAAATGCACAAAACTAAAAATCCAGAAGGTGCACAAGACGCCCATGAAGCGATTCGGCCAAGTTCAGTAATGCGGACGCCTAAAAGTTTGGCGGATGTGTTAACTAAAGATCAAATGAAACTTTATAATTTGATTTGGTCACGTTTTGTAGCGAGTCAAATGACGCCAGCAGTTATGGATACAATGTCTGTAACCATTATGCAAAATGAGGTGACTTTCAGAGCCAACGGATCTAAAACGAAATTTCCTGGCTTTATGAAACTATATGTGCAAACTGGTGATGAATCTAAAGACAGTGAGCTACCTGATTTACAAGAAGGCGACAAAGTTCAATTAACTAAAACAGATCCAGCCCAACATTTCACCCAGCCACCTGCACGTTATACCGAAGCAAGTTTAGTTAAAGCACTGGAAGAAAATGGTGTTGGTCGGCCATCAACTTATGCGCCAACCATTGATACTATTCAACGGCGCTATTATGTACGATTAAACGGCCGCAGTTTTGAACCAACGGAACTGGGCGAAATCGTAGATGAATTAATTGAAGAATTTTTCCCAGACATTGTTAACGTGGATTTCACAGCGCAACTAGAAAATGAACTGGATGGTATTGAAGACGGCGGTCAACAATGGATGAAGGTCGTGGATCAGTATTACCAGCCTTTTTCAAAAGAAATTGAACAAGCTGAAACTAAAATGGAAAAAGTTCAGATTAAAGATGAACCTGCGGGCTTTGATTGTGATATTTGTGGGGCACCAATGGTTGTTAAGATGGGACGCTACGGTAAGTTTTACGCTTGCAGCCGCTTTCCTGACTGTCGAAATACAAAGGCAATCACTAAAGAAATTGGTGTGGTTTGTCCAAAATGTCATGACGGTCAAGTGCTAGAGCGCAAATCTAAAAAGAATCGTATTTTTTACGGCTGTTCTAATTATCCAGAATGTGATTTTGTATCATGGGATAAACCTGTTGGCCGGGATTGTCCAGTTTGTAAACATTATCTGGTGGATAAAAAAGTTAAAGGCGGCCATCAAATTTTGTGTCCAAATGGCGACTACGAAGAACAATTGCAAAAGTAAGGTAGGCACTAATGACTGAATTATCAGCAGATTTAAAAGCAGAAATTTTAACTGTGTTATTAGCGATTGACGATCCTTACTATTTAAATACATTTAAAGATGCCGCTGATGAAGACGAATGGTATCGATTGAATGAAAAATACTGCCGTCAAGATTTACAACGCTATTTTGAGCCTGCTAAAGTTGATTTAGCGCGTCCTGAAGTTTGGCGTTTTATCCGACAGCAATTAAAACAGTTTACAACAGAATAAAATAAAGAAGAGCTATTTGGATCTAACCAGTAGCTCTTTTTTTGTACCGCTTTCATAAAAACGCATTTGAAAGTTTTTAAAAATAAAATACCTATGCTATAATCAAAAAATGCAAAACCATTAACCAAACGAGGAAAATACTATGACTGAAAAAACATATATTAATGTCATTGGCGCGGGCTTAGCCGGTAGTGAAGCTGCTTGGCAAATAGCCAGCCGTGGCGTGGATGTTCATCTTTACGAAATGCGTCCAGTTCAAAATACACCTGCGCATCATACTGATAAATTTGCGGAACTTGTTTGTACAAATTCCTTGCGAGGCAATCAAATCACCATTGGTGCGGGCTTATTAAAAGAAGAAATGCGTCGATTGAATTCTTTAATTATGATGTCTGCAGATAAACACGCTGTTCCTGCGGGGGGTGCTTTGGCAGTGGATCGCGAGCCGTTTTCAGAAGCGATCACTGAAAAATTAAAAGCGCTGCCTAATGTCACCGTGATCAATGAAGAATTAACTGATTTTCCAGAAGGCATTACAGTTGTGGCTACAGGGCCATTAACGAGTCCAGCGCTGGCGCAAAGAATTAAAGACCTAAATGGTTCTGATGGACTCTATTTTTATGACGCCGCCGCACCGATCATTGATGGGACAACGATTGATTATGATAAAGTTTATTTAAAATCGCGTTATGACAAAGGCGAGGCTGCTTATTTAAATTGTCCAATGTCCAAGGAAGAGTTTGAGGCTTTTTATGAGGCTTTAATCACCGCTGAAGTTGCGGAGAGTCACGAATTTGAAAAAGAGAAATTTTTTGAAGGCTGTATGCCAATTGAAGTCATGGCAAAACGGGGCATTAAAACGATGTTGTTTGGACCATTAAAACCAGTTGGCTTAGAAGATCCAAAAACCGGTAAACGGCCTTATGCAGTGATTCAATTGCGACAAGATAATGCAGCGGCTAGTTTATATAATATCGTTGGTTTTCAGACGCATTTAAAATGGGGTGAACAAAAACGGGTTTTCCAAATGATTCCAGGTTTAGAAAATGCCTCAATTATCCGCTATGGTGTTATGCACCGCAATACTTTTATGAAGTCACCAGAAGTTTTAGAACAGACTTATCGGTCAAAACAGCAGCAACAACTATTTTTTGCCGGTCAGATGACGGGTGTTGAAGGTTACGTAGAATCTACAGCCAGTGGTTTAGTTGCCGGCATTAATGCGGTTAATTTATTACAAGGCAATCCTTTGGTCACTTTCCCAGAAACAACGATGGTTGGGTCGATGGCGCATTATATTACTCATACTGCTGCGAAACATTTCCAGCCAATTAATGCGAATTTTGGAATTATTCAGCCGCTGGATCATAAGATTCGAGACAAAAAAGAACGAAATCTGGCATTGGCACAACGGGCTTTAAATGATATAGACCAATTTGTTCAAGAACAATTAAGCGATTAATATCAGTCTGAAGTCCTTTTCAACCCCGCTACGCTTGTGTTAAGCTTTGTTAAGGCGAAGGGGGGCTTTTTAATGTTTGAAAACAACTGGGTAGCACAGTTTTTAGATTATTTAACCTATGAACGTCAATATTCCCAAAACACTGTAGCTGCTTATCGCCGTGATATTGAAAATTTTGAAAAGATCGTTCAAACTAATGATAAAGTTAAGTCTTTTGATGCGATTGATAGTTTGGATGTTTCAAGCTTTTTAAATACGCTAGACCAACAAAAATTAGCCGCAAGTACGATTGCCCGTAAAGTATCTAGCTTGCGTACTTTTTATAACTATTTAAATCAGCAAAAATTAACACCACAAACACCGTTTTCTGGCGTCATAACTAAAAAGCGGCCCAAACGGTTGCCTAAATTTTTCTATAGCAAGGAAATGAATGCGTTATTAAAGGCAACAGATGGTGATAAATTTGCGGATAAACGGGATAAGGCGATTATTGAATTACTTTATGCCACCGGGATCCGTGCTTTTGAATGTGTGAACTTAACTTTGGACCAAATTGATTGGCAGCAACAAGTTATTTTAGTTCATGGGAAAGGCAATAAAGATCGCTACGTGCCCTTTGGTAAATATGCAAAAGCAGCTTTGGAAATTTATTTAACCCAAGGCCGAGAGAATTTATTGACAAGTTTGGGTTTGAACCATAATATCGTATTCGTAAATCAACGTGGAAACCCGTTAACGACTCGCGGCTTATCGTATATTTTAGATCAGCGAATCAAAAAGACACCATTAACTTCTAGCATTCATCCCCACATGATTCGACATACCTTTGCGACGCAAATGCTAGAGCATGGTGCAGATTTACGGACGGTACAAGAACTTTTAGGACATACAAGTCTATCTTCAACACAAATCTATACGCATGTTACAATGGCTCATTTACAACGAGACTATCGAAAATATTTTCCAAGAGCTAATGACTAATTAAAAATTAATTTTTTTCGTAATAACAATGGAGGTTTTTTTATATGACAACAATTGTAGCCGTAAAGCACAATGATAAGACAGCAATTGCCGGTGACGGCCAAGTTACAATGTCTGAAAAATTTATTATGAAAGGCAACGCTCAAAAAGTACGTCGTATCTATCATGGTGACGTTATTATCGGTTTTGCCGGTGGCGTTGCGGATGCCTTCACACTATCTGATTGGCTTGAAAAGAAATTAGAAGCTTATTCTGGTAATTTAAAAAGAGCCGCTGTTGAATTGGCTCAAGATTGGCGGAAAGATCCGACTTTACAGAAGCTAGAAGCGTTATTAATCGCTATGGATAAAGATAACTTATTGGTTATTTCAGGTAATGGTGAAGTTATTGATCCGGATGAAAATGTCGTTGCCATCGGTTCTGGTGGTAATTTTGCCCAAGCTGCAGCAATCGCAATGACCCGGCATGCGACAATGTCGGCCAAAGATATTGCGGTAGAAGCCATTAATATTGCAGCAGACATTGATATTTATACAAATCACAACGTAATTGCTGATGACTTTAAGGAGTAGTGACCGAAGTGACAAACTTAAACACAATGGATAAAACACCAAAAGAAATTGTTAAAGAATTAGACCGCCATATTGTCGGCCAAGATGAGGCTAAAAAGGCCGTTGCGATTGCATTATATAACCGTTATCGTCGGATGCAGTTGTCTACGGATATGCAACAAGATATTACACCTAAAAACTTATTGATGATCGGCCCAACAGGGGTTGGTAAAACTGAAATTGCTCGGCGGCTGGCTAAAGTTGTCTCTGCACCTTTTGTCAAAGTAGAAGCCACTAAATTTACTGAAGTCGGCTACGTTGGTCGTGACGTTGAGTCAATGGTCAGAGACTTAGTTGACGTTGCGGTACGCATGGAAGAAGAAGAACAATTTAAACATGTTCGGGCTACAGCAGCGGCTGAAGCAGATAAAAAGCTTGTTAAATTATTAGTGCCAGGCGTTAAAAAAGAACAGCGACAAAATGGACTGCAGGACATGATGGCCATGTTTAACAATCTCCAAAATGGAGCGTCAGAATCAGCAGAATCCGAAGAAGAAGAAGTGAACGATAAAATTAGAGATGAACGGTTATCTGTTAAAGAACAGTTAGACCGTGGTTTGTTAGAAGATCGGGAAGTAACAATCAGAATGGAAGAACCGAAAAAAGTTGGCCAAATGAACGATATGATGGGCCAAATGGGTATCGATATGGGTGATATGCTCGGCTCCATGATGCCTAAAAAACTAATCGAAAGAACTCTGCCAGTCAAAGATGCTAGAGAAATTTTGATTCAGCAAGAATCTAATAAATTAGTGAATCATGATGATATTTATCAAGATGCGATTGCTCGAGCAGAAGCGTCAGGGATCATCTTTATTGATGAATTTGATAAGATTACAGCTGGTCAAAAGAAAAATTCTGGGGAAGTTTCTCGAGAAGGTGTGCAACGGGATATTCTGCCGATTGTAGAAGGTTCGCAAATTAATACAAAATATGGCATGATTAATACAGATCATATCTTATTTATTGCGTCTGGTGCCTTTGCAGACTCCAAGCCAAGTGATTTAATTGCCGAATTACAAGGTCGTTTTCCAATTAGAGTTGAACTAAATGATTTAACTGAAGAAGACTTTATTCGGATTTTAACAGAACCAGATAATGCCTTATTAAAGCAATATATGGCTTTAATTGGGGTTGATGGGATTAAACTAACCTTCACTAAAGAAGCGATTCAAAAGATCGCTCAAACGGCTTTTGAAGTGAATCACGGCACTGAAAACATTGGTGCACGTCGTTTGGCAACGATTTTAGAAAAATTACTAGAAGAAGTGCTTTATGAAGGCCCAGATATGCAAATGGGGCAAATTACAATTACCGAAAAATATGTTGAAGATCGGATTGGGAATATTACTAAAGATAAAGATATGACACGGTACATCTTATAATTTAAATTGGGAGTGGTTGTTAATGGTTACAATTGAAAACGGCTTTCTAAAAGCAACAGTTGCGACGCACGGTGCAGAGTTGCAAAGCCTATTTGATAAGAATGCTGAAATAGAACACCTTTGGCAAGGGGACGCCAAAAGTTGGGCTCGGCAAGCCCCTGTCTTATTTCCAATTGTAGGTAAATTAAAAGATGATCAATACACGTATCAAGGACAAACTTACCATATGACCCAGCATGGTTTTGCCCGAGATCGGGATTTTGAAATCATTTCACAAACAGAAACGGAAGTTGTCTTGGAATTACAAGATGATGCTCAATCTCGCGCAATGTATCCGTTTGCGTTTAAGTTGCGGGTTCGGTATGCCCTAATTAATAATTTATTAAAAGTTCGTTACACTGTGGAAAATCCTAGTGATAGCGAATTACTTTATTATTCTGTGGGTGGCCATCCCGGTTTTAGCGTCCCTTTTATTCCGGATACAACGTATGAAGACTATTATTTACGTTTTGCACCCCGGAAGAGTCGTATTAAAATTCCGATAGGCGAAACCGGACAAATTGATTTTGATCATCGTACCTTAGCAGCCACTGATGTGGACATTGCATTAAACCATGAACTCTTTAAAAAAGATGCTTGGATTTTAGAAACACTGGGTGCAGACGATACTTTCCAGATCAAGACGGATAAGTCGGATCACTACGTGGAATTAACGGTCAGTGAAGGCCCTTATGCAGGGATCTGGTCTAGTTATCCGGCCGCTGGTGATTTTGTCTGTATTGAACCTTGGTGGGGGATTGCAGACGATGAACAGGCAACTGGGGACTACACCGAGAAGTTGGGTATTCGCACATTGCAGCCTAAAGCACATTACACTTCCCGCTACCGAATTGGTATTTTTTAAAATTATAATGTAAAAAATATGTAAAATGTTGAGATATCCCATCGTTTTGCGAGCCAACCATAAAAAGGCTGCAGCAAATTAATTTTTGCCAACAGCCTTTTTATTTTGGACAAGCCCAGTAATTTAAGTTAATCTTGTTTTTTACGCAAATAATGAACTAACCCAAAAGGAACGATACTTTCAGTGCCGGCTTTAATGCGGGCGATGTTACTTCGATGGCGATAAATTAAAAACGTGGCTAAAACAAGTAACAGTATCGTAAAGGGTAGATCTTTTAAAAATAAAGAAGATAAGACTACTAAAACAGAGCCAATAATGCTAGAAACCGAAACCATACTGCTCAGTAATAGGATAATCAGAAAAATAGTGATGGCGATTAAAAAAAATTGTGGATTATAGGCCAGCAGAACACCGGCGCTGGTGGCAACAGCTTTACCACCTGTAAATTTTAAGAAAATAGAATAGCAGTGGCCAATAACGGCCGCAATACCAGCAATTAACATTAAATAATTATGGGGGTAGCCCAATAAAACGGGTAAGTAAGTGCCTAAAGCGCCTTTAAAAATATCTAGGATTAAAACAACAACCCCCGCTGGCCGGCCTAAAACCCGGAAAGTGTTGGTGGTACCGATATTGCCGCTGCCGAAATCACGGATATCTTTGTGGTAAAATACGTTACCAATGATAACGCCAGAAGGAAACGAACCTAATAAATATGATAGAATAAACAACAGTGCGATTTTCATTACAACCTCCTAATCAATGATTACATTTTAGCATTTACCTTTCTGAAAATAAATTTTATACTTGAATTTTTTTAAAATATTGCGTAAGCTTAGTTTTGCCTGAGAATATACGTTCCCTAATTTATTCTCTAAACAATTAAGGAGTTCAGATTGAATGACAAATAAAAACGAATATAACGACACATCGATTCAAGTCTTAGAAGGACTTGAAGCGGTAAGAAAACGGCCAGGTATGTACATTGGCTCCACCGATGGCCGTGGCCTACACCATTTGGTTTATGAAATCGTCGATAATGCCGTAGACGAAGCGTTAGCCGGTTATGGGAAGACGATCAATGTGACCATCCATCAAGATAACAGTTTAACCGTTCAAGACTTTGGTCGAGGTATGCCCACAGGTATGCATAAATCTGGTGTCCCTACAATCGAAGTTATTTTGACCGTTTTACATGCGGGTGGTAAGTTTACTCAAAATTCCTATAAGACTTCTGGCGGGCTTCACGGTGTGGGGGCTTCAGTGGTCAATGCCTTATCTGAATGGCTGACGGTTCGAGTTGTCCGAGATAAACAAGCCTTTGAAGAGCGTTTTGAAAATGGCGGACATCCGGTTAAGACGTTAAAAAAATTAGGTAAAGTTAATGAACCTAATGGGACAACTATTACGTTCAAACCAGATGCTTCAATCTTCACCACAACCGCTTTTAATTTTGATACTTTATCAGAACGGTTGCGAGAATCTGCCTTTTTATTAAAGGGTGTCAAAATCACGCTAACGGATGAACGTACTGAAAAACAAGAAGTTTATCACTATGAAGAAGGCATCAAGGCTTTTGTGAGCTATTTAAACGAAGATAAAGACACGTTAGGCAGTGTTTTTTATTTTGAAGGCCAAAGAGACGGCATGGAGATTGAATTTGCTGGACAGTACAATGACGGCTATTCTGAAAATATTATTTCTTTCGTAAACAACGTTCGAACCGGTGATGGTGGCAGTCACGAAGCGGGCATGAAATCTGGATTAACTAAAGCTTTTAATGATTATGCGCGCAAAGTGAATCTTTTAAAAGAACGAGATAAAAACTTAGAAGGTTCTGATGTTCGAGAAGGTCTATCTGGTGTTTTATCGGTAAGAATTCCTGAAGAAATTTTACAATTTGAAGGGCAGACGAAGGGCAAATTAGGCACACCGCAGGCTAGAACCGCAACGGACGCTGTAATTATGCAGCAAATGGGCTTTTTCTTAATGGAAAATGGCGATCTTGGTCAAATGCTTGTTAAAAAGTCGATTAAAGCTCGAGAAGCCCGGGAAGCTGCGCGTAAAGCCCGGGAAGAAAGCCGTCATGGTAAACGTCGCAAAAAAACGGATACTTTATTATCTGGCAAGCTGACACCAGCGCAATCTAAAGATGCCAGCAAAAATGAACTTTACCTGGTAGAGGGGGATTCTGCCGGCGGTTCAGCGAAGTCGGGCCGAGATCGAAAATTCCAAGCCATCTTACCTTTACGGGGAAAAGTCCTCAATACGCAAAAAGCAAAATTAGCCGATATTATGCGTAACGAGGAGATTAATACAATGATCCACACGATTGGCGCGGGCGTGGGTACTGAATTCACATTAACCGATGCTAATTACGATAAGATTATTATTATGACCGATGCGGATACCGATGGGGCCCACATTCAGATTCTTCTATTAACCTTCTTTTATCGTTATATGCGGCCATTAATTGAAGATGGCCGAGTTTATATTGCCTTACCGCCACTTTATAAACTGCAAAAAGGCAGTGGTGCAAAAACTAAAATTGCTTATGCTTGGACAGATGAAGAATTAGATCGAGAAGTTCAAACAATGGGCAAAGGTTATAGTCTGCAGCGCTTTAAAGGGTTAGGTGAAATGAACGCGGATCAGCTTTGGGATACTACAATGAATCCGGAAACCCGGACATTGATTCGGGTCAAAATTGATGATGCTCAATTAGCCGAACGCCGGGTAACCACGTTAATGGGGGATAAAGTCGCCCCTAGACGACGCTGGATTGAAGATAACGTGCGCTTTAGTTTAGAAGAAGATGGCAGTATTTTAGATCATAATATCGCCAGTGAAACCGAAGCTAGCCGACATCAAGACAATGAACATTTGTTAGAACAATTAGATCAACAAAAGAAGTGAGTGATTAAGTGGTTAAAGCGACACAAAACATTCAAGAGTTATCTTTAGAAGAAGTGATGGGAGACCGATTTGGACGCTATTCAAAATACATCATCCAAGAACGGGCTTTACCAGATATTCGAGACGGCTTAAAACCCGTTCAACGCCGAATTCTTTATGCCATGGCTTTAGATGGTAACACTTATGACAAGCCATTTAGAAAATCTGCCAAATCAGTGGGGAATATTATGGGTAATTTCCATCCCCATGGTGACAGTTCGATTTATGATGCCATGGTCCGGTTAAGCCAAGCGTGGAAATTAAGAGAACCCTTGATTGAAATGCACGGGAATAACGGTTCCATGGATGGGGATCCACCAGCCGCAATGCGGTATACGGAAGCCCGATTAAGCCGAATTTCTAAGGAACTTTTAAAAGATATTGATAAAGATACCGTGGATATGGTATTAAATTTTGATGATACTGAAAAAGAACCAACGGTGCTACCAGCACGGTTCCCTAATTTACTAGTGAATGGGGCGACCGGGATTTCAGCCGGCTACGCCACCGAAATTCCACCCCATAATTTAGGCGAAGTTATTGATGCAGTGGTTTATTTAATTGATCATCCCGACGCTGATTTAGATGATTTAATGCAATTTGTAAAGGGCCCAGATTTTCCAACAGGTGGTATTTTACAAGGGTTAGCAGGCATCAAAGAAGCCTATACTACCGGCCGTGGGAAGGCGGTATTGCGGTCAAAAGCGCAAATTGTTCCCGTTCGTGGGCATCGAGAACAAATTGTGATCACTGAGATTCCTTACGAAGTGAATAAAGCACAGCTTGTTAAAAAAATTGATGAAGTTCGCGTGATGAAAAAAGTTGACGGTATTTCAGAAGTCCGTGACGAAAGTGACCGCCAAGGCTTATCAATTGTTATTGAACTTAAAAAGCAAGCAGATGCACAAGGTATTTTAAACTATCTATTTAAAAACACCGATCTGCAAATTATGTATAACTTTAATGTGGTGGCTATTTCAGAGATGCGGCCCAAACAAGTCGGCTTAGTTGAAATTTTGCAAAGTTATTTGCAGCATCAACAAGATGTGGTGACTCGGCGGACCAGTTATAATTTACGAAAAGCACAAGCGCGGCAGCATATCGTTGAAGGCTTGATTAAGGCGCTTTCTATCTTAGACAAAGTGATTCAAACGATTCGTTCCAGTAAAGATAAAAAACAAGCGAAGCAAAATTTAATGACTAATTACGCCTTCACTGAAAAACAAGCAGAAGCCATTGTCATTTTACAGCTGTATCGTTTAACCAATACTGATGTGACCGAATTGGAAAAAGAACACGATCAGTTGAGCCAAGCTATTACACAATACCAAGATATTTTGGATAATCCTAAATCATTAGCCGCTTTAATTAAAAAAGAAGCGCTAGCTGTGAAAAAGGAATACCAGACAAAACGGTTAACTAAAATTGAAAAAGAAATTGCGACGATTAAAATTAGCCGTCGCGTGATTGTCAGCGATGAAGAAGTGCGCGTTGCGGTCACTAGAGATGGCTATTTTAAACGCAGCAGTTTACGTTCTTATCAATCCACAATTAGTAAAGCGCCAGAAGATGGTCTCCGCGAAAACGATCGTTTTATTTTAAATGAGACAGCCAATACATTAGAACATTTATTTATTTTTACGAATAAAGGAAATATGATTTATCGGCCAATTCATGAAATTGATGACGTTCGTTGGAAAGAAGTGGGCGCCCATGTTTCTCAAAGTGTGGGCCTAGACAGTTCTGAAAGTATTATTTCAGCTTTTGTGGTACACAAATTAACGGATGATCGGCAATTTGTTTTAGCAACAAAAGCAGGGCAGATTAAACAAGTTAATTTAGCCAATCTCCAGCCAAATCGAACATATAAATCAAAACCTCAAGCAGCGATGAAATTAAAGGCTGCCGATGATGAAGTTTTACAAGTTTACTGTGTGTCAACGGTCCGAGCTGCAGATTATCAAGTCGTTTCAGCGACGCATCTAGGTTACGGTGTTCGTTATCCGTTAGCAGAAGTGCCAGCTGTAGGCGCTAAAGCAGCCGGGGTTAAGGCAATGGATCTAAAAGATGACGACTATGTGGTCGATTATATTCTAACCAATGAAGCCACTGATAACTTGGGAATTTTAACACAGCGCGGTGCTTATAAGCATATGCACTTAACCGAATTACCGGTTTCTAGCCGGGCACGACGCGGGTTATTGATTCTTAGAGAGTTGAAACGTCAACCACATCGTGTTTTTGCTATCTTTAAAGAAACTAAAGACGCACAGTTGCAGCAACATATTGAAATTACGACTGATCGTGACGAAATTATCAATGTTCCATTGAATGCCCATAATTTTGGCGATCGCTATTCTAATGGTACTTTTGTAGTCGATACTGAGACACAAGGTCAGTTAGCTGATGCGCAGCTTGTTAAAGCGCCGATTGAAATTGAAACAGATTTAGATTTATAGCTTTAAAAGCCATAAAAGCATATCTTTGTACTAGTTTGTAATGACAAACTGTACCCAAAGGTATGCTTTTTTGGATCAATTATGTTTATTTTTAAGGGCTAAATAATTTTTTTTAGTACTAATATTTTTTGTGAATTGCTGGACAGAGTCGGCTAACTGTCCCATTCTGTTGTATAACTATAGTAAAAATATTAATCTGTATCAGTGCAGTTTGAAGCATCTATAATAACTGTTATCAAAAAAATAAAGAAAATTATAAATGAAAACATTGATATATCAGTGAAATAGCGCTATAGCAGTATTTTTTGCTTAGAAAGGGCTTGCAAAATGAAAGTCAGGTGTTATACTTTAATCATCAAAGCTGTTCCTTGTGAATTTGTTAATATTTGAAATTAGTAAATGGAGGATATCTAAATATGAAACAGTTAGAAAAAACTGATGTTAAAAATTATTGGGAAGGTTTTAATGGTGGAGATTGGCAAGAAGAAATCAATGTCCGCGATTTTATCCAACAAAACCTTCATCAATACGATGGTGATGAATCATTCTTAGCTGGCCCTACAGATGCAACAACGGCCTTAAACGATCAAGTTCTTGATTTGAAGAAACAAGAACGTGAAGCTGGTGGCGTTTTAGATGCTGATACAAACGTCGTTGCTACAGTTACTTCTCATGGCCCTGGCTATTTAAATAAAGACTTAGAAACAATCGTTGGTTTACAAACTGACAAGCCTTTAAAACGTGCTTTCATGCCTTATGGTGGTATTCGGATGGCCGAAGATGCTTTGGAAGCTTATGGCTACAAACCAGATCCAGAAATGCACAAGATTTTTACAGAATATCGTAAAACACATAACCAAGGTGTTTTTGATGCTTATACACCAGATATGCGTAGAGCACGTCACTACAAAGTCGTTACTGGTTTACCTGATGCTTATGCACGTGGCCGGATCATTGCTGACTTCCCACGGATCGCTATTTATGGTATCGATCGTTTAATGAAGGAAAAAGCTAAAGATTACGATTTGATTGGCGACGGCGAAATGACAGACAATGTTATTCGCTTAAGAGAACAAGTTAATGAACAATATGCTGCCTTAAAAGATATTAAAAAAATGGCTGCTTCTTATGGTTATGATATTTCAAAACCTGCTGAAAATGCTCAAGAAGCTATCCAATGGATCTACTTTGGTTATTTAGCAGCTGTTAAGACACAAAACGGGGCTGCAATGTCTGTTGGCCGGATTGATACAACGATCGATGCCTTCATTCAAAGAGATATGGACCGTGGCATTTTAACAGAAGCACAAGCACAAGAATTTATCGATCATTTTGTTATGAAGTTACGTATGGTTCGTTTCATCAGAACAACTGAATACAACTCATTATTCTCTGGTGACCCAATTTGGGCAACATTGTCAATGTGTGGTATCGGTATGGATGGCCGTCATCATGTGACTAGAACTGCTTTCCGTTTCTTGAAGACTTTAGACAACATGGGTGCTGCACCTGAACCAAACATCACTTTATTGTGGTCAAACCGCTTACCAGAAGGCTTCAAACGTTATGCAACTGAAGTTTCTATCAAGAGTTCTACAATTCAATATGAAAATGACGAATTAATGCGTAACCAATGGGGTTCAGATTACTATGGTATTGCTTGCTGTGTTTCTGCACAACCAATCGCTGACGGTGTTCAATTCTTCGGTGCTCGCGCTAACTTAGCTAAATGCTTGTTATACGCTATCAATGGTGGTAAAGATGAAGTTAGAGACGGTCAAGTAGGCCCTGCATTTGCCCCAATTACTTCTGAATACATTGACTATGATGAATTCATGAATAAGTTTGACAAACAAATGGAATGGTTAGCTGACGTTTATGTTAACTCATTAAATGCAATTCATTATATGCATGATAAATATTATTATGAAGCTGCTCAATTTGCTTTGAAAGATACACGCTTAGATTATACTTTTGCAACTGGTATTTCTGGCTTCTCACATGCCGTTGATTCTATTGCAGCAATCAAATATGGTCATGTTAAAGCTATCCGTAACGAACAAGGCATCGCTGTTGACTTCGTTGCTGACAATGATTACCCACGTTATGGTAACAACGACGACCGGGCTGATGACATTGCAAAATGGTTAATCAAGACATTCTATGGCAAGATGAACAAACATCATCTATACCACGATGCTAAATTGTCTACTTCTGTTTTGACTATCACTTCTAACGTTGTTTATGGTAAGAACACTGGTACAACACCTAATGGCCGCCAAGCTGGCGAACCATTCTCACCTGGTGCTAACCCTGCATACGGCGCTGAAAAGAACGGGGCATTAGCTTCATTACTTTCAACTGCTAAGATCCCTTACAAGTATGCAACTGATGGTATTTCTAATACATTTGGGATTACACCAAACACATTAGGTCATGATGATGAAGATCGTAAAGATGCTTTAGTAAACATGATTGATGGTTATATGGAAAACAATGGTATGCACTTGAACATCAACGTCTTCAATCGTGAGACATTAATTGACGCTCAAAAACATCCTGAAGAATACCCAACATTAACAGTTCGTGTTTCCGGTTACTGCGTCTACTTCGCTGATTTAACTAAGGAACAACAAGACGATGTTATTTCTCGGACATTCTTCCAAACAATGTAATCACTTATTAATTAAAGATTAATATTTAGAGGGCGGATGGTTGATAAAGCCATCCGCTTTCTACTAAAGAAGATAAGTAACGTATTTGTCTTTTTTAGTAGAAAGGTACCTCTAAAGGAGGAATTATAATGCTCGCAGTTCAAGCAGAAACATCATTATCTACACAACCCGTTACGGGATATGTGCATTCTATAGAAACTTTCGGCGCAGTTGATGGCCCTGGTACTAGATTTGTTGCCTTTTTACAAGGTTGCCGGATGCGCTGCGAATTTTGTCACAATCCAGATACATGGAACACCGGTGTTGGGACAGAAGTAACCCCTGATGAATTATTAGCCCAAGCTGTTAAATACAAAGCTTTCTGGGGTAAAAAGGGCGGTATTACCGTTTCAGGCGGTGAATCTTTGTTACAAATTGATTTTATTTTAGAACTATTTAAGAAGGCTAAAGCCCAAGGTATCAATACTTGTTTAGATACTTGCGGCCAACCATTTTCATATAAAGAACCATTTTTTAGTAAGTTCAAAGAATTGATGCAATATACAGATGTCTCATTAGTAGATATCAAACACATCGATCCTTACGAACACAAACGGTTAACTGGTTGGACCAATGAAAATATCTTGTCAATGATCCAATACATGTCAGATAACGGTCATCATATGTGGATTAGACACGTCTTAGTCCCTGAAAGAACAGATTATGACGACTATTTAGCCCAGTTAGGTGCTTATATTAAGACAATTAAAACCGTTGATAAAGTAGAAGTTTTGCCTTATCACACAATGGGTGTCTCTAAATATGACGAATTAGGTTTTAATTACCCATTAGAAGGCATTGAACCACCAATTGCAGAGCGGGTCGCTAATGCTGAAAGATTATTAGATACATCTGCTTATACTGGATATAAGAACTAAGTTAACACTATAAATTAAATTTAATGATAAATAAGAAAGAGCGACGTTTTAGTTGCTCTTTTTTATTGTTTCCATTATTATTAGATTATGCTGATTTCAAGTGTTTACGAAAGGAGCCTAATTTATGAAGACAAAACAAGAAAATATTTTTTCGTCTAAAACGTTGACCTATTTCTTACAATTAGCTAAAACAATGAATTACACCCAGGCTGCACAGATTTTAGGAATTACACAGCCGGCTTTAACCCAACAAATCAAGAAATTAGAAAAAACTGTCGGGGCCCCCTTATTTTATTCAATCGGCAAGAAATTACAACTTTCAGATGCTGGTAAAACAATGCTAGACGCCACACGGCAAATTTATGAAATTTTAAATTATGCGACTGATGAAATTCAACAGTCCACAAACGCAAATACCGGTAAGATTAATATTGGCTTTTTATCTTCAATGGAAAGTTCTATTTTTGAAAACTTCATCATTGATTATATTAAACATAATCCTAACGTGGAAATCTCGTTTAAATTACTGACCCGTAAAGAGATCTGGGAAGCTTTAGAAAATAACAAAATTGACTTGGCGGTTATGTATCTCCCAGATGAATCTATAAAAAATTGGAAACCTTATACAACAAAATTAATCATCAGTGAAGAATTGATGTTTGTTCATAATAATCCAACGCTGGCAACCGCTAAAAATGTCCATTACCAAGATACTTTAGATAAAAAATGGGTGACTTATCCCGACGACTACTATTTGTCTCATATCGTCAGAGAGGCTTATAAAAACCAAATGGTTGATCAACCTAGGAGTACGGCTCAGTTTACCACGCCGTTTCAGCTGATGAAATTCAGTCAAACCGTGGATGTGAATACAGCCTTACCCGCAAGTTTTTATAAGGCCCATCATCAAAATTATACCCAGCAGGCACTGCCGTTTAATCCGCCAATTCAATTTGAAATGCACTTTATCTATCGGAAAGATAAAATTGAAATTCCAAGAATTAAGCAATTTTTCACTTTCTGGGATAAATATTTTGAAGAAACTGATTATTACACTCGCCTACAACTGCATTAAGCCTTATAATAATAGATGATATTATCTTTGATAAAGGGGTTTTTTGTAAAATGGCAAAAGAATTAGTTTTTGGACACCAAAATCCAGATACGGATGCAATTGTTGCAGCAAAAGCTTATGCTTATTTGATGAATCAATTAGGCTATGATACAGAGGCAGTCGCATTAGGTGAACCTAATGGCGAAACAAGCTATGCGCTAGATCACTTTAAGGCGCAAGCACCACGGGTCATCACAACGGCCAAAAATGAAGTTGATGCCGTTATGTTAGTGGATCATAATGAACCGCAACAAAGCGTGGCAGACATCGCTGAATTAAACGTAACCCATGTCGTTGACCATCATCGGATCCACGATTTTAATACAAGTGATCCGCTATATTATCGGGCAGAACCTTTAGGCTGCACGAGCACTATTTTAAGAAAAATGTTCATTGAGCATGATGTTGAAATTCCCGCACAATTAGCTGGACTAATGCTTTCCGCAATCATCTCTGATACATTGTTATTAAAATCCCCAACAACAACAGAACAAGATAAAACAGCCGTTGTTGCGTTAGCTAAAATTGCAGATGTTGATTATGAAACTTATGGCCTAGAAATGTTAAAAGCTGGGACGAATTTAGACGACAAGTCTGCTGCTGAATTAATCGACTTAGACGCTAAAAGCTTTACAATGAATGGTCACGAAGTTCGGGTAGCGCAAGTAAATACTGTCGATATTGCAGATGTTTTAAAACGGGAAGCTGATTTACGTGCAGCGATCACTGAAGAAAATGCCGCAAAAGGCTACAACTTATTTGTATTATTGATTACAAATATTTTAAACAGTGATTCTGAAGTATTGGCCCTTGGCGATGATGACAGCAAAGCTGCTGTAGAAAAGGCCTTTAACGTTAAATTAGCCGATGAAAAAGCGAATTTACCAGGTGTTGTTTCTAGAAAGAAACAAGTTGTGCCACCATTAACAGAAGCATTTAATTAATAGAAATAGACAATTGATAAACGTATTTATTCAGAAATTAGTGAATAAATACGTTTATTTTTTTGGCCTTTAGCTTTTTTTGTAAAAAAACATGACATTGTCATCAATTTAGTTGATACCAGCTTTTTTAAATTAGAATATAATTAATTTAAGGTTATATAATGATTAAATAATAAAAAATATTAGTATTTTTTATGCTATTAATAATATTAATTTTAAAATAGATTAGAAAATCAATGATACCTCGGTTAATAAGACGCAATTTAATTGCCATAAAGAGAATACCTAACATTGATTGATAGTTTCTTTTAACTGGATATAGGCTGATATAACAGCGTTTTAAAAAATACCACGTCAATTATCTTGACAAAGGTACCCAAAAAGTGAGAGTATTTAGCTATATTATAGAAATGTAATCATATTCTAATAATTAAAAAATTTCGGAGGTGCTGTCATGACTGAAAGCTATTTAAAGCATTTCACAAGTCAAAACAAGTCTTACATGTATTATGATTACCCAGAATGGTTACAAAACCAGGGGCAACAACTTTCACAATATCCTTATACTATTCGCATCTTGATGGAAGCTTTGCTACGAGCTAGTGATCAAAAACCAGAACTGCAGCAAAATCTAGCAACTTTAGTAGACTGGGATCATAACCACGATCATGATGTGGCTTTTAAAGCACAGCGTGTCTTATTGCAAGATTTCACCGGGGTACCGGCCTTAGTTGACTTGGCGGCAATGCGAGACAAAGTCATGGCTTTAGGTGGCGACGGTCGTCAGATTAATCCAGATGTGCCCGTCCATTTAATTATTGATCACTCCGTTCAAGTTTTAGCATCCGGCACACCCGATGCTTTTGCTGAGAATATTAAAAAAGAATTTAAAAACAACCAAGAACGCTACCAATTTCTAAAATGGGCACAGCAAGCCTTTGAAAATTTGACCGTCATTCCACCAGATAACGGCATTATTCATCAAATTAACTTAGAATATTTAGCCAAAGTTGCTTTAACCGAGACCAATGAGGGGACTGCTTTAGTTTTTCCAGATACCGTAGTGGGCACAGATTCCCATACAACAATGACTAATGGCTTAGGCGTGTTAGGATGGGGCGTTGGCGGCATTGAAGCTGAGGCCAGTATGTTAGGGGAATTTAGTTATTTTCCAATTCCTGAAGTTGTTGGTGTACGCTTGAGCGGCACTTTGCCAACTGGTGCAACCGCTACCGACTTAGCGTTAACGGTGACGCATGCGTTGCGGCAAATTAATGTTGTTGGTAAATTCGTTGAATTCTTTGGTCCTGGCTTAAAAGACCTAACAGTGGCGGACCGAGCGACAATTGCCAATATGGCTCCAGAATATGGTGCAACTTGCGGGTATTTCCCAATTGATCAGCAGACTTTAGATTATTTAAAACTAACGGGACGTCCAGTTGATCAAATTCAATTGATCGACGACTACGCCCATCTGAATGGCTTATGGTATGACACAACTCAAGACGCACAACGCCACTATACAACAACTTTACCAATTGATTTGAGTCAAATTAAACCAAGTGTGGCCGGTCCAAAACGGCCGCAAGATTTAGTACCTCTAACAGATTTAGCAGCTAAATTTACAGCTGAAAAAACAACGTTAACCGTTAAAACTGCTAACCATACTTATGATTTAGAAAATGGTGCCATTGGCTTAGCAGCTATTACGAGTTGTACGAATACGTCCAATCCAGCATTAATGTTGACGGCTGGTTTAGTGGCTAAAAAAGCGGTTGCTGCAGGCTTAAAGGTACCGGAATATGTTAAAACATCCCTGGCACCAGGTTCTAAAGCGGTTACAGATTATTTGAAGCAAGCTGGTTTAATGCCTTATCTTGACCAATTAGGTTTTAATTTAGTGGGTTACGGCTGTACAACTTGTATCGGTAACTCCGGCTCATTAAAACCTGAAGTAGTGCAAGCATTGGCGAACAGCGATTTTTCAATGTCTGGCGTTTTAAGCGGTAACCGTAACTTTGAAGGTCGGGTAAATCCATTGATCAAAGATACTTATCTCGCATCACCACCACTTGTCGTTGCTTTTGCCCTAGCCGGCACACTAGCCATTGATCTAACTCGGGAAGCATTAGGGTATGGCACTAATGGCCAACCTGTTTACTTGAAAGACTTATGGCCAACACAAACAGATATCGCAGAAGCTATTCAGCAAAATATTGATTCAGCGCTATTTAAACGCAGTTACCAAGATATTTTAGCCGGCAATGCCCATTGGGATAGTTTAGATGTGGCAGCTACACCAACGTTTAATTGGGATAAGACCTCAACTTACATCGCTTGCCCGACGTTTTTAGAAAATATGACCGCCGCTAAACCAGAAATGACTCAAGAATTCACGGCGTTGAAAGTATTAGCCAAATTTGGTGATTCAATCACAACTGATCATATTTCACCAGCCGGCTTTATTGGGCAACAATCACCCGCTGGACAGTATCTAATGGCTCATCATGTCCAACCGCAAGACTTTAACTCTTATGGTTCACGCCGAGGCAATCATGAAGTCATGGTTCGTGGGACCTTAGCCAATATCCGCATCAAGAATCAATTAACCCCGGATAAAGAAGGGGGTTACACGATTTATTGGCCAACTAAAACACAAATGTCCATCTACGATGCTGCCAAGGCTTACCAAAAAGATCAGACAAGCGGGCTTGTCATTTTAGCCGGAAAAGATTATGGCATGGGTTCTTCCAGAGACTGGGCTGCCAAAGGTGTGAAATTATTAGGCGTTAAAGCCGTCATTGCGGAAAGCTTTGAACGTATCCACCGGTCCAACTTAGTGATGATGGGCGTATTGCCATTACAATTTAAATTAGGGGATAACGCCGAAAAGCTTGGTCTGGACGGTTCAGAAACTTTTGATATTCAGTTAGATAGTGCACAGCAAACAGCCCACGTTACCGCAACTAAAAATGACGGACAAGTTATTAATTTTGACACAATTTTAAGATTTGATACCCCAAGTGATGTTAAATATTATGAAAATGACGGCATCTTATCCATGATTATTCGGCAAAAAACGAATTTATAAGGAGTGTTGTTTATGGAACCAATCAAAGTATCAGCTGGTCTAGCAAATGTAATTTGTACTGAAACTTATATCAGCTCAACAAAAAATCAAATGCTATCTTATGCAGGTTACGGTATTGATGAACTGATGGCACAACAAGTTTCTTATGAAGAAGTTTTGTTCTTGCTATGGCATTTACGTTTACCAACAGCTTCAGAATTGGAAGCGCAAAACAAAAAAATATTTGCGAATATCTATTTAGATGAACACTATTTAAACCGGCTGAGAGTGATTAGTAACACCCATCAACATCCCATGAGTATTTTAAGAACGGCCATTTCAATGTTGGGGACACAAACTGACGCTACCGGAACGTCTGAACAAGTCCAAGGACGCATGTTGGCGGTCGTGGCAGCTATTGTAAGTTTATTGCAAAAGCGGCCCATCTTAACCCCAAGACAAGATCTAAGCTATGCCGGTAATTTCTATTATTTGCTAACCGGACATTTACCAACGGCTGCACAAACGGCCATTGCCAACCAAGTTTTAATTTTACATGCGGATCATGAATTAAATGCATCCACATTTACAGCCCGGGTTGTGGCCAGCACCGATGCAGATATGTATTCTTGTTTGACTGCGGCGGTTTGCGCCTTAAAAGGCCCATTACACGGCGGCGCCAACGAAGCTGTTTTTAAAATGTTGACAGAAATTGATCAAAATCACATTGATCCAGCCACTTATATTGCCGATAAACTGGCAAAACATGAAAAAATATCAGGTTTTGGCCATCGTATTTATAAAAACGGGGATCCCCGGGCGAAATATTTAAAAATTGCGGCGGCCCAAATTGCAAAAGACAGTCATCAGTTGAAATGGTATCAACTTTCCGAGCAAATTCAGACTTACATGGCTGAAAATACAAATTTCAAACCGAATGTGGATTTTTACACGGCGACAATCTATCACTGCATGGGTCTGCCTGCGGATGTATTTACTTTATTATTTGCAGTATGTCGGACCGGCGGCTGGTTGGCACACATTCAAGAACAGCGGCAAATGCATACTTTAATTAGACCTAGTTCCGAATATGTCGGTGAAATGAATCGGCGGATTGATGAACGGCAACAAAATGCACAATAAAAAATAGAGGTGTTTAAACTTATGGCAGCATATATCAAACAAGACAAACAACAATTAAACGTACCCGATCAACCTATTATTCCTTATATTGTCGGTGACGGCATTGGGCCTGAAATTTGGGCCGCCGCACAACCTGTTTTTGATGCCGCAATTACTAAAGCTTACGGTCAAAAGCGTGGGGTAGAGTGGCAGGAGGTACTTGCTGGGGAAAAAGCTTATGATCAAACCGGTGAATGGCTGCCTGAAGCAACCGTTAAAGCATTAGAAAAAGCCTTAATTGGCATTAAAGGCCCTTTAACAACGCCGATCGGCAAAGGACATCGTTCCATTAATGTGACGTTGCGACAAAAATTTGATTTATATGCTTGTGTCCGACCAATTCATTATTTTGTAGGGACCCCAACGCCGATTAGACATCCGGAAAAGGTTGAAATGACAGTTTTTCGGGAAAATACGGAAGATATTTATGCCGGAATTGAATATAAAAACGATGCCGCTCAGTCATTAATGCAAGTTTTAGAGACCACTGGACAACTCTCAAAAGTTAGATTTCCGGATGATAGTAATTACGCCATCAAACCGATTTCTAAAACCGGCAGTCAACGCTTTATTGCATCAGCAATTGATTACGCCATTGCGCATAACCGTCATAAAGTAACCTTGGTGCATAAAGGCAATATTATGAAATATACTGAAGGCGCTTTTAAACAATGGGGTTATGACATCGCAGCGGCGAATTATCAAGATCAAGTCTTTACTCAGCCAGAATATGACGCCATTAAAGCCACTGATGGACCAGCAGCAGCTGAAAAAGCCTTAGAATCCGCCAGACAGCATCATAAAATTATCATTGATGATATTATTACGGATAATTTCTTCCAACAAGCCTTAATTAATCCAACTAATTTTGATGTGGTAGCCACATGTAATTTAAATGGTGACTATATTTCAGATGCTTTAGCTGCACAAGTTGGCGGTATTGGGATTGCACCAAGTGCGAATATTAATTATCATACCGGTCAAGCGATTTTTGAAGCGACCCATGGTACAGCACCACAGTTTGTTGGACAAAATAAATTAAATCCATCATCCATTTTATTATCTGGCGCAATGATGTTTGATTATCTAGGTTGGACTGAAGTCAGTGACTTAATTCATGAAGCGATCAGTCAGGCGATTAAACAAAAACAAGTCACTTGGGATTTTGCGCAAGAGATTGACGGTGCCACAGAGTTAAGTACCAGTGAATTTGGAAAATATTTAGAAAATTTAATTTTAACAGACAAAGTTAGTTCAAAATAACGTAATATAATTAATGAAGCTGTCTTTTATAGATAATTGCACTACTTCGTATAATATATATTATGTTAACTTATAATTATTTATCTTTTGAGCACTCCCCTAATCTCGACTTAAAATCAACAAATTCAATTTAGACACTATCAAAAATAAAAGCCACGACTAAGTTATCTCAGTCGTGGCTTTTATTGTCAGAAATTTAAATAATTTTAAATGCAGGATCAGCTTCATGATGAATTTCTAGAATTTTTTGATCTAGTGTTTTTAAAATGATTTGCTGATCTTTAGGATTTTCGATGAAATCGTATCGGTCTCCATCAATTTGAATTTTAGCTGAAGCATCATAATTTTGATACCAAGTATCATAGTAGTCAATTAAATCTTTATAATAAGTAACTAAACTTGGATCTTGCTGAATCTGTTCGTATTGGCGCCCTCGTTTGGCGATCCGCTTGATCATCGTATCATAAGATACATGGATATTGACCAATAGATCTGGATGTTTTTTAGGCATACCTTCTAATTCTTCCAACATATTATCCAATAGATCTTTATAAATTAAGTACTCTTCTTTAGTGGCATGACCTTGATCTGTGTTCATGCGCATAAAAATCTCATCTTCATAAATAGAACGATCCAACACGTTATTATCATCTGTTAAAGCAGCCTTAATCGAATGAAAACGCGTATTTAAAAAATAAATTTGCAGTAAGAAGGCATATGGATTAGTGGCGTCCCTTTGCCCTGCTGCCCGTTTTGCTTCCGCAATTTTGTTGCCTTTATAAAAAAGTGGCAATACTGGGTTATCTTTGACTTTTTCATAAAAAGCCTCGGTGCCTAGATGATCTGCTAAAATTTTTGTGAGTGAACTTTTTCCTGAACCGATTACGCCGCTTAATACAAGCACTGTCATTCATCTTCCTTCTTTGCTATTTAATTATTATAAACTTCTTGATTTGTTTTTGAGGTTGTTTTTTGTTGATGCTCAAACCAGCTGGATTTGAAAAAGGCAATTAGATCGTTGGCAACGTAGATGCTGTAAGTGACTGCTAAAGCCCAATCACCGGAGCCGTTATGCAAGGCAGTCATTGTCCATAAAATTAAAGACATAATGCCTTGGCCAAACCAGAAATAATATTGTTCTGGGAAACGACGAACACAAAGCCAAGTTGCGACTAAACCAATTGCGGTACTCAAGGCGTCAACTGCTGGCCGAGCATCGTTTGTAAACTGACTAATTAAAAAGTAACCAACACCCCAGATGATCAAAGTGATTAAAAGATATTTGATCACCATGAAGGTTTTATTATGATCGCTAAAGTGCCGTAAAGCCGTATCTTTATCCCATTCAGTACCTAAAATAATTGGTAAATCTAACATAATAATATAAGTACCTTGTAAAATAATTTCCATATAATTGGTATTAGGGATCGCTGTGGCAATAATTAAAATAGCTGAGATCAAGCCAACTAGTCCGTTTAACCATTTACGGGAGGTAATTAAGTTAACACATAAAACACCTAATAAACCGGCAATTGTTGATAACCAACTGGCATTAGGATTGATGAGCTGCATACCGATTAGAAAACCAACCCCAAACGCAGCTAATAGGTAGCTTTGCAGTGACCACCCCTGCCAATCCGCCCAAAAATGATGTTTTAGCTTTGTTGGTAAAGTCTTAAGTCCGACAATGATTTGCATGAAAAAACCCCTAATCTATATAAAATAAAAGCTTTGCTAATTTTTCATAAATAAAATGGCAATAAAAAAGCAACACACAATATATTGTACCTTTTTACAAAAAAAGTCAATATGTAGTATGCTACTTTTTTGCTGAAACTAGGCAGCATTTAAAGCTATATGTAGATTATAATTGAGTATATCTTATTTAATATATCTATTTATCTATATTTTTTAACCAGGCTAAGGCGATTGATTTGTCTCCTAAATGTGCGCCGACGACAGGTCCAAAATAACTGAGTTCAATTGGAATTTCAGGCTGTTTTTCTTGTATTCTCTGCTGCCATTTTTTAGCCTCAGCTAAATTGTTACCGTGAATAATAATCGCCCGTAAAGGATAATCATGATGGCGAATTGCTTGGTCAAATAAATCTTCCGCTCGACTGTAAGCCTTTTTTAAGGAGCGAATCTTTTCAAACGCAGTAATTTTATGCGTGGTACTGTCAAAAGTCAATAAGGGCTTAATTTTTAAAATCGAACCCACAAATGCAGAGGCATTAGAAAGTCGACCGCCCTTCACTAGATTTTGCAAATCACTGACAATAAAGACTTCATCCATACTGGCACGTAACTCGTTAAGTTTTTGAATAATTGTTTCTAAATCCGCCCCTTGGCGTGCTAATTTGGCAGCTTCTAATACAAGATGTCCCATTAACATGACCGTAATATGGCTGTCATAAGGTATTACTTTAATTGCTGTAATATCACGGGCAATTACTTTTAAATTTTGGACAAAGCCAGAAATTGTACTGGATAAATGGATGGATAAGACGGTGTCATAACCTTGAGCTGCTAATTGGCTATACAGCTGTAGTACTTCGCCTAACGGTGGCTGTGAAGTGGTTGGTAAAGTTTTTGAATTTTTTAATTTACTATAAAAGTCGGTAGTTGATAGATTAACGCCCTCTAAATAGGATTCACCATCAATTGTGAGGGGGATAGGGATGACTTTAATATTGTTTTCGGTGATTTGTTCCGAAGTCAAATAAGCGGTACTGTCTGTGACGATGGCAAGTTTCATTTAAAACATCTTTCCTTTAAAAAAATTAAGAAATTAGCGTATAATTACACCTTACGTTTTATTAAATCAGATTCAAAGCGATTCAATAAAACTGTTAAAAATTGTTTTTCATCTTTGGACCAATATTTAAATACCGCATCATCTAGCTGAGAAATTTGTTGTGTTGCTTGATTTAAGACTTGTAATCCATGGGGCGTTAACTGATAATGTTTTTGATGCCTATCAGAACTGATTTCATTTAAACGAATTAAATCTTGCTGGACCAGTTGATTTAATTGTCTAGAAAGTGTAGATTTATTAGTTTGCAGCTGTATTTGTAAAGCCTGATTGGTTGTATGGCCATCTTGTAGTAAACTTAATAAGGTCCATAGGCGAATTGTCAGATTCGATTCTGCTAAAACAGCCGTTAGAACTTGTTCAATTTTTTTGCCGACGTTATAGATGCGTGTTACCTGATTTTTTTGCATGATATCACCTCTATTGCATTATACAATTTTAAAGTTTCATAATGCAACATAACGGGAGTATAACGGCACAAACTTAAAATTATTTATAAAAAGGAGTCTAATTCCTATGTCTTTTGATGGTACTTTTACCCACGCGATGATTTTAGAATTAAAAGAATTATTGGAAAATGGTAAGCTTAATAAAATTCAGCAGCCTTATCCCAATGAACTTATTTTAACAATCCGAAAAAATAGAAAAAATCAAAATCTACTTTTATCAGCGCACCCTTCTTATGCGCGTATTCAAATTACTAAAGTCCCTTACAATAATCCACCGATTCCTAGTAAGTTCGTTATGACTTTACGCAAGTATTTAGATGGTGCAATTATTAAAGAAATCTCTCAAGTACACAATGATCGAATTATTCATTTTGTCTTCGCCTCCCGTAATGAACTGGGGGATCTTCAACATTTACGGTTAGTTGTTGAATTAATGGGTCGACATAGTAACATCTTTTTGATCAATGCGGAAACGAATAAGATCATTGATCTGGTCAAACGCGTTTCAATCAGTCAGAATTCTTATCGGGGTTTAACCCCTGGGGCGACTTATCACGAACCGCCTTATCAAGATAAAGTGGATCCATTTTTAATGACGTCAGCACAATTAACGCAATTAACAACAGCGTTGAATCAAGCAGAAGATGAAACGGCTCAACGCCAACTTCTAGGGACAACTTTGCAAGGCTTAGGTAAAGATACTTTAAACGAGTTAATATATCAAATCAAAGAAAATGGTATGACCGTATTTAATAGTTTCTTTAAGCGTTTTGATGCGGGTACACCAACTTTAACCACCGCTGCTAACAAAAGCTATTTCACGGTTTTCCCTTATGTAAGTCTGCAAAATTTACCTGACAGCACCTTGCAGCAATTTGACAGTCTAAGTACCCTTTTAGATCAATATTATGATCAAAAGGCCCGGCAAGATCGGGTGAAGCAACAATGTAGTGAACTCATTCATTTCATTAATTTGGAATTGGATAAAGATAAAAAGAAAATGGTTAAGCTGCAAAAAACCTTGGATCAATCTAAAAATGCAGAAACTTATCGCCTAAAAGGGGAATTATTAACCACCTATCTGCATCAAGTTACCCGGGGTATGAGGGAAATTACATTACCTAACTATTACGATAATGAAGCGCCGGTCAAAATAACGTTATCTAATCAGTTATCCCCTTCTAAAAATGCGCAGAAATATTTTAATCGTTATCAAAAACTTAAAAATTCTGTGGCTTATGTCAATCAGCAGATGGCGTTAACCCAAGATGAAATCACGTATTTTGAAGGTATTTTAGCCCAAATTGATTTGGCCGAGCCTAAGGATCTTGAGGATATCACTTTAGAGTTAGAACGTGAAGGTTACTTGCATAAGAAAAAGAAGAAACAGCGAAAACCAGCTAAGATTAGTAAACCTGAAGAATTTTGGGCAGCCGATGGGACGCATATCTTAGTAGGGAAAAATAATTTACAAAATGATCAATTAACTTTGAAAAAGGCTAAGAAATCAGATATTTGGCTACACGCTAAAAATATTCCAGGTTCCCATGTCATTATTGAAGATAATGCGCCAACGCCAGAAACATTAACGGCTGCAGCGACGTTAGCGGCTTACTTTTCTAAATCGCGGTTATCTGCTTCAGTACCTGTGGACTATGTCATGGTTAAAAAAGTGCATAAACCAAATGGGGCTAAGCCAGGTTTCGTGATTTATGAAGGTCAAAAAACATTATATGTTACACCGACCCAGGAATTCGTAGCGGGCATGCGGCAACGGCCTACAAAATAGGAAACAAAAAAGGATATATCAATATTGATATATCCTTTTTGTTTAATCAAATTGTTCAGACCAGGCTTTAGGATCTTCACGCCATTGTTTTAGTGTCTCTAATGTCTCTTCTTTAATGTAGTGTTCTTGAGCAGCTACATCAATGAGGTGGGTATAATTAGTGAGTGTTCTAAAAGGTATATTCGCTTCTTCAAAGTTGGCATAGACGGCTTTGAGTTGATAGCTAAAAATACCAACTACGCCAATTACATCGGCCCCTTCTTTTTTGGCAGCTTGTGCTGCACTTAAAACACTGCCGCCGGTGGAGAGCAGATCATCAATAACGACCATCTTTTGTCCCTTGATCAAGTGCCCTTCAATTTGATTGCCTTTACCGTGATCTTTAGGTTTAGAACGAATATAAACCATTGGTAGATTTAATAATTCTGCGACCCAAGCTGCATGGGGAATCCCTGCAGTGGCCGTGCCGGCGATGACTTCTACACCAGGAAAATCTTCAGAAATAATTTGGGCTAAGCCTCTGGCAATGTGTTTACGAATAATCGGATAAGCTAAAGTGATACGATTATCACAATAAATGGGACTATGTAAACCGCTGGCCCAGGTAAAAGGTTCTTCTGGTGATAAAAAGACCGCTTCAACGTTTAATAAATCTTTAGCAATTTGTTCAGGAGAGATATGATGCATTAGTTTTGCCCCCAATTTGTTTTAATTTTTTGATATGCTGCAACAACATCTGTGGCTCTAGTTATTGGGCGTCCAACGACAATATAATCACTGCCGTTTGCACGGGCGATTTCAGGTGTGACCACTCGGGTTTGGTCTTGATCTGGTTCAGCAATTAAGCGAATCCCTGGTGTGACACATAAGAAATCATTGTCTGTGGCTTGTTTTATAGCGGTTACTTCTAATCCGGAAGAAACAACCCCATCTGCCCCATTTTGTTTGGCCAATTGTGCATAATTTACAACACTATCCATAATCGTTCCAGAAATATTTTGTTCTGAATTTAATTGTTGTTGGGAAGTAGAAGTTAATTGGGTGATGGCCAATAATTTTGTGTCTTGACCGCCGGGGGTAGATAAAAGCCCCTCTTTGGCTGCCGTAATCATCTTGGAACCGCCAGCCGCATGGATCGTTGTGAGTTTAATGTTGCCTAATTCACCGATAATATGCATTGCCCGCTTAACCGTATTTGGAATATCATGTAATTTTAAATCTAGGAAAATATCATGGCCCCGCCGACTAATTTCTTTTACAATGCTAGGCCCGGCTTGATAAAACATTTCCATACCAATCTTCACAAATAAATGTTCATCCTTAGGAAATTTATCTAAGAAATTGTATAGGTCATCCGTGGATTCAAAGTCTAAAGCAATAATTGGTAGTGTCATTAATATTTTCCCCTATTCTATTTTATCTCGTTGCTGAATCAGTGATTCAATGCTTTCAATGTTATATTCAGCCATTGTGGCCGGTAAAGCTTGAATGAGTTTGTTGCAAATAAAAGGATCAATTAAATTAGCTGTGCCTACAGCAACTGCATCGGCACCGGCGATAATCATTTCTAAAATATCTTCCGGTTTTTGAATACCCCCCATACCGATAATTGGTAAATCACAGGCAAGATGCACTTGATGGATCATGTGCAGGGCTACTGGTAAGATAGCGGGTCCAGATAGACCACCAGTTTGATTCGCTAAAATAGGTTGTCGGGTCGTAAGATCAAAGCGCATGCCTACAAGGGTGTTAATCATTGTAAAGCCAGCCGGATTTGCTTTTTCAATGGCTTTGGCAATCGTGACAATATTGGTGACGTTTGGCGACAACTTAACATAAACTGGTACCTCCGAAGCAGCCACGCAAGCTTTCGTGAGTTCATAAGCCATTTGTGGGTCAACCCCAAAACTCATACCGCCGTGGGCCACATTGGGACAAGAAATATTTAATTCAATCGCCGAAACAAGATGGGGTTTGCCAATCTGCTGACAAACAGCGACATAATCCGCTTCAGTGGCACCGGCCACATTAGCGATAATCGGTAGTTCTGGAAAATTCTGCTGTAGATAAGGAATTTTTGTTTTGATAATCTGAGCCACACCGGGATTTTGTAAGCCAATGGCATTTAGCATGCCGTCTGGTGTTTCGGCAACTCGAGGTACCGGATTACCGAATTTTGGTTCAGGGGTGGCCGCTTTAATCATTATGGCGCCGAGTTGATTTAGATCGTAAAGCTGACCTAATTCCTCACCAAAACCGCAACAGCCGCTGGCGGGCATAATTGGATTTTTTAAGTTCAATCCAGGTAAATTAGTGGCTAATATGGACATTATAAGATCACCTCATTCACATGAAAAACGGGGCCGTCAGAACAAACTTTTTTATAGCCATTATCAGGTGTGCGCACGACACAAGCGTTACAAATACCAATGCCGCAAGCCATTCGCGCTTCAGCTGAAATATAAGCTTGGGGATGTTGGGCAAACCGTTGACTGACCGCTAACTCCAATGGTCGTGGACCACAGGCATAAACGGCATCATAAGATTTTGTTGAAAAAGATTGATCTAATAGATCGGTGATTAACCCTTTATTTTGGTAAGTACCATCATCGGTAATGACTTCTGTATGACCGAATTGGGCCATATTTTCCTCATAAAAAACCCGATTTTTAGTCGGGAAGCCTAACGCAATATCTAACTGATGGCCTCTTGCTGCTAAAACACGGGTTAATTCATACAATGGTGGTAAGCCGGTACCACCGCTAACGATGAGGACAGTTGCCTTTTTAGGTAATTGGTCAATTGGGAAACCGTGACCTAAAGGCCCTAAGACTTGTAGTTTTGTGCCAAGTGCCAGCTGAGCCATTGCTTCAGTCCCAGCACCGACAACACGATAAATAATTTTGATATAACCGGCTTGTTGATTAACCTCAGCGATCCCAAAAGGTCGACGTAAGCTTGCTTCAGGAATTTGAATGTTCACAAACTGTCCGGGATGAATGGGACGTTTGGCCATTTCTCCGGCTAAACACATTTCAAATGTCCCTACCGCAATTTCTTTTTGTTGGATAACTGTTAACTGGTCATCAAAAACCATGTTATACCTCCTCTTTAGTCTCTATAATGGTTTTGTGATAAAGCTTTTAGATTCTAGTACTTTTAAAATGGCGGCGGTTGTATCTAATGATGTAAATAACGGCACGCCATGCATAATCGTCGTTTCACGAATATCCTGACCGTCGTTGGCAGTATCATTATCATCTTGCCCCATCGTATTCACAACGGCTTGAATCTGACCTCTTTCTAAATTATGAAGCAAATTATTATTGTCGGATTCATGGATCTTTTGAACCGCTTTGGCTTTGACACCGTGGGCTTTAAAGTAAGCGGCAGTGCCTTTTGTGGCTAGAATTTGATAGCCGACTTCTCGGAATCGTTGGGCTAAGCTCAAAGCTTCTGGTTTATCTTCGTCCACCACGGTGAATAAAATATTGCCATATTCTGGTAAATGTAATTTCGCTGCTTCAAAGGCCTTATACAAAGCCTTTTCTAGTGTTTTATCTGAACCCATGACCTCACCGGTGGATTTCATTTCGGGCCCTAATAAACTGTCCACTTTAGCGAGCTTCGAAAATGAGAAAACGGGTGCTTTGACATGGATTAACGCATCAGGTTTAACTAAGCCATCCGGATAACCTAGGTCTTTTAACTTTTTGCCCAAAACGACTTGTGTTGCGACTTGCGCCATGGAAATCCCGGTTACTTTGCTTAAGAATGGGACCGTCCGGCTAGCTCTAGGATTCACTTCGATGACGTAAGGTTTATCGTCATGGATCACAAACTGAACATTCATCATGCCAATGCAGTGCATACTCAAGGCTAATTTTTTAGTATAGCTGACGATGGTTTCAATAATTTCTTGAGACATATTTTGTGGCGGATAAACGGCCATGGAGTCGCCGGAATGAATACCAGCACGCTCGATATGTTCCATAATTCCTGGAATCAAGACGGTTTCTCCATCACAGATGGCATCCACTTCACATTCTTGACCTACAAGATAGCTGTCAATCAAAACGGGATGGGCATTTGAAGCTTTAACGGCATTCGCCATGTAATTATTTAATTCACGTTCATTGTGCACAATTTCCATAGCTCGGCCGCCTAAAACATAACTTGGCCGCACTAAAACAGGATAACCAATTTTAGCAGCGACACTTGGTGCGACTTCAGCGTTGGTAACGGTGTCGCCAACGGGATGGGCAATGTCTTGATCGATGAGGACTTGTTCAAATAAGTCCCGATCTTCAGCCCGGTCTAAATCCGCTAAGTTGGTGCCCAGAATTTTGACCCCATTTTCTACTAACGGTGCGGCTAAATTAATTGCGGTTTGCCCACCAAATTGGACAATAACTCCTAGCGGCTGTTCAAGATCAATCACATTTAAGACGTCTTCTGCAGTTAATGGTTCAAAATACAGTTTGTCGGAGATTGAAAAATCAGTTGAAACTGTTTCTGGATTACTGTTCATGATAATGGCTTCATAGCCAGCTTCTTGAATGGCTTTTACGGAATGGACGGTGGCGTAATCAAATTCCACGCCTTGACCAATACGAATCGGGCCAGAACCTAGGACTAAAACAGAAGGTTTATGGGTTCGGTCGCTTTCATTTTCAGTTTCATAAGTGCTGTAAAAATAAGGGGTTGTGGCATCAAATTCACCAGCGCAAGTATCTACCATTTTATAAACAGGAATAATATTTTGAGATTTGCGCATTGCCCGAATGTTGGCTGCATCAGAATGCCAAATATTGGCAATGGCCGCATCAGAAAAACCGTTTTTCTTTGCTAAGGTTAAATGATCTAAGTTATTCGGTTCATGGGCTAATAATTTTTCAATCTCTACGATATGTTGCAGCTTGTCTAAGAAAAAGAGGTCAATTTTAGATAGTTCGGCTAATTCTTCAACGGTATACCCTCGTCTTAAGGCTTCGGCGAGATAAAACAGCCGATCATCTTGTGGTCGAATAATTTTTTCAGCCAATTGATCGTCTAAAACATCGGCTAATTCTGGTATTTGTAAATGATCAACGCCTATTTCTAAAGAACGTACAGCTTTTAGCAAACTCTCTTCAATATTTCGCCCAATGGCCATAACTTCGCCGGTGGCTTTCATTTGGGTGCCTAAAGTACGATCCCCTTTTTCAAATTTATCAAATGGCCAGCGGGGAATTTTAGCAACAACGTAGTCTAAGGCAGGTTCAAATTCAGCCAGGGTCTGGGCGGTGACTGGATTTTGAATTTCATCTAAATGTAGACCTACTGCAATTTTAGCGGCCATTTTAGCGATGGGATAGCCAGTGGCTTTAGAGGCTAATGCGGAAGAACGGCTAACCCGAGGGTTCACTTCAATAACATAGTAATTAAAGCTGTTGGGATCCAGTGCTAGCTGCACGTTACAGCCACCTTCGATTTTTAAAGCCCGAATGATCTTTAAAGAGGCGTCACGTAACATTTGAACTTCTTTGTCAGATAAAGTTTGAACGGGGGCAAAGACGATAGAATCTCCGGTATGGATGCCCACCGGATCAAAGTTTTCCATGTTGCAGACAACTAACGCGTTATCGGCAGCGTCACGCATCACTTCAAATTCAATTTCTTTATAACCAGCAATACTCTGTTCAACTAAAACTTGAGTTACTGGTGATAAGGCGAGCCCATTTTCAACAATACTTTGCAGTTCGTCGTCATTTGTGGCGATCCCACCGCCAGTGCCGCCTAGAGTGAAGGCTGGGCGAATGATGACTGGATAGCCAATTTCAGCAACAAAATCCTGAGCTTCTTTTAAGTTATAAGCAATTTGGGAACTAGGAATGGGTTCTTTTAAGTCTTGCATTAATTCTTTAAAAGATTCCCGATCTTCGGCTTTATCGATGGCTTCTAGATTTGTACCTAATAATTCAATGTCTAGGGCCTCTAAAATACCGGTTTTAGATAGAGACATGGCAATATTTAAGCCGGTTTGTCCGCCTAATGTTGGTAAAATAGCGTCAGGAAGTTCCTTGCGTAAGATTTGTGAAACAAATTCTAAAGTAATTGGTTCAATATATACTTTGTCAGCAATTTCTTTATCTGTCATAATTGTTGCAGGATTTGAGTTTATTAAAACCACTTCATAGCCTTCTTCTTTAAGAGCTAAGCAAGCTTGAGTGCCTGAATAATCAAATTCAGCGGCCTGACCAATGATGATTGGTCCAGAACCAATAACTAAGATTTTATGCAAATCTGTCCGTTTAGGCATAGGTTAACGCCATTCCTTCCTAATATCTAGAATTGGTGCTTGAGTTTAGAGTTGTTTTTTGCTTGAAAGGCATCGATCATTTCCATAAATTCATCAAATAAATGATTTGCATCATGTGGTCCCGGTGCAGCATCAGGATGAAACTGGACGGATAATGCGGGATAAAAGCGATGTCTTAAACCTTCAATGGTTTCATCATTAATTTCTTCATGGGTAATGATTAATTGATCTTTATCAATGGATGCTTTTTTTACGGCATAGCCATGGTTTTGTGAGGTAAAATCAATGCGACCAGTGGCAATTTCCCGGACGGGATGATTAAAACCTCGATGGCCAAAACGCATTTTATATGTTGTACAGCCATTAGCTAGCGCAAACAATTGGTGTCCTAGGCAAATGCCGAAAATTGGAATTTTGCCTTGAATACCTTGAATCATCGTGATTGCTTCTGGAACATCAGTAGGATCACCAGGGCCATTAGTTAACATGACGCCGTCTGGATCTAAATCTAAAATTTCTTCAGCCGTTATATTATAAGGCACAACTGTAATGTTACAGTTGCGTCTGGATAACTCTCTTAAAATAGAATGCTTTAGGCCAAAATCAACAACGACAATATTACGACCCACATCTGGACTAGGATAAGCTTGGGATGTGGAAACTTGTTGTACTTGATTTTTAGGCAGGACTAAAGCTTTGAGCTGATCAAAGGCGTGTTCATCTGCAGCGTCCATAATACTGCCCTTCATTGTGCCTCGGGAACGAATGCGTTTGGTTAAAGCCCGGGTATCAATCCCCGTAATCCCTGGAATTTTTTTGGCTTTCAAAAATTCATCTAGAGAGATTTGATCCCGCCAATTGCTGGCACGTCTAGCGGCTTCGTGAACGACGATCCCTTTACAAGTTGGGACAATAGACTCAAAGTCATCGCGGTTGATGCCGTAATTACCAATTAAAGGATAAGTAAATGTGATGATTTGTCCGTTATAAGATTGATCTGTAATTGTTTCTTGATAGCCACTCATACCTGTATTAAAAACAATTTCACCGGTGGTTGTAAATGGTGCGCCGAAGCCTTCACCAACAAAGATACTACCATCTTCGAGGATTAAGTACCGTTTCATTGTAGCCCTCCTAAATCGGGAAATGGATTTTTTGACCGTTGACATAAGTTGCTGTTGGCCAGCCATAAACCGTATCACCAATAAATGGTGTGTTTTTACCCTTTGAAACAAAATCACTAACTTGAATGGTATGTGCTGTGTTTAAGTCAAAAATGGCAATGTCTGCAGGTTGTGCTGCTTGCAATTGGCCAGCGTTCAGCTTTAAAACGGCAGCTGGTTTATGAGTCAGTGCCGCTAATAATTGACTTAATGATACCATACGTGTCCGGACAAGTTGTGTATAAAGCACCGCAAATGCTGTTTCAGAACCGGTAATGCCAAATGGCGCTGTCCGCATAGAACCGGCTTTTTCTTCGGCGCTGTGGGGGGCATGATCCGTGGCGATACAATCAATTGTACCGTCAATTAAACCGGCAATGAGCGCTTGCCGATCTTCAAATCCGCGTAACGGTGGATTCATTTTCATCATTGGATCATCATGGGTAATCATCGTGTCATCTAGTACAAGATGATGTGGTGTGACTTCACAAGTGACGCTGATGCCCGCTTTTTTCGCTTCACGAACTTGGCGAATACTTTCGGCAGTAGAGATGTGACAGATGTGATAATGGGCACCAGTTGCGGCGGCTAAGGCGATATCCCGCGCAACTTGACTAGATTCAGAAACACTTAAAATACCTGGTAAACCTAATTTTTCAGCCGTTACACCGGCGTTCATAACGCCGCCACGGACTAAGCTATCATCTTCTACATGGGCAACGATTGGCAGGTCAACGGCTTTTGCTAATAACATTGCGTCGTACATAGTGCCTGCAGATTGAACGCCTTTGCCATCATTGGTTAAGGCAATTGCCCCAGCCGCTTTAAGCGCAGCCGCATCGGTTAAATCTGTTGAAGTTAAGTCGTTGGTAATTGGGGCATATTGGTTTATTTTAATATGACCATCTGTTTGATTTCGTTTAATTTGTGCCTTTAATAGTTGGGCGGTATTTGGTACTGGATTCAAGTTTGGCATGGCACACACGGTGGTAAAACCGCCATGGGCTGCTGCTAAACTGCCACTGTCAATGGTTTCTTTATGGGTAAACCCAGGTTCTCTAAAATGAACGTGGATATCGACTAAACCCGGGGTAACTAATTTGTCTTGGGCATCAATGCATGTAACATCGGCTGAAACGTTGATGTCTGGACTGATGGCTTTAATTTTTTCATCTTCAATTAGAACATCGGCGTGATGTAATTGTTGATTCGTATAAACTAAGCCGTTTTTAATGAGTGTTTGCATGATTTAAGCCCCCAAAGTAATTGTGGCAGTTGCCCGTGGTGCTAACAAGTGCCGTGCTGCTAGGACGGTTTCTAACATGGCCATTCTAGTGTAAACGCCGTTACTCATTTGTTGGAAGATTCTAGATTGTGGGCATTCCACTAAATCAGAAGCAATTTCTACATCGCGATTGACGGGTGCGGGATGCATGATGATTGCGTGATTTTGCAATTTTTCAGCTCTAGCCATCGTTAAGCCATATTTTTCATGATATGCTTCTTTAGAAAAACTTTCATTTGATTCATTTGTCAAACGTTCATGTTGTACCCGTAGTAACATCATAACGTCTACTTCTTGAACCAATTCATCCATGCTCATGTGCGGACCATAGGCTTCAAAGTCTTTTGTATACCAAGCATCAGGGCCAGAAAAAGCAACTTTAGCGCCGAGTTTGGTTAAGAGCATCATGTTAGAGCGTGCGACACGAGAATGTTCTAAATCGCCGACAATGCCGACTTTTAAGCCGTCAAAATGACCAAATTCTTCAAAAATTGTCATCACATCTAGTAAACATTGGGAAGGATGCTGACCAGCGCCATCACCGCCGTTAAGAATGGCGATATTACTATTGTCAGGTTGAATCAGTTGATCGTAGTAATTGGCTTGAGGATGACGGATAACGGCGATATCTGCACCGATTGATTGAACCGTCTTAACGGTATCATAGAGCGATTCACCTTTTTTGATTGAACTTGTTTGTGCTTCAAAGCTGAGAACTTGTAACCCTAAGCGACGTTCAGCCATTTCAAAACTTGTGTGTGTGCGGGTACTGTTTTCAAAAAACATATTGATCGCATAAACTGGACGTCTTAACTCAACGGTTTCACCATTTTTGAATGCTTGTGCTCTATGAATAATACTCAAAACATCAGTTTCTGTTAAATCTTCAATGGTTGTAAAGTTCTGCTTTAAAATTGTCATTTTTTAATGCACTTCCCTTTCGCTTGCGGCTTTTTGTGGTAAAACTAGATTTAAGATAATTCCTAAGATAGTAGCGATGGCAATCCCTGAAAATTGGAAGTTGCCGATTTGTAAGTAGGCATTCCCGATACCGATGACTAAGACTGAAGAACCGATCATCAGGTTGCGTTTTAAGTTAAAGTCAATGTGATTATCGATCAAAACACGTAATCCGCTGGAAGCGATAACCCCGAATAGTAAGAAGCTGATACCACCAATGACTGGTGATGGAATACTTTGAATTAAGGCACTTAATTTACCGATAAAACTGAAGAGGACTGCGAAAACCCCGGCGCCGATTAAGACGTAAACACTGTGGACTTTTGTAATGGCAAGTACGCCGATGTTTTCACCGTATGAAGTTACCGGAGGGCCACCGACGAAACCGGCGATAATTGAAGCTGTCCCATCACCGGCTAAGGTTCGATGCAAGCCAGGATTTTTGAAGAAGTTACGGTGGGTTAACCCGTTTAAGACCATGATATGGCCCATATGCTCAGTCATTGTAACAAAGGCAATGGGCATCATGCTTAAGATGGCGCCCAGATAAAGTTTAGGACTGTAGCTGATGAATGGAAATTCGAAGTCTGGTAATTTGAACCATGCGGCATCAATTACAGGTTGAAAATTGACAATACCGACAACCACTGCTAGGAGGTACCCAGCAATAATACCTAGTAAAATGGCGATTTGGCTTAAGAAGCCTTTGAGGAACATGTTTAGAATAATTGCGATAATTACGGTGGCCATTGCGACGATAAAGTAACGAATATCGTAGTTATTACCATTCATTGTGGCATCTTTAGCGGCGGTGCCGGCTAAAGATAAACCGATAACCATAACGATGGGGCCCACAACGATGGGTGGTAAGGCTTTGTCGATCCAAGCATAACCGATCCGTGAAATAATCAGTGAAACGATTAAATACATAGCACCAACTGCCACGGTCCCTTGGGCAATTCCGGGGTAGCCGGTAGTTTTCATTAAGGCTAACATCGGTACGATGAAAGAAAAACTTGAACCCATGTACGCTGGAATCTTACCTTTTGTAATTAAGATGTACATTAAGGTGCCGACCCCGGAACTGAATAAGGCGATCCCTGGGTTTAAGCCGACTAGAATTGGAACAAGTACAGTTGAACCGAACATTGCGAACAAATGCTGAATTGAAAGGCCAAACCAATGACCTAGTGTGGGTCTATCCTGAATATCTAAAATAACTTCATCATTATGAAATGGTTTTTTATCTGCCAACGAAACTCACCTACCGCTTATTTTTGTAAATCTAAAATATCAATACTATCTTTACCATCGATTTCTTCAACGTTTACTCTAATTTGTTCATCTAAAGATGTAGGGATGTTCTTACCTACAAAATCAGGTCGAATTGGTAATTCCCGATGGCCTCTATCGACAAGTACAGCCAACGCAATTTTTTTAGGTCGGCCGATATCCATCAAAGCATCTAAGGCAGCCCGGATCGTACGACCGGTGAAGACAACATCGTCTACTAAAATGACGTTTTTGTCATTAATATCAAATGCGATATCACTGCTGTTAACTTCTGGTTCTTGATCTGTTTTAGCGTCATGATTGTCATCGCGATATAAGGTGATGTCTAACGTTCCAACCGGTACGTCGATACCTTCGAGCTGTTTTAGGCGGCTGGCGATGCGCTGAGCCACGTAGATACCTCTTGTCTTAATACCTACCAAAGCGATATCTTCAACCGTTTTGTTTTGTTCGATAATTTCATAAGTAATTCTTGTAAGAGCTCTTTTCATTGTCACGCCATCAACGACTTCTTTACCCATTACAACATTCTCCTTTACATAAAAAAAACCCCTTACCCATTCAGGTAAGGAGTTCATACGAAAATAGCCATTGAATTTCAGCTATTGCTTTATTTTGTGCACACGCAGTGCCTTCGCAGACCTTCTTAGCCTCACGGGACTAAATTAAAGGTGTTTCTATTTGATTGCCATAACTATACCGAAAAATCTGTTAGATGTCAATTGTTTTTTTGTAATTGGGCCAGTGTTTTCTCAAAAATTGGCGGTAGTGGTGCCTCAAAATGTAAGACTTCACCAGTACGTGGCTGCGTGAAGCCTAAAACAGCTGCGTGCAAAAATTGACCGTTACCAGCTAATGTTTTTTTAGGGCCATAGACCGGATCACCTGCAATGGGATGGCCGATGTAGCGTAAGTGTACTCTAATTTGATGGGTGCGGCCCGTTTCTAAAATACATTTGATAAACGTAAAATTAGAATTATAAAAACGCTGCAGCACTTCAAAGTGCGTCACTGCATGGCGGCCATCAGCAACAATTGCTTGCCGTTGCCGATTCTTAGGATCTCGACCAATAGGTGCATCAATGGTCCCTTTATCGGCTTTAACAATGCCATGAACCAGTGCTAAATAAACCCGTTCATTAGTTTTAGCTTTCAGCTGTGCTGATAAAGACTGCATGGCTAATTCGTTTTTGGCGACCATTAATAAGCCGGAGGTATCTTTGTCAATGCGATGAACAATCCCCGGCCGAATTTGATCATTAATATCTGAGAAAGTTGTATGGTATAACAAGGCGTTGACTAACGTATGTGCTTCATGACCTACAGATGGATGAACAACCATGCCTTGGGGTTTATTAACCACAATAACATCGTCATCTTCATAAACAATAGTCAACGGTATATTTTCTGGTTGTGCTGTCAGTGGCTTGGGCTCTGGTACAGTAATGGTAATCTGATCCCCTAGCTTTACTTTATAGTTTGCTTTAATCGGTTGATCATTGGCCATGACCGCATCGTTTTTGATCCAATTTTGGATTTTGGAGCGGGTAAATTCTGGGAAGGCGGCGCTTAAGACTTTATCTAAGCGACCACCATTTTCGGTAACAGTATAACTTAATTTCTTAGACACTAAATAGACTCCTTATCCAAAAAGATTAGATCAATAAACAATAGAATAACCCCTATTGTAACAAATGTATCAGCGACATTAAAAATTGGGAAATTGATGAATTTTAATTGGAACATGTCCACAACATAGCCTAGATGAATCCGATCAATTAAATTACCTAAGGCGCCGCCTAGCAGCAGACTGAGACTGATTTTAAATAGCGGATGCACTTCTTTTTTTCTAATGAGCAAATACAAAATGACAATCGTCGCAATCGTGGTGACGATGTAAAAGAACCATGTTTTCCCCTGTAAAATACTCCAAGCCGCCCCATAATTACGAACGTATAATAAATCCATCAATTTCGGCATCAAAGCCTGTGTTTGACCAACCACAAGATTGGCCACAATCCAATGTTTAACAAGCTGATCTAAAAGGACCGCCACCCCAGCGATTGCCAACCACAAAACCAACATAACGTTTACCTCATTTATTTAAATTAGAATAATCCTGAAATTACGCCGTTTTCATCCACATCCATATTCAACGCGGCCGGTTTTTTCGGTAAGCCTGGCATCGTCAAAACATTGCCGGTCAGGACCACTAAAAAGCCAGAACCAGTTTTAGGAATAATTTCGCGAACATGAATTGAAAAATCTGTCGGCGCGCCTAAAACATGCTGATCATCGGTTAATGAATATTGGGTTTTGGCCATGCAAATTGCCAAATCATTCCAATCGTTTTCAGCGATCGTTTTTAAATCTTTTTTCGCCTTTGCAGAGAAAATAACGGATTTACCACCATAAATAGTTTGCACAATTTTTTCAATTTTAGTTGTTACGGGTTCTGTTTTATCATATAAAGGCTGAAAATCAGCGGGTTGCGCTAATGCTTCATTAACAGCTTTTGCTAAAGCTTCCCCACCAGCACTGCCTTTTTCCCAAATTTCAGTATTAATTGCAGCAACACCGAAATCTTGGCAAAGTTTTTGAAGTAGCTTGATTTCAGCGGGTGTATCTGTGATAAAAGCATTGATCGCCACCACAACAGGCACGTTATAACGCTTCATATTCTGGATATGTTTCTTTAAGTTACCAAAACCAGCTTCTAAAGCGGCTAAATTTTCGGTGGTTAAATCTTTGACGGCGACGCCACCATTATATTTTAAAGCCCGAATCGTCGCAACGATCACCGTCGCATCCGGTGTATGGCCAATATTAGGCGCAGCGATATCCATGAATTTTTCACCACCAAGATCCGCACCAAAACCAGCCTCAGTGATCGCAACGTCACCTAGGCCTAACGCCATCTTAGTCGCTAAGACGCTATTGCAGCCATGGGCGATATTGGCAAATGGCCCCCCATGAACAAAAGCAGGTGTTTTTTCAAGGGTTTGGACAAGATTAGGTTTTAAGGCATCTCTTAAAAGCATCGTAATGGCACCTTGTACTTTTAGGTCAGCGACGGTAATTGGTTTTTTGGTGTAGGTGTAGCCGATTGTAATTTTTGCAATGCGTTTTTTTAAGTCAGTAATATTTTCAGCCAAACACAAAATAGCCATTAGTTCACTGGCAACTGTGATGTCAAAACCAGCTTGTCTTGGTACGCCAGAAGTAACGCCGCCTAAGCCCGTGACAACTTGCCGCAGGGACCGATCATTAATGTCTAATACCCGTTTCCAAGTAACGCGTCTTGGATCAATATTTAATTCGTTACCTTGTTGAATATGATTGTCGATCAAGGCGGCCAGAGTATCATTGGCCGTTGTCAAAGCGTGCATATCCCCAGTGAAATGTAAATTAATATCTTCCATTGGAATAAGCTGTGCTTTACCACCGCCAGTTGCGCCGCCTTTCATACCCATCACTGGGCCCAATGAAGGTTCACGTAAAGCGATGACTGCCTTTGTGCCTATCCGATTCAAAGCATCTGCTAAGCCCACACTAACTGTAGATTTACCCTCTCCCGCAGGTGTTGGGTTAATCGACGTCACTAAAACTAATTTGCCTTGTGGCCGCTGTTTAATTTCTTGAATTGCTTCAAATGTTAATTTTGCTTTGTATTTACCATAATTTTCAAGATCATCTGCGGTTAAGTTCATTTTAGCAGCGATTTGATCAATCGGTGCCATGGTGGTATGTTCAACCTCTTGCGCAATTTCAATATCAGATTTCATTAAAACCCTCCTGATTTTGTAAAAATTAATGAAAATTATTTTCCATGGTTAATATTTTAACATGATTCTTTTTAAAAGTATCTATTAATATACTTCGTCTTTTTTTGAAAACCAAAAAATCATACCGGATATATTTAGGATTTGCAATCATAATCCGAACATTATATTTATAAGTTCTAATTTCCTTAATATTATCTAAAGCAATGTGTTTAGACTTGAGTAATAGCCTTTTAAAAATAAGTTCATTTTTTTCAGTATCCACCACTAATGTTTGTCCAAAAAAGGCATATAAACACAACAAAGCGGCAATCAACCAGCACAAAATAGCAAAGATATTAAACGTTAAGGCTTCAAGCTGTAAAATAAAACCGACAAAAAGCGCAATTAACGTGAAGCACCAATAAATAATTTGATTTTGCTGCGCTAAATAAATATGTATCTTGAATTGACCTGTCATAAAAAAACCTCCACTCCATATGTTACCATGAAAGTATCATAAAAAAAGAAAATTTTGATCTGAAAGGTTTGAAACATCATGATTCATTTAAACACTGATGCGGCCGTTCGGGGTAATCCCGGTCCGGCAACAGCGGGCATTTTAATTGTTCAAGATCACCAGCAATTGCAGCTTACCGCAAATTTAGGACAGCTCAATAATCATGAAGCCGAATTTGCGGCGGCTATTTGGGCTTTTGAATACTTGAGTCAAACAAATCAAACCCACGAAATTGTCGCCTTTCAATCTGATAGTCGCATTTTAATTGATAGTTTAAATAAACGCTATAGTAAAAGTTACAGCACATATTTAGCGCAATTGCTGGCACTGCAAGCTAAATTTGACTTAGTTTTAAATCAATGGGTTGCTGAAAGTCAAAATAGCGGTGCGCACCATTTGGCCATTCAAGCGTTGCAAAAAATAAAAAAACCTGATTCTCAGTAACTGAAAATCAGGCCCTCAACTTAAAATTATTTAAAAACTTTGAACCGATCAGTTTTAGCCATGAAATCCTTGTCTCCTGCTGGATTTTCAATTGAGCCAAATGGCATTTCAGCCCGCAACTGCCATTGATCAGGAATATTGAAGGCTTGTTTAACGGCTGTGTCAATTAACGGATTATAATGCTGCAAACTAGCCCCGATATTTTCATTAGCCAACGTTGTCCAAACATTAAATTGGGTACTCCCTTGATTTTGTTCTGCCCAATCCGCAAAATTCTCCGCATAAAGTGGAAATTGGTTTTCAAAGTTTTTGACAATTTCAGTGTCTGTAAAGTACAAAATTGTCCCGAAACCAGCTTTGAAACTCATTAGTTTGTTTTTTGTATTTTCAAAAGCTTTTTCGTCTGGAACAACTGTATGCAGGCGATCAGCTGTTAAATCCCATAATTTATCATGGTGTTCATTAAATAAGAATACAACCCGAGAAGTTTGATTATTAAAAGCAGATGGCGCATGTTCAACAGCTTGTTCAACAAGCGTTACAATTTCATCTGGTGTTTGGGAAATATTCTTGCCTAAAGCATAAATTGTTCGACGATTACGAATTAAATCTAAATATTGTGATGACATATTTAAACCACCTTTTTTATTTTTAAATTATGACTTAAAACCATCTTATCATCTTACTTTTTGTAAGTAAACTATTTTTTTCATTTATTTTAAATAGCAGATAGGCTACAATATAGATAATAAAAAGTTCTATTGGAGTGTAAAAAATGAAAACAGCTATTTTAACGGACAGTACAGCCTATTTAACACCTGAACAAATTGCGGCGTATGATATTACTGTAGTATCCATTCCTCTAATTTGGGAAGATGAAACTTATTACGATAACAAAAACATTTCAGTTGATGAGTTTTACACCCGATTAAAAACGGCCGAAAATCTACCAACGACTTCTACCCCTTCCATGGGCGAAATGCAAGCTAACTTTGATCGCCTTGCTGAGGAAGGCTATGACAATGTCATTTGTATTTTATTATCCAGTGGCATTAGTTCGTTTGTAACGAATTTAGCCGTTTACGCTAAGAGCGTTGAAAATATTAATGTCTATGCCTACGACTCTAAAATTACTTGTGCCGGATTGGCAGATATGGCCTTGTTAGCCGGTAAATTGGCCGAAGCCAATAAGACCCCTGAGGAAATTATTGAAGCCTTAGACGTGGAAAAATCTACCATGGGTGTTTATTTCATGGTTGATGATCTCAGCCACTTGAAGCGGACTGGCCGTTTGAGCAATGCCTCTAGTTTTATTGGCGGTCTCTTAAAAATAAAGCCAATTTTATCAATGGATATTCAAGCTGAAGGTAAAATTTCAGCAATTGCTAAAGAACGCCAAGCTAAGCGCGCTTATGAGCATATCAAAAATAGCTTTGGCCAAGCCATCGCTAATGCGGACTATCCTATCCGACTAACCGTTTTTGATGCCGCAGACAAAGAAACCCAGCAAGCTTGGGTAGATGATCTACAAGCCAGCTTCCCGCAAATCACCGTAGATAAGAGTATCATCGGTCCGGTCATCGGGGTGCATGTCGGTCAAGGGACCATGGCGATGATTTGGGCCCGTGATTGGAAGAGCTTTGATTAAAAAGGCGAAACTAGTTTTGAGCCTAATCTGATTTCTAACTTAATATATACAGTAAGATTCGCAAAAAACAGCCCGTTCAAAATTAATTCTGAACGAACTGTTTTTTTTGCTATCTTTCCCATTTTATAAAATCATCTAAATGCTTTCCTAAGTAACTAATGGCTTCTTGCCCCAGAGCAACCGCTTTTTCCTCAGTCGCTTCTGGTGCCAAACCATAATAATCTACCAAAAAGCCCTTAGCGACATCTAAAAAATTCTCATTGCGGCCATAGCCGTTATCTTGGAACAAAATATCTAATTCATCTAAACTACGATGTGCCGTTTGATAAATTGTCTTCACAAGATCTTTTTGAGTTGGTAATTTCTGATTGCCATATTTAATCAAAAATTCAACCATATCAATAATTGCTTCTTTACGTGCTTCTTTTTCTTTTTTCAAAATAAACACCTCAACCTCAATGATAGTTTTTAGAAAACATTTTTTCAATTGAATTAATTTTCGAAAATGTTTTTATTTTAATCAATTACATTATATACTATGCTTAGAATACATAAAGGAGGTTTTTTTAGTGCGTTATGTAATTATGAAATCTAATGATATTCGTCAGAATTTAGCAACAGAACAGTTTTTAATGAACAATAAGGAATTTAATGAACCCTTATTATTATTTTATATAGAAGGTCCTTGTATTATTGTTGGTCGCAATCAAAATACATTTGAAGAAATTAATCAAAAGTACGTTGAAGACAATAATATCACCGTCACTCGGCGACTTTCCGGTGGCGGTGCTGTCTATCAAGACTTAGGCAATCTTTGTTTTAGTTTTGTAGTCAACGCAGATGATGAATCTTTTGGTGATTTTAAATCATTCACGCAGCCGATTGTTGATGCTTTGCATGATATGGGCGCAACCAGTGCCGAAGTCAGCGGCCGTAACGATCTGTTAGTAGACGGTAAAAAATTCTCTGGTAATGCGATGTACACCCGTAATGGTAAAACATTTAGCCATGGTACCCTATCTTACGATGTGGATCTAGACGTTTTAACAAAAGCGCTAAATGTACCTGAAGATAAAATAAAATCTAAAGGTATTAAATCTATTCGCAGCCGGGTTACCAATGTTCGACCTTATTTAAAACCAGAATATCAGAATTTAACAACTGAAGGCTTCCGCGAAATTCTATTGTTAAGATTATTCGGTGCTGATAAATTAGCCGATATTCAAGACCAAGAATATATCGTAACCCCCGAGGATGAACAAGAAATCAAGAAGATTTTTGATAAATATTATAACAATTGGGATTGGGTTTATGGCAAATCTCCAGAATTCACCCTTAAAAAACGGCAACATTTTGATTTTGGGACAATTGATGCCCGCTTATTAGTTGAAAATGGTAAAATTCATAATATCAAATTTTATGGCGACTTCTTCGGTCCAGAAGATGCGGCACAATTAGCCGACATCTTAAAAGGCACGGTCTATGATCGGCCCCACTTAAACGAAGCTTTAGCAGATATTGACACCAATCGATTCTTTAATGGTATTCCTAAAGCTGAGATTATCGAATTATTGGCTCAATAAAGCACCGATTCTAAAAACTAAAAATGAGACTAGGTTAAAGGAAGGCTAACTTTCCTTTGACCTAGTCTCATTTATTTTAGCAATGTTTATCGTTTAATAACGCCGACTCAAATCAACTTGATTCCGGATTAAAGTGCCATCCTTCATAAATTGAGCCAAATTTGGTTCAAATATTTTGAAAAAGGCTTTTTTAAAATGAGCCACATAGCCGGATGTATGCGGCGTTATCAAAACGTTAGGGTAATTCCATAAGGGAGATTCTAATGGCAGTGGTTCTGTCTCAAAAACATCTAATGCCGCTGCTTTGATTTGGACCTTATCCAAAGCTGAAATTAAAGCCGTTTCATCCACAGAAGGCCCCCGACCAACATTCACAAAGAGCGGTTGCGTCGTTAACTGATCAAAGAAGGCCTTGTCAAAAAAATGCGTTGTTTCTGCCGTTAAAGGCATGATATTCACTAAATAATCAGCTTTTGCTAAAAGCGGTTGATAATCTTGATCTGTGGCAATAGTTTCAAAGCCCGCTTTAGGACGGCCAGAGTGACTCACACCTAAAACATGCATGCCAAAAGCAGCCGCAATTTGGGCAATTTTTTGGCCAACATGCCCTGTGCCAAAGATTAAAATCGTTTTATCATCCAAATTTGAAACTTTAGTCGTATCAATGCCATAATGCCGTTGCGCTTGTGCTTGAATGGCTTGCTGTAGACCACGTTCAAAGTACAGTAAATAGCCCAGCACATTTTGGGCAATCGAATTTTCATGGGTCCCACTGGCGGTGGTGACTAAAATATGTTTGGCTGCCAGTGCTTCAAAAGGCAGTGAATCCACGCCAGCTGATAAAGACTGAATCCATTGCAGTTGACTACTATCTGAGGCTAATAATTGATTGAGTAAGTCCGAATGACGCTTAGTGCCTTGCCGATAGCCGTAAAGAATATTGATGGTATCCACATCACTTGGTTTTAAAGTTTCTGGTGTAATCACCGTTAATGTTGGATATTGTGTTGCTAACTGGGTCAACTGATCTGGTCTAAATGGTTTTAAGGCCAATAATGTTTTTGACATAAAATACCCCCATTTAATAAAAGTTTAATGTCTTTGGGCCCAATATTGGAAATAATCAGCCCTTAGTGCACCATTATAAAGTTTACGCCGTTTTGTTGCCTTTTGACCATAGGCACTTTCAAATTTTAAATCAGAAGTTAAAATATATTTACTCCAATCGGTCAAAGGTCGGAACGCTTCGCCCATTTCTTGGTAAATACGTCGAACTTCTTTTTGAGTGCTTAATCGTTGACCGTATGGTGGATTGACAATAATAACCCCATCTTTATCGGTTGTTTTGAAATCTTTAACCGCCAATTGTTTAAAGGTAATATCATGGAGTACGCCGGCATTGTTAGCGTTTAATTTGGCGATGTCGATCATGTTTTCGTTGATATCGTAGCCTGTAATATTCAATGCTACTTTTTGAATTTCTGATTCTGCCTTTTGCCGTGCTTGCACCACAAGTTCTGTGTCAAACCAATCAAAGGCTTCAAAACTGAAATTTCGTTTTAAACCTGGTGCAATATTTTTAGCAATTAACGCCGCTTCAATTGGTAATGTCCCCGAACCAGTCATTGGATCTACAAATGGCTGATTGGCATGCCAAGTCGTTAATAGAATTAACGCTGCAGCCATATTTTCTTTCATTGGCGCCCCACCGGCTTCAACTCGATAGCCTCGTTTGAATAAACTATCCCCTGTTGTATCCAGCGTTAATCGTGCTTTATCTTTGGTAATATTCATATCTAAAGCAAATAAATGCCCGGTTTCTGGAAAGCGGGTCCGGCGATGATAAAATTCTGATAAACGTTCCACAATCGCTTTTTTAGTCACTGCCTGAATATCTGGCTCAGAATGCAGCTTTGAACGAACAGATCGACCAGTTACTGGGAAACGAGCATCCATTGGTAAATAATCTTCAAACGGCACTGCTTTGACATTTTGAAATAGATCTTCAAAACTAAGGGCTTTGAATTCTTTTAAAATAATTTTAATTCGGTCTGCGGAGCGCAGCCACAAATTTGTCCGGACAATGTCGGCCTGATCTCCTTTAAAAAGGACCCGTCCATTTTCTGTTTCTGTTTCGTAGCCTAAATCTTTTAATTCTCGTGCAGTCACAGCTTCAAAACCAGAAGCCATCGTTGCCATTAATTGATATTCCATGAGTTCTCCTTTATTGTAACGATCTTTATATCTATAATATACTTAATTTTAACCAAAATAAAAAGAGGTACTGAGACCTCTTTTCCCGTGCAAATCTCTATAAGCCATGTTCTGTTCCAGAAAAGCTGGGCACTTTTCCTTCAGTGATCATCTATCTGCTTAAATAGCTCTTACAAGTTGTTCATTTCCGTTTGTAAGACGCCCCTACCAAAAGTTTGGGTTACTCGCTCGTGGGGTTTACCTCGTTCCACCCGCTATATTTCTATAGCGGCTACGTCACTGTGGCACTTTCAAGCGATTTAGCATAGCCACAAGGGCCTTAGCTAAATCCACTGCCGTCAGTATAAACTGCCTTGGCTTATTGGGCCAAGCACGAACACTACAAGCATCTCAGCTTGTGCGGGCATGGACTTTCCTCAGCTTACATACATAAGCCGCAATCACTCAAGATCTACGATTTATTATTTTAGCATACTATTAAAAACGATTCAAATCATTATTAGGATTATTGTAACGATTTGTATTATTATTTTGGTAACGTGGATCTGGATCGTTGCGATCAAAACGATTATTATTATAGTTTTGATAATTTCGATTATTATTTGGTCGAGCATCCGTAATATTACTGTTTGGAATATTATTTTGTGGCATATTATTCACGTTCATATTATTCGGATTAGCTGGTGCTTGTGGCATCCCTGCATTAGCCCCGCGGTTCATCCCCGCATTGGCCGGTGCTTGATAGCTATTTGTTCTTGGCTGACCATCAGCCGCATTCACATTATTTTGATACTGTGCCGCATTAGCCCGGCCGCTGATTGTATTGTTGTTCAAAGGCGCCCCAGCATTTGGCTGCCCCATACCATTAAATTCATTATGGCGTGAGCCAGCCGTATTGGCTTGTTCTCTTGGCTGACTTTGGCCTTGGCTCTGACCAAAGACACGTCTTTCAAGATTTGAAAGACGTTTCAAAATATCATACGTTGAACTGCTGCTCCCAGCAGCGGTATTGTTAGAACCGCCAGCATTTGGCGCCATCCCTGGGCCACCACCGGCTGCTGCTTGTTTGGTTAACTCATCCACACGAGAAATTAAACGTGCATTTTCTTGAGATAACTGCTGCAGCTGGGTATTAAAAGTTTCATAGTCTTTAATGACATCGTCCAAAAATTCATCAACTTCAGCCTGATCGTATCCGCGCATCTTTTGTTTAAAATCTTTTTCCAAGATATCCTTTGGCTGTAGATTTATATTTTGTTGCGGACGATTATTGGGCATATCTCTTCTATCATCCATAGTATTTAACACCTCAGTTTTATTATAAAAACACTGTTCTCACCTAGTATACCAAAAAAATTATTGAAGGAAAACCAATTTACAATAGGTTTTCTTGCCAATCTTGACTTATGTCCTCTAAAGTATACATATCGATCAAAGTCAAGTCATAATCTTGATTTTCTTGATGACGTTTAATAACCTCATAATCAAATTTAGGCTTCCCCGGCTGTTCCGGATCATAAACTAATAACGCCCCATCGGTATGAGCCAACATAAACTGCTGGTATTGTTTTAACTGTTGGGGATTTTTGTAGGGTTGGGGGCTGACGGTTTTTGAAAAATCAGCCAATGATACTATTTGAGCCAATTGGCTTTGATTTTTTTCATTCCACTGACTACCAAAATCTTGAAACGGCAACATTGCCGCCACTCGTAATTCTGGATAAGTCGTTTTAAGGGCCTTAACCACTTGGATGCCCCATTGCTCAACCCCTAATTGACCACCGGTGATCACCCAATCTAGACCTTGATCCAATGCGGCCAAAAGCTGAGATTTTAAAGCATACTTGATAATTTTGAGTTTTGGATCCTGATCGTCAAAAATATTTAATTCATAACTACGATACCCGGTTAACCATAAATTTTTCATTTAAGTCTCACTTTCTTCAATAAATATCAAATTTTGATGACAAAAGCATAAAATCAAGTTGTTCTTGAATTATTTTTGTTATAATAGAGCAACTGGAGTGTGATTTTTTTGATTAAATATCCTAACGGGCATTATTATAAGCCTGAAACGGACCAACTGACCCAGCATTTGAAACAAAAGCATCATAATCAAGCGGTCTTTGGTCAGCGGGGCATGGCACTTGAAGATGAAATTAATGCCAGTAATGTGTATTATCGCCAAACACAACAAGCCGTGGTCTACAAAAAACCAACCCCGATTCAAATTGTCAAAGTAGATTATCCAAAACGCGCCCAAGCGATCATTAAGGAAGCTTATTTTAGACAACCTTCCACGACAGATTATAACGGGGTTTATCGTGGGTACTATTTAGATTTTGAGGCAAAGGAAACCAAAAATAAACAATCTTTTCCCCTCAAAAATTTTCATCAGCATCAAATTGATCATTTCAAGCGTTGTTTAACGCAACAAGGTATTTGCTTTGTGATCACTAAATTTGTCACCCCAAAGCGTATTTTTTTATACCCTGCCACAAAACTTATCCAATATTGGCAGCAAAGCCAACAGGGGCCTAAGTCGATACCTTTAACGGAATTTGAAACAAACGGCTTTGAGATTCAATACAGCATACAACCTATCTTACCGTATTTAACGGCCGTGGATCAATTAATTACAACATCAAAGGAGAATCATCGTGAGTGCTAAGCGTTCTAAAACACCCAAGGGTAAAAAAAGACATTGGTTTAGAACAATTCTGATTACGATTTTAGGTTTAATTTTAGTCGGTGAAATTGCCTTTTTACTCATTGGCCGACAAGCCCCTAGTTTGACCCAAAATAAACTGCAAAATGGCGGTTCTTCAGTAATTCTTGATTATCAAGGCAATGAAGTGGCCAGCTTAGGGGATGAAAATCGAGCGTATACAACCAGTGATACTTTTTCAACCACTTTAAAAGAGGCCGTCGTCTCTATTGAAGATCGGCGCTTTTATCAAGAACCGCTGGGGATCAATCCCGTGCGCATTGTCAAAGCAGCCGTTTATAACATCACCCACCCTAATGCCCCTGTTCAAGGCGGCAGTACTTTAACCCAACAACTCGTTAAACTCTCTGTTTTTTCAACTAAAAAATCAGATCAAACTTTTAAGCGTAAAATCCAAGAAGCTTATTTGACGTTTAATGTCGAGCGTAATTACTCTAAACAGCAAATCTTAGAGTTTTATATGAATAAAGTTTATTTAGCCAATGGGGTTTATGGCATGGGCACTGCCAGTGACTATTACTTTAATAAAAAGCCTAAGCAGCTGACCTTAGCCCAGGCGGCTTTAATTGCCGGCTTGCCGCAAGCACCAAACACTTATGACCCTTACGCTCACCCAGAAGCCGCCAAACAACGGCGGGATCAAGTCATTAATGCCATGTTAGCCAATGACAAAATCAGTCAAAGTGAAGCGACTGCAGCGATTAATACACCGATCTCTGATGGTTTAGTCTCTAAACGCGATTTAAACCAAGAAAATAATAACCGCTATGTGGCCGATAACTTCATTAAAGAAGTGATCAATGAGGTCAAAGCGCAAGGCTATGATCCTTACCGAGACAATCTAAAAATCAAAACAACGTTACATTTAGATGTACAAAAAGAACTTTATGACACTTTAAACGGGGACAGCAACAGCCTATTCCCTGATGACGAGATGCAAGCTGCCGCTACCATTGTTGAACCAAAAACCGGTAATATCATCGCCATGGTCGGGGGCCGTAAACAAGGCAAAGTCCTTTTAGGCTTGAATCGGGCGACTCAAACCACTCGAAGCAGCGGTTCTACCATTAAACCAGTTTTAGATTATGGCCCAGCGATTGATTATTTAAATTGGTCCACTTATCACTTGCTGGAAGATACCGCCTACACTTATCCAGGGACGGATATTGCTTTAATGGATTGGGATAATAAATACCAAGGTACCATTACATTACGCAAAGCCTTGGCGAATTCTCGAAACATCCCGGCGGTGCGAACACTCAGTACTGTGGGCTTAACCAAATCCAGTACCTTTGCTAAAAATTTAGGCATCACCGTCCCTAATGATGCCGGCTTAAGTATTGGGATTGGCGCAGATGTGTCTACGCTGCAAATTGCCAGTGCTTACGGCGCCTTTGCCAACAGCGGTACTTATCAAAAGCCGATTTATGTCACCCAAATTAAAACCGCTGACGGTATGGAACATAATTATCAAAGCGAAGCCAATCAGGCCATGAAAAAATCCACTGCTTATATGATCACCGATGTTTTAAAAGACGTGATTACAGACGGTACTGGTAAAAATGCTAAGATTTCAGGGATTGCGCAAGCCGGTAAAACCGGGACTGTCCAATATTCCAGTGATGAAATTGCCAGTAATACCGCCCTTTCTGGAACAGCTAAAGATGCTTGGTTTGCTGGTTACACGAAACAATACAGTATGGCCGTTTGGGTTGGTTATGATCAGCCGCAAAAGAGCGGTTTGTCTTACAGTGAACAGCAAATTCCGGTTTACTTGTATCAAAAGATCATGTCGCAAATTGCCAATTCCAGCAATAGTAGCGACTGGTCAAAACCTAGCAGTGTTGTTTCCGAAAGAATTCTCACCGGTTCTAATCCGGCGACGATTACCACAGCTACAACCAACTCTACTTTAGAACTATTTGTTAAAGGCCACCAACCTACCGCTCGGGCAGCGACCAGCAGTTCAAGCAGCAGTACCCGGCAACACCATACCACAACTTATGATGAAACAGACGAAGAAGCGGATACAAGTTCTGTAAATGGCACCACCGATGAAAATAGTGCCGCATCTAGTTCTTCTGCCAGCACCACCACCCCTGGTCAGTCAGAACAAAATAATCAAAATACGTCTGACAATACTACCGGCGGCAATAATAGTGGCACCACCGATGGCAGCACCTCACAAAATCAGCCGTCCAATAACACCACTGGCGGTAATACAACAGGTACGCCAAATACCAATCAGAACCAAGCCCAATCACCGTAAGGGCTAAACTAACGGTTTAACCTGCTTATTCATAGTCCTAGGTCACTTTTTACTTGACATAGGGCTATTTTTTATTGGCTTAAAATTTTTGAATACAAATAGCCCCCTAAGTCCTAGGTCACTTACTTAAAAGTAGCCTCTGACTTAAGCGGCTTAATTGTTAAAAGAGCTGCCACAACGAAATGTTATGTTAACTCGATCAATTTATTCAGCGGTCTTTTTCGTCCGCTTTTGCCCTTCCGCACAAATTTCTAATAAAGGACACGTTGGGCATTTAGGATTACGGGCCATACATTGATAACGGCCAAAAAAGATTAACGTATGATGACTTTTAACCCATTCGTTTTCAGGCAGCCGCTTGGTCATTACTTGTTCCACTTCAACGACCGAAGCAGACTGCTTCACAATCTGCAGCCGTTTGGCAATACGTTGAACATGGGTGTCCACCGCAAAAGCCGGAACATTAAAGGCATCCCCTAAAACCACATTCGCCGTCTTACGGCCAACCCCAGGTAATGAGACCAACCCCGCCCGGTTATTCGGTACCACCCCGTCAAAATCACTCAAAATCTTTTGGGCACAGGCTTTTAAATGTTTGGCTTTATTGTGGTAAAGCCCAATAGAACGAATATAAGCTTCAATTTCGGGAATCTCAGCGGCCGCTAAATCTTTAGGCTCTGGAAAACGAGCAAATAACTTAGGTGTCACCTTATTAACAGAAACATCGGTTGCTTGAGCACTTAACATCACCGCGATCAATAAATGAAACGGTGTATCTGAATGCAACGCCCCCATGGCTTCTGGAAATTCCAACATCATCTGATGCACCGCCCAGATCGTTTTTTCTTTTGAAAGCATAAACGTACCCCCTCGTTTAAATTAATATTGATTCCGTAAATCTTTTTCCCGCTGAACTTGTGCTTTAGACGTAATATTTTTCTTTTCCCAAGACAACAAAATCCGATCCATATATTTTAACGAATAAACTTGATTCAAAACCGCTTCCCGTAAAGCGAGTTCAATTAATTCGGTATTATAATGATCTTGTTTCAGCCAAGCATTCACTGTTTCAATCTCAATTGGCGACAGCATCCGCCCAAATTCCACTTCAATTTGTTTAAATAAATCTTGTTGGGCCGCCTGGCGCTGATTTTGTTTATCCTCGGCCGCTGCCTGCTTTAAAATTAGTTGCAAGCGACTGTACACCGGCTGTAAATCATACCGATCCTGCTGCCGTTGCTGGGCTGTGGCTGCCGTTGTCTGAATCGCAATTAGTTTTTTTTCAATTAACTGATGGAGTTCTTGAAAAACCTGTTCTTCAGATAAGCCTAACATCGTCCCTAATTGCTGGGCACTGGGGAAATCAATGCCTTGCTGCTTAAAACTCGTCAAAGCTAAATATAAAGTAAACTCATCCCCGGTCATATTTAAATCTTTAAAATGCTGGAGCAACAGATTTGGTAAAGTGGTATAACCACCATTAACCAACTGTTCAGAAAAATCATCCATCTTGTCACCCCCCTTAACTGGCTGCAAAAAACAAAGCTGGTACAAAACAAAACGTTTTGCCCCAGCCCGTCATTAATTCTAATAATCTACTTGCTACCTATGGTTGAATCCGGTTGATCATCCGTGGGAATGGAATCGCTTCACGTAAATGATCCAAATGACAAATCCAAGTAATTGCCCGTTCCAAACCAAGACCAAACCCAGAATGGGGTACAGAGCCATATTTACGTAAATCTAAGTACCATTCATAAGCATTTACGTCTAAGCCGGCATTTTCAATACTTGCTTTAAGTTGATCATAGTCCGTTTCTCTTTCAGAACCGCCGATGATTTCACCGTAACCTTCTGGTGCTAATAAATCTGCACAAATATAAACATCATCTCTTGTTGGATGTGGTTTCATATAAAAAGGTTTGATGGCCTTTGGATAATTTAAAATAAAGACCGGTTGTTCAAATTGGTCTGAAATGTAAGTTTCTTCAGGAGAACCAAAATCATCCCCCCATTTCACATCAAAGTCCGCCTCTTGCAACATTTTAACCGCTTCATCATAAGAAATTCGAGGATAAGGAGTCTTTGTATATTTCTTCAAAACTTCCGGATCCCGATCCAATAGTTTCAAAGCATAGTCACAATGATCTAAAACAGACTGGACTAAATAGGCAATATAACGTTCTTGGATTTTTAAGCTTTCTTCTTGATGCATGAAAGCCATTTCTGGTTCAATCATCCAAAATTCAGTTAAATGCCGTCTTGTTTTAGACTTTTCAGCTCTAAATGTTGGGCCAAATGAAAAGACTTTATCAAACGCTAAAGCGCCGGCTTCTTCATAGAGCTGACCACTTTGGGATAAGTAAGCATCCGTATCAAAATACTCAATATGGAATAATTCTGTTGTCCCTTCTGGTGCACTCCCTGTTAAAATTGGCGGATCAAATTTCAAGAAACCTTCTTGACCAAAGAAACGATAAGTGGCTTGGATCATTTCATTACGAATCTGCATGATCGCATAAGGGCGACGGGAACGCAGCCAAATATGCCGATTATCTAATAAAAATTCAATCCCATGATCTTTAGGCGTAATTGGGTAATCTTCACTTTCACCCACAAGTTCAATGTCACTGACTTCAATTTCATAGCCAAAGTGAGACCGGCTGTCTTCATGAATCACCCCAGTAATCCAGAAACTACTTTCTTGGCGTAAATGTTTTGCCATCGCAAATGTGTCTTCAGAAACATTACTTTTAACAACGACTCCTTGGAAAAAGGCCGTTCCATCTCGTAACTGCAAGAAGGCAATCTTACCGCTGGAACGTTTGTCGGTGAGCCATACCCCAATCTTGACTTCTTGATCTACATAGTTTTTTGCATCGATAATATTGATCTGTGTGGCCATCATAAAACTCCTCAAATTTAAAATTAATCGTTTGCTTTGCCGTTAACAAAGTCTTGGATTCGGATAATACCTTCTTTTAATTGTGCCATACTTGCCGCATAGCTAATCCGAATATAATCCGGCATGCCAAAAGATCGACCCGGCACAACGGCAACATATTTTTGTTCTAATAACGCTTCACAAAACGCTTCAGTCGTTGTAAAGCCTGAATTCAAGACCGCATTTTTAACGTTAATAAATAAGTAAAATGCCCCTGCTGGTTTTTCTTTAAGTTCAAAGCCAGGGATATTTTTAAGTAATGGATAAACGGTATTTAACCGTTCTTCAAAAGATCGTCGCATAACTTCAACAGATTCCTGTGGCCCAGTTAACGCTTCAATCGCCGCATATTGACTCACGGCCGTTGGATTACCCGTGGCATGTCCAATCAAAATCCCCATAACTTTTGTAATGCGTTCATCCCCTAAAGCATAACCAACCCGCCAGCCGGTCATAGAATAACTCTTAGATAACCCATGGATTAAAATTGTTTGCTTGCGGATCGCTTCAGAAATATCAATCAAAGCATGGAATTGATGTCCGTTATAAACAAGGTGATTGTAAATGTCATCAGAAATAATGATGATATCGTTTTTAACTGCCCAGTTTCCAATTTGGGTTAAGTCTTCTCGGCTGTAAATAACCCCAGTTGGATTTTGTGGTGAATTTAAAATAATCAGCTTTGTTTTATCTGTCCGAGCCGCTTCTAATTCATCCACCGTTACTTTGTAATCACCGGCTAAACTAGCCACAGAAACCGGTACACCACCTGCTAAACGCACTTGTTCCGTATAGCTAACCCAACCTGGGATGGGGATTAAAACTTCGTCGCCTTGGTTTAACAAAACTTGTAGTGCCGTGTAAAGCGCAAATTTTGCCCCCGTCGTTACAACAACTTCAGAAGGCTTATACGTGACGCCGTAGTCTACTTTAACCCGGTCAATAATTGCTTTTTTTAATTCAGGTAAGCCCGTTGCGGCCGTATAACCGCTGACTTTTCCTGCCTTAATGGCTTTAATAGCCGCTGCTTCAATATTTTCTGGTGTTTCAAAATCTGGTTGCCCAGCAGATAAATCGACAACATCCAAGCCTAAAGTTTTCATTTCTGATGCCTTGGCATTTAAAGCTAACGTTGCTGAAGGTTGTACTTTGGTCACATTCTTTGAAAAACGCATATCGATTCCTCCTAAAATGATCCATTATAAATTATTAATATTTTGAACAACATGTCCGGTTTTGAAATCAATGGTTTCATATCCAATTGTATGATTTTTGTTTTGAAAAGTCACTTCCCAAACCGGTTTTTTGTGATAAAGTCCCAAAGCAACATTATGAATCTGCTTTGGATCATAGCGGGCGATGACTTTATTCACCGCTTTTTGCTGTGAAATCCCCGCACTTTGATCTAAAATCACAATATTCTTATTATTCGAATTAATAATCACAAAAATTTTATGGTTCTTTTTGTCTAGCCCCCCCACCGTCCAGTTTTGGCCGTTACGGTTATACAAATAAAAGGTTTGGGGGGTCTTTAAATCTGCGTGCTGCTTGGCAATTTTGATCGCCTGTGCCTGATTGTCTTTATAAGGCGCGACACCGACATGATAAATAATGTAAATCGTGCTCAATAAAACCACGACAATGCCCGCATACAACCAATGTTTGACTCTTTCGCCCATGAACAAATTTCTCCTTTAAAACATAACATCTTATTATACCAAATAACGCCCTTATTTTTTCAAGAAATTCTCAATTATCCTCATGGCTTCATTTAAAGGCAGGCTTTGATTTTCAACTTGTTTTGGTAAAGTTTGTAAAATCTGCCGGCCATAGCTGGTGTTGGTCAAGCGGGTATCTAAGACTAACATCACCCCTTGATCGGTTTCGTTTCGAATCAATCGGCCAAACCCTTGTTTTAATTTAAAAGCGGCTTTTGGCAAAGCTTCACTCTTAAACGGCCGCTTGCCTTGAGCTTCCAGCCAATTATAGCGTAATCGCACTTCTGGCTGGCTGGGGGATTCAAAAGGTAGCCGGGTTAAAATCAACAGTCTTAACTGCTCGCCCGGTAAGTCTACCCCGGTTAAAAAGCTATTGGACCCTAATAAAATGGCCTGCTGGCTCAAAGAAAAACGCTTTAAGATTTTTTCATTACTGCCGGTGATGCCTTGGGCTAAAACTTCTTTTTGATGGCCGCTGGCAGAATCTTTTAGCGCATAATACACCAATTTAATCATCTCTAAAGAATTAAACAGCACTAAAATTTGTCCCGGATTTGTCTGGGCAATTTGATCAATTACCCCACTGATATAATCCGCAAAATACTCCGGTGTGGTCACCCGAACATCTGGGGCATTGGCCACTGTAATTAACCGGGATTGTTTGGCATAATCAAACGGACTAGGTAATTTAAAGGTCTGAACTTCGGCCTTATTAAGATTCAAATGGGCCATGAAATAATCAAACCGATGCTTAAAGGTTAAAGTTGCCCCGGTTAAAATCACATGTTGAAATTTATCAAACACCCGACTGGCAATAGGCCCCGTGTCCAAAATATCAATATTTAAATCCAGTGAATTTAAATCACCATACTGGTGCATCTTTAAAATAACGCCCACATTTTCTTGTTTTAAAAACTGCTCTGAAAATTGACTGAACTGGGTGGAAATGCTTTCTAACTGATTCAGCAAACTATAAATTTGATTAAATAAAATTTGTGTCTGCCGATCAAAATGTGTGGCCATATTAGCCAGTTGATTAATGGCTTGTAAAAAGTTCACATCCACCTTTTGCAGCCATTTTTCAATCAACGTCATTTTAGGAAAAACATAGGTGGCTAAATCCAGATTCGTTAAATCAATAATTTCATGAATCGCCTCAGAACGTTTTGATTTTGAAATATTATTTTGAATATAACTTTCAAAAAACACCGTCTGCAGTTGGTCAATGGCTTGGGTGATTTCCGTCAGCTGACTAAAGCCCCTTGTAATTTGGGCGGACGCCGGATAAATATCTTTGGCAGCGGTTAATAAATCATCCCTTCGATGTTCAAAATGGCGGCACAGTTCCTGCAAAGCCTCAAATTGACTCGTATGCCCATTAATTCGACGGGCGAAATGACTGAAGTCTTCGGCCTCATCTAAAATTAGACTGGGCGCCGTTCCAAAAGTCCCATCATTTGTATGTTTTAACAAATAACTATGGTTGGTCAAAATAATACTGGCCTGAGCCACTTGGCGTTCATTGTGGCGGACAAATTCATCCATCCCAAAAGCCGACTGCCGCACATGCTCATGATGGCTAACCCGCTGTAAATAGCTGTTTTCATAATTTGTCAACTGTAACTCCGACAAATCGCCCGTCTTCGTCATTGTCAGCCAGACTAATAAGCGCATTTGTAAAATACGGGTAGGCCGATTTAAAGATGGCATCTGTAAAGACTGGTAATACACTTCTAAATTCAAGTAATGCTGGTTGCTTTTAACTAAAGCCACGGGAATTTTAGCATCCAAAAGCTGTTCTAACAAAGGTAACGTCTGATCTAACAGCTGATTTTGCAATAACGTCGTGGCCGTACTAATCACAATTTTGTGTTCTTTAGTCGCCCGATAATAACTGGGCAGTAAATAACCTAACGTCTTACCACTGCCGGTTGCTGCTTCAATCAGTAAAGGCTGACTGCTCGTTTGTCCTAGATTTTCATAAACGAGATTCATCATCTTAGCCTGGGCACTGCGATAAGTCAACGCCGGCTGAAGAATACGTTTTTTAGCTTGCGGGGACTTTGGATACTTTTGCAGCTGGTGGATCGGTTGGGCTTGAATTTGGGGTTTGTACCGCAAAACTAAGCCGTGATTGCGATGCAAATAATCTGGCAGCGGCTGCTTAGGCACCTTAACCGCCAGGTCTTGAATAAACGTCCCCGTATCCCGGGATAATAAGTCGCTGAGCCGGCTTAAATGCTGCAACGTCAAAGTAGGCAGCATCTCCAAGCGTTTTTTTAATGCTAAAAAGAGTTTTGCTGTCACTAAGGCATCGCTGTCCGCGTGATGGGGATTGTCATGTTGAATCGATAATAAAGCCGCCAAATCCTGCAGCTTATAGCTCACAGCTGTAGGTAATAAAATTTGAGCTAATTCCACCGTATCAATCGCTTTGATTTCTAATGGTGCTAAACCAATATCTTGAAACGCTTGATTTAAAAACGGAAAGTCAAAATTAACATTATGGGCGACAAAAATCGTATCCATCAACATGCCATGCAGCGCCGGGCCAATCTCTGCAAAAGTTGGCGCATCAGCGACCTGCTGACCATCAATCCCCGTCAAATCCGTAATTGCTCTAGGAATGGCCTGTTGCGGATTAATATCTTGGGCGATCGTATTTACAATTTTATTTTTTTCAATTAGGGCACAACCGAATTGGATAATTCGATTTTCTGTGCGCTTAGTTCCAGTTGTTTCTAAATCTACAACTGAAAATATAGGTTGTTTGTCAGACATCTAAAAATCGACACCATTCTAAAAAAATCTTCATTGGCCTTAATTCAACTACGGCACTAAAATTAAGGTTTTATTTTGAAGTGAATATAAATATTTTGCTGAAACGGCTTGGCCGCACATCTTCGTTAAAGCCAAAGCGTAAAGGTTTAATTGACCTTGATAGTTCTCTAAAATTTCCTGATTTGTTTTATGGTCGGTTTTATAATCCACTAAAATCAATTCATCCTTGCTTTGATAATACCCATCAATCATACCATGAATCAAGACATTTCTAGTGTGATTTGAATTAATTTTAGGAAATAATTTAGTTGCAGGGTAAACCATGGAAAAGGTCACTTCACGATGATAATTTTTTGGTTGCGCACTGATTTTTGTGCCTAGTGCGGACCCTGTGAAAAAAGCTAAAATTTGGGCGGGTTTAATTTTTGAAGCCAGCGTTGGCGTCAGCAGTTGTTTTGCCTCTAAATCGGCAATCGTCTGAGTGATCACGGCGGCTGTAACGGGCTGATCTAACGGCAGTCGTTGTAAAACCAAATGGGTCGCCGTCCCAATTTGTGCCGCCGAAACGGCATTGGTGGCCTTTAGAAATTCTGGTTCCCGTAAATTTGCGGTCGTTAACGCCGGTGTTGTCGCAGCTAATTCCGGCGGTGTCGTGGCTAAAGGCATTAATATATCAAGATCTGGATCATCAAATTGCCGTTTAATATCTGAAACAGCTTGATAAGCCGTGGTTTTAGTCGCAGCTAGATTATCATATGCTAAATCAAAGCGCTGCTGGACTAAGTCGGTGAACGCTTGATCAACTTGAATGACGGTTTTCGGTAAATTTTGGGTCACTGTTGTTGCCGCCGTAAATGTAGGCGTCGGTTGTTTAAAAGTCACCACCACCTCATGGGGCAGCGCCGTAAATAAACCCGGCTGATAATAAGGCTTAAGCGCCCCATTTTTCACCCCGCGGACTAAGGCAGGCCCAACAAAATCCAAAAAACTTTTGGCTTTTAATTTAGTATTTAATGGCAATGCCAACTGGTTCCCGGCAGCTTTAGCCCATTGATCCAATAACTCAGTTTCTGAATCAGCCCCGCTTTTAGGACAGGTGGCCACTAAAATAAGCCGCTGTTTGGCCCGCGTTAAAGCGACATACAATAGACGCAACTCTTCAGACAGTAATTTTTTAGTGGCTTCTTGGGCAATGGCGCTTTTTTGAATCGTCGGAATTTTAACGCGCTTTGATGTTAAATAAGTCAACCCTAAACCTAATTTCTGATCTAAAATATAACTTCTAGAAATATCTTTTTTATTAAACCCATGTTCTAACCCTAAGCCAATCACCACTGGAAATTCTAAGCCTTTACTGCCATGAATCGTTATCACTTGCACCGCATTGGTCCGTTCGCTGGCTAGATTCGGCTGTGCTAAATCTTTATTATTCTTTTGCATTTGCTGAATAAAGCGGACAAATTGAAACACGCCTTTAAAGCCGGTTTCCTCATACTGTTTGGCCCGATCATACAAGGCATTTAAATTGGCCTGTCGCTGGGGCCCAGAAGGCATACCGCCTACATAATCTAAAAATCCCGTCCGATCATAAATCGTCCAGATCAACGTCGCAATTTGATTACTCCGGGCAATATCGCGGTAAAGGGTCATATCTTGGTCAAAAGCCACAAGCCGCTGGCTGAAGTCTCCACGGCAAATTTCAGGATCCGTCAATTTTTCGGCGGTCACCAGCTGTAGGCAGTCATAAAAGCTCTTATTTTTTTCTGTCTGCTGGCCTCTAATAAAACCCAATTCATTTTCATCAAAAGCATACATTGGTGAACGCAACACGGCCACCAAGGGGATATCTTGATCTAAATTATCCACTAATTGCAATAAGGACAGCATGATTTGTAATTCAGTTGTTTTAAAATAATTTTCAGTATCACTAACCAATACTGGAATGGCCGCCCGCTTGAACGTATCCACGATATCCGTATTTAACGTGCGACTCCGGACTAAAATTGCAATATCTTGATAAGTTAATAACCGCTGCTGATTCGGGGCATCCCCGTCATAAATCAACGTCTTGGCCGCAATCAGCTGCTGAATCCGTTGGGCAGCCGCTAAAATCATCGGTGCCACTGACGGTTGATTTTCTGCCGCCGAATCATCCTCTGGTGCTTGAGCCATCAGCACTTCCACCGGATTGTCGCCATCGGTATAATATTTAGCACCAAAATTTAAATAAGCCTTTTTATCGTAGTCAATATCCCCCAGTTGTGTATCCATAATCTGGGCAAAAATAAAGTTTACAAAGTTCGTAATCGCTTGTTTTGAGCGAAAGTTATCCGATAAAATAATTCGCTCATCTGCTGCCGCTGAACCGGGCTGATCCGCATACTGGACATATTTTTGAGCAAACAGCTTTGGTTCCGCCATTCTAAAGCCATAAATAGACTGTTTAATATCCCCCACCATAAACCGATTGCCTGGTTTTGTTTTGGCCACCAACTGCAATAAAGCCTCTTGCAGCGGATTAATATCTTGATATTCATCAATCAAAACCTCATTAAACTTCTGCTGATAAAAATTTTGTGCCAGCAACTGACCCGTTGCGTCTTTTGTCGTCAAAATGGCATGGGCATCATGTTCCAGATCACTAAAATCCAACAGCCCCCGGTCTTGTTTAAGCTGCTGATACGCCGTGGCAAATTTTTGGACCACTTCGATTAATTTCGTAATTAACGTCTGACACTGATCATTGACGATCCGCAACGTTTGCTCAGGCAGTCCAAAATACGCCTCTTTTAAAGCCTCAATTTCATCTAAATCGGCCACAACGGTTTCCTTTAAAGCATTAACTTCAGCTGTCGTATGCCCAGCTTCTTTTTCCGGCTTTTTTAACCTCGGCCACTGACCTACTTTTAATGGCGCATCTAATGGCACATCAATTAAATTGGTCCGCAAAGCCGTATAACCTAGCTGTAACGCCGCTTCTGTCTGTTTAATTTTAGGCAGTATAGTGGCGACCGCTTCTGCATGACGTTCCAGTTGCTGATCTTGAAAATCTTGCTGTAATACCACCACATCATTTTCTAATTGCGTCAATTCACGTTGCAGTTCCGGCAGCACCGTTGTTTGATAAACCGGCATATTTAATAATTCTGGTTGGTTTTGATAGTTTTCAGTTAACTGATTTAGCCAAGCAGTTGGGTCTGGAAAAGCTTGCATATACTCATAAATTTTAAAGACCGCTGCTTCTAAACCGGCATCATCACGGTCGTTAGAAAAATTTTCAGTCAGCTGGAAAAAAGTTAAATCATCTTGATTGTAATAAGCTTCCCGCAAGTCCGCAAAGGCGCTTTGCTTTAACAGCATGGCTTGGGCCGCATCGGCCAAAATCGTAAATTCTGGATCAATATTAATTAAATAATAAAACTTATGAATAATATTTTGGCAAAAGGCGTGAATCGTACTGATATTGGCTAAGTTTAACCGATTCAGCTGCCGCCGGTAATGATTGAGCTGTTCGCTTTGGGCCGCATCGTTTTGTAAATCGCTAATTTTAGTCTCAACTGCCGCCCGAATCCGATCCTTCATTTCTTTAGCCGCTAACTCGGTAAAAGTTACAATCAGCAGCTGATCCACATCAATGGTGGCAATGGCTTCAATCACCCGTTGGACTAGAACCGCCGTCTTCCCAGAACCAGCAGAGGCCGAAACTAAAATATTATGGCCCCGATGGGTAATTGCTTTAGTTTGATTTTCTGTATATTGAACCATTTTTTAGAAACTCCTCTACAAATTGGATTGTTGCAAAACTGCAGCCATCATCGCCAGCCAGCCGGTTAATTTATCCTTTGGTGCGGGCTGTAAAAGCTGGTAATTATTTTCTGGCAACATTGGATCAAATTCAAAAATTGCTTGATACGGACTGTAATCTAACGCTGTCCGCTGTTTGTTGAACTGAACCGGTTTTAAAGGCAGCGCACCGGCAAAAATGGCTTGCGCCGCCGCTTTAATTTTGTACGTATTATAAGCACTGAGCTGGGCCAATTGGCCTTGATTAGGGACTTTGGCCAAATCTGACGCATTGACGGCCCCATTTTTGTTACGTCTTAACTGGACGACATCTGTATTCAGCTGCTCTAAAACTGTCTCATCATTGCGACTGATGCCTTGATATCTGAAGGCTTTTAACACTTGAGCCTCAATATTTTCATCATTGATTGCCCCTTTTAGCGCTTCAAGGGGCACGCTTGGGTTTTGTAGATGATAATAATAAGCCCCGGCAAATTGGGCATCACTTAACCCCAAGGGCGCCAAATTATCCAAAACACTTTGCAAGTAGGTCAGCATCTGTAACGATAGCCCGTGATAAATCTGTTGATAATCAAAATCTCGTTCACTGGACTTATAATCAATAATATTAAACAGCCGCGTGGTGGCCAAATCTGCCACATCAATCCGATCAATTTTGCCCCGCAGCTGAATATCATGTTGCGAGTCAATTTGATAATGCAAGCCCTTTAGCCCATTTTTTCCGGTCCCAAACGGAATTTCTGTCCGATAAGGCCGAAAAGCCATTTTTGTCCCTTGGATAATATTATTTTTAATGGACAGCTTAAGCACTTCTTTTAAGCGATAACGAATGAAGTGCATCCGGCCCGTACTGGAAAAAATATCATATTGCGGCAGTTGATAAACTTCGGTGAGCACCTGATCCAAAATTTGATCCATTTGCTCAGAGGATAGCTTGGCCAAATCCAGCTTTTGTGTCACGACATATTTAATAAAGGCGTCCATTACTTCATGGTAAAAAGACCCCCGACTGGCCGGTGTTAAGTCGTAAATTTCCCGTTCTTTTAAATGTAAGCCATAAGTCAAAAAATAAGCATAGGGATTTTCATAATACGTTTCCAGCTGTGAAACCGACGCCCGCAGTGTCTGGCCAAATAATAAATCCACCACTTTTGGCTTTAACTGCTGGGGCTGATTATGATACTGCAAACTGGCAAAAACTTTTTGGGCCAAATTAGCAAAAGGCGGCTCGTTTAGCAGTTTTTCATAAATAAACGTCAATGGCGTACCCATAGGCGTTGCGGTATCTTTTGCCTGCCGCAATACCGGTACTAGCTGGCGGATCATCTGCCGTCTTGTGCCAATTAATGGGCGCAATTCAGCGATGTCTTCCGTGATTGGTAACCGGCTAGAAACTACTTTTGGTGACAATTTAAAGTGTTTTTGTAGTTGGGCAAAATAAGGCGAAACTTGTTTGTTCTGCCCGTCGCTGTTCGTTTTGGCATAGCTCAAATATAAATGTTCTGTAGGATTTAAAAAGGCGGTATAGGCCAAAAAGCGTTCATTGGCCATCACGGCAGCAGCGGTTTGTAACGGTTCAAAAGCTGGATCCACCGCCTGCAGCTGTGTGCGGTCTTCATCATTTAAAATAGTTGGTGCCGTCGTTACTTCTGGTAAATTCTGATCCGTTAAGCCGATGAAAAAAGTTATTTTGCGATTATTCATCTGCACCATCCCCACTTCAGACACATTGACCGCGTCTAACGTGGCCGGAATTTGGGCGTAAGCGGTATTGGTAAAAGCGGCGGTAATCAATTCAATGAATACTTTAGCATCAAAAGGTGCGGTGCCTAAAATCGCCACGTACTGTTCCAAAAGCTGAATAAAGACATTAAAGCCTTGGGTGTTTTTATCCACAATCCCCACCGTTGCTGCAGTTTGGGCCGTTTCATTCTGCCAAATGACCAGCTGATCTAACACACCAGCTGTCTTTAAAAATTGATACACTAACGTGGCGCCAGCTTCAGCAGTTTGAACTTGTGCCAGCTGCTGATAAAACGGAGCTAACTGTGTGCGCACCAGCTGATGAATGGTCTCAATCGCCTGGGTTTTAACGCTATCCACTTGCACTTCCGTTGCCGTTGCATCAAAATTTTTGATTACATATTGCCAAGGTGTTTCAGACAGCCAATCTTTGCGGTATAAATTATGGGCCAACAAATAATTGTCGGTAATATCCAACATCTGCCGAAACGCCGCTTTTGTGAAAACTTCCGAATCAACTTTAACCAATAATTCCGTTTTTAACAGCCGCATAATATCGGTATAGCGAAAATTATTTTGATCAACTGCAAATAGACTGGTCAAAAAAGCCAGCAGCGGATGATCTTGCATTGGAATTTGCAGATCGTTAAAGTAAGGCAGCTCAAACTGCTCAAAAATTGGTTTTAACACTGTTTCATAATCCGCTAAATGTTTGGTTAAAATTAAAAAGTCTTGATAATGATAGCCTTGATCCGTCACTAATTGATGGATCGTTAACGCCACTTGTTCCAATTCTTGATAGGGATTATCTGCCACCGTTAAGGTCAAGGCTGGGGCACAAGTGATTTTTGTATCCGGTTTTAACCAATAATCCCCCACTGTTTTTAAGGCCGGTTTTATCCGGGATACTGGAATCAGTGTATTATGATAAGTGAGGCCCAGTGACTGTAACCCAGCAACAAGCTGCTGCTGTAATTTTTTAGACCGGAAAAATAAATCCGTAGCCACCAGTGTTTGCGTTAAGCAAGGCTGATCTAAAATTAAACTGAAATGGACGCCTTTTGCGTTTTGGACTAAAGTTAAGACGATTTCTAATTCGATAGCCGTGAGTTGGGTGAAGCCTTGAAAATAAAAATGAAATTGACTTAAATCAGCCGCCGCCAGCGCCGTTTTAAGCTGTTGCAATAATTCATCATTGCTCATAAACTGCTGGGTCACGGCGGTCAAATAGCGGTCATAAATTAAACTTAAATCTTGCGCCTTTAAATAGGTATCTGAATTTGTCGCTAACGCTGCCACGCTTTGACTTAATTGTGCTGGTGTAATTTTTTCGTTTTGCAATTCAGTAAGCTGTTTGCCCAAAGCTTGGGTAAACCCCGGCTGGGTCAACTCGCCCCGGAATACTTTTAACTGGGTTTTAACTTCTTGAAAGATCTTTGTTAAAATCATACTCTGGGCGGCTGAATCTAATCGGCTTTTCTGGTAAAATTGAGTGTCTTTAAGAAAAAACCAAGCCAAACGGCTGAATGAAAAAACTTGCACTTTTTCAGTGGCATAATAATCCGCCGTCTTTTGACTTTTTTGTAATTGTGTCATTAAATTAACTTCAGATTCAAATTTAATATGGTTGGGAACAATCAAAAAGAACTGATCTGCTGAGGCGGCCTTTTTGTCGGCTTTTAAGCAGTCAATGATTGCCTTTTGATGGTCCTTATCAGCAGTACCGTATAAAAATTCTAAACTCATGTTCGCACTCCTTTTTTTATTAAGTTTATCATAATCTATTTCATTGGGAAACAGCGGCATGCGATAATAAATTAAGGCGATCAGAAAGGAAGTCTGCCTTGCGACAAGGTTATGGTTTTAGTCATGCAAAAATAATTTTAATCGGGGAACATGCGGTGGTTTATGGCCAGCCTGCCATTGCCTTACCACTGCCATCGGTGAAACTGACGGTGACGATGCAGCAAACGACGCAACAAGCGCAATTACTGCATTCCCGCTATTATGATGGCCCCTTAGACCGGGCAATGGCCCAATTAACTGGGATTCAAAAATTAATTCAAGCGTTACTGCGCCATTTTCAGCAGCCCAATGAAAGTTTTGAACTCACCATTGAAAGTGATCTGCCGGCCGAACGGGGCATGGGCTCTTCAGCAGCTACCGCCATTGGCATTATCCGCTGTTTTTACGACTATTTTAAAACAAAGCTGCCTACACAAACGTTGTTAAACTGGGCTGATTTTTCAGAAAAAATTATTCACGGCAAACCCAGCGGCTTAGATGCGGCCACCGCCAGTGCTAAAACGCCAATTTGGTTCGTTAAAGGCCAAATGCCCTACGAACTGCAATTTAAAACAAAAGGCTATTTGGTGATCGCCGACAGCGGTATTAAAGGTCGAACCAGCACGGCGGTTGCGTTAGTGCGACAAGAACTGACCGATGCCCCTATTATTTTTAAACCTAAAATTGCCAAACTAGGCCAATTGACAACCGCGGTAAAAGCCAATTTGGCCCAAGGAGATTTAAAGGCGCTGGGTCAAAATTTAACGTTAGCCCAGCAGCAGCTCAAAGACTTAGGGGTTAGTTCTAAAGCTTTAGACCGCTTAATTCAAGTGGCGCTAACCCACGGCGCACTAGGAGCCAAATTAACGGGGGGCGGTCAAGGGGGCTGTTTATTGGCCTTAGCACCGGATTTAGCAACCGCTGAAAATTTACAGCAGGCGTTAAGTGCCGCTGGTGCCATTGATACTTGGCGGCAGCCGTTAGCTGAAATCAATCATACTTAGGGAGATCGTTATGTCAACGTACACTGCAGTGGCACATACTAATATTGCATTAATTAAATATTGGGGTAAAAAAGACCCCCAGCTTATCATTCCATATAACAGCTCGTTATCTTTAACTTTAGATCAATTTTATACAAAAACGACGGTAACACCGGCAACAACGGATCAATTTACTTTAGATGCGCAGCCAATAACCGGTCCTGGTTTAACTAAAATGACGGCTTTTTTAGATATTTTAAGAGCCTACGCTAAAACCGATCAGAAATTAGCCGTGACCTCCACGAATCACGTACCCACCGCCGCAGGTTTGGCCTCTTCGGCTTCTGGTTTAGCCGCTTTAACCGTAGCTGCCACGGCTGCCTTAGGCCTTAATTTACCAAAGCAGACCTTATCTCGCTTAGCCAGACGGGGTTCTGGATCCGCCTGCCGCTCTATTTATGGTGGCTTTGTGGAATGGCAAAAAGGTCAAACAGATGAAGATTCTTATGGCGTGCCTTTAAATCCAGCAGAAACCACTGACTTAGACATTGCCATGATTGCTTTAGTGATTTCCGATACTGCTAAAACCGTTTCCAGCCGGCAAGGGATGGCCAATACGGTGGCGACTTCACCGTTTTATCCGGCCTTTGTCCAACGCTGCGAAGCGGATTTAACAGCGATTAAAGCAGCGATTGCTGCAAAAGATTTACAGCAGGTCGGCGAAATTGCCGAGGCCAATGCCTTAAAAATGCATGCCACCATGTTAGCGGCAACCCCGCCCTTCAGTTATTTTTTACCAGAAACGTTACAGGCGATTGCCGCAATCCAGCAGTTAAGAACCCAAGGCTACCTTTGTTATTTCACAATGGATGCCGGCCCAAACATCAAGATTATTTGTGCGGCCAGTCAGAGCCAACGAATTGCCCAGGCGCTTAAAAAGTTACTGCCAAAAGTAGCCATGGTGATTGCTAAGCCCGGACCTGGTGCCAAATTAATTTAATTTTAAATTTCAAGGGAGCGATTGTTATGTCAAATGAATCAAGCCACGCCCATCGTAAAGATGAACACGTTGCCTTAGCACAGCACTTCTATCAACCGGAACAAACGAATGATTTTGATGAAATTCGTTTGTTGCACCAAAGTCTGCCGGAAATGGCCGTTTCAGATGTACATCTAGAAACGCAATTATTCGGTCAAACAATTGCCGCACCAATTTATATCAATGCCATGACCGGCGGCTCTGAACGCACTAAAAAAATAAATGGCCAACTGGCACAAATTGCGGCCGCTTTAAGAATTCCCATGGCGGTAGGTTCAGAGTCCATCGCCTTAACCGAAGCAGACAGCCAAGCTTCTTTTAGCATTGTCCGGCAGTACAATCCTGACGGGTTAGTTTTTGCCAATATGAGCGCTGACAAAACCTTAGACCAATTGCAAACAGCTATTGACCTCGTACAGGCCAATGCCTTACAAATCCACTTAAATCCGATTCAAGAAGCGATTATGCCAGAAGGCCAACGCCAGTTTTATTGGTTAAAGAATTTAAAAACTTATCGCGAAAATTTGGACGTACCAATTATTGCTAAAGAAGTTGGCTTTGGCATGGACCAATTGACCATCTCCAAATTAGTCAATGCCGGTATTAAATACATCGACGTTTCTGGCAAAGGTGGCACTAATTTTGCTAAAATCGAAAATGCCCGTCGGCCGCAGCATGACTTGCCTTATTTGGATAACATGGGCCTAAGTACCGTGGAATCCTTATTAGAAGCCAATGAATTCAAAAAGACACACTTCTTTGCTTCCGGCGGCGTCCGCCAGCCATTAGACATCGTCAAAGCCTGGCGTCTAGGCGCTGAAATGGTGGGCATGAGCGGTACCATCTTAAACCTATTACGCCAAAACCCCGTCGAAGAAGTCATCCGTATTTTACAAACCTGGCTCGACCAACTACCACTGATCATGACCCTATTAGGCGCCAAAAACCTGACAGAATTAAGGGAAAGTGACCTCGTCCTCAGCCCTAAATTACAAAGCTACATCCAACAACGAGAATTGAAAATCAGTTTTATTTAAAAAGAGCGCGAGAGCTTACGGTTTGACAATGCACACAATCAAAAAGCTGGTCCATGAAAACCTTCAACGTTTTCATGAACCAGCTTTTTATAATATCTACTTATTAATTTCGTAAACCTTTTGGATAAAAATTTTTAACTTGTGTGCCTACAAAATTACCAATGGCAAAGCCTAAATGCTGATACGTCAACAAGCCAAATGTCTTTTTAGCCGCTAACGGTTGGGCCAAGGTCAAACTTTCACCATGCCGATAATGCTGATAGGCCGTTTCGTCCACTTCATAAACGACTTGATAAGCCGCTGCCGGGAGGCTCAAAGCTAAATCATGATCCAATTCAAAGCGATTTTTCTTAAAAACCCCAACATTCAACCCATTCCGCAGAATTTTTAACTGCGTTAACGGCAGCGTTGACTGGGGCACTAAATGCAAGTGATCCCCTTGTAGTCTTAAATATTGAAAATCTAGTACCGGTTGCTTAAACGTCTGTGCTAAGCAAGCTTCAACTAAAGTTTGTTGTGCTTTCGTAAGTGTGCCACTTGTTTTAGCAGTATGCTTTGAATGGCCTTTTTTAGCACGTGTTGACGTTTTTTCTGGACTAGCGTTAGATTGCAGGCAAGCAATGAAATGGCCTTCTCCCCGCATCAAATGTGGCCACAAGCGCACTGCATTCGCTAAACTTGCGGTACCATCCGCCCATTCTGGCCGCCCGGCGCTCATCCCCGCATATTTTTGAATCGGTTTTAAACTTAACGCTGGATACTGCGCCAAAACCCAAGCCATAACTTGTTCATCTTCTTCAGGCGCAAAAGTACACGTAGAATAAATCAACTGACCACCGGGTTTTAACATTTTTAAAGCTGCAGTTAAAATTTCTTTTTGCCGAGCCGCACAAGTTTCAGGATAAGCCAACTGCCAATAAGTCATCGCTTCAGGATCTTTACGAAACATCCCTTCCCCAGAACAAGGGGCATCCACTAAAATTTTATCAAACTGCTGGGGCCAAGCTGCCGCTAAACGATCAGGGGTTTCATTAGTCACAATTGCATTTTTCAGGCCAAAGCGTTCCACATTTTCAGCCAAGACTTTTGCCCGCTTGGCATTGATTTCATTGGCAACCAACACCCCTTGTCCCGCCATTTGACTGCCGATATACGTGGATTTACCACCCGGCGCGGCACATAGGTCTAAAATTACCTCCCCTGGCTGGGGATCCACCACCGCACCGACATACATCGCACTGGGTTCTTGAGAATAAACACCACCGCTGGTATGGGCAATACTGTTGCCCTTCACTGTGCCAAAATAGCCGCCTTTGACATAGGCAATTGGCTCAGCGGTCGGTACAAGCGGCGTGACCAAATCGGCTTTCATCGGATTAATCCGAAACCCTTTTTCAACTGGCTGATCAAAGCTTGCCAAAAATTGTGCGGCTTCTGGTTGACCTAATAAAGCTTGGTATTTATTAATAAAATCTTTAGGTAAGTTCACAAACTACGCTCCCGTTTTATCTAGATTCTTTTTGGATTTTGTTTTTAAAATAAAAATTGCCATTAAGATAATACTATAAATTGTCACGCCTAACAAATAATAAGTTGTGAGATCATAACTGATTAAATACGTTTGCCAAATACCTAAAAGATACCCAATTAAGGCGCTGACCACAAAATGGGTCACAAATTGCCGTAAAAAGCCTAATTTCATTTTTAGACTTAAATTCAAATCCAAATGATTTTCCTGTAAAAAGCGCCGGAAAGTCATATAAAAAATCCAAGTTATAACGGTTAACACGACAAAGGTGAGGCCATAAATTAGCCACAACATCACATTACTGCCCCACCGCCGATGATAAACTTCATTTTGCGTCTGCGGCACATAAGTTTTAGCGGACTTAGAGCGTACCAGTTGACTAAAAGCTTGTTTGTGCTGTTTGACCAAACTACCATCCGCAATGACTTGTAGGTTTTTTAACGCCATTTTATTCACCGATTGTTTCGGCGATACCGTAATAAATCGATGCTTATTTAAAGGTGAGTTCCCCGAAGTCCCCACTTGTCCAATTACGGGAATATAGCGATCATAATTGACCAAATAAGCTTGGGACTGGGGCTTATACAACTGATCTGCATAATCTTGGCCCACAATGGCAAAGGGCAACGCAGAATCAAAATCTGAAGCCGTAAAATTACGGCCATTAATAATGGACAAACTATTTTTAGAATGCTGGGCATAAATATAACTGACTTTTTTATGCGCCGGATCTATAAACTGGACTTGATAATTATCCCAGTTTTTGGCTTGCAGCTTTTTTAAAGTTGTTTGAATATCGGCTGAACTTTTCGCCTTAAAAACTAGGGCTTCTTGGGACAGACCACCGTGATCCAATTGAATTTGATAGGTATTACGGTCATGCTGGCCCACTAACCAAATGGTTAAAAAGAAAATTAGCGCCGTCATGATATCAATAAGCAGCTTACGTTTAAACAAAAAACTTACCTCCACCCCGCGGTCTAATTTCAAAACAAATTATCGCTTACTGTACTAAATATACTTGATCCTGAATTAAATCAAACCGGGGATATAATTTATTCAGCCGTGCTAAAGCTTTTGAATCTAAGAAATGGGCTTGCTGCCAAAATTGCTGGCTGTTGGTCGCCCCAAATTTTTCACCAATTACAAAAAAATATTTGGTGGGCATCACTTGCCTAAAGGTTTTTAAGACTTGATAATCAATGGGATTTTTATCTTGACTCCAAATCATCACCACGGCATCCACTTGTCCGCCGTAACGTTTAATTGCCTCAATCGCATTTAAAGATTGTACCGGCAACCAAAAATCCCGAGCTGTGGGACTGCTTTTGCCCCAACTAAGGTCATCTGTGGCGATACTCGACTGTCCTAATTGGGTTAGGCCATACGAAAATAAGCCATTGCCGGCCATGATTTCTAAATAGTTGAGCTTAGGAAATACTTGAACCCACCGCTTTAAAAAAGTTTGATTCAACAACGCCCAAATTCCAAAACGCTGGGCCACAAAGCTACGGAAATTACGCAATAGCTGATCTAATCGATGCAAAGTTGTCGTTTGTGTTTTAAAATCACGAAAGCCTTGTTGCTGCCCTAAAGCGACCATGGCGGCCAAATAAGTTGTTTCCTCTAAGCCCAAGGGATGCAAACTATGCTGCGGCAGCCGTTTTTGTGCCAAATCTAAACAGATGCTCGTAATCATATCAATTTGATCCGTAATGGCCGGAACAGTTTGAAATAACGGCCGCAATGCCCGAAGCTGTTTTAAATAGTCAGTTTCTAAAATGGTCATCCGCGTTTAACGCCGTTTTTCCCGCTTTGCAATCAAATGCTGAACACCGTCATCCGTGCCCACAAAAACTTCATCTACGATATCTAAGAATAAACCATGCTCTAAAACGCCCACCTGCCGGGACAGCCAAGCCGCCAAATAATGGGGATGGTCAATACTTTCAAGATGTAAATCAATCACATAATTATGTTCATGGGTGAAGTAATAATTAGTCTCATCCACCATCCGAAACTTAGGATTTAGCCCTTCGTTGTCTAAACGGCGCAACACTTTCGTACTGCCATAAGGGACAACTTCCACCGGCAATGGTAAATTATGGCCTAATGTCTCAACCATTTTTGAATCGTCCACAATCCAAATATTTTTATTAGAAGAAATGGCCACCATCTTCTCATACTCATGGGCCGCACCACCATCTTTAATTCCTTGGAAATATTTATCAATTTCCCCAGCACCATCGACGGTAATGTCAATATGATCCACATTATCTAAATCTTCAATCGGAATATTCAGCGCATTAGCCGCCCGAGTTGTTCGATCGGATGTGGAAACACCAATAATTTCTAAACCTTCATTTTTAATCCGCGTTGCTAAACCTTCTAAAAAATATTGAACCGTCGTCCCAGTACCTAGGCCAATAATCATGCCATCTTGAATTTCATGTAGTGCAGACATTGCTGCAATTTGTTTTTTTTCTTCAACTTGCATTGTTTTCCTCCATTAAGCGCATATGTATTGTAATTTATATTATAAAGATACCTTCAAAAAATATCAAAATAAACTAAAGTGTTGTAGAATTAGAAAGAGGCATTTTAGCCCGTATTATTAGAATGAAATTAAGGTGGGTCTTAAACATGACACAATATCGCAGTACACGTGGCGACGCAACAGCATCTTTAACCGCATCCCAAGCTATTTTACAAGGCTTAGCCCCCGATAGCGGTTTATACGTTCCAGTTGAATTTCCAAAGCTGGACAAACCTTTGTCAGAATTGACAGCTTTAAACTATCAAGATTTAGCTTTAGAAATTTTAAAAATCTTCTTAAGCGACTACTCTACAGAGGAACTGCAAAATTGTATCCAGCAGGCTTATGGCAGCCAATTTGATACAACCGACATCACCCCGCTGACTTCAGCCGGTAATTTGAACTATTTGGAATTATTCCACGGCCCAACTGCCGCTTTTAAAGATATTGCTTTACAGCTATTACCCCATTTGATGACCACGGCCATGCAAAAAAATAATTATCCTGGTAAAGTCGTTATTTTGACAGCCACTTCCGGTGACACGGGTAAGGCCGCTATGGCTGGCTTTGCGGACGTGGCGGATACTCAAATTATTGTATTCTATCCAAAAGATGGCGTCAGTGCCATTCAACGGCAGCAAATGATCACCCAAGTCGGTGATAACGTGACTGTTGTGGGTATTGACGGTAACTTTGATGATGCCCAAACTAACGTAAAGCAGATTTTAAATAATCCTGAAATTCAAGCTGCTTTAACGGATAAGAAACGGCGCTTTTCTTCTGCAAACTCCATCAATATCGGCCGTTTAGTCCCACAAATTGTTTATTATTTTAAAGCTTATGGCCAATTGGTGCAACAACATAAAATTGCGTTAAATGATGAAGTTGTCTTCAGTGTCCCAACCGGCAACTTTGGGGATATTTTAGCTGGCTGGTATGCCAAACGACTCGGCTTGCCCATCAAACGGTTAATCTGCGCTTCTAATGAAAATAATGTCTTAACTGACTTTTTCCATACCGGCTGTTATGATCGGCAACGGGATTTTCACGTGACAACTTCCCCATCCATGGATATTTTAGTGTCCAGTAACTTGGAACGGCTCTTATTTGCGGTTTTAGGGGAAGATCCTAAAGCGTTAACTGAATTTATGACCACTTTTGAAACCACCGGCAAAGCCCAATTAGATGATGCAAGCTTTAACCGGCTCAGTGATTTTGTCGCTTATTGTGCTAATACGGACGAAACCTTAACTGAAATTCGTAAAGTCCAGACACAAGATTTGTATACCATTGACCCCCACACGGCCGTAGCCGCTTTTGGGGCAGATGCTTATTTAGCTGAAACAAAAGAAACCGCACCAATCATTGTTTTATCAACGGCTAATCCGTATAAATTCCCAGAAACGGTCCTTCATGCTTTAACAAATCATCAGCCATTAGAACAAGGCTTTGAAGCATTACAAGCCGTAGCTAATGTCATTGATTTAAAAATTCCACGAAATATCAACCGCTTAAAACGGGCTGAAGTATTACACACTAAGACTATTTCAGTAACTGACATGCCACAAACCGTTTTAGATGCGATCAAATAATAGTAAGGACGTGACCACTTTTGAGTAAAGATAAGGGTACGAAGAAAAAGGATGATAAGGAGACTTCAACCGGTCGACTTATTCTAGAATTTATTATTTTAGCATTGGTTTTCTTCGGGATTGGCCAATTTCTAAAAACTTATGTGTTAGCGAATGAAGAAGTCCAAGGCCCTTCAATGCAGCCAACATTTGAGACTGGTGATCGGATTATTGCTTATCGTCATGGCAAAGTCGAACGAGGCGATGTCATCGTCTTAAAAGCCCCTGATGAACCTGGTGCGTATTATATCAAACGGGTCATTGGGATGCCTGGCGACACAGTTTCTTCAAAAAATGATACCACCTATATTAATGGTAAAAAGTATAGTGAACCTTACTTGACGGCTTATAAAAAGAAACTCACCCCTGGCACATTATATACGACTAATTTCACCTTGAAATCTTTAGGCATGGGTAATAAAGTCCCTAAAGGTGAATACTTTGTCATGGGGGATCATCGCGATGTCTCCAAAGACAGCCGGATGATTGGCTACATCCCTAAAGATAGCGTCGTTGGCGTTGTTAAGCTGCGCTACTGGCCAATAAGTGATCTCAGAACTTTTTAACCGCAATTAAAAATACACCGCTGAATCTAAACTCAGCGGTGTATTTTTTTATGATTTATAAAACGAAATTAAACCAGTGGTTCATTAAAATTACGGTGATAATAATCGCTATCAATCACCTTATAATGACCATTAGCGAATCGCACAATAATTTTATTAGTTTCAACTGGAATCGCATTTCTGCGATCATAAATAATCAACTGGTCTGCCCGAAATTGTACAGCGCGATTAAAATCTTCGCCGAAAAAATCTTTTAATTGGGCAATTGTCGTGTCACCGGTATAAGGCAAAAATTTTGCCATCTTCGTCATTGAAAATGCATGAAATTGTTCACTGGGAAAATCATTTAATGCATCTGTCTTCATTGCCATTATTAAACCCTCCGTAAAATAATCATCATCTTTGCCACAGCTTTCGTTTAATGCTATGCTTAAAGCAGTTAAACAATGCATTAAAGAATGGAGTGGACCCAATTTGTCAGATTTAAATGAATTATCAAAAGCCATTATTCAATATCAGGAAAAAACATCAATGAGTGATGCGCAGTTGGCGTTTTCAAGTCATTTTTCGGTTGAACGCATTCATGATTTGAAGGCTGGCGAAAAAGCCGCTACACCTGAGGAAACTGAAAAATTGATGGCTTTTATTAATCAAAATTAATTTTATATTATAACTGTTTTAAAACTAGTGTTTAAAAGCACTAGTTTTTTTTACAGATTTTTGTCCATATTAAATGTTAACTGCGACAATTCCAAACCTTGCGTAATGAAGCGGCCAATTAATTCCTGCGTCATCGCAGACACAATTTTGACAGTTTCATAATTTTGTTCCGTCAAAAATGTCGTTAAGGCGGCTCCTTCAAAATCAGCAGCTTGCTGATCAACTTCAAAGAGCCGTGTCCGGCATTGTTGTCTAACTGCTTTTAGATAATCCAGATCTTCTTGAATAAACTGTTGATGATGGGCTTCCACCAACATGGATAATGTCCGGAACAACCAATAAGCGCTGTTCATATCCCATTGCATCGGTGTTTGCCGATAACTTGGCGCTGTATCATTGGCATTTGTATAAAATGGCACGTACGGACTAAAAGCCGGCATACCTAAGTTTAACCAGATAATCCCCGTCGTATCTACAGCTTGGTTTTGCCGCAGTTCTAGAATATGACTGTTTTGCGTCCGATTTAAGCCAATTGGCCGATAACGTAATTTGTCTGCCAAATCCCCGTTGCCTAGCGGATCAAAGCGGGTTTCATTATAATGAGAGCCTAATAATTGTTCAATATCTTCTAACCCTAGCTTACGTTTTGGCTTGACAATAAATGGTAATTCGCTGGATTCTGGCATTTCTGGAAATTCTGGATCAAATAAATGATGGGCATACCAAACCCGAGGTGTATTATAATGTCGATCTTTTTGTGTATCCGTCCCAAAAATATGCCTAAAATTAAAGCCGGCCAAGTCTGGATTTAAATGGTGTTTTTCAACAAAAGCCTCAATCCCCGTTGAAAATTTAAAGTTGGCTGTATCTGCAAAATCAACCCATTGAATGGCAACTTGATTGGCGGCCACCGCATAGCAATCTTCCGGAATCCGTTGAGCTAACCAATGATGGCCGGTAACAATTTCCATATACCACACTTCTGAAACATCGCTGAATAAGACGCTATTGCCAGCTGCAGAGCCGTATTTTTCAATTAATTGGCCTAAATAAGTCACTGCTTCTTGGGCAGAAGCCACATAGGGCAAAACCATCGTCTGCATACAGTCTTCATCTAAGCCGCTTTGGGTATTTAGTGGGTCAAACGCCAATGTCCGTTCGTTGCCATAGGTACTTTCTGTACAGCTCATGGCGACATTTTTTTCATTGATGCCACTTTCTTCATAATAACCTTCGACTTTATAGTTAACGTTAGGTACTGCATTATAACGATAAGCATTCTCTGGTAAAGTTGCTTCAAATTCATTTAAATAAGATTTTAAAACTCGACCAGGTTCGTTTTCTACAGCAGGATGCATGTAAAAGCGTTGAGGGGCAATTGGCGAAAAGGTATCGTCGTTGCGGGCAATCAAAGTGGCCCCGGTTAGACTTGCTTTTCTACCAATTAATATAGATGTACAGGCTGCTTTTTTCAAAAAAAACCGCTCCTTAATTTTTAAAAATATTAGGTCTAGTTCAAACTATAACACTAACCATGGCTCAGAAACTAGCCCAAAAATGACGTGTTTTCATTGAAAACGTTATTATTTTTAAAAATTTACATTCATAACCGTGAATTCTTTTTGAAAGCGGTGTTATCCTTTAACCGGTTTGTGCCTCTACAAAAAAAAGCCAGACCATTTCTGGTCTAGCTTCGCAAGATGATAGCGGTATCAAAATTATAAATTTTGAACCTATGATTAACGGATACCTAATGCAATCCGTGCATAGCGGCTCATACGTTCAGTTGTCCATTGTGGATACCAAACAAGTTGTACGTCTACATCCTTGATTTCAGGAATTGGTTCCAACGCTTGATGGATTTGTTCCGTTAATAAGTCAGATAATGGGCAACCCATTGTCGTTAACGTCATATTAATTGTACAAAAACCATCTTTATCTAAATTGACATCGTAGATCAAACCTAAGTTTACAATATCTAACCCTAACTCAGGGTCAATTACTGTCTCTAAGGCGCTTAAGACACGATCCTTAATATCATCTGTAATTGTACTTTGACTATCTTTAGATTCCTCGGGGGTAGAAGTGTTATTCTTTTCTTCTTCTGCCATATAAACCCCTCCTTTACTTCTTTCATTAAGTATAACTTTTATCTACTTAAAGCACAATAAACAAACGTAATTTTCCTCAAAATATCAAATCGGTAATTCTTAAGAAAGTTTAAACATTACTGGGAATTTCTAAAAATAATTACAAATAAAAGTCATTAATGTTACAATAAGGTTACAAAAGGAAATATAATTTTGTATTTAAGGCATTAGGAGGGATATATCATGAAAACGACTAAACTAACAAAATTAATTATAATGGGTGTTTTAAGCCTAGGAATGCTGGGCTTTACAACAGTACCAACTAACTCTGTTCAAGCCGCAACTCAAGGTTACGTCAACTATATCCCAGGTGAAGGTATTCCAGTATTTACTGCCCCTAATGGTGGCCCTACTGGTGAAACACTACTGACTGGTACTGAGTGGACGATTCAAGATACTTCTTACGATCCAAAGGTTGGGACTTGGTTCAAAATCGGTGACAGCCAATGGGTGAATGCAGATTTTATGGTTAATAAAAGCACACTTGTTTACGATAATGGGGTTGCTTTAGAATATACAGCAGTCGTTAGAACAACAGCTGCTACACAAGTTTATATGATTCCTGGCGGTTATCCAACAACTGAAATTTTACCAACCAATACCGATTGGCAAACCATTCAAGTTACAACGATTCATGATGGTACTACTTGGTATAATGTGGGTGTGAATCAATGGATTCCAGCAGCTAGCACAAATCTAATTGGCGTTAATTAATTTTAAAAACTAAAAACCAGATCAAAAGTTAATTTTTGATCTGGTTTTTTTGTGACCTAAAACGTGTTTGACGATACACTGCGAGATTCTAGGTTAGTGCTCGCTCTAGCTTAAACGCGCTCCAAGCTACTGACAATTTACATAACTACGACTTACTCACAAGCCAAGTTCGGGCTTATCTCGTAAGTCTAGGTTATGCGCATTGTCAAAACCGTAGCTTGTCGCGCTCTTTTAAATATCTAATTGGGTTAAATTTTGATAGGTTTCTCGTCTAACGACCAGCTGGCTTTGGCCATTTTCAACAAAAACGACGGCTGGTCGTGGGTTACGGTTATAATTATTCGCCATGGCGTACCCATAGGCGCCGGTGACGAAGGTTGCCAAAATATCCCCTGGTTGGGTGGCTGCTAAGGGTTGATCATGGATCAGCATGTCACCTGATTCGCAATATTTTCCAGCAATCGTCACGGTTTCCACGGGTGCGTCATCTGGCCGGTTACAAACAACGGCATCATATTCAGATTGATACAATGCCGGCCGAATGTTGTCCCCCATGCCGCCATCCACATCAAGATAATGCCGAACGTCAGGGATGTCTTTACGAGAGCCGATGGTGTACAGCGTTGTACCCGCTTCAGCGACAATTGAACGGCCGGGTTCAATCCAAATTTCAGGTTCCGGCAACGCTTTAGCTTGCACTTGTTTCATAATTTCATCCACAATATTTTCAACATAGGTTTGTGGGGCGAGGGGTTCATCTTCAGCGGTATAACGTACGCCAAAGCCACCGCCAACGTTAAGTATTTTAGTTGTTAGATCAAAAGTTTGGGCCCAATTCGCTGCCAAATTGACTAACGCATCGGCTGCTTTTTCAAAACCAACTGTTTCAAAAATTTGAGACCCAACATGGGCATGAATCCCTTCATAAATTAAATTCTCTGAAGCAATTACTTGCGCAACGGCTTGATCTGCTTGGCCGCTTTTAATGTCAAATCCAAACTTAGAATCAATTTGGCCGGTCATATCATATTCATGGGTATGGGCTGAAATCCCCGGTGTTACCCGTAATAAAACCGGCATTTTTACTTGTTTTTCTGTTAAAATAGCTTCTAACAGCTCAATTTCGTGGAAATTATCTAAAATAATGTGGCCGACACCAGCTTCAACGGCCATTTCCAACTCTGCACGGCTTTTGTTATTACCGTTAAAAGAAGTTTGAGCCATCGGAAAACCGGCTTGTTGGGCTGTATAAATTTCACCACCGGAAACAACGTCAGCGCCAATGCCTTCTTCTTTTAACAACCGATACATCGCCTTAACTGAAAACGCTTTGCTGGCATAGCTAATGTGATACTTTAATTTACGGTCTTCAAAAACCTTTTTAAAACCACGAATCCGTTCTCGAATCAGGGCCACATCATAAACATACAACGGGGTGCCATACTTTTCGGCCAGCGCCAACGTATCTACACCGCCAATTGCCAGATGTCCCGCTGAATTTGTCTGAATGGTTCCATAATGATAATATGACATTGAGCCGCCTACTTTTCGTCGCTGTGCAAAACACCGCCGACAGCATAATGGTCATGGGCCATTTCACTAAGTACGACGTGAATATGTTCTGCAGGCGCACCGGTATCTTTGGCGATAACTTCAGTAACATCTTTAACTAAGTCTTTTAATTGGGCTTTAGAGCGACCTTCTAATAATTCAATATGGACTAATGGCATGATTATGCACTCCTTTAATTTTATTTACATAATTATAACCTATTTTTAATATTTCCTCTACCAAGGCTCCCTCTTTTTCTGAAAGGAATTGATATTTTGCTTAAACGATCTAGCTGTACAAGTATTTTAATTGGTAAAAAAGCCAGCGCTGACGGGACAATTATGATTGGCCGTAACGAAGACAGTCAAGCTGCTTGGCCCAAACATTTTGTCGTCCATCCCCACCAAGACTACGCCCAACCACAAAAATTCATTGCCAAAGACACCGGACTGACCCTTGACTTACCGCAATCTTGGGCGAAATATACCGCAACACCCGAATGGACAAACCGTTATGGGCTTTTTGAAGAAGATGGTATTAATGAATACGGCGTGGCCATGAGCGCTACCGAAAGTGCCTATAGCAACGCCCGAATTTTAGGTTTAGATCCCTTAGTGCCGGGTGGTATTAGCGAAGCTGCGATGATCACCATTGTTTTGCCCTTTGTCAAAACCGCAAAAGCCGGTGTTTTACGACTGGGCAGTCTCATCAGTGACTACGGGACCTGCGAATCCAATGGTATTTTATTTGCGGATCATCAAGAAGCTTGGTATTTAGAAACTGCCGGTGGCCATCAATGGGTGGCGCAGCGCATCCCCGATGACAGCTATGCCGTTGTGGCCAATCAACTCGCCATTCAAACCATTGATTTTGATGCCCCAGATTTTCTAACTGCCCCTACTTTACAAGACTTTTGTTTAAAAAATCGGCTGTGGCAGCCCCATCAGCCCTTTAATTTCCGTGAAATCTTTGGGACCAATGATGCTTCTGACCGGGTTTATAACATTCCTCGGGTTTGGGACGGTCAGCGGTATTTAAGCCCCAGTTTGGCCATTACCCCAAATAGCACGCTGAATTTTATTGAAACCCCGGATCGGCCGCTGTTCGTAGAAGATGCCATTGCTGTTTTAAGCCGGCATTTTAATGAGACACCCTTTGATCCGGCGCTTAGACCCCAAACGGCGGACAGTCAAAAATTCCGGCCAATTAGCCTGGCCAAAACTCAAGAAGCCCATGTTTTGCAGCTACGGCCAGAACAGCCAAAAGGCATTGGTGATTTGCATTGGTTAGCAATGGGCGTCGCGGCTGAAAGTATTTTTGTGCCTTTTTATGCGGGCCTAACACAAACCCCCGCCAGTTATCAAATTGGTGAGATGACCTTTGATCCCCAGTCGGCGTATTGGCAGGCAAAACAGCTCAGCGTTTTAGTGGACAGTCACTATACGGCCTTTATGCTGAAATTACAAGCTTTGCAAAAGCAGTTGTTTAGTCAGCATTTGACCCTCATTGATCAAACCGATACCGCTTTAAAATCGGCGCAAACAAAAACAGCTCAAGGGGCTATTTGTACCCGAGCTGCTAGAATTGCCGCTGAGCAAACCAAGACTGGTATGCAACAGCTGTATAGTCAATTATTAATTCAGGCCACAGATGCGTCGCCATTGAATTTCAAAACTGATAAAAATCTCTAAATCCCTAAATCCAACGACTTACTCCGTGCCTCATCTTCTGCCTGCCAATCAATATATTGTAACGTATAGTTGGGCATAGACTGATTAAACTGCCGCTGTAAATCCGTTAAATCTTTAGTCCGTAAATAATAGAAATAACCATAAGTTTTACGCATGGTCTGGGTACCCAGATCATCGCGGCCGGTTAACCGGGATAACACTTGAAACATTTGGTAAACAGCCCGAACTTTCAAGTGATCCACGTAACCGGCTTTATTTTTTTTCCGTGATGGAAATAGCCAATAATGGGGCGCCATCCCTTGAGTATAGACCTTAATTTGATCTTGAATCCCCTCTAAATGCAGCTGCCGGGGCCGATTTGTAGTTTCTTCAAAAATAATTGGCGATGCACTATAAATAATATCACTGACATGCAGCCGCACTAAGTCACTGGCCTGCAAGCCGGTATTTAGCCCTAAAATAAACAAAAACTGATTGCGTTTGGCAAAAGTCATCGTCTCAATCGCTGCCAATAATTCATTGATTTCCTTTGTTGATTTTAAGGGTCGTACGAGATAGCCTCCTGTTGTCACAATCATCACCAACCTTATTAAATTAAAAGGCCGCTTATTGCTGCCAAGCCCCGACAACTTGATTTAATTTGATAACTTGCCGGGAAATCTCCATATATTCATTAGGACTAACCGCTAAGCCCTGTTTGTATTTCGCATCATTAGGGAATTCATGGAAAGTTAAACTCAACCCCTGAACCCCAGCCGCCACCGCTGCACGACTAATCGGCAAAACTAATTCTGAAGTGCCGCTGACCTCATTGGCATCAACCAATAACGGATAATGGCTCAAACTATGGACAATCGGCAACGTGGCGATATCTAAATTCTTTTGCGAAAAATCCCGATCAAACGCCACAGAACCAGACGCCACTAAAATAATATTTTGATTACCTTCACTGGCAACAAATTCCGTCGCATTCAGCCAGTCTTCAATCGTCGCATCCAAACTTTGGCGAATTGCCACCGGTTTTTCCTGCTTGCCCAACGCCCGTAACAGCTGGGTATCATGCATGCTCTCAGAACCCACCTCTAAAACATCACTATATTGACTGGCCAACTCAATCTGCGTAACGTTCGTCACTTCATTGATAACATCTAAATGATTCTCATCAGCAGCAGCCCGCAAATACTTTAACCCCGCCTCGCCTAAGCCAGCAAAACCATAAGGGGCTTCCGCATTTAAAAAGTTGCGTCCTGTCAAAATGGTGGCGCCACCTTGTTTGGCAATCCGTGCTAAGGTGCTAATCATTGTTTCATCTTCCACGGCACTGGGGCCGGCGACGATCGTAAAGTTTGCCCCGCCAACTTCAGAATTTGGTAATTTAATCACCGTATCCTCAGGATGAAAATCCCGGCTGGCTAAAACAAATGAAGGCTGTTCTGGAATAACCACTTCAATAGCATTGAGTTCATCTTGGCTGAAATCATAATGATCGACACCGATGACCGTTAAATGGTTGTCAATTAAAAAGCCATGCATGCCCATTGTGGCAAATTTTTGCGTTAAATTTTTGACAATATTTGTTTGCAGCGGTTGTTTAAATTGAATAATCATAATTACTTATCTCCTCTTGCCGCCACCATTATACTTTGGCATTACGCTGGATAATTTCTAAAATAACATCCGTTGCTTTAGCCATTGTTTCAACAGCAACATATTCGTAGCGGCCATGCATGTTTTCACCGCCGGCAAATAAGTTTGGTGTTGGCAAACCCATAAACGAAATTTTAGAACCATCTGTGCCCCCGCGAACCGGCGTTTCATCAGGTTCAATATCTAAAGCGGCCATGGCTTGTTCTGCAAGAGTCACAACCGACATATGGGTTTTCATAATATCTATCATGTTATAGTATTGATCCGTTAAGGTCAATGCTACACGATCAGGGTATTGTTGATTTAATTGATTTGCAATCGCTACCATTTTCTGTTTTCTAGCCGTTAATCCCGTCCGTTCAAAGTCCCGAATAATATAATCCAAAGTTGCATGCTCCACATCCCCTTTAAACCGCAGCAGATGATAAAAGCCCTCTCTTCCTTCAGTTTGTTCAGGAACTTCAGCTTGAGGTAAGGCATTTTGGAAATCAATACCTAATTGTAACGCATTGACCAAAACCCCTTTAGCACTGCTCGTATGTACATTTTTACCTTTAATTTCAATATGGGCTGCCGCCGCATTAAAGGTTTCATATTCCAATTCACCTAATGGCCCCCCGTCAACCGTATAGGCAAAATCAGCCGCAAAGTCCGCCACATCAAAATGATCCGCCCCGGTGCCAATTTCTTCATCTGGCCCAAAGCCCACTTTTATAGAACCGTGTTTGAGCTGGGGATGGGCAACCAAATAAGCCATGGCGGTCATAATTTCAGCGATCCCCGCTTTATCATCGGCGCCCAATAACGTTGTCCCATCAGTTGTGATCAAAGTCTGGCCGCGGTAATTTTTAAGGTTTGGAAATTCCGCAGGATCCAAGACATATTCGCCGGCCGCATCTAAGGCAATCACCGACTGGCCATCATAATTTTCATGAATTTGCGGCTGCACACCCTCACTATTAAAATCAGCGGTATCCACATGGGCAATAAAGCCAATTGTCGGTACGGCTTTATCCAGATTACTTGGCAGTAATGCAGTGACATAGCCATTTTTATCATTATATTTCACTTCTGCTAGGCCAATTTCCGTTAATTCGGCCATCAATGTTTTCAAAAAAGCCGTCTGGTTGGCGCTGGACGGGATGGTCTTTGAGAATTCATCCGAACGTGTATTGACCTGAACATAACGCAAAAATCTAGGAACTAAGTTTTCATAGTTTGACATAAAAAATTCCTCCAATTCTAATTTAGATAAAATAAAATGGCTCCGTTGATAATTCAGATGGCTGCACAGCAAGGTCCCAATCATTAACTTGGGCCCACTGCTGAATTTGAGCGGTCATTTTTGTTTTAATAATACTTTCGGTGTGATGCCCCGGATCAATCGCCTGCAACCCGTTAGCCAGCATGTCATGGGCTGTATGATAATAAATATCTCCGGTCACTAGCACTTGCGCCCCGGCTTTTAAGGCATCCGGATAAAATTTACCACCGTCCCCGGCAATGACGGCGACTTTTTGAATCAACTGCTGCCGATCATGACTGACAATCCGCAGGCCAGTCAAGTTAAAGTCTTTTTTAATCTGTTGGGCAAAATCTAAAACAGATAATGGCTGACTTAATGTGCCGATCCGGCCTAAACTGATGCTAGGTTCTGTGTTTTTTAACGGGATGAGATCATAAGCGGGTTCCTCGTAGGGATGGACCGCCAGCATGGCTTCAACGACTTGATTTAAGCGATAACTTGGTACAATCACTTCAATGCGCGATTCTTGGGTGGTGGTAAGCTGCCCCGATGCACCAATGGCCGGATGTGCACCAGTCCCTGGCAAAAAGCGACCTTGTCCGGCTACGGTATAGCTGGCTTGTTGATAATCCCCAAGTTCCCCTGCACCAGCATTCCCCAAGGCTGATCGCATAGCTGCCGCATTGTCTAGGGGGGTAAACACCACTAATTTATAACAATAGATTGGTGTCCCACTAGGTAAGGGCTGAATATTCTGCAGCCGCAAGCCTTGGGCCATCCAGTCATTCATGCCGCCCACAGCTTTATCCAAATTGGTGTGGGCCGCATAAACTACGATATCGTGTTTTAATAAATCCGCGTACATCTTATTTTGCGGATCACGGGTATCTAAGTTTTTAGCAGGTCGAAACATCACTGGATGATGGGCAAAAATAAAATCCACCTTTTGGTCAATCGCTTCTTGCACTACTTCTGGCCGCACATCTAAAGTCACTAAAACTTTTTGAATCATTTTTTCCGGATTACCAATTTGCAGACCACTGGGATCACTGCTTTCCTTAATACTTAAAGGCGCTAAATTTTCAATTTGATTGATCAAAGTTTGAGCTTGAATCATTTGCGTAACATCCTTTCAATTAAATTTGTCATTTCAGTCATTTCAGTGATTTTTACCACATCCGGCTGGGGCGCCGCTTTTAGCTGGGCCACAATTTTTTGATTAACCCTTTGGCGGTGCTGCCATTTTGCTTTAAAATCTGCTGTTTGAGCTTGCTGTAACTTTGGTCCAAAAAGCTGTTCTTCTGAAGTCAAGCTGGGGTTTGCCCCTGTGTGTTGAGCGCGTATCATTTCATAAAAATGCTGATCTTCTAAAAGAATTTTTTCTTGCTGAATGATAAAACCGTGTTGATCTAGCCACCGCCGAACCATAGCTTCATTATTATTAGGTTCTAAGATGAGGTGGGTCGCTTTTAGTAAAGCGGGATCAGCCGCTGCTAAAATATGCACGATCAATTCACCGCCCATGCCAGCAATAATAAAGGTATCAATCCGATCCTCAACTTGAATAGCCGCTAACCCATCCCCTAAGCGCGTTTGAATTTTATCGCTCAAACCAGCGGCTTGAATATTTTGCTGCGAAATACCTAAAGGTCCTGGTGCCACTTCACTGGCAATGGCAAAAGAACTGCAACCCGTTTCTACGGCCATAATCGGTACAAAAGCATGATCAGACCCAATATCAGCGATACGGCTCGCTTTAGGAATTAAAGCACTAATTTGTTGTAGACGTTTTGAAATTTTCATGATGACCCCTATCTTTTTTTCTTAACTCCTATTATACCAAAGACGCGACATGCTTAAAAAGGGTTGGGCTATTTTGTTGGGTGTTAAGTTTAGAAATATTATCAATGCGTTAATTCAAGCCGTGGCGTTGCTTTGGATACTTGACTAATGCGTTATTTTGAAGACAAGCTCAAAAAAAATAAGCTGGTTCAAAAATTGAATTTGAATCAGCTTATTTTTTTAATTATCTTTTTATTATTAATCTAGGTTAAGTGCCTATTCCAAGAAATCCTTCAATTGTTTAGAACGAGATGGATGGCGTAATTTCCGCAAGGCTTTAGCTTCGATCTGCCGAATCCGTTCCCGAGTTACCCCGAACACTTTCCCAACTTCTTCTAAAGTTCTAGTCCGGCCGTCATCTAAACCAAAACGCAGCCGTAACACGTTTTCTTCACGATCCGTTAATGTATCCAAAACATTTTCCAGTTGTTCTTTCAACAATTCGTAAGAAGCGTGGTCTTCTGGACTTGTGGCATCCGCATCTTCAATAAAGTCCCCTAAATGAGAGTCATCTTCTTCACCGATTGGTGTTTCCAATGAAACAGGTTCTTGGGCAATCTTTAAGATTTCCCGAACTTTATCTGTGGGCATATCCATTTCCGCACCAATTTCTTCAGGCGTTGGTTCCCGGCCTAAATCTTGTAAAAGCTGGCGTTGGATCCGGATTAATTTATTGATCGTTTCCACCATGTGCACTGGAATTCTAATGGTTCTAGCTTGGTCCGCGATGGCACGGGTAATGGCCTGTCTGATCCACCAAGTGGCATAAGTGGAGAACTTAAACCCTTTGCGGTAATCAAATTTTTCCACGGCCTTCATCAAGCCCATATTACCTTCTTGGATTAAATCTAAGAACTGCATCCCCCGGCCCACATAACGTTTGGCAATGGAAACTACCAACCGTAAGTTAGCTTCTGCCAAGCGCTGTTTTGCTTCTTCATCGCCTTGTTCGATTTTCAAAGCTAAAGCCACTTCTTCGTCGGCTGTCAATAAAGATACCCGGCCGATTTCTTTCAAATACATGCGCACTGGGTCATTGATTTTGACCCCAGTTGGTGCAGACATATTTTGTAATTCTTTTTTAGTGACTTTATTTTTCTTTAAGCTAATGGCCGTTGGTTCGCCATTTTTATCAAGGATACTGATCCCTTGATCCTCAATTTTTTGATATAAATCATCGATGGCTTCACTGCCTAATTCGAAGGGTTGTACAAGCTTAGTTGTTAATTCCTCTTGAGAAATTTCTTTTTTAGATTTGTAGTCTTTAATAACGGCTTTTACAGCCTTATCATACGCTGTATTTTTTGTGGTTGTTTTTTTATTCGCCATAAATGTACTCCCCCTTATCAAACTATAGTGCTTTAAACCAATTTAAACTGACTTTGGTCAAAAAATATCAAGCTCCCTTCAAATGCCTTGATAATTCGATGATGGTCATCGTCCAATGAAGTTCTTCTTCAAGATTACCCGTTTCTTTGGCGATTTTTAAACCTTGTTTCGCCTGATTTAACTGTACTTGTAAATCCTGGGTCCCAATAACTTGTAATAAATCATCAATGACCGTGGGTTCCGTAAGCTCAGGAAAGTTGCTCATCTCTAAATCCGCAACGGCATTTTGCAAATTTGCTGGCAACTGATCAATGAACGCTGAAACATCTTGACTTTCGTAATTTGTCGAAAAAGTTAACCATAATTCAAAAATCGTTTGGTAAGTGACTTGTTTAAAAGCAAACCCTGCTTCCCCCAATAACCGGCGACAAATACTTTGGTCATGGATGGCATAATAAAGCAACAGCCGCTGGGCTTGCTCTAAACGGCTGTATTTAACAACTTTTGTTGCCTCTGGTACCGGTGTCGCCCCCATGGCAACCGCCGCTTGTTTTTGATACTTACCTTGAGGCTGTAACCCCTGTTGGGTCTGCCGACGACTAGGCAATTGTTCAAATTGTGTCTTAATGGCTGCTAAATCAATGCCTAGTTCAGTGGCTAAATGCTGCATATATAAACTTTGTTCTGAAGGGGTAGCGGCACTTTGCAATAATTGCAACGCTTGGTTTAAATAATCTACTTTGAACTTATCATTATTTAAATTAACATCCCGCCGCAAATAATCCAGCTTAAACCGAACGCTAGTCTGCTCCCCATCGGTCAACAACTTTCTAAATGCTTCCGGACTATGACTTTTGATGAACTCATCCGGATCTTGCGCATCAGGTAAAACCACAACGCCAATATCCAAGCGCCGATTCGGCATTAACATGTCTACCGCCCGATTTGTCGCCTTTTGCCCCGGATCATCGCCGTCGTAACAAATCACTAAATGATTGGTCACCCGTTGCAATAAATAAAGCTGTTCATCCGTCAGGCTGGTGCCCATGGACGCAACGCCGTTTTTAACGCCGGCCTGATAGGCTGCAATCACATCCATGAAGCCCTCAAACAGTAAAACGCCGCTGTTTTTGCGAATTTCAGCTTTTGCCAAATCAAAATTAAACAAAATTTTACGCTTATTAAATAAAGATGTTTCTGGACTGTTTAAATATTTTGGTTTATTAGGATCTTTAGATAGTACCCGGCCAGAAAAGGCGATCGTTTGCCCGCCTTGATCTCGGATGGGAAACATGACGCGATCCACAAAGCGATCGATCAATGTGTTATTTTGAGTTGATGTTAATAAACCAGATTTTTCCAACAGTGCTGGTGCCACTTGTTTATCTTTAAAAAAGAGTGTTAATAAATCTGTCTTTTCTGGTGCATAACCAATGCCAAAAGTTGCAATCATTTCATCGGTCATCCCCCGCTGATGCAAATACTTTAAGGCCTTTTGCCCCAGCTGGGTATTCACTAAAATGTGATGATATAAATTTTGACTTTGTTCATATAATTTTCGTAATTGCTGTTCTTCATCAGAACGCGCCGGTCCATTAGTCTGCAAATATTGGGCATCTAATGGAATGTTGTTCATTTCTGCAACTTTTACGACCGCTTCTGGAAAGGACAACTGGTCCACATCCATGATAAACTTAAAAACATTGCCGCCTCGGCCGCAACTAAAGCAATGGAAAATCTGTTTTTCCTCAGAAACTGAAAATGATGGCGTTCTTTCTTCGTGAAATGGACAAAGCCCAAATAAATCTTTACCAGATTTTTTTAATTGGACATATTGACTAACAACGTCTGTAATATCGACCTGGTTGCGAATATCTTCAATAACGGCTTCAGGAATCTTAGCCAATCTATCATCATCCCTCATTCCTGTTATGGCAACTAAAAGCCGCATACATAAATGAATGCGACTTTAAATTTGATATATTAATACTTTTATATCATACTACATAAATATTTCCGATGCAAGTGAAACTTATTTTACAATTAATTCTGTCAAATCACCTAAAGATAATACGATATTATTAATGATTAGTAACTGTTTTAAGCGGTTATCTCGAATTTTTGGATCTTTATCCATAATCATATTGGCTTCAAAATAAGCTTCAATCGTTGGTTTTAAACCTTCCAACTCTTGATAAACGGTTTCTAAAGATTTATCAGCTAAATTCTTTTGAATTTCACTGACTTTAGTATATAACTGCGCTTCCGTGTCGTCTTGGAATAACGTTGGGTCTACAGTTAGCGTTGTATCGGCAAAATCTGCTTTTTGTGACAGCCGCATTACCCGAGTCAAGGCTTCAATCGTTGTCTTAAAGCTTGGATCTTCACGGTGTTGTTGCAACACTTTAGCTGCCGCAAACATATCCGCAATATCCTTATTCCGATTATCCACAACGGCATCAATGAGATCATGATTTTCCTTTTGGATACTAAACCACTGTTTCACCCGATCAATGATAAATTCACGGACTTCTTTTTGATGCGCCGTTAAATCTAAATGAGCTTCGCTGCCTTCATTGGCAATTAATTTTTTAATTTGTTCTTGTAGTTCATCAATTGGGAAATGCCATTTTCGATCTTGTAAAATACGAACAATCCCAAAACTTTGCCGCCGTAAGGCATAAGGATCGTTGGAGCCATTTGGAATTAAGGCAACGGCAAAGAAGCTCAAAATGCTGTCTAATTTGTCCGCAATGGATAACACTGCCCCAACATTAGTTTGTGGCAAGGCCCCTCTAGAAGCGGTTGGCAAATAGTGTTCCCGAATGGCGGTGGCTACTGCTGGTTTTTCACCCGCTAATAAGGCATATTTTTCACCCATGACCCCTTGTAATTCTGGGAATTCGCCGACCATCCCCGTGACTAAATCAAATTTATAAATTTCAGCAGCCCGTTTTAAATCGGTTAATTCGGTTTCGGTTAAACCAAAACGTTGCCCTAAAAATTGAGCGATCTTACCAACTCGCTGCATTTTTTCATACATAGAGCCAATCTTATCATGGAAAGAAACTTGTTTTAATTGGGCGACATAGTCTTGGATTGTCTTCTTCTGATCTTCTTCATAGAAGAACTGGGCATCTTCTAAGCGGGCGACTAAGACTTTTTCATTCCCAGAAACCACATTATCCAGATGTTCGCTGTTCCCATTACGGACCCCGATAAAGACTGGCAATAATTGGCCTTCTTGGCTTCTTGCGTAGAAATAACGTTGATTGTCTTTCATAGAAGTGATTAAAACTTCTTCAGGAATTTCTAAATATTTAGGATCAAATTCCCCATAAAAAGCAGTGGGATATTCCACTAAATTATTAACTTCTTCCAAAAGATCTTCATCTAAATCCACTTGCCAATCATTTTCAACGGCTAATGTATGAATTTGTTTGCGAATCACATCTTTACGTTCTGCGGCATCAACGATGACATAATCTTCTTTTAAAGCTTCTTCGTAAGCGTCCGCATTAGGTAACGTAATATTTTTGCCTAAGAAACGATGGCCTCTTGTTTCTCGGCCGGTTTCAATGTTTAAAATATTAAATGGAATCACGACATCATCTAATAATGCCACCAACCAATGGATTGGTCGGATGTATTCAAAGTCATAATTGCCCCAATGCATTCTAGTGGGAAAATTCATCGCTGTGATGGCCGTCGCAATTTTTGGTAAAATTTCAGCAGCCGGCTGACCAACGGTATTTTTTTCTAAAAAGACATAGGTTTTGCCTTTTACTTCTTTAAAGGTTAACTCATCGACAGTGGCCCCTTGTCCCCGGGCAAAACCTTGGGCCGCTTTTGACCAATTACCAGCCTCGTCTTGGGCAATTTGTTTGGCTGGGCCTCTTAAAGTTTCATGGCTGTCAGCTTGTTTGTCCGCTAAACCTTTGATCAATAACGTTAAACGTCTTGGGGTTGAAAAAGGCTGAATGCTGTCATAATCTAAGTTTTCGTCCTTCAAAAACTGCTGTACCCGTTGATTTAATTGCACAATACTTGGTGTGACAACATGAGCGGGCATTTCTTCTAATCCAATTTCTAATAAAAAGTCTTTCACGTTAATTGGCCTCCTCTTTTGCTTTGTCTTGGGCGTGTTTCAATAATGGAAAACCAAGTTTCTCCCGTTCTTCCACAAAAGCTCTAGCAATCAAATGGGCCATATTCCGAATACGGGCTAAATAGCCGGCCCGTTCTGTAACGGATACAGCGCCCCGGGCATCTAATAAATTAAAGGTGTGGCTGCATTTTAAGACATAATCATAAGCTGGATGAACCAAACCTAATTTGATGAGCCGTTTGGCTTCTTTTTCATAGGCGTCAAAAAAGTTTAACAACATTTCTTGATTGCTTTCTTCAAAAGAATATTTTGAGTGTTCATATTCCGGTTCTTTGAAAATATCGCCGTATAATACGCCGTCGCCCCATTCTAAATCAAACACAGAGTTGATGTTTTGAATATAAGAGGCCAAGCGTTCCAAGCCATACGTGATTTCTGAAGTTACAGGCTTTACGTTTAAGCCGCCAACGACTTGGAAATACGTAAATTGAGTGACTTCCATGCCATCCAGCCAAACTTCCCAACCCACACCGGCGCAGCCCATGGAAGGGTTTTCCCAGTTATCTTCTACGAAACGAATATCATGTTCTAATGGTTCAATGCCTAATTCCCGCAAACTGTCTAAATAGTATTCTTGAATGTTTTCAGGAGAAGGTTTCATCACGACTTGGAATTGATGGTGTTGGTACAACCGATTGGGATTTTCCCCATAACGCCCGTCTGCCGGCCGCCGGGAAGGTTCCACATAAGCCGCATTCCAAGGTTCAGGGCCAATCGCCCGTAAGAATGTATAGGGGCTCATCGTCCCAGCACCTTTTTCTGTATCGTAGGCTTGCATTAACATACAGCCTTTACTGCTCCAAAACTGCTGTAATTTTAAAACAATTTCTTGAACGGTTAGTTTTTCAGTCATAACGTTTCTCCTTTGGCTTGTTTTAAATCCGTGCATTAAAAAATCCCTATACTGCGACAACAGTATAGGGACGGTTTTATACGCGGTTCCACCCTACTTCAGGCAAATTATCTTGCCTACACTTGATTTGTGATCAACTCCAAAATGCCAATAATCAAAATAAAGTTGCGGCTTGCACTATCCCACACTCGCTAAATCTTTTCTTTTTGATTACCCTTTTTATCATCGTTGATTATTTACTATCCAATAATACAATAAAAATCAGAATTGTCAAACACTGCTTTAATCTTCTGATGGTTTTTTCAAAATACTGTCCGGCCAATCTGCCATTTCATCCAAAAAGTGTTTACTTTTGACATAAACCCCCACGGTATCTTGATAGATTTGATCAATCATCTGTTTTAATTCAGCTTTCGTTTCCGTTTTGAGCTTAATCGAATTAATCTTCGTTAAATCCACCGCCGCAAAAAGCCGCAGAAAATAAATCGCCCGCTGACTGGCATAAAACCGATTGGGATCCAAATGCCAATGCTGTGCGCATAACAGGCCCCCATAGCTTTCAGAATAGTCAAAGGGCCGATCCGTATGCTGACAAATAACACAGCTTTCTAAATTCGGCTGCACCCCAAAAACCTGCAATAGCTGTACTTCCATAATATGGGTAATTATTTGGGGATCAAAACCTTCATCAATGAGCTTTAAGGCTTGAAAAACTCGGCCAAACCAATAATCCAACGGCACGGCATCTTCAAAAGCTTTGTCGATCAAGCCTAAAATATAGCTGGCATACGCATTTAAAACAATATCTTGGCTGATCTGCCAAAAATGATGAGTTTCTTTTGCTGTATTAATAAAAGATAACCCGTCACGGATATCGCCCACATATTGCCCATATGTAAATGGCAGAATCGCTGAGGCCAGTCGATTTTTAGGCCGTTTGCCACCTTTTACTAAAAACATTTTTTTTCCAAAGCGATCGGTAATCATCTTAACTAACAAATCCCGTTCCCGATAGTCCCGACGAAATAAAATCAAACCTTGGAATGTTTCAATTTCATGTGCCATATCATCACTTAAATTCTTTTAAATTATAACCTGAACGTTGTAAAAATAAAGGATCATCCCGCCAGTTCTTTTGAACCCGGACCCAAAGCTTTAAGTTAATTTTTTCGCCTAATAAACCTTCAATTTCACGGCGGGCATTGATGCCAATTTTCTTCAGCATGGCGCCGCCTTTGCCAATAACAATCCCTTTTTGGCTATCCCGTTCTACAAAAATCACCGCGTCCACTTGCAACTTATCATTCACCCGCTGATTCATAGATTCCAAGACAACTGCCACCGCATGGGGAATTTCGTCACGGGTTAAGTGTAAAACTTGTTCCCGGATTAATTCAGAGACAACAAAGTATTCTGGATGATCCGTTAATTGATCTTCAGGATAATATTGGGGGCCTACGGGTAAAAAGTCTTTAATTTTAGCTAATAAATCCGGAACGTTATTGCCTTGGGTTGCCGAAATTGGATAAACTTCGGTAAAGTCTAAAATATCGGTATAGCCGCTAATAATTTCTGGTAATTTATCCGGGTGCACTAAATCAATTTTGTTCACTAACAGTAAGATCGGTGTGTTGGCCTGTTTTAATAAATTCATAATATATTTATCACCAGGGCCGATTTTGTCGTCAGCAGCCACCATAAATAAGACAACGTCTACTTCTTTTAACGTTGAAATAGCCGCATCATCCATATATTCATCTAAATCATTTTTAGGTTTATGAATACCTGGTGTGTCCACAAAAACAATTTGTGCCGCGTCATCCGTGTAAATCCCATTAATTTTATTCCGTGTCGTTTGCGCTTTGTCAGACATAATGGCAATTTTTTCACCAATGACCCGATTCATCAATGTAGATTTACCCACATTAGGTCGGCCTAAAATCGCTACAAAACCTGAATGAAATGCTTTATTTGTTTCCGTCACGTAAAAATCCCCTTAACTTAAATTCAAAAGTTTTAATAATGCTGGTATAAAAATAATAGCGCCGACAATGACCGCAAATAATGCCGTGAGCAAAACGATCCCAGCGGATAAATCTTTGATCACTTTTGCCAATGGATAATACGCATGCTGGGTCGTCAAATCCACGATATATTCGGCAACGCTATTCCATAATTCCGCTTGGAAAACTAAAAAGCTCACCAAAATGAGCCATAAAAAATCAGTTTGCGGTAAGTGTAAAAAATAAGCCGCTAGTAACACTAAAACGGCGATTAAAATATCCCGGCGTAAATTGGTTTCGTGTTTTATGGCAAAACCGATACCCCGGGCAGCATGTTTAAAAGATTGAAAAAATGAATGGTTTTTATCTGTTTGCGGCTTATTAGGCTTATCGTTTAAGGCCATAGCTTTCCAGAATCTCCTCTTGCAAGCCGATCATTTTTTGCTCATCTTCTGGTTTGATATGATCATAGCCGTTCAGATGTAAAAAGCCATGGACCACTGTATAGCCTAATTCGCGGTGGTAGGAATGACCATAATCTTCAGCATGGGTCTTGGCTACAGCAGGCGCAATAATCAAATCACCAATATTTCTAGGAATGCCCAAATCAGCTTCTAATTCAGACATACCGTCATCGTCATCTTCAATGGCAAAACTGATGACATCTGTTGGTCGATCAACTTGGCGGTATTTTTGGTTCACTTCTTGAATGCCTTTAGGTGTTACAAACGTAATTGACATTTCAGTTTCTGCGGCAACAGTCAGTGTTTTAGCCGCAAAGTCAATTAAATTCTGGACCAATTTAATTTCATCTGGTGTTAATAATTTGTCTTCATCATAAATCGTTAAATTCATAGTTGCCTCCAAGACTTAAGCTTGTTTATTCTGCCGCGCATAGGCGTCAATAATACTTGCTACAACGGGATGCCGTACCACATCATTCGCTGTAAAATTCACAAAGCCAATATGATCAATATTTTTCAAAATTTGTTGCGCTTCAATTAGACCACTTTTTTGATTGTGGGGTAAATCAATTTGCGTGATATCCCCATTAATGACCATTTTTGACTCAAAGCCCAGCCGTGTTAAAAACATCTTCATTTGTGCAGGCGTTGTATTTTGCGCTTCGTCCAAAATCACAAAAGCTTCTTCTAACGTCCGACCCCGCATATAAGCCAACGGAGCGATTTCAATTAACCCCCGGTCTACTAACCGATTGGTTTGATCGGTGCCCATAATGTTATATAACGCATCATAAACCGGCCGCAAATAAGGATCTACTTTATCTTTTAAATCCCCTGGCAAAAAGCCCAGATTTTCCCCGGCTTCAACTGCTGGCCGAGTTAAAATCAAGCGCTGAACTTGGCCTTTTTTCATAGCCAAAACTGCCTTAGCCACTGCAATATAAGTTTTCCCCGTGCCTGCTGGTCCAATGCCAAACGTAATATCATTGTGATCTATTGAATCCACATAGCGTCGCTGCCCCATGTTTTTAACGCGAATGACGCGATGTCTTGCATCTTTAATAATCTCTTGATCGTAAAAGTCTTGGAAATATTCTAAAGTCCCTTTAGTCGCCATTTTAATGGCACTGATCACGTCAGCGTTACTGATGCTGATGCCTTTTTCCAATACTTGATATAAGTTGTCTAGTACTTGATAGCTCTGATCCACTTTGGGCTGTTCACCAGTAATTTTGATATTTGTACCAAAAAGATTTAAAACCACTGATAAACCTTCTTCGATTAAGGTTAAATATTGGTCATTTGCCCCAACTAATCCCGCCGTTTTACCAGCATCTAGTACTTCAAACGTGCGTTCCGTATTCACCGCTTCTGTCAATACATCAAGCTCCTTCAATAGTTTATAACAGTATCATAACACAAGATTATCTCAACTTGTATGCCATAATAGTTATATAAAAGAATGATAATATTTGTAAGTGTTTAAAAAAAGTGTCCGACACCAGATTAACTGTATCGAACACTTCATTGCATTTTAGATTATAATGCTGTCAATGCCTTCTTAACGATTGCATTCACAACGCCGCCGTCTGCCTTGCCTTTAACTTGTGGCATTAAAGCGCCCATTACTTTACCAAAATCCTTTGTAGATTTGGCACCGACCTTTGTAATTGTTGCTTCGACTAAAGCTTGTACTTCAGCTTCAGTCATCTGCTGAGGCATGTATTCAGAGACGATTTGGATTTCTTGTTTTGTGTGATCCACTAAGTCGGTACGCCCGGCCTTAGTAAAATCTTCTAAAGATTCTTTACGTTGCTTTAATTCACGTGACAAAACGGCCAATTCTTCTTGATCGGATAAATCATGGCCTAATTTGATCTGCTCATTAGTTACGCCTGTTTTTAACATGCGAATAACCGTTAAGCGATCTTTGTCCCGTGCCTTCATGGCAGTTTTTAAATCTTCATTTAGCTTCGTTAACAAACTCACAGGATCATTTCCTTAACAAGTTTAGAATTTTTTACGTTTACGAGCAGCTTCTGATTTAAGCTTACGCTTAACACTTGGCTTTTCGTAAAATTCCCTCTTGCGGTATTCTTGGAGTGTGCCACTTTTAGACACAGAACGCTTGAAGCGACGAAGAGCATCATCTAAAGATTCGTTTTTATGAACGACTGTCTTTGCCATCTGAAAATCCCTCCCTCCAAATCAGTGTAACGCTCTACAAATGGGTTATTGCAAAACCGTTCTTAACTATTATATCGAAACTCATTTAAACGGTCAACGCAAATCATTAGATTATTTATATAAAGTTTGATTTTTTAATATTTCGTCAAAAATCAAGTCCTATTTATCGGGTCATGAAACCCCTTTACAAAGCGATATATAGGCTTTTTTGCGTAATAAATATAATTCAAAAATGACTGTTAAGTGACAAAAATAATTGGAATTTTAAGGTCAATTTATACATTTATACCGCCTAAAAGTGCTTTTATACCCAAAAATGCGCTTCTTTTTCCAACTTGATCAAATTTATCAACCTTTAAAATAGGCACTTTTGTCGCACTTTACTTAGGGATTTCGCGGTAATTATGGTAAAATTTTAGTAACATATCCGTTTGGAGGGAAGTATAATGTCTGATACAACACCTGAATTGCAGCGCATTACGCTTTATATTATTTCCGATTCTGTCGGTGAAACCGGCTTTAATTTAGCCCAAGCTGTGATGTCCCAATTTCCAAAAATCAAACCTATTTACTGCCGTTTTCCATTTATCAATACTGAAGAGAAATTAAACCATGTTTTAGAACAGGCTAAAGCTGATAAGCAGCCCATTGTCATTCATACCCTAGCTACAAAAGGGCTCAGCTCTATGGTCGCTAATTTCTGTGAGCAAAACGGTTTAGTGCATTATGATTATATTTCACCGCTGCTCAACGAAGTTTCAAAACGAACGGGGCTTGTTCAAACTTATGAAGCTGGGGCGGTCCATCATCTAAATGCCCGCTATTTTGACCGTATTTCAGCGATGGAATTTGCCGTTTTATATGATGACGGCAAAGATCCCAATGGCTTTTTGAAGGCCGATGTGGTGCTTTTAGGCGTTTCTAGAACTTCTAAAACCCCGTTATCCTTATTCTTAGCCAATCGCAATATTAAAGTGGCCAATTTACCCCTGGTACCCCAAGCCCATATTCCCGATGAACTTTGGAAAGTGGATCCAAAAAAGATCATTGGCTTAACCAATGATCCTGGTATTTTGAATAATATTCGCCGTGAACGCATGATTGCTTACGGCCTAAATCCAGATACGACTTATTCAGATATGACCCGCATTAAAGAAGAATTGGACTACGCCAATGACTTGTACCAAAAACTAGGCTGCATGGTCATTAATGTGGCTAATCGGTCAATTGAAGAAACCGCCACAATTATTATTGAAGCTTTAGATTTACAAGATTATGAATAAAGCTTAAGCTTGTGCTTCAATTTTTGTCAGTAAGTCAGGGTCAAATTCATTGGCCCGCAACATGGCAATTTCATATTTATAAGGGGGCTGCTGATGCTTTTTATCTGGACCCACATAAGGTGTTTCCATAATCATCGGCCGATCTTGTAATGCCGGATGATGGGCAATTTTACTCAAGGCGTCAAAGCCGATAGTCCCAAAACCGATATTGGCATGGCGATCTTTATGACTGCCTTGGGGATTTTTAGAATCATTTAAATGGATCAGCTGTAATTTATCCAAGCCGATAATCCGATCAAATTCTGCTAGAACGCCATCAAAATCTTCTCGAACATTATAGCCCGCATCATTAGTGTGACACGTGTCAAAGGTCACACTAATTTTTTCGTTATAGGTAATTCCTGCAATCATCTGGGCAATTTCTTCAAAATTCCGCCCAACTTCAGTCCCTTTCCCCGCCATCGTTTCTAGGGCAATATGAACCTTTTGTTCTGGGGTAATAACTTCATTTAAACCTTTAATAATTTGTGCAATGGCCGCAGATGCCCCTGCCCCAACGTGGGCACCGGGATGCAACGTCATTTGTGTCGCCCCCAACGCATCAGCCCGCTGCACCTCCGCCCGTAAAAAATCTACCGCAAAGCCGTAGTTTTCGGGCTTTTTCGTGTTCCCTAAATTAATAATATAAGGCGCATGGACAATGACTGATTGGATATGATGGGCCGCCATATACGCTTTGCCCGCAGGAATATTTAAATCCTCAATTGGCTTGCGGCGCGTATTCTGCGGCGCACCAGTGTAGACCATCATCGTATCTGCCCCAAAACTAGCGGCATCTTGAGCTGAGCCTAAAAGCATGGCTTGCCCTTTCATTGAAACGTGTGAGCCAATAATCAAAATAATACCCTCCTATTGTTTTGGTTCAATAAAACGACCAATAATTTTAACGGCACTGGTGATACTAATAAAAGCGCCAGGATCGGCTAACTTCATCGCATTTTCTAAATCGTAAATCTCAAATTGTGAAATGACGGTAAATAAAATGGTTTTTTCTTGATGTTTATAAGCCCCTTCTGCATCATGAACAATGGTAATACCCCGGGGCATTTCATTTTGAATTTGTGTAATAACCGCTTTAGGATGACTGGTTACGATCATCACTTGCAGGCGCCGGTCTTTTGTATAAATCATATCAATAACCCGGCCGTTAATAAAGATCCCTAGCGCACTGTAGAGTGCGTGGGGCCAGTCGTAAATAAAACCCGCAGCCAGCAGGATCATGGCATTAAAGGCGATGTTAATCGTCCCCACACTTTTACCTGTTTTTTTACGTAACGTAATACCGATAATATCAATCCCACCGGTGGAAATACCATTACGCAGCGCTAAACCGGTCCCAATACCGTTAGAAATCGCCCCAAAAATCGCACAAATAATCGGATCCGTTGTTAAATGTCGGGTAACCATTAACCGGATCATCACACTGGACAAAATAACACATAGCATTGTAAAAATTGTAAAATGATGGCCGATTTTACGCCAGGCCAATACGAATAAGGGCACGTTTAAAACAACGATCATCAGTGGTGTGGATAAGGGAATCGCTGTATGTTTTGTGATAGTGGCAATTAATTGAGCGGCACCGGTAATCCCCGAAGCGTAAATACCACCGGATTCCCAAAAAAAGTTCATGGCAAAGGCGACAGCGACGGCATAAAAAAACGCACTGGTTGCTTTGGAGATATTTTGATGCCTTCTAATAATTCGATCTAGTTCTTCCATTGAACCATTAGCCTCAATTCTTAATTAGTTTGTCAAGCTTTATTGATTTTATCATATGTCGGAAATGTTACAAGTTTTAAAACAAATCCCGGTTACAGGCCGTCTCTGTATTATTACAGGCGGTAAGTAAAAAGAAGCCCCGCTGCTAACAGGACTTCCTTAGTAAGCCACTTTAAAAACCGTAGCGCCGTTATTACACGATACCTTTAGTTTACAGAATCAACGCCTTAAAATCAAAAATTAAACGGCTATTTGTTTTCAGACCAATGTTTCTTAATGAATGCTGCGCGGCCCCCAGCTTCTTCTAGGGCATACCGTTGGGGCTGCTTTTTATAAAAATCTTGGTGTTCAACTTCCGCCGGATAAAAAGGCTGTGCGGCTTCAATGGCCGTTACAATCGGCTGATCAAAGCGCTGACTGGCTTCAAGTTTTGCTTTTGAGGCTGTGGCGGCGGCTTCTTGGGCTTTGGAGTTCACAAAGATCACTGGCCGATAATTATCGCCTCGGTCTTGAAATTGCCCCATGGCATCGGTGGGATCTGTAACTTGCCAATAAATATCCAGCAGCTGTTCATAAGTCATCACCGTATTGTCAAAGGTAATCTCAACCGCTTCCGTATGCCCCGTTGTGTGACTGCAAACTTGTTCATAAGTGGGATTGGGCACGTGGCCCCCCGTATACCCGGAAATTACCGATAAAACGCCGGGAAAAGTATCAAACGGCTGTACCATACACCAAAAACAGCCCCCAGCAAAAATTGCTTTTTCTGCTGCCATTTCTTGATCACCTCAATCAAATAATTTTAAATAAGCGCCATAACCAGCTGCCTGGAGCTGCGCTTTAGGAATAAACTTTAAAGCCGCGGAATTAATACAATAGCGCAGACCGCCTTTATCAGTTGGGCCATCTGTAAAAACATGACCTAAATGGGCATCAGCGACTTTGCTGCGGACTTCCGTGCGTTCCATCATTAAGCTGCGATCCCGTTTTTGTGTCAATTTCGCCACAGGCTTAGTGAATGCCGGCCAACCACAGCCGGCATCATATTTATCCAGGGATGTAAATAATGGTTCACCACTGATGACATCCACATATAACCCAGGTTCATAAAAAGCATCATAAGTCCCGGAAAAAGGCGGTTCGGTAGCCCCGTTTTGAGTCACCGCATACTGCAGCGGTGTTAGCTTTTTCTGTAAATCTGCTTTAACGTCCGCTTTAGAATCTGTCATTTAAAGGCCTCCTTATCAAAATACCGTTTAAAAAAAGCGGTTCGGTCAAAAATCAATTCTAACCAGACCGCTTATTTATTTTAATCTAATGGTTTTTCAACTTCAATCCCCAGTTCATCCAATTGCGTTGGTGCCACTGGCATTGGCGCATTGGTCATTGGTTCAGTTGCTTTGGAATTCTTAGGAAATGCAATGACATCCCGAATATTATCCCGATTTGAAAGCAGCATGGCAAACCGGTCTAAACCAATTGCTAAACCGCCATGGGGTGGAAAACCGTAGTCTAAGGCATCTAACAAGAAGCCAAATTGCGCTTGCGCTTTTTCTTTCGTAAAGCCCAATGCCCGCAGCATTTTTTCTTGAATTTCTCTTGTGTGAATACGAATTGAGCCACCGCCCAATTCATAACCGTTGAGCACAATATCATAACTTTGCGCATAAGCTTGATGCGGATCTTCGCCTTCATCTAAGTAATGCAAGTCCGCTTCATTTGGCATAGTGAACGGATGATGGGCTGCTGTCCAACGTTGAATGCCTTCATCGTATTCAAATAATGGCCAATTCAAGACCCATAAGAAATTGAATTTTGATTCGTCAATTAAACCTAATTTATGGCCGAAATGAACCCGCAAATAACCTAAACTGTCGGCTACAACTTTTTTAGTATCGGCTACAAATAACAGTAAATCGCCGGCTTTAGCACCTAATTTTTCTAGTAATGGCGTCCGTTGTTCCTTTAAGAACTTCGCTGCTGGACCGGTTAAATCATCTTCTGTTACTTTTACAAAAGCTAAGCCCTTCGCCCCAAAACGTTTAATATGTTCTTGTTGGCCTTCAATATCTTTACGAGAATACTTATCAGCCGCACCGCTTAAGACAATCGCCTTCACTTGACCGCCATTAGCAATCGCATTTTGGAAAACTTTAAAACTGCTGTCTTTGAAAAAGTCTGACAAATCTTGTAATTCCATGCCAAATCGCGTATCCGGTTTGTCAGAACCATATCTGGCCATGGCTTCATCCCAATCCATCCGTGGGAATGGTCTAGGAATATCTAAGCCTTTTTCATCATGCATGACTTCTGCAATGAGCCCTTCCGTTAAAGCTTGAATTTCTTCAGCATCTAAAAAGCTTGTTTCCAAGTCAATCTGCGTAAATTCAGGCTGCCGATCGCCCCGTAAATCTTCATCCCGGAAACAACGGGCCAATTGATAGTAACGATCAAAACCGGCGCCCATCAATAATTGTTTAAATAATTGCGGTGATTGCGGTAAAGCAAAGAAGCTACCCGGATAAACCCGAGAAGGCACTAAGTAATCCCGAGCCCCTTCTGGCGTTGATTTTGTCAAATCTGGCGTTTCAATTTCAATAAAATCTTCCCGATCTAAGAAATGATGCACTGATTTCATAATCTGCGCTCTTGTCCGGATCCCTGCTGCCATTTCTGGCCGTCTTAAATCCAAATAACGATATTTCAATTTTAAATCTTCAGAAGCCGAAACATTGTCTTCAATATAAAATGGCGGTGTTTTAGCCTTGTTTAAAATCTTAATCGCCGTTACTTCAACTTCTACTTTTCCCGTCTTCATTTTCGGATTAATCGCAGATTCACTTCTAGCTTGAACTTTACCATGAACACTAATCACATATTCAGCCCGTAACGTGTCCGCTAAAGCTAAAGCCGTTTCAGAGAATTCTTGACTGAAAACCAATTGTAAAATGCCTTCACGGTCTCGCAAATCAATAAAAATTAAATTCCCTAAATCGCGCCGTTTTTGGACCCAGCCTGCTAAATCAATTTCTTGGCCCACATAGTCTTCATTGATTAAGCCAGCATAATTTGTACGTTTTACCAAAATTATTCGCCCTCACTTTGTCTAAAGTCATCGTAAATTTTTTTGAAGTTTGTTGTAATTTCCGCAAATGGCAGACTCTTTTGAACCCCAGTGGCCATATCTTTAACTTGCGCCACACTTTGAGCAATTTCATCGTCGCCAACCGTCAATACAACTGCCGCGTGGTTCCGATCAGCGGCCTTAAACTGTGCCTTAGGCTTACGATCCAAATAATCACGATCCACCGAAAAGCCTTGTTTTCTCAAAGATTGAACTAGTTTTAAGGTTACAGGTGACGCTTTGTCTCCAATGCCCACCACGTACACGTCCAAATTATCCTGCAATTGCTTCGTAACTTGTTCGTCCAGCAATAAGATCAGGCGTTCAACCCCCATGCCAAAACCAAACCCAGACATTTCTGGACCGCCTAATTCTTGAACTAGGCCATCATAGCGACCGCCGGCAATAACGGTGATCTCCTTGTTGCCAAAAGCTTCAGCAGTCGTCATTACTTCAAAAATAGTGTGGTTATAATAATCCAGTCCCCGAACCATCGTCGTATCCACGTCATAGGCAATGCCCAAATCATCTAACAACGCCTTAACTGTCGTAAAATGCTGTTGTGCCGCCTCTGTCAAATAATCCAAAATTGAAGGCGCATCTTTGACAATTTCTTTATCCTTTGGATCTTTACTGTCTAACACCCGCAATGGATTTTTTTCTAAACGGACTTTAGAATCTTCGCTCAATTCATCAAAATGCGGTTTCAAAAAGTCGACCAATGCTTGATGATAGGCTTTTCTTGTCTCTGGATCACCTAAAGTATTGATGGCTAATTTCATATTTTTGATATTAAATGACTTTAAAATCTCCATGGCCATGGCCATTACTTCGACATCCACCACCGGACTATCTGAACCAAACGCTTCAACGCCGATTTGATGGAATTGCCGTTGCCGGCCAGATTGCGGTCGTTCATAACGAAACATTGGGCCCATGTAATAGACTTTATAAGGTTTATTATGTTCTGGGCCATAAAGTTTGTTTTCAACAAAGGCCCGGACAACCCCGGCAGTGCCTTCTGGTCTCAACGCAATATGCCGGTGCCCTTTATCTTCAAAATCATACATTTCTTTGGTCACGATATCTGAAGTTTCACCAGAACTTCTAGAGAATACTTCATAAGATTCAAACATCGGTGTCCGAATTTCTGCAAAACGGTAACGATTAAATATTTGACGGACGGTACTTTCTACATATTGCCATTTCTCAGATTCGCCCGGTAAAATATCAGCTGTGCCCTTAGGTCGTTGATACTTCAAACAAATGCCTTCTTTCTACAATCAGGTCTGCTAACTCACAGTTACGTCAAAAACAATAAAAAGCGCCCCTGTTTATTTAACAAGGGCGCTTTCGCGCGGTACCACCTAGTTTTGGTCACTAACTTTGATAACGCTGCACGCAGCGGAGTTTCTTCAAAGCTTCAAAAGTGTCAGTTCAACTAAGTTACCTTTCAGCAGTCGGTACCTTCTCTTTAATAGTTATATTATGCTTCATCAACAGCTTGATCTAATATTCAATTCTATATGAGAATACAACATCTCACCCTATAAAGTCAATAATTTGTCAAAGGATAACGCCTAAGTGAAGCCCTTTCAAGCGAAATAATTACTTTTTATTAAAAGTTTTTAAGATTTTTATGCGTTTCAACAAAAAAATACCTTTACTTTGTTTTTTTTGATACGCTTATAGTAGTTATAATCTAACCTCAGGAATGATAAATATGGAAAATAAACGTATTTTAATTAATTTAAAAAAATACTTCAATTTACTGCTGATTGCGATTGCGTTATTTCTAGCTTTAGGTTCAGCAGTTGTCTTAGCGGATCAAAATAAAATTGAAGTGAAAGCCACCGTTGTTAACGTTAGAACTGGTCCTGGCTTATCTTATGATATTTTGGATAAAGTTAAGTCCGGCACCCAACTAGACGTTATCAGCCAAAAAAATGGCTGGTACCAAGTGCGGCTGGATAAGGCTAAAATTGGCTGGGTTGCCGGCTGGTTGTTAAATAGTACCGAAATTGGTCTAAATAGTTCGAATAAAGTTGGTAAAATCAATACAACAAACGTTTCGATCTACCAACAGGCCAGTACGACCGCGGCCGTTTTAGATACTGCCACCGTCAACCAAACCGTCACTATTTTATACACGACCAACGGCTGGACCCAAGTGAAATATAATAATATTGTAGGCTGGGTCCAAAGTAATACCTTAAATACAACTAACGCCACCGATGACAATGCCACTCAAAATACCGCCATTCAAGGTTATCGGTTAACAACAAAACAAGCGGATACAAAATTACGTAAAACTGCCAACATGAACGGCGCTATTGTGGCAACGTTAGACAATGATACCCCGCTGACTTACATTAAATCCGTTGGTCAATGGTACCAGGCTAAAACTAACGACGGCCAAGTGGGCTATGTGGCCAACTGGGTCGTCACTAAAACTGCCGTCGCTGAAATCGTGAAGCCAACTAGCCTAGCTAAAGCGACCATTGTTTTAGATCCTGGTCATGGCGGCAGCGATTCCGGTGCCCTTTCTAACAGCGGTCAATACGAAAAGAAATACACCCTAGCCGTTGCCCAGCAAGTTGCCAGTCGACTGCGAGAAGCCGGTGCCAATGTGATTATGACCCGCAGCAGTGATCAAAGCGTCAGTTTAGCCAAACGGCCGCAGATTTCAAATAACACTAACGCCGATGCGTTCATCAGTTTCCATTTTGATTCCACCGAATCTTCTAATGACGCCTCCGGTATTACCACTTATTATTACAGTAAATCCAAAGACAGTCCCCTAGCTAAAGACCTATCACAACAGTTAAGCAGCCTACCTTTGACCAATAAAGGCACCCAATACGGCGATTATCAAGTCTTAAGAGACAACGTACGCCCATCCGTTTTACTAGAATTAGGCTACATCAATACTAAAAAAGACTTCAGTAAAATCTCCTCAACAAGCTATCAAGAAGCCATCGCTGACGCCGTTTATAAAGCCTTAAACCAGTATTTTAGCTAGAGATAATATGAAATGACCCCCTAGATTGCCAATTCGGGGATTCAGGAAGATAATGTTTATAACCAAAACAAACAC
>NZ_RHOY01000001.1 GCF_003946725.1 Agrilactobacillus yilanensis | reverse complement strand
TCCCAAAGACTGATTTCTGCGCTTAGCTACGTCTAACTTGTAAGCGAAGCCCGCTCACGGCGTTAGTCTAGGCTATGCTCAAAATCACCCCGTCTTTGGTCACGCTCTGCATAAACGCGTTCAGGGGCACTGACTTCTCACCTAACTACGAATTATTTATAAGCGAAATACGCTTATTTCATAATTCTAGGTTAGTGCTCGAAGTCAAAATCGTGCCCCTTCACGCTCTGCGATTGTCTTTGATTTTTACGACGACTCGGAATTGGCGTTCGGGGTGGTTGGTGGTGTCGGCGGTTTGGATGCGGGTTTCGAATAGGTTTTGATGGCCGAAGTATAAGATGGTGCTCAAGAGGCTATTGCGGTCTTTGGGTACGTAGCCGAGTTTATAATCTTTGTAATAGATAGCAACGGCTTCTGGGTCGTACGGGTTATCTGGTTCGGCGGCCAAGGTGACGGGTTTGCCGGGGGTGAGTTTGTCAATGATATCTAGCCCATCATAATAAGCAAAGCCGGCGATGTGAAAGTCCATCAAGTGGCGGCTGGGCTCATATTTGTATTGCTTTACGGCGTCTAAAAAATCTTTATTTGAACTAGCCATATTTAAAACCTCCATAAATTAATTTTGGGTGGTGGTTGCGACTGATTTAACGGTGTAACGCAGTAAGGTTTTCAGATTTTCTGGTCGGCTTCTACGAAAGTTGGATAAGTAAATTTCTCGGTGCTGAAAATCACCCATTAAGGTGGTTTTTTCTAATTGGTGTGCCGTCATAAACGCTGCCATTTTCGCAAAAGTGTCGCCTTCGGTATCAAAAGGGCCGGTATGGACGGCTTGAACAGCCAGGCCGTCGGTGTAAGATTCAAATTGCAGCTGAGGGAAATAAGGGTTGTCTTTTTTAGCGATGACCTGGGTACGGCATGTTTCGAATAAGTTGGCGGTCACTTGGTCTGGCTGTCGAATCATGATTTTATAAACAAGGGCCGCTTTATTCAGGGTTTCATTTCTGGAGCCGTCTGCAGTGGTCCAAACACCTTCCAATGGATAAACGGTATATTCAAAAGGCGGTGTGCCGAGGCTGCCTTTTTTAAGCGCCATGCGGATGCTGTAAGCGGTCGCATATAAGGCACTGATTTTATTAGAGAATTCGGCATCATTAGGGTCGCCGGTGCCAGCTAAGGTGATAAAGTTCATCGCTGGAATGAGACGCTGTTCTACTTTTTTAGGTAAATAGAGGTCTTTTTCAGATTTTCGCCATTCGTATTTCATCAGGTCAACTCCTTTGTTACATCAAGTATAACGGATTACGCACTTAAAAGGGACTATAAAATAAAACGATTACACCGTAAACAAAAAGGGCCTAATCGCAACAACCGGTAGTGTCTAAATATTGGCGGCCAAATTATTTTTGACGCAGCTGACTTAATGTGGTTTTATAAAAGTTATAAATACAATTGGAGGTTTCTTATGACTTTAAGACGTATCACACCTGCGGATAATGCCGCAATGAAACAAATTATTCAAGCGGATTTAAAGGCCAATGATCTAGCTTTACCCGGAACGGTTTACTTTGATCCGGAAATAGATGATTTATATCAAGCGTATCAGAATTTAGAAAACAGTGCTTATTGGGTGTTAAGTTATGAAGGGCAGGTTGTCGGCGGCGTGGGTATTGCCCCTTATCCGGATTACCCCGGGGTGTGCGAGCTGCAAAAGTTGTATTTAGATGCGGCGTATCAAGGCCGGGGTTTATCTAAAACTTTGATGGCTCAAGCATTGGATTATGGCGCAAAACACTATGAGATATGTTATTTGGAAACCCATAGTAATTTGGTGGCCGCTTGGCATCTTTACGAAAAATATGATTTTCAGCCATTAACCCAGCCTTTAGGCAGTGGTGCCCATAGTGTGATGAATCGGTGGTATGTTAAAAAATTCTAGATTATTATTTATTAGGATGAATTGTAAAATTAGTATTCATATCCAGTTATAAAGCAAATTATCACTAAGTGAGAATAAGGATTGTCCTGCGATAATTATGCTTAATTCATCTTATTTATTAGGATAAATATGTAAAAATGTTAAGATATATCTGATGAATCGATATAGCGCTTACTTTTCAAAAATGTTATCTTAAAAATAACTAAGTTGAGAAGAAATGAGCGTGTTTAAATGAGTCCTGAAAAGAAGAAATTTTTAGCCGGTGAAGATTATCAAATTCTTGATCCAGAACTAGCTGCCGACGAAACAAGGGCAAGACGGCTGTGCCGGATGTTAAATGAATTAGATGATGGTGCGGTTGCCGAAAAAACAGCTGTGATCAAAGATCTGTTTGGTTCAGTGGGCAAGCGGCCTTATATTCAACCTAATTTCCGTTGTGATTTTGGTTATAACATCCATGTGGGCGATAATTTTCTATGTAATTATGATGGGGTTATTTTAGATTCAGCGCCAGTGACCATTGGCGATAACTGTTTATTGGCACCCCATGTTCAGATTTATGCGGCTTATCATCCCTTTAATCCCGTTGATCGTGGAAACATGATCGGCAAGGCCAAGCCAGTAACCCTAGGGAATGATGTCTGGGTTGGCGGCGGTTCTGCGATTTTACCAGGCGTAACTTTAGGAAATAACGTTATTGTAGGGACGAATTCAACGGTGACCAAATCCTTTGGTGACAATGTCGTCATTGCGGGTAGTCCAGCCCGGGTGATTCGGCATTTGGATCCTAAAAACGATTAAAATAAATAACAGCTCTGAAATAAGTAGGGCTGTTTTTTTGTTTGGGGTTGCTTAGTTTTGACGGCGATATCAGCTGGTCGAAAAATATGAAATTTAGCGCATTATGCCTAAAGTTGACAAATTTAAGAACCGGAATTAAAATGGTATAACAAGTTACAATTTAAATAACAACCATAGAATAGAGGTTTTTAAATATGAAATATGCTGTTACCGGTGTAACCGGTCATTTTGGTTCAGTGGCTCTCAAAGAATTGGCGCAGTTAGTGCCTGCAAAGGATATCATTGCCTTAGCACGAAATGTGGAAAAAGCAAAACAGATGGTGCCAGAAGGGATTGAAATTCGCCCCGGAGATTATATGCAGCCTGGTGATTTGCACAATGCGCTAAAGGGTGTTGACCGCTTATTATTGGTTTCTTCCCAACCCGGCGGTGCCCTGCCACGGATTCAGCAGCACTTGAACGTCTTAACCGCCGCCCGCAACGAAGGGGTTCGGTTTATCGCCTATACGAGTTTTCCCCATGCGGACACAGCTAAGGGCGCTTTAGCTTATGATCACAAAATGACAGAAACGGCTATTAAAAATACAGCTATTCAACATGCTTTTTTGCGGAATAATTGGTATTTGGAAAACGAATTGAGTGTCATTAACGGGGCCAAAGCAGGGCAGACCGTCAGCTATTCTGCTGGAGACGGCAAAGTGGGCTGGACGTTAGAAAGATTTTATGCGGAAGCCGCAGCCAAAGTTTTGGCAACCGAGACACCAAAAGAAGTTTATGAATTTGCCGGGCCAAGCCACACTTACCAAGAACTAGCAGCAGCCATTGAAACGGCTATTGGTCAAAAGGTTAATGTGGCGCAGGTCAATGATGATCAATATCAAGCACAGCTGATTGAAGCGGGCTTGGATAAAAACGTTGCAGAAGCTTTAGTTATGATTCAGATGTTGATTCGCGAAGGCGATTTAACGGAGGCGACCAATGATTTGTCGGAAGTTTTAGGTCGGCCATTGCCAGATTTAGCAACGGCGATCAAAACATTAATTCAATAGGAGTCTAATTATGAAATATTCACACAAACTCAGTGATGCCGTGCATATTTTGGCCTTCATATCAATTTATGGCCAAGCAGATAGTGGGGTTGATTTATCCAGCGGGACAATCGCCAGCAGTGTTGAATCTAATCCTAGTCTAGTCCGGCGCATGATGTCGGCCTTAGTTAAAGCGGGTTTATTAACGAGTCGACCAGGCACCGTATCGCCTAAACTGGCGCGGCCGTTAGCACATATTACTTTGTTGGAAGTTTATCAAGCGATTGAATCAAATCAAAATCTACTGCACATTGATCCCAAAACCAATCCCGATTGTATTGTCGGCGGGAATATTCAAGAAACATTAAATCATTATTATCAAAACGTCCAAACCGCCGCAGAAACCGCCATGGCTGCAGTGACATTGGACATGATCGTCTCGGACATATTGGAACGAAACGCCAGAGCATAAATCAGAGCGCGAACTGGAGCGGGAAAGCCTCGAGCACTAACCTAGAATTATGAAATAAGTGCACTTCGCTTATGAATAATTCGTAGTTAGGTGAGAGCTTTGCTCCAGTGAGCGCGTTTATGAAACACCAAAAAAAGATAGCACTACACCAAAACCAAATAGAGGCCAAATCAAAATTGCTTTTGATTGACCTCTATTTATTTTGCGGTTTTTACGCATTTATTAAGATTGTGGTTCTGAAACGCGTTCAAGGGCACTGACTTCTCACATAACTACAAATTATTTGTAAGTCTAGGTTATGCGCATTGTCACCCGTAACCTCTCGCACTCTGATTTTGAAACGCGTTCCCAAAGACTGATTTCTGCGCCTAGCTACGTCTAACTTGTAAGCGAAGCCCGCTCACGGCGTTAGCCTAGGCTATGCTCAAAATCAACCCGTCTTTGGTCACGCTCTCTTAATCCAATCCGGTTTGGGTTTTACCCTGTAATTTATTAGCAATAAAGGTTAGGATGATTTTTGCGTTATCCCGGTTATACGTATAAGTGACTTGTGTGGAGTCGTTAATGTAAACGTCATTGACTTCATTGGGTAAGCCTAAGAGGCCTAAGATTTCATCGGCGCTTTGGCCCACGGCTAAATTATTAAAGGTGTTTAAAGTAATATCTGCGGTTGTTTCTGGCTGATAGTCATTTAGACTTTTACTAAAGGCCCGCTGTTCGATAAAACTCACTGAGATTGCGGCGTTCTTTTGCCCATCCACTGGCTGCCAAGTAGCAACGGTGGCTTGAAGACCGTCTTGAGTGACTTTACTTGTAGTGTAAGGTTTGCCAAATTTGGCGGTTAAATCAGTCAACGTACTGCCGTCCGGGGCAGATTTAGAGAAATCATCAACTTTAACACTGTTGAAATCGTTAAAGCTTACCCCTTGGTTGTTAGTCTGTGTTGCGGCACTGCTACTTTTTTGACTAGAGCTGTGGGATTTCGATTTTTTTTTTTGCGTTGCAACGCTGCTGGATTTAGAAACTTGTTCTGTAGCTGGTTCAGAGCTGACAGAAGGGGTAGTTACTTTTGTAATAACTAATTTTAAAATAATAGCAATAATCAAAACGATTAAAACGATTAATGTCCAGAACCACCATTTTTTATAAAAGGGATCTTCATAATTATCTTGGTCATCGTCGTAGTCCTCATCGGCGACATCAGCGGGTTCTGTAGGCTGGTCTTGATTTTGCGGCTGCTTTTTCCGGCGCTGGAGAGATTCTTGATGTAAATTGTCAATGGTTTCATCCAAGCTAGCTTGCGCCGGTGGCAACTGCTGCTGACTACTAGTGTTTTTGGCTGCCGCCTGTTGGATCACTTCATGTAACGCTTGGTTAGCATCTAGGCCAAGCGGTAAATTATTAGGTACGGTGAGATTTGCAACTACATTTTGGATTAAGGCATCCAATGTTTCATAACTCGTATTACCTTGCTGCATAATGACTTGTAAGTCCATCAAGGTCGGATTCAGTTCGGCTTGCAGCAGATCCGTGTTGTAATAACGGCTATAAGTTAAGTAAAGTAACGAAACTTCAGCGGTGATGGTATCGTCGTAGTTACCGATATTTTGGCTGAGCTGCACCATTGCTTTTAACAAATCAATCATGCGTTGCCAGTCCCGCCGTTGGGTGGCTTGTTCAATTTGATCATTAAAAATAGCTTGAATCATAGCATAGTCGCTGTCTTGGTTATTTAGGTTAACCCGAACTTGATTCGGATCAATTAAATGCGTTAACTGGTAATGGTTTAATAAAGCCTCAATTTGATTTTGCAAATTCTTCACGCCCCTTATCCCCCTATTGTACAACTTGGTCCCCAAAAAGGAATTTAATTTTATTATACCTGAGAATAGGTCTAATTTTAAGGCGGAAATCATTTAGCTGAAAGCTTATCAAACTGGGCTTTGTGAAATTAGGGGATTCCCTCAAGTCTGTTTCCGTGCAATTTATCAAGATACATAGTACAATATCTTGTGAAATGAAAGCGTTTAAGTTTGTGAAAAGAAGGAGGCATTCAGAATGTGGCTTAATTTTATTTTTGCACTGATTCCGATTATTTGGTTGATTGTTTCACTGGGTGTTATTAAAATGGCAGCAGCAAAAGCGTGTAGTATTGGGCTGATTATTTCGATTTTCCTAGCAATTACAGCGTTTAAAATGCCAGTTGTGGACAGTTTGACCGGGGCTCTAGAAGGTATTGTCATGGGGATTTGGCCAATTGTTTACGTGATCTTAGCGGCCTTATTTACTTATAATTTAACGACCAAATCCGGCAGTATGAAAGTGATTCAAGATATGTTATCCGCAATTACAACAGACAAGCGTATTTTAGTTTTGATTATCGCTTGGGGTTTTGGGGGCTTCTTGGAAGCGATTGCCGGTTTTGGGACGGCGGTTGCAATTCCAGCAGGGATCTTAATTGCCTTTGGGATTGATCCAATCAAAGCTTCTGTGATCTGTTTGATTGCCAATACGACGCCAACTGCGTTTGGGGCCATTGGGTTGCCGGTGATCACGTTAGCGAATGTAACGCATTTGAATACTTTACATCTATCTTTTATCGTAACAATGCAATTATTACCATTAATCATTTTGATTCCTTTTGTTTTAGTTTCAATGGTTGGTGGCGGTGTCAAATCTATTAAAGGCGTTGGTTTAACAACGTTACTGTCTGGTTTGGCATTTGCCTTACCACAAGTTGTTGTAGCCAAATTCATTGGCGCTGAATTACCAGCAATTGTTGGTTCAATCGTTTGTATTTTGGTGACGGTCTTAATGGCTCGTGTCCAAGGGCAAAAGGACGAAGCGGCGCTCAAAGATATTCCGCGGCACAGTACTGGTGAACTGCTACGGGCTTGGGCACCTTTTATTTTAGTTTTCATCATCGTTTTATTGGCATCCCCACTTGTACCGGCAATCAATACGGCATTGGCCAAGGTGGTGACGCCGCTGGGTATTTACACCGGCGCCAAAGCAGCGCCATATACGATTAACTGGCTGTCTTCACCAGGGACACTGATCATTATCGCCACCGTAATTGGTGGTTTGATCCAAGGGATGTCGTTGGGCAGCATTTTTGGCGTGCTAGGCACTACAGCCAAATCCATCTGGCGGACATTAATTACCGTCTGTGCGATCGTTGGTTTGGCAAAAGTTATGGGCTATTCTGGCATGACACAAAGTTTGGCTGTCACTTTAGTTGCCATCATGGGTCCGGCTTACCCATTAATTGCACCAATCATTGGGGCATTAGGGACTTTTATCACCGGTTCGGACACATCTTCCAACGTCTTATTCGGGAACCTGCAGTTGCAAGCAGCTACAACGCTGAAAGTTAACAGCTACTGGGTTGTCAGCTCCAACATGGTCGGGGCCACTGCCGGGAAGATGATTTCACCACAAAGTATTGCCGTTGCTTCAGCAGCAACCCATCAAGAAGGTCGTGAAGGCGATATCTTGAAAGAATCTATGAAGTGGTGCGGTGCTTATCTTGTGGTAATCTGTGCGTATATTTATATCACGGGGTTAGTGATTGGTTTATTGTAAAAAATTAAGCTTTTAATAACTGTAAATAAGACTTTGGTCGCCATTTGGGGCCAGAGTCTTATTTTTTTTTGATTACGGAATATTAGGTGTATAATTAAACTGAGGACATCAGAATAAGGTGCCTGAAGGAGTGATTATAATGTGTACAAGTTTGACATATATGGCTGAAAAAGGCGCTTTTTTTCTAGCACGGACAATGGATTTTGGTATTGAATTAGGTGGCAGTCCGGTGGTTGTGCCTAGAAATCAGCATTTTAATAGCGATGCCACGGCAGAAGGGTATGACACCACTTATAGTTTTGTAGGTGCCGGCCGGGATGTGGGCAATTATATTCTAGTGGATGGGGTGAACGAAAAAGGTTTGAGTGCCGCAGCCTTGTATTTTAGAGGGGAAGCGACCTATGCCAAAACACCCATGACTGGGAAAACGAACTTAGCGCCCCACGAAGTCGTCAATTGGCTTTTGGGCAATATGGCCAGCTGCGCCGAATTAGGCCAGCAATTGACGGAATTAAATGTGCTGGCTATTCCCATTGCCTTATTGCAAGTCACCACACCGCTGCATTGGATCATCGCTGATGTCAGTGGGGCTTGTTATGTATTGGAATTAGATCAAACCGGTTGTCATTATATAGCAAATCCAGTGGGCGTCATGGCAAATTCACCAGATTTTCAGTGGCATTTGAAAAACTTGAGTAATTATTTGCAAGTTCAGCCAACACCGCATCCCCATCGGACCTATGGCCAATTTGTTGCCGCAGATTTTGGCCCCGGCAGTGGTGCGTTAGGCCTGCCTGGAGATTTTACATCACCTTCACGGTTCGTGCGCCTGACTTATATGCGCCAATATGCGGAAACCGCTAAAACACCAGAAGCCGCCGTAAACGTGTTGAGCCATCTATTAAATACCGTAGACATCCCCCGGGGTGTGAAAATCAAAGAAGATGGTTCCAGCGACTATACACAGTATCGCGGCTACATGCGCATGGATCAGCCCACATATTACATGCAACCGTACTATGACCAAACCATCAGCCGCGTCATCTTAACAGAAAACCTGATGAACCAACCCGCACCAATCGCCTTTCCGTTGGAGAAAGAACAAGAATTTAAGAGCGTGAACCAGAGCGTGAACCAACACGGGTGATTTCGCAATATAACCTAGGCTTGGCAGGTAGTCGCCTGCGACTAGCAACAAGGCGTAGTTATATGTAGAAATCAGTGTTGGTGAGCGCGTTTATGAAAACCAAAAAAAGATAGCACTGCACCAAAACCAAATAGAGGTCAATCAAAATTGCTTTTGATTGACCTCTATTTATTTTGCGGTTTTTACGCATTTATTAAGATTGTGGTTTTTGAAACGCGTTCAAGGGTACTGACTTCTCACATAACTACAAATTATTCGTAAGCCAAAATCGGGCTTTCATCATAATTTTAGGTTATGCTCGAAGTCAAAATCGTACCCTTTCACGCTCTGGTTTTGAAACGCGTTCCCAAAGACTGATTTCTGCGCTTAGCTACGTCTAACTTGTAAGCGAAAACCGCTCACGGCGTTAGCCTAGGCTATGCTCAAAATCAACCCGTCTTTGGTCACGCTCTGGTTTATGCGGCTAGTTTTTTTGGTGCTTTCTTTTCAGTCATGGCCATTTCGTCGTTATAACCCCATACCCATGTGAGGATGAAGCTGACGAGGATGGCGGCGAGGCTGGAGATTAAGAAGGCGTAGAAGCTGTTAAGGTCGGTTGGATTCTTAGGGTCAAAGAAAGATGGGAAGCCGATTAAGGCGCCGGTGAAGCCGTACATGTTCCCGTGCATTAGGCCGGTGATGAAGCCGCCGACAGCGGAACCCATTAAGCCGGAGATGAAGACTTTACGGAAGCGTAAGTTCACTCCGTAAATAGCGGGTTCAGTAACCCCACAAAAGGCTGAGATGGCTGCGGCAAAGCCGAGTTCTTTGACACCAGCTTTTCTAGATTTGATCGCAACGGCTAAGACAGCAGCACCTTGGGCAACCATTGTTGTGCTGACGATGGCATTTAGTGGACTAGCGCCATTCGCACTGATTTGTTGGGCAACCAATGGGACAACGCCCCAATGCAAGCCGAAGATGACGAGGACTTGGTAGAAGCCGCCGATGATCAGACCGCCGACCCAGCCAGATACGCTGACAAGCCAAGTGATGACGTTAGCAATTCCGTTTGCTAAGCCTTGGATAATTGGCCCAGTTACGATAATGGTAATTGTAGAAACAATTAAAATTGTAATTAATGGCGTGAAGATCATTTGTAAATAATTCGGTAGATGGGCTTTGAGCCAATCTTCCAGTTTTTTAGCGATCCAAGCAGCTAGAATGATTGGGAAGATGGAATAAGTGTAGTTTAGGAATTGGAAATTAAAACCACCAATGGCAAACATTTCTTTAAAAGATCTGCCCCAATCTACAATTTGCGGATAGGTGAGAAAGGCACCGATTACGGCTGCGACAATTGGATCACCGCCGATTTTGCGGGCAGCTGAGAAGCCAACGATAACGGGTAGGAAGAAGAATGAAGCATCAGCCATTGCGGAAATGGTCATGTAAGGGACACTTTTAGCATCTAACAAGCTCCCCAATTGTGGTAGGGTCAATAAGGCCAGTAAACCTTTGATAATCCCTGAAGCGGCTAAGACACCGATCACTGGACTCATGGAACCGGTGATAACCCCGATTAAGCTGTTCGTGCCGCCTTTAATGTGATCCCAGATAGTTTTGTCGCCGGTATCTGCAGGGCCGCCAGTTGCGGCGACAGCAGCTGCGGTTGCTTCTGGATCCGCAAATTCTGGGCCTAGCGCTTTGATGACCGCATCATAGACATCTGCTACAGCGTTGCCGATAACAACTTGGTATTGCCCTTGCGCTTGCCGAACGTCAATAACGCCGTCGGTTGCCGTTAAAACCTCTGTGTTGGCAATGGATTCATCTTTTAAATAAAAACGCAAACGGGTAATACAATGAATTAAACTATTGATATTTTCTGGGCCGCCGACATTTTCAATAATTGTCTTAGCTAAGTCCGTGTAATCTTTTTTTGCCATTTTAAGACACCCCTTTTAGTTTGAAACCTCCAAAAAATAAAACCTTACTTCGTAGTGACGTTACCCACAACATCGCCTCGTGTAACTTGCCCCGGATTAACTTGTAGCGCTTCCAATTTGTCGTTAGTGTTCGTAACAACCGTCATCACCACGGTATCCAATCCCGCAGCTTCGACTTGATCCAAAGCCATTTCAGCAATTGGTTGGCCGCCTTTGACTTCATCCCCAACTTTGACAAAAATTTCAAACGGTGTCCCCTTGAGATCCACAGTATCCACACCCATATGGATTAAAATCTCTAAGCCGCTGACGGTTTTGATCCCAACGGCATGTTTGGTGCTGGCAACCATCATAATCGTCCCAGAAAATGGGGCAACAATTTGATTGTCTGAAGGTTTGGTACCAAAGCCTTCACCCATTGCTTTAGAAGCAAAGACTTTATCACTGACAGCTTCAAGATTGATGATTTCGCCATTGGCCGGTGCATAAACTTGGTTGTCAACGACAGGTGCTTTCTTGCTGAATAATTTGAACATTTTCAAGACCCTCCTAAATGAGAACTGAACCTTTGATCGAACGAACAATAATGGCTAAAAACCTGGAGTAACCGTTTCCATAGTTAGAGTATAGATCCTGTATATACAAGTTGTCAAACTTTAAACACCTAAAAAAATAAATTCTTTTATATCGTTGATATGAAGCTGTTTTATCAAACTACAAATATCTGAATCACCTTGTTTTACTTGTATAAACAAGTATGTTAAAATATTTTTGTAAACGTTTTATGAATTTAAATAATAACAATGCGCTAGAGGGGTGATTTAATGGACACCATGCAAAAATATTTGAGTATCGCGCAGGATTTAACCAATAAAATTAAGCACGGTCAGTATACAGAAGGCACGTTGCTGCCCAGTGAAACAATTTTGGCAAATTTATATGGCACATCACGGGCAACCGTGCGTAAGGCATTGGTGGAGTTGACGGAAAATGGCCTCATTCAAAAAATTAAAGGCAAAGGGTCAGTCGTATTGGATACGGCCAAGTTCACTTTCCCAATTTCTGGCATTACGACCTTTACGGAATTAAACCGCAACCAACAAATGAATGCGGTTACGACAGTTTTGGCCTTAGAAGATCGGCCGCTGCCAGCTGAGATTATGAAGCAAGTAGGCCGGCATCTGGATCCAGCGGCCACGTTTATTCAGCGCCTGAGAACCGTGGATGATGAGGCGATTGTTGTAGATGAAGATTATCTTTTAAAATCAGTCGTGCCAGAAGTCCCCGAGATCGTTGCCCAAGGCTCATTATATGAATATATGGAAGATACGTTGAATTTAAATATTGCTTATGCGACAAAAACAATCACGGTGGAACCGATGGATGAGGCCATTTGTGCAAAACTTCATTTGGAAACTGCGAATTTGGCCGTAGTTGTCCGTAGCTTGACCTATTTGAACGATACGACTTTCTTTCAATATACCCGGTCCATTCATCGACCGGATCGGTTTAAATTTGTGGACTTTGCCCGACGCAAACATCTTGTTGCAAAAAAATTTTAATTGAATTGAGGCGATCTACCAATGGATTTTAAAAACAAAGTAATTTATCAAATCTATCCCCGATCTTTTTATGATGCAAATGGGGATGGTATCGGTGACCTGCAAGGAATTATTGCAAAAATTCCGTATCTCAAGAAACTACAGGTAGACATGATTTGGTTCAGTCCGTTTTTTGTATCACCGCAAAATGACAACGGTTACGATGTGGCAGATTATTACAATATTGATCCTTTATTCGGCACAATGGCGGACTTTGATGCCATGGAAGCCGCCTTGCGGGAAAATCACATTGGGATAATGCTGGATATGGTTTTGAACCATGTCTCTACGCGGCATGAATGGTTTCAAAAAGCCTTAGCCGGTGATCCTTATTATCAAAAATTCTTCTATCTCCGGGATCCAAAACCAGATGGCAGTTTGCCTAATAATTGGGTTTCTAAGTTTGGGGGCCCAGCTTGGGACAAATTTGGTGATACCGGCAAGTATTATTTACATCTTTACGATCCGGGACAAGCCGATTTGGATTGGCATAATCCAGAGGTTCGCAAAGCTTTATTTGAAGTGATTAATTTCTGGCGGCAAAAGGGCGTGGCTAATTTCAGATTTGATGTGATTAATGTGACTGGAAAATCTGAAGATTTAAAGGACGCTGAAATTGGCGGCGATGACAAAAAATTGTATACCGATACGCCGATTGTGCAGCGTTATTTACAAGAAATGAATCAAGCCAGTTTTGGGCAAGACCCAGATAGTGTCACGGTTGGTGAATTATCTTCCACGACGATTCCCGCTGCTGCAGGGTATACCAATCCTGAAAATCACGAGCTGACAATGGCGTTTACTTTCCATCATCTAAAAGTTGATTATCGAGATGGGGCAAAGTGGACAAAGATGCCTTTTGATTTTCAAGCTCTAAAACAAACCATTAATGACTGGCAAGTGGGAATGGCTGAAGCAGGGGGCTGGAATGCGCTGTTTTGGAATAACCATGACCAACCTTGGGCGATCAATCGTTTTGGTGATCCGGTTCATTATCGGGAAAAATCTGCCGAAATGTTGGCGACGACCATTCATTTGCTGCGGGGGACACCGTATATTTATCAAGGCGAAGAGATCGGGATGATTGATCCAGATTATCAAAGCATTCAGCAGTATGTGGATATTGAAACAAAAAATGCTTATCAACAGCTATTAAAAGATGGGCAGACGCCTGCAGAAGCCTTTGAAATTGTGAAAACCAAATCCCGGGATAACAGCCGGGTGCCCATGCACTGGGATGCCACGGTTAATGCGGGCTTTACCACAGGCCGGCCTTGGTTAGAACCTACCCAGCAGCTACAAATTAACGTCCATCAAGAGCTTGCCCATGGGGAAATTTTTAAGTATTATCAACAGTTAATTCACTTACGCAAAACAGAACCCATTATCGCGCAAGGGGATTATGCACCGTTGGATTTGACCCATTCCCAAGTTTTCGGCTACGTCCGCACCTATGAAGACACGGTTTTATTAGTCTTGAATAACTTCTACGGCACCGAGACAACGTTCACATTGCCCGCAGAGTATCAAGATAAAAATGCAAGTGTGTTTATTAGTAATTATAACCGGAACGAAACTAAAACACCTAAAGTATTGCCTATGGCGCCATATGAAAGTATCGCTTTCAAATTAAAAAGATAATATTATCATTAAAATGGAGATGAGTTTTTGAAAATTGAACATATTGCCATCTGGGTTGAAGATTTAGAAAAAATTAAAGCGTTTTATGAACAATACTTTAATGTCACCAGTTCAGAAAAGTATCACAATGTAAAAACCCAATTTGAATCTTATTTTCTGACTTTAGACGGCACCTGCCGGATTGAGTTGATTCACAAACAGCACCTATCCCCAAGAATTACGGATAGCTTAGGTTACGCCCACATCGCTTTAGCCGTTGGGGATAAAGCCACCGTGGACGCCTACGCCAAACGCTTCGTCGCAGCCGGCATCCCATTAATTGACGGCCCACGAACCACCGGCGATGGCTATTATGAAGCCGTCATCCAAGACCCCGAAGGCAACATCGTAGAATTAACAGAATAAAGAGCGCGAACTAGAGCGGGAAAGCCTCGAGCACTAACCTAGAATTATGAAATAAGTGCACTTCGCTTATGAATAATTCGTAGTTAGGTGAGAGCTTTGCTCTAGTGAGCGCGTTTATGAAAACCAAAAAAAGATAGCACTACACCCAAACCAAATAGAGGCCAAATCAAAATTACTTTTGACTGACCTCTATTTATTTTGCGGTTTTTCCGCATTTATTAAGATTGTGGTTTTTAAAACGTATTCAAGGGTACGGACTTCTTACATAACTACAAATTATTCGTAGGCCAAAATCGGGCTTTTATCATAATTTTAGGTTATGCTCAAAGTCAAAATCGTGCCCTTTCGCGCTCTGGTTTTGAAACGCGCTCCAAAAGACTGATTTCTGCGCTTAGCTACGTCTAACTTGTAAGCAAAGTACGCTCACGACGTTAGCCTAGGCTATGCTCAAAATCAACCCGTCTTTTGTCGCGCTCTTTATTTCTTACTATAGGCTAGACCGCGTTTCATGCGTTTCCAGAAGCTGGAGTCGTCTGTTTGCAGCATGAGGCCTTCATAGATTCGGCCGATGTAGAACATGGCTAGGAGGATGGTGATGACTAAAATTAATAAGGAAATTGTAATTTCAATCGGGCTAGCTTGTTCGTTGATAATGCGAATCGGCATGAAGTAAGAAGAAAAGAATGGTACATACGATAAAATTTTAGGCAGTAGCTGATCCGCATTATTTTGGAATGGGAAAGTTGCAAAAAAGGCGACCATCGTCAACATTGTGGCGGGTTGGGCTGCTTTTGACGCATCTTCAGCTTTGGCGACCAAAGCCCCGGAAAAGGCGGATAAGACGGTGTAAATGACAACGCCCAGTAATAAGAAGATTAAGTTAACGCTTAATAAATTGTGTAAAACGTCATTAACTAAAGTTTGATTGTCCGCTAAAAATTCTGAAACCCCATGGATCCGCTGGGCATAAAGATAACCGCCCCAGCCACCTAAAGCATAAACCGCAACTTGCGTTAAAATCACTAATAAAACGCCAAGAATTTTGCCGACAAAATATTTTGCGGCCGACGTGCTGGAAAAAATAATTTCCATAATTTTTGTCCCTTTTTCAGAGGCAATTTCTTGGGCTGTGATGGAAGCGTAGGTGATTAAAATCATGTAGACCATGAAGACCAAAATCCAAAAGGAGACGGTTTTGGCCAATTTGGCTTCCCCTTGGTCGTGCTGCAGTTTTTCTTTAAATACCGGTTGTTTTTGTAAAGCAGCGATTTGTGCTGGCGATAATTGCGCCGTGGCCAGATTGGCTTGGCTTTGGGCCTGGGTCAAATAAGCTGTTATTTTTGCTTTTAAACCGCTGTTCATAGCGCTTTTACCATGGAAAGTTGCTTGAATTTGCTGCTGCTTGACACTGAGGACCACATAGCCGCTGAGATCGTCTTTGGCGAGCTTGGCTTTAGCCTGTTTGACGGTGGTCACATTTTTTTGAATATCGTCTTTATTTTGGGCGATCAACTGCTGCCGTAACGCAGGTTCGTCACTGATAATGGCGATTTTAGTATCTGAACCGCTGTTGGCAGAATAGCTGATATAACCGATACCCAAACTTAGACCAATCATGATAAACGGCATCAAAACGAGCATTAAAAAGCTCCAAGATTTCACTTGGCGGGTGTACGTTTCACGGGTGACAATCCAAAGTTTATGCATTTGGTTCACCTGCTTTCAAGCGGAAAATCTCATCCAATGTGGGTGGCTGCTGTCGGAATTCTTCAATATATTGGCCGTGGGTCAACGCTTCAAAGACTTCTGGGCCAGCATCCGGGGTGTCCAAATGCAATAAATATTGGCGCTGATGCAGTTGGTGAACATCGGTGACATGGGGGAGTTGTGCCAGTTGGGCTTGTGTTTGATCGGTGGTGACGAATAATTCCGTTTTACCAAATTGCGCCCGGACAGCTTCCACAGTGCCACTGAGCACCACTTGGCCGTTTTTGAGCATGACCAAACTGTCACACAAAGACGCCACGTTTTCCATATCGTGACTAGAAAAAATAATAGCAGCACCAGCGGCTTTAGCATCTAAGATGGCTTGTTTTAAAAGATCCGCATTCACTGGATCCAGGCCGCTGAAAGGTTCATCTAAAATAATTAATTTTGGTTCATGAATTAAAGTACAGATCAGTTGCACTTTTTGTTGGTTCCCTTTAGAAAGTGATTTTATTTTATCTTTGCGATTGCCTTTAACCGCAAACCGTTTTAACCAATCATCAATTTTAGGCCGTATTTCTTTAGCTGGGCGATTTTTTAGTTCCGCCAAATAAACAATTTGCTGTTCTACAGTGAGCTTAGGCATCAAGCTGCGTTCTTCTGGTAAATAGCCGATTTCATTAAAAACCGTTTCGGTGATAGGTTGATTCTGCCAGCTAATCTGGCCGTCATAATGTAAGAAATTTAAGATACTGTGAAACGTGGTAGATTTACCGGCACCATTTTGGCCGATTAACCCCATAATCTGCCCCGGTGCAACGGAGAACGTCACGTCATCTAAAGCGGTGACACTACCGAATTGCTTGTGCAGATGCGCAATATCAAGCATACATTTTCCTCCAAGAATTTAGTTTTCAGTACAAAATTAATAATACCTAAAATTTAAATTAAAAGCGAGTAATAGTCTTGGCCTGATGCAAGTAGTCGGACAAACGCAGGGCGTAGTGTTGCTTAGTGTTTAAATCGTGGAATTGATAGGCGCCAGTGACCGTATTTAAAATCATTTCATAATGGGTATAATCATGATTTTTGAGATGCCGGCCGTCATTTTTAGGAATAATCACCTGATCCAAACAGGCAAATAAAGCCTCATTATCAAACTGCTGCGGGAGTTTAGCCTTTAAAATCGCCATTTTGATAAAGCGATCGGTGGGGATAGTCCGATTAGGCAACAAACCGTGGTAAGCCCGGGCAGCCAGCTGAATCTGGGGCACATCCGCAGTGGCAGGCAACTGCAGAAATTGACGTAGGCGGGCTAAATGATTGGCCAAATCCGGCGTGTTGGTTAAAACCCCTAAAGTATCCGGCTGTAACGCCAACGTCAGACTTTGCGGCTCCAAAATCAAAGTGGCCCCCGTAGGATCCGTTAACAACCAATGGAACGGATAAACCTTTTGCGCTTGATCGTGCCAAGTATTGGCCACTAAAGCAATCTTAGGCAAATTTGCCTGAACCTCCGCCAAACTGGCATGCTCGCCCAACACCCAATGAATCAAATCTTGAGGCGTCAAATTCAGTTTGCCCGCTTGTGCTTGATCATGGTAAGTGGCCTTGAAAGGAAAATAAAGCTCAGCACAGGCCAGCCCTTTTTCGTTCACACCGTCCGCCATCAGGTGTATATTAGGCGCAATGACCCGACCGCCACCGATGAAAGCGTATTTTGTATGTCGTAAAGCGGCGCTAGTGGCTGGTTGGTAGGCGTAATTTCTAGGAATGAAAATTGGCTGCCAAGGGGATGTCGTGGGAAAATCCATCGTTCGAGCTAATAACGGTTGGTGATTTTTTGAAAGTGTGAGACTGGTACACATTGATAAAAACCTCTTTTATTGGTTTTGATGGTGCAGTGAAAACAGGGCCCAAACACAAGGCCAATGAGTTGCAAGGGAAAATCAATTGCGCTAAACTTATTATTAATAAGCAAATTTTAAAACGAAGAAGGCGTTTGAATGAACGGTGCTTGGCAAACTTCCTTAAAAGAACGACTCAGTTATGGCTTGAGTGATGGTGCGGATAATCTTGTTTTTCAAGTGATGACCACCTATTTATTATATTTCTATACCGATATTTACGGCCTCAGTGCCGCAGAAGTCGGGACTTTATTTTTAATCGCCCGCTTTGCGGATGTGATCGAAAGTGTGATTATCGGGGTGATGATTGATCATACCCATTCTAAGTATGGCCACAGCCGGCCGTTTTTTCTATGGTACGCCTTACCTTATGTGATCGTTGCGGTGCTGACCTTTGTGGTGCCGCCGTTTGATCATCAGGGCAAGCTGGTCTGGGCTTATGCCACTTACTTATTGCTGGGCTTTTTTTATAGCACGGTTAATTTACCGATTACTTCTATTTTACCAAGTTTGACCAATAATTCCCGGGAAATAACGTTGTTAGGCGTGATTCGTCAGTTTTTCGGGCAGACAAGCCAAATTATCGTAGCGATTTTTACCTTGCCATTGATCGCGTTATTGGGAGGCAGTGATCAGCAACGGGGCTTTTTACTGACCATCATTGTTTTTGCGACCATCTCATTAATTTTAATTTTAAATACGTTTGTCCACGTCCGGGAAAGAATTAAGATGCCACCGGCCACTTCATTCAAACGGACGTTTAAGATGATCAGTCACAATAAGCCTTGGCTCATCTTATCCGGCATTATTTTCCTCTATTGGGTGACCACCTCAATGAAAAATCAAACAACGATTTATTATTTTAAATATAATTTGAATGCGGAAAATTTAGTGCCCATTGTTAATACGTTCACCGCCGCCGCTTTAATTGGCATTGTGGCAATTCCGTTTGTGACCCGGAAATTTAGTAATAAACAGGCAATGATGACCGGGTTGATCATTGCTTCTGCTGGGCAAATTTTGATTGCCTTTGGTTCTGAATTTTTCCATAATCTACCGCTGATTTTTACCGGCACCTTCATCAATACCGTGGGCAGCGGGATGGTGATTGCCTTAGTATCCATCATGATTTCGGATACGATCAAGTACTCTCAGCAAAAATTTAACGTGGAAGCCAGCGGATTATTAGCCTCCACCGACGACTTTGGCGTCAACCTCGGCCTAGGGATCGGCGGCTTGATCACCGCGGGCTTATTATCTCAAACCGGCTATGTGGCCAATCACAGCCAAAATCATGCCACCTTAAACATGATTGTCATGAACTACGCTTGGATCCCACTATTAGCCTATATCTTGATGATTATCTTACTGGCCCTTTATGATCAAAAAGTAATCTATAGCTATACCAAACAGCACGCAGACTAAAGGGCAATTTTAAAGCAGCCCAAAAAAATAACCAGGCCATTAAGGTGACCTGGTTGTTTGTTGTTTCAAGGTTAAGGATTGACAATATATCTTGGTAGCGCACCTTGCGCAAGGGCAATCGTGTTGTTCGCTACAATTTCTGCCATGGCATCCCGGGCTTCCACCGTCGCATTCCCAATATGGGGCTCTAAAATCACATTATCTAGATTCTTTAAAGCGGGATAAACATTGGGTTCGTCTTCGTACACATCTAAAGCCGCCCCAGCAATGGCCTGGTCACTGATGGCCTGTGCCAACGCCGCCTCATCCACAATTGGCCCTCGAGCCGCATTGATGAAGTAAGCAGAGGGCTTCATGGCCTGGAAAACTGCTCCATTGATCAAATGCTTCGTTTCAGGGGTGAATGGCAAGTGCAGCGTCACATAGTCCGAGCGAGTAATTAATTCGTCAAACGGCACATATTGGGCGTTTAAAGCGTTTTCAATTTCAGGATCTAAACGTTGCCGCTGAGTATACAAAATTTCCATATCAAAGCCTTTAAGCCGTTTGGCCACGCCTTGACCGATTTGACCCATCCCAATGATCCCTAACGTCTTGTGGCTGACTTGATGACCTAAGAAAAATAAAGGTGCCCAGCCATTAAAGCCCTTGGTTTGCATCAAACGATCGCCCTCGACAATGCGCCGAGAAATACTCAAAATTAAAGCGACGGCTAATTCTGCCGTGGAATCTGTTGAAACAAAAGGGGTATTGGTTACGAGAATCTGTTTTGTTTTTGCGTAATTTGTATCAATGTTGTTAAAACCAGCACCGTAGTTTGCGATTAATTTTAAATTAGGCGCCCGATCGATCACCGCTTCAGGCACTTGAGTGGATAAAGCAGTAATCAAAACATCACAATCTTTGACACCAGCGATCAGCTGCTCTTGTGTGATCAGCAAATTGCCCGTGTGTTCTTGAACTTCGATACCGGCGTCCATCAATAATTGATGGGCATGCTGCGGAATTTTGGCAGCGATAAATACTTTAGTCATTAACAATCACTCCTTATTATAATTAGTGACTCAAGTCAAACTTAACCAATTTTTGAGAAACAAGCAACGATTTTCGGCAGAATTCTTCATTTTTTTTAAAGAATGTAAAATTTCTTTAGGAAAATAGAATTTTATCGCGAAATCTATGTGCTATGATTAAGGATATAGTAATCATGGAAGAGACTGGGGGCTTTATGATGGGTTTTTGTCCAAACTGCGGAGCCACTATCGAATCTGCGCAGAACTTTTGTCCAAATTGCGGCTATCCACTAAGCACGAAGGCCAGAAAGATGGTCATGGGTGTGACGCAAAAGATGTTATTAGTAGCGCCACAAGATGAAGATAGTACAACACCGCCAACCACTGACGAACATGGTATTTTAAACGAACCATACGAACCAAATACACGGGCACGGCAAACAACGAATCAACAAATTCAAACTGATGATGATCCTTATTTACAAGGCAAATCATCCCTACAGACGTTTGGTTTACCAACCGACAATACGTCAAATCAGCATAAACCAGAGTTAGGCCGCATTGATACACGGCAAACGACACCGGAACGAATTAAGCCGGTGGAAAATAATGACCAAACAAACACCAAACAAACCGCACCGCAAACATTGAATAATTACATGACCCGGGCTGCTTTTAACCAGATGCCCAAAAACGAAACAAATTATGACAGCGACTATACGTCAGCCAACACGAATTATGACAGTGGTAGTGCGTATAATCAGCCGGCTTACGACACCACTGCCCAGCCGGCCGCAAAATCAGCTGATCAAAGCTATACCAATTTTGAACCAAACCCTCCGGAAAACGGGCGGTCAACCACGACAGATAATTACAACTATGGGCAAAGTAACGCAAATACCTATGGCACTGGTGGTTATGCCAACGATCCGCAATATAACAATCAAGATATGAATTACAATCCTTATGGTAATGATTATCAAGAACCGGCTCAAGCTGATTATCAAGACCAGCAAACACAAACCGCCACAGATAATTACAATTATTATAGTCCTTATAATGATAATACCGCTGAAGCCGCTTATGACACCGGAACCAGCTATGCCACCACGCCAATGAGTTATGGCGCCACAGATTCAGGGGACAACTATGACGATTATGATCAAGGCGACGATTATGAGGACCGCCGTGATGATGATAATCTAAGCTTCTTGCAAAAAATTAATATTTTGGATTGGGTCAGTGCCGGCCTATCTGTGATTTTACTGTTGACCACTTTTGTCGGCGGCTTTATCAGCAGCGGCACCTTTGGCACGGCTGGGACAACTTCCTCCACCTTATTTAAAACTATGTCCTTAGGTGGCAGCAGCTTTAAGACAATGATGATCTTATTACTCTTCATGCTAATGATCGGCCCATTAGCCTTATTAGTCTTTAGCATTTGGAAAATTCACGCATCATATATTATCAAACTCGCCGCCGCCGTGGTATCGATCTTAGCCTACATCGCCGTCTTCGGCATCTTAATCAGTAAAGGCATCGTCGCCGCCAGCGGCCTACAGAACTTCCAATTTGGCATCTCCGCCATCATCGCCATCGTCTTATTAATCGCAAACTTTATATTAGCAGTCGTAGACTTCGTGAAGTATTAAAACAAGAGCGCGAACCAACACGGGTGATTTCGTAATATAACCTAGACTTGGCAGGTAGTCGCCTGCGACTAGCAACAAGGCGTAGTTATATGTAGAAATCAGTGTTGGTGAGCGCGTTTCAGGCCCAGAGCGTGACAAAAGACGGGTTGATTTTGAGCATAGCCTAGACTAACGCCGTGAGCGGTTTTCGCTTACAAGTTAGACGTAGCTAAGCGCAGAAATCAGTCTTTTGGGAACGCGTTTCAGAAAACCAACACAAAAAAGCAGATCAGAAATTAATTTTTGATCTGCTTTTTTGCATCTGCATTAAAGTATTTTTTGAAGTATACTATAACTGTAATAATTCTTAATTACTGGAGGTTTTTCGTGATGAAAGTTATTGTTGTTGGTTCTTCCCATGGTGGTTATGAAGCTGTGCGGCAATTATTGTTGGATCATCCCGAAGCTGAAATACAATGGTATGAAAAAGGCGATTTTGTCTCTTTCCTATCTTGCGGGATGCAACTTTATCTAGAAGGCACCGTTAAAGATGTGAACAACGTCCGCTATGCCACAGCTGAAGGCATGCGGGCCCAAGGCGTTCATGTATTTGTACAGCAGGAAATCACGAGCATTGACCCCAAAGCCCACGAAGTCACAGTAGTGGACCACGGTGGTGATCAGAACCGGACAGAACATTATGACAAATTAATCTTAAGTGCCGGCGCCGTACCGGCACAAATTCCAGTCCCCGGCAAAGACCTAGAAAACATCTATGCCATGCGGGGCCGGGATTGGGCCATTAAATTAAAAGCCAAAACCGTTGATCCCAACGTTAAAAACGTCGTCGTCATCGGTTCCGGCTACATTGGTATTGAAGCCGCCGAAGTTTTTGCCGAAGCCGGCATGCACGTGACCATCGTGGAACTACTGCCACGGCTGTTGAGCATTTACTTGGACGAAGAATTTACCAGCATCTTAACTAAAACCATGGCAGAACATGGCATTTTTGCCGCCACAGGCCAAAGTTTGAAAGCCTTTGAAGGTAAGGACGGTAAAGTTCAAAAAGTGATCACCGACCAAGGAGAATACGCCGCTGACCTCGTTATCGAAACCGCCGGCATCAAACCCAACACCCGTTGGCTCAGAGAAACCTTAGATTTGGATCAACGCGGCCACATCAAAGTGGACGACTATTTCCAAACTAGTGCCCCAGATGTTTTTGCAGTGGGGGATGCCGTCATGGCCAAATTCCAAGCCACCGGCACCCAAGCACCAATCGCACTAGCCACCGTAGCACGGCGCCAAGGCCGTTTTGCGGCAATGAACATTGAAAAACCAGTACACAAATTCCCAGGCGTCTTAGGCTCTTCAGCCCTAAGCGTATTTGATTATAAATTTGCATCCACCGGCATCAAACAAGGCACCGCAGACAATTACGGCGTAACCGTCAAATCTGTCTTTGTCACCGATACCAAACGGCCCGCTTTTGTGCCCGCCGCTGAGAATCCAGAAGTTTACTTCAAATTGACCTACGAACCAGCCACACGCCGGGTGATGGGGGCACAGATCATGTCTAAAGGGGACGTAACCGCAAATATTAATGCCATCTCTGTGGCCATTCAAGCAGAAATGACCATTGATGACCTGGCCTATGCCGACTTCTTCTTCCAACCCGGTTTTGATCGGCCTTGGAACATCATGAACATTGCTGCACAAAAGGCCATCCGGACGGAAATGAACTAAAATCAAAATGATAATGATAAATTATTAAAACAGCCTTAAAATTATCAAAAAGGGACAATTCAAGGACTCAGACTTGAATTTGTCTCTTTTTTTTCGGCTATTTTTGAGAATTAATGATAAATGATAATCAAAAAGATTATAAATCATTAAAAAATTTTATGAGGCTGAAAGATTTTTATCATAAACTTAAAATTTTATCAACGCACCAAAAAAATTTCTGAAGACTTGCTTATGGAAATCGAACTTTGTAAACGCTTTCAAAATAGGCTATAATCGCCATTGAATCACGGCTAAATTAGTTAAATATCAGTATTTATGAGAAATTGAACAATTAATTTGATAAGTTTTTATCTAAATTTAATGCAAAGATATTATCAATGTGATATTATCAGTGTGTTGATAAATTATTATTAGTCACATAAGTGATGGTAATCACATATCTCGGCCGGGAAGTTCTTGTGATTAGAGTGGAGGGTATACAAAATGCAAATTGTTATTGGCGTTTTAGTTTTATTAGCAGTTATCGCTGCATTGACATTATTCACATTTAAAGCACCTAACGGTAAAAAGGCAATTAGTGCTTTGTCTGGTGCCGCATGTGCCACATTCTTACCACAGGCTTTCCTAAGTTATGCAATTGGTGGCGTTTTCCATATCGACTTCATCAAGCAAATTGGGGATACCATGGGGTCCTTAGGCGGCTTAGCTGCTGGGACATTAGTACCGCTTGCTTTTGGCATTAGTCCTGTATTTTCTGTCTTAATCGGTGTTTCTTTGCTTAAAGTTAAATTGCTTCCAGCCTTTATTGCAGCTTATGCCGTAGCTTTCGTCTTAAAACAAATCGAAAAACGTGTTCCAGAAGGTATTGATCTAATCGTCGTCGTTTTAGTAGGCCCTGCATTAGCTAACGGGATTGCAGCTTTGATCTCACCAGCGGTTCTGCAAGTCTTACATATCATAGGTAATGCCATTGTCAGTGCCGAACAATCTAATCCAATGGTCATGGCCGCTATCTTAGGCGCCATCATTCCATTAGTCGGTATGACACCGCTATCTTCTATGGTATTAACAAGTTTGATCGGTTTAACCGGTGTACCAATGGCCGTTGGGGCTTTAGGTTGTACTGGGAATTCCTTCTTAAACTTCAGTCTATTTAGAAAATTAAACTTTGGTGGTAACTCAACAGCCGTTGCCGTTACCGTTGAACCTTTAACACAAATTGATATTATTTCTGCAAATCCAATTCCAATATTTGCCACAAACGCCATCGCCGGTGCGATTAACGGGATGATCGTCGGGGCTTTCCATCTTGTGATCAACGTCACTGGTATGGCAACACCTTGGGCTGGCTTAATCGTTGCCTTTGGGTTCAACCAAGCAGCCAGCGTTGCTATTGCCACATTGTTGATCTTAATCAACAGTACTATTTGGGGCTATGTGGGCGCTTACGTCTTCAGAAACTTCAAAATTCATACTGTTTCTGAAATCCGCGGCGAAGCAACACCAGCCGCAGCAGAAACTGCCAACGCTTAATATTTAATCTGTGAATCAATTGGTTTAAAATAAATTATGAGGTGAATAAAATGTCAGGAAATTACAAGAGTGTTTTTGATATCATCGGTCCAGTCATGATTGGTCCATCCAGTTCTCATACCGCAGGTGCAGTTGCCATTGGTCGTGCTGCCAATCGCTTATTCGGTAGTATTCCTGAAGAAATTACGATTCATTATTATGAATCTTTTGCCCAAACACATAAAGGCCACGGGACAGACTATGCTATTATTAGTGGTATCTTAGGTTTTGAACCTGATGATAGTCGGGTACCAAATGCCATTAAGATTGCTGAAGACCAAGGCATTAAAATTAAATTTATCGAAGAAGACGAGGATAGCCCAATTGGACATCCAAACACCGCTGTCTGCGAATTAAAGAAAGGTAGCCGTGAAATCGTTGTTTCTGGCTGCTCCATCGGTGGTGGGACAATTGAAATCAGAGATATTAAAATGGACGGGTTCCACATTAAACCAAAAGGCCCATTACCAATTCTTTTAGTTCAAAGTGCGGACACCCAATCCACTGAAAATATCAGTGATAAATTGAGCAAAATCAATACGATCAATCATCACGCTGAATATGCCGGTGCTGGCCATGCAACAATGTACGAATATGATCTTGAAAACCGTTTGAAAGACAAAGATTTGAATGCCCTATCTTCAGATAGCACAAAAATGGTTTATCTTTAATCTCTAGGAGGAAAAAATTATGTACGATACAATTAAAGAACTTGTCGATACTTCTATAGAACAAAATACCCCAATTTCTGAATTGATGATCCAACAGGAAATGAAGAAAAACAGCGCTACTAGAGAAGAAGTCTGGGATCAAATGTCTAACAACTTAGATGTCATGGCTGCTGCTGTTAAACGTGGTGTTGAAGGCGATGGTGTCTTTTCTAAAACTGGCTTAACCGGTGGCGAAGCTGTTTTATTGAAGAAATATCGTGAAAAAGGCCATACTTTATCTGGCGATACCATGGTAGAAGCTGTTCAAAATGCGATTGCAACAAACGAAGTTAATGCCGCAATGGGTGTTGTTTGTGCCACACCAACCGCTGGTTCTACAGGGACATTACCAGGTGTCTTGTTTGTCATCAAGAATCGTTTGAACTTAGATCACGATCAAACCGTTAGATTCTTATTTACAGCCGGTGCTTTCGGGATGGTTATTGCCAATAACGCAATGATCGCCGGGGCAACTGGCGGTTGTCAAGCCGAAGTAGGCAGTGCTTCTGCCATGGCCGCTGCTGCAGCAGTAGAAGCGGCCGGGGGCGATGCCCAACAAAGTTCTGAAGCTTTGGCTATGGCGATGAGTAATTTATTAGGTCTCGTTTGTGACCCGGTTGCAGGTCTAGTTGAATTACCTTGTGTTAAACGTAATGCCATAGGTGCAGGGAATGCATTGATCGCCGCAGACATGGCGTTAGCTGGTTGTACAAATAAAATTCCAGCTGATGAAGTCGTTGCTGCTATGAAAGAAGTCGGTCAAGGTTTACCAAAAGCTTTACGTGAAACTGGTATAGGTGGTTTAGCTGGCACTCCAACTGGCGTACAAATGAAAATGTCAATTTTCGGCCAGTCTGTTGAAGTCAACTAAAAATAAATTTTAATCATTTATAATTAACCGAATCCACAAAATTCACCAGAATTTTAATTTAAGCCGGGCGCTAAGACGCATACTGGATATAACTTTATTAGTGAAAACTAATAGGTTATAACAGTTGTTGAAGTGACCGGCTTTTTTGGTGCATTTGTTTATAAATGAACAAAATTATTGATAATGAATTATTAAAATGATATGATATTTGAAATAAGGAGGCTGCGACATGGGTGTTAAAGAATATATACGAAGTTACATTCCAATGGTAGAGTTTATCTCTCAGATTTTAGGCAAAAATAGTGAGGTGTTATTGAATGATTTAACGGATTTAGACCATTCAATTGTGGTGATTTATAATAATTTAATCACACACCGACAAGTTGGAGATCCTGCATCAGACTTAGCGTTGCGGACAGTAAAAGCCGGCCGCCGAGAAAAACGGGATTTTATCGCGAACTACCGCGGTGTTTCTGAAACAAATCAAGTTTTACGTTCTTCAACTTATTTTATCCGGTACGAAGGCGAAATTGTGGCGATGATCTGCATCAATACCGACGAGTCTTGCTTAACGGATCTAAACGAAACCTTAAATAAGGTGTTAGGAAATTATCAAACTAAGATGAGAGAACTAGAGGTTGACCCGAATGCGGATGCCCGAGTTGTAGCAGATGAACCGGCCGTTGCGGCTGCAGTCAATACGCACGAGTACGAGCACTTGACCACATCATCTAAAAATTATGCCACCCGAATTGTGAGTGCTTATTTAGATGAAATGCATATCCAAAAAGATTATATGAAGCGCGCCGATAAGATCGAATGTGTACAACGCCTTTATGATCAAGGTTTCTTCCAACTTAAAGATAGTGTTGCCGATGCGGCTGATGCATTAGGAGCTTCTGAACCTAGTGTTTATCGTTATTTACAAACAGTCCGCAGTGGAAATCATTCTGAAAATATGGAGGTAAAGGTCGATCGCCGTGCTCAAGCTTAGTCTTAAACGTTGAACTATCTTGTGAAAGTTGGTGATTAATTGAGTTCAAGCGGTTCCTCAATAAGCGATTCAAAAAGCAATTCAATAAGCGATTCCAGAAAAAGACTGACCTAATCCCCCCAAGTTGTGGTGGTGAATAGATCAGTCTTTTAGTCTCTATTGTTATTTTACATAAGTTTTGTTGGGAGAGCAGGGCATAATGCACCTGGGAAGCCGCTTAAGCGGTTTTTTATTTTGTGTTTTTGAAATGCGCTCCAAGCTGCTGACAATTTACATAACTACGCCTTACTTGTAAAAAGTACGCTTACGGCGGTTTTATTTTGTGTTGGTTTTCTAAAACGCGCTCACTAGAGCAAAGCTCTCACATAACTACGTCTTACTCACAAGCCAAGACCGGGCTTATGTCGTAAGTCTAGGTTATGCTCGAGGCTTTCCCGCTCTAGTTCACGCTCTGTTTTTTTCCATTTCTTCTACGTCGGCGTTAAGTTCACCGACTTTTTCTATGCTTTTTGATTTACCAAAGCTGTAGATGAAGTAGAAGAAGTAGCTGACGAGCCATTGGCTGCCCAAAAAGAGGCTATGGTTTAATGTCCATTGGCCATTGGCTGCGGCGGATAATGTGAAATAAGTTAATAAAAGGCCGTAAACGACTGGAACAACGCGTGCAATTTTGGATGAGACTTGTTTATACCCTAAAATGAATTGTAAAAGCAAAACTGTAGGAATTCCAATAACTGTAGCAATAATCAACAAACTGTTTCCTAAAATTGTCATTTACGACACCTCCATTAGAAAAATCTTAATTTTGTTAATCATAAGGGATAAAAATGATATTGTCAAATGGTTGGTATCAAAGGATTTTGAGAGGATTTTATTAATTAAATATTATCAATCTAATTAAATATTATCAAAAATGAGATTTTGTTTAATCTAAAGAAAGGAAAATAAAAATGCCCGAATGTTTTATGAGAAACATTCAGGCATTCATGAGTCAGATTGACTGGACTGGGACTGTGAGTCAGATGACATAATAATCAACTCCAATATTAATTTGTGTTAAGCACCGATTGCCAAAATTTGGTTCATTTGGTTTTCGTCCATCCCTAATTCGTTTAAAACAAGTAAAGTCCGCTTTAAATCTTGATATTGCGCTTCAGTATAAAGCTTGTCTTCAATCTCGATGTCAAAATTATCGCAGATCGTGAAGAGTTCTTCGGTTAAGCGCTGGTTAATTTCTGTCTTTGTCATAGGCTATGACCTCCCTTTAGATTGAATTCATTTTAACATAAATTTCTAATAATTCAAATTTAATCTTACCGGGACTGCTTTTTTTGTGAATAAAAAAACAGCTTAAGCCATGGGGCTGCTGCTTTTTTCTACTGATAAATTTTTTAATTTGACCGTCTCATTGAATGGCTCAGTGATGACACTGTCGTTAAATAAAAAGTTGTTGATAATATAAATAATTCGGCGATTGTCATGCATCACAGAGTGCTCACCACTAGGACCGTGAACCTCGATTTCATGATAAACCGAAGCGGTATCTCTTAATAAATAATTCACTGATTTAGCGGAATTGATTGTAATATAAGTGTCTGAATTAAAACCCGTATCCGTATTGCCGTAAATATTCAGCACCTTAGCCGCCTTTGGGAAATTCTTTTTGTGAAACAACCAATAAAGATAATGTAAATTCATCAAGAATGGTCTACCCGAGGCAGTCAATTGGTTTATATTGGGAATATCACCTAAAGCGATCACCCCATTAAAAGGCCCAGCCACTAAAATGACTTTATTTAAACTAGGAAATTTATGATCATTATGATTTTCCAATAAACAGTTTAGTAACGCTGTGGCACCAACAGAATGACCCACCGCATTGAATTTCTGAAAACCATACCGCTTTTTTAACGTTGGCAACACTAATTCTAGCCAACGGGAATGCATACGCATACTAGCAATATTTTCCTCAAAAATAATTTGAATAATCGGATTCTCATTCATTGTCCAAGTCCCTTGGTAACGAATCTGACCCCGCCAATTGACAATAACCCGCAAAAATTCCGTCTGTTCCGTATAATCAATGGCAGATTCCACCATCTTCTCAGTGGTATCAATACCACCGCGGAAACCATGAACAAAAATCGTTGGCGTCTGCACCAGACCATCCGGCAACGTAATCCGATCCACCGTGGATAAATCCAAATGTTGTGCGAGTTTTTTAGGCAGGCAGCTTACCGTCAAAGCGCCGGCAACTCTAAAAAAGGCCTTAATCCTTCCGGAAAAGCCCGTCATTGCTGTAGTTTGTACAATTGCATCCCTCAAAGCTCTCAAAATCGACGCCTCACATCTCAAAAAAGTCTACCTCAACTATAGCATACTTCCACCGCATCTTGTCCACCCCTAAAAAAATTGACAATTGATTCAGCCATTTGCCCAATAGAAGACTACAATAGAAGCGTACCGAAAAAAATGGGGGCTTTATTATGGTACATCAAACCGCAAACAGCACAACAAAACAGCATTACCTCGGCTTTATCATCACCTTATTATTAGGAACCTTCAGCATGTCCATCAGCCAATCGTCCCTATCCACCGCCTATCCCACCTTAATGCAAACCTTCCAAGTCAACGCCGACACCGTCCAGTGGCTAACCACCGGCTTCATGCTGGTCATGAGCATCTTCATCCCCGTTAGCCCGTGGCTGCTGCATAACATCCCATTTAAACGCCTGTTTCGCAGCATCATTGCCACCTTCGCCCTAGGCACCATCCTGTGCATCTGGGCACCCAACTTCAGCACCCTATTGAGCGGCCGATTATTGGAAGCCATCGCCGTAGGGATCATCTTCCCCAGCTACCAAACCGTCCTATTAACCATCACCCCAAAAGCACAGCGGGGCAAAATCATGGGTTTTGCCGGACTCGTCATGGGATCCGCCCTAGCCGTAGGACCAATCATCTCCGGCATCCTATTGCAATTCTTCAGCTGGCAAGGCCTATTCGGCTTATTCCTACTATTAATGTTGCTCACATTTAGCCTATCCTTTGCCACAATCGCCAACGTCATGCCCTTGGCAAAAAGCAGCATTGACGGTTGGTCCATCCTACTAGCCGCCAGTTTTCCCGCCATGTTGTGGGGGTTAACCGAACTGACCCATCATAACGCCAGCATTGCGGCCACATGGCTCGTGATAATTTTGAGTGTGATCGGCATGGTTTGGTTCGTCCGGCGGCAAAACAAGTTGCAACAGCCATTATTACAATTAAAAGTATTTGCGTCCAAAATCTACACCTTATCCGTCTTTTTAACCGGCATTTCTTACATCGCCTTAATCGTCACCACCATCATCTTACCATTATATTTTCAACAAGTTTTACATGTCTCACCATTATTATCCGGACTTTCTTTAGTCCCCGCCGCCGTAGTTTTAAGCCTCTTAAATCCCATTGCCGGCAAACTATTAGATCGGACAAACGGGCAAAATGTCATCCGAATCGGCATGGCTTTAATCGTAATTGGTATGGGTGGTTTAGCATTATTGGTCCAGTTCAAACAATTGTGGATTGCCATCTTAGGTGCCACCATTACCGAGAGCGGGAATGCCTTTGTAATGATGCCAGCGGTAACCTGGGGGGCCAATAGTTTGGATAAAACATTATTGGCTGACGCCACCGCCGTTACCACCACAGTTCGGCAAATTTTAGGTTCTTTAGGGGTCGTGGCCGCCACCGAAGTACTGACTTTGACCACACAACAAGTGGGTAAAACCGCCACCACCAATCAAGCCCAGTTAGCCGGGTTTCGATTAACCTTTGTTATTTTTATGATTATTGGGGTGGTGGGCTTGATCTTAACCGCCTTGATGCCACGGTTAGAAAAAAGTTTTTCAGTTAACCAAAAATAATGTAATATCTTAGTGAATACGCTCCCAAAAACTGTTAAAATAGGACTAGTTACTGAATTGCATATTTCGAGGAGAGATTATAATGACAAAAGTTATGGCCGTCAATGCCGGTAGTTCCACTTTAAAATGGCAACTATTTCAAATGCCAGAAGAACAAAAAATCGCCGGAGGGATGATCGACCGTTTAGGTAAAGAAAATGCCCACTTCATCGTTGAATATGGCGATGGACAAAAAATAGATCAAGAAGAACCCATCACAACCCATGAACTTGCCGCTGCTAAAATTTTAACCCGGCTTAAAGAATTGGGCATTGTGGAACATTTGGAAGAAATCACCGGAGTTGGCCATCGGGTCGTAGCCGGGGGCGAATTATTCAAGAGCTCTACACGGATTACCCAACAAGTTCTCGACCAAATTAAGGAATTAAAAGAATACGCACCGCTGCATAATGCCATTGAAGCTTATTACATCGGCGTATTCCAAGAATTGTTACCCCATGCCACACAAGTTGCCGTCTTTGATACTTCTTTTTACAGCACTTTGGAACCAGAAGACTATCTTTACAGCATCGACTTAGACTACTACAAACGTTTCCGGGCTCGTAAATATGGGGCACATGGCACCAGCCACCGTTACGTTTCCAGCCGGGCCGCTGAATTAATGGGCAAACCCGCAGAAGATTTGAAATTGATCACCTTGCATCTAGGCAGTGGGGCTTCCATCTCAGCTATTGACGGCGGTAAGGCTGTGGATACATCCATGGGCTTCACACCATTAGCCGGCATTACCATGGGCACACGCTGCGGGGACATTGATCCGTCATTGATTCCTTATTTGATGCAACAATTGGGCATCACCGACATTAATGAATTTATTGATATTTTAAATAAAAAATCTGGTTTGCTGGGTCTTTCAGGATTATCTGCAGATATGCGGGATCTAGAAGATACAGAAACCACTAACGAACGTTCCGCTCTAGCTTTATCCGTCTTCGTCAACCGGGTTGTGAAATATGTGGGCGCTTACGTTGCCCGTCTTGGGGGCGTAGACGGCATCGTCTTCACCGCCGGGAGTGGTGAAAACGGCATTGATTTGCGGCAACGCATCGGGGATCGTTTAAGTGCCTTTGGAGTAAAAATTGACCCAGAAAGAAACCACGTCCGGGGCAAAGAACGGCTCATCAGCACCGACGATTCTAAAGTCACTGCCTTCATTATTCCAACAAACGAAGAATTGATGATCGCCAGAGATACTTATGCTTTACACGTTAAAGATCATAAATTAAATTAAACATTGATAATACAAAATAGGATCAACGACTCGCAAAGACGAGTCGTTGATCCTATTTTTTTGCGCAAAAACCCTAAGTTACGGGTTTGAAGATGGGACTTGTTCGTCTCGGACAATCTTCAAGTAGCGATAAATACTGGGCACAGAAGCCCCCATCACATTGGCCGCAATCGACACACTATCTTTTAACTGGAAAAAGCCTTGATGGTAAAGCCGCCGAACACATTCGATCTTGTTTTCCCGCTGCATATAAGCCTTTTTGATCGACAATTCGTAAAGATAGTCTTTGAGCACACTATCCACAAAATCCATGGACGACGTGGCAAAATGCTCCTCATCTTCAACCACAAGACTATTTTCTTGGGCAAAATAAGACGCACTGACTTGCAACTTGCCATTATATAACTGCATCAGCTGATTCAGACCCGTGGACAGATTGCTAAAACACTGCTCATCAGTAATGACACAAAGTAGCGCCACAACGGCCGCATCATAGCGGATGACAAAGGAACTGGACACTAAAGCCTGATCGGCAGTCTTCAGCTCTAAATGTTTTTTGACAAAATGGCCTTTTTCAGCCGTTGCACTTAGCGCTTGATCAATGATGGTTGACAGGGGAACCTGGGGCAATTCGTGGTGGACAGCCAGGGGCACCGGCTTTGATTGGGTTAAATCTATCAAAACAACCTCATTGTTCTCCGTTAAAATTTCAGCTAAAAATTTAGCCAATGGTAAATAACTGCGAATATAATTTGAAACACTCATTCTTTCACCTCCAATAACGGTAATTACGATAACATTATATAAAAATATTATCAATAATTCCGTTAATAGGTGAGCAATAAAAAGAATATAATAACAGATTTGAAGTCGTGTAAATCAAATTTATAATTCGCTTTGATAATTTTCTGACTATCACTAAAAAATGAGGTTAAATCTAATGATAGTCATCTTTTGAGTATGTTTAAAATCAATAGATTTAAACCACTGATTATTTTTTATCAGAATTTTAACGACCTGAAGATAACTTAGCTCAGGATTACTTACAAAAAATACTTATAAAACAGCACTATATCAAGGATTGATAAAAAATTATATCCTGATAATTTATTATAGATTAACCCATTAAATGTAAAGTGATAAAGGCTGCTTGGTAGGGACGTCTTGCCTTATTTATTATAGAATGATTAGATATATTTGGATTATCAATGCCTTTTTTTAATCAGTTTCACTTTGACAGAGAAAAATATCTTGTTTATGATTAAATTTGTAAATATTGAAAGCGCTCATATTTATTTGTTCAAAAGTGAAAAAACTAATCCGGATGAAATTTTCGTTTAAAAATTGATAGTTTTTATATCGAAAAAGGGGTCGTAGCATTATGAACTCAGAAGCTCAAAGTGCGCCAAAAGAAATTAACCTGACTAATCGAGATAGAAAACATGCTGAAAAGGCCGGTATCACCCCAGAAGAATGGAAAATCCAGACTAAATTTAATGGGACGGATGTCGGCTGGGTCATTATGAGTATTGGGATGGCGATTGGTGCCGGGATTGTCTTTTTACCGGTGAAAGTCGGTTTAGTTGGAATTTGGGTTTTTCTTGTATCGTCATTGATCGGTTATCCAGCGATTTATTTGTTCCAACGCTTGTTTATTAATACAATTGCTGAAGCTAAAGAATGTGATGATTATCCAAGTATTATTGGGAACTATTTGGGGAAAAATTGGGGCTTTATTATCGGGGCGTTATACTTCGCCATGTTGCTGATTTGGGTATTTGTTTACTCCACAGCGATTACTAATGATAGTGCATCATTCCTGCATTCTTTCCATATTACTAAAACAGTTTGGTCCCATAATCCATTTTATGGCTTAGGTGTAGTGATCTTATTAGTTTTGATTGCTTCCCAAGCTGAAAAATTATTATTTAAAATTTCTTCATTTATGGTTTGTACAAAGCTATTAATTATCTTTGTTCTCGGCGTTACGATGATTGGTTTTTGGAACATTCACAACATTCCCACGTTCCCTTCGATCAGTTATCTTATCAAACAGGGCATTATTATGTTACCATTTACGTTAACTTCCATTTTGTTCATCCAGTCCTTATCGCCGATGGTTATTTCTTTTAGAAGCCACAACGAAAATGTAGAAGTCGCACGTTACAAAGCTTTACGGGCGATGAACATTGCCTTTTTCGTTTTGTTCTTTGTCGTTTTCTTCTATGCGATTTCGTTTAATTTAGCCATCGGTCATGATCAGGCAGTGGAAGCTTACGCTAAAAATATCTCCACCTTGGCGATTGTCGCCCAGAATATGAATGTCGGCTCTGTAAAAATTCTAAGTTTGGTCTTGAACATCTTTGCAGTTATGACGGCCTTCTTCAGCGTTTTCCTTGGCTTTAGAGAATCTTGTCAAGGTATCGCCACCAATGTCTTAAAACGGTTTATGCCGGAAGAAAAAATTAATAAAAAAATCTTGAGTAAATGTATCTTAGTCTTTGCCGTATTGGTCTCTTGGGGGGCCATCTTACTGAATGCTCCTGTTTTGAGTTTTACCTCCATCTGTTCTCCGATTTTTGGGATGATCGGTTGCTTAATTCCAGCGTACCTTGTCTACAAAGTGCCGGCGTTACATAAATGGAAGAGCCCTAGCGTTTGGTTCATCATTCTCATTGGGATTTTGCTCATTGCATCACCATTCCTCGCATTTAGTTAATCAAAGACAACTCTGAAAGGAAATGATCACAATGGATTCAACAAAAATGGCAGCGCAATTTATAGATGTTTTAAAAGATGGTGTTGTGGCCGCAACCGGCTGTACAGAACCGATTGCCGTAGCTTACGGTGCCGCCAATGGTCGTGCGGTATTGGCAGATCAGACGATCCAAAAAATTGAAGTGAAAGTCTCGCCGAATATTATGAAGAACGCCATGGCTGTAATTGTGCCGGGAACCGGCGAACCTGGATTGTTAGTCGCTGCCGCTGCCGGCGCCCTATGCGGACAAGCGGATGCCGGCTTGAGCGTGATTGCCAACATGACGCCAGCGGACGTACCGGCTGTTTTGGAATTGGCCCATTCTGGTCGGGTCAGTGCCCAAGTGGCGGCCGTAGACGATGATCTGTACGTGGAGGTGTCCTTAACCACCGCCAAAGATACCGTGCGTGTCTGTATTGCCGGCGCCCATACGAATATTTTCCTAGTTGAAAAAAATGACACTGTTTTATTTTCTAAAGAACGGCCTTCTGCCCATGCCACTTCGGATTTTAAGGCCTTTATGAAAACTGTAACGTTTGCTGATATTTGGCAGTTTGCGCATAATGTTGATCTAAAATCAATTGCGTTTATGAAAGACGCTGCCACTGTTAATATGGCCTTGGCCGAAGAAGGGCTGCACCATGATTATGGGTTGAAATTGGGCCGTTCCATTGATCAAGCCAGTACCTCTGGTTTTGGCTCCGGGATGGCTGCGGATTTAGGCAATCGCATTGTGGCCTACACCGCAGCTGCTTCTGATGCCCGCATGGGTGGCGCACCGTTGCCCGCAATGTCTAATTCAGGCTCCGGCAATCAAGGCATCACCGCCACTTGTCCGGTTTGTGTTGTGGCCCAGCATGTCAACGCTGACGAGGAGACTTTGGTCCGTGGCATAACGTTGTCCCATCTCACGGCATTATATATCCATGCCTTTTTGCCAGTGCTGTCTGCATTTTGCGCCACTGATTCCGCTGCAATGGGTGCTGCAGCTGGGGTGGTCTATTTAATGGATGATGATTTCCAAACAGCCTGTCGCAGCATTAACAATATGGCCAGTGATGCCGCAGGGATGATCTGTGATGGCGCTGGTTGCTCTTGTGCGATGAAAGTCGCAACTTCTGTAGCCTCTATGTATCGTTCTGTGAATCTAGCGCTGATGCAAATTGCAGTGCCTGCCAGCAATGGGCTTGTTTGCCATCAAATTGATGAGACGATTCAAGCTATTGGGCGTTTAGGTACAGAAGGGTTGGCGGGTACGGATCCGACGATCTTGAACATTATGGTTGAAAAAAAAAGTGATCAAGTCCAAGAGGTGCGATAGAAAGTTGCTTTAACGGCTATATATAATAGAAGGAAAATAAAAAAGCAGTCTGGTCGGGTTTGATCAGGCTGTTTTTTGTGGGGCTTGAGGCTTTCCCGCTCACGGCGGTTTTATCTTATGCTCGTCTTCTGAAACGCGTTCGAGCTTACTGACAATTTACATAACTACGTCTTACTCACAAGCCAAGACCGGGCTTATGTCGTAAGTCTAGGTTATGTGCATTGTCACCCATAAGCTCTCACGCTCTGGCTCATAAACGCGTTCACTAGAGCAAAGCTCTCACCTAACTACGAATCTCTTGTGTGTCTGACGACACCCTGCAAGATTCTAGGTTAGTGTTCGAGGCTTTCCCGCTCTAGTTCACGCTCTGGTCTTTAAAACGCGTTCCAAAAGACTGATTTCTGTGCCTAGCTACGTCTAACTTGTAAGCGAAGCCCGCTCACGGCGTTAGTCTAGGCTATGCTCAAAATCAACCCGTCTTTTGTCACGCTCTGGCTTTTTTTATGCTATGCTTAGTTTAATAAATTTTTTTTATGGAGTGATTATTGCGTATGGCTGGGATTAAAGAGAATGCGCTTGCGCGTTATCAGCAGATTGCCTTAGATCTTGCGACGCGTATTACCAAGCAGGAGTATCCGATTGGGACTAAGATTCATGCTCGTTCGACGGTGGCGAATACTTATCAAGTGTCTGCGGAGACGGCCCGTAAGGCGATTAAATTATTGGCGGATTTAGAGATTGTTGAGGCGAAACAGGGTAGTGGTTTTTATGTGGCTTCGATGGTTAAGGCGATTGATTTTATTAATCAGTTCAAAAGTGTCAAAACGTTAAAGGATATTAAAAATGATATTCAGAAAACAATGAAGCAGCAACAAGATGCTTATCAAAACTTGTCTGAATTAATGGATCAGTTTTTAGATCAGACCCAGCGTTTTAATGCGGTGAATCCGTTAATGCCGTTTCAGTTAACGCTAAAGGCTGGGGACAAGCATCTGGGCCGTAGTATTGGCGAGTTAAAATTGTGGCAGAGTACAACGGCGACGATTGTGGCTGTCCGACATAATCAAGAGTTAAAAGTATCGCCAGGGCCTTATGCCAAAATCGAAGCTGGCGATACGATCTTTTTTGTAGGGCAGGGGGCAGCTTGGCAGCAAGTTCAAAATTTTTTTACCGCTGATGAGCAGCATTAGGACAAAACTTCAAAATTTTTTGAAGTTTTTTTTGTGCCTTTTGATCTGGTCGAAGATTGGGTCAAGGACAGACTTGAGACGCCTTTTTTTCATGAAAACCAAGGGGGCTATAGGTTTATTTAGGCTGATAATCGTTTGACAAAAGTGCCCATATGAGAATAACATGGTTAAGTCACTTAGTTTTATACATTGTTCGAAATTTGAAGGAGGAAGTTTATTGCCAATTGTAAAAGTAGAACATCTTACAAAAATATTTGGGAAACGTGTCAAACCCGCCTTAGAAATGATTCAAGATCGTCAGTCTAAAACAGAAATTCTAAAGAAGACTGGCGCAACGGTTGGGGTTTATGACGCTAATTTTGAAGTAAATAAAGGCGAGATCTTTGTTGTGATGGGACTGTCCGGCAGCGGTAAGTCCACAATGATCCGCTTGATCAATCGACTGATTAATCCGACAACTGGGTCGGTTTACATTGATGGCGCAGATATTGCCAAAATGGATAAAAACGCCTTAATTCAGGCACGACGCAAAAAAATGAGTATGGTTTTTCAAAATTTTGCGCTATTTCCCAACCGGACCATCTTAGAAAATACCGCCTATGGTTTAGAAATTAAAGGCGTCGCAAAAACAGAACGCTTAAAAAAAGCCCAAGCCACCTTAAAAGACATGGGCTTGTCGGCCTTTGCGGATCAGTATCCCGACCAATTATCCGGCGGAATGCAGCAGCGAGTTGGCCTGGCCAGAGCGCTGACCAATGACCCCGAAGTACTATTAATGGATGAAGCCTTCTCAGCATTGGATCCATTAATCCGCCGAGAAATGCAAGATGAACTGCTGGATCTGCAGCAAAAAATGCAAAAAACCATCATCTTCATCACCCATGACCTGAACGAAGCCTTACGTATCGGCGATCGAATTCTAATCATGAAAGACGGCCAAGTCATGCAGACCGGGACCGGGGAAGAAATCTTAACGCATCCGGCCAATGATTATGTCCGGACCTTTACCCGGGATGTGGATTATGCCAAAGTCCTTACCGCACAAAATATCATGATTCCAGCATTGACCCTTAATTTGGATAAAGAAGGGCCAAATATCGCCCTGCGCCGCATGCGGCATGAAGAAGTCAGTATGCTCGTGGCCGTTGACAGTCAAAGACAGCTCAAAGGTGTTATCAGCGCTGAAAATGCCGTGGCCGCCCGTCAAAAACAGGCCCCACTAACCGATTATCTAGATACCGCCGTGACAACCATTACAAAAGAAACCATTGTAAATGATATTTTCAAAGTAATTAATAATTCACCGACTCCCGTTGTGGTGACCGAACAAAATCGAGTACTGGGCGTCGTTATCCGAGGCAGCGTCATTGATGCCTTAACCGATGATGCCGCCGTAACAGAATCTAAGACAAAAGGGGGGGATAGCAATGAATAATGGCTTGATGATCGCACAACTCCCCGTAGCTGATTGGGTGGAAAAATTCACCGATTGGCTGACAACAAATTGGGCCGGTTTCTTTGATGTTTTGCAGAATTTCGGTAAAAGCTTGATGAACGGCATTACCGCCGGCTTAATCGCTATTCCACCGCTAGTCTTTATACTCGTACTCACCGTAGCCGCTTTTTTCGTCTCTAAGAAGCGCTGGGGCCTGACAGCATTCACCTTATTAGGCCTGCTTTATATTTATAACCAAGGCCTCTGGGCGGACTTGATGAATACAATCACCTTAGTCCTGTTATCCAGCCTGCTGTCAATAATTATTGGCGTCCCACTAGGAATCTGGATGGCTAAAAGCAATCGGGCCCGAATCGTAATCACCCCCATCTTAGACTTCATGCAGACCATGCCGGGTTTTGTCTATTTAATCCCCGCCGTTGCCTTCTTTGGCATTGGGATTGTCCCCGGTTTGTTCGCATCCATTATATTCGCCTTGCCGCCAACAGTGCGCATGACGAACCTAGGAATCCGCGGCGTCCCCCAAGATCTCGTGGAAGCAGCAGACTCATTTGGCAGTACCGGCTGGCAGAAATTAACGAAAGTAGAATTACCCCTAGCCAAAAATACAATTATGGCCGGCATTAACCAAACAACCATGCTGGCACTATCCATGGTCGTCATCGCCTCAATGATCGGCGCACCAGGCCTAGGCCGCGGCGTCTTACAAGCCCTGCAAAGAGCCCAAGTCGGCAGCGGCTTCGTAAATGGCCTCGCCTTAGTCGTACTGGCAATTATCATTGACCGGTTCACCCAATACTTAAACCAGCCTAAAGCCAACAAAACCAAAACCCCGGCACAAAAAAAGCGGCAACGCTATTGGACCATCGCTGGTCTAGTGGCCGCACTGGGCTTAGTCGGCAGCAGTGTGGTTTATAATCAACAGCAAACACAATCTCAAAATAAAGGCACGCTCAACCTGTCCTATGTGGAGTGGGACACAGAAGTCGCCTCCACCAACGTGATCGCTGAAGTTTTGCGACAAGAGGGCTACGACGTCAAAACCACCCCCTTAGACAACGCCATTATGTGGGAATCCGTTGCCAAAGGGGAATCTGACGCCATGGTAGGGGCCTGGCTGCCCAATACCCAAGCCGCCCAGTACAAAAAATATAAAAAGGACGTTGTTAACTTAGGCACCAATCTAAGCGGCGCCAAAGTCGGCTTAGTCGTACCTAAGTACATGACCGACGTTAATTCAATTGCCGATCTGAACGGTCAAGCCAATCAAACCATCACCGGCATTGAACCCGGCGCTGGCGTAGTTGCTGCTGCAGAAAAAGCTCAGCAGACCTATCCTAATTTAAAGGATTGGCAAGTCTCAACCTCTTCATCTGGTGCCATGACCGTTGCCCTAGGGAAAGCCATCAAACAAAAAGAACCGATTGTTATTACCGGTTGGTCACCACATTGGATGTTCAGTAAATATGACCTGAAATATCTAAAAGATCCCGCCGGTGCCATGGGACAAGCAGAAACCATTAAAACTATGGTACGCAAAGGCTTAAAACAAGATCAACCGGAAGCTTATCAAATTCTAGATAACTTCCATTGGTCTGTCAAAGATATGGAAACTGTCATGTTGCAAATTCACAACGGGACAGCACCAGAAAAAGCCGCAAAAGCTTGGATTAAAGCCCATCCAAAACAAGTTAAAGCTTGGACGGACGTTAAATAAAAAAAATCGTGTTTTACTTGGCCAAAAAGACCGGGTAAAACGCGATTTTTTTATTGAAAGGAAGTTAAACTTTGTATTGTTACTATCGTTTGTTTTGAAAGGAAGAAATATTACACTCACTCTTATTTTGAAAGGAAGAAATGCAAAATCTATACGCTGCTATTTAATGTAATGCCATGGTAATGGTGTTATTTTGACCATCTTTTGTACTAAGGTTAATCGTCAATGGTAAAACATCGTTATTCAATTTGAACAAATATTTCAGACTCATTGTTGTGCCCACCGTATTTTGGAACTGTGGGAGGAGGGCGGTGGCACTGTCTTCATTTTGTAATGCCGTCAACTGTGACCCTGATTGCTGCACAGTCGGCTCATTAAACAAACTGACAAACATCGGTATGTCTTGATTATCAATGTTTTTCCAATTCACCGTTAACGTTAATACATTGTCAGCAACCGCAGTCTCTAAGCTGATGATTCTCGTATTAGCCACGTCCCAGTCGATGGTTTTCTTTTCCTGAGCGTCTTCAGCTGCCTTTGCCTGAGTTTGGTCCTGATCGCCTTCAGGGCGGTCACTGCTGGCCGCCGCTTCAGAAGGGGCCGATGCTGATGCCGCCTCTGAAGCACTACTACTTGAGGCCGCCACCGACGTGCTATCATCCGCTTGGCGTAGGCTGGCTAAATATTTGGCGCTGGGGATAATCGAAATCCGTGCCGTCTCGGTGGCATTAGTAATACTTTTCGCCTGAATGGTCAAAGTCTGACTTTGAGGTGTTTTCAAAGTATAGTTGAACTTGAAATGACCATTCTTAGCCACCGTAGTTTGGGGCGTGTTCTCAATCATAATCGTTGTGCCCGCCGTAGACACACCTTGAATTACAGCAACGCCCTTAGCGTTAGTCGTAACCTTCGACTGAGTTAACTGTAATAAGCTCATAGACTGTGTTGTTGCCTGTTCTTGGGTACCTGCTTGTTTCATAGCAGCCATCATAACGAATAAACCTAAGCAAAGCACAATACCAATAAGGGTCCAAAACCAGCCACGTTTGTAAAAAACACGATGGTGGCGCTTTTCGCCATGGCGCCGCCGCTGTGACCGTTGATATGTGGGATGCTGCGTTGATCTTCTCATGAGTGACCGCTCCTAAGTGGACTTGTCAAAGCAATTATAGCCAATTGGCCAGAAATACCGGTGATACCGTGCGACCGAAGATAACCCGATAATCTAAGGGCACACGTTGATACTATAACTATAGTATATTCTTAGCACCAGGGGGGAGGTTGGTCATGCTCTGGTTCTGAAACGCGTTCACTAGAGCAAAGCTCTCACCTAACTACGAATCTTTTGTGTGTCTGACGACACCCTGCAAGATTCTAGGTTAGTGCTCGAGGCTTTCCCGCTCTAGTTCACGCTCTAAACGCGTTCCAAGCTACTGACAATTTACATAACTACGTCTTACTCACAAGCCAAGACCGGGCTTATGTCGTAAGTCTAGGTTATGTGCATTGTCAAACCGTAGCTTGTCACGCTCTTAGAATAACCAGCTGAATACTTTGTTAACGGTTTTAGCGATGCCACCGACGATGCCATTGACGGCTTTGATTGTGCCGTTTGTGATGTTGTCAATGATGTTGTCGTCAGAGCTGCTTGCTATTTCACCGGATGGTTTGTCTTCTACGTTACCAACGCCGACAGCGACTTGTTCAGTGTTTTTTGCGGTAGTAATCCCAGCAGCGGCACCGGCACCAACGCCGTTAGTTAAAGAAGCGTTTGCTGTAGAACCTGCAGCGAGAGCGGTAGTAATTCCAGCGACTGCGGCACTAGATTGGGCATTAGCACTTAATGGGGTTACAACGACTTTCTTGTCAGGTGTGATCCCAGCAATAACCCAAACGCCAAATGGGCCAACATAGACACGTGTCCCGATCTTCCATGCGTTACCAAACAAACCAGTGAATTGAACTTGACCGTAAGAAGTTGCGCCTAAAATACCAACACCAGAACCTGCAGAAACGATGGTGTAATGATCAGGATCTAAAGCAACACCTGCAGAGGCATTAGCGTAAACACCTGGCAAGTAGTAATTAGTATCGGTTGACGGTGCAACTTGGTCTTCAGTGTAAGTTGCAGTAATTACGGTATCAGCTGAGAGTGTTAAAGCAACATTAGTATCAGTGCCTGTAGTGTTATCATTAGCTGTCCACTTGTTAGCAAAGCTATAAGTCTTGTTATCGTCACCTGTAATCTTATCTTCTAAGGTATAGTTGTAATCAGCGCCAACATATAAATCATCATTAGAAATATCTTTTGTGCTAATAGTATTGCCGTTGGCATCTACATAATTCAAAGTTACAGTGGCAGCCTTAGCGTTATAAAGAACATCAACTGTAACATCGCCACCAGCTTCATTTTTATTTGAATAAGTGAGCGTTGTGCCATCTGAAGTAACTTCAAAATTATCATTATTAGACTTAACCTGATCAAAGATATATTGCGCACCTAAATCTGTCTTTAAATCAATATTACCTTTAGCATCATACTGAAGATCCGTAATAGTAGTTGTTTCTAAAGTATTACCAGCTTGATCAATATAATTAATTTTTAGGTTGGAATTGGCAATTTCTTTATAAACAATGTTGCCTCTTAAAAGTTTGTCATCAATTTGCAAGTTTTGACCTTCAATAATTTTATATCCAGGAATACTCGGCATAGGGACTGTATAACCAATAGGCGCAGTACCCGTGACGGTATCCCCAATTTTATGACCGGCTTCATCCACAGGTGTTAGTTTATAAGGAAAAGTTTGTGCAGCTTGGACAGTGGTTGGTGTAGTGGTATCAGCAGCGTTTGGTGTAATGGTTGCAACTCCTGTGAAGCCTAGTAGAGCTGCGGCAAAAAGCATAATAGATTTTGTTAAGAAATTATTTGATTTATACATGGTTATCTTCCTTTCTAAGGTACACAAACGAGTGGCAACAATAGTAGTCGGGTCTTTTGATCACTTTCCCCCCTTTTAAATTGATTAAATTTAGTGTTCACATAAGCATTAATGTGAAGTTTATTTAAATACCTAAAAAATTATGCTTTTTAGGTGTTAAACCCGAAATTAGGCATACGTTTTAGAGAGGTTACCCGTAACTTCTCTAGTTCACACTTTTGACAACGGTCCAAGTCAAGGTGCCGTCATAGATACCGGTGTCGATCTTACTGCGGTTATCATTGGTGATATTCATGACTGGACCGTAGTCATAAGTGTCGCCAACTTTCCAAGTATTACTGATATCCACGGTATTAGCGGTGCTATTATTGGTATAGACAGTAACTGGCGTTGTTAGGTCATTGGCCAAACTACTGTCATCTATGCGATAACCTAAACCTTTATCTAAAGTGGCATTAGTTTCACTAGTTAATGGGGTGGTTTCAACAACCTGTAGGTCGTAGGCTTTACTTTGGGTTGTATCCGTTACAACCAAATTTGCCCCGCTGGTGGCTTCTAAGTTATATATGCCATTGCTAATGGTCTTAGGATGCTTCCCAAAATCTAAAGCTGGGGCTGTAATTGCAACGTTACCATCGTAATTATAGTAGTAATCTAATTTCAAATCGTTTTGATCTAATTTAAAAGTGCCTGTACGCTCTGCTTCGGATGGTAGTTGTGTTTCATCACGGGTGTAATAGGCTTCACCTTCAGTCAGTACCTTCGGAGCGGCACCATTAGTATCCGCATAAACAGCTGAACCAGCACCTGCAACTAGAGTTGCTTCATCTGGCTCAAAGACACTGCCGTTTTCAGCATCATCATATAAGTTATAAGTATCTCCAGCATAACCTAATAGTTGTGTGGCTGTTGTAGTTGTGTTACCGTCTTTTGTTACATGTCGGTTTACGGTGACATTAATTGGATCGTTTACGCGAACACTCATAATATTTGAAATGTAGCCGGTAGCCGTAGGATCGCGAGTACCACTCGTATCAGTGACACCATCTACAGCATAGATATAAATTTTATGACCTTGAGCCTGATAGGCTTTAAGTTTTGTTAAGGTGTCACCAGTGACGTCAGCTTCAAAATCCGTAAATTGATTGTGGTCTGTTCCAGAAACAACGGGACCTAAATCTACAGTACTAAGATAAGTCGAGGCATCATTAGGCAAACCGTCACCAGGTGTTACGGGATCATCTATTGTGTAGTAAAGATTGACATATTGATCATCTAAGTCAGAAACAGAACCACTAATTGTTGCTTTAGTTGCATCAGGTTTGATTCGTAAATATTCATTTTCTATCTGAAGACGAGGTGCAGCGGCGGTAGAAGTACTGACATTGAAAGTCATGTCAAAGGTCTTATCTTTTTCAAAATCGCCAACTTGACTTTTAACTTGAGTTGGCGACCACTTCATGGAAATAGCTGAATCAGAGTTAGGTGATACACCGTAAGAAGTGTGGTTAGCGGCGGCTTCGTTTGCTCCAGTGCCATAAGGCCAATCAGCTTGAGCATTTCCATTAGGGGTTTTAAATATATCAGCATAAGTTCCATTTATGTCAGGACGAGTACCAAGATCACTAATCATAGTAGTCGTTGTTAGATATGAATACATCTTTTGATTATCAACACTGATCTCATCGGTAAAAGTAGCACCTTTATATTTAGTACCAGACCAACCATCTGGTGCTGCGGTATAGTTAAAGTTGAAGTCTATTGTGTAGTTCATTTCTTTAGCCTCTGGTCTGAAATAAAGTCCAGAAACTTTACCAGCTCTTGGACCAGTAGATGCTTGGGGGCCAAAATAGATCGGCACATTGTCATATCGATTGATATCGAGGTCTTCGTCATATACTGGTCCATAGCCGCTCATTGTATCGAATCTTCGGGTAAAATAAAAGTTAGTTAACGCATGATTGGAAGTGTTCGTGACGGATTCATTGATGGCCATACTTTGATTATCTTCTGTAGGAGATAATGTATTGTGAACTTTAATAGACAGTGGGTCTGTGTCGGCACTAAATATACCAGGATATAAGTAGTCCAAAGTGTCTTGGTTTTTAATATAGCCATCATAAGTTAACTCAATTAAATTAGGCTCTGCAGCACTAGGTGCCATATGAATGTGTTTAGCAGTATCGAATTTTAGTAATCCGTAGTAATTATTGTCCTGTTTTATTGTTGGAATTTTGGCACTTGTCGTATTACCGAAAAGAAGTGGCGTTGTTGTATACAAGCCAGTGCTGCCGGATTTTTCAGGATCATAAAAAAAGTCACTTGTCGTTAAATCTGCTAAATTACTATCCATAGGATAGTAATTACTTTGGTAAATAAAATCATTAAAAAGGGTATAGACACGAACACCTTCGTTTTCAGAAGCGCCAATTCCGTTATTCACGGGGGTTGATGTACTGGTAACAAATTTTTCTTTGTAAGTGTTTATTGCACTGGGACTGGTGTCTACAATATTAAAGTTAGGCTTATCCACACCTTCAAATGTGCCTGTAATACTGTTTGCCTTCATTGGCTGACTGTCAGCAATCATAGGCCCATAACTATAACGGAGCTGTAAATTCGTATTACTATTAATATTTGCCTGTGTCCGATCAATATCTGGCAGCCAAATATTGAAGTCTACATTCAGATTAGTATATTTATAATTAAAAACGTAACCAGTTCTAATTACGATAGTGGCACTGAATTTATTGCCTTCATAACATTTAGTACCGGAATTTTTTATTTTGTCGATACCCGCAGGTTTTAAATCTACTGTGATACCTGTGTCCTTATCGGCTGAAATTGTGAAATCTGTGTCGTTAACTAGATCGCCATTGGTAGTGGTAATTGTAAAATTTGCGCTCTTAGAAAGGTCACTGGCTGTTAGATCACCGATGTTAATATAATCTTGCATTGGCGTGGTATCTGTACCATTTTTAAATGGTATAATTAAGGTGTTTTTCCCACCAGTTGTTGCTGAGGCTGGTGCTAAATCGACTTCACTTTTATAAGTTGGTGTTGCAGCAGCGGCGGCCATGGGCATGATAGCTGAACGTGAAAATAAAGCAAAATTGCTGAAAGTACTTGTAGCAGCGGTTGTATCTGTAGTAACGTCCGTATTGACGTCTGAAACAGTTGTCCCCAGGTAACTGTTTTTAACGTCATTGGGATCAATATTTGGATGCAGCTGCTCTACGTAGTAAAGCTGTTTTGCTAAAGGTAGTTCAACGAATTGTTTTACGGTATAAGGTGTGCCGACAACGGCGACACTGACCCAACCAGGATAGGTAGGTTCAGTTGTTTTTTTGACGGCTTCTGAGGTTACCTTCGTAGTGGTAGGGTTGTTGGGACTATCAGCAGCTTGGCTGGTTTGTGGTGCAGTGAGCAAAAATAGGCTGCTGATTAGTGCCATAAGGCTAAGTAAGTATAAATGCTGGCGATTCATTCTAGTTAATGAAAGCATGTAATAACCTCCTCCCGGTGCTTAATATGAATATTTTATGAACAAATTATGAAGCTTTAATCTTATTATAAGGTAAAAAATCGTGATTTTATTTCAACTTTTGTAAGAAAACCTATCCGAATCTGAATTTAAGGCAAATGGTCTAGTTTTTATGGCGAAATAAATACGGGCAGATCCTGATAAGATGGGCATAAAATCGGAAAATGAATTGTACACAATCTATGAAATTAGACCAATTCTTTTTTTTGAAATTTCTCATTAATTTATCAAATTTTATGAATCAGAGTTGAGGAGCAAGGGCTTTTTTTACAGAGGATAATAATTATTGATTGGTAAGGGGAATCCCTACATTTTGTGGGACTTTGTGAAACTTATGGTGGAAAACCTTAGTGTAATTAGGGTTGGCGCTTTCACGATGTAATGGTTATTGTTTTCAAAATGATTTTGAATGCGCTACAATAAGGCTATGCAGTATGATAATTGTGTGCTATCAGCTTTCGGCTCGGATTGTGGGCTGAATTAGGAGGTTATCAAATGAAGGTTGTTATTTTTTCAACTTGTGTCGTTGACTTAGAGTTCCCAAATGTCGGTAAGGCAATGGTAGAAGTTTTAGAACGGTTCGGCTGTGATTGTTATTTACCATCAGATCAAATCTGTTGTGGGCAACCGACTTATAATAGTGGGTATGAAAAAGGCACTCAGCGGACATTCCGTAATCAGGTGGATGCGTTGCTCAGTGTTGAATCCGATTACATTGTTGGGCCTGCAGGTTCTTGTGTGGCAATGTTAAGAGAATATCCGGAATTGTTAAAAGATGATCCGGAATATTTAGGCAAGGCTCGGATATTGGCTGCTAAGACTTATGAATTTTCACAATTCTTATGGCGGATTTTGGGTGTGGAGAATGCCGGTGCGGAATTAAACGGTAAGGCAACTTATCATCGTTCTTGCCATATGACGCGGCTGCTGGGTGAAGCAGAATCCCCTTATGCGCTGCTGGAACATGTGAAGGGCTTAGAGATGGTACCATTAGCCAATGCCCATGACTGTTGCGGTTTTGGGGGGACGTTCTCGGCTAAGGAACCTGAGATTTCTAAACAAATGGTAGACGAGAAGGTACGGCATATTGAAGAGACTGGTGCTGAGATTTTGGTCAGCTGTGATCCAGGGTGCTTGATGAATATTGGCGGCCGGTTCAATCGTTTGGGCAAGCCGATTAAGATTATGCATCTTGCGGAAGTGTTGAATAGCAATGTGGACGAGCGTCGGATTACTTATTTGAAGCAGATGCCAGTCTAAAGATGAAGGAGTGTTGAATTCATGGGGATTGCAACAAGTGACAAACCATTATTAGCGCGGGTTAAAGAGTCTGAACAAGACAAGTTCATGCAGGCTTCCGTTGCCAAAGCACAAGATGCCCAACACACGAAACGTGAAGATTCTCGGGCATTGCTGGGCAACTGGGAAGAATGGCGGGAACTAGGTGAGCAAATCCGGCAGCGGGCGATTGCTTATTTACCGGATTACTTAGAAGAATTTAGTAACAATGTGGATAAGAACGGCGGCGATGTATTCTTCGCTGATACCGAAGCAGATGCTGTGGATTATATTCAAAAAATCGTCAAGGAAACGGGTGCCAAAAAGTTAGTTAAGTCCAAGTCAATGGTGACCACTGAAATTGATATGGACAAGCAATTATTAGCGTTAAACAAAGGTTTAGCTTTAATGGAAACCGATTTAGCTGAATTTATTCTACAAAAAGATAACTGGGACGAACCTACCCATATTGTGTTCCCAACCCTACATAAGAATCGGGATCAAGTCCGAGAGATTTTCATGAAGTTAGGGTATGAAGGGGACAATGACCCTGAACATTTGGCACGATTTGCTCGGAAATATTTGAGAGAATATTTCTTACAAGCAGACTTAGGGGTCACCGGCTGTAACTTTGCGGTGGCTGATACGGGCATGATTAATTTAGTAACGAACGAAGGGAATGCGGATTTGACGATGGCGATTCCTAAGACACAAATCGTAGTCATGGGTATGGAAAGAATTGTACCAACCATGGCTGATGCAGAAGTCTTAGATAATCTGCTTTGCCGAAGTGCCGTTGGTCAAAAGCTTACGAGTTATGTGACTTTTGCCGGGCAGCAAGTTGCTGGCGAAACGGACGGCCCTGAGAACTTCCACGTGGTGATTGTGGATAACCGGCGTTCAGAAGCGCTGGGGACGCAATTCCAATCTATTTTGCAATGTATCCGTTGTGGGGCTTGTATTAACGTGTGTCCTGTTTATCGGCACATTGGCGGTCATGGCTACGGCTCAATTTACCCTGGCCCAATTGGTGCGGTATTGTCACCAATCTTAGGTGGCTACGAAAAATTCGGTGAATTACCTTATGCGTCTAGTCTTTGTGGCGCTTGTACTGAAACTTGTCCAGTAAAAATTCCGCTGCACAAATTATTGATTCAGCACCGGATGGTTTACACCGACAGATTGAAGATGCAAGGTGGCTTGAACAACTTCATGATGGAAGTGATCGGCATCGGCACCGGTTTTCCATTCTTATTCCGTTCAGCTATTCGTTTTGGCCGACCAGGCTTGCGGACGATGGCCCATAAGACCGACCGCTTGACGGCGTTGAATTTTATCAAGGACGAACCGTTAGTGGATAAAGGACCTGGTTTGGTAGGCGGCTGGGCAGATGTCCGGGACTTACCAATTCCACCGAAGCATAAAGAAAGTTTCAGAAGCTGGTTTGCGGATCATAAGCAGCAGCAAAAACTGGCACAGGCGCAAAAAGACAATTCTTCAGACAAGTAGAAAGGGGCATTGATATGGCAATTTATAATCGTGAAGCATTTTTAGACCATTTATCCGAAAAATTAGGGACGCCACGGCACCAAAAAGACAAAGAACCGTTCACACATATCAACCAGCTGCCCGAAGAAACTTTAGCGGACTTATCCGCTGATGAATTATTGGAAATGGCTCGAAATACTAGTGAAGCATTGAAGGTCACCTTCAAAGTGACTTCTAAAGCTGATTTAGGCGGTGTTTTGGACGCCTATCTTACAGATAAAGGCGATGGACAATTGATCTTACCCACCGCACCGGACAAAATAAAGGCTTACGGTCTAGACGACTGGACTGCAGCAGCTAGCAACCAACGGACTGTGAAGTACTGGGATCCTAAAGCAGATCGGGCAACGAACTTAGCCACCGCCCAAGATTCCGCCATGGCTATTGGTTTTGGCGATTACATGTTGGCAGAATCCGGCACTATTACCGTACCATCCTCACCAGGACAAGGTCGAGCCTTTAACTTCTTGCCAACCCATTATTTGTGCATCGTTAAACGCAGCAACATCTTGCCCCGCTCCACCCAAGCCACAAAACTTTACGCACAACGCTTAAAATCCGGAGAACTGAAAACTTCAAACATTAACTACATCTCCGGCCCATCCAACTCCGGGGACATCGAAATGGTCCTCATCGTCGGCGTCCACGGCCCATTGGACATGACATACATCGTCGTAGACGACATGTAAAGCCAGAGCGTGAACCAACACGGGTGATTTCGCAATATAACCTAGACTTGGCAGGCAGTCGCTTGCGACTGGCAACAAGGCGTAGTTATATGTAGAAATCAGTGTTGGTGAACGCGTTTAGAGCGTGACCAAAGACGGGTTGATTTTGAGCATAGCCTAGACTAACGCCGTGAGCGGTTTTTGCTTACAAGTTAGACGTAGCTAAGCGCAGAAATCAGTCTTTTGGAACGCGTTTATGAAAAACCAGCACATTTTAAAAACAACCTAGATAAAACCATAGCACCAAAAAGATCATCCTAAATTTAAGGATGATCTTTTTTTGGAGCCTTGGCTTTTAACAAAAAACTATATAATTTGAGATTATTCAAAAATTATATAAATTAGAGATCAAATATGCTGATGATGCTGCAACACTCTGCTATAATTGTAAGTATCAAAATTTAAGGGAGGCATTTTATGACAAAGTCAGGCGTGCTATTGGTGAATCTGGGGACACCGGCATCGACAGATCCGGCGGATATTCGTCGATATTTAAAACGCTTTTTAAGTGATCAGCGGGTAATTGATTTACCTAAAGTGTTTTGGCAGCCGATTTTACGGGGCATGATTTTGCCTAATCGGCCGAAGCGTTCTGCTAAAATGTATCAAAAAATTTGGGACGAGGCGGCATTTGGCGGTTCACCGTTATTATTTTATACCCAGCAAGAGGCTAAAGCGTTAGCCCGACTGTTGCCGCAATATGATGTGCGCTATGCCATGAGTTATTCGCAGCCGCTGATTCCGGAGACGCTGGCGGCTTTTGCAAAAGATGGCATTGAAGAGATCACCGTTTTACCGATGTATCCGCAGTTTTCCACGACCACAGTAGGCTCCATTTATGATGCGGTGGCCGGTTATTACTTAAAGAAAAGCAAGATTCCCACATTGCGGTTTGTGACAGATTTTCATAAAGATCCCCGTTATATTCAAATATTAGCGGATACGTTGCAGGCGCAGTTGGATGCGCATCCGGAAACCGAAGAATTAGTTTTTTCATATCACGGGATTCCCAAGCGTTATGTGACGACTAAAAAGGACCCCTATCACACCCAGTGCCATGTGACCACTGAACTGGTGATGGAGCGCTTGGATCATTGTGTGCCTTATCAGATGACCTTTCAATCTAAGTTTGGGCCAGGGGACTGGTTAAAGCCGGCTACGGATGAAGTAATAAAAGCGCTGCCAATTACAGGTGTTCATAATTTGATGGTGGTTACCCCAAGTTTTATTGCCGACTGTTTGGAGACGATCTACGAAATTGACCAAGAAAATCGAGATTATTTCATTGAAAATGGCGGAACCAACTTTACGTTTGTACCGCCAATGAATGACCGACCAGAATTTATTGAATTTTTAGCAGCGCTAGTTACCGAGCAAGGCGGCCATAAAAATTAAATTAATAGACCTAGGCCAAAAGTGACGACTAAGGCTAAGGTTGTGATAAATAGATTCTTAATTGCAAAGGGGAAGGTTTCTTTTTTGACTTGTTTTGCTAACAGCTGTCTGGTATTTTTTGTAACTGGGAACACTGTCAGCAAGGTCAACAAAGTCAGCCAAGGCAAAAGTTGCAGCCAAACAGCTGCGATTAAGCTGAGGTAGCCTAGTATTTCTAAGGCCACGTAAAAGCGCAGGCTGTTTTTGACGCCGATATAATAAACGATTGTCTTACGGCCCAGCTGAATGTCTTCTTCAGCGTCACAGAAGTTATTGGCTAACAGTAAGCTGGCGATCATAGTAGCTGCCAGTCCTGAAGCAAGCAGTACTTGCCAGATCAGTGTCCAGTTAAAAGCCACTTGATCATAGCTGTTGATGTAAACTGCGATCAAAGTAATCATAAACCCCATGGTGAAGCCAGAGGCGAATTCACCAAACGGCGTGCCGGAGATCGGCCGGGGTCCCGCCGCATAAAACCAACCTACCAAAAAGCACCACAGGCCCATGAACAACAGCGGCCAGCCGGTTTTAGCAACGATAATCAGGCCCAAAACAGCAGCCACCAGCATCATGGTTAAAGTCATCAAACCGATCTTTTGCGGATCCAGCTGATTGACGCCAATAATATTTGTTTTTTCTCGATAGTCATGGGCTTTGGTGGCCCGCTTGTAGTCTTGGTAGTTATCGTGGGCATCCACCGCCATATTAAATAACAACATGGCCAAAAAAAATAACACCAAGGGGACAAGATGTATTGTATGATAATGGTACCAAGCATAAAAGGTACCTAATAAAAACGGAAAGACACTAGCTGTTTTAGCTTTAATTTCGACGAGTTCTAAAAAAATGCGCAAAGTCACAAAAAACATTTCCTTTCTCAGATATTATTCGTTACTATAAAGTTAACACAAATTTATCAAAAAAACAGTTGGTTAAAGAGGTATTGTCGTGATTTCAATCAATCCAATGTGGATGGCCTTTCCCGCTTTGCATGATCGTTTAATCAAAGTGGAAGATGTCGTTCAAAATCATATATATTTACGAAACAAAGCGATTCAACAGACGTTATTTGACCTGACCAGTGGTGGGGGGAAGTTAGTCCGCCCAGCCTTTTTGCTGCTATTTGCCACGTTCGGTCAAGCACCTGCTTCAGACAAGTTAGAAAAAAGCGCTGCCGCCATGGAAATTTTACATCTGGCCACTTTAGTCCATGATGACGTGGTGGATGATTCTCCGTTACGCCGGGGCGTTGCGACGATTCATTCCCAATATGGGGATCGTAACGCCATCTATGCCGGGGATTATTTGTTCACGGTTTACTTTGAACTCATTAATGAAACCGCCCGCAATCCAGAAGACGTTCATTTAAACGCCATGATGATGCGGCGGATTCTTTTAGGGGAATTGGACCAAATGCGGTTTGATTTTCGTTCCGGGATGACCTTAAAAGACTACTTACGAGAAATCGACGGCAAAACCGCCGCACTCTTTCAGCTGAGCTGTGAATACGGGGCACGAATTGCCAACGCCCCCGTGACCATTCAGCGCCGTGCCCGGCGGATTGGGCATGATATCGGGATGGCCTTTCAAATCTTAGATGATATTTTGGACTACACCCAAGATTCAAAAGCCATGCTCAAGCCCGTAGGAGAAGACTTACGCTCCGGCACCTATTCCGTACCATTGCTATATGCCGTACAGAACTACCCAAAACTAGAACAACTGCTCCAAGATGAAATGACCACCGACCACGTGGCCACCTTGGCAAAAATCGTTCAAGAATACGGCATCACAGACGCCAAACACCTAGCCACCGCCTACACACAAAAAGCCCTAGACCAAATCGACCGGCTGCCACAAACCAGCAACACCGACATATTGCGCCAGCTGACTAACGAACTATTACAACGTGCTTATTAATCAGAGCGTGACAAAAGACGGGTTGATTTTGAGCATAGCCTAGACTAACGCCGTGAGCGGGCTTTGCTTACAAGTTAGACGTAGCTAAGCGCAGAAATCAGTCTTTTGGAACGCGTTTAGAGCGTGAACTAGAGCGGGAAAACCGCGAACACTAACCTAGAACCTTGCAGGGTGTCGCCAGACACACAAGAGATTCGTAGTTAGGCGAGAGCTTTGCTCTAGTGAACGCGTTTCAAACACCCCCATGGAAATATTTAAATTAAAATCTGCAAGAGAATTCAATTTATAGCAAATTGAATTCTTTTTTTTGCATTGATAACGTTCAAATATAGTGGATACCAGTTTTTGTAAATTTTCTTATTCAATGATGAAATATATCAAAATTAATTTGTGATATATTGATGATAAATAGATTAGATATGTTATATAAAATCGTCATAAAACCAGGGGGAGGTTTTCATTTTGAGTAACAAAATAGACCAAAATCAAGTGTTGGCACAGCCGTATGAGCATTACAAGATGTATAAAGATGGCAAAAAGTGGGTGTTCGCCAGCATCACAGCCCTGAGTTTGGGCTTATCGTTGGCCATTGCACCAGAGCAGACACAAGCCGCAGAAACTACAAACGCCGCAGAAAATACGACATTGGTAACTGGAGACAACCAAAATTCGGAAATAACTGGTTCTGAAACGCCAACAGAACAAGAAGCTGGTACAAATGAAACACCAGCCACTGATCCATCAGCAACGCCTGAACCCGAAAAAACAGACGAGACCATTTCTACTGCAAAAACAGCGGCTGATTTAGAAAACACTTATCAAGATGCCAAAGATCAAACCGACACGGCTAATGACGCAGCTACAGCAGCGGATGACAGTTTAACGAACTTAAAAGCCTTGTTAGATACTCCGGATTTGACCAGCCAAGACAATTGGCAAGAGAATTTGCAAGCAGCTTTAAAAGATTACCAAGAAAAAGCAGCTGCTTTTAACGGTACACTCACGGGTACAGATGAAACTGTGGCCACATATCAAAAAGCCATTGATGCGCTGATCGCCAGCAAACCTAACGCTGTCGAGCAAGTGACGCAAGGAGATACTACCACTGGGACAACAATTGAGGATTACAATAAATTGGCTGAAGCTTATCAAAAGCAAGTAACGGAACAATTAGCACAAATTCAAACCAAGTTGGATAATTACGATACTGGTACGGCGGTGAATACCGCCCAAGGTAAGCTGGAAGCGGCTGCAGAAGCCTTGAACACCGAAATTGCCAGTGATGAGGTGTCGGTTGCTCAATTAACCACTTTAAAGGACGCTTATGACACGGCATTAGCTGCTTATAATACCGCTGTTGACGCCTATAATGCCAAAGTAGCCGAAGAAAACCAGCTGTCAAAAGTTGAAACCAATGCTACTGATGGCACTGACACAACTAAGAATCCTAGTGAGGCCGCTTTTGAGCAGTTGAAACAGTATTTAGCCACACAAGAAAGTTACAATGCTGCTAAAGACGCCTACGACGATACCGCTGACAAGGCGGACACGGTAACTGAAAATTTGACAGCTTGGAAAAAAGCGGTAGCTGATTATAATGCCGCCCTTGATAAACTACAAATTGATTTTTCTGACTTGCAATCTGCTGACACAACTAATATTGATACTGCTAAAGCAACTGTTACTGATGCAGCAGATGCGGCCGTCAAAGCTAAGGCTGCTTATCAAGACACTTTAACTACAGGTGATGCGGCTCAAATTAAAACAGCAACTGAAGCTTACGGTAAGGCAATCGAAGCTTTAAAAGATGGGGTTGCTAGTTGGAACGACGCTTATGACACTTATTTAAAGGCTGTGGCCGATAATGGAGCAACGGATACTTCAGCCAAATTACCAGATTTATCAAAATTATCAGATTTAGGCATGGCAGTTACTGGTGCAGAAGATAATTTGAAAGGCTCTGTCGATGAATTAATCAAGAGCAAAGATGCTTACCAAACAGCGCTAAAAACTTATCAAGATGCTTTAACAGCTAGTGGCAGAGACTTAACTGCAGCAACCGGCGATATGCCAGATTTGGCTGCGTTACAAACGAGTTTATCCGATCAATTTACAGCTAATAACCAAGCAATGGCCAGCGCTGAAAAATTAGTCGCCGTCAAAAAGGCTGAACGGGCTTTGCAGCAACGGGTGAATGAAATTAACGGTTACGTCAACGGCCTTAACAATACGGCGGACGTTTGGAAAGCCACGGCAGATGCAGCCGCTGGCACCGGTCAATGGGGGATATTAGCCGCCAGCTTGAAATTAATCAGCGACAACTATCTAACGACTGGTTATGGGTATCAAGACGCAGTTAATGGCTCAAAGACAACTGTTGGTCAGGAGACCAAAGAAAATGAAAATGACGTTGGTGGGACTTATGATCAGTTAACAGCCAAAACCACGACACCGGAAGACCCAACCAGCTACGAGGCTTTAGTGACCGCTTATCTTGATAGTATTGAGGATTATAATAAAGTTGCCAAAGATGACCTAAAGGCGGCAGCCTACACAGGCGCTGGAGATGTCAGCGGTAATGCTAGTGCTTTTCAAACTTCTATGACTGGTTTTCAAGATGCTTATAATGGGTTGCAATCGCAATTAGCCAATGAAACACCAAATGAAGCGCGAAATGATGAGGCTAAGAATAGCTTGAAGACCGCAGATAAAATGTCTACGGATGGTAGCGCTGCTGAACCTGGCGATAAAGGTAGAAATTTGAATGTTCAAGATATGCTCCAATTATTAGGTCGAAGCCTCAGTGATTTTGTTAATTTTAATCCAGACGAAGCAGAAGGTGTTTATAATAATCTTGATTGGGATACGCGTACCTTAGCTCTAGCTGAAAATTATGGTGAACTAACTAGAGTTACAGATGAAAATGGGACCTACTATCAACTGACTGATGTCGGCCAAAACAAATGGGAAACCAGCTTTAGAGAACATTTAGCACCGAGTATCACCCAAGATGGCGTGACTTATAAATTAACGGGCTTGTATATCCCAGGTACGGATTTGTCAGGAATGAAAGAGAATCCCGGCACGTTAGATGGTATTTATACCTTTACCACGGCTGATCCCATTACTGAATTCTTCACTGTTTTTAAAGGTGCACCGTTAAACCTCCAGAACAACATGAACTTTTATTTCTACTATGTTGCTGTACCCACTGATTTAGCAGAGACTAAAACGGATGACAGTGGTGAGGAAAAAACAGTTTCAAAGATTGACATGCCAGGTGCAACGGCCATTGTTGACTTAACAGCCGTGAAAACAGACTTAAGCTTAAGCGCCGAGGGCAGTGTTGGGACGATTCCAACAGTGAACGTAGCTTCGCCAGAACTTGGTACTTACCTCGCTGGGGAGACGGTCGATACGGCCTTAGGAAATGTAGAGATTGATCAAGCACCGCAATTGACTTTGAATCATGTGAAAAAAACGAATCCGGTAGTTCCAGATAATCCAGATGAGGGGGATCCGGTTGGACCGATAAATCCAACAACACCGGATAATCCAACAGATCCAGACACCCCGACAACACCAGATAATCCAACAGATCCGGATACATCAACGGATCCAGAGACCCCAACAACACCGGATACACCAACAGATCCAAACACACCGGACACACCGGAACAACCAGAGACAGACAACAATGTCACGAACAATGAGACGGTAAGTAACCCGCATACAGGTAATAACTGGGCTAACCATAATTACACGAATTACACGAGTCATGGCACAGCTGGTAAGACAGCAACGGCCACTAAGACAGCAACGGCCACTAAGGCAGGGATTGTGCAAGCGGCAACGAATCAGGATACAAAAGCAGCCAACTTGCCACAAACCGGTGAAGCCCATGACCGTAAAACGTTACAACTTGTGGGGACAGCATTATTATCCGTTGCCATTTTAGGCGGGGCAGTGCTCTTAGGTAAACGACGGAAAGCTTAAAAAAATAAAAAGCGAAATCTTTGACCTGACTTTAAGATAACTATAGAATAGACCTGAAAAGTGACGTGAGACGTTACACAAAGGTCTATTTTTTTTATGACTTTCCTTGTTATAGTACAACATCTTGTTAGTTTAACTGAATATTTTTTAGATATAACAAGATTTGATATATTTTTGGCATAACAACTTGTAAAATTTTGACAATTTGCGATTTTATTTCACAATCTGAAGGGCGGGTGATTGGTCGATAATTTTCGAATATTTTCTCATAATTAAAATATTTTTTTAGGGAATCCCCTCGGTTTTTACCAAGAAAGGACGAATTTCCAGTGCAGATCCGAAAATAGCGTCAACTGGTGGACGACGGCCAATTCCTACAGCTAGTTATGTGAAATAAGTAACTTAGCCGATAAGCCACAACAAAACGCTATTTATCAAGACAATTGTCGAAAATCAGCGGGCAGGCAGCAAATTAACGGACAGCAACGGCAGATTTTTAAATCTATTCGTATTTTAATCTTTTTCACATTTTTCATAAATAAAAAGTTGACTATTTTTGGAAGCGTTTTATAATAAAATGGAGCAAAAAAATTTAGCTTCCAAAAAATTTGTTTAGATTACAAATTCAAACTAAAATTTTGTGCGAGGTAAACCTTATGAATCCTATGATCGGAAAGGGGTCAGGAACTGGTACAGTCGCAAGATATGACCGGTGTTCAACGATCGTCGTTACTGTGTTCTACAGATCGTAAACTACAAGCGCTGCTACAGGATCAATGGCCATAAGGATTACCGCAGATCAATCAATCCATTGTCAGACAACTACCCGCAACGGTTTTCGTGAGGAAAGGCTGTTTATATTTTTCAGGGGTTTGGCAATGTTGTCGTTGACCAATTGGGGGTCGGCGGCATGTGGGCAGTTCGTTGATTGATTTAGTCGCGATATTGTGCCGGGTCAAAATATCGCAATCGCTTGTGTGCCGCTTATGGCCGTACTTGATCACGGGTCGAACTTTTTGTAATTCAAGTAAGGTTTATAACGACAGTTAATAATCGAAATTTTGGCGGTAACGTCTACGACTTACAACCTCGGCTTAAATTTCAACGCAACCAACGTGTATAGGGGTGGAGATTTGAATACAAGCATGTTTTCAACAAATGAAGTTATTGAAACTTTTGCGACTAAGACCGCAAAAACTAAAAAAGATTTGCCATTTGGCAGACAGTTGTTATTAGGGATCATGGCAGGGGCTTTTATTGCCATTGGTTATTTAGCATTTGTCAGAGTTTCTGGTGTTTTACCTAAGGCATGGGGCAGCTTTGGCACCTTTTTAGGGGCTTGTCTATTCCCCATGGGGCTGTTAGCCATTACGTTTGTCGGCGGCGAGTTGGTCACAGGCAATATGATGGTGTTAACTTTTGGCTTTTTGGAAAAACAAGTTAAATTTTACGAATTAATCAAGAATTGGATTTTAGTGTTGCTTGCCAATTGTATCGGCGGCGCTTTAGTGGCGTTTTTCTTTGGCCATGTGGTGGGCTTAACGCAAGGTGCTTTTGCGGCGAAGACGATTGCTGTGGCGAGTGCTAAGCTGGCGGATACACCGACGATGATGATTGTGTCTGGTGTCGGCTGTAATATGCTGGTGGGGATGTCTATCTTCTTTGGGGCAATGAGCAAGGATTTTATTGGTAAGTTAATTGGTGTTTGGTTCCCGATTATGATTTTTGTTGTCTGCGGGTTCCAGCACGTGGTGGCCAACGCTTTCATCTTAACTGCCGGCGCACTTGCTGGTGGTGGTTTCACGGTGGCGGCAATGGTCCAAAATATTTTATTTGTTTTTATTGGCAATATGATCGGCGGCTCTTTATGTTTGGCGGTACCGGTATATTATGCGAATCGCAAACCGAATCCAGCACTGCATCCTGGGCACGCTAATCCTAAGGCACAAGTGGTTACTATGAAGGAACAAGCAAAATAAGGGGTCATAATCATGACAGCAGTTCAAACACAATGGCATTTGCCACAGATGATTCAAATTGGGTCTACTGGTCGTAACAGCGGTAAAACAATGGTGGCCAGAGCCTTAATTCAACGGTTCAAAGGGACACAGCCAATTTATGCGCTTAAAGTCATTACGATCACCGGCCAGCGGGGCCAATGTCAGCGGGGCGGTGTGGGGTGCGGTATTTGCACCAGCATTGATGATGGTTTTGAACTGATTGAAGAGACCAATACGTTAGGTGCTAAAGATACAATGATGTTGCTGCAGGCTGGCAGTACAAAGGTGTTTTTATTAAAGGCATTTGAAGACCATCTTTTAGATGGCTTCAAGGCTTTTGTTGACCAAGTGCCAGCTGATGGCCTCATCATTTGCGAATCCAATTCACTTAGAGAATATATTCAACCTGGTTTGTTCATTATGATGGACAACCAAAAGCGGCGGCAAAAACCTACAGCAGCAGCGGTTTATCAAAAGGCAGATTTGATTTTGTCAGATGTGGATGATCCACAGTTAGCCCAAGTAGCGTTTCATCAGACGGCCCGCCAAGCACCGCAAGTATTTTTGACTTAAAAGATTGCGGCTAATAAGGAGGACAATTATGGCAACTTTACCTGTTGAAGAAAAAATCGCCATTATTAATCATTACGATGCTAATCCAGAGCAGGCATTAAATATTCTTGTAGATTTACAGTTTGCTTCTGCGGATGGCTATATTGATCAGGAGACGGCGCAATTAGTCGCTGATTATTTGGGCATGACTGAGACTAGAATTTATGAAATTATCAGTTTTTATGCCATTTTAAAGGAACAGCCCCAAGCCCGTTATGTGTTAAAGATTTGTAATAGCTCACCTTGTCATTTTTCTGGGGAAAGAGCAGTGAGCACGGGTTTAAAGCAGATATTAGATGTTAACGAAAACGAAACAACGGCTGATGGTATGTTTATGTATCATGGCATCCCTTGTGTGGGTGCTTGTGCCCAGGCGCCATTTGTGAAGATCAAGGAACGGGTTTTTGCCAATTTGACTTTTGAAAAATTGGAAGCGTTAATTGTTGATTTACGGGCAGGTCGTTATCCAGAATTGTAAGGAGGTGTCGTCATGGCAGCAAATGATAATGTATTAATGGCCCGCTTTGGCCAATATATTGATGCAACAGATGTGCAGGCTTATTGTAAACAAGAGGGTTATGAAGGGCTCAAGCACGTGGTTAGTTTGGCAGAACCCGCTGACTTTTTAGACGAATTAGATACCGCCATGCTACGGGGCCGCGGTGGTGCGGGTTATCCGTTAGGTAAAAAATGGCGCCATTTATTTTATAGTGAAAACGATCCCAAATATATCGTCTGTAACGCTGACGAAGGGGAACCGGGGACGTTTAAAGACAAGGCCTTACTGGAATATGATCCGTTGGCTGTAATTGAAGGGATGACCATCGCGGGTTATATGTTCGGCTCACCCCAAGGTTATATTTATATTCGTGGTGAATACCGTAACTTACATAGACGGTTTACCCAAGCGTTAGAGCATGCCCGTCAGGCGAATTTCTTAGGTGAAAATATCCTAGGGGTGGCTGGCTTTAATTATGATATTAAAATTATTTCTGGTGCCGGGGCTTATGTGTGTGGCGAAAACTCGGCATTATTGAATTCCATTGAAGGTAAGACTGGTCGGCCGCGGGTAAAACCACCGCATTTGGCGGATGTGGGCTTATATCAAAAACCAACTTTGGTAAATAATGTGGAATCTTATGCGGATGTTCCAGTGATTGCTCGAATGGGCGGTCAGGCCTTTTTGGACTTAGGGACTGAAGATGGCGGCGGGACGAAGTTAATTTGTTTGTCCGGTCATGTGAAAAATCGGGGCCTTTATGAAGTTAAATTAGGTACGCCGATTCATGAGATTTTGTATTCTCCAAATTATGGCGGCGGCAGCAGTACGGGCCGGCCGTTGAAATTCATTCACTTTGGCGGTCAGTCTGGGCCGATCGGTGGGGTGGCTGAATTAGATGATTGTGCTTATTCCTATGATGGGTTAAGTGCCCATGATTTAACGATTGGTTCTGGGGCGATTGTGGTCATGGATGATAGCGTGAATATGGTGGATTATTTAACCAGTGTGGCGGAATTTTTTGCCCATGAATCTTGTGGGAAGTGTACCCCTTGCCGGATTGGCAGTCTGCGGATTTTGGAAACGTTACAATTATTCCAACGCCGGGATGCTGTACCGGGTGATTTAGAAGTCTTTGAATCTATGCTGACGCATGTGACGCAATTATCGGCTTGTGGTTTAGGCCAGTCGATTGCCACGTCAATGGTCAGCGGCATGGCACTTTGTCCAGATGAATTTGAACAAGCCATCAACTGGGCTTTGCCAAAACGACAGGAGGTTTCGTGGTAATGGACACAAAAACACCAACGCAAACAGTGACGTTAACCATTGATGATCAAAACGTGACGGTGCCTAAAGGGACAACGTTGTTAAAGGCAGCCACGGAAGTTGGTATTGAAATTCCAACGTTATGTCATTTGAAAGAATTATCACCGGATGGCTCTTGCCGGATGTGCATGGTTGAAGTAGAAGGCGGCCGCAAAGGCGGTTTAGTAACGGCTTGTACGGCCCATGCAGCAGACGGGATGGTTATTCATACACAAAATAAAAAGGTCCGGGATTCACGCCGGTTTGTTTTAGATTTGTTATTAAGCAATCACAAAATTGACTGTTTTAATTGTGCGGCCAATGGGGATTGTAAGTTACAAGATTACTCAATAGAATATGGTTTGACGGGGACGAGCTTCCATGGTCGCCGCCAACCGGCTAATAAGATTGATCATAGCAATCCATTTTTTGATTATGATCCAGAAAAATGTATCATGTGCCGCCGCTGTTCACGGGTTTGTGAATTACGGCAAGGTCGGGATGTGATCAGTATTGCCAAGCGGGGCTTTGATACGAAGATGATGCCATCTTATGGCGAAGCTTGGGATGAATCTAATTGCGAATCTTGCGGAAACTGTGTTTCAGTTTGTCCAACTGGGGCGTTGACGGCTAAAGATCATAAAAACTACCGGGATTGGGAAACGAAAAAGATTCAAACGACTTGTCCGCATTGTGGGACTGGCTGTCAAGTGAACTTGGTGGTTAAAGGCAATAAGATCGTCGGTGCGGAACCAGCCAATGGCCCGGCGAATAAGAATTTGCTTTGTGTCAAAGGAAAGTTTGCGTCTTACAAGTTTGTGGGTTCTGACGATCGTTTGACGACACCGTTGATTAAGCGGGATGGTCAATTTGTCGAAGCCACTTGGGATGAAGCGTTAACATTAGTGGCTGACAAGTTCACGGCATTGAAGCAGGCCCATGGCGGCGACAGCTTAGCTGGTTTTTCTTGCTCCCGGTCGATTAATGAAGATAACTTTGTCTTTGAAAAGATGGTCCGGACTGCGTTTGAAACTAACAATGTGGATAACTGTGCTCGGGTTTGTCACTCGGCAACGGTTCATGGTTTAGCTCAAACTCTTGGCAGTGGGGCGATGACCAATACGATTGAAGATATTACAACGGATGTGGATGCGATTTTATTGGTGGGGTCTAATCCCACTGAAGCCCATCCGGTAATTGGGTCGCAAATTCGCCAAGCAGTACAGCATGGGGCACAATTAGTTGTGGCCGATCCAAGAAAGATTGATTTGGTCCATAATGCCAAGTTGCACTTGCAGGTTAAGGGTGGTACCAATGTGGCTCTTGCCAATGGTCTGATGAATGTTATTATTAATGAAGGGTTAGCTGATGAAGCCTTTATCGCCCAACGGACGGAAGGTTATGAAGCATTAAAGGCGATGGTTGCCGATTATACGCCAGAAGTGGTGGCTGAGATTTGTGAGATCGAACCAGAAGCGATTGTGCAAGCAGCTCGGATTTATGCCAATGCTAAAAAAGCACCGATTATTTATTGCCTAGGCGTTACGGAGCACTCTACCGGGACGGAAGGCGTTATGAGCATGTCCAACTTAGCGATGTTAGTGGGTAAGATTGGTAAGCCTGGCTGCGGGGTAAATCCGCTGCGGGGCCAAAACAATGTGCAAGGCGCTTGTGATATGGGTTGTTCACCATTTGATTTCCCAGGTTATCAAAAAGTAGCCAACCAAGATGTGGTGCATAAATTTGAAAAGGCTTGGGGGACGACGTTAAATCCAAAAATCGGCTTAACGTCTACGCAAGTTTTACCTGCCGCTATTCGCGGGGATATCAAGGGCTTATACATTTTTGGGGAAGATCCAATTGTGACCGATCCGGATACGAGTCATGTGCGTAAAGCGTTAGAAAACTTGGACTTCTTAGTTGTTCAAGAGTTGTTCATGACGGAAACAGCGGCTTATGCGGATGTTATTTTACCGGGTATTAGCTTCGCTGAAAAAGATGGGACGTTCACGAATACAGAACGCCGGGTGCAACGGGTGCGCAAGGCGGTTGAACCAAGAGGTTTGGCACGAGAAGATTTTGCGGTCTTTGCGGAAGTGGCTACTCGGATGGGCCAACCAATGGCTTATGATTCTGCCAGCGATATTATGGATGAGATTGCGCAATTATTGCCAACTTTTGGTGGTATTAACTTTAAGCGCTTAGAGAATCCGAATGGTTTGCAATGGCCTTGTCGGGATCAAGATGATCCAGGGACGCCAATTATGCACGTGGGTGAATTTTCACGGGGCAAGGGCTTGTTCATGGCAATTCCTTACAAGCCTGCCAAAGAGCTGCCAGATGATGCTTATCCATACATGATGTCCACTGGCCGGATGCTTTATCATTATAATACCCGGGCTATGACTGGCCGAACTGAAGGGATTAATCAAATATCAGATCATTCTTATATCGAGATCAACTATGAAGATGCCAATCATTTAGGCATCAAGGATGGGGACAAGGTTAAGGTAAGTTCTCGCCGGGGGTCAATTGAAACTTATGCGGCTGTGGGCGATCGTGTAATGGCTGATTCTGTGTTCATGACGTTCCATTTCCCAGATGGTAATGTTAATGAGATTACAAATGCTGTTTTTGATGATATTGCGATTATTCCTGAATACAAGGTCTGCGCCGTAGCTATTGAACCTATTAATTCATAGGTATAAAGGAAAAGAGGCGAGCGACCATGATTGAATTAGAGCAGGCTCTTGCTTTAATCAAACAGCAAATAACTGTGCAGGAAAACACGGTGGTCGTAACGTTACCTGAGGCTTTGGGCCGGGTGACGAGTTCAGAAATTGTCGCAAAAACGGCAGTTCCAAATTTTGCTCGATCTGGTATGGATGGTTATGCCATTTTTGCGGCAGATACACATACTGCGAGTCCGCAAACGCCAGTGACCTTAAAAGTTTTGGGGACGGTATTGGCTGGCGAGGCGGTTGACCAATACCATGCTCAGCCGGGAACCGCTGTTAAGATCATGACCGGGGCGCCAATCCCTGATGGTTATGATGCGGTGGTTCGACAGGAATTAACGGATTACGGCACGGAAACGGTGACGATAACCCGGGCAATGACAAAGGGTAAGAACTTTGGACCAATTGGTGAAGATGTGGCTCAAGGTCAAGTTATTTTTCCAAAATATACGTATTTGACTTGTGATAGTCTGGCGGTTTTAGCGAGTTTAGGCTATGATTCTGTCTCGGTATTACAACCTATCCGGGTCGGTTTGATTGCCACTGGTAATGAACTGGCTACGCCTGGACAACCTTTAGCAACAGGTCAAATCTACAATAGTTCAATGTATGCGATTGCGGCACGTATTCGCCAAAGCGGTGGTGTCGTGGTATTTCAAGAGATTTGTCAAGATGATCCTCAGGCTTTAGCCCAGTTATTAACGGATTATCGTGATGCGGTGGATGTATTCCTGACGACTGGCGGGGTTTCTGTTGGGGTCAAGGATTTTGTACCGCAAGTTATTGAGTCAATTGGCGGTAAGCCGTTGTTTCACAATGTTTACTTTAAGCCGGGGACACCGGTGATGGGTTCTGTTTGGCAAGATAAAGTGATCTTATCTTTGTCGGGCAATCCTTTCGCAGCAATTGTGAATTTTCAATTACTTTACTGGCCGTTATTAGCGGCATTTATGAATAATCACCATTTTGATTTGAAGCGTGGTCAAGGCAAGATTGTGGCTGGGCAGATGAAGTCCAGTAAGTTGCCCCGCTATGTTCGGGGGGATCAAGATCATGGTGCCATTCGCATCCCAGCTAACGGGCATCAGTCTTCGGTTCTGCACAATGTGGTGGCGCATAATTGTCTGATCTGTCAACCACCGGATCAAGCGTTGTCGGTGGGGGATGAAGTGACTTATTTGGAATGGCGTTAAGGCGGGTAGTACCTTTTTTCTAATGTAGTGTTAAATAATTGTTTATATATAAATAGGCGGCTAGATCAAAAGTTGATTTTGATCTGGCCGCCTGTTTTTTTGAAATGCGCTCACTAGAGCAAAGCTCTCGCCTTGTCCGTGGTTGTCTTCTGAAACGCGCTCACCAACACTGATTTCTGCGCCTAGCTACGTCTAACTTGTAAGCAAAGTACGCTCACGGCGTTAGCCTAGGCTATGCTCAAAATCAACCCGTCTTTGGTCACGCTCTAATAGCCTCTGTCCATTTCATATAGTTGTTTGAAGTGTTCGTTTTCTTCATAAAGTTTGTGTGGGTTGCCTTGCATTTCGATTTGGCCTTCACTTAAAAAGACTAATTGGTCTACTAATTCGACGCCTTGTAGATGATGGGTGATCCAGATAATTGTTTTATCATTTAGGAGGGTGAAGAAGGTTTCCAAGAGTTCTTGTTCGGTGATTGGGTCTAGGCCAACGGTGGGTTCGTCCAGTAAGACGATGGGGGTGTCTTGTAATAGGATGCGGGCGAGGGCAATACGTTGCCGTTCCCCGCCGGAGAAGCGATTGCCGGCTTCTTGGACGATGGTGTTGTATTGGTCGGGTAGGGCTTCAATTTTATCTTTTAGATTTACTTTGTCTAAGACGGCTTTAACGGCGTCATCACTGGCTTGTTCGTTCCCCATGCGGACGTTGTTCATGATGGTGGTGTCAAATAAGAAGGGTTTTTGATTTAAGACGGAGAATAGTTTTGAGCGGTCGTTTTGTAAGGCTGAGATGTCGATGTTGTCTACTAAAACGTTGCCGTGTTGTGGGGTTAGGTCGCCTAGGATCAGCTGCAGTAGGGTGGTTTTTCCGGTGCCGCTGGGGCCTAGGACGGCCATTTTTTCGCCTTTCTTTAAGGTTTGATTAAAGTGGTTAATTAGTAATGGCGAGTCGGCGTCATATTCAAAGGTTAGATCTTTTAAGGTCAGTTGCTGGAATTTTTCCGGTTGGCTTGCGACTTGTTCCGGTAGTGGCCGGGTGGGGACTTTTAAGTCGTTGAGCCGGGCAACGGAGTCTGAATAGATGGGCAATTCGTCAAAGCCGGCGCTGATGGGGATGAAGGCGTCAGATAGTGGGAAGATGGCCAAGACAAAGGCGCTGACGAAATTTGCTTGGGCTTGATTGGCGGTGAGATGCAGGTTGGTAAAGATGATCAGCACAATGGCGATGATTAGGAAGACAACTTGCAGGCCAAAATCTCGGCTCCAGCCAAAGTGCTTACTTTTTAATTGGGAGGCTCGGAGTTTTTCCAAGGCGGGTTTGGGCCGGTTGATGAAGTCTTGGTGGCGACCGGAGATAACCCAGTCGGCGGCGCCTAAGATGTTGTCGGTGAGGTCTACGTAGAGTTGGTTGTTGATGCTTTTTTGCCGGTAACGGCGGGCGCCTTCGATGTTCACGGAGATGAGGGGGACTAAAATGATTTCAATGGCAAACAGCAGTAATAAGATGAGGCCGTAAAACCAATTTAAGATGCCCATGATGACGATGATGATGAAGGCGAGGATGTAGCCGACGATGGTGGGGAAGATGGTGCGTAAGTAAAGGTTTTGTAAATGGCCCAGGTCATCGGCTAGGATGCCTAAAATGTCGCCGGTGCGGTGGTGTTCTTCAAAAAAGGCGGCGTCTTTTTCTAAAACGTGGTACAGTCGGCGCCGTAAGTCAGAGGTGACCCGCAAGACCCAATTATGGCTGCGCAGGCGTTCTAGATATTTGAAGACAGGGCGGCCAATCCCAAAGGCTCTGGTTAAAACAACGGCGGCGTAGATCAGCAGGATGTTGTAGGGATGGGTGGCGGATTTGTCAATGACATACCCGGAGGTGAACATTAAAGCGGCGGCGCAAATGGCGGTTAGGACGCCAAAAAATAGTGAGAAGAATAGTAAAGATCGGTAACGGCGTAAGTAGGGTTTGACCCAGGTGTCCCGTTGCATTAAAGCTTTAAATTTTTTCATTAGATGGTCACCCGCCTTTGCATGTGTTGTGTTAATTCTTGGTATTCGCCGGCAATGTCCGCAAGTTCTGTCGGGGTGCCTTGTTGGACAAGGCGGCCGTCTTTCATAACCAGGATGTAGTCCATTTCTTTAAGCCAATGGAGGCGGTGGGTGGCAAATAAGACGAGGTGCTGTTCAAACAGCGGTTTCATGGTGGCTTTTAAGGCGTATTCGGTTTCGATGTCCAAATGCGCTGTGGGTTCATCAAACATGAGAATGTGCCGATTTTGGTCTAAGAAGGCCCGAGCTAATGCGATTCGTTGAGCTTGACCGCCACTGATTCCCCGGCCGCCTTCACCGACTTTCGTTTCAAAGCCATCTTTTAAAGAGTGGATAAAGTCTGTTAAACCGGCTTTTTCAGCGGCTTGAACGACGGCTTCATCACTGGCTTCGGGAAGATAAAAGCGAATATTATTGGCGATGGTGTCCGCAAATAAGTATGGAAATTGGGGGATAAAACTAAATTGTGTCTGCCAATTTTTCTGGCTCATATTTGGCAAATTTTCGCCGTTTAAAGTGAAATTATTGGTAGCGGTATCATCAGCGGTTAATGGACTTAAAAAGCCGCCTATGGTGTCTAAAAGTGTAGATTTGCCCGAACCACTCATGCCGATAATCCCTACTTTTTGGTAGCCCTTTAAAGTGAACTGAATATCCGTTAAATCAGTAGGCTGTTTTGGATCGGGGGCGTATTGCAAATCAAAATGATTGGCGGTTAACGTGCTGTTTTCGTCCCATTGAAAATCTGGAGCGACCGTATCGCTTTGGGCCACGGTAGGCCGGTCGATAATATCCAAAATATCGGTCATGGCGTTTTTACCGTTCAAGGTGGCGTGGTAGTCATTACCAAAATCCCGAATAGGCAAGAAAAATTCAGGGGCTAAAATTAAGGCCACTAGCGCTGGAAATAATGGAATCGAGCCGCCAATTAGGCCCAGACCTAGGAATAGGGCTAATAAGGCAATGGATAAGGTGGTGAACCAGTCTAAGGCAAAAGTTGACAGAATCGCGATTTTTAGCGTGTCCATTGTGCTGCGGCGATAGTCTTCGCTGACGCTGTAAACGTTAGATTCATAGCGTTCAGACAAACCTAGAAATTTTAAAGTGGAGAGGCCCCGCAAGGCGTTGACAAAATGGTTGGATAATTTCAAAAAGCCGGCGTACTGCTGATCGGCTTTGTCCTGGGCCGCGAAGCCTAAAAGGATCATGAATAGGATAACGACGGGGAAGACTAGGGTTAAGATGAGCCCTGAGCGGACGCTATGGAAGTAGATGTAGATTAAAATCATCCAAGGAATGATGAACATGTCCATCACTTTGGCGAAGATTAAATTAAAATAATTATAGACGTTATTAATGCCATCTAGGGCGACGGTGACCAGTTTGCCGGTACCACTTTGCGCCACGTCGTTACTGCCGGCAACGTAAACTTTGTCTAATAGCTGTTGCCGCATGTCATTGCTGGCTTTGTCGGCGTAACGGTCTAAAATAATATTTTTGATCCAGATGAAGAGCTGCCGGCACAAAAAAGCGATAGCAAAGAGGATGGTGCCGGTTGTTAGTGTATTTAAAGGCTGTTGCCGCCAGGAAAGCACTAAAACAGAGGTTAAGTAATGTGCTTGCATGATGATTGCGCCGCCTTGAAGGAGGGTCAAAAGGGCCGCAACGATTAAAACTGGGGTAACGCCGGGAAGCTTGAATAAACGTTTGTCGATCATAAAATCACACCTTTTTTGACACAACAGCAAAAGAGCAGCCGCAACAAAACGATATATGCTTTGTTACCAGCCGCTCTTAAGATGCGTGGTTAATTGTTTCGTGTTTAATTAAGAATTAAGCTTTAGATTTAACGCGACGTTTGAAGACAAAGAATGTCCAAATGAAGTAAATCAGCATAATTGGCAATAGGATACAAGCCACGATTGTCATAATTTTTAAAGTATAAGGTGATGCAGCGGCATCTTTAATCAATAAACTGTTGGCTGGATTGTCAGCAATTAGAACCCGTGGGAAGAGGCCGTTGAATAAGAGGACAACGATTGCCCCTAAAGTCAAACCGCTGGTAATAAAGGAAATGCCTTCGCGGTCGGCAAATGCCCCGTACATGGAAATTGCTGAAAGTGCCACGATAATGATTAAGATGATCCATGTGGACAAGGTCCGAAGTTGGAAGAAGTCCGTGAAGATTGCTAATAAGATAACAAAGGCAATTTCACCGGCAAAGAGCACGTAATAAAGTTTTTCAACTAAATTTCTAGCCCGGCGGCGCATGTTGCCGTCAATTTTTAACCGGATAAAGTTTAAGCCGTGGATTAAGCAAAGTAAGGTTACGGCAATCCCACCAACGATAGATAATAAGTTAACATTATCTAAGAAGCCAGCGTAGATATCACCTTTGCCGTCCATTGGCAAGCCTTGAATCAAACTGGTGAACATCATCCCTAATAAGAATGGTGCCACAGTACTACCGATACATAATGCCCAATACCAGAAGCGACGGCCGCCTGCAGTATCTGCGTTAGCAGAAAATTCAAACGAAACACCTCTAAAGATTAAGGCAACTAGGGTTAAGAATAAGAGAATATAGTAACCAGAAAATAGGCTGGCGTACCAAAGTGGGAAGGAGGCAAACATTGCCCCACCAGCAGTGATCAGCCAAACTTCATTACCATCCCAGTGTGGGCCGATGGTGGCGATTAATGCTTCACGTTCATCGTCATCTCTAGCCAATAGACGTGTGGACATCCCTACACCGAAGTCAAAGCCTTCCAGGAAGAAGAAGCCAATAAATAGAACACAGATTAAAATGAACCATAATAGTTGTAAAGCGGTCATGCCCCAAACGCCTCCTTACTAAACGGATCAGAATCGGCACTCTTGCCGTAAGCCATATCCAAGTTGTCTGGGCCTTTGATCATGATCTTTCTAGAGTAGAAGACCATAATGGCACCCATTAATGAGAACATTAAGAAGTAAACGATATTTGTAAACCACATCTGACCAACGGTTGTTGTTGGAGAAACCCCATCAGCAATGGTTTGTAAGCCGTAAACTAACCAAGGATAACGACCGAATTCAGTAATGAACCAACCAGCGGAGTTAAAGACAAATGGGGTGTAAGTTGCGATCCCCAAAATCCATAAGAAGCCCCGTCTGTTTTCGATCTTGCTATTTTTACCGGTCATAGCCAAGCCGATAATTGCTAACAGCAGCAGTAATGCTGAGCCGCCAGCCATCACTCTGAAGCTCCAGAATAACGTCTTGACCGGTACATAGTAATTCATATCAGACCCATATTTCTTATCATATTTTGCGTGGAATTCTTTGTTCAAGGAATTCATCCCTTGAACACTCCCAGTTGTCTTATGATAAGCTAGAATACTTAAAGCTTTTGGAATTTCAATGGAACTTTTGACTTCGTGTTTATCGGTATCAAAAGTACCAATGACCGTCCAATCTGCAGACTTACCGGTATCTTTGTAGAGCCCTTCAGTTGCTGCGAATTTCATTGGTTGATCTTGAATAATCCGTTGTGTCTGGAAGTCACCAGCAATAATGACAGCGATTCCAGAGAATAGCATAACCCAAAGACCAACGCGCATAGATTTTTTGAAGAAGTGATTGCTGTGTTTTCTAAGTAAGCCAAAAGCAGCGATCCCAGTTACAACCGTTGCGGCCGTTAAAATAGCCCCGGTAATAACGTGTGGGAACACATTCCATAGTTGCGGATTGCTGACAATTGCCCCAAAGCTTGTCATTTTAACACGTCCAGTGCTGGCATTAATTGCAAAGCCAGTTGGATGTTGCATGAAGCTGTTGGCTGCCAAAATCCAAATTGCGGAAAGCATGGAACCTAACATTGTCAGCCAAATAAAGATAACGTGCGTCTTTGGCTTGAAGCGATTCCAAGTGAACATCCAGATACCGATGAAGACAGATTCCATGAAGAACGCTAATAAGGCTTCAATTGCTAATGGGGCCCCAAAAATATCTCCCATGAATCTTGAATAATTAGACCAGTTCATCCCAAATTGAAATTCTTGAATAATACCTGTGACGACACCGACAGCAAAACTGAGTAAGAAGATCTTACCCCAAAACTGCGCCATCTTCTTGTAGACTTCGTTTTTCTTGACAACATACATTGTCTCCATGAGGGCCACGACAAAGGCCATCCCTATGGAAAACGGTACAAAGAAGAAATGAAATACTGTTGTCATCGCAAATTGCCATCGGGCTAGCGATAAAACGCCAATACTCATCAACGCCATATTAAAACCCCCCTAAAATAGTTTGTGAAACAGTAATAATTTCTAGTAACTAACATCATTGTAGCCCACTAGCAAGTTTAATAGCAACTAATAACTACTCTAATCTGGAAATTAATTTTTTTATTTTTGATAAAACCTATTGAATCAGCGCTGACAGCGGTAATAAAGTGAAACTAAATTACAGACAACATAATTATAAGCAATATGATAAAATAATTAATGAGGTGGCGTCTGTGAAATCAGAAACAAAAAAGTTGACCCTTGATCAACAGTACACATTAAAACGCAAGTATAAAAAACAAAAACGCCGTAAAGCAAAACTTTATTGGCTTTGGGTGCTCACTGGTTTATTTGGGGGCTACCATTATTACTTAAAACACTACACCAAGGGTATTATCATGTCTGTAAGCTTTGTCTTTGCCCTGGCAGTAGGCTGGTTTACGTGGTACTTATTATTGGTGATTAATTTAATCTGGATGCTCCACGACTTTTGGTTTTTAAAAAGGTGGTGGCAAGCAGAAAACCGCAATATTTATCACCGTATTTGGTTAGATGTCCAGCAACAATCGAATTCAGATGGAGGTTTTATAGATGCAAAAGATTCCAAACGTGTTATTAGCGAACGGTAAGTCCATGCCCCAATTAGGTTTGGGCGTTTTTAAAGTCACAAAGGCCACAGAAGTAAAAAATGCTGTTAAATGGGCTTTGGATGCGGGCTATCGCATGATTGATACCGCTGCTTTTTATGGTAACGAAGCCTTAGTTGGCGAAGCCATTGCCGAAAGCGGTATTCCTAGAAGCGATTTATTTATTACCTCTAAGCTGTGGAATTCTGTGCGGGGTTATGATGAAACAAAGCAGGCATTTAATGAAACTTTGCAGCGCTTGCAGCTAGATTACTTGGATCTGTACTTAATTCATTGGCCGGCACCGGGGTATGTTGAATCTTGGCAAGCAATGGAAGAACTGTACGGCTTGAATAAAATAAGAGCGATTGGCGTATCTAATTTTGAAATCGAACATTTAAATGATTTGATGTCTAAAACCGCAATCACACCAATGGTAGACCAAGTAGAAACCCATCCTTATTTCCAGCAAAAAGACTTAAATAAATTTTTGACAGAACACAGTATTTATCATGAAGCTTGGGGCCCTTTAGGACAAGGTAAATCAGGCTTATTGGAAGATCCAGTATTGACGGAAATTGCCAAAGCCCATGACAAAACCGTCGCCCAAGTTGTTTTGCGCTGGCATGTACAACGCAATGAAATCGTCATTCCAAAGTCCATTCATGAAAACCGAATAAAAGAAAACATAGAAATCTTTGATTTTAAACTCTCTAAAAACGAAATGGCAAAAATTGAAGCCATCGACACCAATGAACGTAGCGGCCGCGACCCTTACGACACCGAATGGCTCGTTGAAACAAGCAGAGCGTGACAAAAGACGGGTTGATTTTGAGCATAGCCTAGGCTAACGCCGTGAGCGGGCTTTGCTTACAAGTTAGACGTAGCTAAGCGCAAAAATCAGTCTTTTGGAACGCGTTTCAAACCCAGAGCGTGAACTAGAGCGGGAAAGCCTCGAGTACTAACCTAGAATCTCGCAGGGTGTCGATAGACACGCAAGAGATTCGTAGTTAGGTGAGCGCTTTGCTCTAGTGAATGCGTTTCAGAAGCAGAGCGTGAACCAACACGGGTTGATTTCGCAATATAACCTAGGTTTGGCAGATAGTCGCTTGCGACTAGCAACAAAGCGTAGTTATATGTAGAAATCAGTGTTGGTGAACGCGTTTTAGAGCCAGAGCGTGACAAGCTACGGTTTTGACAATGCGCATAACCTAGACTTACGACATAAGCCCGAACTTGGCTTGTGAGTAAGGCGTAGTTATGTAAATTGTCAGTAGCTTGGAACGCGTTTTAGAAAACCAACATAAATCCACTTTTGGCTTATCACTATAAAAAGAGGCTAGATCAAAAATAATTTTGATCTAGCCTCTTTATTAAAATGCCTTTAACCGATGAATTAATCGAATTAAACGTTGAATATTTTCATCGGTGGTGTAGCCATCGGTGAAGAAAATGTGGTCGGTAATTTGATAGTGTTCATAGTTATCTAAAAAGTGTTCCGTTAGTTCGTTATAGATACCTTGCTTCGTTAAAACCCGCTTAGAAATTTCTAAATTATCAGAGGGCAAAACTAAGATTAATTTGGTATTATTAACTTTAGCCAAGTTCTGTAATTCTGCAATTTCTGCCACAGTAGGGGAGACGATAAAACTAGCGCCTAAATCAAAAAGACAATCATTTTTGGCGGGCATAATTTCTTGAATCGCCTGAATGGCAAACGGCTTCCAATATTGGAATAGGGCAATCATATTGTTTTGTCGGATATATTGTTCGGCCTGTCTAGGATCATAGCCATATTTGATGAAATACTGGCTGCGCGCCGTATCCAGGGAATAATAGGTGAGCTTCGTAGCTTTGGCGGCAGGTTTGCCCAGTACTGTCTTGCCAACGCCATGTGGTCCAATTAGGGCGATATTCATAAAAAAGCCTCCGCGAAATGTAATTTTAGTGCTTACTATAAGTTTAAAAGGTTTTACAGCTGTTTGCAAACAAAGCGCGCAAACTAGCGTGATTTTACACTATCATGCATTTATGAGAACTACCGCAATAAATTTGGACTTGGCAAATAAAGCACTGAGCGTTAGGTGCCTATTTTCTTTTAATGAAGACTTTTAGAATATGTAGGACTAAAGACGAAGAAACTAAGTCAAAAATAGCTTTTGACTTAGTCTCAACTGGGGTGAAAAAGAAATTATATACAGCTATCGCAAGATTCGTTAACGATTCGACCATCTTCGACTTGAATCGTGGTATGATTTAACTTGAAGTTCTCGGTTAAATCGTGATCTAACTGCTTGATGAAGGCATTATTGTCCGCCATTGTATCGCGGCAGATATGCACCGTCAATGCGTTTTCAGTCGTACTAAGCGCCCAGACATGCAAGTCATGGCTGCTCGTTACAGTTGGCTGTGCATTGATGAAAGTCTGCACTTCATCTAAATCAACACTGTCTGGAACGGCGTCTAAAGAAAGTTTCACAGAATCTCTCAACAGACCCCAAGTTCCGATTAAAATGACAACGGCGATGACCAAACTAAATGCAGGATCTAACCAGAGCCAGCCGGTGAATTTCATAATAATAGCGGCTAAAACAACCCCGATGGAAACACCGGTATCAGCGGCCATATGCAAGAAAGCACCTTTGACGTTTAAATCTTCTTTTTGATCCTTCATGAATAAGAAAGCGGTAAAACCATTGATCAAAATCCCAATTGTGGCCACAATAATCATGCTGTTTTCGGCAACGGGCTGTGGATTTTGCAACCGTTGAATGGCCTCAACAACAATGATAGCAATGGCTGCGAGTAAGAATACGGCGTTGAATAATGCGGCTAAAATAGATGACCGCTTATATCCGTAAGACATAGTACTCGTCCGCAATTTACGGCTTAGGACAATGGCGATCCAAGAAACCAATAGGCCTAAGACGTCACTTAAGTTATGGCCGGCATCGGCCACAAGTGAAACCGCATTCGCCGCAAATCCGAAACCGCCTTCAACGAGAACAAAAGCAAGGTTTAGAAAAATACCGATTTTAAATGCGTTATTAATTTTTACAGAATGACTATGATTATGTGGTGCATGGGTGTGTGGTTCGTGACTATGTTCCATTATATGCCTCCTCTTACATATGAATGTTTGCTCATATGTATATACTGATGATACCATGTAACTAAATTAAAAACAATAAGGAGCGTTAAAAATGACAGAATTATTTTGTGCTGCCCACCAAAGTTGGACTGATGACGGCATTAAACCGATAGAATGGTTAACTTCTGATGGTCTAAAAGCCTTTGATTGTAAGATTGATTCCGGCGAACCTGTAACTTATGTACAATACGATCAAACCTTTTTAACGCAGTTGCGTTCAGAGCCTCAATGGCAATGGGATGTGGCGTTGAATCAATATTTTTTGCAGGATGATCGTATTTTTGATTTCTGGCATAAAAATAAAATCCGCAACCACAGCTTACGGCATGTCCAACACGTGCTGCATTTTTGTGCCATTATGAATAGTATTGAACAATTAGATGAAAAAGATGCCTTGATTTTATTATTAACCGCCTGTTTCCACGATATTGGGCGGGTGAATGCGGACGTTGCACCGGATCATGGCGCACAAAGCGTGGCCCGGTTGTATGACCATTACCATTTAAGTGAAGCCGTACCGATCGAAACATTCACAGAAGCGTTTACGTTACAATCAATGGTGCTCTTGAATTCACAAAGTAACTATCCAATGCCGGAACTACGGGCCAATGATGTTCGGGTGATGCTGGATTTGATGCGGTATCACAGCTTGGAAGATACCCAAGCTGAAACCGATTTCAAAGAACGCTACAACGATCGGGCAGCCCAGCGCCGGTTACGGCTTTTGCACTTGTTTAAAGACTGTGATGCCCTAGATCGTTTACGCTTTAAAGGTAATTTGGATGTGCATTATTTACGGACCACAGCGGCCCGGCGTATGTTGCGGATTAGTGCCGGCTTTAACGGCTTAATCTAGCTTAAAAATGGCCCGGTCATTTAACGGCTGGATATCGCGATTATTTTTGGCAAAAAATTGTTGAAACTGGGTTAATTGCTGGGGACTAACGGTCTGCAGCTGTTGCGCCAAGTACCATTCAATGCCTTCAATAATTGGCGGCGTAGTTAAAGAGCCCATATAATGATAATAAGCAGTGTTTGTCAACCAATCCGTAACCGTGATCGCAGTGGTTTGACTTTGCGCCTGGGGAGGAACTTGGGTTAAAATTTGCTGCAGCACCGGATTTGGGGCACCCAATTGAAATAAAACACCAACAACTGCTTTTTGGCCGTTTTTAAACTGATGGACAAAATGGGCTTCTAAGGCAGCGGCTTGGTCGTCAAAGTGATGCTCACTGGGATAATGGAAATGCAATTCCTGCCATTGGCCTGGGCGCTGTTGTAAAGTCGCTTGCCCGTGGCCGCTGAGGGACAGTTTAAAACCAAGATTTTGAATTTTGGTTAACTGATAAGTGGTAAACGTCGGCCGAGTAGCAATCAGCTGACGGTGATGTGTTGTAATGTTGATGGGGGATTGCTGTTGACCGCTGATATGCGACCAATTTTGTTGGGCGTCATAACGATACATTTTTTGAACTCCTTATTTTTTTTTAGGTGAGCAAAAAACTTTTAGTCACCTAGAGTTTAGTCCTTTCGTAATCATAATGAAAGGGTTTTTAACAAAAAAGATGATAATTAAGACACTTTTTACAGTGTTTTTAATTATCATCTTTTTTGGGAAAACTTGCGAACAATTTGATTTCTATTTTTTATAATTCGTGGTATAGCTAATTTAAAAATAAAAATAACAGCTATTTTTTGTGCTAAAGAGGCTACTTAATTAATGAAGCCAAGACAAAAATTAATTTTAGAAATCAGTTATTTGTTTATTGTTGTGGGGCCGGCATTGTTTGTGTTTATTGGCGATCGGCTAAAGTTTGTGGGTATTGTGGCTTTGATTTATGTCAGTTGTTTAGGGTGGTATATTTTTATAAAGTCAAATTAAAAAAGGCCAGTCCAGAATAAAAATTCTGAACGGCCTTTTTAAGTCAAAACTGAAATTATTTAGTTTCAGTAAAGATGACGTGTTTACGTAGTTTTGGAGAATACTTACGTAAAGATAAACGATCTGGTGTGTTACGTTTGTTTTTAGAAGTTAAATATAAACGTTCGCCGGATTCTTTATGTTCTAAGATGATGTTATTACGCACTTTAAATTCGCTCCTTTATTATATTCGTTACCCTTAAAAATCTACATGATTTTTGGAAAAAGTCAATACGCCTATTATACACATTTTTTAGGTTTAACGCAAAAAACGAATTAAAATAAATTATTTACTTAAATTGTTCTTTGATTATAGTGCGAAGTTGGTATTTGAGGGCTGATTTGATTTGCGTTGCACTTAAAAACGGATATTAATTTTAAAATAGCGAGTCATAATTTAGAGATGACACCCTTTGTGCATCTAAGGTACACTGTTACTGTACATTTTAGTTTAAAAAGGGGGCATAGTATGTTTCAAGCAGTGGTGAATGAACACGTAAAATTACGCAAGCTTAGTATCCGAGATGCCCAGCCGCTTTATGCGCTGATTCAAAAGAATCGAGCAGCGCTGCCAGAATATGGGCACATGCTGCCAGAAGATATGACGGATTTTGTTAGAGATCGGCTGGCCAAAGAAATTATTGGTCAGGCTTATAATACGGTGATTTTGGTGGATGATGAAGTGGTGGGCAGCTTAGATTTGCATAACATTGACACCAAAAACCGACGGGGTGAGTTTGGCTACTGGTTAGACCGTGACTATCAACATCAAGGAATTATGACGGCTTGTGTGTCAGTGCTGGTAAAGATTTTATTTGAAGAATTACATTTAAATCGACTGGAAATCAGACTTGCGGCCACAAATAATCCCAGCCGCCAAGTTGCTGAACGACTGGGATTTCAATTAGAAGGTATTTTACGGGCCTTTTTAGTGGTTGACGGCCAGTATGAAGACATTGCCATTTATAGTTTTTTGAAGTCGGATTTAACTTAGCGCCGTTGTTGGGGCAGTTAATCTTGCTTCATGGCGCTGGATAATCAGGGCCATAATCGCTTTAGCAATATTTTGATTTTTCAAAATCGGGCCATGGGCATAACTGCCGATGGTATTTTTGTAGTGTAAGCCTTCAACGCCGGCTTCCGGGTGGTTGCCATAGCCTTGAATCACTTTGCCCAAAGGCTTTAATTTTGGATCGTCAAAAAAGGTCTGTCCGCTGTGGTTTTCAAAGGCTTTGGCCGTTCCAAAGGCGGTTTCAAATTCGGTATCGCCAATCATCCGTTTGTCCGGTTTAAAAATGGTGTGCAGTGGCAAAATATCTAAGCCTTCAATGGTCACGCCACTGGATGTTTTGTAATACGTACCTAGAAATTGGTAGCCACCACAAATAGCTAACATGGGATGGCCTGCTTCAATGTAGGCTTGAATGGTTGCTTTATGCCGTAATAAATCTTTAGCAACTACCGTTTGTTCGAAGTCTTGGCCGCCGCCAAAAAACAGAAAGTCAAAATCATCAGCATCAAAGGTGTCTTCCAGACTGACGTTGACGACATTAACCTGATAGCCTTCTTTTTCTAAGAAGTAGCGCAAAATTTTGACATCGCCGCTATCGCCATAAGTATTCATTAAGTCTTCATATAGGTAAGCAATTTGAATGGGTTCTTTTTTCAAGTCCACGTCCGTGAGACCTCCTGCAGTTATAAAAAGTATTCCTCTATTTTAGCATGTTTTAGTTTTAGAGGTGGAATAAACTTTCAATTAAGCGTTCCGTTAAGAGTGGCGTTTGCTGGGTAATCCACTGGGCTAATTGGGAATTTGTCACTAGGTTATGCAGATTATCAAATGGCAGTAAGGTGAAGGTCCACAAAATAATGAAGATACCAATGTAGGCGAATAGTAGTGCTAATAAGCCGCCAGCCAGGGCATTTGTTTGTTTAATCACGGGGAGCCAAGTGATGGTTCTGGACGCTTTGGCTAAAGAAAAGATCAAAATATTACCCACAATTATAATCAAATAAAAGCTGATGATATTGTTAATATGATTCACCGTATAATTGTTGTTAAAGGTTGTGATGAAACGGCCAATACTTTGGCTTAGGGTGTCATTATAGCGCCAAGCAATGAAGAAAACGGCTAGGCCGCCCAGTGAAATAATTAGCTGTTTGGTAAAGCCTTGGTGCCAGCCGCGACCAAAAGCGGCGATTAAAAAAATTATAATTAAAAATGACAGCATCTCATGCCATTCCTTTCTAGCGAGTTTGCTGTCATTATTGTATCAAGTTATATATGAGAATACATCAATCTTAGGGCGTAGTCTGAGCTGGGGCTTTATTTGATTTCAGCCACCCAAGCTTTAGCGGCGTCCAAAACGCTTTTAGTTAACGCAGCCCAGTCATCAAACTTGGCCAGTTCAATGACGCTTTCGTCATCACTGTCGTTAAAGGTACTTTTATTATTGATGATAATATTATATTCGTCAAAGTGGAAACGGTCGTTAAAGTGTCTGACTTGTAAAGTGAAAAAAGCCGCTTCATAGGTCGCCGTATTGTCCGGTTCTTGATAGAGTACTTGCAGCTGTCTGTCCGCATTTTTGAATTCGAATTGTTTTAAGGCATCCCAAATTTCAAGATAGTGTTGATGGAGTTCGTCAACTTGGGCGTCGGTTAAATCCTCATCATAGACAATTTCTTTTCCAGTGAGTTTCATAATAGGGCTTCCTTTGTAATTATAATTTACCTATATGATAGGTTTGAAATTGGAATTGGTCAAGAATTTACTGCAAATGTGAGTTGCAACCGACAATGAGATAGTTTAAAGTAATTTAATGTATGCACAAAAACAACTTATGAAACTAAAATTGGAGGCCGAAAGCACGTTATGTCCCCGGAAATATTTCAAAAAACACTTTTAGATAATTATCAGATTCGTTTAACCGTTACGCAGCTGGCACAGTTTGAAGCTTATTTCAAATTACTGGTCGCCCGTAACGAACAGGTCAATCTCACGTCCATCACCGATGAAGCTGGGGTTTATTTGAAGCATTTTTATGACTCCATCACGCCTTATCTTTATTTTCCAGAGGTATTTAATGCCAATACGCAAGCGACGATTTGTGATGTGGGGGCCGGTGCCGGTTTCCCATCAATTCCGTTAAAAATTTTATGTCCCGGGTTAAATGTCACGATTATTGATTCTTTAAATAAACGGATCAGTTTTTTAGATGAATTAACCAAGCTTTTAGAATTGCGGGATGTGGATTTGGTCCACGGCCGAGCGGAAGATTTTGCAAAGCCAAAGCAACCGATGCGTGGGGCGTTTGATATCGTATTAAGCCGGGCTGTGGCGCAATTACCAGTCCTTGCGGAATTCTGCCTGCCTTATACGAAGTTAGATGGCTATTTCTTAGCTTTGAAGGGCCAAAAGGGGCCACAAGAATTAGAAAACAGCCGTTATGCGATCGCTACACTAGGCGGTAAAGTTGTGGCAGAGAAGGCATTCAGCTTACCTGACACAACGGAACAACGGGATTTAATTTTGATTCAAAAGAAAAAAGAAACACCAAAAGTTTATCCAAGAAAAGCTGGGACACCAGTCAAGAAACCATTGATTAAATAAGTTAGGAGGTGGCTTATGGCACTGTCTTCATTTTTTAATAAGAAGAAAAAAACGCAAGAAACTGCGGATAATGTAACCAATCAAGTTCGAGAAATTGCGGTTGCCGCAATTATTCCGAATCGTTATCAACCAAGAAAAGTTTTTAAAGCAGACAGTATCAATGAGTTGGCGGAAACGATTGCCGCCCATGGCTTATTACAACCGATTGTGGTTCGAGAATACGCCGCAGGCCAATATGAGATTATTGCCGGCGAGCGCCGTTTTCGGGCGGTGAAAAAGTTGGCTTGGTCACAAGTACCCGCAATTATTGATAATTTAGATGATAATGAAACGGCGGCGATGGCGTTGATTGAAAATTTACAGCGGGAAGCGTTATCTCCCATTGAAGAAGCCCAGGCTTATCAAAGTTTACTGTCCCAAGATACAATGACGCAAACCCAGCTGGCCCAAGCAGTGGGTAAAAGTCAGTCGTTTATTGCCAATAAATTACGCTTGTTAAAGCTACCGGATACGATTCAAGAGGCGATTATTAACGGCGAAATTTCTGAACGTCACGGCCGGGCATTGTTACGGGTAAATGAGATTGATCAACAGATTATTTTGCACAAAATTTTGAGTGAGCACTTAACGGTTAAAGATACCGAACAGGCAATTTATACATTACAAAATCCAGAGCCAAAAAGTGACACAGCGCCAATGGCTGTTGAAAAACCTGAAGCCACTGGGGCTAAATCGAAAAAATCAAAGACCGTGCAACCGCCAAAATCGGCTAAGCGTAAAATTAGCGGCCGGTCTAAAGACCCCAAATTGGCGATTAACACGTTGCGGCAGTCTTTGGCGATGATTCAAGAAGCTGGGGTTGATTTGAAAATTGAGGAAAACGATGCCAAAGATGTTTACAGTTTGACGGTTAAAATTGATAAATAAAGGGGATGCGCAGATGGCTCAGGACCCAAAAGAAGCCGTTGTACAGCTGCCCATCCAGGAACTACGGCCGAATCCTTATCAACCGCGGCATGTTTTTGAACCAGAGGCGTTACAAGAGCTGAGTGCGTCTATTCAGGCCAGTGGGGTTTTTCAACCGATTATTGTGCGGCAGAGCATTCAAGGTTATGAAATTATTGCAGGTGAACGTCGGGTTCGGGCCAGTGAATTGGCGGGCAAGACGACGGTACCGGCAATCATTCGGCCGTTAGATGAGGCGGCGATGATGGAAGTGGCGGTTTTAGAAAACTTGCAGCGGGAAAATTTGAATCCGATTGAAGAGGCTCAGGCGTATGAAACGTTGATCCAGCGATTGAATTTGACGCAGGCGCAAGTGTCACAGCGGTTAGGTAAAAGTCGGCCTTATATTGCCAATTATTTGCGGTTGCTGACGCTTCCGGTGCCGGTTAAGCAGTTGGTGCAGACGCGGCAGCTGACGATGGGGCAGGCGCGAACTTTATTGGCTTTAAAAGATAAACCAAAGATTACCGCACTGGCTAAAAGGACGGTTAAAGAAGCGTTGACGGTGCGACAGTTGGAAGATTTAGTGGCTGAGGCGAACCAGCAGCCTAAAACTAAGGCGGCCATGCCGGTTAAATCCACGTTTACGCAAACAACTGAAGCGCAGTTGGCTGAAAAATTTGGGACTAAGGTGACGATTACCGGCGAAAAGCAAGGCCACGGTAAATTAGAGATCGACTATACATCCATGACCGACTTAAACCGGATTTTAGAAATACTGGGGTTTTCATTAGATTAATATAGTATTATAACTTATTTTGTTTTATGCTAATTGTAGATATTTTAAGGAGGATGGCAATGTTTGAATTAGGCGATATTGTTTCGATGAAAAAACCGCATGCCTGTGGGACCAATCGTTGGGAAATTCTGCGAATGGGCATGGATATTCGAATCAAATGTCTCGGCTGTGGGCACTTGATTATGATGCCCCGTAAAGAGTTTCAAAAGAAGATAAAAGCAGTCTTAGTTTCAGCAGCTGATGTTCAAGCAGACGAATCAAATTATCAAGATGTTTTGAATCGGCCTCGACCAGATCAATTATTATAATTCTTAATTTTATAAAGAAAGCGAGTTTTTTAAATGGCATTAACAGCAGGCATCGTTGGCTTACCAAATGTGGGCAAATCAACTTTATTTAACGCAATTACAAAAGCAGGGGCCGAAATGGCGAATTATCCCTTTGCGACGATTGATCCTAACGTGGGGATGGTGGAAGTGCCCGATCATCGTTTGGCACGGATTGATGCATTAATTCCAGCCAAAAAGATTATTCCAACAACCTTTGAATTTACAGATATTGCCGGCATTGTTAAAGGTGCTAGTAAAGGGGAAGGCTTAGGCAATAAGTTTTTAGAAAATATTCGTCAAGTAGATGCGATTGTTCATGTCGTTCGAGCTTTTGATGATGATAATATTACCAGTGTTTCCGGTAAAGTAGATCCTTTAGATGATATTGAAACGATTAATTTGGAATTGAGCTTAGCGGATTTAGAGAGTGTCAATAAGCGTTATGCGCGGGTAGAAAAAGTGGCCCGGACCAAAGACAAAGAAGCTATGGCTGAATTTGAAGTGCTGAAAAAAATCAAGCCAGTGTTAGATGAAGGCGGCAATGTCCGCAGTATTGATTTTTCAGAAGACGAGCAAAAAATTGTCAAAGGGCTGTTCTTATTGACGGCTAAACCGGTGATTTATGTAGCTAACATTGCGGAAGAAGATATGGCAGAACCAGAAAAATCTGAATACTATCAAATTATTCAAGATTTTGCGGCCAAAGAAAATGCGGAATCTATTGCAATTTCTGCCCGGACGGAAGAAGAAATTGCGGAATTAGATGATGAAGATAAAAAAGACTTTTTAGAAGCTGAAGGTGTTAGTGAATCTGGGTTAGATCGTTTAATTCGGGCTTCTTATCACTTGTTAGGCTTAGCCACCTTCTTTACAGCCGGGGGCAAGGAAACCCGTGCTTGGACGTTTAAACAAGGGATGAAGGCACCGCAAGTTGCCGGGATTATTCATTCAGATTTTGAACGTGGTTTCATTCGGGCTGAAGTGATGTCTTTTGCTGACTTGGATGCTTTAGGCAGTCAACAGGCCATTAAAGAAGCCGGTAAGTTACGTGTAGAAGGTAAAGATTATCTCGTTCAAGATGGCGATATCATCGAATTTAGATTTAATGTCTAAGACAAATTCAATAAAGTAGGGTGAAAAATTGGATAATAGAGAAAGAAATGCGGCCGCAGCAGAGCATCAAAAACATGCTAAAGCCGTTCAAGAAAAAAAGGAAGTTACCATTCAAAAGGCGTTAGATGGCTCCTTAGATGAACAATTTGCAGCATTAACGAAACGTAATCGGGAATATGTTTTCCGCTTCCGCAAAGCTTTGTCAGACGGCGGTATGCCGGAAGAAAAACAAGTGGCAACTTTAGAAAAAATCTTGCCTGAAATCATTGTGGCTCAACATAAAGGCCAACCGGCAACGCAACTTTACGGTCCGCCGGTAGCTAAGGCAAATAGTATTGTGAATGCGCCAGAACCACCTAAAAAACTTACTTTTTGGGTGAAAGCACTAGATTCGATTCTATTGTTTGCGATTTTCATGTTCGCTTTTGCGGCCCTTTCAATGTATACGGCCAAGAATCGGGATCCGCAGCAGTTAAAGAGTTTTGGACTGCTTTCTTTGATTTTGATTACGACGGTCGCTGGTGGCGGCTTGGCTTTTGTCCAAGAGAAGATTTCTGCGCCTAAAGAACAGCGTTTGGCGATTTGGAAATTAATTTTGTTATTTGTTGGTATTATGGCGGCGATGTTCTTGTTGGTCAGCGTCGGCTTAATTCTGCCAGATGTGATCAATCCGGTATTACCTGCCGTGGTCGATATTGTGGTGGCTGTTGCGCTGTTTGGAATTCGGTTTTATATCCGTCGGCGTTACGGGATCAAGGGCAATATCTTTGGGCCAACGGGGGCACCTCGGAACAAAGCGTAAATTTGGCTTAGCATGTTAGAGACGAATGAGATATTTCTAATAATAGATTTTGTTCGTTGTTTGTATAAAAAATCACATATTTTTTTATGTTATCAAACTAATTATTTGTTTTTTTGTTTAGAGAGAGCCTTGACTGTTCTCTCTTTTTTTTATATATTAATCAACAAACAATTAATGGAGGCTTCTATACAATGTCAAATTGGGACACAAAGTTTCAAAAAGAAGGTTTAACGTTCGATGATGTGTTATTGGTTCCAGCAGAAAGTCATGTTTTGCCGCACGATGTTAATTTATCAGTACAACTCGCGGAAAATATTAAGCTTAATGTCCCAATTTTAAGTGCCAGCATGGATACCGTCACTGAAGCGAAAATGGCAATTGCTATGGCGCGTCAAGGTGGCATGGGTGTCGTTCACAAAAATATGAGTATTGCCCAACAGGCGGATCAAGTGCAACAAGTGAAACGTTCTGAAAGTGGTGTTATTAGCGATCCGTTCTTCTTAACGGCTGAGCGGCCAGTCCGGGATGCGGAAGCTTTGATGGCTAAATACCGTATTAGCGGGGTGCCAATTGTCGATAACCAGGATAATCGGTTGTTGATCGGTATCGTGACGAACCGGGATTTGCGGTTTGTTTCTAATAACGATGAAGTGATCAAGAATGTAATGACGGCGGAACAGTTGGTGACTGCACCAGTGGGGACGTCTTTAGATGAGGCTGAGGTTATTTTGCAGCAGCATCGGATTGAAAAGTTACCTTTAGTAGATGATGCGGGTCGTTTGAGCGGCTTAATTACGATTAAGGATATTGAAAATGTCAAACAATATCCAGATGCAGCTAAAGATAGTCACGGCCGGTTACTGGTTGCGGCGGCTGTTGGGGTAACCAGCGATACTTTTGAACGGGCACAAGCTTTATTAGATGCTGGTGCAGATGCGATTATTATTGATACGGCCCATGGGCATTCTGCTGGAGTTTTACGTAAGATTACGGAAATCAGAGCACAATTTCCAAGTGCCACATTAATTGCCGGCAATGTGGCAACTGCTGAAGGTACAGCGGCGTTGTTTGATGCTGGGGTAGATGTTGTCAAAGTTGGGATCGGCCCAGGTTCAATTTGTACCACAAGAATTGTTGCTGGTGTTGGTGTACCTCAAGTTACGGCCATTTATGATGCGGCTTCTGTAGCCCGTCAGCGGGGCAAGGCCATTATTGCGGACGGCGGGATTAAATATTCCGGCGATATTGTTAAGGCTTTGGCTGCTGGCGGTACGGCTGTCATGCTAGGTAGTATGTTAGCTGGGACGGATGAAGCGCCTGGCGAATTTGAAATTTATCAAGGTCGTCGATTCAAGACTTATCGTGGGATGGGTAGCTTAGCAGCGATGTCCCATGGTTCTTCGGATCGTTACTTCCAAAGTGGCGTGAATGAAGCGGATAAGCTGGTGCCTGAAGGTATTGAGGGCCGGGTCGCGTATAAAGGCAAATTGGCAGATGTGATCTATCAAATGGATGGTGGTTTACGTTCAGGGATGGGTTATGTTGGTGCTAAGACGATTTATGACTTGCAAGACAATGCTCAATTTGTTCGGATTACCGGTGCTGGTTTGAAAGAATCACATCCCCATGATGTTCAAATTACCAAAGAAGCGCCTAACTATAGTAGATAGACTAGCGTGCAAACGCATATGGGTTTAAATTAAATATAAGCGTAGAGGTTGTGTCAAAAATTACTTTTGATGCGGCCTCTATTTTTTGTGGGCTTGCGGTTGGTTTTATTTCGCGCTCTGATTCGTAACGGTTTTGTAATGTTATTTTTCTTCCTACGTAATATTGATGGTGTATTATTATTATGAATTGTAATGAATAAATATTCGTCACAATGCTGTTATTTTTATGATTGCTGTTTTGCTTTAGGCGAGACGGGGTTTGTAGGAGGTGTTTTATGGCTTCAAAGGATGGATTTAAACGTATGCGGCGGGTTGCTTTTAGGTTGGGTGCTTTGGGTTTGGTTTTAAGCGCGGTGTTGTTATTAGGTGCTTGTCATAATAATAATGCGTCATCTAGTCAGGATAGTGCGTCTAAGTCGAGTTCTATTAGTAGTTCCAAAAAGGCGGCACGACTTAAGGCGTCTAAATCTGAGTCTAGGGCCAAGGCAAAATCTAAATCTAAGGCCAAATCTAAATCTAAGTCAAAATCTAAATCTAAGTCAAAATCTGAGTCCCAGAATATGTATAGTTCTGAGCAATCTATGACAACGTCTGCAAAACAGTCTGAGTCAAATGATCAGACGGGTAGTGCGGCGCAGTCTAGTAGCAGTGCGGCGGTTAGTTCGGCTAAGATTACAAGTGGCGATCAAGCGGTTACATATTTAGAACAACAGGTAGGTAGTCAATATCCTAGTACGGCGGATGATGAAAAGATTTATGGTTATATAGATACGTCCACGGTACAAGGGCAAACGGCTTATCAAGTAAATATTGGCCGGGATAATGGTCGGAGTACGATTGCGATCTATTATGTTTTAGCAGATGGGACAATTGTTCAAGGAAAATAATATATTAACTTTTTAGTTTGGAAAATGGAGAATTTAATTAATGTTCAGAAAAAAAGCTTTTAAGAAACTTTCAGCGATGTTTTTACTAGGTATTTCAGTGTTGGGGGCAGGTTTTGCTACAGCACAGCAGCAAGTACAGGCCAGCAGCTTTTCTAAGTTTGCGGATGTTGCCAGTTATCAAGATTCCTCAGAATCATTTTTCCAAAACTTGGCCACTGGGGATGTGGCTGGTGTGGTTATCAAATTAACTGAAGGCACCGGTTATGTGAATCCTAAAGCTGCCGCTCAAATTAAGAGCGCACAAGCGGCTGGGATGAAGGTTAGTTTGTACCATTATGCCCGTTATAGCGGTTATAACAGCGCTAAAAACGAAGCAGACTTTTTTGCCAACACAGCTGAAAGTTATGGCTTAGATAAAAGTACCGTTATGGTTGCCGATGTAGAAGACAGCAGCATGTCTAATCCTTATGGGGATACACAAACGTTCCAAGCAGAATTAGCGGCTCGAGGTTATAGTAATCAAGTAACTTATTCAATGGCTTCTTGGTTCTGGTATAACAAAGTCCCAACCAATTATCCAATTTGGGTGGCCAACTATGGTGTGAACCAACCGGGTGTGGATAATGCGGCTGCTTGGCAGTATACATCTAATTACAATGGGATGAACTTAGACATGAGTTATGACTTTACGGGTTTATTCACAAATAATAGTGTCTCTCAAGCCCCATCAACAGATGCCAACACAACAGTAACGACAAATAGCAGTGCGAATGTGGCCACTGTCGGTTCTAAAGCGGCTCGTGCTGTGACAAGTACTGGCAAAGTTGTGCGCTATTTTGATGCGGGTTCTCAATGGCGGAAAAATGGTATTGTTTTAATTAACGGTAAAACAGCTTATGCTGTCGGCGACAATGTTTATCTTTATCAAGATGATACAACACAAGCTGGTATTGTAACGATTAATGCAGCGAATAGTGGTGTAACGGCTGTAAACAAGCAAGGTAAAGCCATTTCTGGTTCTTCTAGCAAATTTACAAACGGTAGCCAATGGTTAATCAACAGTGTGACAACGATTAATGACAAACCTGCTTATCAAGTAAGTGATACGGAATATATTATGGCTAGCGATGCGAACGGTAGCGGTAACAACTAATACTAAGCTTTATCGTAAATTCGTGTAGAGGGCATTAGACCAAATATTTAAATCTGGTGATTAGATGACAAAAAATCTAGTCACCAGATTTTTTTTGAGCTGTTATTTCAGGAATATAACGGAAATAATTTAGTATGATTTAAACTAGACCAATTTTTCAAAAATAAGGTAATTTTGACTAAAAAAGGCATCTTTAAACTTGATATAATTTTGGAATAATCGCTTAAATTGATAATATCAGAATAAAGTGAATTGGTTCTTCATGTTGATACCAATTTACTTTAAATCAAGTTACTATTGCGTTATAGCCCTTATGCGCTTATAATGAAATCGCTAGCAAGTTAAAAGGTTATCAAACAATTGCGAATAATTGTCGTTATCCATATGTCTGGAGGGTAGCTAAAAAATAAATTTTATGATAGTGTACCAATTATGCTAATTAATACATAACAATTATTCTAGGAGGAAACATGATGGGAAAAGTTAAAAAAGGGCTATTGATTATATTGCCATTATTTTTGACCGTATTTGCACTTGTCTTGGGGACAAATGTAAAAAAAGTGAGCGCAGCTGACAATTATTTTGCGCAAAAAGACGACACTGAAGAAACGGCTGGACCAAGAGTCTTTGTGAGCCCACATTGGGTTAATGAAGTGATCAATGGTCAAACAGATGTGAAAGACTATAAGATTTTTGAAGCTTCATATGGTAACGATAGTACTTTCAAAAAAGGCCACGTGCCGGGCGCTGTGCATATCAACACCAATTCTGTAGAATCAGAAGCAAATCAATGGAACTTGTTATCTGCAGAAAAGATTAAAAAGTTACTTTTGAAGAACGGTGTCACAAGCAACACAACTTTGATTGTTTATTCAACTGATATTAACGCTGCCTGCCGGGTTGCTTTTGCCGCTTTGTGGACTGGGGTTAATAATATCAAAGTCATTGACGGTGGTTATAAAGGTTGGCAAAAAGATGATTTGGACATCCAAAAGGGTGCTGCCAAATCCGTTAAAGCCGCAACGGACTTTGGCGTAGAGGTACCTGCTAACCCACAATATGAAATCAAAACACCAGCTGACTTTAAGAAACAGCAAAAAGAAGATTCAAATGTTGTTTTAGCAAGTACACGTTCTTGGAAAGAATTCATTGGTAAGACCAGTGGTTATTCTTACATTAAGGATAAAGGCGAACCTAAAGGCGCCGTTTATACAAAATCTAGTAAGACAAGTTCTGATGTCGATTATCTTTTGAATAAAGATGGCACCGTTAAGACAGCCGACCAAGTTTCCAAAGCTTGGGCAAAATGGGGTGTCACTTCTGACAGCAATATTGATTTTTACTGTGGTACAGGCTGGCGGGCAACAACCGCTTTCTTCATCACTTATCAAGCGGGCTGGAAGAATGTTCACTTGTATGATGGCGGTTGGTACGCTTGGGACTTAGCACATAAGAAACATCCTGCTAAATATCAAGTACAAGTTGGCGATCCACGTTCTGAAAACGTTAAGATTCTAAAATAAGAGTCATATGAAAAAGGCGGTTTGAGGCAGATGAAATTTTGCGCACAAACGCCCTTTTTCATTGCTTATTTTGAATCAAGCGGTGGAAAAGGAGGCCATCAGTGAAAAAAGTCGTGCTATTCATCGCCGCCATTGCTTTGGGTATTATTATTTTTTACAAAACTGGTTTGATTGATTTACTGCAAAATGTACCAGCGATGCAAGTTTGGTTTAAGCAGCAAGGCTGGCTGGGCTATGGGGTATTTATCTTATTGTGTTTGGTTACTTCCGTTTTCATGTTACCCGGCGGTTTGCTGGCCGTTGTGGCAGGGATTGCTTACGGGGGCTTTTTAGGCGGATTGTTAACGGTTATCGGCAGTACGATTGGCGCTAGTGTTTCTTTCATCTTAGGTCGAACTTTTTTGAAAGACGCCGTGATTAAGAAGTATGGGCAGCAGCCGACATTCCAAAAAATTATGCAGGGTGTTGATGAAAATGGGATCTCCTTTTTGATTTTGACCCGCTTGGTGCCTATTTTTCCATACGCCATTCAAAGTTATGCTTACGCTTTGACACCAATGAAGTTTTGGCGCTTTTCATTAGTGTCTGGCATCACCATGTTGCCGGCGTGCTTCATTTATGCGTACTTAGCGTCAGATATTTTAACCCAAGGCATCTCTTGGGGATTATCACTTAAATTTGCAATTTTGGGCGTTGTTTTATTTTTACTAACTTATATTCCAAAACGTATTGGACAGAAGAAGAAAATGATTTAAGGGGGCGTTTTTTTGAAAAAACGTAAATTTTTATATTTAGGCTTATTGTTAAGTCTGTGTTTATTAGTGTTATGGGGGTGTGGCTCCTCTAAAAAAGCAGCAGATACAGCGGATAAATTGCCAACAAGCTATTCACAAGCTTTAAAAGATGCAAAAGGCAAGACGGTAACTTATTACGGCTATGGTGGTTCAGACACACAAAACAAATGGCTGGACGAAGTTGTTGCCCCAATGATGAAGGCAAAAGGGGTTACTTTAAAACGCGTACCAATGGATATTGATACGATTTTGAACAAACTAACCAATGAAAAAGAAGCCAATAAGACCAGCGGCAATATGGATGTGCTTTGGATTAATGGGGAAAACTTCTATAATGCCAAAAAATTGAATTTGTTAGATGGTCCAGTGGATGGCAAGATCATCCCGAATATGGCGAAATATATTAACAGCAGCGACTTAGATGTCAAAAAAGATATGAACGTTGCCATTGATCATTTAGAAGTACCTTACGGCAATGCACAATTTGTATTTGTCGGCAGTCAATCAATGTTTAACGGCGACTATCCAACGAGCGCTGAAAAAATGTTGACTTGGGCTAAAGCAAATCCTGGTAAATTAACTTATGTTGCCCCACCAGATTTCACCGGTAGTGCCTTTGTTCGTAACATTATTTATGAAACAGTGGGCTATAAAGCTTTGAATGACGCCCCTGCAACTAAGGCAGGCATTTACAAAGTGATCAAGCCAAGTTTAGATTATTTAAATGAATTAAAACCTTACTTGTGGTCTGAAGGGAAGACTTATCCAAAGACAACAGCACAGATGGACAAGATGTTTGCAGATCACCAGATTGCCATGACTTTTTCTTATAACCAAATGTATGCGGCTACTCAAAAGAAAGCCGGCGTTTTCACCGACGATGCGCAGACATTTGTTTTTGATAAAGGGACTATTGGAAACTATAACTACTTGGCCATCCCTAAAACCGCACCAGATAAAGCAGCTGCTGTTGTGTTGATTAATACGATGTTAAGTCAAAAAGCACAGACAGAACGGCTAAAATTGAAGTATGGGGCCGTTGTACCGCCTTATAGTGCAGCTAAGATGCCAAGTGCGATGACTGAAAAAATCAATGCCACTGCTGAAACAGATCATACGTTAACAACACAAACTTTGGCAGACAAACGTTTACCAGAAGTTTCAGGCAAGAAGATTCCGATTATCGAATCACTTTGGAAGGAATACGTTTTGAATGCTGACTAAAAAAAAGTTAATTTTATTGCTCAGCCCGTTTACGATTTTCTTTTGTTTTGTCTTTGTAAGTGCCTTTATTAAATCAATTGTGACCAGTTTAGGCTACTATCCATTGATGGGTCTAAAAACATTGACGTTCAAATATTACATGACGGCGCTGCAGGATAAAACTTTTTTAACCACCAGCTTACGCACATTTTGCTTTGCACTGCTCAGTGCGGGTTTAGCGTGTTTAGGTGGTCTAGCTTTAGCGTTAGTTTTACAACGCAGTACAGGACCGGTGGGGCGTTTTGGCTTTAAGCTGGCGCAATTACCGGTGATGCTGCCACATATTTTTGTAATTTTGGCATTGCTGCAGCTTTTGAGCCAAACGGGGTTAGTCCCAAGTCTATTAGTTCATTTGGGCTGGCTAAAAGGCCCGCAGCATTTCCCATTACTCGTCAATGATCCCTTGCAAATAGGGATCATTTTGACGTATCTGTGGAAAGAAATTCCGTTTGTCATTGTGTCTTTAATGCTGGTATTGCGGTCACTAGATCGTCGTTATAGCGCTGTGGGCCAAAACCTAGGGGCTTCTAAATTGCAAATTTTTTGGCACATTTCATTACCGATGATCCAGCCCGCTTTGCTAAATGCCTTTATTATCAACTTTTCATTTAACTTTGGGGCGTATGAAGTGCCTTATTTATTGGGCAATCCCCGACGAGAATTACTGCCAGTTTATATTTATGATTTTTATGTACAGGGAGATTTGACCCAAATGCCATTAATTATGAGCTTAAATATTTTGTTGTCCTTGTTTGCAGTCCTATGTGCAGGCGCTGTTTTATACTTAAGTCGGCGGCTGCCAGGTGGGCATTTGGGAGGCCTTAAATGAGCCGAAAAGTGATTCAACGCAGTATCATCATCATTATTTTTGCCTTATTAATTTTGATGCCATTAGCCGTTATTGTCTTCTTATCAGTGGGCCAACAGTGGCATTATCCGCGATTATTTCCCGGGTCATTAGATTGGGGTTATTATTTCCGGCAGTTAACAACAAATGTGGAATTGCTAAGTTCATTGCGGGCAAGCTTATTATTAGCTGGCGGGACGATTATTTTGACATTAGTAATTGCCTATCCGACGGCAATTGCCTTAGCGTATTACACATTTCCCGGGAAAAGATTATTCAGTGTCTGTGTTTATTTACCACTGATTGTGCCGGGGATTGCGTTATTAACTAATATTGACTTTATGATGATTAAATATAGTTTGACCGGTACTTTTTTCGGAGTCATTTGTGTCCACACGTTATTTTGCCTGCCGTATGCGGTGAAATTATTAGTGGATAACTTAGTCCTGCTGAAAAATCGCTACGAGGTGACTGGCCGTAATTTAGGGGCCTCGCCTTGGCAGACGTTTTTTAAAATCACCTTGCCGTTATCAAAGCCCGGCTTACAGGGGGCTTTGATGATGACTTATATCGTTTCAATGACCCAATATTTAGCCACTTTAATGGTGGGGAATGGGAATTATTTGACGCTGTCGGTACGGATGTTTCCTTTCACCCAGGAAGGCAAATATCAAATTGCGGCCGTCTATGGTGTTACATTTATGTTAGTCACTTTAGTGCCACTATTTATATTAGATAGCTTGTTAAATCGACAAAGAAAGCGAGGCTGAGCAATGGCTTATTATTTAGAAAAGATTTCCCAAACAAAAGGTCATCAAGAAATTTTAAAGCAGATTGATTTAAAAATTGAAGAAAATGAAGTCTTTGCTATTTTAGGACCCTCCGGCGGCGGGAAAACAACCTTATTAAATATATTAGCCCAAATTGATCAGCCTACTAGCGGTCGCTTTTACGGGGATAACGATGCCCAGCCAAAAGGTATTTTGGTCTTTCAAGATTATCGGCTATTTCCCCATATGACCGTCGTGCAAAACATTACGTTTGGTTTAAAAATGCGCCACATCCCTAAAAAAGCCCGTTTAGCTCGGGCGGCGGAGATCATGAAAACGATGGGAATTAGTGATTTGGCAAAACGGTATCCTGATGAATTATCCGGCGGACAGCAGCAACGGGTAGCTTTAGCCCGGGCATTGATTTTGAAACCGAAACTAGTTTTAATGGATGAGCCTTTTTCCAGTTTGGACGAAGGCTTGCGCTTAGAGATGCTGAATTTTGTCAAACAATTACAGCAGCAATTTCAGTTAACAATTATTTTTGTGACCCACTATAAAAACGAAGCTTATCTACTGTCTAATCAAGTGGCTATTTTGATTGACGGGACGGTGATGCAGTTAGATGAACCCGCCCATTTGGAACAAGCACCGGCCAATTTAGCGGTGGCAGAATTTTTGGGTCAGGCGAACTTTATCCCCGGCACTTGGATTGATAAGACGATCAAAACAGCGATCTATCAAGGCCCAGTAACTTGGCATACGGCTAAAAAGCCCGTTACGCCAACATTGTATATCCCGTTTGCCCAATTTTTGCAGCTGACCGTCAGTGACTATCCGGCTTTTAAGGCGCAAGTTTTAGATCATCGTTGGATCGGTAATTTAGAACGGGTGACTTTGCAAGTTGGGACAACCGTTTTGTCAGTGAATTTACCACCAAATGCAGTTACCACTGGTGAAAGTTACGATTTTTATTTCAAACAATTACCGGTGGTGTATTAAATGTGGTTAACCATTATTATTCCGGTATACCAAGATGATGCTGCCTTACAGCGCTTACTGGCGGAATTGGGGCAGTGGGATTTGACGGATGTGGCGGTTATTATTGTGGATGGCAGTCAACGGGCTCGACCGGCTTTTTTACCGGAGGATTATCAGTATGTTACAAGTCCTAAAGCTAATCGCGGGGCCCAATTACAATTGGGCGCACGCTTAGCGCAAAGCAAGGCCTTCTTATTTTTACATGCGGATTCTCGGTTTCCTGAAGGATCCCCGTTACCGACTTTACGGCAGACAACGGCAAAAATTGGTTTTTTTACGTTAAAATTTGATGACCACCGCCGATTTTTTAAAAATTTAGCGCGGAGTTCTAATTTCCGGGCGCGACGAGCTAAGTTGTTGTTTGGGGATCAAGGGTTATTTATTCAAAGAGCAATTTATGAGCAAAGCGGGGGTTTTAAAGCCCAGCCGTTGATGGAAGATTGGGCCTTAAGTCGGCAGCTGGCACGCTTAAACGTCCCCTTTACGCAATTTGCATTGCCCATATTGACCAGTGCCCGCAAATATCAAACACAAGGCCCATGGCGGACATTTTGGCATATGCAAAGCATTAAGTTACAATATATATTTGGCGTGGCGCCTGAAAAATTACAGCGCCGTTATTATCGAAAGCGGTGAAATAAATGGCAGATTTAGCAAAATTAGTGAGCACGTATGTTGTAGACCGGCAGTTAATGGCCAAATTACATTATCAGCCGCTGGACACGGTGACTTTTTTGGCCCAGGGGGAGTATAATCGTAATTTTTTGTTGACGACAACTACCCAGGAAAAATTAGTTTTTAGAATAAATTATGGTTCGCAAATTAATGTGGTGCAGCAGGCGCGTTATGAATATGAGGCGTTACAGTTATTAAAACCGAGTCAACGGACACCAGAACCGCTTTATTTAGATGATACGCGGACGTTTTTTGAACAGGATATTATGATTGAAACGTTCTTGCCGGGGCAGCCGTTAAATTATCAACGGGATTTACAGACGGCGGCGGAAATTTTTGCAGCGATTCATAATTTGCCAGTGACGCCTCAAGCTTATCAGGCACTGAAAACGGAGACAAAACTGTGTACGGCGCGTTTACAAGAGGCTGATGAATTATTGCAGCCGGTGAAAACGACGGACAAACTGGCGCCGGCAGAGATTCAGTTATTGTTGGCATTGCGACAATGGTGTGACACGCATAATGCGGATGCTTATTTTGCCCAACAGCCCCAGTGTCTGGTGAATACGGAAGTTAACGCGAATAACTTTTTAATCACACCAACAACCGGGTATTTGATTGATTGGGAGAAGCCGGTTATTAGTAATTCAGTCCAAGATTTAACGCAATTTATGGTTGAAACCACGACTTTATTTCGGACAACGACGGTTTTGACGCCGGCGGAAGTGACTGGTTTTTTGACCCGTTACAGTCAGCTGACGCAGCAGCCTATGCCGCAGTTGCGGGCTAATATTGCGCATTACATGCCATTTTTGTTGCTACGGGCTTTATCGTGGTGCGGGATGCTGGTGGCAACGTACGATCAAAAACCAATTCAAAATGTTGAGATTTTACATAAATGTCAATCTTTTTTACAGGTGGACTTTGCCAAACCGTTATTGGCAAAATATGGGGTGATTTTGTGAGCAAGACGGCGTATATTATTTTTTCCAAAATTCCAGAACCAGGGTATGTGAAAACTCGGTTAGCTTCAGATTTGACGCCAACTTCAGCGGCACAAATTCAAACGATGATGTTACAAAAGCTGTTCAAGTTAAGTCAGACATTGACTTCAGAAATGACGATCTTTTTTGCCTATCAAGGCCGCGATCCGCAAACGACGGCGACTTTTTTGGCACAGCGACCTAGCTGGCTTCAGGCATTTCCGCAAGCAACTGGAACGTTGGGCTTTAAGATGACGCAGGCGATTGAAAAAGTGCAAGAGCAGGGGTTTGAGCGAGTGCTGTTAACCGGCAGTGATATTCCGCAATTAACAGCGGCCACACTGCGCAGGGCTGCGGCGGCTTTGGCGACCCATGATTTAGTGTTGGGGCCAACGTTTGATGGGGGTTATTATTTAATTGGAACGCATCAAACAGCGGTGGCGCCATTTTTGGATACCGATATTTCTTGGAGTTCCAATAGTGTGTGGGAAACAACGGTGACGTTGATCCAACAGGCCCGTTGTTCTTTGGCGTTATTGCCAACATTAGTGGATGTGGATTTTAAAGCTGATCTGCAAAAGGTTGCGGCGTATATCGAGGGGTAATGAGGGATAATAATGAAATTAATTTATGATTGTGACAATACAACGGGTTTACCACAAAAAGACGTGGACGATGGGGTCGCTTTATTTTATTTATTGCAGCAGCCAGAGGTTACTTTATTAGGGGTAACTTTGACATTTGGCAATGGCACATTGGCCCAAGTGACGGCACAAACGGCACTACTTTGGCAGCAGTTTGGGCTGGCGTTGTCGACGTATCCCGGCCATGAAAAAGGGCAAGTTTCTACGACGCCTTCAGCAGCAGCGACTTTCATGGCAACGCAAGTACGGCTATATCCCCATGAGGTGACGATTTTAGCAACGGGGAGTTTGGCTAATTTGGCCGAAGCTGCTGAGATTGAACCTGATTTTTTTGAGTTAGTCCATGATGTTGTTGTGATGGGCGGGCGCTTTGATCGGTTATTAGTGAATCACCATGAAGTGGCCGAGTTGAACTTTTCAGTGGCGCCTGCGGCAACTCGGGCTGTTTTTGAAAGTCAGGTACCGTTAACGGTGGTCAGTGGGCAGTATTTGACGACAGCGGTGATGGATCGGTCTTTTTTGAAACAGCACTTGGCTCCTGCGCATTCTGAAAATCAGCGTTGGCTGCAGTCGGCGTTATTTGCCTGGATGGATACGATGCAGGCGGTGGGCGGTGTTGATGGGTTCATTAACTGGGACGGCTTAACGGCGCTTGCTTTGTGCCAGCCGGCGGCATTTACGTTTACGACGCAGTCTTTGGATGCGGCGCAGTGTGATTGGACCACTGGGTTAATTGCGGTTACTGAGGCAACAACAAAGCGAATGATTCGTGTGATGATTGAACTAAAAGATTTAGCGGCGTTGAATGGTGAATTAATTACGGCGTTAAATAAGGCTTAGAATTGAGGTGGCGCCGGTGAGATGGGGCAAACGTATTGGACTTATTATATTATGGCTTTTTGAAATTATTTTTTTGATGTTACCGTATGAATTAGATGTTTTGTATAATACACGTTTAGGTTTTATGCGACAGATTTTATTTATGAATGAAAATTATCCTTTTTATTTAATTCATGGCTTAGTGGGGCTGCTGTTAATTTTAACCGTTGTCGCTTTAGCTGTATTACATTTTCGTTATCGTCGGCACAAACGGCTGCTGTCTATTTTAAATGCGGTGTGGCTGGTTTTGTTGGCAGCCGGGATGGTGGCTTTTGTAATGGTGAGGCAAACGGCAATGCCGCTTTACTTTTATGATTTAACGTGTTTTTGTTTAGCAATCATTTTACAGCTACTGGTAATTGTTGTATCCCGTGAAAAACAAGAGGGGGTAAAATAATGGCGGATAAACGTGATCTACAAAATATTTCAATGACAGAATTTACAAAGTTAGTCCCCACTCAGCCGGTGATTTTAGATGTCCGTGAACCAGCACTTTATGAGGCGGGCCATATTCCTGGTGCTATAAATGTGCCCCGGGCAAGTGTAGAAGCGGGGTTGTACACGCCTACAGAAAAGACTTATGTCATTTGTGAAGGCGGTGTGGATAGTGTTCAGGCAGCGATTTATTTGTCTGAAAAGGGTTTTGATGTGGTTAATGTTTTAGGTGGGATGATTTTTTGGCGGGGCCCACGGAAAAAAGGGCTGACGCCTTAAAACGGGTGATCCTTGAGATTAGTGATGGTGCTGATTTTGGGGGTTATTTTTGTTGGGTTTTGTGTTCGTTTTTTGAAACGCGTTCCCAAAGACTGATTTCTGCGCCTAGCTACGTCTAACTTGTAAGCAAAGTACGCTCACGGCGTTAGCCTAGGCTATACTCAAAATCAACCCGTCTTTGGTCACGCTCTAAACGCGCTCTTGTGCTTTACTAAAGATTTTTTTAAGTTTTTTTGGTAAGATAGTTTTATATGGCAGTTTAACCATAACCAAGGAGTCGGACTTATGAAAATTTTAATTGTAGATGATGATAAGGAGATTGTTGAGCTCTTAAGTATTTATGTTAAGAATGAGGGCTATGAGGCGATCACGGCGTATTCAGGTAAGGAAGCGTTAACAAAACTGATTACGAACCCAGATATTAAATTGATGATTTTGGATATTATGATGCCGAATATGAATGGGATCGATGTCATCAAGGAAGTACGTAAAGATTCGCAGATTCCAATTATTATCGTATCTGCTAAGACGGCGGATATGGACAAGATTCAAGGGTTGATTACAGGGGCAGATGATTATGTTTCCAAGCCATTTAATCCTTTAGAGGTAATGGCTCGGGTACGTTCTTTGTTGCGCCGTAGTGAGCAGCAAGTTACAGCAGAGGTGCCGGATCGTTTGGAAGTGGGACCTTTGACGATTAAAAAGGATTCTCATGAAGTGATGACGTTAACTGGAAAAAATATTCAGTTGACGGCGTTAGAATTTGGTATTTTATACTTATTGGCCAGTCATCCCAATCGGGTTTTTTCAGCGGATGAAATTTTTGAACGGGTTTGGCAGCAGGAAAGTATTGTTTCTGCCAAGACCGTCATGGTTCATGTGAGCCATTTACGAGACAAGATTGAAGAAGCAACTGCTGGCGAAAAGGTGATCGAAACAGTTTGGGGCGTGGGTTACAAAGTTGCAGGCTGAAAAGGTTTATAAAAAGATTGTGTTAACCGCAAAAGAAAAAAGTGAATTAATTGTTGAAGGCATCATTACGGTTGGACTGTTGCTGGTTTTTGAGTTGGCTTTGATTTTACTGGTGAACCAAGCGTTTAATACGAGTTTCTCTGGTAGTTTGAGTTTGATTCGAGTGATTGTGACGGCGGATACGTGGCGCTTTCATTGGGGACTTTGGCGGCTGTTATTTTTTGTAGTCTTATTATTAGTCAACGGGTTAATTGTCTATTGGCGTTTAATGCGGCGGTATCGGCAGATTCAGATGCGCCATGTGATTAGTGAGCTGCATTATATTGCCGATAGTCATTTTGACCATCGTATTGAGTTTAAAGTCGGTTCTGATCTGCAAAAGGTGATTGATAGTATCAATGCTTTAGTGGAGAGTACGAGTCGGTCGATCAATGAAGAACGGCGGATTGAGCGTTCTAAAGATGAATTAATCACCAATGTTAGTCACGATATTCGGACGCCGTTAACGTCGGTAATTGGTTATTTGGGCTTAATTGAAGATGGCCAGTATAAAAATGAGGCGGAATTAGTTAAGTACACGCGGACGGCCTACGTTAAGTCCAAGCAGATGAAAGTATTAGTTGATGATTTATTTGAATTTACAAAGATTCAACAAACTGCAACGTCCATGAGCTATGCGTCCATCAATATGACCAATATGCTGGCGCAATTAGCGGCGGGGTATGAGTTGGAGGCGCAAAAGTCTAATATTCATATCATTACAACAACGCGACCGGATCCATTAATGATGGATGCGGATCCAGAAAAGCTAAGCCGGGTGTTTAATAATTTGATTATTAATGCTTTTAAATATGGGGAGGGGGCAACTGAGTTACTAATTGAAGCTCGGCAGTCCAATTCAGAGGTCATTATTCAAATTAGTAACGATGGGAAGATGATTCCTAAAGCGGATTTAGCGCATTTATTTGATCGTTTTTATCGGGTAGAAAGCTCGCGTTCTCATGAAACTGGCGGCAGTGGTTTAGGTTTGGCAATTGCTCAAAGTATTGTCGCATTGCATGGCGGCTATATTTATGCGGTGTCTCGCAATGAACGGACACGTTTTATTATGCACTTGCCATTGAAACATGGGGCCCGCTTAATTAAACCGGAAAATGTGGCGGCCCGGGATGCTAAATTTTTGAACCACGTCTAGTCTAATTTACAAAGAAAGTGTTGATTTAGTGATTACAAAACGACGAATAACGCCTTTATATCTATTAATACTGAGTTTCAGTTTATTAATCGGTTTATTGGCTTTTAGTACCCAGTCGGTCCAAGCAGCGGCACCGGCGAATTTTAACCCTGATAATTATGCCGTTAACGCAAAGGCGGCAGTGGTGTTGGATGCCAAAAGCGGTCAAGTTTTATACGCCAAAGAGGCCAGTACAGCGTTACCGGTGGCGTCAATGTCTAAAATGATCAGCTTGTATTTGGTTTTAAAGGCAATTGACCAAGGCAAAATCCAGTGGACCGATACGATTGCACCTGATGAAGCTCAAGCCGCGTTAAGTGAAGGTACCGAATTATCTAACGTCCCGTTAACGGCTGGAACGGCCTATACTGTTAAAGAATTATATGAGGCGTCATGGATTTATTCGGCTAATGTGGCCGTGATGTTGTTGGGCCAAAAAGTAGCCGGCTCCCAGGCCAATTTTGTTAAGTTGATGCAGCAGCAGTTGACGGATTGGGGCATTAAAGATGCCACAATTGTGAATGCCAGTGGCTTGAATAATAGTCTGCTGGGGGATCTGGCTGTGCCGGGGACGGGGGCTGATGCTGAAAATGAAATGAGTGCTTACGATACGGCGCAAGTCGCGCAGCATGTATTAGCGGACTATCCAGAAGTACTGCAGACGACCAAAATCGCCAAGCAGACCTTTAGAGCAAACCAGGCCGGTTCTTTTGAGATGACGAACTGGAATATGCTGTTGCCGGGTCTGCAGATGTATGATGCCAGTTTGGCCATTGATGGTTTAAAAACCGGTACGAGTGATGCGGCCGGTGAGTGCTTCACGGCAACTTTAAAGGTAAATGGCCGCCGTTTGATTGCGGTGGTAATGAATGCGCAAGGGGCAGCAGATGATAAAACTAAACGATTTGTAGCCACTGCAGGTTTGTTAAAAGCAACCTTAGCCAGTTGGCAATACGATACGGTTTTGACGGCACAAAAGGCATTGCCTAATGGACAAAAGCTGAAAGTGATTAATGGCCGTCAAAAATATGTGACTTTGACAGCGGCTAAAACGCAAAAATTTTGGCAGTTACGTTCTGCGGCCAGCACACAGGGCCAGCTGAAGCTAAAGAAAGCTTATCGCCAAGGCATTACGGCACCGGTTAAGGCCAATCAAGTGATTGGTCAATATCAGTTAGCTAAGCCAGATTATATTTTTGTTCAGGCACAGCCCAAAACGGCGGTAATGACCGAAAAAGCGGTAACTAAATTGCCATGGTACCAAATTCTGTTTAATAAAATATTTTAAATAAGTGACTTTTAAATTCTGTTGATCAAAGGCAAAAAATGTCTTTGGTCAACAGAATTTTTTTATGGAGTTTGTGAATGAATTTTTGTGAATTATTTGTCTATAAACTGATATATTGTGATTTTCTGGTCAAATGCCCTATTTTGCCCTACAAAGCAGCACTGAAAAACGTTATAATAAAATCATAATAGAATTATTGCTTTCAATTTCAACTGAGCAACAAAAAAATTTTTTGCTGGACAAGACTTCTGAGACTATGCCGTGGGTTATTATATTGTATAATTTAGGCAATTTAAAGAATCTCTTGTCCATTTGCTTTCTATGATGAAGAGGTGAGGTCAATGAATAACGTTGAATTTCGGCGTCGTGCTTACTTATTTAACACAGGCAATTATTTTGAGAGTTATGATTTTTTAGGCTGCCATCAAGCGACCGATGGTTATCGGTTTACAGTTTGGGCACCGAATGCGCAAAAGGTTTATCTCGTAGGCGATTTTAATGATTGGCAGCAGGATATGCCAATGACTTTAATTGAGGATACGGGGATTTGGACCTTAACAACTACAGTGCCTAAAGCGGGAGAAATGTATAAATTTGGCATTTTGGCCCGGGATGGCACTTATCAGCTGAAAATTGATCCTTATGCCTTTGGGTTTGAACGCAAGCCGGGCAACAGTGGTATTGTGGCTGGTCTGCCAGATTATCAATGGCAGGATAAAGCTTGGCTGAGTCGTCGGCAAAAAGAGCCGCCTTATGATCGACCGATTAATATTTATGAAGTCCATCTGGGCTCTTGGCGTCGAGATGAGGCCAATCATTATTTGACCTATACGCAGATCACAGCCCAATTAGTGCCTTATCTTAAGAAAATGGGTTATTCCCATGTGGAACTAATGCCGTTGATGGAGCATTTATTAGATGCTTCGTGGGGCTATCAGCTGATGGGTTATTTTGCACCAACGAGTCGCTTTGGCACGTTGCCAGAATTTTTGGCAATGATTGATGCTTTTCATGAAGCAGGCATCGGGGTCATTATGGACTGGGTGCCAGGCCACTTTATTCGAAATATGGATGCGTTGGCCCTTTATGACGGGACACCGACCTTTGAATATTCGGATAATTTTAGAGCAGATAATGTACGTTGGGGCAGTTGGAACTTTGATCTAGGGAAGTCTCAAGTACAAAGCTTTTTGATTTCCAGTGCAATGTTTTGGCTAGATTTTTGTCATCTAGATGGCTTGCGGGTCGATGCGGTTTCCAACATGCTGTATTTAGACTACGATGCTGGTAAAGAAGGCGTTACAAATAAATATGGGGATAACGGTAATATCGAAGGCCAAGCTTTTATTCGTAAATTGAATCAAACGGTCTTTAAATATCATCCCGATATTTTGATGATTGCCGAAGAATCTTCCTCGTTCCCAAGTGTGACGGGCCCAGTTGACCAAGGCGGTTTAGGGTTTAACTATAAGTGGGACATGGGTTGGATGCACGATACATTAGAATTTTTTGAGATGGATCCGCTGTTTAGACAGGATCATTTGAACTTATTAACTTTTTCGTTTTTATATATGTATGATGAACAATTTATTCTACCGTTTTCCCATGATGAAGTGGTCCATGGAAAAAAGTCACTAATGCACAAGATGCCAGGTGATCGGTATAATCAGTTTGCGAACTTACGCACAATGATGACCTACATGTTAGGCCATCCCGGCAAGAAATTATTATTCATGGGCAGCGAATGGGGCCAATTTTTAGAATGGCGGTTTGCCAGCCCACTGGAATGGGTAGATCTGGACGATGAAATGAACCAGAAGATGCAAATTTTTACCCAACGATTGAACCAAATTTACCATGATGAACCAGCACTTTGGGAACTGGATCATGAAACTGCAGGCATTTTGATTACAAACGCAGATGATCCCCAATCTTCAACCTTGGGCTTTATCCGGCGGGCAAAGACACCGGAAGATTTTATTATCTTTGCATTTAATTTAGTACCAGTGGAGAAAAAAGATTTTCGCATCCCCGTACCGTTTGCGGGGACTTATGAGGAACTATTAAATACAGAAATGCTTGAATTTGGTGGCACTTGGACCGGCAGTCAAAAGACGTTTAAGACGACTGGAACACCTTACAAGAGTGAACCAGACTCGATTGAAGTGATCTTACCGGCGATGAGTTGTTTGGTCATCAAACCTAAGCATTTAAAACGCGACTGAGGAGGAAGTTATAATGAGCACAGAAATGTTAGCAATGATTTTGGCTGGTGGGCAAGGTTCTCGGTTGGGGAAATTGACAAAATCTACAGCTAAGCCAGCTGTCCCCTTTGGCGGCCGTTATCGGATCATTGATTTTGCATTAAGCAATTGTTTTAATTCCGGGGTGAACACAGTGGGCGTGGTCACACAGTATCAACCTTTAGAATTAAATGCCCACATTCAAAATGGCGCCAGTTGGGGCCTGAATGAAAAAAATGCAGGGGTTACCGTACTGCAGCCATTCGCTTCTCGGGAAGGTGAGAAGTGGTTTGAAGGTACAGCCCACGCTATTTATCAAAATATTGCTTATATTGATTTATATGCCCCTAAATATATTCTTGTTTTATCCGGCGATCATATTTATAAAATGGATTACGAAGCAATGTTTAATTATCATAAAGCTAAAAATGCGGCTTTAACCGTGGGCGTCTTACCGGTATCCATGGAAGAATCGACCCGTTTTGGCATTATGAATACGGATGAAACCGAGCGGATCATTGAATTTGAAGAAAAACCGGCGCATCCAAAGAGCAACCTGGCATCTATGGGGATTTACATCTTTAATTGGCCGACACTGAAAAAGTACTTAATGGATAGTTATTCAACCGATGGTAACCTGGAAGACTTTGGGAAGGATGTCATTCCAGCATATCTATCGCACAACGAAGCAACTTATGCTTACGCCTTTCATGGCTACTGGAAAGATGTGGGCACCATCCAAAGCTTATGGCAAGCAAACATGGAATTTTTGGAACCAAATAATGAACTAGATATTGCCAACCGAGATTGGCGGATCTATTCCCGCAATGACGCATTACCGCCAATGTACGTGACCCGTTCGGCGCGGGTGAATAATTCAATGGTGGTGGATGGCTGTTATGTGGCCGGTGACATTGAACATTCTATTTTGTCGCAAAATGTCCGGGTTGGGGAAGGCACGGTGATCCGAGATGCGATGATCATGCCAAATGCAGTCATTGGTAAAGATGTGGTGATTGACCATGCAATTATTGGTGAACGCGCCATCATTGGCGATGGGGCCAGTGTCATTGGAAAGCCCGATGATATTGCCGTGGTTGGTTATCAAGAAGTATTGGGGAAGGCGGTTGAAAAAAGATGAGACAAAGTGATATTTGCGCCATTATTGATTTGAATGTGCCTAGTGAAGCACTAGAACCTTTAACACAATATCGACCAATTGGCACGTTGCCTTTTGCAGGTCGTTATCGACTAATTGACTTTCCGCTGTCTGATATTGCCAACGCCGGGATTCGGGATGTGGGGATGTACATGCCGGCCAGCAGCCGTTCCGTACAAGACCATGTCCGTAGTGGGAGTACTTGGAATTTAGATACGATTACTGGTGGGATTTTTACATTTCCATATGTGGCGACTAAAAACTACAACAATCCTTTAAATCGGCAACGTTATTATGACGACTATCTAACTTTTCTTAAAAAATCAAATACCCGGTTCACAGTTATTATCAGTGCCCGTAATATTGAAAACATTAATTTACAAGAAGTTTTACAATTTCATTTGGAAGGCAATGCGCCCATTACGACCTTGTACAAACGGCAGTTAGCTTCAGGCACTACACCAGACGAAGATGCTTTAAAGATTTCAGCGGCTGGCGAAGTTTCTAACATTGTGACGGCGGGGGATTTAACACCAGATGCCAAGACACATACGTTACCAATGGCGATGGGGGTTTACATGCTGCGGACCAGTTTGTTAATTGAGATGGTCCAAAACGCCAGCGAACAAGAAGACTTTATTCGGTTGCCAAAAATTTTAGAAGAAGCCGTATCTGTTTATAATGCCAATGCTTATGAATATACGGGCTTTTATGCTAACATCAACAGCATTAAGCGCTACTTTGATGCAAACATGGCGATGCTGGAAGAAGCCAATTATCAAGCTTTACTTTATAGCCAACGTCATATTTTCACAAAAAACAAAAATGAAGTGCCAACATTCTTCTCAGATGCGTCAGAAGTTAATAACAGTCTGTTAGGGACCGGGGGCTGGATTGAAGGTAAAGTGAATGAATCCGTAATTTTCCGGCGCTCAAGGATTGCAAAAGGGGCTGAAATTGATCATTCTGTCTTAATGCAAGGCTGTAAAGTTGGCGAAAATACAAAATTGCGGTACGTTATTTTAGACAAGGGCGTTGTGGTTGGTCCGAACTTAACGTTAGAAGGCACGCCAGAAGAACCGCTTGTTTATAGTAAAAATGCAATCGTTGAGACAGACGCAAAGACTGAAGAAGGGCGTGTTGAGTTACAATGAAGAAAGTGTTATTTGCAGCGGCAGAAGGGGTTCCCTTTTATAAAACTGGTGGGTTAGGTGATGTGATTTACGCGTTACCTAAAACATTAGTCCAAAATCCAGAATTAGATGTACGGATTGTTTTACCGTATTATGCGCATTTAATGCCTGAAGAATATCAAACACAATTAGAAGAACTAACGCATTTTGAAATTCAAGTCGGCTGGCAAAAAGTCTATGTCGGTGTCAAAACTTTAGTCTTAAATGAAGTGCGTTATTACTTCATTGATAATTTAACGTACTTTGGCCGGGATGGTTTGTACGGTTATTGGGATGACGGCGAACGTTTTGGCTTTTTCCAAATGGCCATCATTGAAATGTTAGAAAAAATTGACTTTATCCCAGATGTTTTACAAATTAACGATTGGCACACGGCCTTTATCCCAGTGCTGTTAAAAGATAAATATAGCTGGCGTTCAGCTTTACAAAATATTAAAACGGTTTTGACGATCCATAATTTGAAATTCCAAGGTATTTATGATCCGATGATTTTGGATACCGTCTTTGGCATCGGCCGGCAGTTCTTTAATGAGCAAGGTTTCCAATTTTATGACCAAGTGAATTTCTTAAAGGGCGGCATTCAATTTGCGGATAAGGTTACCACAGTATCACCGTCGTATGCGCAAGAAATTCAAACACCAGAATTCGGGGAACAATTAGACGGGGTGTTACGGGTCAACAGTTATAAATTGGCGGGCTTTTTAAATGGGATTGATACGGTTTTATATGATCCAATGACGGATAAGCGGATCAATCACAATTATAATTTCAAGACCATTGCTAAAAAGGCTGAAAACAAACATGAATTGCAAGAAGCATTAAGTTTGCCAGTGTCTGATGATCCATTGTATATTGTAGTTTCAAGACTAACCCGCCAAAAAGGGATGGATATTTTATTAGGCGCTATGGCGAACTTCTTAGTGCGGCATAATGCACAAATGATCATTTTAGGGACCGGCGATCGGGATTTGGAATTAGATTTTGGCTGGATGCAAAATCGCTTCCCAGGTCAGTTGTCGGTGAATATTCGTTTTGACGAGACATTTGCCCAACAAATGTATAGCGCTGCGGACTTTATTTTAATTCCATCAGCGTTTGAACCTTCTGGGTTATCACAAATGATGGGTATGCGCTACGGGACTGTCCCAATTGTTCATGAAACTGGCGGTTTACGGGACTCTGTTGCGCCATTTAATGAATATACTAATGAGGGGACTGGCTTTAGTTTTGTCGAATTCAGCAGCGGGACGTTGGAAGGTATCTTGAATTACAGTTACCAGACGTACCGGGAAAAACCTAAGTTATATCGAGGAATTGTGCAGCGGGACATGGCTGCAGATTTCTCTTGGGCCAAATCCTCAGAACTCTATGTTGGGATGTATCGAGAATTGTTAGGATGCTGAATCATTAACTATAATTTAAGAAAGACGTGGTATTGTGGCAATTACAGAAGCTCAATTTATGGATGATTATAAGACTCGTATGTTGGAGATGTATTCTTCGTCGATTACAGAAGCCAGTAAATCACAACAATATCGGGTACTAGCTAGCGTTGTTCGAGATTATTATGCAAAACATTGGCAAGAAACTAAAACACGTTATCAAAAAGAAGATGACAAACAAGTTTATTATTTTTCCATTGAATTTTTGCCTGGTCGATTTTTACCACAAAATATGCTTAATTTAGGAATTCAAGATATTGTGGCTAATGGCTTGAATAAATTAGGTATTGATTTAAATCATATTATCGAGCAAGAACCAGACCCAGGTTTAGGGAATGGTGGTTTAGGCCGACTTGCTTCTGAATTTTTAGATAGTGCGGCTTCAGAAGGTATTGCCATGCATGGGAATGGGATTCGTTACCAGTATGGTTTGTTTAAACAAGAATTTATTAATGGTTATCAAGTAGAATTACCAGATGATTGGTTGCGTAATGGCAATATTTGGGAAGTTCGTCGGGAAAATCGGGCCTGTGTGGTTCATTTTGGCGGACATGTCTGGTTAAAAGAAGATAGCTTCGGTAAGAATCATGCAATTTATGAAAATGCAGAAGATGTGATTGCCGTCCCTTATGATATTGGGATTGTAGGCTATCATAATGAGGTCGTGAACAATTTACGATTATGGTCTGCCGAATTGCCTTACAATGAACATCAACGCTATACTTTAGCTGAAAAACAAAAGGTTAATGAGATCACACAAATTTTGTATCCCGATGATTCAAATTATGAAGGCCGCTTATTGCGGTTGAAACAAGAATACTTCTTTGTTTCAGCAGGGGTTCAAAGTATCGTGCGTTCTTATCGCCGGCATCATCGGAACTTAGATGATTTTGGTGAAAAAATTTCGATCCATATTAATGACACCCATCCCGCAATGGCAGTGGCGGAATTAATGCGGGTTTTGATGGATAATGAATCTTTAAGTTGGGAAAAGGCTTGGAATATTACAGAACAAGTGATGTCTTATACGAATCACACGTTATTATCTGAAGCTTTGGAAACTTGGCCGGAAGATATGTTTGCCCAAACCGTGCCACGGATTTATCAAATTGTTCAAGAAATAGACCGGCGTTTCCGCTTAAAGATGGTGCCATTATATGGTGCAGAATTGGTTCAAAGCGTTGCGCCAATTGCGGATGGTTATGTACGAATGGCTTATTTAGCAGTCATCGGCAGCCACAGCGTAAATGGGGTCGCTAAGATTCATTCGCAACTGCTGCAAGACAGCGTCTTAAATGGACTTTACCGCATGTATCCAGAACGGTTTAATAATAAAACCAACGGGATTACATTTAGACGTTGGTTAGAAGTTGCCAATCCAAATCTGACCAATTTATTAGACAATCAAATTGGCCAAAAATGGCACAAATCACCACATTTCTTACGGTCGTTTGAAGTGGTGGCGAAAGATAAAGATGTCTTGAAGAAATTAGCGGCGGTGAAGCATCGAAATAAAGTGGCCTTTGCCAATTATGTTCAAGAGCATCTTCATGAACGGATTAATCCAAAAGCGATTTTTGACGTCCAAATCAAACGGCTGCATGCGTATAAACGTCAGTTATTGCATGTAATGTATATTATTGATGAATATTTACAAATCAAATCCGGGCAGCCGCTGCCGAATCCTAGAGTGCATATTTTTGGGGCTAAGGCGGCACCAAGCTATCGTTACGCCAAGCAGATTATTAAATTAATTAATGCCTTAGCTGAACAAATCAATCATGATCCAGATGTGAAGAATCAATTAAAGATCATTTTTGTGCCGAACTATGGGGTTTCGTTAGCTGAAAAGATTATTCCAGCTGCCGATGTCAGCGAGCAAATTTCCTTAGCTGGTAAAGAAGCTTCCGGAACAAGTAATATGAAGTTAATGGCCAACGGGGCGATTACTTTAGCCACGATGGATGGGGCCAATATTGAAATGTTTGATGCGGTTGGTTCGGAAAATATGGTGACTTTTGGGTTAACGGTTGATGATGTGGAGAATTATCAAAACTATCACTCTGCTGATTTTTATAGTAAGGATCAACGGATTCAACGTATTTTAAATGCGCTTGTGGATGGTACGATCAAAGATATTGAATCTGAAGGTCGAGATATTTTCAATTCTTTAGTGCAATACAACGATCAATATTTCTTATTGGCGGACTACGAAAGTTATGCCCAAGCTCAAGAAAAAATTGATATGCTGTATCAAAAACCAGACTGTTGGGGTAAAATGATGGCCTATAATGTGGCCAACAGCGGTCGGTTCTCATCGGATTACACGGTTATTCGTTATGCGGAAGATATTTGGCATGCTAAAGTACCGGCATCGATTGAGTAGTAGAAGCTAATGATTTTATTTGTCAGTGAGGTATATGTCTATTATGATTGAATATAATTCCTTTTTGAGTCAATATAAACAGCCTTTTGGTGCTGCTTTAAAGCAGACAAGACACCAATTTAGCATTCAAGTGACAGATGTCCAAGAATTGCAGCAAGTAAGTTTAGTTGTTTATCGTGATGAACAATGGGATGATCCAGAAGCCGTCATACCACTGAATGAACAGCAGACTGGTTTTTATACCGGTGAATTTTACCCAGCTTCGGCTGGGTTATATTTTTATTTCTTCAAAATTCAGACGGTAACTGAGGCCATTTATTATGGTTGTCAAAATGGCGGTTTAGGTGGTTTAGGGCAAGTTTATGACCAGCGTAATGCGGTACAGATGTATCAGCTGACTTGTTTAAAATCGGAAGATAAACTGCCTAAGTGGTATCAAAATGCGGTATTTTATCATATTTTTGTGGACCGCTTTTATAATGGCAATGCCGATGGTCATGTGAATGCACCTAAGCCAAATAGTTTTATTTATGGGACGACAAATGATCTGCCTTATTATGTCAAAAACAAACAAGGTGAAATTGTCCGTTGGGATTTTTATGGCGGCAATTTAAAAGGAATTGAAGCAAAATTACCTTATCTTAAAGATTTGGGCATTACTGGCATTTATTTAAGTCCGATTTTTGAAGCCCGGAGTAATCACCGTTATGACACCGGGGATTACTTAAAAATTGATGGGGTTTTAGGGACGTTAGCCGATTTTGAACATTTCTTAAATACGGTCCATCAATTAAAAATGCATGTTATTTTGGATGGGGTATTTAATCATGTAGGGGCTGATAGCCGTTACTTTAATCTTTATCAAACTTATGAAACCAATGGGGCTGCTGATCATAAAGATAGCCCGTATTATGATTGGTTTACGTTTAAAGATTATCCTAAAGATTATGACAGCTGGTGGGGGGTTTTAGATCTGCCGGCGATTAATAAAGATGCACAAAGTTTCCATGATTTTATTGCCTCAGATGATCAAAGTGTCATTGGTTATTGGACAAAATTAGGCGTTGATGGTTGGCGGCTGGATGTGGCAGATGAGTTAAATGATAAGTTCATTTTTCAAATCCGCCAAACATTGGACCGCTTTAAAGATAAAGTATTGATTGGTGAGGTTTGGGAAGATGCCAGTCATAAAGTGAGTTACGGCAGTCGCCGGCATTATATTGAAGGTGGCGGTCTAGAGGCGGTTATGAACTATCCTTTACGTCAGTTGTTATTGGATTTAGTCAATGGTAAGCTCACACCAACGGATTGGGTTCAGCAAATTTTGACGTTGAAACAAAATTATCCAAAGACGGTGTTTAATTATAACTTTAATAATATTGGCACCCATGATACGCAAAGAGCGCTGACAGTTTTGAACAATGATCGTCAAAAATTTCAATTATTATGGCAATTATTTTTGACATTGCCAGGGGTGCCTTGTATTTATTATGGGGATGAAGCCGGGGTTAAGGGGGATGTGGATCCAGATAACCGCCGCTTTTTCCCTTGGCATCATGAAGATCGGCAGTTACAGCAATTTGTCAAAAATCTTGTTCATCTACGGCGTCAAGATTTGGCTTTTAGTAACCAGGCCGAGTTCGAACCATTTTCTGGTGGCAACTGGTTTGGTTATTTGCGGCGCAACGGGACCCAGGGCCATTTGTGCTTAGTGAATCCAAGCGCAACTGCGCAGTATTTAAAAGCAAGCGATGTGCAAGTGGAAACATTACCGCCGGATTTAGCAAAAGCGGTGCAAAGACAAATTTCAGGTGTAAAATTAGAGCCTTATGAATTTTTAATTTTTCCCTGTCCCAAACCGTAATTATGCTATAATTAATACGATTTGAATTTGATTTGAGAGGATGCAGGCAATTGTCATTATCACTTTATGCATGTATGTTAATTTTAAAAGAACATCATTTGCTCAAGAGCAGTGCGATCCAAAAAGACTTGGATACCAAAATGACGGATATCACTTATGACTCTCGCAAAGTTAAAAATGATGCGATATTTTTCTGTAAAGGCGATAACTTCCGCCCAATTTATTTAACGATGGCGAAAGATAATGGGGCGATCACCTATGTCGCTGAGCAGCCTTATCCAGAAGGTAAAGGGATGAATGCCTTTATCGTAACGAATATTCAAAAAGCAATGGCTTTATTATCTGCGGCGTATTTTGACTATCCGCAAGATGATTTATTTGTGATTGCTTATACCGGAACGAAAGGTAAGACCACTTCGGCTTACTTTACAAAAGGTATTTTAGACATTACAACGAAACACAAAACTGCGCTATTTTCTACTTTAGATCGTATTGTTGGACCTAAACCGGAGCAGCAGTTTAAGTCAGATTTGACGACACCTGAGTCATTAGATTTATTCCATGATATGCGAGAAGCTGTAGATAATGGGATGACCCATTTGATCATGGAAGTTTCTTCGCAGGCTTATTTGCGAAACCGGGTGTTTGGGTTAACTTATGATGTGGGCTTTTTCTTAAATATTTCATCAGACCACATTGGCCCTAATGAACATCCCGACTTTGATAATTATCTACATTGTAAATTACAATTATTGGTTAATGCCCGCAAATGTATTATCAATGCAGAAACAGATCATTTTGACGAAGTTTATGCGGCAGCTCGGACAACAACAAATCCGAATAGTATCTATCTATTTGCAGCAGCTGATTACCAAACACCACAAAATGTAGAAATTGATTTCCGCTTTGAAAGTAAAGAAGCGGATTTAGGAACGAGTCGATTTATTTTCACACCAGTTTCTGAAAAAGCACAAGTACTAAATGTACAAGGCGATTATCAACTGAGTCTAATTGGCGACTTTAATGAAAGCAACGCTACAGCAGCGATTATTGCTGCTGCTTTTGCAGGCGCAGATACTAAGGAAACCCAAGATGGCTTAGTCAACGTCCGCATCCCTGGACGGATGGATACTTTAGCCGTGCCGGGACATGGACAAGTTTATGTGGATTATGCCCATAATTATGTGAGCATGAAAGTGTTATTGCGGTTCTTACAGCATGAATACCAAGATCCAAGATTAATTGTCGTTGTAGGTAGTCCTGGGGACAAGGGCGTTTCTAGACGGCCGGGCTTTGCCAAAGTCTTGACAGAATATGCCCAAGTGGCCCTTTTAACAACGGATGACCCTGGTTTTGAAAATCCACAAAGTATTGCGGAACAGATTGATAAAGACATTGATCATAATAAAGTGGACGTGTCGATTGTATTGGACCGCAAAACGGCAATTAAACAAGCAATTATGATGAGCCAACCCGGCGATATTGTTGTATTGGCGGGCAAGGGGGCAGATCCTTATCAAAAAGTAAGAGGGATTGATACCCCTTACGAAACAGATTTAGCGATTGCTCAACAAATTGCAGATGAACTTTGAGTGAAATGAGTGTGGAAGTAGATTATGCAGCAGTTTTTTACAATTATTGGTGGGATGGGCACAGCAGCAACTGAAAGCTATTTGCGTTTGTTAAACGAACGGACGCCAACCCATAAAGATCAAGATTATTTGAATTATATTTTAGTCAATCATGCAACTGTTCCAGATCGGACCAGCTACATTTTAGATCATACTCAGCCTAATTTTTATCCAGACTTGTTGGAAGATATTCAGCAGCAAAGTCAGCTGAACCCAGCTTTTTTTGCCATTGTCTGTAATACGGCCCATTATTTTTATGATGAGCTGCAAGCAGCCACGTCGATTCCAATTTTGCATATGCCAAAAATTGCAGTGGACACAATGGTGGATCAATATCCGAATTTATCGGCAGCTGGTCTAATCGCTACGGAAGGGACGATCGCAGACGGGATCTATCGTAATGAGGTAGAAAAAGTCGGCCGTGAAGTTATTTTAGGCGACCCAAGTATTCAAGAAAAAGTCAATGAGCTGATTTATCGAGATATCAAGGAACAAAATTTTGTAGATGGTAAACTCTATCACGAAATTTTGGATGACATGATTAACAAACATCACTGCGGTGTTGTGATTTTGGGCTGTACAGAGCTATCCTTAGCTCAAGAAATGGCACCAGATCATGATTATCCCGTGATCGACCCCCAAAGCATTATCGCAGATAAAAGCATTGAATTAGCCTTGAAAGTCAGACAATTAGGGCATATTTAAAGAGCGCGAACTGGAGCGGGAAAGCCTCGAGCACTAAAAACAAGCCAGATCAAAGTGTGGTATGCACTTGATCTGGCTTGTTTTTTTACATCTGCCATCCATGACTGTCTAAGGCCATATCCCGCTTGAGCATCTTAGAGACATAGGGATTACCAGCTACAAAATAACGCAAAGGTTTGGCCACCCAGCCGCCATTTTTACGGACGCCAATCCGGGGGCTTTCTTGAATTTGTATTGGGCGTTTAAAAGTTGTTAGATCAATTGTCAAAGGTGCTTGATCTAAGTGTGCCAAGTTCAAGTTAGTGTCTTGAATACCTAGAGCCTGCATCAATTTACCTGGTCCATTAGTAAGCTCATAAGGTTTAGGCCGGGGCCGATTTTGGGTCATAATGGTTAAACCAATCGTTGGTTCAATGCTTCTAATTAAGATGCCTTGCGGTTCATCTTTGGCTTGGGTCGCAATATCAAAGCAAAATTGACCGTGCCGCTGATAAATATAAATAGTACCTGGTGTACCATAGAGTGCCTCGTTGGCTCTAGAACGGTGTCCTTGATAAGCATGAGCCGCAGAATCTTGCTGGCCTAAATAAGCTTCAGTTTCAACAATCAAACCGCCCACTGCGCCATGGGGACCATGGTATAACAAAGTTTTGCCTAATAAATCTTGGGCAATGGCCGGTGTTGGTCGGTGGTCAAAAAAATCGATTAGTAACGTAAGCATAACCCTCTTTATTTAAAATTTGAATAATTAAACTAATGATAACATGATTTTGGAATAAAACATCATTTAAATCAAGCTATACCATACTTAGAAAATATTATTTGTGCTATACTTTTAGGTAGCATAATAAATTTAAAAATCGCTAATACTAGGGATTGTGATTAATATGGACTTGAAATTAGAACGAATTTATACTAAAGAACCCGATATGTCAGGGTATCGAATTTTGATTGATCGATTGTGGCCCCGAGGGGTTTCAAAAGTAAAGGCTCACTTAGATTTATGGGCGAAGTATATGGGGCCGTCTAAAGAATTACGACAGTGGTTCAATCATGAACCGGCTAAATTTCCAGAATTCAAACAACGTTATTTGGCAGAAATTCAAGCCAATCCAGAACACCAGGATTTTTTGGCGTTAGTTAATCAGACATTAAAAAAACAATCGGTGATCTTACTTTATGGTGCCAAGGATACCGAAAATAATCAAGCAGTGGTGTTAGCAGAATGGCTAAATAAAAATAAGGAAACTAAATAAATTTTAGATTTCTTGACAGGCTTGACAGGTATGATAATATAAAACTATTCGCATATTAAAAAATTGCTTAATAAACTAAGCTGTTTGAACCAAGGCTTTTTAAGTCGTGGATGACTCATAAAAATGAATAAACTTTATAATAAAATACGAGGCTGAGGCAAAATCCTAATTTTGCCCCAGCCTCCTGTGCGTTTTAAGGAGATAAATGAGACAAGCCACATATGAATTATGATGCAAAAAACATAGCGACTCGAAAAACAAAACCGCGGGAGGATACTTTTTTGAAGAAACATTATTATTTAACAATAGGTGCTTTATTATTACTGTTGATGACACTTTTAGGAACAACACAGACGGTTCAGGCCAGCAGTCAGAAAATTCAAGTTGTGACCAGTTTAGATTTTTATGGTGAGGCAGCTAAAGCTGTTTTAAAAAACAAGGGCAGTGTCAAGGTGATTATCAATAAGCCGAGCATGGATCCCCATGATTTTGAACCAACGACTAAAACGGCGAAACAAATCGCTAAAGCCGATTTTATTATCTATAACGGGTTAGGTTATGACGGTTGGATGGATAGTTTGCTGAAGGCGACAAGTGATCAGAAGACAACGATCAATGTGGCCAAAGATATTGCTAAGCGTAAGGATGGTGCTAATGAGCATGTTTGGTATCGGCCAAACACGATGATTAAATTGACTGAAAAGCTCGTTAAAGATTTCAGCAAGCAGTCTCCTAAAAATGCAAAATTTTATAAAAAGAATGGCCAGGCTTATATCACAAAATTAAAAAAAGTTGATAAAAAATTAGCGACCTTAAAGGCCAACAAAACAAAGTCAAAAGTGGCAGTTACCGAACCGGTCTTTAACTACATGCTGGCTCAAATGGGCTATCAAGTCGTTGATCCGGAATTTGCGCAGGCCATTGAAGAGGGGACTGATCCTACGCCTAAAATTTTGAATCAGCTGCAAGAAGATATTGCTAAAAAGAAAGTAGAGTTTTTGGTCGTCAATCGGCAAACGGACTCTAAGATTGTGACGACGATCAAAGAAACAGCCAAACAGTATGATGTACCACTTTTATATGTTACCGAAACTTTGCCCGCAAATAAGACTTATACAACATGGATGTTGAGCCAATTAAAGGCATTAGACAAAATTCAACAAAAGGCGGCTTAAACGTAATGACAACTGAACCAATTCTAGATATTCAAAAGTTGGTTGTCCGTTTTCCGGACAAAACAGTGTTAAAAGATATTGATTGGACGATTCAAAAAGGCGATATGGTCAGTTTGATTGGGGTGAATGGTGCGGGGAAAACCACGTTGATTCGCGCGATTTTGCGACAGTTACGACCAACCTCTGGTCAAATTGTAACCCATCCGAAACAAATCGAATACGGTTATGTACCGCAATTTCGTAACGTTGATCCGGACTATCCCTTATCTATCAAAAGTTTTGTCGGTCTAACCCGGTTGAAGCATCGGCTGCCATTTTATTTGCCTAAAGAACACCAAGCTTTGGTTCGGGTTTTGAAACGGACAAATTTGGTTCAGATTCAAAATAGCCGCTTAGGTAAAGCGTCCGGCGGTGAAAAACAGCGGGCTTACTTAGCCCAGGCTTTAATCAATGAGCCGGATTTATTGATTTTAGATGAATCAACGGCTTCGTTAGATGTGCAGGCTAAAAATGAACTAATGCAATTAGTGCGGCATTTGAATGAGACAGAGGCGTTGACGGTAATTTTTATTACCCATGATTTTGAATTAGCGAAGCAGTATACTAAGAAATTTGCTTTTTTGCATGATGGTGCGTTAGATACTGGGGCTATTGAAGATTTGACGGATGACTTTTTAATGAAGCATGTTTAATTCGTTTTACAAAATATTTTTAGGTCTCTGAGGAGGAAATAATGTTCGTATTTGAATTTATGCGTAATGCTTTTTTAGCCAGCACGTTTATTGCCATTACTTGTGGCTTAGTTGGGGTTTTTGTTGTCGGCCGCAACTTATCATTTTTATCCCATACATTATCTGAAATTGGTTTTGCTGGGGCTGCCTTTGGGGTTTTTGCCGGTTTATCACCATTAAATGGGATGTTGTTATTCACTGGTGCCAGTTCATTGATTGTTGGTGGCTTAAGTTCTCAACGTTCTCGCCGAGAAGCTTCAATCAGCGCCGTATCCAGTCTTTTTATCGGTTTGGGTATTTTATTTTTATCATTGTCTAATAAAAATGCCAGCTATGCGACCAATATTTTATTCGGTAGCATTGTGGGCATTAGCGTGGCTGAAGTTAAGCAGCTGGTACTGTTATCCGTAGTTGTGATTGCAGCGTTACTCGTTGTTTACCGCCAATTGGTTTTGGATTCTTTTGACGCGACGGGGGCTGTTTCCCAAAGTATTCACCGTAAGTCATTATCCATGTTTTTCTTAATTCTATTAGCATTGTCCGTAAGTATTGGGGCTCAAATTGTAGGGTCACTGTTGGTCTTTATTTTGTTAACGTTGCCGGCAGCCAGTGCGCAATATATCGGTCGAAGTGTCCCGCAAATGTTAGTGGCGGCTTTGAGCTTTTCGTTGCTGGGGGTTTGGTTTGGACTGTATCTGGGCTACGTGACAAATTGGCCAGTGACGTTCTTTATTGCAACAATCGAAGTTATCTTTTATTTAGCCGCATTAGTATATGATCGCCGCGGTACAAAATAAGTGATAAAAAAAGTTTGCGATTAGAGCTTTCATAATGAAAAGCTTTAATTGCAAACTTTTTGGTTTTTATAAATAACTATTAACTTCATTGGGAAAACACAAGATATGCTGTGCGTCAGAGTTTACAATGGCTAGGGCTTCTGGTAGATTGAATTGGTCATTGACTAACTTGATGGACCAGTTGTCATGATAGTGAGGTGTTTCTTGGCGAAATTTGATCGTGCAGTAAATGTGATCTTGTTCAATTGTAAAGTACTGGACTTGACCCGGACGCACGTTTTCCAACCAAAGACTATCCGTGTAAGACCAAACCAATTGTATGAAAAAATGCGGCGTTGCGTATTCGACAGCGTCACTCACGACTTTTGGAGAACTATGGTTATATTTTGGACGTCTAATGTTAATCTACCTCATTTCAAATTTGTTTATATTTACATTAACTGATTAATGAATTGTTATTAGCATACTAGATAGAAGGCATTGGGACAAGGGACTTTAGTCCAATGTAATCAAATTGATAGATTGTTGAATGTTTGTCACAATTCTGTTAAAGAGTAATAAAAATAAGGACGATTGTTAAAATTATTTAGATAACGATAAAAAGATCCCTGAGTATAAAACTCAAGGATCTTTTTTAGTTGCTGTTTGGGTTGATTTTTTGAAACGCGCTTACTGGAGCAAAGCTCTCACATAACTACGCCTTACTCACAAGCCAAGACCGGGCTTATGTCGTAAGTCTAGGTTATGTGCATTGTCAACCCGTAGCTTGTCGCGCTCTTATCCTAATAATTCTGTTAGTTCGTCCAATCGGGTTTCAAAGATTTTGAAGGCGTCTTTTAGGTAGGTTGCTTGGGTCATGTCTACGCCGGCGGTTTTCATTGTGTCAATGGCGTAGCTGCTGCTGCCGGATTTCAGGTAATTTAAATATTTATCTAAGGCTGCTGGCTGTTGGGTGGTGATTTGATGACTTAAGAAGGAGGCTGCTGCAAAGCCAGTGGCGTATTGATAAACGTAATAATTCATATAAAAATGCGGAATTCTAGACCATTCAAGAGCGATTTGATCGTCATTAATTACGCTATCCCCATAATATTGACCATTTAATTTTTGGTAATACTGGGACATGAATTCGGCGGTCAATGGTTGGCCCTTGGCATCTGCTTGATGAATGTAATGTTCAAATTCAGCAAATTGTGTTTGCCGATAGACGGTACCTTTGAAGCCATCTAAATAGTAATTTAAGATGTAAGCCCGGACAATCGGATCTGTTTGTGTTTTTAATAGGTACTCTGTTAGCAGATTTTCGTTAGTTGTGGAAGCAATTTCAGCTACAAAGATAGGATAGTCACCATAAACATAAGGTTGATTATGACGGGTATACCAACTATGCACGCTATGGCCGGTTTCGTGAACTAAGGTATACAAGTTGTTCACGTTGTCTTGCCAGTTTAATAATTCATAAGGCGGTGTGTCGTAAGAGCCGCCAGAATAGGCACCGGAACGCTTGCCTTGGTTCTCCATAACGTCGATATAACGATTGTCAAAAATTTCATCAACATGACTGAGGTAATCTGGGCCTAAGATGGCAAGTGCATTTTTAGCCTCAGCTTTAGCTTGGTCGAAAGTATAAGTTAATGGGGCTGAACCGGTGAGTGGTGTATATAGATCGTACATATGCAGCTCATCAAGCTTTAAGATCTTTTTACGCAGGGCAACGTAGCGATGCAATAAGTCTAAATGGTCATTAACTTCATGAACCAGCGTATCATAGACAGATTCTGGAATGTGATTATTAGACATTGCTTTGGCCCGAGCGTCTTTATAGTGATGGGTTTTGGCAATGTAGTTATGGCCCTTTACTTCACCGGACAACGTAGCAGCCAATGTGTTTTTAAATTGACCGTAGACTTGATACAATGCAGTAAATGCCTCTTGACGCACTTTTTGGTCAGTGGATTCAATTAACGTGCCATAGACACCGTTAGATAGGCGAACTTGGTTGCCCGCTTCATCGTGAACGACAGGAAACTTTAAGTCAGAGTTGTTTAAAACGCTAAATGTGTTGCTGGGGCTGCCAAGAATTTCTCCGGCAGCGGCAATTAAAGCTTCAGTTTCAGGCGCCAAAACGTGAGGCCGATTAGCAGTAATTGTATCTAAGAAATGTTGGTATAAGGCAAGCTCAGGCGCTTGTTTGAATTCATTTAATTTTGCTTCAGGAATGGCCAAAATTTCAGGATCCAAAAAGGCAACATTGGCACTGACGGCAGTGGCTAAACTGCTAACTTGTGCTTGGTAGCCTTGATATTTGGCGTTCATTGTATCTTGGTCATTTTTTAAACTGGCATAAACATAGACTTTTTCCAATTGCTGATATAAGTCTAAAATTTTAGTCAGGCCAGCCACTAAAGCCGCTGCGGAGTGACCTAAAGTGCCTTGGACACTTTGGATCGCCGCGTTTTGGTCTTGGACTGCTTTAAAAGCCGCTTCAAAGTCGGCATCGGTTTTAAAAATTTTTGTGAGATCCCAAGTTAACGCTTCAGGGACATCAGATCTTTTAGGTAGTTGTTTAATTGCTGCCATAATTTACCTCCAGATTCTATATTAATTTTATGATAACATACTGGCAAAAAATGGGCTGATAAAAAACATAAAACTAGGCACGTGGCCGGCTTAGCGAATACACATCGTTTTTGATTTGTGGTATAATCATTTTTTTGTTGGTACTTTGAATAAAAACCGCTATAATATCATCATGGGATACTTAAGATAATTATTGAGGAGTCTGTATATTAATGCCAAATAATTCACGGCACGGCAGTGGTTCTTATCACGCCAAAAAAAGCGCACACGCGTATTTAAAGATCTTTTTACTGGTGATCTTAACAGTTGGCTTTGCAGTCAGTGCCTACGCTTTTCGTTTATATTCGCAAGCAAAAACAGCGGTAAACGCAACTTATCGACCAGTAGACAATAAGGAAGTTTCAACGAACATAAAAAATGGCAAACCACTATCTATTTTACTGTTGGGTGTAGATACCGGTGCTGAAGGCCGAATTGATAAAGGCAATTCAGATACAATGATTTTAGCAACGGTCAATAAAGATAAGGAAAAAGTCAATTTAGTCAGTATTCCGCGGGATACAATGGCTAAGATGCAGTATAAGAACAGTTCAAAGTTTAATATTCAAAAGATTAATGCAGCCTATAATCTAGGCAGTTCCAGCATGGCCATCAGTACAGTTGAAAAACTCGTCAACGTACCGATTGACTACTATGTAACCATTGATATGAGTGCACTATCCAAAATCGTTGACGCGGTTGGTGGGATAGACGTTGATGTACCTTTTAGCTTTAATTATGATTGGCAGAACTTCAAAAAAGGTAAGATGCATTTAAATGGGAAGCAGGCGCTGGCATATTCGCGGATGCGTTATGAAGATCCGGATAACGATTACGGCCGTCAAAAGCGGCAGCAGCAAGTCATCAAGGGGATTATCAACTCTGCAATGTCCTTGAACACATTGACGAATTTTGAAAAAATCATGAATACATTATCAGACAGTGTGGCCACCAATTTGTCATTTGACGATATGTTGAGTGTCTATGAGAACTATAAGAAGGCTAGTAAAAATATTAAGTCTGATCATATTCAAGGCCGCAATGCTTGGATAGACGGGGCATCGTATCAAGTTGCGCCAACCTCTGAATTGCAGCGGATCTCTAACAAATTACGGAAATCGCTGGAATTAGATGCAGAAAAATTGAGCAATGAAGAAACGAAACAAAATAAATTAAATCCAAATTTCTTTGCCAACGAAGAATCTGAAAACTATACGGTGTTCACACCCGCACAGCAGGCAAGTCTGACGGGCAGCAGCGACAGTACAAGTAGTTACGGTAGCAGTAGTGACTACGGCAGCGATACATTTAGTTCTGTCGGCAACCCGTAAAACACGCTGTAAAAAAATTTTAACGTCAGGTTAATTTAAGAACCTGGCGTTTTTTGCGTGATAAACCGGTTATTTGAAGCCACAATATATAGTGGTTTCTTTAAAGGAAACAATAGCTTTGACACAATATATGGTTGCAATCTGACTATTAATCTCGTATGATTGAAACAGACATTTTAGGAGGAGCTGAGCAAATGTTAGAAACACGCACAGACCAAACGGATGCTTTGAAAGCCATTCAAGTAATCAAACGTGACGGCCGAATTGTAAGTTTTGATCCGGAAAAGATAACTAACGCCATTAGAAAATCAGCAGTCGCAACAACGGGCGAATTAAGTCCGATCGACTACCATGAAATTGAAGAGCTCACAGGTATGATTACCGGCGAAATCAAAGAACGCTTTGAAAAAAACGTAAAAATTTATGAAATCCAAAATATTGTTGAACACAAATTATTAGAAAACCATCAATATGATTGGGCAAAAGATTATATTAATTATCGGACGCAAAAAGATTTTGAACGTAATCAAGCAACCGACATTAATTTCACGATTCAAAAATTGTTACATAAAGATGCCACTGTCGTTAATGAAAATGCCAATAAGGATAGTGAAGTCTTTAACACGCAACGTGATTTAACAGCCGGAACCGTGGCTAAGGCTATTGGCTTAAAGATGTTACCACCAAAAGTAGCAAATGCCCATTTGAAAGGTGATATTCACTGGCACGATTTGGATTACCAACCTTACAGTCCAATGACCAACTGCTGTTTAATTGATTTTAAAGAAATGTTAAACCATGGCTTTAAAATTGGGAATGCGGAAGTTGAACCCCCACATTCTATTCAAACAGCCACAGCACAGATGTCACAAATTATCGCAAACGTCGCATCTAGTCAATATGGGGGCTGTTCTGCAGATCGGGTTGATGAATTATTAGCACCTTTTGCACAAAAAAACTACGATAAGCATTTAAAAGATGCCAAAGAATGGATTGACGATCCAGAAAAACAAGCCGCTTTCGCCAAATCAAAAACTAAAAAAGACATCTACGATGCAATGCAAGCTTTGGAATATGAAATTAACACGTTATATTCTTCTCAAGGCCAAACGCCATTTACAACTTTAGGTTTTGGTTTAGGGACGAACTGGATGGAAAAAGAAATTCAAAAATCCATTTTGAAAATCCGGATCCAAGGCTTAGGTAAGGAACATCGGACAGCAATTTTCCCTAAATTAGTTTTCAGTATCAAACGGGGCTTAAATTTAAATCCTGAAGATCCTAACTATGATGTGAAACAATTAGCCGTTGATTGTGCCACAAAACGGATGTATCCTGACGTTTTGATGTATGACAAACTGGTTGAATTAACCGGTTCTTTCAAAGCACCAATGGGTTGCCGCAGTTTCTTACAAGGCTGGAAAGACGAACATGGCCAAGAAGTTAATTCTGGGCGGATGAATTTAGGTGTTGTAACGGTTAACTTGCCAAGAATCGCTTTGGAAGCCCAAGGTAATCAAGACAAGTTCTGGGATATTTTACAAGCACGCTTAGATATTTGTAAGGAAGCTTTAGTCTTTAAATTGAACCGCGCTAAACAAGCTTTACCTGAAAATGCACCAATTTTGTATCAATATGGTGCTTTTGGCAAACGGTTAGAACGCGGTGAAAGCGTTGATGAACTATTCAAGAATAAGCGGGCAACCGTTTCTCTAGGCTATATCGGCTTGTATGAAGTGGGCACTGCCTTCTTCGGTCCAGAATGGGAACACAATGCAACCGCTAAAGCCTTTACAGTTGATGTTGTAAAAGCCTTGTACAATGCTTGTCAAGACTGGGGCGAAGAATACGGCTATCACTTTAGTGTTTATGCCACACCATCTGAAAGCTTAACGGATACATTCTGTCGTGCAGACGAGAAGAAATTTGGCGAAATTAAAGATATTACGGATAAGGAATACTATACAAATAGTTTCCACTATGATGTTCGTAAAGCGCCAACGCCATTTGAAAAGATTGATTTTGAAAAAGATTATCCTAAATATAGTGCCGGTGGTTTCATTCACTATTGCGAATATCCAAACTTAAAACAAAATCCAAAAGCTTTAGAAGCTGTCTGGGATTATGCCTATGATAAAATTGGTTATTTAGGCACAAATACGCCAATTGACCAATGTTTCAAGTGTGGTTATAAAGGTGAATTCAAACCAACTGAAAAGGGCTTTGAATGCCCTGAATGCGGCAATCATGATCCAGCAACTTGTGATGTTGTTAAGCGGACTTGTGGCTATTTAGGCAATCCGAACCAACGTCCAATGGTTCACGGCCGTCATGTTGAAATTGCTAGTCGGGTGAAACACATGAGCCTTGGAAATGATCAAAATACAGTCGCTCGACAATAGAATGGATGATGTAAACACATGGATAAAACGTACCAACGCCCTAATGATCCTCAACCAAAAGAATGGCTGTCTTCAGAATTAAGCGAACAATATATTGCCAGCTATAAACCATTTAATTTTGTAGATGGGGAAGGCGTCCGTTGTAGTTTATATGTCAGCGGCTGCCGTTTTAACTGCCCTGGCTGCTACAATAAAGCTGCGCAAAACTTTCATTATGGTCAGGTTTACACCCAAGAGCTTGAAGACAAAATTATTGAAGATTTGAGTCAGTCTTATGTCCAAGGCTTAACCTTATTAGGTGGAGAACCCTTTTTAAATACCGAAGTAACGCTGCAGTTGTGTCAGCGTGTACGGGCAGAGTTTGGCCATGATAAGGATATTTGGAGCTGGACAGGCTATACTTTTGAAGAATTACAGCAGGAAAGTTCAGATAAGTTGGCTTTGCTTAATTATTTAGATATTTTAGTAGACGGTCGATTTTTGGCGGCGCAAAAAGATTTGACGTTGCAGTTTAGAGGCAGCGCCAATCAGCGGATTATTGATGTGCCTAAAACATTAGCGCAAGACAAAGTTGTTTTGTGGGATAAATTAATCAAATAAAGCTAAAAAAATAGGCTTGACCATTGATGAAGTCAGTACTTCAGAAGGTGGTTAAGTCTATTTTTGTAGTTAAATTTAAGATTTTGGTGCTTCAAAACGGGCTTGTGAGGTTGGCTTTAAAGGCTCATGACTGTAGTCTTCATTATAGTAATTAAGATAAGGAAATTGGATTGTCATTGTGGTACCAACTCCGACTTCAGATTGCACGCTGAGATGATGGCCTAACTTTTCACATAGCTGCTTGGCCAAATACAACCCTAAACCAGTGGCATGCTGATTGGCCAGCCGACCATTGGTACCGGTGAACCCTTTGTCAAAAATTCGTGGTAAATCGGCTGCTGGAATACCCACGCCATTATCTTGAATATCTAAGTAACGACCGCTATTGTCCTGACGCAAAATAATTGATATTTCGCCATTTTCAGGGGTATACTTGAGTGCATTAGAAATAAGTTGATTGATGCTATATTGCAACCATTTTTCATCAGTGAGGACGGTTAGCTCAGTGTCACTAATATTAAAATGGATATGTTTTTGAAAAAAGTAAGTCATATTTTCTTGGACAACTTGAACGGTTAATTTACGAAGCTGATATTCCCGGAGTAAGTAATCATTTGAAAAATTCTCTAAGCGGGAGAAATATAAAATTTGATCCACATAATGGTTAATTTTGGCCCATTCTTCAAGTAATTGCTGCTGGGTTGGCTTTTCTAAGGTCGTGGCGGTTGTTTCCAGCAGCAGTTTAGTAGCGGCAAGGGGAACTTTAATATCATGAACCCAACTTTCAATGAAAGCCTGTTGATCTTGCTGATGTTGAACGAGTGTATTCACTTGATCATGGTGATAGTCTAGCAATTCATTGATATGGGTCTGAATAAAAGCTTGTGTATGATTTTGAGCACAATCCATGGGGACGTCTAAAGCTTCAGCTTTTAGTTCATGATGCATAGTCAAGCCCTGATACCAACGGGAACGGTAAAAATAAACAACAATCAAAAAAATGATGTATAGAACCGTTAAAATACTGTCTAAATAAAATAAATAGGCTAATGGTACCGGATAGTCCGGCAATAGCCATAGACCCACATCTAAAAGCAGTAAGCCTAAAATCCAAAAAATAGTATGGGGTAAGTGATCCAATAAATAAGCTTTAATTTTCATAGATTGCCTCAGGGAATTAAATAGCCTTGGCCGACTTTGGTCTGGATATAATTTTGGACACCAGCGGCTTCAATTTTTTTGCGGAGACGGTTAATATTGACGGTCAGTGTATTATCATCCACAAAGCGTTCATCTTCCCACATGTCTCTTAAAAGCTCTTCACGGCTAATAATTTGGCCATGACGCCGCATGAGATATTGTAATAGACGGTATTCGTTTTTAGATAAATCAACAGTTTCATCATTAATTTCAGCAGTGCCACTTTGGAGATCTAAGATGACACCTTTATGTTTGATCACATCTTGTGTCTGTTCTGTATAATTATAAGTGCGCCGCAAGAGGGCATTAATTTTAGCGATTAAAACTTCCATTGAAAAAGGCTTACTGATGAAATCATCCCCGCCCATATTCATCGCCATCACCATATCCATATTTGTATTGCGGGATGAAATAAAAATAATCGGTACTTTAGAAACTTCACGGATCTTTTGATTCCAATAAAAACCGTCATAAACGGGTAGATTAATATCCATTAAGACCAAATTAGGTTTTTGTGCCACAAAAGTATTCAAAACTTCATTAAAGTCATCGATTTGAATGGCTTGAAACTGCCATTTCGTCAAGTTATCGGCGATGAGTTGACTAATGGTCGTATCATCTTCCACGATCATAATTTTAAACATAATTTTCACCTCTAGCATAAGATTACCGATAAGTTATGTTTTTGACAAGTATTTCAGAAAATAAGACTAAGGTGCCCTGTGGGATGGATTCAGGTTTGATATGATAAAAGTATTGCAGCAGGGGGGAAATAGTTTGCATATTTTAGAAGCGCAACAACTTACGAAAATTTATGGGCATCATTTAAGTTTAAAAAAGGCTTTAACCAACGTATCTTTAAGCGTTGAGCAAGGTGAGTTTTTAGGAATTATGGGGCCTTCAGGTGCTGGAAAAAGTACATTGTTGAATTTATTATCCACCATTGATACCCCAACAAGTGGCCGGGTTATGATGGATGGCCGGGACATCACCCATTTAAAGGGCCATGCGTTAGCTGAATTTCGGCGGCGTCAGCTTGGCTTTATTTTCCAAGACTTTAATTTATTAGACGCTTTAAAAGTACGGGAGAATATTGTTTTACCTTTGGCGGTTAATCGCTTGCCGGTAGATCAGCTGCAAGGGGCTTTGACCCACGTGGCTTCGGTGCTGGGCTTAAGCGAGTTGTTGGATTATTATCCCAGTGAACTTTCAGTGGGGCAGCGGCAGCGGGTGGCTTCGGCTCGGACGTTGATCGTTAAACCGCAATTACTTTTTGCAGACGAACCCACTGGCAGTTTAGATTCCCAGTCAGCCACGGAGTTTTTACAATATTTACAGACGATTAACGGCCAGGAAAAGATGACGATTATTATGGTCACCCACGATGCGTTTACCGCAAGTTTTTGCAAGCGAATTTTGTTCATTAAAGACGGACAGATTTTCTCTGAAATTATCCGACAAGGCGACCGACAAGAATTTTTTGATCGGATCATTGATATGCAGGCAACCATTGGCGGTGGAGGCAAAACAAATGCTTTACGATCTGGCGATTAAAAATATTAAACAAAATTACTTGTTACATAGTATTCATATTGTGATCACCGCGCTGGCTGTGCTTGTTTACTTCGATTTTTCACTGATGGCGGCCGATCATAAATTAATACGGCTATATCAAGATGTTTTACCGGCAGACCAAATGCTAACTTTCTTTAGTATTGTCGTAGCTGTCTTACTCATTGTTTTTTCTATTTATTGGAATCGGCTGTTATTGAAACAGCGGTATCAAGATATCGGTTTATTGCAGCTCATGGGGGGCAAGATTTCTAAAATTGTCCTATCCATTTCACTCGAGATTTTGATTAGTGAACTTATCGCATTTGGTATCGGTATTTTATTAGGGCTTTTATTTTATAAATTATTAGCCATGATACTGTTAAAAATTAGTGTTTTTAAATTAAATATTGGTTTTTTTTATGCGACCAAGCCACTATTATTAACATTGGCCTTAATTCCAATTTTACAAATTATTATTTTCCTTAATAACTTAATTACGATTAAACGGCACAGCTTGATTAAATTATTGAAAAAAAAGGACAGCAACCGTTATAGTCCGGTGCCCCAAAACCGCGCTTATCTTTTAGGCGTTTTGGTGATCGGTTTAATGGTAGCTGCAGTTGTCATGACCCAACATGTCTTCCGGCTGACTTATGAATTATCTTGGTTATTGCACTTACCAGAAAGCTTTAGTTTTCTATTGGTTTTTTTGATAATTGTAGGTATTTGGACGGTTGGGATGTACGGCCTTTTCCGGATTGTTTGGCCGTTGATTTTTAAATTAATTGGTCAGAATAAGCGTTTTTATTTTAAAGATACCCACATGTTTACTTTGGCGGAACTGCGATCTTGGTTCATTCAAAATTACCGTTCACTCGCCGTCATGAGTCTATTGATGGGCGTCGCTTTTTCGATGATTGGGATTGGGACGTTATTATCCCGTTACGGCATGGCCAGTGTAGATGGGTATACCCCATATAGTGTGTTAACAACGTCTAAAAAACGCGCGGCCGTCGTCGACCAGCTGGCCAAAGAGCGGGTGTCTTATTATGAATTGGCGCCAATGCATGGGACAGTCATTCCGATCAGCTATCACTTGCAGACGGTGCTGGGGGATGATTACGTCAGTGTCGCCAATCCAGGGCTTGTTTTGACCACGACAACTTATAATTATTTTGCGAAGCACCATCACGTTAAGACATTGAAATTAAAAAATCATGATGCGGCTTTAATTTTACCAGTGACAAGTATTATTCATGATCGGCAGTATCAAGAAACTGGCAAGCGGCCCCGGGTTAAAATTGGAGAATATGCGGATTTGAATTTTAATATTGTCAAATTATCAAATCATTTTCCATTAGGCCAAGCATTATCTTTTGATATGGCGGTTGTTGTGAATCCGAGCGACTATGCTAAACTATCAGAAGGTATCCGAGAAACTTATTATGGGTTTATATTGCCTAAAAATTTATCCAGTAAAGCTGCGGATCAAATTGCGGCTTTGGATCAAGTGCAGTATTATCACATGACGGATAGCTATTTAATGAAATATGGCAAAGGCACCAGTAAAAAAAATCCGAGTATTTTTTTCCACAATCAAGTTTATTTGCGGCAAGATCAACAGCGGGATATGCGTACGGCAATTGGCCTGATGATGTTTACCGGTGTTTTTGTGAGTTTAGTATTTGTGATTGCAATTGGTGAGTTATTGATGCTAAAGCGGCTGACAGTGGCGCAAGAGCTAGAAAAAGACTATCAGACGTTATTAAAAATTGGTGTCGGGCCAAAACGCTTAAAGCGTGATATTATTTATACACAGGGTTTTATTTATTTGTTACCGTTAGTCTTAGGTTTTTGCCAATCGTTAATGGTGGCTGGTGTTTTAGGTATCTTTGTCAATCGGCCGAGTTTACATCTGCTCTATTTAATCACGGGGGTATTCACGCTGATTTACGCCATGCTTTACTTATTAACAACGGCGTTTTATATACGGACAATTCATATTTAGAAAAAGGGGTTTTTATGGCGATTTCGATTAGAGACATCAAAAAAGCCGCTCGAGCAGCACTGAGCGGACGATGGGTGCAGCCAATTTGGTTGCTGATTACAAGTTATCTATTAACACAAATTGTGAGTATGATGGTTGGCGGAGCGCTGAGCAATACATCATTCATTTATTTCTTAATTTTAATGCTGTTGAATTATTTTGTGCTATTTGCTTTTCAATATGGGCAGTTCTACTATCCGCTGAGTGTTTTTGGCAAGCAGCCTTTTAGATTCTCGATGCTATTTGTCGCCTTTTCACCGCTTTATTACAAGCGATTTGTTGTTTTGAATTTTATTAAAACAATTTTTGTGACCTTAGCCTCATTATTAGTGTTTATTCCTTTTATCGGCCGGGCTTCGTGGACGACGCTCTTAAATTTAGTTTTTGGCAGTTACAGTACGGAACTCGTGAATAAGTTAGCTAAGATTATTATGAACTTATCCACAGGAACTTGGGTCTTGCTGTTAACTTTGATCTTACTTTATTTTTTGATCTTGCTATTTGTCCACGGCTTTTTCCAATTAGCGGCTTATTTAGTTTTTGAAAATGCCCAAAACCCTAGTGCCCATATTTTAGTATCAACGCTCTTTTTGATGCGGGGACACTGGTTTGACTTATTAAAACTACAGCTGTCATTTATTATTTTGTACATTTTTTATCCAGTGACTTTTTTATGGCTAATACCTTATCGACAAATGAGCATCTTCGTTTTTTATTTAAATTTAAAACAAGATTTTGCACAACGGATGGACCAATATGCCAAACAGATGCACCAGGGCCTGTCTGATGACGATGAAGATGACGACGATGATTACGATCAAAATTAAACTTGCGTCAAAGCAAAACAAGATTCTGAATAACGCCAATCCGCAACACTGCGGGCTTTAAGCTGATTGATTGTTTGAAAGGCGGGACTTGCCTGCCAAGCCTCCCAATCATGGGGATTCATCCAACTGGTGTAAAGTAAATATTGCCAGCGAAGACTATCTTTAATTGCCAAAACACTGTGATGATTTGGCGCTTCAGTAGCTTGGGTGAATTGCAGCAGTTGTTGCCATAGATGATGGTCTTCATCATCATTAAAGGTAAAAAAGATAAAGTTATTTAGTTTTAACGGGGTTACATCGAGGCTTGTATAACGCACACGGTAACTGATGGGGGCCGTAAAAACAGAAGCTTCGTTAGTCATTTCTAAGAGCTGACAGTCGGGTTCTTTAGTTTCCCAAGGACTTAGTAAATATAACTGGCGTTCGGGATGCTGCTGAACAATATGATTTAAAACAGAAAAACTGCCGGTTGTTAAATAAACATTTCTCATAGTAAAACCTCCATTAAATTTGTAATTTTTGAAAGGACAAGTTTATGAAATTAACAGTACTAGGTTATTATGGCGGCTACCCTTACCAAGGCCACGGCACTAGCGGCTATCTTTTACAAAGTGAAACAGGATTTAATTTATTACTGGATTGCGGCAGCGGCGTCTTATTGGCGCTACAAAAATATTTAGATCCGCTACAGCTGGATGCCGTTATCTTGTCCCACTATCACCACGACCATACCGCGGATGTGGGTGTTTTGCAATATTACTGGCAGCTGGCAGCGGGGACGCATAAAGAAGAAATACTCCCAATTTATGGACATACCCGCGAAACACTAAGTTTTGCAGCATTGACGATGCCAAATGTAACGCAAGGCCAAGTTTATGATCCTTCGCAGCCATTAAATTTAGGCCCATTTGAAATCACCTTCCTACCGACAATTCATCCCGTACCCGCTTATGCGATGCGGATTAAGGAATTAAGTACCCAACGTGTCATTACGTTTACTTCGGATACAGCATATTTTGACGGCCTAATTGATTTTGCTCGAGAGAGCGATTTATTAATGACGGATACGAATTTCTTTGCAGATAAAACCGGTCAAATGTGGCATATGACATCAACACAATCTGGGAACTTGGCGCAAGCAGCGCAGGTTCAGCGTTTATTGCTGACCCATTTGCCACAAAATGGCGATTTGGATGCTTTGCAAGCAGAAGCTGCTGCGCAAACAAATGGCATCCCTGTCACTTACGCGCAAGAAGGGCGATCGATCAAACTGGTATAGGTAAAATTAGACTCAGTATTTGGTGGCTATTATAGGGCAAAATAATAATATTTTGAAGTATGAGCTTCGAAATAAGTTGTTTTGTCTTTTTTTTATACCTTAAATTTACAAATAACGGCAAAATTAAGTGGTTTAAAAACTAATATACGAATAAAATTAAGGATTAACCGTGTTATTATTCGATTTTTATAGATTATTTCGAATAAATGCGCTCAAGGAACAACGTAGAACAATTATTCAGACGGAAGTTATCGAACAATAATCAATTATTGATGAATGTTAAGGTTAAACTAAATATAAATATCAATTTAAATAAATAAATATTTTAATAAATGGGTATATTCACAAATATACGACTTTTATGACTGATTTTTGATGCGATATAAAATATAAATTGTTGATAAATTGGATATAAAGTTGTAGAATAACTTGTAAATTAGTCAAGGGTAATTTGAATTAGTGAGGCAAATTCACAATTTTATCGTTATTTTAAGAGATGGAACGAATGATTTTGAAAAAGCAAGCTTTTTCTCGTATTAATTTTGACTAAGAAATCTTTCAAAAACTGGTACGCACAGACGAAAATTTTGCTTATAATACAAAGTGTAATAGCAATGAACGAATACGCTCTATTTGTTCGCGAAGGGGGAGATTTAAAATGACTGTTACATTGTACGTTTCACCAAGCTGCACTTCTTGTCGTAAAGCACGCGCTTGGTTAAAAGAACATAATATCCCATTCACTGAACGCAACATTATTTCGGACCCGTTGAATCAAGCTGAGATTAAAAAGATTCTAAGACTAACTGAAAATGGTACGGAAGATATTGTTTCCAAACGTTGTCAGGCATATAAAGATCTAAACATCGACTTAGATGATCTCTCAATCAATGAACTTTGCGATTTACTTCAAGAACGGCCTAGTTTATTAGGCAGACCTATTATTACGGATGATCGACGGCTGCAAGTGGGGTATAGCGAGGATGAAATCAGACGTTTCTTACCCCGTGAAGTTCGTACTTTGGAGTTGCAGTACGCCCAACTTTTAGCGGGTATTTAATAAGATGCCTCGGTGGGGTGAGATTGCTATTTTATATGAAATAAAAAAATTACCGATACCATTATGCCAATATCCATTGCTATCCAAATAGGCTAAGATAAGCGTTTGTTTATCTTAGCCTATTTGCCCAGATTATGTATTGCAATCAAAGGTAAAGCGTGCTAATCTAAGGCCCTAAAGTAGAATCCTTGTTTACTGCGAAATTAGCACGAGCACAAATAAATAATGTACAATATTGTCATTCGCTTTTTTTATGTGAATGGTGTAAGATTACAATTACAAGGATTTTCCTGAAGTTTTCTGTATTTTAGAAGCGAGGTGCGGTTTAAAATGGAAATGGAACGTATAAATGAGAATACTATCCGTGTGATCCTCGGCAATCAAGATTTAGAAGAACGCGGCATTACGGTGTTAGATTTATTAGGAAATCATAAGCAAATCGAAAGCTTCTTTTACAGCATTTTAGAAGAAGTTGACAAGGATCACTCATTTGCTTCTAATGATGCAGTCACGTTTCAAGTGATGCCTAATAAAAAAGGTTTAGAATTATTAATCAGTAAAGGTTCACCAGATCGTAATAGTGATGATTCAGACACATTTAACTTAGATGAAAGTGATTTTGATGATGTTCAGGAAGATGTTTCTGATTTCATCAAAAAACAATTACGACAATCCGATGATGAGGGTGTACATGATACAGATTTTGATAATGTGAAACCTAAAAAGCATACCGCTTTAAAAGGGTTTACAGCAGATTCAGGACCTGATCGTGAAGAAGTTGTACTTGAATTTAATGATTTTGAAGATGTTATTTCAGCAGCAGATGCTTTGCAGCTGGGAGATCATACTGTTAGCAATCTTTATCAATATAAGCAGAAGTATTATTTAGAATTAGTTGTCTATACAGATGACTTGGAAGATATTTCTTTTGCGGATGCTTTGGCGATTGCTTTTGAATATGGCAGTCGAACACGGGTAACACCGGAAGTTTTATCAGAATATGGCAAAACATTGATGATTGAAACAGCTTTAGAACAAATTAAACATTATTTTGGATAACAAAATTGATTTATAAAAAAACTTGAAGGCTGAGCTTTCAAGTTTTTTTGTGCTATTTTCAAAAAAAGCCAACTGTTTTGCGTACTGTACTCAAGGGTGTCGAGATTGAACTATGCCTATGATCAAAATAGACAACTGATCTACTTAACAACGCCACAACAAGCACAGCAACTCATGACACAAACTGAAGACACGTTTAACTGTCCGGATTGTGGCCAAGCACTTGTTATTCGATTCAGCACAACGGGGCGGCCGTTTTTCAGTCATCAACAAAAACAGCCCCTTGCAAACTTAGAGAGTCAATTGCATCAATTCGGCAAACAAGTATTGATGCAAGGGTTAACCCAATTAGAAATAGCCGCTAAATTAGAAGTTACATCGCAAAATAAAGCGCGACGAGCAGATGTGGCCGTTTTATATAAGGGGCAAAAAATTGCTTTGGAGTGGCAGTGCGCCCAAATCAGTACCGCTTCAATTTATCGGCGGACGCAATCTTATCAGCGGCAGGGGATTATGGTTTATTGGCTTTTAGGACCGCGGTATCATTTTAACGGCCGCTTAACCCAGGCCCAGCGGCAATTCTTAAATTATCGCAAGGATTTGGGCTTTTACTTAGTATTTTTTGATCCCAAGCGGGCTAATTTTTGTTTGATTCATCATATTCGGCAATTGGAGCTCACTACAAAAGTAATTTATCAGCGTCAGTATTTGACGTTGACCCAAGGCTTAAGCTGCTTGATTAAAGGTGCTGGCTTACCGGTTAAAAGGGTGCCGACTTTAGATACACGGACCGTTCAAATGAAACGGCAGTGCATTAATCAAAAATTACAGCGACGGGACAAGCGATTTCAAGCACTGCAGGCACAATGTTATAAGGCCCATCATCAACTACAGCAACTGCCAGCATCATGTTTTGAAGCGCAAGGACTGCCACCACTTTATCCAGGGGCTGGCTGTATTGTAAACGTGCAATTATTGCTGATTTTGGAACGTCAAAGTCATTGGACCTACACAGCAATCTATCGTGAATTTGAGCAGTTGTTACTGCCGGGGCAAACGACGGTACTACACAAAAAATACTGGGTGGATCGACTATTAAAGGCGTTATTAGCCCGTTTTTTGGACGAAAAAATACTGCAGTTTAGTGATCAACGGTTTAAGGTTGATGCAATAAGGCTGCAGGGATGGTAATAATTTATAAAGTATTTAAATGCGGTGTATTTGCAGCACAAGGCTGGTTAGTATTAAAGCATTCGTCGTTAATTAGCCTTTCCAAAACTTGGCGTAATGAAACGTATGACATGCAGTTTTCAATGACAATGCCATCTTGGTTGACATCACTGGCATGGTTAAAAGCAACCATTGTTGGGGTGTCCGTGATGTGATACTCGTTGATTAACGCTTCATCTGCAGCACAGAGTTCTTTTAAATCGGGATTGTTTCGTTCTTCTAAGAACCAATCCAAGTCCGCATTAGCAGCTTCTAAGGCTTGTTTCACGGTTTCATTATCATAAGGGCAACGGTCTACATTAATGAGATGTTGTAGGTTCATTAGGAAATGACGACTTTTTTTACGGCCTTGAAAGCTAACGGCTTTAAAATCTAAGGCGGCAGCATAGGCGTCTTGCGTCAAACGATTGCGTAGGGTTAAATTCAATTTATCTAAATGGTTAAATGTCATGTATGTGTTCACCACTGGGACGGACACATATGGCACTAAAGTAAATGTAACATCAGTGTTTAATTCAGCAACGACCTTACGCAAGGTACTTTCGATGCTTAGACAACGGTAACCAATTGGATTAACAAATAAGAATACTTCCAACATATTTTGTCTCCTCCAATTCTTTCTTATTGGTAACATCAATTTTAACGGGGAATATTTCTTTTCACTATTACTTTATCAAAATTTGTCGTAAGTTCAAATAAAATGACTCAGAAATGTAATTTTTTATATTACGTTTTTGTTACAATACAAAATGTTGGGTTGAACGAACGACTTTATTGACGACATGGCGGTTTGGAATTTGAAATTGTTGCAGCAATTCTTGAAAAAATTGGGTGCTTTCTTGTAAATGATGATCGGATTGTAACTCTAATTCAATTTCATAGTCTTGCGCGCCATCAGGATAGTCTGTTTGATCTAAGGTCAATAGGCCAGCCGGGACCTGTGCCAGCTGACGGGTGGTTTTAGCGTGGCCAATAATTATCAGTGGTACGGCGTTGATATTGAGTGCTGTCAATTTTTGACTAACGGTACTCGGCATCAAAATTTTTGAGGCTTGACTTAGCTGCTGTGCTTGCTGTAAAGTCAATCGGTCGGTAATTTCAATTAATTGATGATCGGCCTGCTGGGCAGGTATTTTTAAAGTCTGCTCGGCACTTGTGGCAAATAAGCGCATTCTTAGGCCCATGTGACGTTGCTTTAGTGTCTGGGTTGGGGTGTCAAAATAAATATTCGTTTGAATAAACGGTGGTTCAAAGGGGTACTGTTGTAATATATTTTGAAACTCTGTATTAGTAAGTAGATTTTTGAATTCTATTTCTAAATTATTTGTCATTATTATCACCGTTAGTACTATAACATAAATCTTTTGAAATTTGGTTTCTGAAAACTTAAAATTCATAAATATGTTAAAATTAAAAATGGATTATTATGTATTCTGCGGATTAGAGGTTTAAGTCATGCACAGAGATTGGGATACTTTTTTGTTACCTTATGAACAGGCTGTTTCAGAATTAAAAATCAAACTTAGAGGCATTCGTAAAGAGTTTCGTGAACGAAGTGCCCATACCCCAATTGAGTTTGTCACTGGCCGGGTGAAGCCCGTTGCCAGTATTCAAGAAAAAATGCGCCGGCGCTATATTGATCCAGAATTATTGGAAAATGATATGCAAGATATTGCCGGTATTCGCATTATGTGCCAGTTTGTAGAAGATATTTATCAAGTTGTCGAAATGTTACGGCAACGTAAGGATATGGAAATTGTGGAAGAGCGTGACTACATTGCCAATGAGAAGAAAAGTGGGTACCGTTCTTATCATGTAATCATTGCTTATCCTGTTCAAATGAGCAATGGTGAAAAGAAAATATTGGCTGAAATTCAAGTTAGAACGTTGAGCATGAATTTTTGGGCAACCATTGAACACTCTTTAAATTACAAGTATCAAGGTGAATTCCCTGATGAAATTAAGGCACGGTTACAAAAAGCAGCAGAAGCGGCTTTTAGTCTAGATCAAGAAATGTCTGGGATTCGTGAAGAAATTCAAGAGGCTCAGAATTTGTTTTCATATGGCAAAGGGCTTAATCTCAAATTCCAAGATAAAGGTGAAGACAACAGTGACAGCAACGAATTTGAAGATAGCGATTCATAATAATAAAAAACCAAATACTTTAAAAGCAGTCAACTATTTATATAAGAATTTAAAACAAAGTGGCTTTTCATTTGACGTTGAACATCCGGATATTGTGATTACCGTTGGCGGTGATGGGACATTACTGTCGGCCTTCCATCATTATGCAGACCAACTAGACCGGATTCGTTTTGTAGGGGTACATACGGGGCATCTGGGGTTTTATACAGATTGGCGGGATTATGAACTCAACGATTTAATCCGGGCGCTGAAGGTGGATTCTGGACAAAGCGTGGCCTATCCTTTATTGGATGTTAAGGTGACCTGTAATGATAAACGGCCAGTGGAGCATTTCTTATGTTTAAACGAGTCGACGATCAAACGTCTTGGCAGCACTTTGCGTTCTAATGTTTACATTAAAGGCAAGTTATTTGAAAGCTTCCGTGGGGATGGTCTTTGTGTGTCCACACCAACGGGCTCTACGGCGTATAGTAAATCTTTAGGTGGCGCGGTGTTGCAGCCTTCTTTAGAAGCTTTACAGATTACAGAGATGGCTTCTATTAACAATCGGGTTTATCGAACGTTATCTTCACCGATTATTGTGTCCTCTGATGAATACATTACTTTCCGGCCCAGTGTTGCTGAAGATTATGTTTTAACGATTGATCATATTGCATTGAATGATCGTCAAGTAAAACAAATTGATTATCGGATCGCTGACGAACGTATTCGTTTTGCCAGTTATCGCCATATGAATTTTTGGCATCGGGTGGAAGGGGCCTTTATCGGCAGTCAAGATGATGAGGATGGGGATCGTTAATGCAGTTCTCATGGTATGTGCCAAAAGACTTTCCCAGTCAGTCTTTAGAAACGTTTTTGCATCAGCAAGGTGTTTCTAAAACGTTATTAACTAAGGCTAAGTTTCATGGTGGGGCAACTTATGTAAATCATCATGTAAGAAATTCGAATTATCCGATTCATCCCGGGGATCAAATTACAGTGGCGTTAGCGCCGGAACGGGATGCTGAGCATATCCAGCCGGTTTTTAAAGCAATGCCGATTGTCTTTGAAGATAAGCATTTTTTAATTGTCAATAAACCTGCGGGCTTGCCGTCCATTCCATCAACTCGATACCGCCATGATTCGGTGGCCAACCGGGTTAAGGGGCACTTGATGGCGATCAATCATGAAAGCCGGGCGGTACATGTCATTACCCGTTTAGATCAAGATACTAGCGGTTTGATGCTGTTTGCCAAGCATAGTTTTGCCCATGCTTTGATGGCCAAACAACTCCATTCAAAAGCATTAGCCAAAACGTATGTGGCGATCGCAAAAGGTCAATTTACGGCACAAGCGGGGTTAATTGATCAACCGATTGCCCGGGTTGCTGCGGATAGTATGCAGCGTGTCGTTCGAGCAGATGGCAAGGCCTCACAAACACAATATTGGTGCCTACAGCAATTTCCAAAAGGGGCTTTTGTCCGGCTATTATTATTGACCGGGCGTACCCATCAGATTCGGGTACATTTAGATTGGCTGGGCCATCCGTTGTTTGGGGATCAGCTGTATGGCCCTAAGGATCAGTTGATGACGCGACAGGCATTACATTGTGCACAGTTACGCTTTGTCCATCCGTTTACGGGTGAAATTGTAGCTTGCAGTGCGCCGTTGCCTCAAGATATGGGTCAATTATTAACAACTTTGACGAAAGCTTAAACCATTAAAAAACGTCTGAAAGCAAGTAAAAACTTGGTTTCAGACGTTTTTGTTTTTTAGATTATAGTTTAATGATTTTAGTACCGTGAACAGCATTGACCCCAAGGGCTGCAGCGATGGTTTCAGCGTTATCGGCTGTGATACCCCCACCAGGTAAGATGGTAATATCTTTTGTTTTAGTATAGTCGATTAACGTTTTTAAATGTGCCGTGTTGTCTAAAATCGGTTGGCTCAAGTCAGGACTGCCATGGGTTAGAATACGGCTGAATTGATGTTCCTCCAACCAATCAATAGCAGCTAGCTGATCGGCTTCTGGAATCTGGTCAAAGGCCATATGCATGATCAAATCCATTCCGCCGGCTGCGCCAATTAACATATCCATAGCTTCTGTATCTAAGGTGCCATCTTGACGTAAAGCCCCGAAAGTTACACCATCCACTCCAAAAGATTGAGCCGTAAATAAATCAGATTCCATCATTTTAAGTTCCACATCATTATAAATAAAATTGCCGCCTCTGGGGCGAATCATGGCAACTAAGCTAATTTGATGTTCTTGAGTATATTGGGCGGCTTGAGCTAAAACGCCGTGGCTGACAGTGGTGCCGCCTACAGCTAAATTATCGTTTAATTCAATTCGATTAGCGCCACCTCGAACGAACTTTGGAATGTTTGTAAAATTCTCAACGGCTGCTTCTTTATATAGCAATTTAAAACCTCCCTAATAAATGTTAAGCAATGGCTCTAAAACCAAAATAGGCAATGACAATAACCCCTAAGACAATCCGATACCAACCAAATGCTTTAAAGTCATTATTTTTAATATAGTTTAATAAGAACTTGATGGAGATATAGGCGACGATAAAGGAAACAACAACACCGACTAATAAAACCACAATTTGACTGCCGGTGAATGAATTGCCATGGGTGAAATACTTCAGAATCTTTAAGAAACTTGCACCAACCATTGTCGGAATGGCCAGGAAGAATGAAAATTCAGTGGCTACGAAGCGGGAAGCGCCTAAAACCATCCCCCCTAAAATAGTGGCCCCAGAACGAGAGGTCCCAGGTACTAACGATAGCACTTGAAACGCCCCAATAGCAAAAGCCAATTTCAAAGAAAGATGATTTAAATCTTTTTCTTTAGGTTGGCGTTTTTTATTATAATTCTCAATAAGAATGAATAAAATCCCATAAACAATCAAAGTTGTGGCGATTACTTGCCAAGTGGTTAAATGCGCATCCATGAAATCATTAAGTAAAGGTCCTACAATTAAGCTGGGAATCATCGCAATGACAACTTTACCCCATAAAGCCCAAGTTTGGCGCTTTTCTAAAGTATCCTTTTTAGGTGAGAAAGGATTAAGCTTATGGAAATACAAAACAACAACGGCTAAAATAGCCCCCAATTGAATGACCACCATAAACATATTGATGAACGCTGTCGGTTCTTGTAATTTTACAAATTCATCGGCTAAGTACAAATGACCGGTAGAACTGATCGGTAGAAATTCGGTAATCCCTTCAATAATCCCCAGGATAATCGCTTTAAAAATATCTAACACATTTAAAAATCCTTTCTTTTTTAAGTCATAGCATTGTGCCAAACTTTAGTATACTTTAATAATGGTTGGGCGTAAATCCTGAGCGTTGAATTTATTGTTTCGATAAAAATAGAGGTTTGACAAAATTATCAAAACCTCCAAATGTTTTCACATGGAACATTCTTTAGTTAACAAACATTAATTTGTCAGCTTTAGACGCGCAAGAAAAAAGCGCATTAAAGTAATACTGAAGAATACAGTCAGTTAGGATTTTTCACCTCATTGTGTGACCGTCCAGTCGTGGAGTGTTTTGCCATCTGGGTCTTTAAGCACGAGCCACGAATTGGTACCGCCAAAATACAAGAACAAGCCGACTTCGTTGACACTTTTGAGCACCAAGTCTTTTGTAGTGACGAAAGTTTGCGGATCAAAGGCATCGGCGTGTTCTGTCCGTAGTTGGTTTGCAAAGCGTGCGGAAAAACCTAAGCTGCCATCGGCATTCAATGGGGCATCGGCCAGCATTTTAGCACCGGCCAGTAGACGCATTTCGTTACGCTTTTGCCAGTAGACAGTCGCCTTACTGCCAGCGAAATCGGTTGTGAATGGAATTTTGGCGACAGCAGCCTTGAAACGGTGTTGTGCCTTGGCTGGGCGTTTTTTAGGGGCAACGAGCCGGATGCCTAACAAGGTCATCAACGGCACGATACTGTCCCAGAATGCGGCGGCTGGCTTACGCTGGTTGGCTGGCAGGGGCGCTGTGGGCGCAGCCTCCAGTTTGAGCTTAGCTTCGGTTGCGCGCTCGCCAATATAACGGGCCAAATAAGCGACCTCGAGATTTTCCGGAGGCGTCACAATGAGCGCTCGCGTTGCTGTCGTCTCGGTGGGCAGCTGATCAATACTCAGTAACTGTGCGTCTGCGAAGTACAAGGTGACAGCAGTGTCGGTCGGGACAGGCAATATCGTCGTGAGGGTCACTTGGCCGTCATCAAGAGGCAGGTTGATAGTATCGGTATTCGTAATGTGCATGGGCACGTTCCTTTCGTAGCGCGTCTTAATTATAAAACTGGACACATGTTCCTTCTGGACAAGGCACATCTTTTTGTAATAACGTTAAGCGGCCGCTGTTACTGTCTCGCTGAAAGAGCGTTAGATTATCAGTGTTTTGATTAGCAGCCACAATGAATTCACCAGTGGCATTGAGGTTAAAATCTCTAGGACCGTCACCTTGCGTGCTAATCCGTTGCACAAGATTTAGATGTCGGCCACCTTGAGAAATTGCAAAAACCGCTAAAGAGTTGTGGCCGCGGTTGGAAGCATATAAGAAGCGGCCATCTGGGCTTAACCGAATCGCCGCACTGCCGTTAAATGCCGTATAGTCTTCTGGCAGCAAATTAACTGTTTGTACTGGTGATAAGGTAGCTCTTGAAGGCTCGTAATCTAACACGGTGACTGCACTGGCCAATTCACCTAAGACGTAGGCCACATGAGCGGTGGGGTGAAAGATAATATGCCGTGGGCCAAAACCGGGTGTCGTTTGATAGTCGGTTAATTTTTGGAATTGATAGTTTTTAAAATCATAAAGGGTGACAGTATCTGTGCCTAGATCACAAGTAACCAGCCGATTATCAGGCGTTAAGTCTGTGTAGTGCACGTGGGCGGCAGCTTGTTCTTTTTTCGGACCGTGGCCGTGATGGCTGACAGTATCGACCAAAGTCAAAACGCCATCTGGACTGACTTTATAAGCATTCGCTTGGCCTTTATGATAGTTGGCATCAAACACCAGCTGTCGTTTGGCATCGTAGGCAATATAAGCCGGAGAGCTCCCTGGTGCCAGCACTTGATTAATTAACTGTGGGGTGGCCCCTGAAATATCATAAGCTGCCACACCGCCTTGCTGGCCATGGGTCATAATTGAAAATAGCCGTTGATTGGCTGAATCAATTGTGAAATAAGTAGGATTACCAAGGGTTAAAAAAAGTTCAGGTTGTGCAAGTTGGCCGTTTTCTAAAGTTGTTTTATAAATACCTAAACCTAAACGACGGGTATAACCGCCTAAATATAAAGTTTCACGCATAAAATAGGCCCCTTTCTGGCTTTCATTATAGCATAAGCCTAAGCGAAGGCCGGGCAATATGATACAATAAAAATCAGAAAGTAAAAAGGAGTTTGCTCATGGAAGTAAAAGCGAAAATTATTAAGATCGGTCCCAATGCAATTTCTAAGAAAGATCCAATGGTTATTTTATTTGATGAAACAGCCACGGATACGTTAGAAGAAGTGGCGGTGATTCAACAATTTTTAGATAAATCTGAAGAGGCACAGGTAAAATTAGCGGTTGGTGATGAAATTCAAATTGGCGCCAGTAATTTTACGATTCAAAAAGTGGGGGCTTTAGTTCAGTCTAATCTGACGAGTATTGGCCATGCCACATTGATTTTTAAGACGCCTGAAGCCGCAGATCAGATGCAAAGTGCAATTTATTTAACGAATAGCGCCCAAGAAGTACCAACGTTTGATTTAAATACTGTAATTACGTATCGGTTTTAGTCAAAGGAGTTTTGCTTGTGGATAAAAGAAAACCAAAGCGTTCTGTATTTTTTAGATGGGTCTTAAATAATAAGTTCTCAGTTTTATTATTAAATATTTTATTAATCCTGTTAATTATTTTGCTATTCACAAAAGTAAATTTTGTATTTGCGCCGGTTGGTCAGTTTATTCAAGTAATTGCCCCGCCGATTGTTTTAGCTGCGGTCTTATTTTACTTAATGAATCCAGTTGTATTATGGGCTGAGAAGAAGTGGCATGTCCCACGCTTAGTGTCGATTGTTGTTTTGTTTGTTTTATTGGTCGGCTTAATTGTCTTGGGCATTAGTTTGTTAGTGCCCGCAACGCAAAAGCAAATTCAAGGGTTAGTAGATGGTTGGCCAAAATATTGGAAGGCATTACAAGCTTGGTTAGTGGAGATTTCCAATCGACCGGAATTTCGATCGGTTCAATCACAGCTGAATAATTCGACAGCTAAAATTATGTCTGGCTTGAGCAGTTGGTTCCAAAAAGACTTCATGAATACTTTTTCAAATATCGGTTCCGCCGTCAGTACAGTGACGACGATTGTCATTAATGTGGTTACCGCACCGTTCATTTTATTTTTCATGTTAAAAGATGGCCAGCGGTTTAAAACAGACGTGATCAAACTGGCACCTGTCCGGTTTCGGCCGCAAACGGAAAGTATGTTAACTGAAATTAATAATTCAATCAGTATGTATATTAGAGGTCAGTTAACAGTGGCTTTTTGGGTATTTGTAATGTTTACAACGGGTTATTTGATTATTGGTCAGAAATACGCTTTGGTTTTAGGGATTGTTGCCGGTTTTTGTAATTTAATTCCATATGTAGGTTCCTTTATTGCGATGGTGCCATCGGTAATTATTGCGGCATTCACGGCACCGGGGATGTTAATCAAAGTTTTGATTGTCTTTATTATTGAACAGACGATTGAAGGCCGGATTATTTCACCGTTAGTGATGGGCAGCAAGTTAGAGATGCATCCCGTTACAACAATTATTGTGTTGCTGACAGCAGGTAATTTATTCGGTTTCCTAGGGGTCCTTTTAGGTATTCCAGGCTATGCGGTATTAAAAATTATCGTTACGAGATTGTGGCGGTGGATTCAAAGTATTTCCGGTTTATATGAAGAAGCTGAACCCGTCAGTCCGGAAGCACCAGTGGTCGAAAAAATAGAGTCTGAGGATAAATCAGAATAATTCTTTAATTATGATATTATATTTTTTTAATAATTGAGTATAATTAGATTATAGGTTAAAGCACTGTTTTTAGAGATGATGTAATGATAGCTATTAAATAGTCGTGTGTAACTCAGCTGAGAGGGGCGTCTATAAATGGTAAAAGCAAATAATACCGGACCTTACAAGGAAAGTATGGTAGATGTAGTGGATCATTATCGGCAGTGGTATCGCCAGTTACCAGACCCGGTTGCGCAGATGGTGGATAAGATTTTTTATCGAGCTTTTGCCAAAGCTGCTAGTCCGCAAATGGCAAAATTGGGCTGTCCACAAGTTAGACAGTTTGAACGTTTCTATCCAGAACAGGCTTATATTTATATGTATCGTACCGTTAATCAGCTGAAATCAGAAAGAATGATCTATCCTCAGTCACCCTTAAAAAAATTAGCACTGGAAATTGACGCTAATGATCGAATTATTTATACGATCATTGTGGATAGACCGTTTAGAATACTTTAGAGAATAATTTAAAGTTATATATCAATACAAAAAATGACTTTATCCTAGAATTTCTCGGATAAAGTCATTTTTTAAATTCTAATTAAGAGCCTGTAAAAGGATTACCAGCTTGCTTTTTTTACACCAGGAATTTGGCCTTTGTGGGCTAATTGCCGGAAGTTTAAACGGGACATGCCAAATTTACGCATATAGGCGTGGGGCCGACCATCGATTTTATCGCGTCGGTGAATCCGGACAGGGGATGCGTTTTTAGGTAACTTTTGTAAGCCCTCGTAATCCCCTTGTGCCTTAAGATCAGCACGGATTTGCGCATATTTTGCAACTGTTGCTTCAATTTTCTTTTCTTTAGCAATCTTAGATTTCTTTGCCGTAGTAAAACACCTCAATTAATCAAATTTTTGAATACACTGATTCTAAATGCGATTAATCGCTAGTCTGTCATAAAATGAGTCAATCTAGTATAACATAAAAAAATACTTATGAAAAGTAAGTATCACAGAAAATAAAAACTGGCAGCGTCCAATTATTTTAGGACGGCCAGTTTATTTAATTAGAATTTAGTTGCTGTCACCGTTAAAAATAGAATTTTTAACAATAACGTAATCTACGGTTCTTAGAGAGTCAATATCCCGGCCGCCGGCATAAGAAATTGAAGATTGTAAGTCTTCATGCATTTCGTTTAACGTTCTAGAAATAGGGCCTTTGTAAGGGATCAGAATCTTTTTGCCTTCAACGTTATGATGGCTGCCTTTTTGATAGGCAGAAGCAGAACCGTAATATTCTTTGAATTGTTCGCCATCTTTTTCTACAAGACGGCCAGGGGTTTCTTCATGACCAGCAAATAATGAACCGATCATAACCATGGAAGCCCCAAAACGGATAGATTTGGCGATATCGCCATGGGTCCGAACACCACCGTCAGCGATAATTGGTTTGCGGGCAGCTTTAGCACACCAGCGTAGGGCAGCAAGTTGCCAACCGCCAGTACCGAAACCAGTTTTTATTTTAGTGATACAAACTTTACCAGGGCCAATGCCGACTTTTGTAGCATCTGCGCCGGCGTTTTCTAATTCCCGAACGCCTTCTGGGGTACCCACGTTACCAGCAATGACAAAGCTATCTGGTAATTGTTTTTTGATGTGCTGAATCATATCAATCACATTTTGAGAATGGCCATGGGCAATATCAATGGTGATAAATTCAGGTGTTAAATGTGCTTTTGCCAGATCATTAATAAATGTATATTCTTCTGGTTTAACCCCCACACTGATTGAAGCAAAGAGGTTTTTATCATGCATATTTTTGACAAAAGTTAACCGTGTTTCTGGTGCGAAACGGTGCATGATATAAAAATAATCATGTTCAGCTAACCATTGTGCCAATGGGGCGTCAATGATTGTCTGCATATTTGCAGGAACAACGGGGATCTTGAAGGTACGGCCACCAAAGTCAACGGTTGTGTTAACTTCAGATCGACTTTTAACAATACATTTGTTAGGGATAAGTTGGATATCTTCGTAATCAAAAACTTGCAATTCATTAATCATATATTTCCGCTCCTATTCATCAAAACCCGAATATTAAATAAAAAATACAGGGTATTTTTAAGCCCTGTATAATTTACCGAATTTATCGTTAAAAGTCAAATGTTATTTTGTAAAAAGTTAGAAATATTGCGATTTTTTTAGAAAAATACGAAGATTAAACGGCTATTTCAGATCAATTGTACCAAATTTAGATTTTAACCATTGATCCGCCTGTGCTAAAGAGTGCAGTTCTGTGTTTGTAAAAACTTGACGTTTCTGGTCATGTTTCACGTAGACATTAAGTTTATCCCAATTTACGTCAAAACCATGAATTAATGCTTGATGGACTAAAAATTGCTGATTTTCGGATAAATTATCGGTTAAGGGCAACGGCTGATCGCTGGCTGGTAAGTAGGCCAATTTGTGTTTTTGACCTTGCTTGCGGCCGAATTCAATTAAACTGCCATCTTTAATTTCAGCGGCAACTTTTGCACCAATGGTAAGTTCGGGTGTTTTAATTTGCGGTTCGATCTCTGCTAGAACATCAAGGTAAACTTTTGGAAAATTCAGATTAGCCGCAAATTCTGACAGCGCGGTTAACAGCGCCGTCGCTTTATCATAGAGCCAAGCTGGTTTTTGGTCTGGTCGGCCTAAAGCAATGGCTTCGTTAAGCTGATTAGCTTCTTCATAAGCGGCTTTCATGTCCTTTGGTGGTTCTTGGCAAAAGCTATAAATTGCCAGCAGACGGATGAATTGTAGCCGTTTAAGGCCAACGAGATCTTTAGCAAATGGATTCAAATCAAACATGCGCATTTCTAAATAACGAATGCCTTCTTTTTCTAAAACAGCCAGTTTTTCGGCAGATTTCACGCGAATAGGACCATAAAATTCATGGCTGGAGAAGAAGGTTTGGTTGGCGACATATTGATCAATTTTACTAATTTGGCCATGTAGTGATTGATAGTCAATGTGAATATCGGGGGTGTTGCTGTAGCCGTAAGAACTGGAGCGGATGCTGCGAACCGGGGTGGTTAGATCTTCTGGTAGACGCCAATAGGTATTTTCAGAAATAGGGGAGGCACCAAACAGATAAGTGATGAGCCAGCGGTTTAAAGCCATATTTTGAGCAACTCTAAAATAAAGCTGGTTTTTAAAAGCAATATAGTCTTGACCGGTATTTAAATCTTGGTACAAAGTTTTAAAAATTTCTTCAGGAATGCTGAAATTAATATGGATACCGGTAATTAATTCCTGTTCAATGCCATAGACTTTTTCCAGATAATTTCGATAAGACTGGAAGTAAGGTCGGCCGAAATTTTGGCTGATGAATTTTTTATCTTGAGTAGATAAAAACGGCGGCATGCTAATAGGCCAGATTGTTTCGTCTTGATGCAGCTGTTGGTGCACGATGGTCTGCAAGGTGTCTAAATAATTCAAGACTTGGGTTTCATTATGCTTTGGAATGGTAATAAGTTCCATTTGCGATTCACCGAAGTCAGACTGCAGCGTGGGGTGAAAATTACGACTGCCAAAAGTTTCGGGATAGGGATGTGTGCTGAGATGGCCAGTGTTTTGCAGACGATGTTCTTCGACTTCAACGCCCATAGCACCGTTTAGTAAGTGATCGGTTAGCTTCAGTTTTTTAACGGCTTGCTGTAGATTCGGTATCAATAAAAAAGCCCCCTAGTTCAAACAAATGAGTTGTGTTTTCAGATTATAGTGCGTCATTTTGGGTATATAAAAAGTTTGGCGACATTAGTTTTGCAAACAAAATTTAGCTTTGTTTACAAGCCTAGATTAGGCAGATCACCAAACTATAACGACTTATGCTTTAATTTCTAAGCTTTCTTCAATTTCAATGCTATCCATGATGGATTGGACGATGGTACAGCTATTTTTAGTCATTTTTAAAATACGCTGTAGTTTTTCTTCAGTAGCTTGAGCGCCGCATACAGTGATGGTCAAGGCGACTTTACGGATTTTGTGCGGCCGATCTTCTTCCAAGAACATCGTGCTGCGGACGCTGGCAGTTTGATAGGGGATTTTAGAATTTTCCAAAATGGCCCGGAAAGTACCTAGTGTGCAGGCAGCGACAGAAGTTTCAAACAATTTTGTCGGGGAAATTTGTTGCGGATCGTGACCAATTTTGATGGTCTGGCCTTTATTTTCAGAGGTCAAGCCGGTACCGTCTATCGTAACGTCAACATGTTTTTCTATCATAAATAAAGCACCTCATTTAAAATATTTTTTTTGCCAAAAACGAATGGCAATTGCAATGGAAATGCCCACGGAGATAATAATTGTAATAATCCAGCTCGCGTGAGATTTGGAAAGCGGTAGATCTACGTTCATCCCGTAAAAAGAAAAAACCAAAGTGGGAATCGTCAAAATAATAGAATAAGTTGTTAAGAATTTCATCACTTGGTTCATATTATTATTGATGATTGAAGAATAAGTGTCCGTCGTTTCATTAATAATTTTATTGGAGATTTGGGCCATTTCCACGGCTTGATGATTTTCGATTAAAATATCTTCCAAAAAATCATCATCATCTTCATTTAAAGGGAAAGTCTGGGCACGCCTTAATGTTTCTAATACATTACTATCTGTTCGCAAAGAAAGCAAGAAGTAAACTAAGCCGCGTTGGACGCCCATCAAGTTATAAAGCTGTTCGTTTTGTAAAGAATTCTGCAGTTTTGTTTCGACTTGTTCTCTAATTTTGTTCATATCTTTTAGATAACGCTGGTAATTTGAGATGATATGACTGATAATCTGTAGGCAACCTTTACGGGGATTTTCAATATCCAAAGCACGGCGATTATCTGAAAAAGAGTCTAGGAAGGGTTTGCGGGTAATACTGATCGTAATGAGGTAGTCTTCTTTAATCAAAATACCAACCGGCGTTGTCCGATAGGTGAAACTACGATTTTTTTGACGTTTAATTTGCGGCACGTCAAAGATAACGAGGGTTGTTTTATAATCTTCGTCATATTCAGTCCGTGCGCTTTCATCGCGGTCTAAACTATAATAAATATAGTCTAGAGGCACGTTCGTTTTTGTCTGCAGTTGGGTGATCTCTTCTGAAGTGGGGTCTAAGACGTTCAGCCACATTCCAGGCTTGATGGCGGAACGTTTGGTCAATTTATGTTTATTATCATAACTGTAAGCATGAATCATTTGTCTTCTTCCTTTGTCTTGGTATAATTAGAATCAGTGTAACATAATCAGGTGTTGAGAGGTATTTTTGTGAAGAAAAGTCAAGTTATAGCACGATATTTACAAACGCAGTTAAATCTACTAAAGTGTCCCATTTGTCAAAGTGATTTCAGTTCGATTCAAGGGATTACTTTAACTTGTGTTCATGGACATAGTTTTGATATTTCCAAAAAAGGGTCTGTTTTCTTTTTAAATGCCCCGGTAAAAACAGAATATACTACTGAAATGCTAATAAAGCGACAAAAAATTATTCAAGCTGGCTTATTTCAACCGGTGTTAGCTAGAATCAGTACGCTGTTAAAGGGCGATCGAATTATTGATGCTGGCTGTGGCGAAGGCAGTCAAATTAAGACCATTGCCCAAGCACATGCGGCCAACTATTTTGCATTTGATATTTCTAAACCAGCAATTAACTTGGCTGTGTCAGGCGCTGATTTTGCTGAAAAAGTTGCTTTTTTTGTAGGCGATTTAGCGCATATGCCATTTAAAGATCATCAGTTTACAGACATTGTGAATATTTTATCACCTGCAAATTATAGCGAATTCAAACGGGTGCTCGCACCTGGTGGTCAATTGATCAAAGTAATGCCTAATGCAGCGTATTTACAAGAATTACGGCAGCTGGTATATCCTACCGGAGCCAATGCAACCTATGATCCAGAGCCGGTACAAGCACATTTTTTGCAACAGTTTCCAGATTCTGTATTAGAACAGATGCATTATACGTTTGATTTGACGCCAGATCTGGCGCAAGCGTTGTTTGCGATGACGCCACTGACTTGGATGGCGACGGCTGGCGCAGCGGCTGATGTCACAAGTTTGCAGCGAATTACCGTCGATTTAACGATCGCAATTGCGGAAATCTGAAAAAGTTGTATATAAGTTGTTGAAACACAGCGCATAAGATGTTATATTATTAACAAGTTCTTTTTCATGGGCTTTTCTCAGGAGTAATTTTGATAAAAGGTTATGATCAAAGGTCTTATTAACGTAACGTTTTGCTGTGTCTGTCACCGAAACGATACGTTTCTTTTTTTGCATTTTTTTGAATTTTTCTACTAAATAATCATGTTAAAAAGAAAGATAGGAGCAATGCTTCATGACGAATCATATTGTACTTTTCGAACCACTGATGCCTTCAAATACAGGCAATATTGCAAGAACGTGTGCGGCAACGGACACGGTTTTAGATTTAATCTATCCCTTAGGCTTTCGAACGGACGACAAATCTTTAAAGCGCGCAGGCTTAGATTATTGGCACAGTGTCAATATTGTTTATCATGATGACTTAGAGGCTTTTTTAGCAACGGTACCAGATAAAAAATACTTATATTTAATTACCAAGTTCTCTGATGAAATTTATACAGATCGAGATTTTTCAGAAACAGCAAAAGATCATTATTTCTTATTCGGTAAAGAAACAACGGGGCTGCCAGAAACCTTTATGCGGGAAAATACGGATAAATGTCTTCGAATTCCGATGACCGATAAAGTCCGGGCTTTAAATTTATCGAATAGTGCGGCCATTGTTTTATTTGAAGCACTGCGTCAACAAAGCTTCGTGAATTTGGAAAAGAAGCATATTTATGATCACGATAAGTTGAAGTAAATATAATTACTATTTCAAAAGTGCATGATTTAATTTATAATTGATAAAGATGTTGTTATACTCAGATGACATATCTCATGATTAATGCTGCAAGGCATTTAAAATAAATAAATTTTTAAACGCCACCCGAATTTATTCAGGTGTGGTTGACATGCATTCATTCGAGATCATAGAAGGGGCGTGTACTTTGGGATGAAGAGCAACAAGTTTCCGATAATTGTGAAAAATTTTCATTATGATTTGCTGGATAGCGCGGAGGTTCAAGGTAATCAAAACATTCAGGTATCTATACAAGAGGTGGTACCTAAAGGTGAGGCGGATAAGCAGGCTGAACAGGGGCAGTTTTTCGAAATCAGTGTGCCATTTGATGTGACACCGCCTGAAGAGATGTTTCACGTTTCCGGCTTAATCAGTCGCTATATCCAAATAATTGATTTTCATGGTCATGCCAGTGATTTAGATCCAGAAGCCTTAGAACGCTTCTCAAGACCATTAGTGGAATACATAGAAACTTTGACTTACTCGATCACTTCGGTTGCTTTAAATCGGGGGGTTCAGTTGAATTTCCATGCGGCACCTAGTGATGACGACGATGAGGATGAAGATTATTAGAATGCTTTGTAGATAGAGCGGTTCTGGCAACTGAGTTAGTTGTCGAGTCGCTTTTTTTATGGGCTATTTAATAATTCGTAAACTTTATCGGTTATGCTTGAATTGCTTTATAATGATTGCTAGATTCAATAGTAGACTAAGAAATACAGAGGTGTTTTGATTGGCAAGAACAAAAAACAGCAGCCAACAGCGTAAGCGGACAACACCAAAAAAAGGTTCTAAGAAAAAGCAGGCAGATTTATCCAATAATATTATCGGTTTTATCCTTGTCTTACTGACTTTATTTAGTTTCTTTAAATGGGGCGTCTTAGGGGCGCTATTTGCGAATGTATTCCGCTTTGTTGGTGGTGATACGTATTATTTTTTAGTAGTTGTTTGTGGTGTTTATGGGGTTGAACTGTTATTAAGAGGCAAAAATCCTAAAATTAGTTGGCGTTATTTAGGCGGGACATTACTCGTCTATTTAGGTGTCTTACTCATTTTTAGTGCCTATTATTTTAATGCTTTGAACGTACACACGAACTTTACACAAGTTACTTTAGATTTAATAAGTGCAGATTTTGCCAGAATGGCCGTGACAGAATCTGTTGGCGGCGGCATGGCAGGGGCTTTTTTGTATAGTTTGGCCTATCCGCTACTCTCACAAACTGGGACTTATGTGATTAGCAGTTTGTTGATTATTGGCGGTTTGTTGATCGTATGGCAAATACCATTTAAAGACGTGATACAGGCGTTACAGACGATCTTTAAACTAATTGGCCAATTATTTACTAATTTAGGTCGGCTGATCACCGGTAGAATTGACTGGGCACAGCTTAAATCTCGTTTAACACAAACGGCAAAGACTTATCCTAAAGCCAAACCACGGCCAAAAGCACCGAAGAAAACGGCGGCGCCTAAAAAAGCCGCCACTCCAGTTACAACTGAAGCTGAATCTGGTGGGGATGAGTTTGAAATTCATACTTCTAAAGCGCCAGTACAGTCTATGGCAACAGCAGCAACCTTTGCAAAAGCACCGACTAACTCTAATTACCAACTGCCCACACCGGCGTTATTGACGCCAGCAGAAACCGTGGATCAAAGTGAAGAATATCAACTTATCAAAAAGAATAAAGAACAACTAAAGGCAACTTTAGCGTCATTTGGTGTAGATGTTTCTGTTAAAAGTGCCAGTTTAGGGCCATCCATCACAAAATATGAAGTCCAGCCAGCAGTAGGCATCAAGGTCAGCAAAATTGTGAATTTGGCTGATGATCTGGCATTAGCCTTGGCCGCCCGAGATATTCGAATTGAAGCCCCAATTCCTGGAAAACCTTATGTGGGGATTGAAGTGCCAAACAAAACTGTGGCTCCAGTGGCGTTTAGAAATGTTATTGAAACCCAGCCTAAACATGAAGGTAAAATTTTGGAAGTACCATTGGGACAAGCGGTTTCGGGTGAGATTATTACAATGGATCTGACTAAGATGCCGCATTTATTAATTGCCGGTTCCACCGGCAGCGGCAAATCAGTAGCAATTAATACAATTATTACAAGTATATTGATGCAAGCGACACCAGAACAAGTGCGTTTGATGCTAGTGGATCCTAAGATGGTGGAATTAAACGTTTATAATGGCGTGCCACATTTGTTAATTCCGGTCGTTACCGACGCTAAAAAAGCGGCTGGTGCTTTGAATAAGGCTGTTAAAGAAATGGAACGGCGCTATCAGCAGTTTGCCGATAATAGTGTCCGTAATATTACGGAATATAATCAATTGGTTGCGCAGCAGGCTAAAGAAACCGATGAAGATGAAGCACAAACATTAGTCTTTATGCCATATATTGTGATTGTCGTTGATGAATTATCTGATTTGATGATGGTTGCCGGCAATGAAGTCGAAGGCGCTATTGTCCGTCTAGCACAAATGGCTAGAGCGGCAGGTATCCACATGATTATTGCCACTCAGCGACCGTCAGTAGACGTTATCACAGGGCTGATTAAAGCAAATATTCCGTCAAGAATTGCGTTTGCCGTATCCAGTGGGATTGATTCCAGAACAATTTTGGATACCGTCGGCGCTGAAAAACTGCTGGGTCGGGGAGATATGCTGTATGCACCGATTGGCACAAATAAGCCAACCCGGGTTCAAGGGGCGTTTATTTCGGTACAAGATGTGGAGGCAGTGGTCGATTTTGTATCGAAGCAGCAAGAAGCACAATATGATGAAACCATGGTGCCAACAGATACCGATGATGCTGAATTGGCAGCGCCTGAAGATGAACTTTATGAGCCAGCTGTAGAATTAGTTATTCAACAGCAAAAAGCCAGTGTTTCCATGCTGCAGCGCCGATTTAGAATCGGTTATAATCATGCAGCGCGGATTGTGGATGAAATGGAGGCACACGGTATTGTAGGCCCTCCAGAGGGTAGCCGACCACGGCGGGTTTTAAAACCCCGAACAAATGAAGATAACAACTAAAAAAATCGCTGGGGGCAAATACAGACTTTGTCAGTCAGCGATTTTTTTGATATGCTTAATTAGTTATAATATTTTTAGAATCTGAATGCTAATTTTGGAGGCATTTTAATATGGATCAAATCCATCAAGGCATCTATTTGCAAGTGGATCAAACAAAAAAGTTTAAGACAATCAATTTCTCAATCAATTTTTTAGAGCCGCTACATCGAGAAAATATCAGTCGACGGGCATTACTAGCTAATATTTTAGAAAACAGCAACGAAACGGATCGGACACCGGATCAAATTGCAGCAAAATTAGAGAATCTTTACGGTGCTAATTTTTCGTTTGGCCAGTTTACAGAAGGCCAAGTTTCAGTTTTGAGTATTAGCGGTATTTGTCCGGCACCACAGTTTTTACCAGATCAAGAAGATGTTTTTGGCGCACTTTTAGCATTGGTCAAAAAATCGCTATTTCAACCCGCTAAAGCAGCGAATTTACCAGCTTTTGACAGCACTATTTTTGACCGCGAAAAGTTAAATCTGCAGCATAAGATACAATCTTACTTGGATGACAAGCAGTACGCAGCAATGTTAGCCACAAAAGCACTTTATTTTGGTGCGGATTCAGCCCAAGCGATTTCAAGTCTGGGGGATATTAAAGATTTAGAAGCAATCACTGCAGAAAATCTTTGGCAATATTTAACGGAAATGTTAGAAAAAAATCAAATTTTGATAACAGTTACCGGTGATACTGAAGCTATTGATTTAGAACAGTTATTTGATTGGTCGGAATTGCAAGATCGAGCAACGGCTGAGTTACCGCTGTTTTACAATCAGCCTTTAACATCTGAAGTTGCAGTGGCAACGGATTATTTACCAGTGACACAAGGCAAATTGAATTTGATTTATCAAGCACCGGTGAAATATTATCAAGGGGCCTATTTTGCCTATTTAGTAGCCAATACGATCTTTGGTGGTTCCGCGCAATCATTACTATTTTTAGATGTTCGGGAAAAATCAAGCCTGGCCTATTATGCAAGTAGTGCGATTGACACATTTACGGGAACGGTGACCGTTCAAACCGGGATTGACAGCGATAAGAAAAAAGAAGTTTTGGATAAAGTTGCCATTGAATTACAACTATTGCAAAGTGGCAGTTTTGATGAAACGCTTTTTGAAAATGCAAAGAAATTACTCGTAGATCAATTTGCTATGCGCTCAGACAGCCCTTTTGGCCGTAATTTACGTTATTTATTTAAATTCTTAGAACCGCAAGTCATGATGTCGGTGGCAGAGTTTACAGCTGCCATTGATCAAGTCACAATGGCACAAGTTAAAGCAGCTGCAGCAACATTCGAGTTACAAGCGATTTATGCTATTGAAAAGGAGGGGTAATTATGGCCGAAATTAAATTTACTGGCCTTGGAGAAACACTGTACAGTACACGTTTAGCCAATGGCCTGAAAGTTAACATTTTACCGAAAAAAGATTTTCACAAAACATTTGCAATTCTGTCAACAGATTACGGGGCCATTGATCAAACGTTTATCCCTGCTGGACAAACAGACTTTAAAACTTATCCAATGGGTATTGCCCATTTTTTAGAGCATAAAATGTTTGAAAAGGCAGATCATGATGCTTTTGATCTCTTTGGTCAATATGGGGCAGACGCCAATGCCTTCACATCCTATACAAAAACGAGTTGTTTGTTTGCCAGTACAAATCATGTTCATGAGAATCTTGATATTTTATTGGATTTTGTGCAGGACCCTTATTTTTCAGAGCAATCTGTTCAAAAAGAAAAAGGCATTATTTCCCAGGAAATTAAGATGTATGATGATGATCCTAATTGGCGAGGAGAAATGGGGATCATCGGTAATTTATTCCCGAATCATCCGGTGCGTTTTGATATTGCCGGCAGTGTGGATTCAATCCAAAATATTACCGCAGAACAGTTGTACGAAAATTATAATACGTTCTATACGCCAGAAAATATGAATTTATTTATTTCTGGACCAATTGATCCGGAACAGCTGTTAACGTGGATTAATGATAATCAGAGTAAAAAACAATTTGTAAGTCAAGAATTGCCAAAACGGGCAGATTTAGGCCATCAAAATCCGGAAGATATAATTTTGTACCGTTTGACTGAGATGCCAATTAGTATGGCGAAGGCCTTTGTTGGCGTTAAGGGCCCATTTGATACACAAATGAATTTGGCGGGTTTGAAGCAAAAAGTACAGTTGCAACTGCTATTTCAAATGTTATTTGGGGTTTCTTCTAAAAACTTTGCGGAATTATACCAACAAGGTTTGATTGATGACAGTTTTGGTTATGAAACTAGCTATGAACGCGGCTTTAATTTTGGGCTACTGTATGGGGATGTTCAGGATCCTACGGTTTTATCTGATAAATTATTGAATTTATTAGAACGTGGTGCTACAAGCGATGACTTGAATGAGGCTCATTTGGAGCGCTTAAAACGTAAGCGGATCGGGACTTTCTTACGTCATTTTAATTCGGTTGAGGCAATTGCCAATCTTTATAATAATTATGACTTTGGTGAAGGCAGCGTGTTTAACTTGCTGGATATTATTCAAAATACCACCATCCAGGAATTAAAAGATCTGGCTGCTGCTTATTTTGCAATCAATAATACGAGCGTCTTTCATGTTATTCCGAAAAAATGAAATATTTTTGAAAATCATGCTTACATTTCTGTAAACAACTTTTAAGCTATGTTATACTCGATTTGATATTAATTTAGTAGGTGAAAATTAAATGAATGAGCTCGGACAAAAACTGCGCCAAGCAAGAATTGACAAAGGCTACACAATTGATGATCTACAACAGATCACAAAGATCCAAAAACGCTATTTAACCGCTATTGAAGAAGGTAATTTTGATCAACTTCCTGGTAAATTTTATGTGAATGCATTTATCCGCCAGTATGCGCAAACAGTCGGTTTGGACGGACAAGCCTTGTTAAATGAGTATCAAGGTAAAGATGACACGAATTCGAATGATGAAAATGTTACTGAAAATGATTCAAAAGCGTCTACTGAAAATCAGGGTGGCGTTGAAAAAAATGCTCAAAATTCTCGAATGTTAAATGAACAAAAGAGTTCACGCTTTGACCGCATTCGTGGTTATTTGCCGCAGATTATTATTATTGCGGTCGTTTTAGTGTTGATCATTGGTATTTATACAATTGCCTTAAATCATCGTAATGGCAGCAATCAAAGCGCAACAACGACGAGTACATCGTCTTCTGTTAAAGTAACAGATGAACGGAAGTCCACTTCTAAGTCGTCTAGCAAAAAGGCTTCAAGTAAAGCGTCTAGTAAGAGTTCTAGCAGTGCTAAGTCCAGCAGTACGTCGACTTCAAGCAGCAAAAAATCTTCATCAAGTTCTGACGACTTAAAGGTCAGCAAAGTTAAGGGTACGCGGACAACCTCTGCTCAGACGTATCAAATTACGAATTATCCTTCTAGTGGCAATACGTTAAACGTTTCTGCAACGAGTGATTCCACTTGGATTACGGTCACTGCTAATGGCAGTACAACGTGGCAAGGCAGTGTTACTGCAGGCACACCACAAACGATTGATTTACCAAGCGGTATTACGTCCTTTATGGTGACGAGTGGGAATGCCACAGTGACAGAGTTATCTGTTAACGATACTTCAGTTAAACTACCATCAACAACCTCTTCTAATGTTGTACAAAATTACACGTTCCAAATTCAATCGAGTACAAATAATTAATCAAGGGATGGTAGGCTATGAATTTACCGAATAAGTTAACTGTTTTCAGAATTATCTTAATACCTGTATTTATTTTGTTATTGGCTTTACCGTTAGATTGGGGTACATTAAACGGTTTAGGCGCAACATTACCAGTTACCCACCTAATTGCGGCCATTGTCTTTATCGTAGCTTCATTGACGGACCTTTTAGATGGTAAAATTGCCAGAGCACAGCATTTGGTTACAAATTTTGGGAAATTTGCAGATCCATTGGCTGATAAAATGATTGTGATGACTGCTTTTATTTTCTTAGTAAAATTAGACTTTGCACCAGCCTGGGTTGTGTCAATTATTGTTTGTCGTGAATTGGCAGTGACGGGTTTGCGATTACTGATCGTTGAACAAAACGGGGCAGTTATGGCAGCTGCGATGCCAGGGAAAATTAAAACAACAACACAAATGTTAGCGATTATTTTCTTGTTACTTCATGATGTGTTCTTTGGAATGCTCAGCATACCATTTGGGGCAATTATGCTGTATATCTGTTTGTTTTTTACAATTTACTCCGGTGCGGATTACTTTATCCAAAACCGTCATGTTTTCGTAGATTCATCGAATGAATAAAACTAAATAACTGTAGGGCTGAGTTGAAATTAATTTTTGACTTGGCCTTTTCTTGTTTTGAAATGGGCTGCCGGTCTAAATTTAGGTTGATGTTTGAGGCTTTTTTGCTCTAGTTCATGCTCTGATTTCGAAACGCGTTCCCAAAGACTGATTTTTGCGCTTAGCTACGTCTAACTTGTAAGCAAGAATGGCTCACGGCGTTAGTCTAGGCTATGCTCAAAATCAAACCGTGTTGGTTCACGCTCTTATTTTTGGTGTAATATTGATTTTAAACAAAATATTTGACAATTTTAGCGTATTTAATGCTATGGAGGTAATTATGAAAGCAGAAATTATTGCGGTTGGTACAGAATTATTGTTAGGTCAAATTAGTAATACGAATGGGCAATTTTTAGCACGGATGTTGGCGGATATTGGGATTGATACTTACTATCAAACGGTGGTAGGGGATAATCCCCAGCGGTTGACGGAGGTGCTGGATTTAGCGACTAAACGAAGTGATTTAATTATTACAATTGGCGGTTTAGGACCGACTGAAGATGATTTGACAAAACAAACTGTGGCAAAATATTTGAATACAACGTTAGTGGCTGACCAAAAGGCTTTAGATCATTTACAAGATTTTTACACACAGACCAAGCGGCCATTAACGCCAAATAATCGCATTCAAGCCTATTACGTTAAAGACGCTACAGTTTTAAACAATTCTAACGGATTGGCTGTAGGCGCGCTTTTAACGGCCAATAAAGCGACATACGTCCTATTGCCTGGGCCGCCTAGTGAGTTTAAGCCGATGGTTTTAAATGAATTGCGGCCGAGATTGGTTGCGATGACACATCATGATGAGGTTTTAGTTTCTCGTGTACTCCGCTTTTATGGTATTGGCGAATCATTACTGGCAACAAAACTAAATGATTTAATTGTTAATCAGACCAATCCGACATTAGCAACTTATGCAAAAGATTATGAAGTGACGTTACGATTAACAGCAAAAGCCAAGGATAATGAAACTGCAGATCAGTTGTTAGATGATTTAGAACAACGGGTACAGGCATTGGTTGGTGCTCATTTTTATGGTTACGGGGATGAGAATAATCTGGAAAAAGTAGTTGTGAATCAGCTGATTGCCAAAAAACTGCATGTTAGTGCTGCTGAAAGTCTTACGGGTGGTTTATTTCAAAGTATGATCGCCGAAGTCCCCGGTGCGTCATCCGTTTTTGACGGCGGCTTTGTCACTTATGCGTTAGACCAAAAGGCCAAAATGTTAAATATTGACGCTGCACAGCTCCATAAAGATGGTGTTGTCAGTGAAGCAACAGCTGCTGCAATGGCGTTACATAGCCGTGCGCAGACAAATGCAGAGATTGGGTTAGGGTTCACCGGTGTTGCAGGTCCAGACGAATTAGAAGGTCAACCTGCGGGTACAGTTTACATCGGGTTAGCTTATAAAGATGAACCTGTGGTTGTTAAATTATGGCATTTCCCACGCAAGAGAAATGATATTCGAACAAATGCTGCAATGGCAGGCTTTTTCATGCTATTTAAAAAATTACAGCAAAAAGATTAGAACATTAGTTCGATTTTTCTTGCATTTTGGGCAGTAGTTCTTTAGAATATATAGATGGTAAAGGTGCAGCTTTAAAGGAGGGCACATATGGCTCAAGATGAACGAAAAACGGCGTTAGATAACGCGTTAAAGAAAATTGAAAAGAATTATGGTAAAGGCGCAATTATGCGCATGGGGGATAAAGTGGATACTCAAATTTCCACAGTTTCCTCCGGCTCATTAACACTTGATGATGCTTTAGGTGTTGGCGGGTATCCGCGTGGCCGAATTATTGAAATTTACGGTCCTGAAAGTTCTGGTAAAACAACCGTTGCGCTACATGCGGTTGCGGAAGTTCAAAGACAAGGCGGCACAGCGGCATATATTGATGCCGAAAACGCCATGGATCCAGCTTATGCGACTGCTTTAGGTGTCAATATAGATGATTTATTGCTATCTCAACCAGATACAGGGGAACAAGGCTTAGCGATCGCTGATGCATTAGTCTCCAGTGGCGCCATTGATATTTTAGTTGTTGACTCTGTCGCAGCTTTAGTACCAAGGGCTGAAATTGACGGTGAGATGGGGGATTCTCACGTAGGACTGCAAGCACGTTTAATGTCTCAAGCGTTACGTAAATTATCTGGCTCAATTAATAAAACAAAAACAATTGCGATTTTTATCAACCAGATTCGTGAAAAAGTTGGGGTTATGTTTGGTAACCCAGAAACAACACCTGGTGGTCGTGCGCTGAAGTTTTACGCAACGATTCGGCTAGAAGTCCGTCGATCTGAACAAATTAAAAATGGTTCTGATGTGATTGGGAACCGAACTAAAATTAAAGTTGTTAAAAATAAAGTTGCGCCACCATTTAAATTAGCAGAAGTTGATATTATGTATGGTAAAGGGATTTCTCGTCTTGGGGAACTCGTTGATATGGCTTCTGACAAAGATATTGTTAAGAAGAGTGGTTCTTGGTATTCTTACGGCGATGAACGTATTGGTCAAGGCCGTGAAAATGCAAAAGCTTATTTAGAAGATCATGCGGATATTGAAGCTGAAATTAGACAAAAAGTTCGAAAAGCTTATGGTATGGACGGTGACAGCGAAGAAGCTGCTGACGAAACCACTAAGAACACTAAAGAAACAAAGCCAAAAACATCTGCAAAGAATACGGCTAATAAAAAAGATGAACCAAAAGATACTCAAAAAAGCGGCGAAGTAGATATGTTTAAAGATACTGAGCCAAAAGCTTAATAATCAAGAAAAGACAAGCTACCTTAAATTTAAATTGATAGCTGGTCTTTTTTTGTAAATATTATATTTTTGTAATTTAAGTGAAATACTACGGAAATAAATTTGACATCATATAAAGCAAAATATAGAATTATTGTTGTGTAAATAATCAATAAAAACATCTTTTAAATTTTTCGTAAGTTTTGATGATGCGGAGGTGAAATAATGAATCTTTGGATTCTAATAATCCTCGCAATCATCATGCTGGTTGTTGGTATTTTAGTTGGCTACAGTGTGCGTAAGCACGGACATGAAAAGGAACTAAATGAAGCAAATCAAACAGCTGCGGGGATTATCAAGGCTGCTAAAAAAGAAGCCGAAACGGCAAAAAAAGAAGCGATTCTAGAGGCAAAAGAGGCGTCACATCAATATCGCCAAAGCCAAGAAGAAGAGCTAAAGCAACGCCGAAATGAAGTTCAGAAACAAGAGAATCGAATTATTCAAAGAGAAGAACTTTTAGATCGTAAAGATAATTCTTTGGATAAAAAAGAACAAGTTTTAGATGATCGTGAGACAAAATTAAGTCAACAGCGACAAGAACTTGAAACAGCGCACAAAGAGGTTTCAACAACACTTGAGAAACAGCAAGCTGAATTAGAACGTATCGCTTCATTATCTCAAGATGAGGCTAAAGATATTATTTTAACGCAGACGCGGGAAGATTCTGCTCATGAGCGTGCTCAAATTATTAAAGTGGGCGAGCAAGAAGCAAAAGAAAAAGCGGATGCTAAGGCCAGAGATTTGATTGCAGAAGCTATTCAGCGTAGTGCTGCAGATGTTGTATCGGAAACGACGGTTACCGTTGTAACGTTGCCTAATGATGATATGAAAGGCAGAATCATTGGTCGTGAAGGTCGAAATATTCGGACGCTTGAAACATTGACTGGGATTGACTTAATTATTGATGATACGCCTGAAGCTGTGGTATTAAGCGGTTTTGATCCGATCAGACGAGAAATCGCCAGAATGGCTTTGGAAAAACTCATTCAAGATGGTCGGATTCATCCAGCTCGAATTGAAGAAATGGTTGATAAATCTAGAAAAGAAATGGATAGTCGGATTCGCGAAGTTGGGGAACAGGCTGTCTTTGACTTGGGCATTCATTCAATTCATCCAGACTTAATCAAGATTATTGGTCGCTTAAACTTCAGAACAAGTTATGGACAAAATGTTTTAAATCATTCGGTTGAGGTTGCTAAGTTAGCAGGTATTTTAGCCGCTGAACTTGGCGCAGATGTTAATTTAGCAAAACGCGCAGGATTATTACACGATATTGGTAAAGCACTAGATCACGAAGTTGACGGCTCTCATGTAGAAATTGGTGTCGAAATCGCCAAGAAATATAAAGAACCAGAAACGGTGGTTAATACAATTGCATCCCATCATGGGGATGTTGAACCAACGAGTATTATTGCTGTCTTAGTAGCAGCTGCAGATGCGATTTCTGCTGCAAGACCAGGCGCTCGTTCTGAATCACTAGAAAATTATTTACATCGTTTGAATAAATTAGAAGAAATTACTGATAGTTTTGAGGGTGTAGATCATAGTTTTGCGATTCAAGCTGGGCGTGAGGTTCGGGTTATTGTACAGCCTAAAAAGGTTAACGATGATCAAACGGTATTGCTCGCTAAAGATATTCGAGATCGTATTGAACAAGAATTACAATATCCAGGACACGTTAAGATTACGGTTATTCGAGAAACTAGAACAGTGGAATATGCCAAGTAATAGGCTCGTTTAATGGATTAAACTTAAAAGTGTCAACGTATTATTTACATTATTTTTGAATGACTAACTTTTAATTGCACTTATCAAAAGTTTGCATTTATAAAGAGGTTACAGGCAAAGTGTATTTGTCGTGACCTCTTCTTTTACATATTGGGTTTGTTAGGGTTGTGTTGTGTCGTAACGCTTTGTATAATTAGCCCTAGATTAGGAAAGTTGGTTTGAAATGTCTAGTATGTTTTCAGTAATCGTTAAGTTAGTATTGACGATGATTATTGCGGCTGCAATTACGCCATTTGTTCGGAAAATGGCTTTTGTTTTAGGTGCTGTGGATAATCCAAATGCACGACGCGTGAATAAAAAACCTATGCCGACAATGGGCGGACTAGGCATATTTGTAGCTTTTACATTTTCTACTTTTGTTTTATTGCGACCGCAGTTTCCGACCCATGAACTATTTTCGGTATTTTTGGCAGAAGCTGTTATTATTTTGACCGGGATGATTGATGATATTAAGGAAATCAAACCGCATCAAAAAATGGCGGGCATCTTGTTAGCCTCCTTAATTATTTATTTTTTGGCGGGTATTCGAATGGATGAAGTTTCCTTGCCAATTATCGGTTCTATCCATCTTGGCTGGTGGGGCTTACCGATTACTATTTTTTGGATCTTGGCAATTACGAATGCTGTAAATTTAATTGATGGCTTAGACGGTTTAGCCACCGGGGTATCTATTATTGGCCTATTTACCATGGGGGTTGTAGGTTATTTCTTCCTCACGGTAACAGATGTTTATGTTTCTATCTGGATTTTTGCGCTCGTTGCGGCTTTAATCGGCTTTTTACCCCATAATTTTCATCCGGCTAAAATATTCTTGGGAGATACCGGCGCCTTATTCATTGGCTTTATGATTGCGGTTTTTTCGCTTAAAGGCTTAAAGAATGTCACATTCATTACGCTGTTGATTCCAGTGATCATTTTAGGCGTCCCGATTACAGATACAATCTATGCAATTTTACGGCGCTTGTTAAATAAAAAACCAATCTCTCAAGCTGACAAACATCACATGCATCATGTGTTGATGAGTATGGGATTGACCCATCGCCAAACGGTCTTAGTGATTTATGGCTTAGCGTTGATCTTTGCCTTTATCTCACTGCTGTATCCGTTATCCTCACTTTGGGGGAATATTTTATTAACGATCTTTTTACTAATCGGCCTAGAACTTTTTGTTGAATCAATTGGGTTAATTGGTGAAAATCGAAAGCCATTGTTACGGCGAATTGAGCAGACAATCAAAAAATTAGCGCGTAACGAACCAGGCCAAAAATAAAAAAGTGTTAAGTCCTAGATTTTATTTAAAATCTAAGGCTTAACGCTTTTTTTGATGGCTCAATTATTAATCAGGACTTCGCGGTAGCGTTCTTGGCCGACTTCAAAGGTTACTCGGCCATTTAGTAATTCAGTGAGCTGATCTTGAATGGTATCAATATCGGCAGTATCAATATAACAAGTTACCGTGACATCGGCACCGTAATCAATTTGATCTAAGTTGTAGGCTTGATTGTCAAAAAAGTTCTGGACAAAATCAATTTGGTTATAAGCTAAATGAAATTGCAAGGCTTTTTGCAAAGTACCACGAACAATGCCAATGGTGTGCGCGGTCTCAGAAACGGCATTGCTGTAAGCGCGAATTAAGCCGCCAGCGCCTAGCTTAGTCCCTCCAAAATAACGCGTAGTGACGGCAACCACATTTTTGAGATCCATGAGTTTTAAACTTTCCAACATTGGTAAACCGGCTGTTCCAGAAGGCTCACCATCATCGTTAGCACGTTGAATTTCATTTTTAGAACCGATTAAAAAAGCACTGCAATTATGGGTTGCTTTATAGTGTTCTTTTTTAATTTGAGCAATAAAAGCTTTGGCCTCATCTTCCGTAGTGACTCGGGCCATGTTGGTAATGAAACGAGATTTTTTAATTTCTATTTCATAACTACCATTTTTTTGAATGGTTTTATAGTTAGTTAACAAAAAATCGACTCCTTTGCGTAATGTTAATTAGTAATCAAATATTAAGTGTCGTTACGATGCTTTAAAGAATAGAAAGGAGTTCGACGGGAAAATAAAACTGGCAAGCACCAGGGTTCCCGCACAAACTTTATGTGTGATTTATTATTTGGTCGACGGCTACTGACAATTGAGATGCAGCAGATGGGTTTCACAGAAACACAACTTGCCCAGTTTTCAGCAACGCCAGCAATGCAGTTGAAGGGCACTCGCATTCATTGTCAGCGATGTCAAAGTTCCTATGTATCTGAAAAGGTGCAGTTGCCGCAAGGTCAGTATTATTGCCCTAGCTGCATTCAGTTAAACCGAGTGACTTCAGATCAATATTTATATCATCTACCAGAACCGAATCATTTTCAACAGCAAACCCAGCCTTTGACCTGGCAGGGTACGTTAACTGCGGCGCAAGCCAAAATTGCCCAAGAACTAATCTATAAATTCCAAAAAAGGCAACCGCATTTGTTATGGGCGGTGACGGGGGCTGGGAAAACAGAGATGCTATTCCCGTTATTAGCCACAGCTATTCAGAAAAACTGCCGCATTGGGGTGGTTTCACCTAGAGTAGATGTTTGCAATGAACTATATCCTAGATTGACACAAGCTTTTGCCCATACGACACAACAGTTATTGCATGGCCAGCAAACCGTACCTTATCAGTATACACAATTAACGGTGGCGACAACGCATCAACTACTCCGATTTTATCATGCTTTTGATTTATTGATTGTTGATGAAGTGGATGCTTTTCCCTATGTCAATAGTGCTTTATTGAAAAGCGCAACGACTCAAGCTATAAAACCTAAAGGTAGCCTATTCTATTTAACGGCCACGCCAACGCCCGCTTTACATCGGTCAATTGAACAGCAAAAGCTCTCGGTGAGTTATTTGCCTCGGCGTTTTCATGGCCGGCCATTACCGTTGCCAAAATTAATTTATCAACGCAAATTAACCGAAAAGTTTGAAAAACAGCCATTGATCCAAAAATTTCAGCAGTATTTAACAGTGAGTTTAAACGCTAAACGACAAGTTTTAATATTTCTGCCGAAAATTAGCTGGTTAATGCCAATGGCGAACGCTTTAGAAAAACAATATGCGCAAGCGATTGGGACTGTCCATGCCAATGATGATCAGCGCCAAGAAAAGGTACAGCAATTTCGGACACGACAGTTAGATATATTACTGACCACTACGATTTTGGAGCGGGGGGTCACTTTTAGCAATATTGATGTTTATGTTTTAAAAGCGGATGACTGGACATTTACGACGGCTTCTTTAGTTCAAATTGCTGGTCGAGCCGGTCGGGATGCGAACTATCCTAATGGGGCAGTTTATTTTTTTTATGAACATTATAATTGCCGGATTCGAGACTGTCAGCGACAGATTAAGTACATGAATGCAAAAGAGGTGATCAAATAAACTGTTTATGGTGCCAGCGTTTATTAAATGAATCGATGACGATTACTGAAATTTTTAAATTTGAAAAGCTCGTGGCTAATCGGCTTTGTAACACCTGCGCTGCAAAATTTGATCCGATTGACCTTAAAAATTGTTGTCCATGCTGTCAAAAACAGCAAATTGGGCAGCAAATTTGTTTGGAATGCCGTGATTGGCAGCGGCTTTATCCGCAAATTCAGCTGCATCATCAGGCTTTATATTATTATAATGCGGAAATGAAAGATTATTTTCAGCAGTTTAAGGGGAATGGGGACTATCGCTTACGACAATTATTTCAAAAACAGCTATTTGAAGTTCTAAATAAAAAGCACTACGATCTGTATATTTTAATTCCTAGTCAAACGAATCATTTGAAGCAACGGGGCTTTGATCCAGTTGCTGCTTTGTATGTGCCATTTTTAAGCGTGACAGATTTACTGACTAAACAGGTGACTGCTAAGGCACAAGCTCAGAAAAATCGGCAGGAACGGTTGGCAACACCACAGTTCTTTGAATTTACAGGTCAATACCGCAAGATTCATCGAGCTCAAAATATTTTATGTTTAGACGATATTTATATGACAGGACGAACATTTTTTCATGCACGGGATTGCTTATATACCGCGGGTTTTCGCGGCAATATTGATACTTTCTCATTAGTACGTTCTTAAAAATTACTAAAATTATTTGTGAATTAAAGCGCTTTTAGCTATAATTAATATATAAATAAAAATAAGTTTGTGAGTGGTCCACAGCTTATTTTTATAAGAGAATAATTTTCTCTGAAAGGAGAGACATCCTATGCTAACATACAATGTTCGTGGTGAAAATATTGAAGTAACTGACGCAATTCGTAACTATGTGGAAAAGAAAATTAGTAAATTGAACAAGTATTTCGAAGATGTACCAAATTCAATTGCTCATACTAATTTGAAAGTTTATCCAGACAAAACGGCTAAGGTAGAAGTTACAATTCCTTTACCTTTCTTAGTTTTACGTGCTGAGGAAACTTCACCAGATCTATACGCAAGTGTTGATTTAGTTACAGATAAATTAGAGCGTCAGATTCGTAAATATAAAACAAAGATCAATCGTAAATCAAGAGAAAAAGGCATTAAAAACTTTGATTTGACTGGTCCAGATAATGGCGTTTTAGACGCACCAAAGAATGACCAAGATGCTGAAAACGATAAGCTTGAGGTTGTTCGTACAAAACGTGTCTCTCTTAAACCAATGGATTCTGAAGAAGCAATCTTGCAAATGGACATGTTAGGCCACAGTTTCTTTATCTTTGAAGATGCTGAAACTAACGGTACTAGCATTGTCTATCGTCGCCGTGACGGTCGCTATGGCTTGATTGAAACTGACGAATAGACGTTGTTCTAGTCGCCCAAAAGTTTTGTAACAACTTTGTAAAGGATCGATTACTGGTATTGATTTTGCTGGTGATTGGTCTTTTTTTGTGTTCATAAAATACAGCTAGACCACTTTTTTTAGATTACGATAAACTGACAAATGGCGGATAGTGGTTTTTTTTTGTAGCTTAGTATGCTAAAATTTAATAGATTCGGTTATGAAACTCGAAGTGTGAATTGTATATATTTAGTTTTATTTGAGAAGGGAACTGTTTAATGGCAAACTTTTTAAGAACATGGGTTGAAAATGATAAGCGTGAAGTCAACCGCATGGATAAAATTGCTGCAAAAGTAATCAGTCACGAAGACGAATATGCTGCATTATCAGATGAAGAATTGAAAGCTAAAACGCCAGAATTTCAAGAACGTATAAAAAATGGCGAAACTGTTGACGATATTTTACCCGAAGCTTTTGGGGTTTGTCGTGAAGCTGCCAAACGAGTATTGGGATTATTTCCGTTTAGAGTGCAGGTTATTGGCGGTATTACACTGCATGAAGGTAACATTGCAGAAATGAAAACCGGTGAAGGGAAGACACTGACAGCAACAATGCCAGTTTATTTGAACGCACTTGAAGGTAAGGGCGTCCACGTTGTAACGGTCAATGAATACCTATCTTCACGGGATGCTACTGAAATGGGCGAGCTTTACAACTGGCTCGGTTTGTCCGTTGGCTTAAACGTCAATGCCAAAAACCCTGAAGAAAAACGGGAAGCTTATAATTGTGACATCACTTACTCCACAAATAGTGAATTAGGCTTTGATTATTTGCGGGATAACATGGTTGTTTACAAAGAAGAAATGGTTCAACGGCCGTTGCATTACGCGATTGTCGATGAAGTGGATTCTATTTTAGTCGATGAAGCGAGAACACCGTTAATTATTTCTGGCCAGGCTGAAAAATCAACAGCTTTGTACATCCGGACAGATCGTTTTGTAAAAACTTTAAAAGAAGAAGATGATTATAAAATTGATTGGCCCACAAAAACAATTAGTCTGACAGAACAAGGGATTAAAAAAGCTGAAAAGAACTTTGGCTTAGATAACTTGTACGACACGGATAATATGGCTTTAAACCATCATATGGATCAAGCTTTGCGGGCAAATTATGTCATGTTGCATGATATTGATTATGTCATCCAAGACGGTGAAGTTATGATTGTCGATCAATTTACTGGTCGTGTTATGGAAGGCCGGCGTTATTCTGATGGCTTGCACCAAGCGATTGAAGCCAAGGAAGGCGTTAAAATCCAAGATGAAACAAAAACAATGGCCAATATTACTTACCAAAACTATTTCAGAATGTATGACAAGCTTTCTGGGATGACTGGGACGGCCAAAACCGAAGAAGAAGAATTTAGAGAAATCTACAACATGGAATGTATTGCTATTCCAACTAACAAACCTGTTATCCGGGTGGATCGTTCTGATTTATTATATCCAACAATCGACAGCAAGTTTAGAGCCGTTGTTAAAGATATCAAGGAACGACACAGCAAAGGACAGCCAATCTTAGTCGGGACAGTTGCGGTTGAATCTTCTGAAAGATTATCCCATATGTTGGATCAAGAACGGATTCCGCATGCTGTTTTAAATGCTAAAAATCACTTTAAAGAAGCCGAAATTATTATGAACGCCGGACAAAAAGGCGCCGTAACAATCGCTACCAATATGGCCGGCCGGGGAACCGATATTAAATTGGGCCCTGGTGTTCGTGAAGCGGGCGGACTTTGTGTCTTAGGGACTGAACGTCATGAATCTCGACGGATTGATAACCAGCTGCGAGGCCGTTCAGGTCGTCAAGGGGATCCTGGTGAAACTGTTTTTTATATGTCTTTAGAAGACGATTTGATGAAACGCTTTGGGTCTGACCGTATCAAAGCCTTTTTGGAACGGATGAAAATTGACGATGATGATGCGGTTATTCAAAGCCGGATGATCTCAAGACAAGTTGAATCTGCACAAAAACGGGTTGAAGGGAATAACTACGATACCCGGAAACAGACTTTGCAGTACGATGATGTTATGCGGGAACAACGTGAAGTTATTTATAAAGAACGTTTCCAAGTAATTCAAGAAACTGAAGGCTTGAAGAATGTCTTAATGCCAATGGTTAAACGAACGATTCAACAGCAAGTGGATCTATATGTTCAAGGGGATGACCAAAAGACTTGGAATTTAGATGCCTTGTATGATTTTATTGTTAACTGCTTAACCAACGAACAGAGTTTTGAACGTAATGTTTTGGATGGCAAAGATGCAGCAGCAATCCTTGATATGTTACAGGATATGGCAGAGAAAAACTTTGAAGAAAAGACTAAACAACTTGCAGATAAAGCGCAAATGTTAGAATTTGAAAAAGTCGTTATTTTGCGTGTGGTCGATTCTCATTGGACAGATCATATTGATGCGATGGATCAATTGCGGCAATCTATTGGTTTAAGAGGTTATGGTCAATTGAATCCGTTGGTAGAATACCAAGAAGACGGTTTCAGAATGTTTGAAGAAATGATCGCAGACATTAATTATGATGTCACTCGATTATTTATGAAGGCTGAAATTAGACAAAATATCAGACGTTAAATTAAATAAGTGTTAGACAAAATGAGGCTGAGATACAAAACATTTGTTTTGTCCCAGCCTCATTACTTTATAAAGAGGAGTTTACGGTTATGGAAATTAGTGAAGCAAGACATGCTTTAGAAACAATTAGCCACAAAATCAATCAATTTAGGGGGTCTCTTTGACTTAGATCGTCTAGAAGAGGCTGTTGCCATTAATGAAGCTAAAATGGCGGAACCTGGATTTTGGGACCATCAGGAACAAGCGCAAAAATTAATTGATGAAAATAATATTTTAAAGTCTAAAGTGGACAATTTTAAAGCATTAGACAATGACTATGAGGATTTGCAAGTCAATTTAGAATTGCTGCAAGAAGAACCAGATGCAGAAATGCAAAAGGAATTTGAAGCTGGCTTGGCACAGTTAGAGCAGAAGATGCAACAATATGAATTAACCTTACTGCTTAGTGAACCTTACGATGCCAATAATGCTATTTTGGAAATTCATCCCGGTGCTGGTGGCACAGAATCCCAAGACTGGGGTTCGATGCTGTTACGGATGTATACACGTTGGGCGCAACAACATGAGTTTTCCGTGGAGACGGAAGACTATCAAGCTGGGGATGAAGCGGGTATTAAAAGCGTTTCTTTAATGATCAAAGGTCATAATGCTTACGGCTTGCTGCGGTCAGAAAAAGGCATTCATCGTTTAGTGCGGATTTCGCCGTTTGATTCGGCAGGCCGGCGACACACATCGTTTGCATCCGTGGATGTCATGCCAGAATTGGATGACTCTATTGATATTGAAATTCGGCCAGAAGACGTGAAAATGGATGTTTTTAGAGCAAGCGGTGCTGGGGGCCAGCATATCAATAAAACTTCTTCTGCCGTACGATTAACGCATATTCCTACGGGGATTGTCGTCAGCTCCCAAGCGCAGCGATCGCAATTTCAAAATAAAGATACGGCTATGGGCATGTTAAAGGCCAAACTTTACCAAAAAGAATTAGACGAACAACGAGAAAAAGAAGCAGCAATTAAAGGGGAACAATTGGAAATTGGCTGGGGCTCACAAATTCGCTCTTATGTCTTCCATCCCTATACAATGGTTAAAGATCATCGGACCAATTATGAAACTGGTAATGGACAAGCCGTGATGGACGGCGAATTAGACCCATTTATTTACGCTTATTTACAATGGAATTTGAAACAGCAAAACCCTGATTAATTAAGAGGAGTTTTATCATGATCCAATTTATAAACGTTAGTAAGAAATACAATCGAACCTATGCCTTGCGTGAGATCAACTTAAGGATTGAACCCGGTGAATTTCTTTATATTGTTGGCCCTAGCGGTGCTGGCAAGTCCACCTTGATTAAGCTATTGTATCGACAAATACGGCCGACCAGTGGGCTTATTCGAATTAATAAATTTAACCTCACAAAAATGAAAAATCGAAATGTACCTTACTTGCGGCGGGAATTAGGGGTTGTTTTCCAGGATTTTAAATTATTACCTCGATTAACGACTTACGAAAATGTAGCCTATGCCATGGAAGTGACTGAAAAACGACCAACAATTATCCGCAATCGAGTCATGGATGTTTTAAATTTAGTTGGCTTAGCCAGCAAAAGTCGACGATTTCCAGATGAACTATCCGGTGGCGAACAACAAAGAGTCGCGATTGCCCGGGCAATTGTGAATCGACCTAAAATTGTAATTGCTGACGAACCTACTGGTAATTTGGATCCGCAGACATCAGCTGAAATTATTAATATTTTTGAAAATGTTAATCGTCAAGGGACTTCAGTGATTATGGCAACCCATAATAGCGAAATGGTAAATCAGCGCCCCCATCGGTTGATTGAAGTAGTTCAAGGGCAGATTGTTCGAGACGAAAACAAAGGAGCTTATCATCATGCGGCTATTTACCGTTAAACGTCACATCAAAGATAGTTTTCGCAGCTTGAAACGTAATGGCTGGATGTCTGTAGCCTCTGTCAGTGCCGTAACAGTAACACTTTTGTTATTAGGTATTTTTTTGGCCCTAGTCTTAAATGTAAATAAACTCTCTTCGGAAATTGAAAATGACGTTCACGTTCGGGTATTGATCGACCGGGGAACTACCAAAAGTCAAAAGCAGCATTTAAAAACTGAATTAAAAGAACTTAAAGACGTTGCCACCGTCCAATATTCTAGTAAGACAAATGAACTAAAAAAAGTTGTTGGTCATTATGGCAGTTCGTTTCAGATGTTTTCCGGGGATGATAATCCATTAAATGATGTGTTTATCGTGAGTACAACCGAACCTGAAAAAACCATTACCGTCACACAACAAGCTCGAAAGTTAAAGTATGTGACGATTGCAAGCTATGGCGGGACTCAAGCAAAGCAGTTATTTAAAGTTATGCATACGATCCGTCAGTGGGCGACAGGCTTTACAATATTGTTGCTATTTGTAGCTGTCTTTTTAATCTCCAACACCATTCGAATTACAATCCTATCTCGACGAGATGAGATTGGTATCATGCGTTTGGTAGGCGCAACAAATGCCTACATCCGCTGGCCTTTTTTCTTAGAAGGGGCATGGACGGGATTATTAGGCTCAATTTTGCCGATTATTGCTTTAGATTTCGGTTATAGCTGGTTATATCGAATTACCGCAGTGCAGCTGACCAGCTTTGGCTACTCTTTAGCTGAACCACGTTACTTTTTATTTGTATTAAACTTATTGATGATTATTGTAGGTGTTTTGATTGGAGCTGTGGGTGCTTTAATTTCAATGCGGCGTTTTTTGAAAGTCTAAAAAGGCAGGCATATGGTGATGAGCCCTATTGCCGGCCTTTTTATTATCTTTTTAACGACAGTCTAGTGTAAAATAGCAGTGTCAAAGTAAAACACGGTATAATCAGCAGTCATTTTTAAGCCTTTTTTATTCAAAAATTTACACAAGTTATACTTACATTTTACAAAAGAACGCCTACATTTAAGGCGCTACATGGTATACTAAGGTTAACAACAACATGAGGTATTCGTTTTGTTCAAATTAATTACTTTCTTTTTACTGAACCCTATTTTCTGGCTGGCGTTGCTAACGAGTTTTTTTATTAGTTATCAACGTATTTTTTCAGAAAGGAAACAATTTTCGATTGCAATTGACAACCACTATTCAGAAATTTTAGTTTTTCTGAAACGTGGTTTATTTATGGGCTTAATCTGTTCTGTTGCGACGTTATTACTTGGCGTTACAGTGAATCTGACTTGGCTCAGTTGGTACGTCTTATTGACAATAGTGGGCTTAGCCTTATCGTTTTGGTTTTGGGATAGCGGCCTATTACTGGTACTAGTCAGTCTCTGTGCATTACTATGGCCCAGATTCATGTGGCATTGGGGTCCCTTTAGCGGTCTTTCCGCTAAAATAGGACAGCAGACACTAGCCAGTAGCTTAGTTATTTTGAGCTTGGCACTTTTAAGTATCGGACTGCTTTTAGCCCGGCCGTCTCAAACCATTATCAGTCCTAAGATCAGAGTTTCAAAACGTGGTATCCGAACAGCGTCTTACCATATTCGCCGGCTTTATTTATTGCCATTAGTCTTATTGATACCCGGGGATAATTTACCAACACTTTTTGGTCTTTGGCCATTTTTTAATATTGGCGCCCACCGATTTACGATTCTCGTACTGCCGTTAATTTTAGGTTTGAATATACACTTAAAGAAACGACTACCAACAGAGCTTAAACAGTTGCGATATAGTTATTTTGTCGCTGGCGGTTTAATCTTCATTTTAGCGGTATTGGCTAAGTTTTTGCACAGTACGTTGGTTTTAGCTTTAGTGGCGGTAATTATTATATTAGGTTTAAAACTGTATCGTCTGCATTTTTTGCATAGCGGTCAAGCCTATTTGGTAGAACCGAGCAAGGGAATTCAAGTGTTGGCCGTGCAAAAAGATACACCAGCACAAAAAGCAGGCCTTGTTCCAGGGGATGTCGTACTTTCCGTTAACGACCAGCCGATTAGTTCACAGATACAATTTTATGAAATGACACAAGTCAGCAGCACGTTTGTTAAATTTAGGGTTCAAACTTTGCACAAAGACATTAAACTTGCTGAAACGGCGATTTATAAAGATTCGCCGCATGAATTAGGTTTAGTCACATTTCCCGATCGGAATAATCAGGAGACTAGAAGGGGTTTTTAGCTTGGATAAAATTTTAGTTGTTGATGACGAACCAGCTATTTTGACACTTTTGAAATATAATCTTGTACAAGAAGGGTATCAAGTCATCAGTGCCCAAGATGGACAGGAAGCTTTAGAGCTAGCATTGAATGAAAAATTTGACTTTATTATTTTAGACTTAATGTTGCCCCATGTGGATGGACTGGAGATTACGCGACGTTTACGTATAGAAAAAATTAGAACACCAATCATGATTTTAACGGCTAAAGATAGTGAAACCGATAAAATTGTTGGTTTAGAGATTGGGGCAGATGATTACGTTACAAAACCATTTAGCCCTAGGGAAATTATCGCACGCATCAAAGCAATTAAGCGCCGTCTATCTGATGAAGCGCCAAAGGTACCAGCTAAGGAAACACAGCAAGGTCACTTGACTTTAGGCCATTTGATGATTGATCAAGAACGAATGATTGCCAATCAAAACGGCCGTGATCTAATGCTGACACCTAAAGAATATAAATTATTGGCTTACTTCATGAGTCATCCTGGTCGAGTTTTAAGTAGAGAAGCCTTATTAAATGGGGTTTGGGGCTTTGATTATCCTGCTGAAACTCGAATGGTAGACATTCAAATCAGTCATTTACGAGATAAAATAGAATTAGATCCAAAAAATCCTGAACTGATCAAAACCATCCGTGGTTTTGGCTATAAATTGGAGGTTAATCATGAATCGCCGCACACCACTAGCTAAAGTATCACTTGCCGTATTTGTGGCCATTTTAATTTATATCGTGGCTATTTTTGTAACAAACACCGTGGTACAAAATCAACAAGAACAGTATTTAAAGCGAGAAGCTCAAAATTATGAATTGTTGTCTGATGAAAAAACCGATGTTAATGATTGGCTCAGCCATAGCAAAATTACTGTGGTGACTCATCAAAATAACGCCAGTTCCAATTTTAAAACAGCAACGCAAGATATAATTAGTCACGGTCTTGTAAATAAAAACAAGCCATTTGCGAAACAGACCATCAGCGGGGATGTTTATTTAGCCTATGCTGATTACACTGAAGTTGGCAACCCTACTATTTTCTATATGGAAAAAAATAGTATTTGGAGTTTTATGCCTGCAGCATTTTGGTTATTGACAGCTGTTTATTTCTTAATGATCCTAGGGTTATTAATCGCTGCACAAAGACGTCGTAAAGCATTAAGAGAGACATTAGATACATTGATTCAAAACGTTCATCGGATTCGTCATAAAGATAATCCAGAACCATTAATTTTAGATTTAGACAACGTTTTATATCCCTTGTCTGAAGAAGTCAACAAGTTGGATCGTGACGTGGCACATTTGAATGAAAAAATTGCAGCACGGACAGAGAGTTTCAGTCGGTTGATTGATCATTTACCAATGGGCGTAATGCTTTTGGATATGGATGGTAATGTTCAATTGTTAAATCAGTCCATGTGCGACTTATTGAATATAGAAGATACAAGTTTGCCGCATCCCTTTATTGACGATGTCAAAACTTATAAGTTAAGCCAGATGATTGAACATACGATTCGAAGTCAGCGCAATCATCACGGCGAAGTTCAATTAGTACAGCAGTCCGTCCGTTACGTAGATGCGAATGTTATTCAGTTAGGACAAGACCGGGTTAAACCACAAGTCCTAGTGTTACTTTATGATTTGACAGATATTCGCCGTATTGAACAGATGCAGCTTGATTTTGTCGGTAACGTTAGTCATGAATTAAAAACACCGGTCACGGCAATTAGTGGCTTTGCTGAGACATTAATGCAACAGGCAGATATGTCTGAAGAAGATCGAAATGAATTTATTCGAATTATTTACAATGAAAGTAATCGTTTAAACCAGTTGATTCAAGATATTTTAGAATTGTCTAAATTAGACGAGCATTTTAATATCAAGCCAGCGGAAATTAACGTTAAAGAAAGTATCCAACGAACTTTAAACAGCTTAAAACCGGCTATTGATAAACGACAACTAGAGATTGATTTGAACGGTAAAGACGATGTCAAATTGACGATTGATCCAGTTCAGTTTGAACAAGTTATTAAAAACCTACTTTCAAACGCGATTTATTACAACAAACCTGAAGGTAAAATTGCGATCAACTTTGCGGAAGGTACTGAAAATATTCATATTTCCATTGCAGATACAGGGGTTGGCTTGAAAGAAGACGCGCAGACACGAATCTTCGAACGTTTTTACAGAGTTGATAAATCTAGATCTTATAACAATGGCGGTACTGGCTTAGGTTTATCTATTGTAAAAGAGATTGTCGATAATTACGGTGGTGCTTTGGCGGTTACTAGTCAATACGGTGTGGGCAGTACGTTTAGTATTAAATTACCAAAAGCATAATTTACACTTTTTTTACAAACGTCGGGCCGTAAATTTACATTGGTCGAGTACAATATGTTATTGTGCTTACGGAGGTAAATAATTTGAAAAAACGTATCTTTATACTGTTGGGTTTAGTATTTTTAGGTTTACCATTAACGGCTTGTCAGGCGAATAGTACTGATGGGCAATCAATCACCGCCGTTGGGTCCTCTGCGTTACAACCATTAGTTGAAGCAGTGGGTGAAGATTATACAGAAGCAAACTCTGGCAATTTTATTAATGTTCAGGGCGGTGGTACTGGGACGGGTCTGAGTCAAATCCAAGAAGGCGCTGTCGATATTGGTAACTCAGATCTTTACGCAGAACAAAAAAAGGGTATAGACGCTAAAAAATTAACTGATCATAAGGTGGCTGTTGTTGGCATTACGCCAGTTATTAATAAGTCTTTGAAAATTAATAATTTGACGACGAAACAGCTTATCGGTATTTTTACAGGCGAAATCACCAATTGGCAGCAAATCGGCGGTCCTAATGTACCTGTTGTTGTAATTAATCGAGCACAGGGTTCAGGTACACGGGTAACATTCGAACGCTGGGCTTTGGAAAATAGAACCGTACTCCAAACACAAGAACAAGATTCAACGGGGATGGTACGACAAATTGTCGCCAGCACACCCGGTGCAATCAGCTATATGGCTTTTGCTTATGTTGATAACTCAATCAAAACAATTTCAATAGACGGTGTTCAACCGACTAATAAAAATGTTCAATCTGATAAATGGAAAATCTGGTCTTATGAACACATGTATACCAAGGGAGAACCTACCGGACTTACTAAGACGTTCATTAATCATATGCTGAGTGACGATGTTCAGAATAATATCGTTAGTAAATTAGGATATATTCCGATCAATCAGATGGAAGTTACACGTCACTTGAATGATGAACTGCAAGTAAGTAAGTAGGAGGCGACTAAAATGAATGATGAAATTAAAGAAAAGCTTTTAAAAAAATCACGGGCCACTAGAAGCGAGTTTCGAGGCAGAATAATCAGCTTCGTATGTACCGCGATTATTGTAACAGTCGTTGTCTCAATCTTTTATTTTGTAGCTTCTAAAGGTCTCGCAACTTTTTTCTCAAATAAAGTTAATCTGTGGGATTTCTTATCTAAAACAATCTGGAATCCAGGTAGTACAGATAGTCATGGCAGCCCACAAGCAGGGGCTTTACCAATGATTGTCGGTTCCTTTGCGGTAACTATTTTATCGGCGGTTATTGCAACGCCTTTTGCAATTGCAACAGCTGTTTTTATGACAGAAATTTCACCTAATAAAGGGTATAAAATTTTACAACCCGTCACAGAATTATTGGTGGGTATTCCATCTGTAGTTTATGGTTTTATTGGTCTATCTGTTGTTGTACCTTTTGTACGGCATACTTTTGGTGGTACTGGTTTTGGTATCTTAGCAGGGACCTTTGTTTTGTTCGTTATGATTTTACCTACCGTAACCTCAATGTCTGTTGATGCATTACGTGCAGTACCAAGATATTATAGAGAAGCTTCATTAGCTTTAGGCGCAACACGCTGGCAGACAATCTATAAAGTTGTCTTAAGATCTTCTGCACCAGGACTAGCTACAGCGGTTGTGTTTGGGATGTCTCGTGCATTCGGTGAAGCTCTTGCAGTTCAGATGGTTATCGGGAATGCAGCCTTATTACCACATAACTTAGTTTCACCAGCGTCTACTTTGACCAGTGTCTTAACAATGGGCATGGGGAACACAGTTATGGGTTCAGCGGCTAATAACGCCCTTTGGTCTTTGGCATTGTTACTATTGTTGATGTCGCTAGTCTTTAATTTAGTAATCAATAAGATTGCCAAGAGGGGGAAATTCTAATATGGATTCGAAAAAATGGGATAAAATCGCCACGGGCGTCTTATACTTTATTGCCGGTGTAATGATTTTAATTTTAGCCTTTTTATTGATTTTCATTCTATGGAATGGCTTACCTCACGTTAGTTGGCATTTCTTAACATCACCAGCTAAGAGCTTTCAAAGTGGTGGTGGTATTGGGATTCAGCTATTTAACTCATTTTATTTACTGATTTTATCAATGCTGATCTCAATTCCAATTTCAATCGGGGCGGGTATTTATTTGTCAGAATATGCTAAAAAGAATTGGCTGACAAATTTAGTTAGAACGTCCATTGATATTTTAAGTTCATTACCTTCAATTGTTGTTGGTTTGTTTGGCTTCTTAGTATTCTCAATAAGCGCTGGTTTGGGTTTTTCAATTCTTTCTGGGGCATTGGCTTTAACAGTTTTTAATTTACCACTGTTAACACGTAACGTTGAAGAATCATTACGCTCTATTTCTGGCTCCCAAAGAGAAGCTGGTTTGGCATTAGGATTATCTAAATGGGAAACTGTTTTGAAAATCATTATTCCAGAAGCTTTGCCGGGGATCATCACCGGGATGATTCTTGGGGCTGGACGGGTGTTTGGGGAAGCCGCTGCGTTAATTTATACAGCAGGCCAAAGTGCACCACCATTAGATTTTACAAATTGGAATCCATTTTATATCGCCAGTCCGTTAAACCCGTTGAGACCTGCCGAAACTTTAGCAGTCCATATCTGGAAAATTAACTCAGAAGGTATTATGCCTGATGCCAGCCAAGTATCTGCAGGTGCATCAGCAGTATTAATTATTGCGGTATTAATTTTTAATTTTGGTGCCCGTTATGTCGGGAATCATATTTATCGTAAAATGACCGGAACTAAGTAATAGGAGAAGCTTATGCAAAATTACGCAAGTGAAGACAGGTATATTAAAGAACTAGATCCTAAAAAACATGAAATTGCATTATCTACTGAAGATTTACATGTTTTTTACGGTACCTCAGAAGCGATTCATGGTGTATCGTTACCATTTGAGCGCTTTAAAATCACTGCTTTGATTGGGGCTTCTGGTTCTGGTAAATCCACTTATTTACGCAGTTTGAATCGGATGAATGATAATATCGAAGGTACAAGAGTTGATGGTAAAATCATGTACCGTGACATTGACATTAACGGTAAGGGTGTTAATGTTTATGAAATGCGTAAACATATTGGTATGGTATTTCAACGGCCAAATCCATTTTCTAAGTCTATTTATGATAATATTACATTTGCACCGAAACGTAATGGTATCAAGAATAAAAAAGTGCTAGATGAACTGGTTGAGACGACTCTAAAACAAGCAGCGTTATGGGATCAAGTTAAAGATCAATTAGATCAAAGCGCGTTAGCCTTATCCGGTGGGCAGCAGCAACGGCTTTGCATTGCCCGGGCAATCGCAATGAAACCAGATATTTTATTGTTGGACGAACCAGCCAGTGCACTAGATCCGATTTCAACTTCTACAGTAGAAGACACGCTATTATCATTAAAAGATCACTACACGATCATTATTGTGACACATAATATGCAACAGGCTGGTAGAATTAGTGATTATACAGCATTTTTCCATTTAGGTAACGTTTTGGAGTATGATATCACAAGTAACGTATTTCAACGGCCTAAAATTCAAGCTACTGAAGATTACGTTTCTGGACGTTTCGGATAAGGAGGGGTTAACTTGGCTGACGAAAGAAAAGAAATTATCTCGGCAACAGACGTTCATCTTTTCTACGGACGTAACGAAGCATTAAAGGGCATCACAATGGACTTTCGTGAAAATGAGATTACAGCGTTGATTGGCCCTTCTGGATGTGGTAAATCTACGTTTTTAAGAACACTAAATCGGATGAATGATCTAATCCCGTCTGTAACAATCACGGGAACTGTAATGTTGCATGATAAAAATATTTATGCACCTTCGACAGATACAGTAGCACTTCGTAAAGAAGTAGGCATGGTATTCCAGCAGCCTAACCCATTTCCGTTTTCAATTTATGATAATGTTATTTATGGGTTGCGATTAGCAGGCGTTCGAGATCGCCGAATTTTAGATGAAGCGGTAGAAACAAGTTTGCGTCAGGCAGCTATTTGGGATACAGTTAAGGATAAACTCAGTGAGAGTGCACTCTCGTTGTCAGGCGGACAGCAGCAACGGGTATGTATTGCCAGAGTATTAGCGGTAAAACCAGATGTTATTTTGTTGGATGAACCAACCAGTGCCTTAGATCCAATTTCTAGTGGCCAAATTGAAAATATGCTATTAGAATTAAAGGATGAATATACGATTATATTGGTGACACACAATATGCAGCAGGCGTCTCGTATTTCGGATAGAACCGCCTTTTTCTTACAGGGTGATTTAATTGAGTACGCGGATACACGGACAATTTTCTTGAATCCGAAAGAAAAAGAGACGGAAGACTACATTTCAGGTCGTTTTGGGTAGAGGGGGCATTATTGAATGCGACAAATTTTTGAAGATGAATTAAACGAATTGCACGTACGTTTTTCAGAAATGGGTATGATGGTTAATGAGGCTATCTACAAATCTGTACGGGCATTTATCGATCACGATAAAAACTTAGCTCGAGAAGTTATCGAAAGTGATAAACAGATTAACAAGCGTGAAGTTGATTTAGAACAACGCTCTTTTGAAATGATTGCCTTGCAGCAACCAGTCACTTCAGATCTGAGAATGATCGTTACGGTGATGAAAGCTAGTTCTGATTTGGAACGTATGGGTGATCACGCCGTAAGTATCGGGAAATCTACAATTCGGGTTAAAGGTAATCGCCGAGTGCCAGCAATTGAAAAAGATATTGCGGATATGGCAGAAGTTGTTAAGAAGATGGGTGAAGCTATCTTAGACGCTTACGTTAAAGAAGACGAGACTAGAGCTTTAGAGATTGCAAATATTGATCGAGAAATTGATCGATATTCAGATAAAATTTATAAGGCTTGTGTTCAAGAAACGCAGCATGATCCAAGCACAGTTGTGGGCAATATGGATTATTTGTTGGTTGCTTCATATTTGGAACGTATTGGGGATTATGTTACAAATATTTGTGAATGGATCGTTTACTTGAAGACAGGTAAAATCGTTGAATTAAATACGAATCTCAACGAAACGCTATAATTTAAGTTATTAATCATTAAAAACAAGGTCAATCATTAGGTTAATATTTCTAGATGGTTATAATCTGGAAATAATGCCTAACTGTTTGGACCTTGTTTTTTTGTACTTAGAAGGATTTAAGCTCATATACCTAATTTAAAATCAACCTTTGGCCCTATGCATTTATTTGGCTGAACCTTCATAATAAAGGAGTAATGAAATACGAGATAGTAATTTAATGGAGGCTATTCCCTATGAATGAAAGACAAAGAATTCTTGACCTAGTTAAAAAAGGCATTATTTCTTCTGAAGAGGCCTTAGTATTGTTAGAAAATCTAGAAAAAAACGGCACAGATGATAATCTTGCGGCTGACTCAGTTGAAGAAGTTACGGATAGTGATGAAAATAAAGAAGAATACAACCACTTGAATGATTTAAAGCTGAAACGTACAGAACTAGATGAACAATTGAATTCGATCAACCATCAAATTCAAGCTGCTAAGGAACAAATTACAGTTTTAGATACAATGGAAGATCTTGAAGGTTTGACAGATAACAAGATTGAGGAACGCACAAATCTGAAGCAACGAGTTAATGATTTAAATCAAACGCGTGATAAAGTTGTCGCACAAAAACACGAAATTACTGAAAAGATCAAAGATTTACAAGCTGATTTAGGTGAAGATCCAGACTATTCTTTCGAAGATTTTTCTGAAAATTGGAAACAAAATGCGGGTAGTACTTTATCTGAATTTACAAAACGAATTACAGATGCCAGCAGTCAAGTAGGTTCTTTTGTTAAGGATTCAGTTAGCACATTGATGGACAATGTAGATTGGAAAGATATCAATGTTAAGGTGCCTGGCTTGGCAACAGCTGACTTTGAACATCAATTCTTATATGAAAATAACCATGCAAAATTAGTTGATATTAAAGTAGCGAATGGTTCTGTGAAAATTGAACCTTCTGAAAATGACAATATCGCTGTTGAAGCAAAAGTAAAATTATTTGGCACAATGAGTGAAGAAACACCGTTTGATGCTTTCTTAAGCCGGTCAAATATTGATGTTTCTGAAGACAGATTTGTATTCCAAGTACCTAATAAACGGGTCAAGGCTGATTTGACAATTTATTTACCAAAACATAGCTATGAACATGTTAGTGTTAAAATGTTAAATGGTAATTTGAAAGTTAATGATTTGAATAGCAGTGATTTTTATGCCAAAACAGCGAATGGTAATTTGAAGTTTAACAATACAGCTTTAACATATCTAGAAGCTGAAAATGTTAACGGAGACGTGATTGTTAAAGGCGGTCGAGTTGTGGACAGTGTTTTAGCAACGGTTAACGGCAATGTTGTTATTTCAGCAGATATGCATACGGGCCAATTCACAACGGTTAACGGTGAAGTCCGGGGTACAGTTTTAAATGATGAATTGCATAAATTTGTTGCCAATTCAGTGAATGGCAATGTGAAATTAGCAGTACCACAAACTTTACCATTACGAGTGACTGCTAAGACACGCTTCAGCCAAGTTAAAAATCGGTTGAGCAATGTAAATTATGGTGAATCTGATGAAGGCAATTTGAAGTATGCGACTTTAGAAAGAGGCAACCAAGAAGATCCAGCGATTATTACGTTGGCAACAACAGCTGGTAATGTTTTATTAAAAGATACAAACAACGATTAGTTTGATACTTTGGAGGAATTTACTATGGCAAAGAAAAAATTAGCAAAGTCTAATAATGCCGTATTTGCAGGTGTATTAGGTGGTATTGCAGAATATTTTGGTTGGGATCCGACGGTTGTTAGAATTATTTTCGTAGTGATTTCATTCTTCTCAACCGGTTTTCCAGGAATCTTGGTTTATCTAATTTTGATGTTAGTTATGCCGGATGCTTCTTCAAGAGCATATAGCTCAAATAATAATAGTAGCAGTAGTTCTAAGAAACGGCCTCGAAAAGACGTCACTGATTCGTCTCGTAAAGACAGTGATGATTGGAGTGAGTTTTAATGTTAACTTGTTTAGTGCTCTTGTTACTAGTACCTTTGTTTATCGTCTTAGTGGTCGCAATTTTATTTGGTTTCGGAGCACTGTTGTTAACGTTACTGCGCTTTGTTTTACCGGTAATTATCATCGCTGGTATCCTCTGGCTAATTTGTAGTCGTGGGACACGTCGTCGTCAGCACTATGAACGTGAGGCACAACGACACCACCATCGACAAGCTAGAGAGCAGATGCGTTCTAGCAGTCGCCAAACACGTAAGGATATTACGGACCAAACGACACACAAAGATGATGATAATTGGAATGATTTTTAAGTTAAGTTACATCAATTCTCTGGGTGATGATACTAAAACACTCAGTTCATATAATTTAATTTAGTTTTTTTCTAAAAAACCTAGCTTAATTTTGATAGAAGATAGGTACAGTATAAAACTTAATAAAGAGTCTTCTGAAAATCTGAATATGGATTGACGGAAGGCTTTTTTTATAGCATTATAGCTATAACAGAGCTATAAAAAAGTTGAGGGGTAAACGTACATTGACTGATAAAGTAAGCGTTGCACAATTAGCAAAAGCAACTAATTTGACGATTTATTCTGGTGAGGACTATTTAGATAAAAGATTTGTTACGATTAGTGATATTTCTCGACCAGGCCTAGAATTAACCGGATATTTCAAATTTTATCCAAAAGAACGGATTCAGTTATTTGGTATGACTGAAATTTCGTTTTCTAATAATATGACGAGTGAAGAGCGATTGGTTGTTTTAACGCAGATGGCTAGTCCGGAAACACCGATGTTTTTAGTTTCTAGAGAATTAGATATTCCAAAAGAAATGGTTCAAGCTTGTGAAAAGAATCATGTCCCAATTTTACGCTCTAAACTGCCAACAACGCGTTTGGCAAGCTTACTGACTGAATACTTGGATCAGCAATTGGCAAAGCGGCAATCTATTCATGGCGTTTTAGTGGATATCTATGGGGTCGGCGTAATGATTACAGGAGACTCCGGTGTTGGTAAAAGTGAAACCGCTTTGGAACTGGTTCAACGGGGGCATCGTTTAATTGCTGATGATCGGGTAGATGTATACCAGCAAGATGAGCAAACGGTTATCGGAGAGGCACCTTTGATTCTACGGCATCTATTAGAAATCCGAGGCATTGGAATTATTGATATCATGAATTTGTTTGGTGCGGGTGCTGTCCGTGAGTTTACACCAATCGACTTGATTGTACATTTGGAGAATTGGTCTCCGGATAAGAGTTACGATCGCTTAGGTTCTGGTGAGCAGCAGCAGCAGATTTTTGATGTTGCGGTTCCTAAAATCACAGTACCGGTTAAAGTTGGTCGGAATTTAGCCATTATTATTGAAGTGGCGGCGATGAATTTTAGAGCGAAATCTATGGGTTATGATGCAACTAAGGTTTTTGAAGCAAATTTAAATAAGTTAATCGAGCAAAATGGTGTTGATGAACCAAATGCTTAGTTAGAGAGGCAAATTTTGGCAAATTTTGTTTTAGGCGCAATTAATCCAGTAGCCTTTCAGTTAGGGCCGTTTAGCGTTCGCTGGTATGGTTTAATCATCACAGCAGGGGTCGTGCTTGCGGCTATCTTAACGATGCGTGAGGCACCTAGACGTCAAATTATGGCGGATGATATTGTCGATTTAATTTTGTGGATGTTGCCAATTTCTTTCATTGGCGCTCGGCTTTATTACGTGGCTTTTGAGTGGCGTTATTATTCACAGAACTTAGGCGATATTATTAAAATTTGGAATGGCGGGATTGCCATTTATGGTGGTTTAATTGCTGCAGTATTGGTAATTATTGTCTTTTGCCACAACCGAATGATTCCGGTTTGGCTGTTATTAGATATTTTGGCACCAGCTGTTTTAATCGCTCAATCGCTAGGTCGATGGGGCAATTTTATGAATCAAGAGGCTTTTGGCGGTAAAGTAACTTTAGATTTTCTACAGAATTTACACTTGCCTAAATTTATAATTGATCAGATGTGGATTCAGGGTGCTTATCGGCAACCGACATTTTTGTATGAATCTTTGTGGACGTTACTGGGCTTTATCATCATCATGTCTTTACGACACCGGGTACATTTATTTAAACAAGGTGAGGTCGTTTTAAGCTATGTGATTTGGTATGGCCTGGGTCGCAGTGTTATTGAAGGTTTGCGAACGGATAGTCTGATGTTAGGGCCGATTCGAGTTTCGCAAATGTTATCTATTATTTTAGTGCTCATTGCCATTATTTTGGTAATTTATCGGAGACGTTTTAGAAAAGTACCTTGGTATTTAGATGGTAGCGGTTTAAAATATCCTTATGAACGTTAAGAAGGGAATTCAATTGAGATGCATAAAATAGCGGTTCTAGGTTCAGGCTCTTGGGGCACGGTCTTAGCGAATTTATTAGTCGAAAACGGGCATGATGTTACGGTTTGGGGGCGTGCTGAAAAAGAAGTTGCAGAAATTAATGATCAGCATACAAATACCCACTACTTACCAAATATCCAATTAAGGTCAGCGTTAAAGGCTACGACTTCATTGAAAATAGCCTTAACGAATAGTGATGCTGTTTTGTTTGTAGTGCCAACTAAAGCGATTCGTTCAGTGGCAAAACAAGTCAGTGCGCAGTTAGCTAAATTACAGACTAAACCGTTGATTATTTCGGCTACGAAAGGCTTAGAGCAAGTTACAGATTTAAGAATTTCGGAAGTTTTAGCAGAAGAGATTCCTGTGGCTTTGCGGCAGCCAATTGTGATTTTATCCGGTCCTAGTCACGCTGAAGAAGTTATCAAAGATGACATTACGACTTTGGCGGTGGCTTCGACAGATGAGTTGGCTTCAAAACAAGTTCAAGATATTTTTATGAATGATCATTTTAGAGTTTATACAAACACGGATGTTATTGGCGTTGAAGTCGGGGCTGCGTTAAAAAATGTGATTGCGATTGGCGCTGGGGCCGTTCACGGCTTAGATTATGGTGATAATGCCAAGGCAGCTTTGATGACTAGAGGTTTAGCGGAAATTACCCGAATGGGTGTTGCTTTAGGTGCAGATCCATTAACGTTCAGTGGTCTATCCGGTTTAGGGGATCTAATTGTAACTTGTACTAGTGTCCATTCTCGAAATTGGCGTGCAGGGGATGCATTAGGTCAAGGTAAGAAATTAAAAGATATTTTGGAAAATATGGGTATGGCTGTTGAAGGTGTTTATACGGCGAAAACAGCGCATGATTTATCTATTAAAGAAAATATTGATATGCCAATTTCTGAAGCAATTTATCGGGTTTTATATGAAGATAAAGATATTCAGGCTGAAGTAAATAATATGATGAAACGTAAGGGCAAATCAGAAAATGAATTGATGCGGCCACGTTTTTAGGAGCGATTTAATGACAGTAAAAAAAGCAATCATTGCAGCTGGCGGTTATGGGTTTAGTTTGTTACCAGCAACTAAGGCATTGCCTAAAGAAATTTTACCTGTTTTTGATCGACCGGTGATTGATTATTTGGTAAGAGAAGCGAAGTTAGCGGGTATCACAGATATTTTATTAATTTCTGGAAAGCGCAAGCGTGCAATTGAGGATTATTTTGATGCGGCACCGGAATTAGAGATGAGTTTAGCTGAGAAAAATAAAACAGAGCTCATGGCGCTGATCAAAACAACGACGGATGTAAATTTGTATTTTATGAAGCAAAATAATCCCACGGGTATTGGGGATGCTTTATTAATGGCAGAAGATTTTGTAAATGATGAACCTTTTGTGGTGATGTTAAGTGATGATATTGTGGATGAAGCGCATTCTTTGACCCGACAGCTACTTGAAGACTACAATCAATATCAAGCACCGGTTTTAGGGATTGAAGCATTGTCGCCACAGCAAGTAAGTCACTATGGCATTGTTTCGTTATCTGAAACTGTAGTAGCACCGGGTCTATCACAAATTCAATCAATTGTTGAAAAACCACTGCCAGATAGTGCACCAAGTACTTTAGGTGTGGTGGGCCGCTATGTGCTACCGGGAGACTTCTTCCAGTATTTAAAGCAGCTGCCAGAGGAGACAACGGCTAGCAATCAATTATCTTTGGCTTTAAATTTATTAAACGCACAAACACCGGTTTTAGCTAGAACGTTTGTAGGACAGCGAGAAGATATCAGCAGTAAATTTGGTTTGTTAAAGGCATCTATTAATTATGGATTACAATCCCCAACGTTTGGATCCGAAGTGGCAGCTTATATTAAAGAATTGACCAATTCAAAAAGACTAGATTAAAGATTAATAATTTTTATTGATTTATTGGGTTGACTTGTTATGATAGTAATTATCGTTTAAGATAAATATCATTTTAAGAAATTGAGGGTTTGATTGTGCGTAGTATTATTCCAGTTATTCCAACAGCAGATTTGTACATTGATCGAGCACAGGCTTCGTTAGAACGGTATGACTACGGTCGAGCCAGCAATCAATTGAAAATTGCATTGACGCTGAATGTTGAACTTTCCCAGCGGGTTTATATTGTCAGCCAGTTAGCTTTTATCTATGAAGCAATGGGCCAATATCAACAAGCTGTTGAGATTTTGAAAACTTTGTCGACGCATACGTATCAAGTTTGTCCAGAATTAGCCTATTTTATGGCCAGTGCCTATGCTTTTTTGGAGGATACTTACCATAGCCAAAAATATTTGCAGCAATACTTAGCTAGTGGCGATCGGGATTATTATGATGAAGCTCTAGCTTTGCAGCAGCAATTGGCAATTCGTTAGGACTAGACAAATGGGTAAAATTGCGTTATTCTATAATTAACTTATTTTTAGTAAGGAGGAATTCTTACAGTGAAAGCTTATGATGTGGTAGTACTTGGTGCAGGGCCTGGCGGTATGACAGCGGCACTGTACGCTTCAAGATCTAATTTATCTGTATTAATCATTGATCGTGGTATCTATGGCGGTCAGATGAATAATACGGCAGAAATCGAAAATTATCCGGGCTTTGAATCTATTTTGGGCCCTGATTTGAGTGAAAAGATGTATCAGTCTGCCACTCGTTTTGGCGCAGAATATGCCTATGGCGCTGTTACAAGTATAGAAGACCATGATAGTTATAAAGTTGTGAATACGGATGATGGCAGCTATCAAGCAAAGGCCATTGTCATCGCGACGGGTTCAGAACACCGTAAACTTGGGGCAGAAGGCGAAGAAACTTATTCTGGCCGGGGCGTTTCCTATTGTGCGGTGTGTGATGGGGCCTTTTTCAAGGGTAAGGAAGTTGTTGTCATCGGCGGTGGCGATTCAGCCGTTGAAGAAGGACTTTATCTTGCACAATTGGCTTCTAAAGTTACTGTAATTCATCGTCGAGATCAATTGCGGGCACAGCAAATTATTCAAAAGCGGGCCTTTGCAAATGAAAAAATGAATTTTATCTGGAATGCTCAAGTTCAAAGTATTGATGGAGACCAACAAGTTGTTACTGGGGTCACTTATCAAGATAAAGTAACAGGAGAATCTAAGACGGTTCCCGCTTCTGGAGCTTTCATTTATGTTGGCATTGAACCAATGACCAGTGCCTTTAAAGATCTAGGGATTTTAGATGAAAAGGGTTGGGTCTTAACAGATGATCAAATGGCTACGAAAGTACCTGGTATTTTTGCAGTCGGTGATGTACGTAAAAAAGAGTTACGTCAAATTACAACGGCTGTCGGTGATGGCGGTTTAGCTGGACAAGGTGTTTTTAACTATATCCAAAGTTTAGCGGACGCTAAATTGAAAGCATAAATTTATAAAATGAGACTAGATCAAGTGTTTATTTTTGATCTAGTTTTTTTGTGTTTTAGAATGCGTCTGAAGTCCCCCGTATCCCTTTACGGGCTGGAGATATGCTATAATTAAAACAAGTAAAAGTTATAGGGGGTTTTTTAATGAGCTGGCAAGATAATTATCAGACTTGGAAAAATACCGAGAACTTAGATTTAGAACTGAAGGCACAATTAGTTGCGATTGCTGACAACGAAGATGAATTGGCAGATGCTTTTACAGCACCGATGGAATTCGGCACGGCTGGGATGCGTGGGGTTTTAGGCCCTGGTATCAATCGCATGAATATTTACACCGTTCGTCAGGCTACTGAAGGTTTGGCATTATTCATGGATACCTTGGATGAGGCGACCCGTAATCGAGGGGTAGCCATTAGTTTTGATTCTCGGTATAACTCAGAATTATTTGCTCATGAAGCAGCCCGAGTATTAGGCGCCCACAAGATTCCAACTTATGTCTTTGATCAATTACGGCCGACACCTGAATTATCTTTTGCCGTCCGTCAATTGCATACTTACGCAGGCATTATGATTACTGCGAGCCATAATCCAAAACAATACAATGGTTATAAAATTTATGGCCCAGATGGCGGGCAAATGCCCCCAAAAGAAGCAGACCTGATTACAAGTTATGTGCGTAAAGTAACAGATCTCTTTACCATCACAGCAGTCCCAGAACGTGATTTGCGTGAGGCTGGGTTGATGCAATTGATCGGCGAAGATGTGGATCAAGTTTATTTAGAAAATCTCAAGACAATTTCAATTAACAAAGATTTAATTGAAACCACCGGGAAACATATGAAATTGGTTTATAGTCCGCTTCATGGGACTGGGAAGGTTTTGGCACAGCGTATTTTAAATAATGCCGGTTTCCAAGGCTTTTCAATTGTAACAAAACAAGCTATTTTAGATCCTGAATTTCCGACAGTACCATTCCCAAATCCGGAATTCCCTGAAGCTTTTGATTTAGCAATTTCATTGGGTCAAAAAGAAGATGCGGATGTTTTAATCGCCACTGATCCAGATGCGGATCGATTAGGGACAGCGGTACGGCAACCGGATGGCAGTTACAAGCTATTGACGGGGAATCAAATTGCTTCAATTTTATTGCATTATATTTTACAAGCGCACAAGGACGCTGGGGATTTACCGACGAATGGGGCAGTTGTAAAATCTATTGTTTCCACAGAGTTAGCCACTAAAATCGCAGAAGCTTATGGCGTTAAAATGATTGATGTTGAAACGGGCTTTAAGTTTATCGCTGAGCAGATTGAACACTTTGAAAATACTGGCGCACATGAATTCTTATTTGGTTTTGAAGAAAGCTATGGCTATTTGATCAAACCGTTTGTTCGGGATAAAGATGCCATGCAGACAACTTTATTATTGGCAGAAGTGGCTGCTTATTACAAAGCTCAAGGTAAGACGCTATATGATGGGTTACAAGCGTTATATGCAACTTATGGCTACTTTGCTGAAAAGACAATCAGTAAAGACTTCCCAGGTATTCAAGGCGGCGCTGAAATGCAAAAATTGATGGCCCGTTTCCGGGATGAAAAGCCAAGCGTATTTAACGATGTGGCGATTGCGGTTACTGAAGATTACTTAACGCAAAAGGCCAGCTACGCAGACGGCAAAGTGGTCAACATGCCATTGCCGGTCTCAAATGTTTTGAAATACAAATTAGAAGATGGCACTTGGATTGCTATTCGGCCATCTGGAACTGAACCAAAGATCAAATTTTATGTTGGCACGCAAGCGGATTCTGAAACAAATGCCGCTGAAAAATTAGCAGCGTTTGAAACTGCTTTAGAGAAATTTATCGCACAATAATAAAAATAGGGCTGCCTTCAAAGTACGTAATTTTGAAGGCAGCCTTTTTATATGCGTAATTTAAGCATTGCTTTTTGTGGTGAGTGTGTTAACATTGATAACAATTTACACAAAAATATTTAGATAAGGTGGGACTGTCTATGGGTATGCATCAATTCATTCAAGGGTTAAATGATTTAGAAATGTTAGAACGGGCACCAGGTTATTTTAAATATCAAGGCCACTCCGTAGCGGCCCATTCATTTAGAGTTGCCGAAATTGCCCAATTATTGGCCGATATTGAAGAAGATAACGGTCAGACAGTCAATTGGCAGATGGTTTATGAAAAAGCGCTCAATCATGATTATACTGAGCGTTTTATTGGGGATATTAAAACGCCAGTAAAATATGCTACACACGATTTGCGAAAGCGGTTGGCCCAAGTGGAAGCGCATATGTCAGAGAATTTTATTCAAAACGAAATTCCAGAGGCGTTACAAGCACGTTATCGTCGGCGTTTATCGGAAGGTAAAGATGACACCTTAGAGGGTAAAATCTTATCTGTCGCCGATAAGATTGACTTACTTTATGAATCTTTTGGTGAGATTCAAAAAGGGAATCCTGAGAGTGTTTATTTGGAAATTTTCAAAGAAAGTTTGTCGACAATTATTCAATTCAATGAATTGGCATCAACAAAATACTTTATTGATAAAATGTTGCCGGAATTATTGAACGAGGCTTCTAGCAGCCGAGTCGCTTTAACAAAGATTGCCCAGGAAATAATTCAGTCAAACGATTAAAATACAGAATTGCGGTATAACGTGCTTATTGGAACGTATTGCCGTATCAACAGCATATAATATACTGATGGAATGGTGTCACAGATGTGCCATTGTTCCCGGAAATATTGTCGCAAAATTAAAAATAATTTGTCAAAAAGATGGCGAAAATATGTTCGCTATGTTAAAATATGAAGTTGCAATTTGTATACGATACAGAGGGTAACTTTATTTTTTTGGTTGTGTTTATCTGGAGGTTTTTAAGATGATTGAACGGCAAACAGATCGTAAATTTGAATTAGTATCTAACTACCAACCCGCTGGAGATCAAGGTCAAGCTATTAAAAAGCTGACTGAGGGCTTTAAGCATGGTGTGAAAGAACAGATTTTGGAAGGGGCTACTGGGACGGGGAAGACTTTTACCATGGCCAATATTATCGCCAATTTGAATAAACCAACATTGATTATTTCGCACAATAAGACATTAGCGGGGCAGCTTTACGGTGAATTTAAAGAATTCTTTCCTAATAATGCGGTTGAGTATTTTGTTAGTTATTATGATTACTATCAACCAGAAGCTTATGTGCCCTCAAGTGATACTTATATAGAAAAAGATTCCAGTATCAATGATGAAATTGATCAACTGCGCCATGCGGCCACCAGTGCATTATTGGAACGTAATGATGTTGTGGTCATTGCATCTGTTTCAAGCATTTTTGGTTTAGGGGATCCTAAGGAATATCAAGCATCCGTTTTATCTTTGCGGGTGGGGATGGCTTTAGATCGGAATAAATTATTGCGGCAATTGGTCAATGTTCAATTTGAACGCAATGATATAGATTTTCAACGGGGCCGTTTTCGAGTACGGGGAGATGTGGTAGAAGTTTTCCCAGCATCTCGAACCGACCATGCGTTTAGAGTAGAGTTTTTTGGTGATGAAATTGATCGTATTGTTGAAGTTGACGCATTGACTGGTGAGATTATTGGTGAACGTGAACAAGTCTCTATTTTCCCAGCAACGCACTTTATGACCAATGATGAACAGATGACTGCGGCTGTTGCGCGAATAAAAAAAGAATTAACAAACCGACTAAAGGTTTTAAAAGATGATGGGAAACTCTTAGAGGCCCAACGTTTACAGCAACGGACAGAATACGATATAGAAATGATGCAGGAAATGGGTTATACCTCAGGCATTGAAAATTATTCCCGGCATATGGAAGGCCGCGCGGAAGGTGAACCACCTTATACATTAATTGATTTCTTCCCGGAAGATTTTAATATTATGATTGATGAATCTCACGTTACAATGCCTCAAATCAGGGGGATGTACAATGGCGATAGAGCGCGAAAGCAGATGTTGGTGGATTACGGTTTTCGGTTACCAAGTGCGTTAGATAACCGGCCACTAACTTTGGCAGAATTTGAAGAACATGTCCACCGAATCCTTTATGTTTCAGCAACACCAGGACCTTATGAAATGGAACGGACAGATCATATTGTGGAACAAATTATTCGGCCCACCGGCTTATTGGATCCTAAAATTGCAGTTCGGCCGATTATGGGTCAAATTGATGATCTTGTAGGTGAAATCAATCAACGAGTGGAGCAACATGAACGGATCTTTGTCACAACACTGACTAAAAAAATGGCAGAAGACTTGACCGATTATCTTAAAGAGATGGGGATCAAAGTTAAGTATCTGCATAGCGATATTAAAACTTTGGAACGGACTGAGATCATTCGTGATTTGCGTTTAGGCAAATTTGATGTTTTAGTTGGTATCAACTTATTGCGAGAAGGGATCGACGTACCAGAGGTTTCATTGATTGCCATCTTGGATGCGGATAAAGAAGGCTTTTTACGTGCGGAACGTTCTCTTGTTCAGATTATTGGCCGGGCAGCTCGAAATGAACACGGGAAAGTTATTATGTACGCTGATAAAATGACGGATTCGATGAAGGCGGCCATTGATAAGACCAAACGGCGCCGGGAGATTCAAGAACAATTTAACGAAGACCATCATATGACACCGAAAACAATTATTAAGCCAATTCGAGATTCAATTTCATTAGTAAAATCTGTTGCCCATGAAGACGGTGAAAGTGAAGTTGCCAAAGAACTAGACTTTGATAGTATGAATAAGGCTGAAAAATTAGACTTGATTCAACGAATGACTGAACAAATGGAACAAGCTGCTAAGAAGTTAGACTTTGAACAGGCAGCGTCATTACGGGATACAATCTTAGAATTGAAAGCAGAAGTGGAGTAAAATTATGGCAAATGACAAAATTATAATTCGTGGCGCACGGGCTCATAACTTAAAAGATATTAATGTCACGATTCCTAGAGAAAAACTGGTTGTCGTGACGGGACTTTCTGGATCCGGAAAAAGTTCGTTGGCATTTGATACACTATATGCAGAAGGGCAACGCCGATATGTTGAAAGTTTGTCATCTTATGCCCGGCAGTTTTTAGGTCAAATGGATAAGCCTGATGTAGATTCAATTGAGGGGCTTAGTCCGGCAATTTCAATTGATCAAAAAACAACCTCCAAGAACCCGCGGTCAACTGTGGGGACCGTGACGGAAATTAATGATTATTTGCGATTGCTGTGGGCGAGAGTTGGTGAACCAATTTGTCCTAATGATGGGACGCCGATAACGAGCCAATCTGTGGATCAGATGGTTAATAAAGTTTTGGCACTACCGGAACGGACAAAAATCCAAATTATGTCACCCATTATTCGTCAGAAAAAAGGGCAGCATAAAAAAGTTTTTAGTCGGATTCAAAAAGAAGGCTACGTTCGAGTTCGAGTAGATGGCGAAATTCATGATGTCAGTGAATCATTTGAATTGGATAAAAACTTAAAGCATGATATTGATATTGTGATTGATCGGTTAGTTGTCCGAGAAGGTATCCGCTCGCGCTTGTTTGATTCTTTAGAATCTGCGCTACGGCTAAGTGAAGGCTATGCCAATGTGGATGTAATTGATGGGGAACCTTTAATTTTTTCTGAACACTACGCTTGTCCATTATGCGGTTTCACGGTTGGTGTTTTAGAACCGCGCCTATTTTCTTTTAATGCCCCATTTGGTGCTTGTCCAGATTGTGATGGATTGGGAATGAAGCTAGAGGTGGATCCTGATTTAGTTGTTCTTGATCCCGAAAAAACATTGGCTCAGGGCGCTTTGGCACCTTGGAATCCAATTAGTTCACAATATTATCCTAATATGTTAAAACAAGCTTGTGAGCAGTTAAAAATTCCAATGGATGTGTCCTTTCAAAAACTAACCGAAGCACAGCAAAAAATAGTTTTATACGGCTCCAATGGACAGAAATTTCATTTTCATTTTGAAAGTGATTTTGGCAATGTCCGGGATGTGGATGCAGAATTTGAAGGCGTTATTAACAATGTTAATCGGCGCTACCATGAAACAAGCAGTGATTTTACAAGAGGGCAAATGCGGCTTTACATGCGAGAATTAGTTTGTCAAACTTGCCATGGCAAACGGTTAAATGCACAAGCATTAGCCGTTAAAGTCGGTGGTCAAGATATTGCGGAAGTTTCAGATTTATCCATCAAACAGGCCATGCCTTTCTTTGAGGACTTAACTTTTTCTGAACAAAATGAAACGATTGCCAAACCAATTTTAAAAGAAGTTCGGGATCGACTCACTTTTTTGAATAATGTGGGCTTAGATTATTTAACCTTATCTCGTTCAGCAGGCACTTTGTCTGGTGGTGAAGCCCAGCGAATTCGTTTAGCAACACAAATTGGTTCCAATCTATCAGGTGTTTTATATATTTTAGATGAACCATCTATTGGGTTGCATCAACGGGATAATGATCGTTTAATCGGTTCTTTGAAAAAAATGCGAGATTTAGGCAATACGTTAGTCGTCGTTGAACACGATGAAGATACGATGCGGGCTGCTGATTATTTAATCGATGTCGGACCAGGTGCAGGTGAAAATGGGGGTCAGATTATGGCTGCCGGAACCCCCGCTGAAGTGGCTAAAAATCCGAATTCATTAACCGGGAAATATTTATCCGGCGAAAAATACATTCCACTGCCAGAAAAAAGACGCAAAGGGAATGGTAAGAAAATTCGGGTAACTGGTGCAGCTGAAAACAATTTAAAGGACATTGATGTTGACTTTCCATTAGGAAAATTTGTGGCTGTGACTGGCGTTTCTGGTTCAGGAAAGTCCACATTAGTAAATAGTATTTTGAAAAAAGCATTGGCTCAAAAATTAAATCATAACTCAGCTAAACCAGGTAAGTTTAAACGAATTTATGGCTACCAAAATATTGATAAACTGGTAGATATTGATCAAAGTCCAATTGGTCGAACACCAAGAAGTAACCCAGCTACGTATACCGGCGTATTTGACAATATTCGAGATCTATTTGCGCAGACGAATGAAGCAAAGACCCGGGGTTATAAAAAAGGGCGTTTTTCATTTAATGTTAAGGGTGGCCGTTGTGAGAATTGTAAAGGCGACGGTATTATGAAAATTGAGATGAACTTCTTACCGGATGTTTATGTACCTTGTGAAGTTTGTCATGGCAAACGATATAATTCTGAAACGCTGGAAGTTACTTACAAAGGTAAGAGTATTGCGGATATTTTAGATATGACCGTGGATGAAGCGCTTAAATTATTTGAACCAATTCCTAAGATTCGTCGAAAACTACAAACAATCGTTGATGTTGGTTTAGGTTATGTAACATTGGGCCAATCAGCAACGACATTATCTGGTGGTGAAGCACAACGAATGAAATTGGCTTCAGAGCTGCATAAACTATCAGCTGGTAATAATCTGTATATTTTGGATGAACCAACCACCGGGCTGCATACAGATGACATCAAGCGATTGTTAAATGTCTTGAATGCGTTAGTGGATGAGGGCAATACGGTCTTGATCATCGAACATAATTTAGATGTGGTCAAAGATGCGGATTATATTATTGATCTAGGGCCTGAAGGTGGCGATAAGGGTGGCAATATTGTAGCTACTGGGACACCTGAAGCAATTGCTAAGGTCGATCAAAGCTATACAGGGCAGTACTTAAAGCCAATTTTAGAAAAAGCGGTTAAACAAGTAAATCATTAGACAATAGGCCAAGGCTTACGGTTGCCTTACAAAAGAGTATAATAGATCTTTGTAAAATAAATTATGTAAGGGGACATATTGTCTATGATGTTTAACAATCGAAAATATGAACGGGGCTTTGATTGGAGCGAATTTGCCAGTGGGATCTTGTTCATTTTATTAGCCATCTACTTTTTTAGAAGACCATCCGTCGCTTTAGGCAGTTTAGTAGTCCTAGCAGCGTTACTAGCAATTATTAGAGGGATCGTTAGTTTAAGCAGTTATAGTAAGTTTCGTCGGATTATGCCGATCAGTTGGACAATGGTTGTGGCCGGAATTGTGGATATTTTAATCGGCCTCGTCTTTTTGTTTGATAATGCCATCGGTAGTCTGGCCATTGCTTATCTATTTGCCATTTGGTTTATTGTAGATTCTATTGCTGGAATTTTGACAAGTAATCATTTGAAAAATTTCGGAACAATCTGGTTCGTATTATCAATAATCTTTGATGCGCTAGGTTTGATTTTAGGGATAATGATGCTTATTCGACCATTTTATGCGGCATTTACAGTAACATTTTTGATTAGCTGGTTCTTTTTAATTATTGGTATCAATAACGTTATCGTCGCTTTTGCTAGAAGATTTTAATTTAATAAGGGGGCTGGGTCAAAGGTTAAATTTGGGCCCAGCTTTTTTGTAGGCTTTTTTGGAATAATCTTTGTAATCGCTTAATTTAAGTGAATTTCAAAGTACCGATTGTAAATTATTTAAATGACACACCAGGTATGTTATAATTAGCTGAGTATCAATTAAAGTGTGGACAATTCAATTGAACGGAGGACCAATAATGAGTCAGCCAGATTTATTAAATGTTGTGATTATCACTGGGATGAGTGGGGCAGGGAAAACTGTTGCTGTTCAGAGTTTTGAGGATTTAGGCTATTTTTGTGTCGACAATATGCCACCAAGCTTACTGCCGAAATTCTGGGAACTTTTAAAAGAATCTGGAAAAATCAAAAAAATTGCGTTAGTTGTTGATCTACGAGCTCGGGCTTTTTACGATGAAATTATCAATATGCTGTCTAGTCTAGACAACTCAAATTTTGCCACGACACGGATCTTATTTTTGGACGCTTCTAATGAAGAGCTGGTTTCTCGTTACAAAGAAACAAGACGTTCACATCCTTTAGCAATGGACGGCCGCTTGATGGACGGTATTACTAAAGAAAGACAACTATTATCTGAAATGAAATCTCGAGCACAGCTGGTGATTGATACATCTAATTTATCACCAAGACAATTGCGAGAAGAAATTTTTGCACATTTTCAAGCTGATAATAATCCAGTATTTCACGTAGAAGTTATGTCATTTGGCTTTAAGTATGGGCTGCCGATTGACGCTGATATTGTAATGGACGTGCGCTTTTTGCCCAATCCTTACTATGTGCCGGCCTATCGAGACAAAACAGGTTTGGACAAAGCTGTTTATGACTATGTAATGGATCGGCCGACAACAGAAACTTTTTATGCACAATTTTTAGAAATGCTGCAACTCATAATGCCAGGCTATGAAAAGGAAGGTAAGACAAGCATGACGATTGCTATTGGCTGCACTGGTGGCCAACATCGATCTGTAGCGATTGCCGACCGATTAGCGAAAGATCTGGCTAAGGATTACCCCGTAGATGAAACCCACCGAGATATGAATAAACGCAAAGAAACGGTGAATCGCTCATGAAGTCTGAAAATAAGACGATTCGAGTCATTAAAGGCAGACGTCCTAAAATTGTCGTCATTGGCGGCGGGACAGGACTACCTGTTATTTTAAATAGCCTACGGGACAAAAATGCAGCGATTACTGCAATTGTAACGGTGGCTGATGATGGTGGATCCTCTGGTGCTATCCGAAATTATATTAACGTCGTACCGCCTGGTGATATTCGAAATGTTTTAGTGTCACTATCAGATTTACCGGCGGACTTTTTAAACGTTTTCCAATACCGTTTCAATAGTCAAGATTCTTTTTTTGCAGGGCATGCAATCGGTAATTTGATCATTGCTGCTTTATCAGAAATGGAAAATAACGATATATTTGATGCGGTTCAAAAATTGGCTAAAATGATGCAAGTGGATGGCAATGTTTATCCAGCCTCCAATGCGCCGTTAACGCTTAATGCGGAGTTTATGGACGGGACAACTTTAGCTGGTGAAACTGAAATCACACATGCCGCAAATCAAATTAAGCGGGTTTGGATCACGGATACGAACGATCAAACTAAAACACCAGAGGCGGTGGCACCAGTTATTGCAGCAATTTTAGGTGCCGATGTGGTTGTTTTGGGACCGGGCTCATTATTTACGAGTATTTTACCGAATTTAATGATCAGTGATCTAGGTGAAGCGGTGCGGCAAACTAAGGCAGAGGTAATTTATAATTGCAATATCATGACCCAATTAGGTGAAACGGAACATTTTACCGATGCGGACCACGTAAGGGTATTAAATCAGCATTTAGGCAAGAACTTTGTCAACACTGTTTTAGTGAACACGCAAAAAGTACCAGAGGATTATTTGGATCATCAGAAATATGATGAGTATTTAGTACAAGTAAAACATGATTTTAAAGGCTTACAGAATTTAGGCTGCCGCGTTATATCAGACGATTTTTTAAATCTACACGATCATGGCGTCTTTCATAACGGTGAAAAAGTAGCCGCAGAAATTATTAATTTAGCATTACAACACGGTGTACGGAATTGAGGTGTTATAATGGCGTCATATGCCAGTCAAGTAAAGAAAGAATTGACCAGCCTAGAGGTTCATCCAGAGCATGCTCGAGCAGAACTAGCTGCGTTAATTCGCATGAATGGCTCTTTAGATTTAGTGGATCACCGGTTTTTATTAGTGGTTCAAACTGAAAATCCAGCAATTGCCCGACGGATCTATTCCTTAATTCGACAGCTCTATAAAATTGAAGCCAGTCTTTCTGTACAACGAAAGATGAAGCTGAAAAAGAATAATTTATATTTAGTGCGTCTATTGCAGCATAGTGAGCGTGTTTTGAAGGATCTTGAAATTATTGACGGGCAAAGTTGGCTGATTCAAACGGCTGTCCCAGAAAAAATAATGACCTCTGAACAACGGATGCGGTCGTATTTACGAGGAGCATTTTTGGCCGGTGGTTCCGTGAATAGCCCTGAAAAAAGCCGCTATCATTTAGAAATTTATTCGCTTCATGAAAACCATAACGACCAAGTTGTCGAGATGCTTAATCATTTTGGACTGCATGCCAAATCAACTGTTCGGCGTAATGGCTATGTAGCTTATATTAAAGAAGCTGAGAAAATATCAGATTTTTTACAAGTTGTCGGTGCGACAAAAGCCATGCTTTCCTTTGAAGATGTTCGTATTGTCCGGGATATGCGTAACTCGGTGAATCGCCTAGTTAATTGTGAAACGGCAAATTTGAATAAAACAATTGATGCCGCAACTCGGCAACTGGAGAATATCGAATATTTACGACATTACGTCGGTTTTGAAAATTTACCGCCGAAGCTTCAAGAAATTGCGCAATTACGCTTTGAAAATCCTGAAATGTCTCTGAAAGAACTTGCAGAAATTGTGCCAAGTGGGCCGATTTCAAAATCTGGTATTAATCATCGTTTACGTAAACTGACGCAATTGGCTGAGCAAAAACGGAAGGAAACCGTTTGATTTTAAGAAATGAGGTAAATTAATTATGGAACCAATCTTATTGGATCAACAGCTATGTTTTTCAATTTATCAGACACACAAAGTATTTAATCATTTTTATAGTAAAGCATTAGAACCATTTCATTTAACTTATTCCCAATATATCGTTATGTTAGTGTTGTGGGAACAAGGCCAATTGTCTGTTAAGGAGCTAGGCCTTTGTGTTGGCTTGGATAGTGGGACATTAACGCCACTATTAAAGCGGCTTGAAAGAGAAGGCTGGATTATTCGGAAACGTTCAAAAATGGATGAACGGCGCTTGGAAGTAATTTTAACGGATAAAGCTAAAGCACAGCGTACAGAAGTTTATGAACATGTGGGCTCTTGTATTGATCAAATTGGTTTAGAATTTGAACAGTATCAAAAAATCAAGGCTGAAGTTGAAGAGCTGCAAGAACATCTAAAAGCAGCTACTGCAGCTACTAAAAAGGAATAAACACACAAAAAGGACCAAGTCGAATTTTCAACTTGGTCCTTTAAATATTATCAAGCGTTAATTAGCTAGCTGTAGGTTTGTTGGTCATAATATGGTCAATTAAGCCGTAAGCTTTAGCTTCTTCAGCATTCAAGTAGTTATCACGTTCGGTATCTTTTTGAATTGTTTCAAAAGATTGGCCCGTGGCATCTGCTAAAATTTGATTCATCAATTTTCTAGTTTTCAAGATTTCTTGGGCTGCAATTTCAATTTCAGTCTGTTGACCTTGAGCACCACCAGAAGGCTGGTGAATCAAAACAGTTGAATGCGGTAATGCAAAACGTTTGCCCTTCGTACCGCCGGCTAATAAAACACTAGCCATTGAAGCTGCCATGCCCATAGCGATTGTTTGAACATCTGCTTTGACAAAATTCATTGTATCCAAAATAGCCAAACCAGAAGTGATCACACCACCAGGAGAATTAATATAAATATAGATATCTTTTTCAGAATCTTGGGCATCTAAGAAGAGCAATTGTGCAATGATAGAATTTGCCATTTGATCATTTACTTCACCTGAAAGCATAATGATGCGGTCTTTAAGCAGACGTGAGTAAATATCATAAGCGCGTTCGCCTCTTGCGGATTGTTCAATAACTGTAGGTACAAGCATAAACGAACCTCCTAAATTCAAATTTTAGCACTCTCACTAGTACAGTGCTAAATTTACCATAATAATGGCATCAGGTCAAATGATATTCGCTTATTTTTGCAAAAAAATAGCGATTATTTCTAATAATCGGTCGTAAGTCTTAGAAATGGTCTAAAAATAAAATCTATACATTTTAAATAATTTTTGCTATGATAGGTAAGTGCATTTGTCATGTTTTATGACATGGTCAGATTTTAGGAGGTAAGTTATGAAGAAGTGGCTATTGAAATCACTTGGACTTGTTGTGTGTTTAATTGGTTTTATTGGGTTTATTAAACCAGCTGAAACAGCTCAAGCAGCTGAAAAAACCTACACAATTGGGACGGATGTTACTTTTCCGCCGTTTGAGTTTGCCAATGATCAAAACGAGTACGTAGGTATTGATATGGATTTGATTCGGGCAATTGCCAAGGATCAAGGCTTTAAAGTGCAGATTAAACCTTTAGGCTTTAATGCTGCGGTCCAAGCGTTAGACTCCGGTCAAATTGACGGCGTAATTGCCGGAATGTCCATTACAGATGAACGAAAAGCGAAATTTGATTTTTCTAAATCATATTTTCAATCTGGGGTTGTAATGGCTGTTGCACAAAATAGTAAAATAACAAAACTCAGTCAATTAAAGGGTCAAAGAGTTGCTGTAAAGACCGGGACAGCTGGGGCAGATTATGCAAATAGCATCAAAGCAAAGTATGGTTTTAAAGTTGTAACGTTCGATGATTCTAATAATATGTATCAAGATGTGACAACCGGAAATTCAGTGGCTTGTTTTGAAGATTCACCGGTTATGCAGTACGGGATCAAACAAGGCACAAAATTAAAGATTGTGACTGAACCTGCCGAAAAAGGCGATTATGGGTTTGCTGTTAAAAAAGGGCAAAATAAAGAATTATTAGCAGCGTTTAATACAGGATTGACCAACTTAAGAGCAAATGGTCAATATAAAAAAATTACTGAAAAATACTTAGGTGCCACAAACACCAAAAAAACAGAATCACGGACATTTATCGGTTTAATTAAACAAAACGGTAGTGCCCTATGGGATGGCTTTAAAGAAACAATTTGGTTAACCTTAGTATCGATTATATTCGCGACTATTTTTGGGATTATTGTTGGTTTGTTAGGTGTTGCACCTAACAAGTTCAGTAAAGGGCTCTCCAGCACGTTAATCTATATTTTCCGGGGGATGCCATTACTAGTATTGGCCTTGTTTATTTACACCGGGGTGCCAAGTTTAACAGGTAACAAAATTCCGGCCTTTGTCGCTGGGATTATCACATTAACCTTAAATGAAGGGGCGTACACAGCAGCCTTTGTCAAAGGTGGGATTGAAGCCGTAGACAACGGGCAAATGGAAGCAGCACGAAGCTTAGGCCTGCCGTATGGTAAATCTATGCGTAAAGTTATTTTACCGCAAGGGATTCGAATTATGGTACCATCCTTCATTAACCAATTTATCATTACTTTAAAAGATACGTCTATTCTTTCAGTGATTGGTCTATTAGAATTAACACAAACAGGGAAAATCATTATTGCCCGTAACTTAGAAGGCTTTAAAGTTTGGACAATTATTGCACTAACCTATTTAGTGTTAATCACCTTATTGACTTGGTTATCTAATTGGGTTCAAAGGAGAATGAATGCATGAGTGATTTAAAAATAAAAGTAACAGATTTAAAGAAGAGCTACGGTGAAAATCATGTTTTAAAAGGCATTGATTTAAATATTGGTGCAAATGAAGTGGTTGTAATCATCGGCCCATCTGGATCTGGGAAAAGTACTTTATTACGTTGCTTAAACCGCTTAGAAGAACCTACTTCTGGACAAATTATTGTGGATAATGTGGATATTGGCGATCCTAAAGCAGATATTAACCGGGTACGTCAAGATATCGGCATGGTGTTCCAACATTTTAACTTATTCAATAATCTATCTGTTGCAGATAACATTACATTAGCACCGATGGAGTTAAAGGGGTTTAATAAGGCTGGTGCTGAGGCACAGGCTAAAAAGCTGTTGGCTTCTGTTGGTTTAGAAGATAAGTTTGATGCAAAAGTTCAGTCCTTATCCGGGGGTCAAAAACAGCGGGTAGCCATTGCTAGAGCGTTAGCAATGAAGCCAGATATTATGTTGTTTGATGAACCAACCAGTGCTTTAGATCCAGAAATGGTTGGGGATGTTTTGGAAGTTATGAAGGATTTGGCCAAAGAGGGGATGACCATGGTTGTGGTAACCCATGAAATGGGCTTCGCTAAAGAAGTTGCTGATCGGGTTATTTTCGTAGATCAAGGTAAAATTCTGGAAAGAGGCACGCCTGAAGAAGTTTTTGAACATCCAAAAAATGAACGGTTACAAGATTTCTTAAATAAAGTTCTGAACGTCTAATAAATTAGAAGTTGTCCACAAGTGGATAAATACTTGGGACAACTTCTTTTTTTGCAAATCTTTAGATGCTAAGCTACTTGGCAGGGCCGTTTTTACGCAAAGCTTAGATACTTTGCTAGGCAGAGGGGACTATTTGAGCTATGTTAATCGTGAAAGGAAGATTTGAATGAAATTTGGTATACGCTTAAAGCAAGAAAGAAGTAAAAAGGGGATGACCCAAGAAATGGTAGCGCGTGAATTAAACCTTTCTCGGCAAACAATTTCAAGCTGGGAAAATGAACGCAGTTATCCGGATATTCAGAAGCTTGTGGCTTTAAGTGATCTTTACAAAGTTTCATTAGACGTCCTTTTACGAGAGGATGATGACATGATGCAACACTTAGAAACACAGGGCAAGTTTAGTAGAAACGCTGTAAAAATTTTAGAAGTGAGCTATATAGGTGATATTATACTTTGGTTTGTTTGGGCTATAACGGCGTTATTAGGGCGTTTTATGCAGATTGAAGGGTTGATCCATCTCAGTAATGTGGTTACTGGCCTGTTATTAATTGATATTGTTATCTTTTTTGTACTACGCTACATCGTTTTAACCGAGGCCCCATCAAGACAAATACTGAAAAAGGGATTAATAATGCTTGCGGCTATTGTTGTGGTTTTAGTTACCGCTTCATTGAATATTAGCGGCGATGCTTATGATCTTGGATATAGTATCGGCAGCACCATTCACAGCTTGGTTATAGTTACAGGGATGCTTGTCTTTTTCATATTTCCCAAAAAATTGAGAAATAATGAGCAAGCAAACTAATATATAGGTAGGAAAAATATTTTTTTGTTAAATACGTTAAAGCCAAAAGCAACTGCTTAAAGGCCTTAACGTATTTTTAATGGGCGACCGGTTAACGTTGAAATTTTAAAATAGATAAAAGATGAGTTGATTCACACATTAATACGGTCCCTTGAAGCACTGGAAGCGTAATTCCCCAAATTTTGCAATCAACGTAACGATTGTCTTACAAAAAAATAGACCCCCTATATATGGGAGTCTATAATCTAAAATTATGTACCGGGTCCAGTCAGACACTTAATATCGTCGTGACTCACTGTGACGCCTAACTAATGATTAGCCGAGCTATCAATGATTTGATAGCTATTGATAATCAATGTATACTACTTATGCGCCATGGGGGAGTCGAACCCCCATTTCAGGAACCGGAATCCTACGTGCGATCCATTACACTAACGGCGCATTACTTTTAAAATGATAGCATTAAAATATAAATTTTTCAACATTAAATTTGGGGTAATTTAAATGGCTACAGATATAAAAACTTTAAAAAGGCGACAAAACGTGAATTGGTCGGTAATTTGCTATGATTTAGCAATTAATTTTCTTTTTAACATAATACTTCAAAAATTATACAAAAGTATCAGTTTAATGATTATTACATATTACCAATTCGCAATTTCAGACTTAGTTCGACCGTGGTATCTTTTTCAGCAGCATCTTGGAGGAGCCATTTTATTCTATAGTGTCACACTCTGTTTTATAGGCCTGCTTATCTGCCAGTTAGGCTTATTATTGATAGGCCTACCGTTTTTTTCGACCCATAATTTTAATACAAGAAGCTTAAAAATATTCTGGATAGAAATGAAAAACAAATTAATCTTAAGAAATGTCATTCAGTTATTAGGTCTGTGGCTAATTTGTTTGCCATTGTCGAGTTTTTTAGTGATGCAAGATTATTTTGCGACTTTTCGATTCACCGAAGCTTATCTGTATTTTATTCGAGGCTCAGGGACTATCAAGCCAGTTATCAGTGGTCTTATTTTGATGTATATCGGTATTTACTGGCTTGTGATGCATCGCATGGGTTTGCAACGGCGGATTCATCAATTTCCAGTTAAAATGGCGTGGGTTACCCTAAAATTAGCATTTATTTATATCATTATTGCGGCCGGTGTCGCTTTTATAGGCCTGTTGGGTGCTAAAGGATTATGGCTAAGTTTGATCATTATGCGGGCCGTTCGCTGGACCTTAGGACTCTGGTGGTGGCAAAAGTTATTGGGCAAAAAAATATATATTGTGGCAAAAAAGCAGCCTGATATTCGATTTTTAAGCCAATGTAGTGTGTTAATGCTGGCTTTGTTGTTATGGCTGCCTCAAAGTACAGTGTCGGCTAAATCTAATGCGTGGCTGGCACATAAGGGATTGAATGGTACAAATGGGGTTGAAAATAGCATCAGTACTTTAAAACGGACAGCTAAAGCGCATCCAGATTATGTTGAAATGGATGTGCGTTACACAAAAGATCAAAAGTTTATTGTGATCCATGATCATAAGTTACAGCGATTGACAGGGCAAAAAGGGGCGGTGGAAGATTATACGCTGGCACAACTGAGGCGACTACAAGCCAGAACAAATGGCTATCAAGCCCGTTTAAGCAGTTTTGATGCTTATTTAACGACGGCCCAGCAGCAGCATCAAAAATTATTAGTGGAACTAAAAACAGTACCAACACAAAATAAAAATAAATTTGTTCAGGCGTTTTTGAATCGCTATCAAGACCAGTTAAAAGCTAATGGTGCGTTAATTCATAGCAGTGATCCTAAAATAGTTCAGGCTGTCAAACAACAAGCACCGGCACAATCGGTAGGCTATATTGTACCATTCACATATTGGGGCATGCCTAAACTTGCTGCTGATTTTTATTCGATTGAGGGTAATAGTTACGATTTAAAGACCGCAAATAAAATTTTGAAAAATCACAAAAAAGTCTATATTTGGACAATAAGCGACCCGCTACAACTGAAAATGAACAACCTAAAATACCATAATGGCGTGATTTCTGACCGCTTTTCTGAGTTGAAAAGTGTCATGAAATCTTTCAAAGAAAAAGGGGGTTATTATAAGATGGTATGGGTGTATGTAAGCGTATTAAACCCTTAAGCATCAAGGGATAAGGAACTTTTATATGTTTTCTGGTCGTAGAGCTTGCAAAAGCAGAAAGGGACTGTTATACTAATGTTGTTGTCAGGGAATGAGAAAATTAATATATTTATTCCCTTTTATTTTTACAAAGTATGGGTCTTAAAATGACACATATGGTCGTTTGCCGTCCCACTGGAAGGCGGAGCAATGATGCATGAAGAATTAACTTGGATAGAGACCATTGCACCAGATTTTCTTGAGGTTATTCGCCGAAGATATTATATTCTACAACATATCGGCTGGATGCAACCTGTTGGCAGACGTGTATTAGCAATCAAACTAGATATGAGCGAACGGACATTGCGGACCGAAACGGATTTTTTAAAAGCTCAAGGTTTGATTAACTCTTCTAAATCAGGCATGGTGTTAACCGATACCGGTCAAGAAGCTTTAAATGGTTTAGAAGGCTTTATGAGTCAGATTCTAGATGTTCATCAACAAGAAAAACAGTTAATGGATATACTAGGGATTGATCACGTGTTGATTATCGCTGGTGACAGTGATGATCACCCCAGAGTATTAAAGGATATGGGCCATTTGGTTAATGAAACTTTGTCGCTGCTATTGCCTGACAAAGAAAACATCATTGCTGTAATGGGTGGGACAACAATGGCACACGTTGCCAAAAAGCTGACACCGAAGTTAGCAGTTGGCCGTCAGTTGATTTTCGTCCCTGCACGTGGTGGTATTGGTGAGGCTGTGGATATTCAAGCTAATACCGTATCTGCGGCGATGGCAAAACGCACAGGTGGCAGCCATCGTATGTTATATGTCCCAGAGCACGTTAGCAAAAAAACTTATAAAACGTTGCTCCAAGAACCTTCTGTACAAGATGTATTAGATTTAATCAGTCGTTGCAATACGGTGTTACATAGTATTGGGGAAGCGACGCTGATGGCTAAGCGGCGAGATATGTCGCCAAGCGAAATTCAGATGATTAAAGACAAACGTGCAGTTGCTGAGGCTTTTGGTTATTTCTTTAACGAAGCCGGTGAAGTTGTTTATAAGATACCGCGAATTGGTTTACAGATTCGGGATCTTGATCACATTCCTTATGTGTTTGCAGTTGCTGGTGGCCGTTCTAAGGCTAATGCGATTCAAGCATATATGAAAAACGCACCCCATCAAACGTGGTTGATCACGGATGAAGGTGCTGCCCAAAAGATTTTAAAAGGGGTAACCCTTTAAAATAAAATTCTTATTTCCTAAAGGAGGAAATTTTTGTATGACTGTAAAAATTGGTATTAATGGTTTTGGACGTATCGGTCGTTTGGCTTTCCGTCGTATCCACGAATTAGGTAAAGGCGCTGCTGACATCGAAGTTGTAGCTATTAATGATTTAACTAGTCCTGCAATGTTAGCTCATTTGTTAAAATATGATTCTACTCATGGTACTTTTGATGGTGAAGTAAGTGCTACTGAAGATTCTATCGTCGTTGATGGTAAAACTTATCACGTATATGCAGAACCACAAGCACAAAACATTCCTTGGGTTAAAAATGATGGCGTTGATTTCGTCCTTGAATGTACTGGTTTTTACACATCTAAAGAAAAATCACAAGCTCATTTGGACGCTGGGGCAAAACGTGTCTTAGTTTCTGCACCTGCTGGTAAAGACTTGAAGACTGTTGTTTACAGTGTAAATGATGACATTTTAACTGCTGATGACCGTATCGTATCTGCTGGTTCTTGCACAACTAACTGCTTGGCACCAATGGCTTCTGTTTTAGATGAAGAATTTGGTATCGAAGTTGGTACTATGACAACTGTCCATGCTTATACTTCTACACAAATGTTATTAGATGGCCCAGTTCGTAAAGGTAACTTACGTGCCGCTCGTTCTGCTGCTGTTAACACTATTCCACATAGCACTGGTGCTGCTAAGGCTATCGGTCTTGTAATTCCTTCATTAGTTGGTAAATTACAAGGTCATGCACAACGTGTTGCTGTTGTTGATGGTTCATTAACTGAATTAGTTTCTATCTTGAAGACTAAAGTTACTGCTGACCAAGTCAACGATGTAATGAAGAAACACACTGAAAACAACGAAAGCTTCGGCTACAATGGTGATGAAATCGTATCTTCTGACATTATTGGCACAACTTACGGTTCTGTATTTGATCCTACACAAACAGAAGTTACAACTGCTGGTGACAACCAATTAGTTAAGACTGTTGCTTGGTATGATAACGAATATGGTTTCACTTGCCAAATGGTTCGTACTTTATTGAAATTTGCTACTCTTTAATTCTTAATTGATCGAGTAAAATTTTAATAGCATTAACTGTTCAAATTTGAGGCGGAGGGAGGTTACTCCTTCCGCTTTTTTTGTTAAAGACATGATAAGCTCAGTATCATCTAGGAGGTCAAATTTTGGCAAAACTTACAGTTCAAGATATTGATATTAAAAATAAAAAAGTTTTAGTTCGTGTTGACTTTAATGTTCCAATTAAAGGCGGCGTTATTGGTAACGATAATCGTATTGTGGCAGCATTGCCAACAATCAAATATATTATCGACAATGGTGGTAAAGCAATTTTACTTTCTCACTTAGGTCGGATTAAGAGTGACGAAGATAAAAAAGAATTGTCCCTTCGGCCAGTCGCTGAACGGCTTTCTGAATTATTGAAGAAACCTGTTGAATTTGTACCTACAAATGAAGGTGCTGAATTAGAAGCAGCAATTAATAAACTTGAAGATGGTCAAGTATTATTGATGGAAAATACACGTTTCCAAGATATTGATAACGATTTTGGTAAACGCGAAAGCAAAAATGATCCTAAATTGGGCGAATACTGGGCTGGCTTAGGCGATGCCTATGTCAATGATGCTTTTGGGACAGCGCACCGTGCACATGCTTCTAACGTTGGTATTGCAACAGCTATGAAAGCTGCTGGTAAACCAGCTGCTGCCGGCTATTTGATGGAAAAAGAAATCAAATTCTTAGGTGATGCCGTTGATAACCCAGTACATCCTTTTGTAACAATCTTAGGTGGTGCCAAAGTTTCCGATAAAATCGGTGTAATTGATAACTTAATTCCAAAATCTGATTATATTTTAATCGGTGGCGGGATGGCTTATACATTCTTAGCTGCTCAAGGCCATAAGATTGGTAAATCTTTGTTTGAAGCAGACAAAGTTGATTTGGCTAAAGAATTATTGGCTAAAGCTGGCGATAAATTGATCTTACCAATTGATAATTTAGCAGCTGCTGAATTCTCTAATGATGCTAAGTTTGAAGTTGTCGGTCAAGATATTCCAGATGGCGAAATGGGCTTAGATATCGGTCCTAAATCAATCGCTTTGTTTGAAGAAAAATTAAAGGGCGCTAAAACAGTCGTATGGAACGGCCCAATGGGTGCTTTTGAAATGAGTAACTTTGCAAACGGGACTTTGGAAGTTGGTAAAGATTTAGGCTCATTAACAGGCGCAACAACAATTATTGGCGGTGGTGACTCTGCTGCAGCTGCACAACAATTAGGTATTGCGGATCAAATCACGCATATCTCTACTGGTGGCGGCGCTTCACTTGAATATTTAGAAGGTAAGGAATTACCTGGTATTGCTGCTATTTCTGACAAATAATCAATATTTTTGAAGGGAAGTTATTTCTTTGCGTAAACCAATCATTGCTGGTAACTGGAAGATGAACATGAATCCGACAGAAACTCGCGAATTTGTAAATGCTGTTAAAAACGAATTGCCAGGTTCAAACGATGTAGAAGCTGTTATTGCAGCACCTGCTTTGGACTTAACAACATTGATCGATACTGCTAAGGATTCTGTTTTAGTACCAGCGGCTCAAGATGCTTCTGAATTTGATTCAGGTGCTTACACTGGACAAATCAGTCCTAAAGTCTTGTCCGAAATTGGGGCTAAATATGCCATTATTGGACATTCTGAACGTCGTGAATACCAACACGAAACAGATGCTCAAATCAATGCTAAGGCGAAAGCTTTGTTCAACAATAACGTTTTACCAATCATCTGTGTTGGTGAAACATTAGAACAACGTGAAGCTGGCGAAACTGAAGACTTTGTGGCAACACAAGTTGAAGGTGCTTTAAATGGTTTAACAGCGGACCAAGTTAAAGTAGCCGTTATTGCTTATGAACCAATCTGGGCTATTGGCACTGGTAAGACAGCGTCTTCTGAACAAGCACAGGCTGTTTGTGCACACATTCGGGCAACAGTTGCTAAATTGTATGATCAAGACACAGCTGATGCTTTACGTATTCAATACGGTGGTTCTATGAAGCCTAACAATGTTAAAGAACTAATGGCTCAACCAGATATTGATGGTGGCTTAGTTGGCGGTGCCAGCTTAAAACCAGATTCATTCTTAGAATTAGTACATTACAAAGACTAATTAGTTTCAATTGTGAGTTAATTTAGGTAAAATAAAAGTTGTTTATTGCTTAAGCAAGTAAATTTAAAGGAGCGTTTAATTTTATGTCTGTTATTACTGATGTATTAGGCCGTGAAGTCTTGGATTCTCGTGGCAACCCTACTGTTGAAGTTGAAGTTTATACTGAATTAGGTGGCTTTGGCCGTGCCATTGTACCTTCTGGTGCTTCAACTGGTGAACACGAAGCTGTTGAATTACGTGATGGCGACAAGAACCGTTTTGGCGGTAAAGGTGTCTTGAAAGCCGTAGCTAACGTAAATGACATCATTGCCAAAGAAGTTATCGGTATGGATGTTACAGATCAACGTGCTTTAGACCAATCTATGATTGATTTAGACGGCACACCTAACAAAGGTAAATTAGGTGCTAATGCTATCTTGGGTGTTTCTTTAGCTGCTGCACGTGCTGCTGCTGATGAATTAGCTCAACCTTTATATGAATACTTAGGCGGCCCTAATGCCCATGTATTACCAACACCTATGATGAACGTTATCAATGGTGGGGCACACGCTAGCAACAACGTTGACTTCCAAGAATTCATGATCATGCCTGTTGGGGCTAAATCTATTCGTGAAGCTGTACGTATGGGCGCTGAAACTTTCCACGCATTACAAGCTTTATTGAAAGAAAAAGGCTACTCTACAGCCGTTGGTGACGAAGGTGGCTTTGCACCAGACTTGAAGAACAACGAAGAACCTTTTGAAATCTTAGTAGAAGCAATTACACGTGCAGGCTACAAACCTGGCGAAGATATTTCTATCGCTTTTGACTGCGCTTCTTCTGAATTCTACAACACTGATACACGCAAATATGAATTAAAAGGTGATGGCAAAGACTATACACCTGCTGAATTCACTAACTTGTTAGAAAGCATCGTTGACAAATATCCAATTATCTCTATCGAAGATCCTTTGGATGAAAACGAATGGGATGACTGGAAAGCTTTAACTGCCCAATTAGGCAAAAAAGTTCAATTAGTCGGTGATGATCTATTTGTTACAAACACTGACTACTTGAAGAAGGGTATCGAAATGGGTGTTTCTAACTCTATCTTAATTAAAGTTAACCAAATCGGTACATTAACTGAAACTTTTGAAGCTATTGAAATGGCTAAAGAAGCTGGCTATACTGCTGTTGTTTCTCACCGTTCTGGTGAAACTGAAGATACAACAATTGCTGACTTGGTTGTTGCTACAAACGCCGGCCAAATCAAGACTGGTTCTATGAGCCGTACAGATCGTATTTCTAAATACAATCAATTAATGCGGATCGAAGAACAATTAGACAGTGCTTCTGAATACAAAGGTATCAACAGCTTCTACAACCTTAAAAAATAGTTTGTAGCGCAAAATAATTTATAAGTCATACAAAAAAAGCCGAAGGCATATGCCTTCGGTTTTTTTGTTGGAACAAATATTTCTTGACATAACTTTGTTTAGATCGCAATAATTAAACCGGAGGTAATGAAGCTATGGCGTTTTCAAATAAAATGAAAGCGGTTTCTAAAATTGGGAGATGATTTTATGGAAAAACAACTGACAAAACATGCAACAGGCACGGGCTATGAAAAAGAACAACCGGAGAAATTTCATAAGTTTCTTGCCAGACAACGATCTGTTTTTATTGTTGCCTTTGTGGGATACATATCGGCCTATTTAGTCCGTAACAACTTTAAACTGATGTCAGGGGATATGATTGATCTTTACGGTTGGGACAAACTAAACGTTTCATTTTTACTAACATGCTTTACGATTACATATGGATTAGGCAAGTTCTTTATGGGTATGTTGGCGGATCGGATAAGTCTAAGAAAACTATTCGCTGGTGCCTTGGGGATTAGTGCTATTATTTGTATTTTAATTGGTTTCTCGTCAAAATTTGCTTTGATCGCAATATTACTCATTATTTGTGGTTTAATTCAAGGTGCCTTAGCGCCAAGTTCACAGGCAATGTTAGCAAACTATTTTCCAAATAAAACTCGGGGTGCAGCCATAGCGGGCTGGAATATTTCTCAAAATATCGGTTCAGCCCTATTACCACTAATTATTAGCGGTTTAGGCTTTATTGCACCTAATAATATTTTGCTGACCTTTTTAGTACCAGGTTTATTAGTCTTAATTATTTCATTTTTCTTATGGCGCTTTGGTGGCGATAATCCAGAAAAAGAAGGTTTAGACTCTTTAAGAAAAATGTATGGTAAAGACGGCGAACCCAACGTTGAAGAAGAAGTGGATAAGACAATGCCTTACTGGCAGTTGATTAAAAAATATGTCTTCTTCAACCCCGGTATTTTAATGGTTGGTCTAATTAACGCAGCCTTATATTTTGTACGGTTTGGGATTGAAGATTGGATGCCAATTTATTTAGGACATACAGCCGGTTTCCAATCATGGCAATATTTAACAGCGATTTCTGTTTTAGAATGGATTGCCGTACCTGGTTCATTGTTCTTTGCTTGGCTAGCCGTAAAGTTCCCTAATAAGATGACAATTGTCGGGGCAATTGGCTTGTTTGTTATGTCGGGGCTAGTTTTTGTTTATGAAAATATTAGTTACAGTGGACCTAGAGATTATATATTCTTATTAATTATTTCCGGACTACTAGGCACTTTAATTTATGGACCGCAATTAATTGTTAATATTCTAACGCTAAATTTTGTACCGTTAAAAGTAGCCGGAACCGCTTTAGGCTTTGTTGGCTTAATGGCTTATCTCATCGGCAATTTAGGCTCAAATTGGTTAATGCCAATTTTAGCAGATCATTTATCTTGGACAACGTCTTACTTTGTAGTTGCCGGATTGGCCTTCTTATCGGGTGTCGGTTATCTATTGTTAGCTAAACGAGAAAGAAAGGCAATTAAAGCCTAGAAAATGCGAAGTTGCATCATAGCACCATAAATAAGAGACCAGGTCAAAAATTAACTTTGATCTGGTCTCTTTGTTTTATGAAAATAATAAGTCCAACAAATCTTCAGTTTGAATACCTAAAATAGGATAAGCGGCTAATGCCTGTTGAATGGGCCGCTTTAAAGTAGCTGGTCTAAAAGGGCGACCAATGAGTTGCTGCGCAAAATGGCTGGCATCTAAATTACTGAAGAAATCGCCAGTTAATCTCAAATCCGTCAAAATACCGTGATTCACATTCAAATCAAATTGAACTAAACCACCACCGGGGAAATAATGCTTTTTAGAAATTTCCGTGTGGGGCGTTTTTCCAAAAATAAAGCTTTCATCTTCAAATAATGTTTCAGCCAAATGCATAACCCTCTGCCGTTCAGCAGCTGTTAAATGATAGGTGTCATGTTGGGCAAAAGTCGCCCGAACATTACGAATCAGTCGCGTCTTAAAGTCAGCCATCGTAAGATCCGGCCGTATTGTTTTTAAATTAATAGTGTGCTGACGAATGGAAGCGATATGTTTGGAACGTAACTTCATATCATCCACATGCAAAGCATCATACATTTGTTCAAGATCGGTATCAAATAAGATACTACCGTGATGAACGGTGTAACCTTGATGATTATATTGTGCATTACCAGAAAATTTTTTCTCTTTAATCGTCAAATCATTCCGGCTAGTTTTTTCTGCTGAAATATTCATATCTAATAGCGCCTGTTGGATGGTTTCGATATAAGTATCAAAACTAATTGTTGTTGTTGATTGCGGTTGAATAAAGCTGAATTGGCAGCCACCAGCGTCTGTATAAATTGTGCCACCACCAGAATAGCGGCGGACAACTTGAATTGATTGCTGTTGGATATAATTAAGATTTAATTCAGCCAGGGCATCTTGATATTTACCGAGCATCACGGTAGGCGTTGTAGACCAAAGCATAAAAACGGGTTCTTTAAAACGCTTCTCAGCCGCTAAAAAATATTCTAAGGCGAAATTTTGATAGATATTTGTACTTGTAACAGGGATATAGATCATTGATTATACACAGCCTCTAATTCTTCTTTCGCCTTATAAGAACTGCGAACAAGTGGTGAGCTAGCTACAAATTTAAAGCCTTTTTTAACGGCCATTTGATAATAAGCCTGATAAGTCGTCATTGGCACCCAAGTCTTTAGTGGGTAGTGGCGATCGGAAGGCTGTACGTATTGACCAATTGTCAAGAAATCGACGTCAATCGCTCTTAAATCGGTCATGAGTTGGTAAACCTCAGCATCTGTTTCACCTAAGCCTAGCATAATACCAGTTTTGACAAATAAGTCTTTAGGCGCATGGGCTTTAACATAAGCTAATACTTTTAAAGAAGTCTCATAAGTTGCCCGCGAGCGTACTTTAGGGGTTAAGCTACGGACAGTTTCCATATTATGGTTAAAAACGTCAGGTTTAGCAGCAATAACTCGATCCAATAACTCAGTTTTACCTTGGAAGTCAGGGGTTAAAACTTCAATGGTTGTTTTAGGATTTAATTCCCGAATCGCCTGGATAACGCGCACAAATTGATCGGCGCCTAAATCAGGCAAATCATCCCGATCGACACTCGTAACGACTACATGGGTTAAATGTAATTTTTGAGTCGCCGCTGCTACCCGAGCAGGCTCTAATAAATCTACCGGTGCCGGCTGACCGTGGGGCACATCGCAAAAACGACAAGATCGTGTACAATTCGGACCTAAAATCATAAAGGAGGCGGTACCGTTACCAAAACAATCACCTAAATTAGGACAATTGGCCTCAGCGCAAACTGTATTTAACGCCAAACCCTCTAATAAGTGATTCATTTTATCTACTTTTTGCTGATCGTAAGTAACTTTTAACCAATTGGGTTTTGTTTTAATTTCTGCCATCTATAAAACCTCTTTCTTAAGAAACTTCGATTGTTGCGACTAGATCGCCAACATTAGTGGCCTGACCTTCTTGGGCATCTTGTGTTTTTAAGATACCGTTTTCTTGACTCTGAACTTCGCTGATGACTTTATCGGTTTCAACCTCAAATAAGACATCCCCAACTTTAACAGTATCACCAGGCTGTTTTAGCCAGCTGCCAAAGAAGTATTGATCAGATTTAGGGCTGAGTTTAGGCATATGGACTTCTTTTAACATCAAAACACTTCCGCTTCTATTTTTTTAAGAGAGTGTAACAGTTTTATCGTGATTAATATAACACTTTTTTGGAATTAAAAAAGGTATTTGCCCTCAAAATAGGGAAATACCTAAGCATAATAATTTTAATAAATGTTATTTTTTCAGAGCCTCATCCAAGGCTTCAACGTTCTTAATTGGCCCGACAACCGCTATAATATCGTGTAGTTTTACGATATCTGTTGGTTGTGGAGAAACGTTAATTTCATGTCCGTGATTGATAGCAATGACGGTTAGATCAAAACGCCGTCTTAAATCAAGCTCAATTAAATTCTGATTGGTAAAGGTTGGATCAGTAATTTCAATTTCGGCCAAAGTATATTTATCACTTAGATCAATAAAATTTAAAATGTGATTGGACAATAATTTTCGTACAACCCCATGGCCCATATCCCGTTCAGGAAAGACAACTTTATCAGCACCAACCCGTTTTAAAACCCGGCCTTGTGCATCCGTCTCAGCCTTGGCAATAACATTTTTAGCCCCTAACTCTTTGGCCAATAAAGTTGTTAAAATACTGGCTTCCATATTATTCCCAATCCCAATGACGACATAATCAAAAGTATCGATATTTAAGCTGCGTAAAACTTCTTCGTCCTGGGTGTCAGCAATTAACGTTTGTGTGGAAACATCCATTAATGCGCGCACCCGATCTTCTTTAATATCCACCGCTAAAACATCTTGGTGTGTTTCGTATAAAGTTCGGACAACACTTTCACCAAAACGGCCTAAGCCTAAAACTGCAAAATTCTTTTTCATTTAAAAAGCTCCTCTTAAATTAACCAATTAATATGTTTTCTTCAGGATAACGGACAAGATCTAGTTTTGTTTTTCGGTTTAAGAGGGCGTACATCGACGTGAAAATACCAACTCGACCGATAAACATCAAGAACATGATAATCAGCTTGCCTAAAACAGACAGATGGGGGGTCAAGCCCAGGCTTAAACCAACCGTACCAAAAGCGGACAATACTTCAAACAAGACGTATTCTAAACCAAAGTCTTTTGGAATTGTTTCCGTTTGCGTTAAAATCAAAGTAGCGGTTACGATAACCATGCTGGCTAAGAAAATCAAAAGTAACGCCCGATTGATATTAGCCTGACTGAAGCGGCGTTTACAAAAAGTAACATCTTTTTTACCTTTCAACTGGGCGATACTTTGAAGCATCAATAAACCGAAAGTTGTCGTTTTAATCCCACCGGCGGTTGATCCCGGTGTTCCCCCCACAAACATGAGCATAATAATTAAAAAGATACTGCCGGGATGTAGCGCATCTGTGGGTAAGGTAATTAGGCCAGCTGTTCGTGGTGTAACGCTTAAAAACAACGTGTTCACCAGTCGGGTGAAAAAGGAAGTATCACCGGATAATATTCTAAGATTACGTTCTGTTAAGAATAACAATACAAAAGCAACAATAAATAAAGACAAAGTAGTTGTCAAAGTAAGTTTTGAGTTAAGGCTTAAATGTTTCCGGTAAGGATAAAGCAACAGATCCCGCCAAACTAGAAAGCCTAAGCCGCCGGCAACGATCAAAATGACGGTAATTATCAAAACATAAGGGTCATTACGAAAACCCATCAGACTATCGCCAAAGACATCAAAACCGGCGTTACAAAAGGACATCACTGAATGAAAAATTGAAATATAAATGCCACGGCCAAAACCGTACCTTGGAATAAAGTCAAAGGCAAATAAAAAAGCACCACTTAATTGAAATAAAGCAGAGAGTTGAATGACATAGCGGGTCACACTTTTAACATCACTGAGATTTTCTAAGTTTAAAGATTCTTTGACCATAATTTGGGTCGATAAATCTAAGTTTCGGCGGATAATATTAAATAATAAAACGGCAAAAGTCATATAACCTAAAGCGCCGATCTCCGACATGGCTAAGATGACGACTTGGCCAAAGATAGACCAGTTTGCGGCCGTATTAACGACGGTTAAGCCCGTAATACAAGTTGCCGAAGTTGCTGTAAATAAAACGTCAATAAAGGGGGTTGGTGTAGCCCCTTTTGTTGCAATCGGCAAGGCTAATAAAATAGTGCCAATACTAATAATTAAAATAAACCCCAACGTCATTTTTTGAGGCAATCGTGTCATAAAACTAGAATGTTTTGCTTTCAGTATCATTTTCTCTTTCCTATATACGTTTCATCGATAACTAGAATTAAATACCTATTAAATCTTAACAAAGCTATTTGGAAAAGCAAGTGTTATTGTCTAAATTCCAAAATATGCGTAAAATAAGTTTTAGATAGTTTGGATTGAGGTTAGAATTTTGAAAAGAAATCATACATATTTAAATTTTGATAAACTGGGATTTATTTGGCGTGGCCTAGTAATTGGCTTGTTAGCTGGATTTGTCACGGCAGCATTTCGGTTTGCGATTGAAAAATTTTTAGTCGGGATGCAATTTGTTTATAACGGCATTAAGGCAGGTCATATTTGGTGGCTTGTGCCGGTGATCATCGGCTTGACGGCTATTGGCCTATTTGTCGGTCTGTTGTTGCGTCAGCGACCGGAAATTTCTGGTTCAGGAATTCCCCAAGTGGAAGCACAATTAGATGATGAGTTGGATTATAATTGGTGGTCTATTTTATGGCGAAAGTTTGTTGGCGGTGTTTTGGCAATTGGGCCTGGTCTATTTTTAGGTCGGGAAGGGCCTTCAATTCAATTGGGCGCTGCGGTGGGTCAGGGCGTTGCACATGGCTTTCATGCCAATGGTGCAGATCGACGTATTATGATCGCGGCTGGCGCAGCTGGTGGGTTGTCTGCGGCTTTTAATGCACCGATTGCTGGCACAATGTTTGTTTTGGAAGAGGTTTATCATAACTTTTCATATCCAGTTTGGTTAACCTCGCTGGCTAGTGCGGTTGGGGCCAACTTTATTTCACTGAATATTTTTGGCTTACAGCCGATTTTGCATTTGAATTATCAGCGCTCAATGCCGGTTACACAATATTGGCATTTGTTAGTGCTCGGAATTATTTTAGGGGTACTCGGTCGGTTTTATCAGTATTGTTTATTATCTCAAGGAAAAGCTTATCGGTTATTTAAGTTTTTGCCGCGTTCTTTGCATGGCTTGGTACCGCTGTTGGTAGTAGTCCCATTAGGTGTTTGGCACGCTGATTGGCTGGGAGGCGGCAATGGGTTGATTATTAGTTTTAATCAAGCACAGCTGTCCATTTTAACTTTAAGTTTATTGTTACTCGTTCGTTTTGCTTTTTCAATGTTATCTTATGGTTCTGGATTGCCTGGCGGGATCTTTTTACCAATTCTATCTTTAGGGGCTGTTATCGGGGCACTGTATGGCGCAATTATGGTTCATCTTGGCTTGTTGGCACCGATGTATTGGTATAATTTAGTTATTTTTGCAATGGCCGGTTATTTTGCTGCCATTGGGAAAGCACCATTTACAGCAATTTTATTAGTGACAGAGATGGTTGGTTCATTAGTCCATTTAATGCCATTAGCTGTTTTAAGTTTAGTTGCTTATGGGATTGATGATATGCTTAATGGGGCACCAATTTATGAATCTTTACGTCAACGTTTAAAGGCAATGGCTTTAAGTACCCACCGCAGTTTGGATCAAGTCCAGTTACCGGTTTTTGAAATCCCTGGGGCTCAGCCGTTTAAAGTAAAAGATTTTAATTGGCCGAGTAATTGTTTACTGATTAGTATTCAACGGGGGGAATACCGCATTATTCCTAAAGGCGGCAGTCTGATTCGACCAGGGGACACGCTGATTATGTTAGTACCTAGTGGCCGAGTTGGTCATTTTAAACAATTGATTGGCCAAGAGATTCAAAAAATGTATGATTGAAAACGATGCTGAAACTTCTAGCAAATTATACTATTTTATGCTACTATTCTATAGTGAGAATTCTTTAACGGATTGATTATGGAGGTATTATATTGTACAACGTTATTCAAACATTATTGATTATTGATTGCTTTTTGATCATTATCGCGGTCATGATGCAACCTAGTAAGCAACAGGATGCTTTGAGCGCATTATCTGGCGGCGGCAATGAATTGCAATCTGGCGGTACTAAAAAGCGCGGATTTGAAGCATTCATGGTCAAAGTAACTTGGATTCTAGGGATTTTATTCTTTATTTTCTCTTTGATCTTAGTCTATTTATCTTCTAATGGATAAAGGCGTTGTGTCTACGGATACATTTATTCGGTAAAACAAAGAGGCTGGCGGCAAAACCATGTTTTGTCTCAGCCTCTTTTAATGAAACAGTCAGGTTATGGAAAGGAATTTTGCTTTGAAGTATAAAATGCCAGAGCCCTTATATTTTGATGCTGGTGAAGTTGGTGTCGTTTTGTTACATGCCTATACGGGTACTTCAAGCGACCAACGTTTGATGGGGCGTTTTTTAGAACGGTCAGGGTATAGTGTTTATTTACCGCATTTTATGGGACATGCGACCTTTGAGCCTTTAGATATTTTACAGCAAGGCAACGCGGAACAGTGGTGGACGGATACTAAGGCTGCGGTACGCTATATTGCTTACAAACACAAACAGCCACTTTATATTTTTGGCTTATCAATGGGCGGCGTTTTTGCTACTAAAGCCTTGATGACCTTAGATTCTGTCGTCGCTGGTGGTGTGTTTAGTTCACCGGTGATTCCGGATAGGCAGACGAACATCTATCCTAATTTCTTAAAATACGCTGAAAAGATTTACCAATATCGGCAATTGCCAGCTGCAGAAATACAAGCTAAACTTGAATTAATTCAAGAACTTTTACCAAAACAACTGGCGGATATAGCACAATTTTCCGAAGCCATGACCGAAGATTTAGATAAAATAAAAAAACCATTTTTTATTGGGCAAAGTGGACAAGATGAAATGATCGATGCTAATGGCGCTTATGCTTTAAAAGCAGCGCTCAAATCAGCTAAAGTAGACTTTCATTGGTATCCTCAGGCCAGTCATGTTTTGACAGTGGGGCCAGCCCATAAACAACTACAAGCAGACGTTTTAAAATTTATTGAAAATACAAGTAAAGAGGTGTCAATTTGACTCAATCAGAACGATTACAATCAGAAGTTTTAGAAGTTTTTCAAAATCATCCCGATCAAAAATTTACGGTACAAGAAGTGAATGATCAAATCGGCTTAAAAGGTGCGAATGCCTTTAAAAAAGTTGTTAAAAGTATTGCGCAATTGGAAGGCGAAGGCCGCATTCAAATCAGCAATAAAGGGAAATTCAAATTATCCGATCAAAAACAAATTGTGACAGGAACTTTTAGAGCCAATGAAAAAGGCTTTGGGTTTGTGTCCATTGCGGATTCTGATGATCCAGATGTATTTGTCCCTAAAGAATCAAAGCATACCGCTATTGACGGGGATGAAGTAGAGGTCCAAATTGTGCGTGATGGGGATCCATGGCGTAATAGAGGCCCTGTTGGTGAAGTCATTCAAATTTTAACGCGTAAAATCACTTCTTTAGTGGGTGATTTTAAGCAATATTCAGATAATGAAGTAAAGAAAACAGGTTTTGTAGGCTATATTCAAAGCCGTGAGAAAAAACTTAGTGCCATTCCAGTATTCTTGTCTGATCAAGGCTTACATCCCCAAATGGGCGATATTGTTTTGGCAGATATTACGGACTATCCTTCCGAAGAACGTCCTGGCCAAATGCGAGGCATTGCGGTCAAAATTATTGGGAATAAAAATGATCCTGGCGTGGATATTGAAAGTCAAGTTTACGCCCACGGCTTACATGTAGATTTCCCACAAGAGGCCTTGGATCAAGCCAATCATATTCCAGATCACGTGGTAGCTGAAGATCGTAAAGGTCGCCGGGATATTACCGATCAAGAAGTTATTACTATTGACGGAGATGACTCTAAAGACTTTGATGATGCGGTTGTTGTTTGGAAAATGGATAATGGCCATTATCATTTAGGGGTGCATATTGCAGATGTCAGTTACTATGTGACTGAAAATTCTGCGTTGGACCATGAAGCCTTTGATCGCGGAACGAGTGTGTACTTAGCTGATCGTGTAGTCCCAATGATTCCTTTCAGATTATCAAACGGGATTTGTTCTTTGAATCCGGATGAAGAACGATTGGCAATGACTTGTGACATGGAAATTGATGAAAACGGGCAAATTATCAATTCTGACATTTACCCAAGTATTATTAAATCCCATGCACGGATGACTTATAACAACGTCAACAAAGTCTTAAACAATGAAGATGCTGATTTAGAAGATAAATATCATGATTTAAAGCCAATGCTGACTTTAATGGCAGAATTACATGAGATTTTATTTGATATGCGTCATCGTCGCGGGGCCATTGATTTTGAAGACCCAGAAGCACAAATTATTGTGGATGAGAACTCTCAGCCAATTGACATTGTACTCAGAGAAAGAGGCACCTCTGAACGGATGATTGAATCCTTTATGCTGGCAGCCAATGAAACAGTTGCTGAAAGTTGGTACAAAAAAGACGTGCCATTCTTATATCGGGTGCACGAAACACCAGATGAAGAAAAAGTTAAAAACTTCTTTGAATTTGTTTCAGCCTTTGGTATTAAAGGTGTGGGTTCTTCTAAAGATGTCAAACCTAAAATGTTGCAAGATGTTTTAAGCCAAGTTAAGGGCACACCTGAAGAATCTGTTGTGAATATCATGTTATTACGGAGTATGAAACAAGCCCATTATTCTGATGAATTATTAGGCCATTTCGGGATTGGTGCGGCTTATTACACCCATTTCACTTCGCCAATTCGGCGTTATCCGGACTTGATCGTGCATCGCTTAATTCATAGTTATTTGATGCAAGGTACTGGTGAAAAACAACAAGAATACTGGCATGAAAGACTGCCAGAAATTGCAGAACAAACTTCAATTCAAGAACGAAAAGCAGTTGACACAGAACGTGATGTTGTGGACTTACTCAAGGCCCAATATATGGAAGGCCGTGTGGATGAAGAATTTGATGCTGTTGTTAGTTCTGTAACGAGCTTCGGGATGTTTGTCGCTTTAGACAATACCGTTGAAGGCTTAGTCCATATTTCAACCATTCAAGACGATTATTACACTTATAATGAACGTAGCATGACATTAATTGGGGAACATACCCATAAGATGTATAAGATCGGACAGCCAATTCGGGTGAAACTTGTCCGAGCTGATGCTAAACAACGGCAATTAGATTTTGAAATTGTGTTAACTGAAGATGAAAAACGACAAGTCGCTGAACGCAAACAAAATCAAAAACGGGGTCCACGTAAAAATACACGTCGCAAATAAAGTGAGGTGATGCTTCATGGCAAAACGTAAAAATAAGCCTAAATCTCCGAACCAATTGGCCAATAATCCTAAAGCACGTCATGATTACAATATTTCAGATACGTATGAGGCGGGGATTGAATTAACCGGGACAGAAATAAAATCTGTTCGGGCAGGGAAGATTAACTTAAAGGACGGCTTTGCCCGGGTGCGTAACGGGGAAGTTTGGCTGGAAAATGTGCACATCAGTCCTTATGAGCAAGGCAATCAGTTTAATCATGACCCTTTGCGAAATCGTAAGTTACTGCTGCATAAAAAAGAAATCAATAAGTTAGCCGGTATTGCCCAAGATAAAGGGATTACGATTGTGCCTTTAAAAGTTTATTTAAAACATGGTTTTGCAAAAGTATTGATTGGTGTTGGGCAAGGTAAGAAGCTTTACGATAAACGGGAAACCTTAAAACGTAAAGATCAAGACCGCGAAATTGCTCGGGCTATGAAAAATAGATATTAAACTAGACAAATTAATTTATGATTATATGAGATGACAAAATTAAGCTTTTTTCATGATTTTGTCATTTTTTTTGTGTTTATAATTTAAAATTGATATATTACGGATTAGGTATTGTTTCTTTGGAAGGAAGTCCGCAGATGGTAGTTACTAAAAAATATGTCACACAAATTGTAGCAACGCACTTAAGTCAAAATTTAATTCAAAAGTTGACGGTTAATGATGTTATTGCGCTAACGACAGTAAGCCGTACGACTTTTTATCGTAATTTTCCTAATGGGTTACAAAGTCTATATTTAGATATTATTGACCTCAGATTAGAGGATATTCGCCTTTGTGACAGTTGGTCGGCAGCACTAGATTACTTAGTGACCACGCTTTCGGAGCAGCGATTGTTATTTTTGAATTTATTTAATACTGCACCGGATACTGAGCGTTATCACTTTTTTGAGAAAAAAGCCGATCAATTTGTAAGGCATTACTTTGGACGGCAATATTTTAATAAAATTGCTCCAGCCCATCTTACTTTTTTTTCAGAGGCGCTATGCAGCCAACTTTTGAATTGGTTTTTGTCCGGCATGGTGGAAGATGAACGGCAAATTCGGCAGAAATTGGATACTTTTTATTTACTAAAAGCCTAATTATGAAACAATTATAAGGATTTGTTTCGTTTTGAAATTTATAGTCATAATTGATCCACCAGCAACTGTCTTTTTTTGATAAGGTTATATTACCGCAAGAGATTGCGGAATAAACCGCCCAAAGCACATAAAAAGCACTCATTTATAAGATTCCTAAAGAAGGAGCCATTATAAGTGGATGCTTTTTTCCAATCAGTGTTTTATGTTAAGCTGGAAATAGCTTAATTATAAAAAGGGGATTAAAAATAAATGATTCGTTTTGCAAAACCAGAAGATGGTTCCGCCGTTATGCCAATCTTAAATCAAATTTTTGAAGAGATGGAGATTGAGCAGCTTCAAGATGTACCACAGGCTGATCTTTTTCAGACTTTGGAAACACTTTTTTTGACAGAAGACTATCGTTACAGTTATCGGCGGACGTTACTCCAGACCGATACCAACGGGGTGATTCAAGGATTAGCCGTAAGTTATCCTGAAACAGACGAAGCTAAGATAGATGCGCCATTGCGCCCTTATTTGTCACAGCTTGGTTTAACGGCAGATCAAGCACTTTTTCCAGATAAGGAAAGTTATCCTGGAGAGTGGTATTTAGATGCGTTAGCTGTTGCGCCAAAGTATCAAGGACAAGGCATTGGCAGTCAATTGTTAGCCGCTTTGAAAACCCAAGTGCCCAACGGTTATGATTATTTATCTTTGAATGTTGATTTTGCCAATCCTGGCGCAAAACGGCTATATGAACGCTCAGGCTTTGAAGTCAGTGGGACTTTGATGATTGGCAGTCATCAATATGAACATATGCGTTATGCCCTAAATGCCTAATTAATCATCCCAGATGAGCTGACCATGAACAATCGGTGAATTGGCATGGTGTTTTTTAGTGCTTCGAGACCACAGATCCAAAACCATGGCGATTAAAATACAAATTGGGGCATCAGCCGCATTAGTGATTTTTAATTCTCGAGCTAAGGCACCGTCGGACAGCATGACATTGTCCACTTGAAAAATAATTTGGCCATGTTGAAAAGCTTGATAGTGATTATCCAGCAGATCACCCATTAAAATCCACTTTAGGTCACTGACAAAAATAAATTGATGCCAAACACCAATCATCCGCGTTAACGAACCAACTTTTTGGCGATCAATCCGAATATCAAATTTAGGTAAAACGCCCCGGCCCACCTGGCGGATTTCACCAACAGGTTCACCGGATAGTTCATATAACGTGAAATTGTCGTTTAATAAGCCCTGTCGACCACTGAGGTAGTAGAGGGGCTTTTTATTATGATCATAAACTAGCGCTACATGATTTAAATCCGTAAATTGTGTTTTGATATACAGTTCCATAAATTCACCAAATTCAGTTTAATTTTTCTGATCCAGAGCCCACTGAATAGCTTTGGCGACACCATCTTTAGTGTTGAAATCTGTTGTGCGATCAGCCAATTCTGTGATCTCAGGGACAGCGTTTGCCATAGCCACCCCAACACCGGCTGCTTTGATCATCGACGCATCATTTAAGTTATCACCAATCGCCATAACTTGAGACATGGGGATGTTCCTGATTTTGGCGTATTGTGCTAGAGCAATGCCTTTTTGGGCCCGAACGTCATTAATTTCTATATTATTATCTGAAGAAGAAGTTACAGCCAACTGTCCTAATTCGGCTAATTTGGCTTTAGTATTGGCAAACGCCTGTTGGCCACGTTTATCAAAAGCAATGATCTTATAAATATTAATGTCTTCGTCAGTTAATAAATCATAAAAATTATCAATATAGTTGATATTCATTAACTCTAACCGGGCTGCAGCTAGTGCAACTGCGATTTTGTAAGGCTGATCCGGATTTAAGACAACAAGCAGATCGGCCACATTTTGAATTCGGCGGACACGGCTTTCTGAATAAGGGCCTTGATCAGTGACGAGCTCAAAATAAAAATCTTCGGCATTTAATAAGTCGATAATTGCCTTAGCCCGGGTGTTAGGAATTGGTACTTTTACAACTGGCTGGTCATGGCGATCAATCACTAAAGCGCCATTGATGGTGATGAATTCAGTTTCCAGGCCATGACTGGTCACTAAAGGTTTGGCTTTGGAGATACCACGGCCAGTGGCAATGATAAAATCAATGCCAGCAGCTTGTGCAGCTCGAATTGCGGCTGCATTATTATCTGAAATTTCCATTTTATTATTTAGTAAAGTACCGTCCATGTCTGAAGCGATAAGTTTAATCAAGTAAAACGCCTCCAGTTTCTATGTTATCTTAATTTTAGCATATAAAGTCTAAGAGACAAACGTACAGCCGAAGCTGAGCCAAATTATGTGCTATAATGCGCTATGAGCAGGGGGATATCCAATGACAAAAATATTAATTCATGATGATTGGCAAGCAGTCTTAAGTACAGAATTTGATAAGACTTACTATAAGACACTGCATCAATTTTTAAAATCAGAGTATCAAACAAAAACCATTTATCCAGATATGTACCATATCTTTCAAGCTTTTGAGTGGACGCCTTTTGCAAAAGTGAAAGTGGTTATCTTAGGTCAAGATCCTTATCATGGCCCTAATCAAGCCCATGGATGCAGCTTCTCAGTGATGCCCGGTACGAAAATACCGCCATCTTTGGTAAATATTTATAAAGAACTAGAAAGTGATTTGGGGATTAAACCGGTCAACCATGGCTATTTGAAACATTGGGCTGAACAAGGTGTTTTATTATTGAACTCTGTTTTGACCGTGGAAGATGGACATGCTTTTTCACATCGCGGTAAAGGTTGGGAACAGTTGACTGATAAGGCGATTGAAAAATTATCTGAAAAAGGTGGCGTTGTTTTTGTTTTATGGGGTAATGCGGCCAAAGCTAAAGGAGCGATGATTGACACAACCAAGAATACAATTATTAGCGCACCACACCCTAGTCCATTAGCGGCTTATCATGGCTTTTTTGGCTCCAAACCATTTTCAAAAGTAAATCAGGCACTTATCCAGTTTGGGGAATCACCAATTGATTGGCAGTTACCCGAAAATCCAGGAGAAGTGTAAATCAGACTTCACAAATTTCACAAAAAAGTGTAAGATAGTAGCGATAACGTTTACATACTATTATTGGAGGACTGAAACGTGGACTTATTTGATAGCTTAAAACAAAAAATTGAAGGTAAAGATTTAACCATCGTATTTCCTGAAGGTTATGAACCAAGAATTATTGGCGCTGCTGCGCGTTTGAATGCAGATAAAGTTTTAAAACCTATTTTGTTAGGTGATGCTGCTAAAATTAAACAAATTGCGCAAGAAAAAGGTTTCCATTTAGAAGGCGTTGAAATTTTAAATCCAGCAGATTATGCTGAATATGACGCTATGGTAGATGCTTTTGTAGAACGTCGTAAAGGCAAAAATACAAAAGAACAAGCCGTTGAAATGTTAAGAGATGCCAACTATTTTGGCACAATGTTAGTTTACATGGATAAAGCTAATGGCATGGTTTCTGGTGCGGTTCATTCAACTGGGGATACTGTTCGTCCAGCTTTACAAATTGTTAAAACAAAACCAGGTGTCAGTCGGACTAGTGGTGCCTTTATTATGCAACGTGGAGACGAACGTTACTTGTTCTCTGATTGTGCGATTAATATTGACCCTAACGCCCAAGAATTGGCTGAAATCGCTGTTGATTCTGCTAAGACAGCTGAATTATTCGACATTGATCCTAAAGTCGCTTTATTAAGCTTCTCAACAAAAGGTTCTGCAAAGGCAGATCAAGTTACTAAAGTTGCTGAAGCAACTAAAATTGCCCATGAATTAGCACCAGAATTAGAAATTGATGGGGAATTACAATTTGATGCTGCTTTTGTACCTAGCGTTGGCGCTCAAAAAGCACCAGATTCTAAAGTCGCTGGTAAAGCTAAAGTCTTTGTTTTCCCTGAACTAGAAGCTGGGAATATTGGTTACAAAATTGCCCAACGTTTCGGTGGTTTTGAAGCCATTGGCCCAATTTTGCAAGGTTTAAACAAACCAATTTCTGATTTATCTCGTGGTTCTAACGAAGAAGACGTTTATAAATTATCAATTATCACAGCAGCTCAAGCCCTTTAATTTTGGTGTAGGCTGAAACTAATTATTTTTATAATGAAACTGAATCAAGCGCTTAATCTTGGTTCAGTTTTTTTGTTGTTATTTTTTTAAAAAGTGGTAACATCTGTGTGTAAATAAATTTAGGAGGGGTTAATATGGGTGCGAAAAATGAAGCTAATGTCAAAATAATGATGGATGAATTAAGCAAGGCTTACAGCGATCCAGAGATTAAAGCACGGCCGGATCTACAAGAGATGCTATTAACCTATGCTAAAGAATTGGAAAAAACTGAAGATTGCAAGTTAGTGGCAACGCAACTTACTAAAGAAATTTGTCTAAGTTGGTTTGCTAAAAAAGAGAACTTTCCTAAGGCATTGATAACACTGCATAGCCAAATTAAATCGGATGCGGTTAAATATGATGGTGTGATGCTATCAGCTGCAATGTTACCAGTGTGGTTTTAACTAAAAATGATAGAAATAAGTGGCTAAGACAGAGATTCTTTTGTTTTAGCCACTTATTTTTTGTTACAATAAATAAATAAATTTAAAAGTGAAGTGATTGATTTGCAGACAAAAAATGCAACGGCAACCGTTCAATTGGGCGAAATTTTAGGCTCAAAATTAAAACCTGGCGATGTAGTGTTATTAGATGGGGATTTAGGTGCCGGAAAAACAACTTTTACGAAAGGCATTGCCCGTGGCTTAGGCATTAAACGGCCTGTAAAATCACCAACATTTACGTTAATTCGTGAATATCAAGAAGGCCGCTATCCTTTATATCATATGGATATGTATCGACTGGAAAACGGCGGCAGTGATGAACTTGGCCTAGAGGAGTACTTTGATGGCCAGGGGATTGTCATTGTAGAATGGAGTCAGTTTATTCAAAGTGAACTGCCCGCTGAATTTTTGACAATTAAACTTACAAAAGATCCCGCAGATGATGCCCAACGGACAATTATTTTTGAGCCTACAGGTACACACTATCAGCAGTTAACCACCGCAGTCTTAAGTGCATTTCATCATGACTAAACAGGCAAAGTCCCTCATCATTCGTGAAGCAGTGCCCGCAGATGCCGCCGCATTATTGGCCTATTTAAAACAGGTTAGTACGGAGTCAAATTACTTATTAGTCACCGCAGAAGATTATGGACAAACACCAGAACTTGAGGCTTTAGCCTTGGCAGATATTTATGAATCTGATAATAATCTGCTATTACTAGCTTTATTAGGTGATGAAATTGTAGGTATGGTGCGGATTGCCGGAGAAGAAGACTTGCACTTGCGGCATATCGGTGAAATTGGAATTTCGGTGAAAAAAGCTTATTGGGGCCATCAAATCGGTACAATGCTATTAGAAGATGGGATTGATTGGGCAAAACAAACCCGCCTCATCCGTCGGTTGACTTTAACGGTTCAACAACGAAATCAGCGGGCTGTAAAACTATATAAAAAATTAGCATTTCAAGTAGAAGGTACGTTACAACGGGGCTATTATGACCCGAAAGCCGGATTTATTGATCTATGGCAGATGGCGCGGTTGCTAGACTAGTTTAACAAGTGTTTTTAAGCGATCTGGGCCAAATTGCTGTACCTGATGGCATAAGATCTTGGCGCAAGCAATACTGTCGTCTAAAGCGTTATGATGATGCTTTAAATCAATTTGTAAAGCTTTAGCGACTGTATTTAACTTGTGATTGGGAAATTCCGGATAAAATTTGCGGCTAGTGCGTAAAGTATCTAAGGTTAAAAAGTGAGGCTCAGGCAATTTATAATTTGCCAAAGCCCCTTTTAAAGTTCGAATATCAAAACTCGCATTATGGGCCGCTACTAAGTGCTGTGGATCAAATAACGGGGCAATATGGGGCCAAACAAGATCAAAAGTCGGTGCTTGAGCGACCGCTTTAGCCGTGATACCATGCACTTGAATGTTACGTTTGCTGAAATAAGTTTCAGGATTAATTAATGTATAAAACGAATCGGTGATTTGATCATCCCGCACAACAACTAAAGCAATTGAGCAAGCACTGCCAGTCGTTGAATTAGCGGTTTCAAAATCCATAGCGGTAAAGTTCATTTTAGCCTCCTTAGAGTAAATCTTCAGTGTCCAATTCCACCGGACAGTGATCTGAACCTAAAATATCCGTTAAAATTTTAGCGTCTTTTAGTTTTGGCTGCAAGGCATTAGAAGTGATGAAATAGTCAATGCGCCAACCAGCGTTATTTTTACGGGCGTTAAAACGATAGCTCCACCAAGAATAGACGCCTTCTAAATCGGGGTAAAAATAACGGAAAGTATCCGTAAATCCAGCATCCAGTAACTGGGTAAATTTGCCCCGCTCTTCATCACTGAAACCGGCATTATGATGATTGGTTTTATCATTTTTTAAATCAATGGCCTCATGGGCAACGTTTAAGTCGCCGCAAAAGATAACTGGTTTTTGCGCGCTGAGTTCAGAGACATAATTGCGAAACGCATCTTCCCAAGATAATCGGTAATCTAACCGTTTTAATTCATTTTGAGAATTGGGCGTATAACACGTTATTAAATAAAAAGTAGGGTATTCCAAAGTGATAACCCGACCTTCTTGATCGTGTTCAGCAATGTCTAAGCCATAAGTGACCTTATCCGGCTCATGTTTTGTAAAAATAGCAGTGCCGGAGTAACCTTTTTTAACGGCATAGTTGAAATAAGTGTAATAACCGGGTAAGTCCAAATCAACTTGGCCGGCTTGCATTTTTGTTTCTTGAATACAGAAAAAATCAGCAGATAGATCGTTAAAAATAGTCATAAAGTCCTTTTTCAAAACGGCACGTAGGCCATTGACATTCCAAGATACAAATTTCATAATAAAAGCCTCCTTAAGCTTATCTTTTATTTTACAGAAAATTCAAAAGCTGACAAGACAGCTGAAGATTCTAACATAGAATATTCGGATTATTTCTGTTAGAATTCATAGTAATGCTATTTTACTAATAATGACTATATTTGAACAGGGGCGAAAAGTTTGATCAAGGATTTGGCAAGTTCAGAACTTGAAATTAAATATAATGAACCATTAAGCCATTACACCTTTACAAAAACAGGTGGACCGGCGGACATCTTAGCTTTTCCTAAAACAGAAGCAGCTTTAGAAAAGCTTGTTGTTTATGCGCAACAACAGGCACTACCGTTGACAGTTATTGGCAATGCCAGTAACTTGATTGTTCAAGACGGTGGTATTCGCGGCTTGACAGTCATTACAACTGAAATGAAAACAATTGAAGCTAAAGGCAATACGATTGTCGCACAAGCGGGCGCCAAAATTATTGATGTTTCCGAAATGGCTTTAGCAGCCAGCTTAACAGGTCTAGAATTTGCTGCTGGTATTCCTGGCAGTGTGGGCGGTGCTGTCTTCATGAACGCTGGTGCTTATGGCGGTGAAATAAAAGACGCAGTAACGGCCTATCGTTATTTAGATGCTAACGGTAATTTAGTGACCGTTAATGGGGCCGATATGGGCTTTAGTTATCGGCATAGTGCCTTACAAGAAAATGGCGGTGTTGTCGTTTCAGCAACGTTCACCTTAGAACCTGGTGATTTTACAGCGATTAAAGCCAAAATGACAGATTTGAATGCGCGTCGGGCAAGTAAGCAACCGCTGGAATATCCTTCTTGCGGCAGCGTTTTCAAACGTCCGGCCGATCATTTTGTAGGTCCGTTAATTCAAGAAGCCGGCTTACAAGGCAAAATCATCGGCGGCGCTCAAATTTCTATGAAACATGCAGGTTTTATTGTAAACATTGATCATGCCACGGCCACGGATTATATGGCGATGATTCATTTTGTTCAAAAAGAAGTTTGGGCAAAATTCCAAATTAAATTGGAACCTGAAGTTCGAATTATTGGCGAACCAAAGGCTTAACAAGCAGCGTAGCGGCGTAGAAAATCTACACCGCTTTTTTAGTGGTGGTAAAAAATGTTTTAACGGGCTGATCAGATAGTCTATAATGAGATATTAGTGAATCATGGACGGTATTAATTGGAGGGGGCAGTGTTTTGGAAATTATTGAAGGTGTCATTTTACTGGTAGTTTTTGTGATCATTTCAAATATTATCAGTCACTATGTTGTGATCTTACCGGTCAGTTTAATCCAAGTCATCATCGGCTTATTGATTGCGGTGATTTTTAACTTTCAGATTCCATTAAACACAAGCTGGTTTATGTTGCTATTTATTGCACCCTTACTATTTAATGACGGCTTTCATTTTCCTAAAAAAGAATTGTGGGCTTTGCGGGGACCAATTGTTGCCAATGCCATTATTTTAGTATTTATTACTACTTTTTTAGGCGGCTATTTAATTCATTACTTAATTCCAGCGTTGCCGCTGTCAGCTGCGTTTGCCTTGGCGGCTATTTTGTCCCCCACCGATCCAATTGCTGTGCAATCTATTTCAGAACGTGCTAAACTACCGTCAAACATTTTACATCTTGTTAGTGGCGAAAGTCTGATCAACGATGCCAGTGGTTTGATCGGCTTTAAGTATGGGGTTGCTGCCACAGTTACCGGTGTCTTTTCATTAGGTCAAGCAGTAGGTGATTTCTTTTATATCAGTATTGTGGGCGCAATTATTGGCTTATTGTTAATGTTCTTATTGCAATTTTTAAAGCAGTTTTTCCTTAGACAGGGGATTACCGATGTCGTTTTACATACCATTCTGCAAGTCAGCACGCCTTTTATTATTTATTTAATTGCTGAAGAAGTTTTTCATGCTTCCGGTGTTATTGCGGTTGTTGCTGCAGGTATTGTAGGTAGTAATCAACGGAATTTATATTCTGATTACTACTTAGCAGAATTAAATATTGTTAATGAAAAAACATGGGATATTATCGTTTATTTATTAAATGGCGTTGTCTTTTTAATTTTAGGGATTGAACTGCCCGTAGCTTTTGGTGCAGTTATTAAAAATCCAGATATCAGTACGCGAAATGCAATCTTGTATGTCTTTATTACTTGGTTTGGCATGTTCTTAATCCGGACTTTATGGACTTACGGCAATATTTTATTGAATTACTTACGAAAACGTAGTGATGAACGACCAAGTTTTAAAATCGCTATTCTATCCGGCTTGACCGGTGTTAGAGGGGCAATTACCATGGCCGGGGTTTTATCCGTACCAGTAGTGATTGCCAGCGGTAAAAGTTTTCCGCAGCGGTCAATGATGCTATTCGTAGCCGCGGGGGTTGTTTTGGTCAGTTTGATTATGGCGATTGTTTTCATTCCGCTGTTCATCCCCAATGGCCGGCCGTTGCGGTTACGGGGGAGTTTGCCAACAGCAGATGAGAATCTAGATGATGATGAAGAAGATGAAAATAGCGGTACACAAGTTTCTTATACCGTCGCCCAAGCACAGTTGTATATGTATCAAGTAGCGGTACACAAAATTGAATCTGAAAAACGAGAGAGCAATCAGCGGGCTGCCTTGGATTTAATACAGGAATATCAAACGATGATTCGCCGAGGCGAGCTGGATTTGACCGATGACGATCAATTACCGCCAATTTTAAAAGATGAGCTGATCCTAAACCGAGTCGGCCTAGATGGTGAGCTTGCAGCTTTAGAAGCATTATGGAAACAAAATCAAATTCAAGTTAAAACCTTCCAATATTACGAAAAAAGTCTGATTCAACGGCATAAAGATCTAGCGGATATTGAAAAGGGTAAATGGCGGGTTAAATTTAAGTTATTTTTCTTTAGAGTTCAAACAAAAACCAATCATTTCTTAGCGTTTAAAACATCCCAAAAAAATAGCGAACAACCTTTCTTTAATGAAAAGCTGTTCGTTGAAAAACAAATGGCCAAAGGCGGCCTAAAGCACTTATCTGAATTTTTGAAGTTACCTGAGAATCGGGCGCAGAAATTTAACCGGCAGGCCATTTATCAATTGGTTACCCGTTATCGGCGTCGGGTAGCAAACCTAAAAGATATTGGCAATCGACGCACAGAAGCTTATGAACAGCAATTAGTAATTTTGCGAACCCACGCTTTAGCCAGTCAGCGGGGGGCTATTCAAGAGATGATCGAAAAAGGATTAATTAATAATAGCGTTGCTGGTAAATTACGGCAGCAGATCAACTACACGGAAAATGCAGTGGTCATGACGACCGATCAAGAAATTGAAGCCTAACGCATTGGCTATGGAAAGGCAATAATTGTCCGGCCCATTTGCGGATGTTCACTGAAATCCTTGAGCGTTGGCAACATATCTTCAAAGCTAATTTCATGAACCGCAACAGAGTGTTCACTGTCTAATCGGAAAGAAGAAGCTAATAGCTGCCAGAGCTCTTGTCGATCTGGGGCAGGATAATCTACAGAATCCACGCCAATCAATTTAATGCCCCGAAGAATAAACGGTAAAACACTTGCGCCGAAGTTATTGCCGGCGGTATTCCCGCAAGTGATGGCGCAGCCGTTGTATTCCAAACGGCCTAAGATATCCCCTAGCAGTTGACCACCAACACTATCTAAGACCGCTGCATATTCCCCTTTTAATAGCGGTTTATGTCTAGAGTTCTTTAATTTTTGCGGATCAATGATTTTAGTTGCACCTAAGTCTGTTAGATAACCATTAACATCCGTCCGGCGGGTGACTGCTGTGAGGTTGGTAAAGCCTAACTTACGTAGCATCGCAAGTATTAAACCGCCAACACCACCGGTAACACCAGTGACTAAAATTGGAATATCTTTATTTGTAGATGCTTTTAATTGTAAGAAATGGCTCAGACAAATGGCAGCTGTTAAACCAGCTGTGCCTAAAATCATTGTATCGCGCATCGTTAATGGCCGTGGAATTTTGAAAATTTTATGCCCAGGTGCCAGGACAAATTCACTGTAGCCGCCATCTCGCTTAACGCCGAATTCAAAACCGGTACCAACCACTTTATCACCGACAAAAAATGCAGGATCATCAGACTCGATGACCATGCCCGCAAAATCAATACCAGGCACAATTGGATAATTGCGGACAACGCCACTTTTAGCATTTAAAGTAAGGGCGTCTTTGTGATTAATACTAGAGTATTGTACACGAATTAAGACATCATTATTTTTTAAAGTAGGTAAGTTTTTACCGACATACTGTGGTAGAACTTGACCATCTTCTTGCAATGTAAGGTTGATTGCTTGATAATCTGACATGTTGACCTCCGGGTTACTGTATATTTATTATTTACAATTATTATAACTTTTTTAAATGTATATCACTAGTTTAATTAAAACAAATCTAAAGGAGCTTGATCATGGCACGCTCAGAAACAATCCTAGCATTACAGCACGTTTACAAATATTTTGATGACTTTTTAGCATTAGACGATGTTAGTTTCACCTTAGATCAAGGTAAATTTTACTCCTTTTTAGGACCTTCCGGCTCAGGAAAAACTACGATTTTGCGTATTGTTTCTGGGTTAATTCTAGCAGATAAAGGCCAAGTCTTGTTTGACGGCGAAGACATCACGAATCTGCCGGCAGAAAAACGAAAAGTGAATACCGTTTTTCAAAATTATGCTTTATTTCCACATTTAAATGTTTTTGACAACGTGGCTTTCGGGCTAAATTTGCGCAAAGTGCCAAAATCAGAAATTGAAGATCGAGTGGCAGATATTTTACGGGTTACCCGGATGAGCGGCTTTGAAAATCGGATGATTTCCGAACTATCCGGTGGGCAGCAACAGCGAATTGCAATTGCCAGAGCAATTGTTAATGAACCTCGGTTATTGTTGTTAGATGAATCCTTATCTGCATTAGATCAAAAACTCAGACAGCAGATGCAATATGAATTACGCTCTTTACAGCAGCGATTGGGCATTACTTTTTTATTTGTGACCCACGATCAAGAAGAGGCTTTAGCGGTCAGTGATGAAATTATTGTAATGAATGATGGTAAGCTGCAGCAAAGCGGTTCGCCAGTGGATATTTATGATGAACCTATCAATCATTTTGTGGCTGATTTTATTGGTGAAAGCAATATTGTACCAGGGACAATGATTCAAGACTTTGAAGTGGAGTTTGTCGGTAAACGTTTCGAATGTGCCGATGCCGGGATGCGGCCGAATGAAGCCGTTGAAGTCGTTTTGCGGCCTGAAGATATTGAAGTCACGACTCAAGATCAGGGGAAGCTAGTTGTTCAAGTGGATTCACAGCTATTTCGAGGGGATCATTTTGAAATTACGAGTCATGACGAAGATGGTAATCAATGGTTAATTCATACCACCAATTCGGTAGAAGATATTGAAAAAGTTGGCTTAAATTTCACACCGCAAGCCTTACACGTTATGCGGTTTGGGGAAGAAGAAGAAGATTTTGATGCCCGCTTAAGCCAGTACGAGGAAGGTGACAACACTGAATCATAAAACACGGCAATGGTCTTATTTTTCGTTGTATTTTATTTGGATCGCACTTTTTGTCATTGCACCGGTCGCTTTAATTATCTACCAGTCCTTTTTTGGTTTAGATCATCAGCTAACTTTAGCCAACTATAAAAATTATTTAAGCTCGGCAGTTTATTTAAAAATGACGTTAAACTCCTTTGTCTACGCTTTTTTAATTACGTTAATCACTTTAGTTATCAGCTATCCGACGGCTTACTTTTTAACAAAATTAAAACATCGGCAATTATGGATTCTATTAATTATTTTGCCAACTTGGATTAATTTATTGCTAAAAGCCTACGCATTTATTGGTATTTTTTCACAAACCGGCGCTGTAAATCACTTTTTGACATTTATGGGTATTGGCCCGCAACAAATTCTATTTACAAATACAAGTTTTGTTTTAGTAGCGGCTTATATCCAAATTCCATTTATGATTTTACCGATCTATAACTCACTAGTGGATATTGATCCAGCAGTAATTCAGGCCAGCCATGATTTAGGTGCAAATAATTTTCAGACACTTTGGCGGGTGATTTTTCCCATCAGTATTAACGGGGTACGGTCTGGTGTTCAGGCCGTCTTCATACCGTCACTTTCTTTATTCATGATCACCAGATTAATTGGGGGGAACCGGGTTATTACACTGGGCACCGCAATTGAAGAACATTTCCTAACAACAATGAACTGGGGGATGGGGTCAACCATCGGCGTGATCTTAATTTTGATCATGTTTTTAACAATGACACTGACCTCTGGAACAAGAAAGGCGGGGACAAGAAAAAATCATGGCAAAGCATAAGCATTGGGGCGGCCGACTTTATTTAATTTTTGCCTTTGCCCTACTTTATACGCCAATTTTGTATTTGATCTATTATTCATTTAGCAGCGGGACAAATATGTCTACTTTTAAAGGCTTTACCCTAAGCCATTATCAAACTTTATTTTCTGACAGTCGCTTAATTGTTATTTTGTTAGATACGTTGCTCATCGCCTTACTGTCTTCTCTAGTAGCCACAATCGTTGGTACGATGGGGGCGTTAGGGATCCATACGTTAAAGCAGCGTAAGTTACAAAACTTTATCTTATCTTTAAATAATATCTTAATGGTTTCACCAGATGTCATTATTGGGGCTAGTTTTTTGATTTTATTCACGACATTGGGCATTGCTTTAGGCTTTGGGTCTGTTTTAGCCAGTCATATTGCCTTTTCAATTCCCATCGTTGTCTTGTTAGTCTTACCCCGCTTAAAAGAAATGAATGGTTCAATGGTTGATGCAGCTCGGGACTTGGGGGCAAATCGGTGGCAGATTTTGAGTAAAGTGATCCTACCTTATATTTTACCGAGCATTTTCTCTGGCTTTTTTATGGCATTAACGTATTCTTTAGATGACTTTGCTGTCACCTTTTTTGTAACCGGTAATGGTTTTGCGACGTTATCCGTTGAAATTTATTCAAGAGCACGGCAGGGGATCAACCTAGAAATCAATGCCTTATCTGCGATCATGTTTATTTTTTCTATTCTCTTAATTGTGGGTTATTACTTCATTAATCAATATACGCAATCTCGTCGGAATAAGCGCCAAAGAGGGGGGGCTTATCTGCAATGAAAAGATTTGGTATCTTTGCGGCCATTATTTTAATTGTTAGTGCACTCTTAGGCCTAGGGGTACACGCCTTAAATAAAGCTTCTGGGCAAGATAACGCCAGTAAAACGCTGACGATTTTTAACTGGGGTGATTATATTGATCCAGCCTTAATTACAAAATTTGAAAAAGAGACAGGCTATCAAGTTAAATACGAAACCTTTGATAGTAATGAAGCGATGTTTACTAAAATCCAGCAAGGTGGTACCGCCTATGATATCGCCATCCCGAGTGATTATATGATTGAAAAAATGCATAAAGCTTCATTGCTGCTGCCTTTAGATCCAAAAAAAATTAAAGGCTTACAAAATATTGAACCACAATTTTTAAATCAAAGCTTTGATCCTAATAATCGTTATTCCGTGCCTTATTTCTGGGGGACTTTAGGCATTATTTATAATGATCAATACGTTAAAGCTGGTGAAATTGATCATTGGTCAGATTTATGGGCGCCAAAATGGCAAAATAAATTAATGCTTGTAGATAGTGCCCGAGATATTATGGGCATGGCCTTAGTCGAATCTGGGTATAGTATGAATAGTAAATCACCACAGCAGTTGCGCCAGGCTGCAGATCAATTGAATCGTCTAGCACCCAATGTAAAAGCTGTTGTAGCGGATGAAATTAAAATGTATATGATTGCCGGAGAAGCACCAGTAGCTGTCACTTGGTCTGGAGAAGCAGCAGAGATGCTCGCGAATAATGACCATCTACACTATGTTGTGCCTAGCGAAGGCAGTAATTTATGGTTTGACAATATTGTAATGCCAAAAACAGCGGTGCATAAAAAAGCTGCCTATGCCTTTATCAATTTCATGCTGCGACCGGAAAATGCGGCACAAAACGCCCAATATATCGGCTATGCAACGCCTAATAAAAAAGCACAAGCCTTGTTACCTAAAGCGGTTCGTGAAGATAAGCAATTCTATCCGGACAGTCAGACAATGAAAAATTTAGAGGTCTATCAAGACTTGGGACCTAAATGGGTTGAAGTGTATAATGATTTATTTTTAGAATTTAAGATGCACAATTAAAAAAATAACGCAAAAGTTTAAAGACATAAACTCTTGCGTTATTTTTGATCACAATTCATTTTTGTGCAATAATTGCCGGAAGATCCAAATACTGAGATAAATTAGATTTAACAAACCGAAGATAATTAGGAAAAACTGGATACTTTGTAAATGCCACATTTTTAAAAGTGGCTGAATGATCGCCTGGGGATCTAATAAATAAACTGTGTGGATTCTTAAAAAACGCCCGATATAGATACCGATACTTGTTAAAAATAAAAGTAATTCAAAAATAAAGGTATGCACTAAAATATTATTTTTAAAGAAGCGTTGCGTTAGGGCTTGGACAACATTTTCAAAAGTGGCTAAGCCAATAATTGTAGTAACAATGGCGGTGCCCACTAAATAAGCGAAGTACAGCCAGATATGGATGTCGGTTTTTATCAGCATCGTTGCCGGATTATAGGGATGTAGCAAGGTTAAATGGAATAAATCTGTTAATAAGTAAGGGTTATTCGGATAAAATAAGAGCCATACAATAAAAATCAACCAAAAGAAAATATTATGTTTGGGTCGATTAGCGGTGAGGTGAAAAGCTAATTCAATTGGAATGTACGCCAATAGCGTATTTAAGAAGATAAAGTCATAAGGATCTTGAATGAAAAAGAAAGCATAAATTAGAAATAAAATATAGACAAGCCGGATAAGCCACTGCAACTGTTTTTTCTGCATGATGAAAAGCCCCATATCGTAAAATTAGTATAAAATCAATTCTATCAGATTTTGTAATAATATAATAAAAGAAAATCTAAATTAATCGTAATCTACGGGAAAAGTCGGTGAAGTTATCATAAAGGTAAGGTTGTTTCATGGTATAATAGTGCGAACGATTTTTTTAGGAGGTTGAGCATGTCAATGAGTTGGACCGATATTTTAACATTGCAGAATTTGATGCGAATGTTGGATATTGCTGTGGTTTGGTACTTTATTTACAAATTGATAATGCTGATCAAAGGCACTAAAGCCGTTCAATTGATGAAAGGGATCATTGTGATTCTGGTCATTAAATTTATCAGTTGGTTTTTAAATTTACAGACCGTTTCATATATAATGGATCAAGTCATTAATTGGGGGGTTTTGGCCCTTGTGGTGATTTTCCAACCGGAAATTAGACGTGGTTTAGAGCATTTAGGCCGCACTGCTTTATTTAGACGGAGTAGTCAAGAGATTAATAAAGAAACTGAAAATATGATTAAGGGCCTAGATAAAGCAATTCAATATATGTCCAAACGACGGATTGGGGCATTGATTACCTTGCAAATGTCCACTGGCTTAGAGGATTATATTGAAACTGGGATTCCGCTAGATGCGGACGTCACCGGGGAACTGCTGATCAACATTTTTATTCCGAATACGCCATTACACGATGGGGCAGTTATTATTCGAGATGGGAAGATTGCGGTTGCGGCTGCTTATTTACCATTATCCGAAAGTAATCTGATCCCTAAAGAGTTAGGGACAAGACACCGGGCTGCTGTGGGCATTAGTGAAGTGACAGATGCTTTGACAATTGTTGTCTCCGAGGAAACCGGTGGCGTTACAATTACGAAGAATAGCGAATTATTACGGGATTTAACACAAGAAGATTATTTACGTTATCTAAAGACACAATTGATTCACACACCTGTGGAAGAAAAAAATAATATCCGCATCTTTCTTGAAGGTCTTTTCAAAAGGAGGCCTAAGTAATGAATAATTTATTTAATCGGCCTTGGGTGTATAAAATAATTTCGTTGATTTTTGCGATTGGATTGTTCGCTTATGTCAATGAAGGCAGTTTATCCACAACCCGTGGTTCTCAAGAGAATAATCAAGAACAGTTGGCAAATAAAAAGAAATCGGTTAAAGTCCCCCTTGAGGTTCAAAGTGACACCGACAAGTACTTTATTACAGGTTATCCTGAAAAAGTAACGGTTCGCTTAGAAGGGCCAAGTGCGTTAGTAACGACAACCGTGAATACCCAGAATTTTAAAGTCAGCGCCGATCTGCGGGATTTGAGCGTTGGCAAACATCGGGTTCGCTTGCAGCAACAGGGAATTAATAAAGATTTGACTTATCAAATTTCACCGAAGTATATTACTGTTAATATACAGCCGAAGCAAACTAAAACATTCCCAATTCAATTAGAGTTTAATAAAGATAGTGTGGCAGATGGCTATACGATTGGCACAACTAAAATGAGTCAAGAAACCGTTAATGCTACGGGTTCTAAGAGTGATATTGCCAAGGTTGATCAAATTATTGCCAGTGTAAATACTGAAAACAATCGAAAAACAGCCGTTGATCAAGAAGTTTTATTACAAGCTGTAGATAAATCTGGTAAAATCGTTAATGTGGTTTTAGATCCGCAAACAATTCATGTAAATATTCCGATTTATTTACCGACGAAGAAACTAGATTTAGATTTTGAACAAAGCGGTGATAGTGACAGTCAATTAGCCTATAGTTTTACAAGTGATACAACTAGTGTAAAAGTATCTGGGAAACAAGATGTGTTAGATAAACTTAAATCACTAACGATACCGGTGGATGTTACTGGTATTACCCAGACAACAACAAAAGATATTAATGTTAGCTTAAAAGATACGAATCTACAAGGCGTGGATCCTGAATCTGTTCGTGTAACGATCAAGGTAACCCAGTCTGATAGTAGTAGTACAAGTAAAAGTGCTTCACAAGACAACGATAGTTCGCAAACTGCCAGCAGCTCCAGTCAAAGCAGTAACACCGCTTCAAAGAGCAGCAGTAGTGGCAGTCAGTCTACAGATTCAGACGATAGTGAAGCCGAATAATGATTAGAATAGGTGAGAGAAAAAATGACAAAGTATTTTGGTACTGATGGTGTTCGTGGCGTAGCCAATAAGGGATTAAAACCAGAGATGGCCTTTAAATTAGGCCGTGCGGGTGGTTATGTTTTGACACAGCATGCGGCAGACCATGCCCAACCTAAAGTTTTAGTAGCAACAGATACCCGTATTTCAGGGACGATGTTAAAAGATGCCTTAATTTCAGGGCTACTATCAGTTGGTATTGAAGTTTTGGATCTAGGGGTAATTACAACACCGGCTGTGGCTTACTTAATCCGGGTACAAGATGCTAATGCCGGGATCATGATTTCAGCATCCCATAATCCAGCTGAAGATAACGGCATCAAGTTCTTTGGTTCAGATGGTTATAAATTATCTGATGAAACCGAAGAAGAAATTGAAAAATATATTGATGCTGAAGTTGACGAATTACCAAGACCTTCTGCAGAAGGCTTAGGCTACGTAGAAGATTATCCAGAAGGTTCTTTGAAGTATTTACAATTCTTAGGTCAAACTTTATCAGATGATCTTTCAGGGTTAAATATTGTTTTGGACGGGGCAAACGGCTCTACGTCTAGTTTATTAACTCGTTTATTCGCCGATGTAGAGACTGAATTTTCAACAATTGCAACGAGCCCAGATGGCTTAAATATCAATAAAAATGTAGGTTCTACCCATCCTGAAGCCCTGGCTAAAACAGTCGTTGAAAAAAAAGCCGATGCTGGGTTGGCTTTTGACGGTGATGGCGATCGTTGTATTGCCGTTGATGAGTTGGGTAATATTGTGGACGGGGATAAAATTATGTTTATTCTCGGTAAATACTTCAGTGAAAAAGGCCGTTTGAAAAAAGATACAATTGTAACAACTGTAATGAGCAATATCGGTTTGTACAAAGCAATGAATGCCAATGGGTTAAAATCTGTACAAACTGATGTAGGTGATCGCTATGTCGTTGAAGAAATGCGTAAAGACGGCTATAACTTAGGCGGTGAACAATCTGGGCATATCATTTTGCTGGACTACCATAATACTGGGGATGGCATGCTGACTGGATTACAGCTATTAAACGTCATTAAATCTACCGGTAAAAAACTATCAGAACTTGCAGCTGAAGTTAGTACTTATCCACAAAAATTAGTCAATATTAAAGTGTCAGATAAGAAAAACTGGCAGAATTACCCAGAAATTGTGGCCGCAATTGATACGGTTGAAAAAGAAATGGCCGGAGATGGTCGGATTTTAGTTCGGCCTAGCGGGACAGAGGCCTTATTACGGGTAATGGGTGAAGCAGCTACTGAAGAAAAAGTTAATAATTATGTTGATCGTATTGCAGACGTTGTACGCAATGTCATGGGGATTGACGACTAAATGAACATTAAATAAGCCTTTATCAAGCAGACATCGCAATTTAGCGGTGATCACTTGATAGAGGCTTATTTTTATTAGGCAAGATATTGCGTAATGACAGACTTATAAATATCAGTGACTTTTAAATAATCTTGAATCGTCACATATTCGTCTACTTGATGTGCAGAAGTATTGCCCGGACCGATCACAATAAAAGGAAATTGATGCTGGTCAGTTTCAAACAAAGCTGCATCTGTTGTTGGTGCACCAACTGTGAGTTTTACAGGCCAAGCATGAGTTTTAGCGGCATTTTGGACACAAGTCGCAATTTCAGAATTTGCGGGACTGGAAATGGCATTAATTGTGGAATCAATGGTGAGCTCAATTTTATGTTCTGGTAAAGTATTGATTTCAGCCGTAGCTGCCTTTAATGCTGCAATAATCGTCTCATTGGGAACTGCAGTGACTGTTCGAATATTACCCCGGAGTTTAGCAAATTGAGGGATACTGTTAATTTGATTACCACCAGAAATTAAAGTGACATTAAATGTAGTTTGGCCTAGATCAGGATCAACTTTTGCCAATAACGGGGCCATCGTCTGTTTTGCCTGGGCATAAAAATCAAAAAGATGGTCAATCGCATTAATCCCCAATTCAGGCATGGCACCATGGGCACTTTTACCGGTGGCTTGTGCTGTGAAATCTATAATACCTTTATGAGCATGCCAGATAGCTTGTCCCGTTGGTTCGCCAACGACTAAGGCGGTTAAAGGCTGGCTATAACCTAAGGCACTTAACTGGCGGGCACCGAAATTATCAATTTCTTCCCCGACTGTAAATAACAGGCGAATGCCGCCATTAAATGTGGCACCAGCTTCTAACAATTCTTTAACCGCACAAACCATTGCAGCGACACCGGCTTTCATATCAGCAGCACCACGACCATAAATACGATCGTCAGTCATTACTGCCGCAAAGGGCGCATAGGTCCATAAGTCTGTATTGCCAGTGTCTACAACATCTAAATGTCCGTTAAAGCCAAGAACTTTACTTTGGTTTTCAGGTTGATTAATATCTACAATTAAGTTATCACGACCTGGGGCATATTGAACTCGCGTAAATGTGAGATTTGGTAGATCTTTTAAGGCCGCTTCAATAATATCTGCGATCCGGCCTTCGTTTTCATTAATAGTGGGTACTTTTAAAATTTTTCTTAATAATTCAATTCGATTTTCTGATGACATTGATGTCCTTCTTTCAGCGTTCAATAAAAATTTTGGCATTCCTCTTCTGATTTTAATCAGGAGAGGAATGCCCTTGTATTAACGCCGTGAGACGTTTTTCTTTTGTTTCTCAATGTATTGTTCTACGACAGCCTTATTCGGGTTTCCCAAAGTGCTCATATAGTAACTAGGTGACCACAAATGACCACTCCAAGGTTCTTGTTGTTTGATTTCTGGATGCTTCTCAAAAAACAGACGTGCGGAACCACCCTTAAGGGCTTTGACAATATTTGTAGGCGCATACTTCGGTTTAAAACTAATTCGCAGATGAACCTGGTCTGGCATCACCTCCATACGCTCGATAGTCACCTCATTTAATTTAGCAATGCGTTGTAAAATCACTTCCATGTCTGAGACTAATTGTGACGTTGTAAATGCGGCATTACGACGTTTAGTGGTCCAAATGAGGCGATAATGAAAGTTGTAGACGTAATTGCGTTCATAAATAGTGTCATCTAAGTGTTGCTTTTCATTACTCATAAGTTCTCTCCTTAGTCCCAGTCATAATTATATTTATACCATATGTATAGATACTCATATGGTATACCAATTATACCACAACCAAAGGGTGAATTCGCATGCGCAAAACGATGGCTCAATTGCCATATCATTATGGTGTTAAGGTTCGTATCTTTCCGTCCACTGAACAGAAACACTTGATCAAGCGCAATAGCAGTATCTAAGCAAATTGTGGTTGACTAGCCATCCTCTCAAAAAATAGCTTAACACGCAAGGCTTGGTGTGAAAAAGCCATTAATAGTACGTATACCAATTTTTAGTTTTGGTGTAACCAATTATTTTACATAGATGCTTGACAACTATATACATTACGGATAAGATATTATTTGTTTCCAGAGAATAATTGATAAAGAGGTGTATACCAATAAAATAATGGACAGCGCCTGGTCCAAGTAAACTTGGATGACGAGGGATGAGCTTATCGAAAGATTCGGCGGGTGGCTCAAGGGTTCGCACTCTACAGATCAATACAAAAACAGGCTGTAAAGTCTGAACAGAAAGTTGATCAGCGACTGGAGATAAATTTTAAAATTTAAATCTATGAAGACGAAAAGGAATGTTTAAATTATGTGTGGAATTGTTGGCGTAATTGGAAAAAAAGATACAACACAAGTTTTGTTAAAGGGCTTAGAAAAGCTAGAGTATCGGGGTTACGATTCCGCTGGTATCTATGTCAATAATCAAGATGGCCAAGATTACTTGGTCAAAGAAAAAGGTAAAATTTCAGATTTAGAAAAAGCTGTTGGCCCTGAAGTTCAGGGGTTAGTAGGTATTGGACATACACGTTGGGCAACGCATGGTGAACCTAGTGATACTAATGCGCATCCCCATGTTTCTCAAAGCGGCCGTTTTTATTTAGTGCACAACGGTGTCATTACCAACTACCAAGAACTTAAGACAACATATTTAAAAGATGTTCATTTTGTAAGTGCCACAGATACTGAAGTTGCCGTACAACTGATTGCAAAGTTAGTTGAAGTAGACGGTTTAACGACTGAAAAAGCTTTTCAGAAAGCTTTAAAAATGATTGAAGGCTCTTTTGCTTTCTTAATGGTAGACCGCAATGAACCCGATAAACTATTTGTTGCCAAGAACAAAAGCCCCTTATTAGTTGGGGTTGGCGATGGCTTTAACGTCGTTTGTTCAGATGCCATGGCGATGGTCAGTCAGACAAAACAGTTCATTGAATTGCATGATGGTGAAATGGTAATTGTGACTAAAGATCATGTGCAGTTAATGAACGCAGACGGTGAAACGATTGAACGGCAGCCTTATCAAGCAACGATTGACGATTCTGATATTTCTAAAGGTACGTATCAATATTACATGCTTAAAGAAATTGATGAACAACCTGCTGTTTTACGGCGTTTAACCCAAGCTTATATTAACGACGATGGTGAATTTAACTTTGATTCAAAATTAATCGAAGGCCTGAAAGCAGCAGATCGGTTATATATCGTCGCCGCTGGAACAAGCTATCATGCGGGATTAGTCGGCAAACCAATCTTTGAAAAATTGGCTAAAAAACCAGTTGAAGTAGAATTAGCTTCTGAATTTGGTTATAACATGCCCTTGTTATCTGAAAAACCATTTTTCATTTACTTGTCTCAAAGTGGTGAAACTGCAGATAGTCGTCAAGTTTTAGTTAAGACTAATGCTTTGGGTTACCCTAGTTTAACGATTACCAATGCCCCTGGCTCAACGCTTTCTCGAGAAGCGGACTTTACGTTGTTATTGCATGCTGGTCCAGAAATCGCAGTTGCTTCTACTAAAGCATATACCGCTCAAATTACAGTAGAAGTTATTTTGGCACAAGCCTTAGCTGCAGCTGAAGGGTTAGAAAATAATTTTGACGTGAAGCATGAATTGGGTCTTGCTGCTAATGCCATTCAAACAATTGTGGACAGCAAAGATAAAATGGCAGACTTGGCAAAAACTTATTTTGCAAAGACACGCAATGCCTTTTATATTGGCCGTGGTGTAGATTACTGCACCAGTCTAGAAGCAGCTTTGAAATTAAAAGAAGTTTCTTATATTCAAGCGGAAGGCTTTGCTGCAGGAGAGTTAAAACATGGGACAATTTCTCTAATCGAAGATGGTACACCAGTGGCTGCTATCATCACCGATCCTGCTACGGCTTCTCATACCCGAGGCAATATTCAAGAAGTTGAAGCCAGAGGTGCCAAAACGTTAAGAATTGCCAGTGAAGCGTTAGCCCAAGACGGCGATCAAATTGTGTTGCCAAAACTATCCACGGTTGTGATACCGATTGTAAGTATTGTACCAGCCCAATTGTTAGCATATTATGCAACTTTACAACGGGGCTATAATGTAGATCAACCAAGAAACTTGGCTAAAAGTGTTACGGTAGAATAAAAAGATTGCTTAAAATTATAAAATCTTGTTAAATTAAATAATCACCGCTTTTAGATTTACAATATCCAAAGACGGTGGTTATTTTCGTTTGGTAATTTATAAAGGGAGCTGGCTGTTTTTTTAGCCTGGATCATAAAATACGATGAAAAATAATGAAGCACAAACTCAAGAAGATTTACAAACAGCTGAATTTTGGGATGAATTTGCAGCAGACTATGCGGCCATTCAAGCAGAAAGTCAATTGCCCTTGGCAACAACTATTACAAATTTTATGGTACAAAACCGATTATTGCCCACTGGAACACTATTAGATCTAGGTGCCGGTGCTGGCCGGTTTATAACTGATTTTGCGCCGTTGGTGACGACTTTGATCGAAGTAGATATTTCCCAGGAAATGTTAAATTTTGGGCGACAATTAGCCCAGCAACAACAGCTTAAGAATATTCAATTTGAAAAACAGCCCTGGTCTAGACTACGGCAACAGCAACGGCAAGTTTCGGTAGTTTTTGCCAGTATGTTTGAAGCTTTAATAACAACTGAAGATTTTTTAGCGTTGAATCAGTTAGCTGATAATTGGGTGGTTTTAGGCCACTTTACTAAACGTGAAAGCAGTTTAGATCAACAAATTAATCAAATCAGTCCATTGCCTAAAGCAACAGATAATTACAATGACGACGCTTTAAAACAGTGGCAAAGTTGTTTATCACAGCTACGGCAAAATTATAAAACACAAACATGGCAGTTCACAGCAACTGAAGCTATTGCACAAGATTTATTATGGGCAGATTTAGAGGACCGTCTGGATTATCAACAGCAACAAAAATTAGGCCCATTTGTTCAGCAGTGGTATCAAAAAAAGCCGACTTTAGTGGATCAAGTCGACTATACGTATCAATTGATTTATTGGCAGCCGCATCAGTGAATATAAACGGGTGTGCCAACTTTAATATTCTCATAAAACCATTTAGCATCAGCCACACTTAACCGAATACATCCGTGAGAATTGGCGGATGCGCCTAATTGCTTGGCTTCGTGAACCACATAGTTGCCAGCTTCATCAGTGGGAACGGTATGAAATAAGTAAACGCCATGGTCTTTAAAAGAAGTCCAATAATTAGCACCTTCTTTAGAGTTTGGATTAAAAAACTTTAGACCATGCTCGGGTTGAATTTCAAAATGGCCGGTAGGGGTACCAGAGGCTTTGCTGCCGGTGGATGCCAGCATCGTGTACAATACTTTTTTGCCATCTTTTAAATAAACACGCTGTTTTTTTATCGAAACATCGATGCTTAAATTAGGATGAGCAGCCACATCTGGGTAAGCCTTATCCTCAGATGGTTTTTGCCAGAACTCAGCATTTTTTTTAGCCTTTTGTGTTTTAGTAGCTTGCTGCTTTTTAGAGATAGACTGACTGCGGCTTGTTTTAGTGGCTTGTTCGGCAGTCGTTTTTTGTGCATGGACCGCAAAAATAACACCGAAGATAACAAAAATTGCTGTGACAATTAATAGAAGAGATTTTTTTTGGTTGCGCATGGAACGATCCTCTCAAAATAATTCGTATTCTGTAATTTTTATTTTACAGAGCTAAGCTTACTTTGGCAATCATAAAAAAACACTTTTACAAAAAATAAATTCAATGAAAATTTAAGCAGGCATCTTCTGATTTTAATTAGGAGTGGTTGACTTTGCGATCGTGTACCAAGGTTTAGCAACCACTTTAAAATTATTCAGAAAATTTAAAAAATGAGACTAGTGTAATTGAATCAGCGCCTAGGTTTTGCTATACTAGTATGCGTATAACTATGACTTTAAGAAAGAGGGAAACGTAATGTCAGGACATTCCAAGTGGCATAATATCCAAGGCCGTAAAAACGCGCAGGATGCAAAACGTGGGAAAATTTTCCAAAAGCTCTCGCGTGAATTATATATGGCGGCAAAGAGTGGTGGTCCTGACCCAAGCGGTAACCCACAACTACGTTTGATGATGGATAAAGCCCGTGCTGCAAACATGCCAAAAGACAATGTGAAGCGGGCTATTGATAAAGCTTCCGGTAATAACGAAGAACACTATGATGAAGTTGTCTATGAAGGCTATGCACCAGGTGGTGTACCTATTCTTGTTTATGCATTGACAGATAATAAGAATAGAACAGCTTCTGACGTTCGCATAGCGTTCACACGTAATGGCGGCAGCTTGGGTTCAGCTGGTTCTGTTAGCTATATGTTTGATCGCAAAGGTTATATTGCGATCGACCGGACAACGACAGACGCCGATGAAGATCAAATGTTAGAAGATGTAATGGATGCCGGTGGGGAAGACCTGCAAACAAGCGATGAAGCTTATGAAATCTATACAGACCCAAGCGATTTTACAGCGGTACGGGACAGTTTAGAAGCTAAAGGCTATAAGTTTGCAAATGTTGAATTAACAATGATTCCACAAAATTATGTGCCAGTACCTGAAAATAAAGTTGAACAATATGAAAAATTAATTGACCGTCTTGAAGACAGCGATGATGTTTCTGATGTTTACACTGGTGCAGAATTACCAGAAGAATAAGCCTTTAAGGCGCTCAAAAATAAACTAAAGCAATTTTTTTGCTTTAGTTTATTTTTTTTGGAAAAATTTAGAAGTTTTTGCGTATTTATTGTTATTAGGAGGTGAGAGCAATCGAAATTAAAAAAGTTGTTGAACAAATTATTCAATATGCTTATCAGCAGCAAGCATCAGATATTTATTTAGTACCACAAGCAGACTGTTACGATTTAACATTGCGGATTCAAGATACCCATCAATTTATAGAGCAGCGGAGTTTTCACGAAACCATCAGTTTAATTAGTTTTCTAAAATATAAAGCTCAGATGAATATTAGTGAAAATCGACGACCACAAAGCGGCACGTTAAGTTTGGAGGTTGACGGTAAAACGTTACAGTTGCGGTTATCTTCTATTGGCGATTTTAAAAATAGAGAATCATTAGTGATTCGGTTACTTTATGACAAAGTGTCACAATTGAATTTTTTCTTTGAAACACAGGTGCAGCAATTACAGGCACTGACTCAAAAACGGGGGTTATTTGTATTTTCAGGAGCAACAGGGTCTGGTAAAACAACCACAATGTATTTATTGGCCAAAGCATTGGCTAAAAATGAAACGGTTATTGCTGTGGAGGATCCAGTAGAAATTGAAACACCAGAGATTTTGCAATTACAAGTAAATGAAGCAGCGGGTATGGACTATATGACGTTAGTAAAGGGCACATTGCGGCATCGGCCGGACACACTAATTATTGGAGAAATTAGAGATGCAAAAACAGCACAGACGGCAGTAACTGCGGCGCTGAGTGGTCACTTAGTCTTAACGACGGTTCATGCCCGTTCAACGGGCGGCGTTGTGGAACGGCTATTAGATTTAGGATTGTCAACGAATGTGCTACAAAATACGCTGACAACTGTTTGTTATCAACGTTTGCTGACGGATCGACAACAGCAGCCACATGTTTTATGTGATGTTTTGACAGGAGAAGGCTTAAACAACGCAATACAGCAGCCGGGGCAAGGGTTTGTACAATGGCAGGAACAGCTTAAAAAATTGCGGGATTATCAAAGGATAGAACAACAAACATATGAAAAATTCAAGGACGGCTAAAATCAAATTAAATTTAAATAGTCAGATTCTATTTTTTTCAATTTTAGCGCAGATGTTAGAAAATGGGTTTGCAATCAAACAGGCCTTGAAGTTCATGGCCGACTTTCTGCCAAAAGAAAAAAATTGGATTTGTGCGCTGCAGCAACGCCTGGATCAAGGGCAAACCTTCGCACAAGCATTGCAATACAGCCAAATCAGTCAATCGCTAATTGATCAAATTATCATTGCTCAAAAACATGGTGAATTAGTGACAAGTTTAAAACAAATCAGTCAGTGGTTGCGCATAAAAAATCAGCAATTAACAAAATTGCGAAATTTGATGAATTATCCAATTCTATTAGTTATTCTATTACTCGGATTTTTTATAGTGATTAAACTAAAAATCCAGCCACAATTCAAAAGTTTTGGCAGTGATTATTTTCAATTACCCATCTGGCTGTCATTAAGTTTAAGTCTACTTCTTATTTTAATTAGTTTGATTGCGGCTTTGTTTTATTTATGCTTTAGGCGGAGTAATGCCTTGGTGCAAATGACGTTATTAATCAGATTACCGTTTGTCGGTATTATTTTTAGACATTACTGCAGTTATATACTGTGCTCTGATTTAGCAATATATTTAGCAAATGGACTGAATTTATCAGAAATTCTACAGTCTGTACAGCAATTGCCAAAGCAGAGTTTCATGCGACAGTTGGGACAGTCATTTGAAAAAGAGCTGCAAACCGGGCAGTCTCTAGAAAAAATTGTAAAGCGCTCTGAACTTTTACCCAATGAACTATTAACGTTTATCTATCGAGGGGCTTCAATGCAGATTTTAGCTAAAGAAATGACTATTTACAGTCAGCTATTATTTGAAGCGTTGCTAGTAGATATTCACAAATTACTTTTGAAAGTACAGCCAATCATGTTTATTGTGATTGCCGTTTTAATTGTACTGATGTATCTACAACTCTTATTACCAATTTATAATATGATGGGACGAATTTAAAAATGATGAAAAAAATGAAACTACAAAAACAACAAGCTTTTACACTAATGGAAATGGTAACGGTGATCTTTATTATTGGTCTATTGATCATTGTCTTTTTACCAACATTGAGCAATCAGCGGGATAATGCCAGTCAAAAAGCAGATGTAGCTTTTGAACGAACATTACAGACGCAAGTTGATCTATACCGGGAAGATATTAACGCCACCGATGGCATTAGTTGGGACAAGATGGCTAAAGACAACTATTTAACACCAACTCAAGTTGAAAAAGCTAAAAAATATAAGATTGATAATAAAGGTAACGTCGTGCTCAATAAAACGGAAACAAATACAAAAAGTTGACCCGATCAGCGTTTACTTTAATTGAAACGACCTTTGTGCTATTTCTAATTGGGACTTTAATAACGCTAACTTGGCTGATTTGGCCGCCGGTTCAAGCGATTCAGGACGAAAAGCAGTTTCTTAAACAATTTGAAGTCACTTATCAAAATACATTGACTCAAAGTATGTTTACCAATCAGCCGGGTAGAATTAAGGTCACTGGCCGTCAAATTAAATTTGAAACTTTCAATATAAAACAACCAGTTTCATTGATAGTTCCTGAAACATTAGAAATTGCTGCCGGCAGTAAATTAGTTTTCGAATTGGGAGATTCTGGCATGATTAAACCTGGGCTTATCAAATTTAAATCGAAAATTACTAAAAAAACTTATAGTTATGCAATACAGATGGGATGGGGCAGGCTGCATGTTAAAACAAACTAAGGCTTATTTACTCGTGGAGAATACAATTAGCCTATATATTTTAAGTTTAGGGGTAATTTCGTTAGCCGGCATTTTGAGTTTTGGTCAGCAGCAATTGCACCGACAGGCACAGCGGTTGTATTACTATAAAGCCGCGGAGCAAATTATCTTAGATGTAACTGAAATTAAGCCAACTAAACCAAAGAAAATTGTTAAAGAAGAGGATGCCATTCAGATTATTTGGCCGGATGGTTATGAGATTAATTGTCATGTTCAAAATTAAGCAAAACGGTTTTACGATCATAGAAGCAGTGATTAGTTTATTTATTTTTGGGACTATTGTTGTCGTGTTTAATGCAGCAGGTAGCTTGATACAAGATGTTCAGCGGGCAAATCGGGTTTCTGCAGCAACTCAAAATATTGATCAAGTTTTTTTGCAGCTGGATCATTTTATTCAAGTAAGCCGATTTAAAACGATTGCCAGTGATCGACAGAAAAAGCGATTGGTTTTATATCATTTGAATTCAGACAATACAAGTAGTACACGGGCTTTAGTTTTACAAGGTGTCAACAAAGGCCACAAGCAATTGTTGTTGCAAAACAGTTTGGGACAAGGCTATGCGCCGTTAATCGAAAATATTGATGATGTTCAATTTAAACGAAAGAAACCTTATATTGACGTCACAATTGTTTTAGATGGGCAAGCGCATACTCATCGCTTTTATTGTCCTTATGATAAGGAAAAAGAATATGACACATAAACAGCCAGCTTATATTATTGTATTTACAATTTTTGGATTAAGCACATTACTGGGCTTAGGGTACGGCTATTTGGCACATTATCAACAAAAGATGAGATTGATGCATCAATTTCAGCGGCATCAACAAGCGGCTTTAGTTTATCATGTCGCTCGCAAAAGCTATGCGCACCAGCCGCAAGTGGAAATTGAAACTAATTTAGGAACGGTTCATTTCATAGCAACGGAGCAACAATTACAATGTGATGTCACATTAAAGCAGACAGGTTATAAAGAAAAATTTCGCTGCATGTTGCCAGAACCGGCGGAAAGTGAGCCGAAACAAGAAAATTTGGCGCAGTCCCTTAAAACAAATAGCGATTGAGCACACCTAATTATTAAAATAGGCATGATTGCTGAGCACAGAAAATTCTTAAGATTTTATTTTTCTTAAGGATTTTTTGTTATTTTGTAAAAAATATTCCTAATCTTTTATTGGATTGTAGTTGCTAAAAATATTAGGTATCGTTACAATTAAGATCGTAGCAATCTGTAAATGAGGTGATAGGTTTGTCTGATCGTCCAGTTAAGGAACTATTCGATCTTTTGGATGAAAGCACAAGTATTCTAAAATCTGATTTAAATACATCTTATTTGGATGCTTTAGCTGAAAATTTAGGAAATATTATCGATCATAAACATATTAAAGTGGAAAATGATCGGCCAACTGCCGCTACGATCGAGAAGTTGCAAGCAATCTATGAAAAGATTGAACTGACAAGTTATGATCGAACGTCTAAGCGACAGGCATTACAGTTAATTGGATTTAAGGGGATGCAGCAAGACCGAGTAGAACCTAACAAGCGTTTGACGCCGGATGCAATTGGTTATATGGTTGCTTATTTGGCACAGCAGTTAGGGGATTACGAAACATCCAGTAAGGTTTTGGATATTGCTGTAGGTTCCGGCAATTTAATTTTGACCGTAATGGCACAGCTTCAACGAAATTTGAAGATTGAATTAAAGGGCTTTGGTATTGATAATGACAGTCTACTGTTAGATTTAGCAGCCGTCTTCAGTCAATGGTTACAGTTAGATTTAGAACTCTACCATCAAGATGCTGTCATGCCGTTGTTGGTGAAAGACGTTGATCTGATTGTTTCTGATCTGCCAGTGGGTTATTATCCTGTGGATCAACAGGCAAAAGATTATCAAACCCGGGCACAGCAAGGACATTCGTATACACATCACTTACTAATTGAGCAAGGGATTCGTTCTTTAAAGCCAGCCGGTTTAGGACTGTTTGTGGTACCAACAGCGATTTTTCAATCTGAGGAATCGAAAACGCTAACAGAATGGCTGACGAAAGCAGCCTATTTCCAAGGTTTATTGAATTTACCTACCAAAATGTTTACAGATGCCTCAGCACAAAAATCGATTCTTGTTTTACAAAAGCAGGGCGGTCAAGCTGAACAAGTTTCGCAAATTCTTTTAGGAGATTTGCCAGACTTTAACGACCGTCAAGCTTTAACACGCTTCACTAAAGAACTGCAACAATGGCAACAAAACTATTTTAAAAAGTAAAGGTGATTTAGTATGTCAAAAATTTTAGCGATCAACGCAGGTAGTTCCACTTTAAAATGGAAATTAATTATTATGCCTGAAGAAACGGTCGTAGCCGAAGGATTAGTTGATCGCTTAGGTCTATCTGATTCTGTTTTTTCTGTTAAGTTTAATGGTAAAAAAACAAAAGAGATTGGCGATATTCCAACTCAAGAAATTGCTGTTAACAAGGTAATGGCAACTTTAATTGATTTAGGGATTATCAAAGATTTCTCTGAGATCAACGGTGTTGGTCATCGGGTTGTTGCCGGTGGTGAATTCTTCAAGGCATCAGCCTTAGTTGATGCACAGAACTTAGAAAAAATTAAAGAATTAGCAGAATATGCACCATTGCATAATCCAGCAGAAGCTCGGGGGATCGAGGCATTTATGAAAGTATTGCCTGGTGTACCTGAAGTAGCCGTCTTTGATACCTCTTTCCATACAACAATGCCTGAAGAAAACTTCTTATATAGTATTCCGTTAGAATATTATAAAGAATATGGTGCACGTAAATATGGGGCCCACGGTACAAGTCATCGTTACGTTTCGCAACGTGCAGCAGAAATTTTAGATGTACCTTTGGCAAGTCAAAAGATGATTACTTTGCACATGGGCAGCGGTGTTTCAGTTACAGCCGTTAAAGATGGTAAGTCTTTAGATACATCTATGGGCTTTACACCATTAGCTGGGGTGACAATGAGTACACGCTCTGGGGATATTGATGCCTCATTAGTTGCTTATTTGATGCAAAAATTAAGCATTGATGATCCTGAAGAAATGATTGATATTCTAAACAAAAAATCAGGTTTATTAGGTATTTCTGGACTTTCACCAGATATGCGGGACCTTGAAAATACAATTGACACACGGCCAGAATCTAAATTAGCCATTGATATTTTTGTAAATCGTATGGTGAAATATATTGGTTCTTATGTTGCTATCATGGGCGGCTTAGATACATTGGTATTCACTGCTGGTATGGGTGAAGGCGACAAGCTAATGCGTCAACGGATTGTGGATAAATTAGGCTTTTTAGGTGCAACTATTGATAAAGAACGCAATGACGTCATGGGTGAAGAACGGATCATCAGTGGCGACGATTCTAAGATCAAAGTTTTATTAGTACCAACTAATGAAGAATTGATGATTGCTCGAGATACGGTTGAACTAGGGCATATTAAATAATAAATAAAAACGTGTGATACTAGAATTCTTAAACACGTTTCAACGCACAAAGAGGTTAGATCGAATTAATTTTTGATTTAATCTCTTTGTGTTTTTACATACGATAACGTTTTAGTAATTACAGGCTTATTATTTGGTTATTTTAGATAAATATATATATAATATCAGAAATAACCATTAATTATATATTGAGTAACTTAATGGTATATTTACTTCAGGACTGTAAAACCTTAATGAAATACGGTAAACTGTTAAGGTTATTGAAGTTAATTGATAGGGTGGTTTAGGTGAACTTGTTAAGTTATATTTATCTATTGTTAACAGTTTTATTGATCATTGCTTTAGCGTGGGTATCTTTTACTTTAAAGGTACGGGCAAAAAGCGGACGTTTTCGAGTAATTGCAGGGTTGATATTAGCAGCGCTGACGATTTTTGGGATGTTGTACTTGAGCATTGATTTAGCGGCCAAAATTAGCAGTTTATTTATTATTGTTGCTTTTTTGACGATTGCGCTTTGGCCTAAAGGGTTGAGTAATTGGGGCGTTATCAGTAGTTTGCGGGTTGTTAAACCCTACGCTTTAGTTTCAAGCGTCGTTTTAACCCATGATAAAAAGCAGCAAACGGTGGCCACCTTTCACTTTGGCGCGATGCAAATTGTCAAATTAACCTTTAAAACAGATCTAAATGAAATTTATAATTTTTTGGATCAGCATCAAGTTCGCTCAATTGAGATTCAATAAAATCCGGAGGCAGAGATAGAATATGAGTGCTCATGAAAATAGTCCAGAAATGGCTAGAAATTTAAAGAATCGACACGTTCAATTAATTGCGATTGGCGGAACAATTGGTACAGGTCTGTTTTTAGGCTCAGGTAAAGCCATTAACTATGCGGGACCATCTATTATTTTAGCCTATTTTATTACAGGGGTTATTTGTTTTTTCTTAATGCGGGCTTTAGGTGAGCTCCTATTATCAAATTTAAATTATCATTCCTATGTGGAATTTATTCAAGAGTATTTAGGTGAGACCGTTGGCTTTGTAGCCGGCTGGACCTATTGGTTTTGTTGGGTTGCCATTGCAATGTCTGAAATTACAGCGGTTGGTGTCTACATTCGTTACTGGTTGCCCAATGTCCCTCAGTGGGTCCCGGGGTTGATATTATTAGGAATTTTGTTATTATTAAACTTGATTACAGTTGCTGCCTTTGGTGAAACTGAATTCTGGTTTGCATTAATTAAAATTGTCGCTATTGTACTGTTAATTGTTGTTGGTTTGTTTATGATTTTAACGCATTTTAAAACGAGTGTTGGTCATGCAAGTTTTAGCAATATTTTGAATCACGGTGGCTTCTTTCCAAAAGGCATGAAAGGCTTCTTATTTTCATTTCAAATGGTTGTTTTTAGTTTTGTCGGTGTTGAACTAGTTGGCTTAACAGCTTCAGAGACCCAGGATCCAGAAACAGTCTTGCCAAAAGCAATTAATAATATTCCTATTCGAATTATTTTATTTTATGTAGGTGCCTTATTTGTAATCATTTCGATCTTTCCATGGAATAGGGTGTTGCCAGATCAAAGCCCGTTTGTGTTAGTTTTTGAAAATGTTGGCATTCGTGCCGCAGCAGATATTATCAACTTTGTCGTTATTACGGCAGCGGCTTCGGCTTGTAACAGCTCAATTTTTAGCACTGGCCGAATGTTGTTTTCGCTGACCTATGATAGTAAATCAAATATTGTAAAACCTTTAGGTAAGCTATCACGGCATCAAGTCCCCGCTGCAGCTTTAAAGTTTTCAGCATTTGTCATAGCTTTAGCTGTGTTGTTAAATATTTTTATTCCCGAATCTGTTTTTACTTTTATTACAAGTATTGCAACAACAAGTTTTCTGTTTATTTGGGGTAGTATTATTGTGACGCATATTCGGTATAAGAAGACAAAAATGGCACAACAGAGTAAATTTAAGGCACCATTATATCCATTTTCGGACTATCTCGTTTTAGCCTTTTTAGCAGTTGTTTTTGTTATTTTGTTACTGAATAGAAGTACAGTTCCAGCTGCTGTATCTTCTATCGTTTGGCTGATTGTCATGTTTATCTTAGGCTATAAACATACAAATAAGGTGAATAAGATAGTAGAATAGTCACAAATAATTCATAATAATAGTTACAAATTTATTGTATAATGTTAATAGGCTATATTTTATATTGTTCTATTTCACAAAAATATAATTATATTTTCTAAATCAATTTTTGAATGAAACGCGACATTTGTGTTATACCAATTCAGCTGGCTTGAAAAAAATTTATAAATTTTTAGCTAAAATGATATTTTTATATGGATTTTTTTGCTTTTGTTTTGTTATAATGTAAGTCGTTAGAGATTGAATAAAACGGTAATGTGTAATTACCAAAAAATAAAATTGCTTTTTAAGGTTGTGGAAATTTATTATGGATCTATCAACAGAACAAATTAATTATTATCAAAATTTAATTGAATATCTTAGTATGATCCAAGGGAAAAATAGCGATATTGTGTTAACCGATTTAACAGAAGCTAATTTTCCAATCTTGATGATCAAAAACGGTAGCATTTTGGATGTTAGAAAATCAGATGATACACCTGAACTCGTTCGTGAAAGAATTGAAAAGGCATTGCAAAGTGGCACAGATCAATTTCATGAACAATTTAACTTGAAACACAAGACGCTCAATATGTCAGTAACGATTTTAGAAGCGCCTAGTATGGGGAAAGTTGCCATTAGTGTTATCACAGATGCTACGCCATTTATCACAGCTTTACGGGCCAATGCCAATTTGGCAAAACTGTATCAGCTGAATACTGACATTATTAATAATATTAGTAGTGAAGTCTCCATGGCTCGTCGGAACAGTAAGATTGAAGATATGAGTTTTGCAGACAAAATTCATGAAATGGTCCGTGAAAAGATTGACCAAGTCGTATTGAGTTACGGTATTGATCAAGACAATTTCAAAGCACAAGATCGGCGGAATATTGTTTCCCAGTTATTAGATGAAGGTGTCTTTAACATGAAATATTCTGTGGTTGATGTTGCTAGAGCACTTGGTGTTTCGGAACCAACGATTTACCGTTATATTCAAGAACTAAAAGAAAGTAAGCGTTTCGGATATTAAACTAAAAAAGCATTGTATTCAAGATATTCTTGAATGCAATGCTTTTTTTAACAAGGTCTCAAATTTTCTAGTTTTTCAATAGCGTGTTGGTATTCCAAAAGATATTCTGGTGCCACAGCCTGTTTAACTTCTTGTATATAAGTTTTCTGTAAGAGGTTAATTAGGTCAGGATTATAGTCCTTTGCTAGGCGGCCTAAAGCATAGGCGGCCGTTGCTCGAATCATTGGTCTAGGATCTGTTTCAACAACCTGTTTCAGTTCTGGAATAGCTTCTGTTGCTTTTAAATTAGCCAAGGCAATGATCGCATTACGCTGCAGAGGTTTTTTCCCCCGCCAAGAACCTGCTAATTGGCCAAATTTATCATTGAATTGACGGTTGGTCATTGTTAATAAAGGCGTTAGTTCTGGTTGGACAACATCGGCAATGGGGGCCATTTCTGGATGACGGTGTTCATTTTTTTGCTTATTGAATGGACAGGCGAGTTGGCAAATATCACAGCCATAGATCACGTTGCGAATCAAAGGTCGAAATTCTTCAGCCATTAAATCTTTTGTTTGTGTTTGATAAGAGAGGCAACGTTGTCCATTGAGTTGGCCATTTCCCATTAGGGCGTGGGGAGGGCAAAAATCAATGCAACGGGTACAAGTGCCACACTGGCTATCAATAGGTGTATCTGGTGCTAAACTGAGATTGGTGATGATTTCACCTAAATAAACAAAAGAACCAAATTCTTCAGTGATTAGTAGACCATTTTTACCAATAAATCCTAGGCCAGCCCGCTGTGCAACGGCTACATCGATCAGTTCACCGGTATCTACCATCGGTTTAAAACGAATAGTGGCATCTTGCCCCGTTAAATTTTTAATTTCTGAAATTAAAGCCGCCATTTTATCTCTCAAAATAAAATGATAATCGGTACCCCATGAAGCCCGGGCAAACTGTCCGCGTTTGTGACCGGTTCTTTTGGGTGGTGTCTTTAGGCGGGTGGGGTAAGCCAAGGCGATGGCAATAATTGTTTTGGGCTCTTTAAAAATGAGATCAGGATTGAGCCGTTCATCTAAGTTCTGATGTTCAAAACCAGTTGTGTGGCCAGCTGCTTTTTGTTGTACCAAATCAGCCCGTAAAGTTTCAAAATTATCGGCGCTGGCAAACCCAATTCTATCAATACCAATAGTTTGGCTCGCGGTGATAATTTTTGCTTTTAAGTCAATATTATCGGCCATACTTCGACCTCCTTAGATTAAAGTTTGGCCTTAGTTTACTAGAAAAAACGGTGCTTGACAATTATCAGTTAACCTATAAAAACTAATATGTTAGTAAAAAAGACAGAACAAGCAATTATGCTCGGATCTGTCTTTTTTAGGTTAGTATTCACGGTTTTCCCGCTCTAGCTCACGCTCTGGCTTTGAAACGCGTTCACTAGAACAAAGCTCTCACCTAACTACGCCTTACTCACAAGCCAAGTTCGGGCTTATGTTGTAAGTCTAGGTTAGTGCTCGAGGATTTCCCGCTCTAGCTCACGCTCTGACTTTAAAACGCGTTCCAAAAGACTGATTTTTGCGCTTAGCTACGTCTAACTTGTAAGCGAAGCCCGCTCACGGCGTTAGTCTAGGCTATGCTCAAAATCAACCCGTCTTTTGTCACGCTCTGGTTCTAAAACGCGTTCACCAACACTGATTTCTACATATAACTACGCTTTGTTGTTAGTCGCAGGCGACTATCTGCCAAATCTAGGTTATATTACGAAATCAAATCGTGTTGGCTCACGCTCTGGTTTTGCTGGGGATGTCTGTGTAATCGTCTAATAGGTTGGCGTAACGGGCTAGGGCGAATAAATAATCGGATAGGCGATTAATGTATTGTAATAGAATTGGGTTTATTTTGGTTTGTTGTAGGTGCAGGTTTGCCATGGTCCGTTCGGCACGACGGGCTAATGTTCTGGCGTATTGAAGATTTGCACCAGTTATTTGACCACCGGGGAGAATAAAGGCTTTAATTGCGGGGACTTGTGCCATGATGGTGTCAATTCTTTGTTCTAGATTTGTGACGTCTTCAGCGTTAATGACGTTTGAGGCGGCGACGTTTAGGTCTGCTTGTAGATAATAGAGTTGACGCTGGACGGTAATTAATTCTGATTTTAAGCTTTGGGTTTTGGGCGATAATTGGGCTAAAACAACGCCTAACCAAGATTGCAGTTCATCTAAGGCACCTAAAGCTTCGATCTGGAGATCAAACTTTGGGACCATTTGGCCGGTTATTTGGCGTGTATAGCCTTGGTCGCCAACTTTTGTATAAATTTTGATAGCTAAACACCTCGAATTTAAGTTAGCATGTATCGTTTCAGGGCTTTTGTTAAAGGGGGTTTTAATAATGGGTAAAAAACAAAGTTACCAATGGCATGAGCTAAATCGAATAATAGGCCGCTGAGGTAATAGGCTAAAAAAGCAGGGGCACTGCCAATTACTGCCATGCCTAAACTGACAACAAGTCCGTATTCAAAGCCTAATAAGGTGCACAAGAGCAATTGCAGCCAAAACCAGTGTTCTAGTGGCAGCAGCCATTTAAATGCGGCTATCGTGAGAATACAGACCATATAAGCTGCGATTTGCGGTAAGGTCCATATACCAAACCCTAAAATAATGTTCGATAAGACCATCGTCAAAGTTGCCAATAAAAAGCCATAGCGGACACCCATTGTTAAGGTGACGATCATTAAAATATCGGTTACTGGCTGTACGTTGGGGACGGGAAGCTTAATGATCCGTAAAACAATGCATAGGGCACATAAGACGCCGATTAAAGTGATCTTACGAATGCGGACATGATTTTTAGCCATAATAAACGCCTAGGACTGGCTCAATGTAAAGACAACTTTATCGTTGGCTTTTAACTTTTGGGATTTAACACCTTTAGTGGCCATTTTGCCATTAATGGTATATGTCCAGTATAATTTTTTCTTTGTATTTTGTTTTTGATGATCAATGGTAGTTACAAAGCCTTTATTTAATTGAACAGGCCAATTTTTCTTTAAGCCGGTCAAAACAGTGCTGTTCTTTTTAACGGTGACCGTTTTTTTAGAAAGAGTTTTTTTATTCTTTTTTAAGGTGTAAGTTACTTTAATGGTTTGTTTTGCAGCAGCTTGGGTCACTTGTGGGGTGAAGATTGGGGCAGCTACACTCCCAGAAAGACTAAGTAGAGCAATAAAAGTAACAAGTAGGTAACGTAATTTTTTCATGATAAACTCCTAGATTATTATTTAATGGGACAAGCACCACCGGCACAGTCGGATTGATCGACTAATTCGATGTCTTTTTGGTCATGGTTGTTGTTTAATTTAGCAAAAACTTCAGCCACATCGTCTGAGATTTCAGAACATTTTTGTCGGTAAGTTTTAAGATCAATCGGTTCTTTAGGGGCTTGTTTAAAGGCATCCCCTGCATAAGGCAATAAGGATGTTGACTTAATTGTATGTCGGTATTGTTGCAATAAACCGGCAATTTGATCGGCTTCTTCAGGTTGGAAAGTCACGGTACAGCTGACGGCATTATCAGACCAGTAAGTTTGTAAAAAGGCTTGAGTCGCAAATTGTTCCGCAATTGAAACCGTTCCTGCAGAGGCAAATTGTGGACTGTCCGCATTAGCCGCTTTAATTGGAAATTCAACGCAGACGGTATTTTTAGTATAAACATCCGGTTCCATGAAATAGCCGCAAGCTTTTAAAGCCGGTAAGAGCGGATCATTGTCTTGGAAACGAATCCGTTGAATTAAATAGCCAGCATAATGGAAGTGCATGCCTTCAGAAACACCCGCTAATTTAGCGACGGTTCCAGAAGGTTTGACCGTTGTATGTTTCAAAGAAGGTGCACAGTGCAATGTATCCGCATAAACTTTATCAGCGGTCACAATTGTCTGATATAAAGCATCAATTTGAGCAACGATCGCAGGATCATAAATCGGTGTTTCTACAGTTTCATGAGTGTCGGGCGTGACTTCTGTTTCAAAACCAGTCACAACACGATTTCCAAAGGCATTTAAGAACCAATCTTGAATACCAGACATAGAAATACCAATACGCCGATTCTTTTGAATAATTGCGCGTGAAACAGCCCATTCATAGTCACTGAAGGTTACCCGCTTAGTGTAACGTGTAGCCAGAGTGAAGGCTTCTTCTAAAGACCAGCCTTCTTGCGTCGCGACATAAGGGAAAACTTCAAACAAGTTGCAAGGTTCACCATTGGCTAAAGAAATTTCACCACAAGGATTCATGCCTTCAACTTGATCATCAATCCCTGGTTGGTAGCCATCAATGAGGCGGCCGTAGTTTTTGGATAATTCAAGGTTAACAATGCCCGGTTCACCATTATGGGTAATGGCCTCAGCGATAGGGTTATAATTTGAAAATTGAGTGTCCACTGCGACACTATTGTTAGAGGCCCAGCGATGATGATAGAGCTGATCTTGATCTTGTTTCATCGTGATAAAGGCGTCGTCTTCTGCAGAACCTAAAGCTAGCTCAGCGGAGCGCCGGACATTACCGGCAACGACAGTTTTACCAATTAAATTGGCAATATCTGTACAGTCTACAGAAGTTAAATAAGTATTTAATCGTTGATTTAACAGCTGATTAATATCAAACAACATTTCTACTAATGGCATTGGCCCAGAAGCAGTACCACCAAAACCTTTGATTCTAGCATTTTTAGGTCGAATTTGACTAATATCTAAAACTAAATGGTCGTTAAGATTGGGATTTGTATCCGTAAAATGACCGTCAATTAAATTGGCATTGGCTAAAACCCAGCCTTCGCGAGTATCGGGTAGTTCATAATAACGGACCTCAGATAATTGATGGGTCTGTAACCAAACCGTCTTGTCCACGGCACCCAAAGCGATTGAATCTTCATAAGAAGCACTGGCCTGATCAATCAAGATGGTAAGTTTTGTACGGTGGGTGACTTTAGGAATTTGTTTGATATTAGCTTGGACAACTGAAAAGCCCACACCGCCACCTTTCATTAATTGATCAAATAGAAATGAAAACGGCATTGAAGGCGCAACTTGGTCTTGCGTTAAGTAATCTGGAACAATATGACTATCACCATAGGCTTGTGGCCGGATGGCGATGAACCAGCAGTTGTTTAAGGCATCACCGTTGCGTTTTTGATAATCGGTACCTGAAATCCATAAGTTTCGACCAGAAGGGGTCGCAGCTAAGCCATAAATTAGCTTATAGAGTTGTTGGGCTTCTTGTGTAAGGTCAGCGATAGTTGTTTCAGATACTTGCGCATCTTTTAATCTGGGATCTAAATTAATATTACCTTCAACTACCCGTTTAACGGTTTCTGACCAATTTTCAGTCCGTTGTGCTTCAGGCAGCCAGCGGGCGTAGGTCCGTTTGTATGTAACCCAACCTAAGGCACCCCAATGTGGGGTAATTGTTTTTGTAACGTCATCTATAAATTCATCTGATAAAACGATGGGGGATGTTTTAATCATTTGCATGAAGATGCCTCCTTGAATTAATTAATTAACAGCACTATATATGGTATCTCATTTGGAGATATAACACAATATAGGCTATTAATTATTTTCATGAAAATAATAAAAAATATTTTTATTTTATATAAAAAGGTTTAGAACATTTAACATAGATGCTCTAAACCCCTACTTATAAGTCTATTAAATTTATATTATTGGAATACAAACCATAACTAGTTGTCTTTTTCCAACTGTTGGCGAATATCTGAGATTTCAGCTTTATTACCCGTAAAAATAAGATGATCACCTACATGAATTTCAGTATCCCCATGGGGGGCAAAAAACTGTTTGTCCCGATAAATTCGAGCGATGGTAATTTTGTCCACAAACGGTAAATTCTTTAATTCAATGCCTGTGAAGCGCCGGTTATGGACAATGACTTCAAACAAGCCAGAATCGGTATCGGTGATAATTTTGAAAGTTGCCGGAGATTCAATCATACTGCGTAACATAGAAATATTGGCTTCAAAAGTATTAAAAACTTCTACACCTTGTTGGGCCAAAATATCATATTGATCATCGGCAACATTTTTTGACTCAAATCGGGCAATAATTCGCGGTACTTTTTCAGCTAACGCCCATTGAGATAATCGGAAATCTTCTTTATGATCTGCATAAGCCATGACAGCAATATCGGTATCAAAGGCACCAGCCGCTTTTAAAGCTTCAGGCGTTAACTCCTTGAGATAAGTGATGTCAGCTTCTGAATTATAAGTTCGATAATTGTCTAACTTATCGGTATATAACTTTACATTATACCAGCCCTTAGTTAACTGCTGGGCGATCGGGATAGTGATCAAATTGGCGCCGATAAAATGCACACTCGTTTTTTTCATGTCCTCAGCTTCTGGTTGATAAAATTTGTTAAATAAAACAGGGGCAATTAAACAAACGATGATCGCAGCAATGGTAAAAGCGCCAGATTGGGCATTGGTGATCAATTTTAAGTTTCGGCCAACGGTTAATGCTGGTAAAACTAAAGTGATCGTTGTGGTGCTTAAAAAGGTACCGGCCCAAGCATTGGTAACTTTAAACCGTTTCTTCAAAACTAAGTAAATTGGTAATTTTGCTAAGAAGAAACCTACCAAAAAAATTGGAATCAGAATTAAAGCACTTTTATCTTTAAATAAGCCCGGAATATTTAGTTTGGCACCAGTAACAATGAAGAAAATCGGGATAAAAAAGCCGTAGCCAAGGGAGGTCAGCTTATCTTGAGTTTCTTCTTTAGGCCGGAGTAATTTCATGACAATCCCGGCTAAAAATGCCCCTAAAATATTTTCAGCACCAACTTGTTCCGCAACAGAAACCAGTGCAAAGATTAAGAAAAAGGCGAGCCGAATATCAAGTTGGGTTGTAGATTTATCAATATTTTCAAAAAATTTATAAATTGATTTAGAACGTTTTAATAAGAAAATAGCAGCTAAGAAGATTAATGAAATTAACCAAACACGACCGGGGTGTGCACTATGAACAGTGGCATAGATCGTTAAAGTGACTAAGGGGATGACCTCTCCTAAAGCGGCAATTAACAAAATTGTTTGGCCAAAAGGCTTACTTAACAATTCTTTTTCTTTTAAAGCCGCAATAACGACACCCAACGCGATTGTTGAAAAGATTAAGGCAGCTAAGGTCATTTCTTTGAAAAGGCCGGTAGTTTGCAGTAAGAGGCCTAATAAAAAGGCGGTAATCAAGAGTGCCGCAAAGCTATAAATGGCAATTTTTAATGGGGACCAGATTTTCTTATCGCCGTCCGCTTTGGGGCTGAATAAACTAAAATCAATTTCCATCCCACTAAGAAATAGTAAAATAATAACCCCCAAAGATGACATTTGGGTCAAAGAAGTATTAACATGAATGACGTTAAAGAAACTTTGACCCAAAATAATGCCAACAACAATTTCCGCGACTGCTGTCGGTAAATTAGAAATATGAAAGTTCGCCATTAAAAGGGGCGTTGCCAGCGCTGCAAAAATAACGATTAAAAAAGATAAATTTTCCAAAACAAAGGCCTCCAAAAAAATTACAATAGTAAGATTAAATCATAAGGAAAGAAGCTTGTAAACCGTATGCCGCAAAAGAAAATATTTTATAGCTTACTGCTGTTCATACTAAGCATAGGGATTATTTTAGGCACCCACTTTGATGCTTTTTTATATCAGGATACTGTGGCCAAGGTCGTCAGTGTCAAAACCTTAAACCGGCAAAAAAATATTGATGAACATGAGAATGTCGATCATACGACCACGCAGAAATTGACTTTAGAAATTCTAAATACACGTCAAAAAGGCCAACATGTTCAAGTTCATAACAGCTACACAGAGTCGCAGGCTGTTGATCAAAAATATCATGTGGGGCAGCAAGTATTGATCAGTTTAAGTCATAATCAAAATGTGGTCATTAAAGGTTTAAAACGGGATACGTTTATTGTAGCGTTAATCTGTTTGACTATAAGCTTAATTTTATTGATTGTCCATAAAAAAGGGCTGATGGCGATCATCAGCTTAATGGTCAATAGCTTACTGTTTATTTTAGCGATTCAGTTGGAACTTATCCATAATGGTAAAAATATTTTACCGATCTTTTCAGGGTTAGTTTTTATCTTTACGTTGGTCACATTAGCTTTAATTTTTGGTTTGAACCGACAGCTGCTCGTAGCCGCAACTGCGACGATTATCAGTACTTTTATCAGCTTTGGCTTATTTTTGCTGATCTTAAATAGCACTCACGAACAGGGCATTCATTATGAAGCCATGAGCTATGCGGTCCAGCAGCCTAAAATTATTTTTTTGGCGCAGATTTTGATTGGAGCCTTAGGGGCAATTATGGATGAGGCCACGGATATTACGTCCACACTGCAGCAGCTAAGATTAGAAAATCCGGCGTTTAAATTTAAACAAATCTTTCCTGTAGGGATGGGGATGGGCCGGCAGATTATCGGACCTTTGATTAGTATTTTATTTTTAATTTTTATGGCCGATACAATTCCTATGGCAGTTTTATATTTACGTAATGGCAATAGTATATTGCAAACCTTTAATTGGACAATGTATTTAGGATTGGTCCAGTCTTTAGTGAGTGCGATTGGCATTGTGCTGACCGTACCGTTGACCAGTGTGCTGGCGGGACAGCTATTAGGAGGTAACCAAAATGGGCGTCGTTAGTGCTTTAGCATTAGTCTTACTTGTTTTATTGTTGCTGGTGACCGGAAAAGATACGTTTAGTATATTTGGTGGTTTAATTTTGAATTTTCTGATGATCTTTATGGTTATTATTTTGATTAGCCTGGGGACACCGCCGTTACTGACAGCCCTTATTTTAGGTCTATTGATCTTAGCGTTGATTATCTTTTTTAGTCCGGTGACTTTAACCACTGGGGCCGTGGCCTATTTAGTTTCAGTAGTCGTAATTCTTTTATTGGTTGTCCTTATTTTGCCGGTGCAATATTTTGGACAGTTACAAGGCTTTGGCAATGAGTCTAATGAGGAACTCGGTGTGTTTTCCTTATTGATTGGGATTTCTTTTCCGCAAATTGCTTGTGCCACTATTTTACTCAGTGCTTTGGGGGCAATTGCTGAAGCGAGTATCGCCATGGCCAGTGCCTTACGGGCGTTGTTAATAGAAACACCTAGTTTAAGCAAACACCAATTGTATCAAGACGGCCGTCAAATCGGTCGTAAAGTAATGGCTACTGCTTTCAACACGCTATTTTTTGGTTTTTTTGGCGGTTATTTAGCTTTATTCATTTGGTTTGTGGAATTAAAATATTCACCGGCGTTATTAATAAACGACAAGTTATTTATTGCAGAAATCGCTTCAATTATCATTGCAATCGTTGCGGTTACTTTGACAGTACCTTTAACAACATTTTTGATGACCCGTTGGCGCCATAAATTTGAAATAGACAATCGCTCAGACTCTTGACGGATGTTATTTTTATAGTTTCTGTTAAAATGAAACTGTTGATAATAATTTAAATGGTCTATGTTAAAACCCAAAGTAGAGGATGAACAAATGAGAATAATTGGGCGTTTCTTTAAAATAGTATTTTATGCCGTTGGTATTGGTATCATTATTTTCACAGTACCACAGCTGTATCATAAGTATTCAGATTATTTACAAAAAGAACGGATTGTTACAAAAGTACAACAAGCAACCAATCAAGTCTCTAATCAAGAGGCGCCCGAAAATTGGCAGACATTAAATAATTGGTGGCTGGTGAATCAAAACGGGACGTTAATTTATAATGCTGAGAATTTAACGGTACAAGATCAAGCCGCTGCCAAACAGGCGGCTGACTGGTGGAACCAATTAGCAGGTAGAACTTTAATTACCGTACAGACAAATCAAGGGACACAAGCCGACGTATATTTAGCCTATGTGGATAATAAATATTTAGGCTTTTCTGGTTTGACGGGTACGAATCATCTCCTATTAATTAATCAAGCAATTTTTTCTGAAAATGAAAGCAGTAATGATGTAACTAATATTTTAATTCATGAACTAGGCCATGCGTTAGGGTTAGCCCATGCGCCGCAAGACTATAACGATGTAATGTCCCCTAAACAAGTCGCTACCGGTGAACTTAAAACTGCCTCTAATTATGACCGAGCGGCTCTAAAAGCGAGTTTTACCCGGATGAATTCGGCACTGCATCAAAACATGTCACAAGCAAGTTACATGCAAGTCGCTGCCCAGACGCCTTATCCTGATTTAAATCGAATTGATGATATGACCTATAATGCAAAAGATGGTATTGCGGCCACCTTACAATCGACGCTAGCTAAAGTGAAAAATAAAACAGGCTTAACGGCAGCGCAGCAGACAGCGCTCACAGACAGCAAAGCAAGTTTGAAGAAAATTGAAAATGATGATGGGGCGACGGATAAAGAGATTTTAGCTGCCCAAACGAATTTGCAACGCTTAATTGAAGCCTTTAATCTTCAAAGTTACTTCCCCCAAGCCTATCCGGATCAGCAGATAAATGGCGAGTCAGAAAAAATTAATAATTTTCTTCAAAAAATTCAAGACACTTTCTAATCCACTTTGTAAAGTTGTTTTGTTAATTGTTACACAATGAAGTCATAATATTACTTTACTGTAACAGTTGTAACTGTTTTGTAATATCCTCCATGATATACTCATACTAGTAATTTATTATGCAAGTATTTGTATATTAGGAGGAATTTTGACAATGAGGGGCACAAAAAAAGTTTCATCTGCATTTGCGGCCGCATTATTAGCTTCAGCAGCAACACCAGCGGTAACGCAGGCAGCTACTGTAACAGTTAAATCGGGGGATACATTATCTGAAATTGCACAAGCAAATCAGACAACTGTTGAAAGTTTAATCAAGAAAAATAATATTGAAGATGCTAATTTAATCTATCCAAACGAAACGATTGAAATTGATCCGGCAGCAGAAGCAGTCACACCTGCAGAAAGTACAAAAGAAGTGACGTTGCAAGCCGGCGATTCTTTATGGAAACTTTCCCAAGAATACGGCGTTTCTGTACAAGCCATTGCGCAAGCTAATAATCTTTCCAGTATTTATGCGTTAATTCATCCCGGACAAGTTTTAACGATTCCAGAAGATGATTCTGCTGTCGAAACACCAGCAGTTCAAACGCCAGCAGCGCCAACAGCAACAGTAACGACACCGGCGGCAACGACGCAAACACAAACGACAACAACCCAAACAAGCCAGACTGGTCAAGACCAAGGTACATTTAAGTTATCTTTTTATGATCCAGCCGTTTTAGGCTCTAATATGGGCTACGGTGGTGTGGCTGCGAATTTATCCGTTTTTCCAAAGGGTACGCGCTTGAAGATTACGTTATCGGACGGCACAGTTTGGTATCGGACAGTTAATGATACTGGGACTTTTGCGTATAGCAATCCAAGACAATTAGATGTGGCGATGCCAAATGCGCAAATCCCATCAGCTGGGATTTTATATGCTAACGTGCAAGTTTTAAGTTAAATAACAAATAATAGTTGTGAATATTGTAAAAAACCTCTAAGATAGAAGCGTAGGAAAACGTTTTATATGGAGGTTTTTTATTATGCTAAAAGTTGGGATTATCGGTGCAAATGGCCAAGCAGGTGCCTTAATTGCAAAGGCAGCGACAGTTCGGAATATGGCTGTCACCGCAATCGTTCGGCATCCAGTTGAAGGCGATACCACTTATCCAGTGATTCAAAAAGACTTATTTGCGTTAACACAAGCTGACATCATTGATTTTGATGTGTTAGTCTGTGCAACAGCCTTTTGGACAGAAGTTGAAAAATTTGAAACTTCAATGACACATCTCATCGACATTTTACAAGGAACCTCAGTCCATTTGATGGTCGTTGGCGGTGCCGGCAGTTTGTATATGGACGAAAGCCGTACAACCCGGCTAAAAGATACTAAGGATTTTGAACCGGACTATAAGCCAGTGGCAGATGCAATGACAAAAGGTCTTGAAAAATTAAAGGCTAGTACAGATGTTGTCTGGACGTATGTCTCACCAGCCGCAGATTTTACACCAATGGGTGGGTTAACCAGCCATTATGTGATTAATGGGGATGTATTTACAACGAATGAAGACGGTAAAAGTTTCCTTAGTTATGCAGATTATGCCCAAGCTTTTGTGACGATTATGACAGATAAAAAATATCTCAATCGGCAGATTAGTGTGCATCATGTAGAAAATATTACTTGTTTATAGGCATCACAATTCGCCACTTTACTTTTTATAAGTTATAATTTAGAATGATCAAACTGATAGTTTTAGCACTAACAAAAAAGGTGGTGTGTAGATGCAAGTACAAACAAGAATTGAAATTTCTGATGCAGAATGGGAAGTTATGCGAGTTGTTTGGTCGTTAGGGGCCGCAACGAGTCATGATATGATCACTGCTTTGCGTGAAAAAATGAACTGGAAAGATGCCACTGTTAAAACGCTAATCGGTCGACTTGTCAAAAAAGGTGCACTAACCACTGAAAAAAAAGGCCGAGCGTTTATATATCATCCAACGATTGAAGAACAGGCTGCAATTGATGATGCGACAACATCTTTGTTTCATCACCTATGCCGGATGCGGCAAGGACAGGCTGTAAGTAACTTAATTGATGACCTTACTTTGACTCAAGGTGATATTGAGCGACTGCAAGCGCAGCTGGCTAAGAAACTAGAGACAGCACCTGTTGGGGTAACTTGTGATTGCTTACCCGCAGATTTTGAAATGCAATGTGATTAAATTTAAGATAATGATCGAATCTTTTGCCATTGGCAGAGACTCGATTTTTTTATTTGGCTTAAGATTACATTTGTAGATTATAAAATATTTAGGTTAATAGGGATTTTGACTGGTAAAATAGCTTATTTTAAAAAAGATAGAAAAAACACTTGACGTTTTACGTTTACAAATGTAAACTACAGATATAGATAAAGCGCTGAGATAAATCTGAGGCGTGATGAGGAGGTACAATCATGACAAAAACTAAAATGACAATGCCAATGACTGACCACGATCAAATGGCACATGAAACAATGACCCACGATATGTCCAATATGGACCATGATATGTCTGAGATGGATCACGGAGATATGATGAATCACGGTGGACATATGATGCATATGGGAAATTTAAAACAAAAATTTTGGGTGTCCCTTGTTCTAACGTTACCCATCTTGCTAATGACTTCATTCATGGGTATGACCCAGCCGCTCATTAGCTTTCCGTATAGTGAATGGGTTGTTGCTGTAATCGGTACTATTTTATTCTTTTATGGGGGCAAACCATTCTTCAGCGGCGCCAAAGGTGAAATTCAAGCCCGGCAGCCGGCGATGATGTTATTAATCGCAATGGGCATTACCGTGGCTTATATTTATAGTATTTATGCGGTGATCGCAAACAATGTTTTCCATGTTGATCCGATGATTATGGATTTCTTTTGGGAATTGGCAACTTTGATCGATATTATGTTATTAGGGCACTGGGTTGAAATGAACGCTGTTATGGGCGCTAGTTCAGCATTAGATGATTTGGCTAAATTGCTACCGAGTGCAGCCCACAAAGTTAGTGCTACAGGTGAAATTACAGAAGTAGCAATTAAAGATTTACAAGAAGGCGATTTAGTCTTAGTAAAAGCTGGGGAAAAGATTCCAGCAGATGGTATCTTAACCAGCGGCACATCTATGGTCAATGAAGCAATGGTGACGGGGGAATCTAGATTAGTTGCTAAAGCCGTTGATGACTCTGTCTTTGGTGGTGCGGTTAATAGTGAAGGCACTTTCCAAATGACCGTGACAGGGACTGGGGAGACTGGTTTCTTAGCCCAAGTCACCAAATTAGTGCAGTCCGCACAACAAGATAAATCAGCGCAAGAAAATTTGGCAGATAAAGTATCCGGTTGGTTATTCTATGCTGCTTTAACCGTTGGTATTTTAGCATTTATAATTTGGTTCATTAATAGTGGTTTGACCACTGCCTTACCAATAACCGTTACAGTGTTAGTCATCGCCTGCCCGCATGCTTTGGGCTTAGCGGTACCATTAGTTGTTGCAAGAAGTACATCAATTGCTGCTAAAAACGGATTATTGATTCGGAATAGAAATGCTTTAGAACAAGTTAAAGATTTAAAATATGCGTTGATGGATAAAACTGGGACTTTAACAATGGGCAACTTCAAAGTAAATGCCTACGATAGCTTGACTGATGACGTTTCAAAAGAAGAAGTATTAACTTTATTGGCAAGTTTAGAAGCAGGTTCTTCGCACCCACTAGCGGTTGGTATTATGGATGCAGCCAAAGACAAGGCACTCACTTATGATCAAGCACAAGATGTGAAACAAATTACGGGTGTTGGACTTGAAGGTCAAGTGGCTCAAAAGACGTATCAAGTCGTTTCGATGAGTTATTTGCTGAAATTAGGTTTAACTTTTGATCAGAAGAAATTTGAAGCTTTAGCTGCTAATGGAAACTCTATCAGTTTCTTATTGACAGAGGATCAAGTGATCGGTTATGTGGCACAAGGCGATGAAATTAAACCAGAGGCTAAAAACTTAATTGATGCCTTGTTGGCTCAAGGGATTACACCGGTAATGTTAACGGGCGATAATCGCCAAACCGCTGAAAAAGTCGCAAAAACTTTAGGTATCACAGAAGTTCAAGCACAACTTTTACCAGAAGACAAAGAAAAATTAGTCCGTCAGTATCAAACAAAAGGTAAAGTTTTGATGATCGGCGATGGGGTTAATGATGCACCAAGCTTGGCTCGAGCAGATATTGGTATTGCGATTGGTAGTGGGACTGATGTGGCCATTGAATCAGCAGATGTGGTCTTAGTTAAGAGCAATCCAAACGATGTTGTTGAATTTTTAGAATTAGCACGTAAGACAACTCGGAAAATGACCGAAAATCTTTGGTGGGGTGCGGGTTACAATATTTTGGCCCTACCATTGGCTGCGGGTGTCTTAGCACCGATTGGCTTTTTATTAAGTCCAATGTTAGGCGCGGTATTAATGTCCTTAAGTACGATTATTGTAGCGATTAATGCGATGACATTACGCTTAAAAAATAACGCTTAGACCAAAGTGTTTATGAAATTGACAAGTGTAAGCTCAATAGACACGTAGGTTATGGGAAAATCAGTTAAAAAAGTAATTTACAAATGTAAACATTAGTGATACTTTAGTATTGTTCAATAAATAATTAAGTATCTAATAGATATCTGATGGAGATTGGAGGGGTCATTGTATGAGCGAATGTCGCTTTGCAATTGATGGTATGATGTGTGCCAGTTGCGCGCAAACTGTAGAAAAAGCTACGAATGCATTACCTGGGGTTAAGAAAGCTACGGTGAACTTAACCGCTGAACAAATGCAGGTAGATTTTGATCCAAAAGCAGCACCAATAGAAAAAATTGAGCTTGCGGTAAAAGATGCTGGGTATGGGGCCCAAGCAATGGCAACGACATTGAATTTTGATGTTGAAGGCATGATGTGTGCCAGCTGTCAGCAAACTGTTGAAAAGGCTGTTCAAAACGTCAATGGGGTTTTAGAGGCCACTGTCAACTTGACGGCAGAAACGATGCAAGTCACTTATGATAGCTTTACAGTAGACGTACCGCAAATTGAAACAGCGGTAAAAGATGCCGGCTACAAAGCGACTGCGGAAGATATGGACGCTGATGGGGATGCTGTGGCTGAACAGGCCGCTGAACGTAAAGTTAATGAAGTTCGTAACTTGAAGTTAAGATTCATCTGGTCCGCAATCTTTACAGTACCTTTACTTTATATTTCTATGGGGCACATGTTGGGTTGGTGGTTACCAGCTGCCTTACATCCAAATATGCATCCCGTTGTATTTGCCCTAACGCAATTATTGCTGACCTTACCAGTTTTAATTTTGAATCGATCTTATTACATTATCGGTTACAAAACGCTATTTAAAAGACATCCTAATATGGACAGTTTAGTAGCGGTTGGGACAAGTGCGGCGTTTATCTATAGTTTAGTCAACACCTATACGATCGTTTTTGCGCACGCTGCTTTTCAAGATCAACTGTATTATGAAGCAGCCGTTACAATTTTGACTTTAATTACATTAGGACGTTATTTTGAAACAAAATCAAAACAAAAAACAGGTTCTGCGATTACAGCGTTGATGAACTTAGCACCAAAGCAAGCCTGGGTTAAAGAAAATGGGCAGTTTGTTGAAAAACCCGTAAAGGAAGTTCAAGTTGGCGATGAATTGCTCATCAAACCAGGTGCTAGTATTCCAGTGGATGGCGAAGTCGTTTCAGGCGCTAGTGCCGTTAATGAATCTATGTTAACTGGTGAGAGTTTACCTGTTGAAAAAAATGTTGCTGATGCCGTAATTGGCGGGACATTAAATCAAACAGGCCAATTAGTTATCAAAGCGACTAAAGTCGGGAATCAAACGGCTTTAGCGCAAATTGTTAAATTGGTTAATGACGCCCAAGCTACAAAAGCACCAATTGCACGTTTAGCTGATAAGATTGCCGGTATCTTTGTACCAACGATTATGGTTATAGCCGTTGTTGCCGCTTTGGCTTGGTTAATCAGCGGTCAGTCAATCGCCTTTGTAACGACAATTTTTGTGTCAGTACTAGTGATCGCTTGTCCTTGTGCTTTAGGGCTAGCAACACCAACCGCCATTATGGTCGGGACTGGCCGGGGCGCTGCCAACGGAATTTTAGTCAAAAATGGGGTTGCCTTAGAAAATGCCAGTCAATTAGAAGCAGTTGTATTTGATAAAACTGGGACTTTAACAGAAGGTAAACCAGTTGTAACAGATTGGTATAATACGTCTGAATTAACAGATGATGTTGTCATCAAATTAGCAGCTAGTTTAGAAACTGTTTCAGAACATCCATTAGGCGCAGCGATTGTAGCCTATGGCGAAGAAAAAGGTCTAGATGTTGAAATGGTCAACGACTTTGAAGTCTTACCAGGCTTTGGATTACAAGGACAAATCGAAGGTCATCAAGTTCAAATCGGGAATGACAAATTCTTAAAACAGCTTGATTTAGCCGCAGAGGCACAAGAAGCTGATCGTCAAAGTTTGGTACAACAAGGCAAAACGGTTATGTATATGGTTGTGGACGGCAAATTGGCTGCAATGATTGCCGTAGCTGATCAAATTCGTAAGAGCAGTGTTCAAGCTGTGAAACAGTTGCAAATTATGGGCTTAGATGTTGTAATGTTAACAGGTGACAATCGGCAAACCGCTGAAGCAATCGCCAAGCAACTAGGCATTACCCATGTGATTAGTGATGTTTTACCAGCTGATAAAGTGCAAGTTATTAAAGATTTACAAGCAGAGGGTAAGAAAGTAGGCATGGTCGGCGATGGGATTAATGACGCACCAGCCTTAGCCCAAGCCGAAATTGGCTTTGCGATTGGGAACGGGACGGATGTTGCCATTAAATCTGCCGATATTGTCTTAATGTATCAGAACTTATTGAGTGTGGCAGCTGCTATCGATCTAAGCAAGAAGACAATTAAGAATATTCGAGAAAACCTATTCTGGGCATTTGCCTATAATATTTTAGGGATTCCATTTGCAATGGGGATTTTGTACCTATTTGGTGGACCTTTACTCAACCCAATGATTGCCGGAGCAGCTATGAGTTTCAGCTCCGTATCCGTTGTATTAAACGCATTGCGTCTGAGACGTTATCGGCCGCAATTTGAACTCAGTGCATCAAAATAAAAAACTAAACTACAAAGGAGTTTTAGATAATGGCTAAAAAATTAGTAAGTATCGAAGGTATGAAATGTGACGGCTGCGTGGAGAACGTTACGAAAGCATTCAGCGCTTTAAACGGGGTTAACAATGTTGAAGTGAGTCTTGAAAATAAAAACGCCATCGTTGATGGGGACGTTGCTGAAGCTGACTTAAAAGCAGCCCTAGCAGATACACATTACAGCGTCGTTGCCGTAGAAAACATGTAAAATTTTAAGAGCGTGAACCAACACGGGTGATTTCGCAATATAACCTAGACTTGGCAGGTAGTCGCTTGCGACTAGCAACAAGACGTAGTTATATGTAGAAATCAGTGTTGGTGAGCGCGTTTAAATCAGAGCGTGACAAGCTACGGTTTGACAATGCACATAACCTAGACTTACGACATAAGCCCGACCTTGGCTTGTGAGTAAGGCGTAGTTATGTAAATTGTCAGTAGCTTGGAACGCGTTTTAGAACCAGAGCGTGAACTAGAGCGGGAAAGCCTCGAGCACTAACCTAGGATCTTGCAGGGTGTCGACAGACACACAAAAGATTCGTAGTTAGGTGAGAGCTTTGCTCTAGTGAGCGCGTTTTAAATCAGAGAAATCTTAAAAGTTTAATCAGTAGCTAGTGTTGTTTTTATAAATGACACTAGCTTTTTTTACAGATGCATAACTAAAAAAGCAGCCGACTTAAAATGCACTAAGCGCCGTTAATTTGACGGACTTAGTGCATTTTTGATGCGCCTTTTTCCTTGTGTCATCAGGGGTTAGCGACCTTTTTTAATTAATGACTAGTTGGTTATTGACTTTCCGGTCATTATAGTTATAATTAAGGCGAATTAGAAATTAAAAAAGTTTCAGCGTAGAAATGGGGTTATCAAAATGAATCAATCAAATATTTTAGAAGTACGTGGTTTACAAAAAAATTTTGGTAAAGTTCAAGCTTTAAAACGAATAGATCTAACTTTAAAACCGGGGGAAGTATTGGGCTTCATCGGTCCTAATGGCGCCGGAAAATCGACAACAATTCGTACAATTTTAGGCTTAATTAAAGCAAGTTCAGGTGAGGTACGTGTATTTGGTGAAGATGCTTGGCAGTCTGCCGTTAAGATCCACCAACAATTGGCCTATGTCCCTGGGGATGTTTATTTATGGCCCAACTTGACAGGGGGGCAAACGATTGATTTATTGTTAAAGCTGGCAAAACAAACACATAATGCTAAAACCGATGCTTTAATTAAACTATTTGCACTGGATACTTCTAAAAAAAATCGGACTTATTCAAAGGGTAATCGCCAGAAAGTTGCTTTAATTGCGGCATTATCTGCGGATGTACCATTATATATTTTCGATGAACCAACTTCAGGCTTAGATCCGCTCAATGAAGTGATTTTTCAAGAACAAGTTGCCGATTTAAAAGCACAAGGTAAGAGTGTCTTATTGTCGAGCCATATTTTATCTGAAGTTGAAAAAATGGGTGATAAAATCGCGATTATTCGTGCTGGCGAAATCATTGAATCGGGATCATTATTAGAAATGCAGCACTTAACGAGAAGTCAAGTAGCCGTTACAACTGAAATGTCGCTAGTGGATCTAAAACAACAAACCGGCGTTCATCAAGTGAAATTCAAAGATGAACATTATCGGCAGGCGGCGTTTAGTGTGGACAGTGAAGTGATGCAAGATTTAATGACTTATCTAGGTGCGCATCGAATTCAAAGCTTAAAAGTCACACCCCCAACTTTGGAAGATTTATTTTTGCGTTATTATGGTACGGAAACAACGCAAGACGAGGTGAGATAACATGTTATTTGCAGGAACAAGTCAATGGTTAAAAATTAATTTAAAGAAAGATTGGCTGCGCATTTTAATCTGGCTGATTGCAGCGGCAGGTATTTTTGTCATCGTTGCTGCCAAGTTTGAGGCCATTTATGGGACCCCAAGTCAGATTAAAACAATCAGTGACACACTAAAGTCACCAGCAATGATTGCTTTATTTGGGTTAATGCCTAAAGGACACTTAACAACGGCCAATATTTTTGCAGCAGAAATGTTAGTTTTTTGGGCAATTTTAATGATTATTTGCAATTTTTCGATTGCGATTGGTTCCAGTCGTCAAACCGAAGAAAATGGGATTACCGAACTATTATTAGGGGGTTATCCTGTGGGCCGTTTTGCGCCGTTAGCAGCGACAGCCTTAGAATTAGCTGTGATTAATCTATTATTTATGGTAATCACTGGTGGCGGTTTGGTTATTGCGGATATGTCAGGTAATAATGCAAGTGGAAACTGGCTATTAGCTGTAATTTTAGGCATAGTGGGCTGGGCTTTTGGGATGATTGCGCTCGTTTTTGCGCAGTTAGTTGCGGACAGTCACACGGCCAATATTTATAGTTATTTATTTTTTGGACTGACTTATTTAGTTCGAATGATGACTGATTTAAAAGATGCGACTTATACTTGGTTATCACCACTGGGCTGGATTGAAAAAACACAAGTTTACACGCACAATAATTGGCTACCGGTTTTCTTATTGTTATTGTTGGGACTAGCTACTTTTGGCCTGGCCTTAGCATTAAACGAAAAACGTGATTTAAATGCCGGGTTGCTGCAAGCGCGATCTGGTCATCGGCGCAGTCGCTTTTTACGGGGGCCTTTAACCTTATTATGGTATTTACAACGAACGAGTACAATTATTTGGATTATCGGTCTAGGTGTTTTGGGTGCAACTTATGGTGCTGTATTTGATTCCGTAGGGAAGTTAGTAAATACCTCCCCAATTATCCGTCAAATTCTAGGCAGCGGCGGCGTGCATCATTTGGAAAAACTGCAATTATTGAGTTTTTTAGGTATTTTAGGAATGATTTTTTCATTATTAGCTATAATTGCAGGTGTCATGGTTTTAAATCACTTGTATAATGATGAAAGAAAGGGCTTTTTAGAATTGGTCCAGACAAGAGCGGTTGCACGACCTTATCTTTATTTTGTGTATGTAGGTTATGGCGTTTTGTTAATGACCTTAGCTTTAATCGCCGCTTTATTGGGTGCACAATTTGCAGGTAATGCGGTATTAACGCAGCCACTGGCATTTCATTATTTCAGAGACGTTTTTAGTGCGGTGTGGCCGATTGCTTTATTATTCATTGGTTTGAATGCGGCATTAATCGGTATTTTACCAAGGGGACGTAATTTTGTTTGGTTGCTATTAGCAATGAGCTTTATGATTTCTTACTTTGGTAAAATTATGTCATTGCCAAAATGGGCCATGAATCTTTCGCCTTTTTATTGGGTACATCGTGTACCTGTAGATACCGTGAACACAAGTCAAATGTGGTTGGTGGGCCTTTGTGCAGTGGCACTTGTGCTGATTGGCTGCTGGGGCTATTGCCGGCGGGATTTAAAAACTAATTAAGGAATGAGTTTAAATGTCAAAAAGACAGTCCCGGGATCCTGAAAAAGAACAAGCTATTTTAGCAGCTGCAACCCATGAATTCGCTAAAAAAGGCTATTTTAAAGCCAATACACAAACGATTGCGGATGCGGCTGAAGTCTCTAAGGGTTCTGTGTTTCGTTATTTTGAAAGTAAAAAAAAGCTTTATATACAAGCGGTTAGATTTGCCATTCAACGGCTGCAAGAAATCGCGGATTTTACCGTCTGGACCGATGCACCAGATTTAAGAACTTTGATCATTCGGGCAACGCAATACAAAATCGCCTTGTCCCATGAGTATCCAGATGAGTTTGCGTTATTGTTAGCCGTCTACCGCCAAGGGGCAACGGCACCTGAAGCATTGCAGACAGAGGTACAACAGATGTTTACGCAATTCAGTGATCAAAATATTAAAAAGTTAATTCAACCCGTTATTAAGCGACTGAATTTAAGATCAGACATTGCGCCTGAAGAAATACAAAGTTATGTGGAACTGTTTATGGCTCAGATCATGACTTGGGTGCAACATTATATGGTGGCACATCCTGAAGTGCAGACAATGGAAGATATGACCGAATTGGTGACTAAAATTGAGCATTTCATGGATTTAATGGAACACGGTATTGTTAAATCTGAATAGCTAAAAAGCTGATGGCAACGAAGAAATTGCCATCAGCTTTTTTATATAAACGTGCGTACGCAACGTTTTAATTATTATTAATGATTTAGACGCACCGTTATCATCAGCTGTTCGTTAGACATTAACCAAAGGGTTTCAGAAGTGAATTTTAAATCAGAAGGTGAAATTCTTTTAAATATCTAAACATACGGCAGCATCAAATCATAAAGTTAAAAGGATCGCCTCGTAGAAATCCTTGACTATAATATAGCAAGGAATAATTTAAAAATCAAGGGGAAACCCTAATTGTTTTTATTTAATTCAGTGAGTGCATCAAATAGCTGGGCTTTTTGAGCTTCTGTCACTTTAGGATAAGCCAGTGGCAGTTGTGCCAGACGTTGATTGATGATATTGGAAACAATCAAACGGGAATACCATTTATTATCTGAAGGCACGACATACCAAGGATTGAGTTTGGTGGCTGTTTGATTGATCGCTGTCTGGTAAGCTTGTTGGTATTGTGTCCAGTATTGACGTTCTTGAATATCTGCCTTGGAGAATTTCCAGTTTTTATCTGGGGTATTAATCCGGTCTTCAAAGCGATACTTCTGTTCTTCTTTAGATATATGTAAAAAGAATTTTAAGATAACAAAGCCATTATGGCCTAAATAATCTTCATAATGCCGAATATCTTGATAACGTTGCGTGAATAAGCGCTGGGAAACATCCGCTGTTGTTTGAATGGTTGGTAAGTTAGCGGGTAATAAAATTTCGGGATGGACTTTAGAAATTAAGACATCTTCATAATAAGAGCGATTAAAAATGCCAATATCCCCACGCTGAGGCAGGGCTAGATTGATACGCCATAAATAGTCATGACTTAATGATTCGTTAGAAGGTTGTTTAAAGTTAGCAACTTTGAACCCTGCTGGATTAACCCCTGATAAAATATGGCTAATCATACTATCTTTACCAGCTGCATCCATTGCTTGGAACAAAATTAAAATGCCATAACGCTTTTGGGCGTAGAGTTGTTTTTGATATTGTACGAGTTGTGCGATATTTTCAGCAATTTGGGTTTTAATCGCAGCTTTATCATCTGTAAAATCTGCCGGTACTTTGGTCGGGGCTTTATCTATATGAAACGTATTATCTGTATAACGATAAGGCTTAGTAAGCATAAAAAGACTCCAATCTACGAATTAATTAAGCGATTATATATATTTATAATAACTCTAAATTTGTCAGATGAATTATTTAATTTTGCGTAAAGTTATCCTTAAAATGGTTCGAAAATTGTTGGACACGCTTATGATAGAGGTAACTAGATCATATAGGAGGCATTTTTTTGAAACAGAATAAACTTTTAAAAATGGTTGCTTTTTCAGCCGTGGCATTAGCAAGTCTAGGCTTAGCTGGTCAATATAGTTCTCAGGCTCAAGCAGCAGGCGTTGGGAAGATTGTCAACCCGGATAGCGATAGCGCGGTTTATGTGTACGATGCACCTAATGGTAATGTCATTACAAATCGGACGTTGGGCAACGGCACAAGTTGGAAGATTGGTCAAATTGTTCAAGTTAGCGGTCATGGCACTTGGTATGAATTAGGCAAGGATGTTTGGATCAATAATTATATGTTCCAAGTGACAAGCACAACAGATCCAGACACGGATACGAATACAACAACGAATACGGATACAACGACAACTACAGATAACACAACGAGCACAACTAAAATCGGGACCGTTAAAAATCCTAATGGCACAAGTAATGTTTATGGTTACAGCGCACCAGCTGGCGATACAATCAGTGATCCTACTTATGCAGTCGGTAGCCAATGGAAAATCACTAAAACAGTGGCAGTTTCCGGTCGTGGAAACTGGTACCAAATTGGGACCAATGTTTGGTTGAATGATTATGTTTTAGATGTTTCAGAAGTTACTAATAATACGACAACTGTAGATACCGCTAAAAAAGTGATTACAGTTGCTAGTGCAACACCCGTTTATAATCAAGTTGATGGTAGCGAAACTGGACAAACTTTAGCTGCAAATACAAGCTGGGCTTATTTCCAAACGCAAGCAGCAGCTAATGGCGCCACTTGGTATGAAGTTGGTGGTAATCAATGGATTAAACAGGGCGGTACTGAAAGCAATAATACAAACACTGGCAATGCTTCTGGTGTTGCAACAATTAATGCAAATGGCGCTGGCGTTTACACGGCACCGAATAACGGTAATATCACAAAAACATTAGGTACTGGGACACAATGGGCTGTTAGCGGCGCACAAACAGTGGACGGTGTACTTTGGTATCGAGTTGGTAAAGATCAGTGGATTAGTTCAGCAAATGTGACGGATACAAATGCGATTTCTGTTACTGGTGAAACAAATACTGACAATACGGTCACTGCTGATAATGCAAAAGTCATTACGTTGACTGAGATTGCACCGGTTTATGACGGGCCTATGACTTCTGGCGGTTCTTTGAATGGGGATCTATTAGCAGCAGGCACGGCATGGAAGATTAATGATGTTCAAACTTATAATGGTGTGACTTGGGGCTTAGTTGGTAACAATCAATGGATTGATTTAAGCTTAGGGTCTTTGAGCTAAGCGATAAGGAGGTTTTTTGATGAATGTATTTGTAATTGGTGCCCACGGTAAGATTGGCACATTATTATTACCTAAATTAAATCAAACTGGCTATCAAGTGTACGCCGGTATCCGAGATGAGGCACAAGCTGCTGAAGTTAAAGCAGCCGGAGCCACGCCAGTGTTAATTGATTTACTTGGGACAACGCAAGGGTTAGCCACGAGTTTAGAAAAAATGGATGCCGTTGTATTTGCGGCTGGTTCCGGTGGCGCCACAGGTTATGATATGACATTATTGATTGATCTGGACGGGGCAGTCAAAGCTGCGGAAGCTGCTAAAATGGCTGGTGTTAAGCGTTTTGTAATTGTTAGTTCTGGCGCCAGCAATACTCGAGCAACTTGGGGCCAACAAATTCGCCCATATATGGCCGCTAAGTACTATGCGGATCAAGAAATTAAAAAACTCGGCTTAGATTATACTATTATCCGACCAGGTATTTTAACGAATGAAACAGCCACAAATCGTTTCTTGTCAGAACCTGGTATTGGGCTAGGGCAAACGATTACGAGAGAAGACGTCGCCACGTTCATCACCGCTGTTTTAGGCACACCAAGTACGATTAGACAAGCCTATGATCTGGTGAACGGCTCACAGTCGTTGGCAGCCATTTTAAATTAATCTAGAATTTTAAAAAATAAAGGCATCCTCAAAGTTGTATTAAAACTTTAAGGGTGCCTTTATTGAGTATATTTATAAATACGTATTTAGCTCAAATTTGAATCAGCAGCTTCGTCTGATTCCAAAGAAATTGCTTCTAAGAAGGCTTTGATTCGACCTTCGGGATGATCAAAAAATGCCTTGGAAGCACCGTTGTAAATTGCTTGACCGTCTTCAAAAAAGACAATTCGATCCGCAACTAATCGGGCAAATTCCATATTATGCGTGACGACAATCATCGATTGTTTTTGAGCAGCTAAGTCTTTTAAAACTCTGAGAACTTGAATTTCTAATTCTGGATCTAAGGCGCTAGTAGGTTCATCCAGCAATAAGTATTCTGGCTGCATTGCTAATGCCCGGCAAATAGAAATACGCTGTTGTTGACCGCCGGATAGTTGATTCGGATAACGATTCGCTGTATCTGGTAGGCCCACGAGTTCCAGTAGTTTTTTAGCAGCGTTTTCTGCGACGGTTTTAGATTGTTTTAAAACGGCACGGGGGCCCTCAGTGATATTTTGCAAAACGGTCAAATGGGGGAATAAATTCCAATTTTGAAAAACCATCCCTGATTTGCGTCGTAATTGAAACTGCTGTTTACTGCTGATTGGTTGGCTGAAATCGATATCCAGATCATCAAATTTGAGATGTCCTTTTTCCGGTAACTCTAATAAATTGATTGCCCGTAATAAGGTGGATTTTCCAGAACCGGAAGGGCCAATAATGACGGTCGTTTCATTTTTAGGGAAATCAAGGGAAACATCTTTGAGCGCATGATGTTCAATGTATTTTTTATCAACGTGTTCTAATGTAATCAATGGTGAGCACCGTCCTTAGATAAATACTTAGACGTCCGTTTTTCTAAATAGTGTTGTAGATAGGTTAATACCGAACAGAATATCGCATAAATAGCCGCTACGATGGTATACATCAAGAGCGGTTCATAGTTTTTAGCGGTGATTTGCTGACTGACAGTGAACATTTCCAAAATAGTGATCGAACTTGCCAAAGACGTATCTTTCACTAAACCAATAAAGGAATTAGATAAAGGCGGGATGGCAATACGCATCGCTTGAGGGAAAATAATGCGCATTAAAATTTGGGGGCGCTTCATACCTAGTGTATAAGCAGCTTCCCACTGATCATTTGGAATAGAGCTGATTGAAGCCCGAATGGTTTCAGAAGCGTACGCACCAGTATTTAATGAGAAAGTTACAACCGCTGCTAAGAAAGCTGGTAATTCGATACCTGCATTAGGTAACCCAAAGAAAATAATAAATAACTGCACTAATAATGGCGTTGAACGGAATAGCCAAACATAAAACGCAAAAATAGCCTGTAAGATGCGCCAGCCTAGTTTCGGTAATTTATGCCCAGGCTTAGGCATGAGTTTAACAACTGCAGTTAATACTGCTAAAATGAGCCCAAAGAAAAATGAGATTAAAGCCAAAGGAATGGTGTATTGTATCCCGGCTTTTAACAATTCAGGAACAGACGTTACAATTGTATGTAACAAAAGCGAAAACCTCCTTAAAAATAAAGAAGACTGGTTCAAAACTTAATTTAGGGACCAGCCTTCTAGGATAAATGACGATCAAATATTAGTCTTTGGTAATATCGCCACCGAAATATTCTTTAGATAATTTAGCTAAAGTACCATCATCTTTTAGTTCTTTCAAAGCCTTATTGACCTTCTTTTGCAATGCTGGTGATTGTTTATTAAACATTACGGAAACTTTAGAAGCAGGTACTTGGCTTTCAGGAATCAACTTATATTTCAGATCATCTGTCCCGTTATCTTTTTGATAAGTTAAAAAAGATTCTCTGGAATTAATGGTCCCATCTGCACGACCTTGGCGGACTAAAGCAAGTGAGTTTTCAAAAGCGTTAGAAGGTACAATGGTAGCCCCAAATTTAGTGGCTGTTTTTTCATTTTCTGTCCCAGTACCTTCAGCCATCTTTTTACCTTTGATATCCTTAACATTAGTAATTGTTGTATTATCATCTTTAGTAATTAAGACACTGCGAGAATAGATATATGGCGTTGAAAAAATATATTGTTTTTTCCGAGCCTTCGTAACGGTAATATTATTCAAAACAGCATCAAACTTTTTACTACCTAAACCAGCGATTAAAGAATCCCATTTTGTAGGCACAAATTTAGCCTTAACATCTAGTTTTTTAGCAACGGCCTTACCAAGATCAACTTCAAAGCCAGTTAACTTACCATCTTCACGGTAAGAGTAAGGCGCAAAAGTACCTTCCAAACCAATGGTCAAAGTCTTAGAATCTTTTAATTCGGATTTATAGTCACTAGACTTAGAACTTTTTGAACTATTCCCACATGCTGTTAATGCCATACTTAGACCCAAAACGGCAACAACTGCAGACAAAATCTTAAAATGTTTTTTCATTTTTCTTCCCTCTTATATAAAATAAAAATAGTTAGATCAAATAAAAATTACCATTCCACTAACTTATTGTCAATAATATTAAAGCTTAGATTGGAATAAGATTAGACTTCTCTTATTATTTCACATAAAAAAAGCCCACATATTTTCCGCTATGTGGGCAAATGGTATCAATAATCATGAGATTATTAACACTTTCAGTATCTGCCAAAAACATTATAAAAAATCAAAGAAAAGTTTAAGAAATGATAAAGTAGTTATAAATATATTATTGAGATCTATTTATTGGTCTAATGCAGCACTTTGAACAAATTTTTATTGAACTTAGTGAATCATAGCAAAAAAACGAACTATGATAGACTGATTGTAAGGTACTATTATTCATGGTTTAACAAATTGCTGATAATCTAGATGCACTTGTGCACTATATGCTTGGGCCCACTGACTGACAGCTAGATCAAAATTTTTACCATCATGAACGTAACCTAAAATTGTGGCACCGCGGGGACTTTGACTGTGTGCATTGGCTAAGATTAGAGCACAAATTTTCACATAGGATTTAAATTGCGGCCAAGTTAATTTTGTTAAATCAATGGATTCTTTCATATCCCGGAATTGACGAACGTAGAAGTTCTTTTCATTGGCTTGAAAATAGCCCAAGAATGGATCGGAAGCGGACTGCAAAATTTTTTGACAGTCGATAATCCGCTGACCTTCGTTGGCTTCGATTTGGAGTGTTAAAGCTTTATGGTCTTCATTACGGCGTTTACGAGTTGGCAGCGCTTCTTTAACCTGCAGTACTAAGTGGCTGCCATCATTGTTAGTTAGCAAAATTAAGTAGCATAAAGAGCCAAAACTGCCGACACCAACGCTATGACGAATAATGTCGGTAATATGATATTGGGATAGTAATAATGCGACATCGGTCCGTACTGTTTGACGATAGTCACCGAAAGCTTTAACAATCCGCTTGCTAATGGCTTTATTGGGATGTGTCGAACGGGGCGGATTTTCTTTAAATTGCAACTGACCATAAGTATCGGTAGTTGTGTATTTTTTAACAACTTGTTCAGAATTTCGGTTTTGTGCCTTAGCAATGATATGATCCAAGAGATTTTTGTTCGTCTCATCATCAACAAAAGCCATCATTTGTGCCACACTGTTTTTAGGATAAAAACGGGTTAAGGCAGTTTGATCGTAAGCTGCAGTTAGACCTTTACGGTAAGTTTTGCTAACTTTTCTCAATAACTTAATTATTTTTTCAGATTCGAACTGGTTATTTTTACCAGCCAATAAAATACTGACTAATAACCGTTTTAAGTCCCATTCCCAATAATTAATGCCAGCTTCGTCAAAATCGTTCAAATCAAATAGCAGCTGTCGTTCGGGAGACGCAAAAAATCCGAAGTTTCCAATGTGGGCATCCCCGCAAATAATAGCTGGAATCCCGCTATTATAGCCACGAACTAAATCATGATCCATCAGCTCCACACTGCCACGGAAAAAAGCAAACTCATTAACCGCCATACGCGCATTACGTAGTGGGATGAGTTCTGGTAGTAACATATTGTGAATATTTTTCATGATTTGTTGACTATCTCTTTGTTGTACTTTAAAGTAGCCCAATTCACTATAAGGTACCAATTTACTCTGTTGATAACCATCATCAATCAGCTCAGCCATGCTTTGCTGAACCTTGACACGCGTTAGGTTATAGCCATTACGGATCTGCATGAAAATCACTTCAATCTTTTTGAATTAGAGTATACAATGTTTACTAACTTAGAACAATGATTCATGCAAAATTCGGTACAATTTGACTATCAATGTATGAAGGGAGCTATTTATTTTGAATGAACAATGGTTACAACAATTACCAATTCCAACAGTGATTAATTACAAAAAAGTCCTAGGTGGTGACATTAATAGGGCTTTTCATTTGCAAACAGAAGATGATGATTTCTTCTTGTTAGTACATCCGAATCAACCGGTTACTTTTTTTGAACATGAGGTAGATGGTCTAGAGGTTTTAAGCAAAATTATTATGACACCCCGGGTTATTGCCACTGGCGAAATTGAAGGGGATGCTTATTTATTAACGACCTATATTGATGCTGGTAGCGGTGATCAGTATCAGCTAGGTCAGATGGTCGCACAGATGCATGAACAGTATAATCCGGCACATAAATTTGGCTATAAATCAGCGTTTCGTTGTGGTAAGTGCGGTCAGTTTGAAATCAAAAATGACTGGTCAGATTGTTGGACAGATTTCTTTTTGAACACGCGGTTAAACCCATTAGTAGATCACTTAAAACAACATAATCTGTTTTTAGCGTCCTGGCAGGCACCTTTAGATCGTGGCTTGGCGGTATTTAAAACATTGTTTGCGGACTATACTCCAAAACCATCCTTACTGCATGGGGATTTATGGGCTGGTAATTATATGTTTGCAAAGGATGGCACACCTTATTTGGTGGATCCGTCAATTTGGTATGGTGATCGGGAATTTGATATTGCATTGACTGGTGTTTTTGGCGGTTATAATGAGCGTTTTTATAAAGGTTATAATGATGCTTATCCTTTGGAAAAAGGTGCCAATGCACGGATGGAATTTTATCGTTTGTACTATTTAATGATTCACACTTTGTTGTTTGGTACCACTTATCAAGCAACGATCACGCAAATTTTACGGCAATATTAAAGATTAGAAAGTAATTTCTAACCATAAAAATAGTTTTTTTCAAGGGTTATTATGGTATCATTCTTTTGATAAAAAAACGGTTAAAAAGTTAAAGGAGCATCAATTAAAAATGCAACGTGTATTGTTTGTCTGTTTAGGTAATATTTGCCGCTCACCAATGGCGGAAATGATTTTTAAACAGCTTGTTAAAGACCATCAATTAGAAAGTGAGATTCAAGTATCTTCTGTGGCCACCTGCAGCTATGAAGCGGGCAATCCTATACATTTAGGGGCCGCTAAGGAATTAAAAGATCACCAGATACCTGTTGGCCATCATCTGTCTAGAAAAATCACCGCAGAAGATTTTCAAAATGCGGATTGGATTATTGGAATGGATTTTCAAAATGTCAACACATTACGGCGACTTGCCCCTGATGAAACGACAAAAGCAAAAGTTCATCTAGCGGCAGAAGTTTTACCGGATAATCAAACTTTTGAAATTGAAGATCCTTGGTATACGAATGATTTTGCTAGAACTTATGCTGAATTAACTAAGATCTTACCTTACTGGTTGACTAAGGTTGTAGCTGACTATTTGGTCAGTGAATAAAAGCAATCAAGTTTAAATGATTTTTACAAAAAGAAGTTAAGCCGAAACTCTTTGTTTCGACTTAACTTTTTTTGACTTTGTAGATTTGTCGCTCTGGGTTTTAAACGCGTTCACCAACACTGATTTCTACATATAACTACGCCTTGTTGTCAGTCGCAAGCGACTACCTGCCAAGTCTAGGTTATACTGCGAAATCACTCGTGTTGGTTCACGCTCTGGTTCTAAAACGCGTTCCAAAAGACTGATTTTTGCGCTTAGCTACGTCTAACTTGTAAGCGAAAACCGCTCACGGCGTTAGTCTAGGCCATGCTCAAAATCAACCCGTCTTTTGTTACGCTCTGGTTTTTAAACGCGTTCACCAACACTGATTTCTACATATAACTACGCTTTGTTGCTAGTCGCAAGCGACTACCTGCCAAGTCTAGGTTATATTGTGAAATCACTCGTGTTGATTCACGCTCTGGTTCTAAAACGCGTTCCAAAAGACTGATTTTTGCGCTTAGCTACGTCTAACTTGTAAGCGAAAACCGCTCACGGCGTTAGTCTAGGCTATGCTCAAAATCAACCCGTCTTTTGTTACGCTCTGATGCTTAAACGCGTTCACCAACACTGATTTCTACATATAACTACGCTTTGTTGCCAGTCGCAAGCGACTACCTGCCAAGTCTAGGTTATATTGTGAAATCACCCGTGTTGGTTCACGCTCTGGTTCGTAAACGCGTTCCAAAAGACTGATTTTTGCGCTTAACTACGTCTAACTTGTAAGCGAAAACCGCTCACGGCGTTAGTCTAGGCTATGCTCAAAATCAACCCGTCTTTTGTCACGCTCTGATGCTTAAACGCGTTCACTAGAGCAAAGCTCTCACCTAACTACGAATCTCTTGTGTGTCTGACGACACTCTGCAAGATTCTAGGTTAGTGCTCGAGGCTTTCCCGCTCTAGTTCCCGCTCTGTTATTTAATCACTATTTCAGTTTTATCACCGACAAATAGGCCATAGGCGTGTTTGTCAGGTTCTTCTGCTAGTGGGCCTAGATCTATTGCAGGTAGGCCGTCAACTTCTGTAAAGCCTTCAAAGCGGGCGGTCATAAATTTTTTCAAAGCAATTACTTCATGAAGGATTTCAGAGACTTTTGAGGTGGCGGCTTGTAAAGTATAACCTTCATCTAAAAAATGTTTGATCGACATGATCGCAATGATAGTTTTAAAGTTGTATTTTCGGCTTTCACCGTCTTTTTTTTCTAATGATTTAATATAACCACGTTTTTCCCAATAACGTAATTGTCGTGTAGAAACATCAGTCATTCTGCTGGTTTCACTAATACCAAAAATTAATCGGTCTGTTTTAAGAAAGGGAAAATGTTGGGGTGACTCAGACATGAACTTCAGGTCCTCTCTTTTGATAAATAGGTTTATTATATTATATTTATCATTGATGTCAACTTAATTGAGATATTTGTTAATTAAATTATTTTATTTGTCAATTTGGTTGACAAAGTTTTCTGAAAGGTTTATATTAACCAACAGAATTTTTATAAAAGAAGGCAAGAAGTAATGACAAATACACAAACAACGGATGTCAATGGTACACCGTATAATCGCACATTGTTATTAGTAACTGTCATTGTAGGGACATTTACGACGGTGTTGACACAAACCTTATTGGCGACCGCTTATCCAACATTGATGAAAACTTTTGATATTTCTACGTCCACCGTACAATGGTTGACCACGGGTTTTCTACTTGTTAATGGGATTATGATTCCAATCAGTGCGTTTTTGATTAATCGTTTTAATTCGAAGTATCTGTATATTGGCGCAATGGGTGTTTTCTTTATAGGCACTCTGATTTGTTTTATCGCACCGAATTTTTCTGTACTTCTAATCGGCCGTTTAATTGAAGCCGTGGGGGTTGGTCTGTCTATGCCATTGATGCAGACGATTTCGCTCTCCATTTTTCCACCAGAAAAACGGGGCGCAGCTATGGGGATGGCCGGTTTAGCCATCGGGTTAGCACCTGCAATTGGTCCAACTTTATCTGGTTGGGTAATTGATAATTACGACTGGCGTGCATTATTCGGTATGATTTTACCGATTGCTGGATTAGTGATTATTGCCTCATTTTTCTTCATGCGTAAAGTATTAAGAACTTCTAAGCCAGATTTGGACGTTTTGTCAGTTATTTTATCTACCATCGGTTTTGGGAGCCTTTTGTATGGCTTTTCTGAAGTTGGGGATAAAGGCTGGGGCAGTCCGCTTGTTTTAGGATTGCTCGTAATTGGTGTGGTTTTCATCTTCTTATTTGGTAGACGACAATTGCATTTGGAACATCCATTCCTAGAATTACGCGTATTTACGAATCATACGTTCACAGTTTCTGCAATCTTGAGCTCTGTTGTAAATATGGCAATGGTTGGTGTAGAAATGGTTTTACCATTATACTTGCAGACAGTTCGGGGCGAAAGTGCTTTTCATTCTGGATTAACATTATTACCCGGGGCATTAATGATGGGTATTATGAGTCCAATTACTGGACAGCTATTTGACCGCATCGGCGCAAAACGCTTAGCCATTACCGGGATGACTTTGTTGACCCTTGGGACGTTATCGTTTGCCTTTATTACAAAAGATACACCGCTAGCTGAAGTCGTCATTTTATATGCCGTTCGACTGTTCGGGATTTCTATGGTTATGATGCCTGTGACAACCGCCGGGATGAATGCCTTGTCCTTTGATCTGATTAGTCACGGGACCGCGGTGAATAATACCACTCGGCAAGTTGCCAGTTCTGTAGGGACGGCTATTTTAATCAGTATACTTTCCAATGTAACTAACGCACAAATGCCTGGTAAACATCTGCTAAAAACCGCACCGCTACAATATAAAGATAACGCCTTAACTTCAGTGTTAAGTGGTTATCGAGCAGCGTTTTTAGTAGCCGTTATCTTTTGTGTAATCGGCTTAATTGTCAGCTTCTTCTTGAAGAATACAGATAGTAAAGAGGAGGTACAAAGATAATGATTATTTTTCTATTAATCTTAGGTGTCCTTTTATTCTCAATCTTTACAATTGGTATGAATCGGAGTGTTGCAAAATATAGTTTAGTGGGCTTATCTTTAGTCGTCATTCTCGGCAGCTTATTGATGTTAACAGTTAATGACGTTGCCTACTGGGGCATGAAAGAAGTCAGCACAACAAGTGAAAAGCCATTAAGTGCAGCGACCAATATTCAAGGGACTAACACCGTACTTTACAAAGCATTAGGTAATGGTAAAGAGAAGGTTTATATTTATAAGACCAGCGCAAAGCAAAAGAAAGTTTCTACAACAAAAGCGGATATTGATACAACGAATAAATTAGTTCGTAGTAACAAAGTAGCACATCCAACGTTAGAAACAAAAACTTACAAGTATATCTATAAAAATAATTTTTATAAACTATTATTTGCAGGTATCAATGGCAATAACCGGGTGAAAAAGTATGTCAATACATTTAACATACCTGAAAGTTGGGTTGCTTTAAGTACAGATCAAGTTGCAAAATTGCAAAAGCAAGCCAAATCAACCGAAAAAACGGCTAAAGCTCAAATTACTCAAGCTGTTGAAACCGGCGTAGCTCAAGCCAAAGCTCAAAATCCAAATCTGACCGCCACAGAACAAAAGGCACTGGTTAAAGAAATTCAAACTCAAGCTAAGAAACAAATGGCACAACAAGTTGCTCAGAAACTACAAAGTCTCTCGTTAAAATAGAGCGTAACTAAAGCCATAAAAAATACAGCTAAGTCAAAGTTAATTTGGCCCAGCTGTATTTTTTTAATGATTATTTTGTTTTAGTACTTCATAAATTCGTTGAACATCTTGGTTCGTACCGCGAAGCTCGTAATCTGCTAGGAAGGGTACATTAAATTCTGCAGCATATTGCTTAGCTGTTAAACAGTATTGATTATTGAAATTTTTATTACCTGAACCAATAACGCCCAAGCAGTATTGCGCATTTGTACCGACTTCTAAGTATTCTCGTAAAGCATCCGTCATAATTTCTTGGGTGCCATTATCTGTCCCGTTGCCGCCTTCAAGGTAAGTTGGGACAAAAGCAAAATAAGTTTCAGTTTCAACAGCTTCAGGTGTGGCATCACTAATTTCTTTCAATTGAATGAGCGGCTGTTGATTGTCTTGGTCATGTTGCTGCTGTGCGTAATTCTGAAGATTGCGGACGAAGTTGCGGGTATTACCGGAAATAGAAATGTATAAAATGTTAATCATTGAAAGTCACCCTTATTTTAGATTATGCCCATCATAGCATAATTTGGTTAAAAATGAATTTCAGTTACTGTATTATGAGTGAATTGACATTTTTAAATCAAAAAAAGTTAAATTTAAACTGTTGACAAAACCGGTTATTAGCATTAATATAATGACAATCAATTGCAAATAAATTAAAAAATACTGTGAGAAGAAAGAGTAATGATTAGTTTTTTCTAAGCGAGCTTCGTAAGGTGTGAGGAAGCGTTAAAACAAATGATGAAAATCATCTTCGAGTTTTGTAGTGAAGCCGATGGATAAATTACAATGGGGGCGCCCATTATCGCGCTAGAGTATCCACAATTATAGTGCGTACTTGATGAGGTGACAGTTGTAAAGCTGTCATGAAGAAAAGGTGGTTTCACGAAATTTCGTCCTTTATATATCAGTCGATATATAAAGGACTTTTTTATTTGTAATAATCTAATTTAAAGGGGATCTATATTATGAAATTTACAGTTGTTGGTGCCGGTGCCATGGGTTTGCGTTATGGTGTTTTGTTACAAGAAGCTGGAAATGAGGTAGATTTTGTAGATGCTTGGCAACCCCACGTAGATAAAATGAAGGCTCAAGGTGGCGTTTATGTCAATCGAGATCATCAAGGACGGCATTTAGTACCAGTACACGTTTATTATCCTGAAGAATATCAAAAACAAGATCAAGATGTGCTTATCTTTTTTATGAAGCAAATGCAATTGGCCGATATGTTAAAACGTTGCCAACACTTCTTTAATGATAAACAATATGTTTTAACTTGCATGAACGGTATGGGGCATGTCGATCAACTACTAAATTATTTCAAACCTGAAAAAGTTGTGGCCGGGACGGCTTTAGTAGCCACAATTCTAGACGGCCCTGGGGAAGTAGATTTTGTTGGAAAACCCGGCGCAGGCTCGATGAACTTAGCCAATTATACCGAACAGCCGGATGAGATGACCCACAAATTAGTGGCGCAACTAAAAAAAGCCAATTTTAATCCGAACTTAACGACGAATTTTATGGGTACTTTATTGGCGAAAGTGGTCTTTAATTCAGTGGTCAACACGTTATGTACTTTGTTTGAAATCACAATGGGTGAATATGCGGATTATCAAGGTGCCGATAGTTTATCGCGGCAACTTGTGGATGAAGCCTATGATGTGGCTGAACGTATGGGCGTGACAATGCTAAATACGCGAGAAGAGGAAATGGCTTCTATTAATTATGTTAGCACCGTTGCCAACCCATTGCATTATCCATCAATGTATCAAGATATGACCAAAAATCGGCCAACTGAAGTCGACTATATTAATGGCTATTTAGTCAAAATGGGCCAAAAGTATCACTATGAAGCTAAGACACATGCTTTTTTGACACACTTAGTTCATTTGGCAGAACACACTCGGCAACAAAGTTTAGCTGCTGAATCAGCTAACGAAAAGGTAGTTGTTCTAAAAAAGGCTGCGGGTAATTAAACTGAAATAGTTTGAACTGAAGACTTGACCTTTTGAAAGAAACAGGCTAAAATAAAGATACAAATTAATTGTACACAATTTATTTGTGATTATAATATAGGCTTACTCAAGGAGGGTCATGGTTATGGAACTTAACGTTAAAGCAGCTGCCGAAGCGTATCTAAAAACAAAGATTGAACCTGGGGCAATTGTATTTTTAGCCACTGATGATGGTTCAAGTAAGTTTTCTAAAGTTGGTGGGACTTGCGCGATTGGGAATAAATTCCAATTAGTGGTCAGCGACCAACAGGATACGGATTATAATATACCGATGGCTAATAATATGGGCTATCAGTTATTTACTTCAGATGGCGAATTAGACTATTTAAGTAATGGGCTAAATTTAGACTACCGCAATGCCAGTTTGTTATTAAAGGATGATAGTGGTATTTTAGATGGTGCTGTAGATGTGGTGAACGTTGTCACTGCTTCATTGGCAACAGATCAAAGCCGCAGTACTGAGATGGAAAATCTTGGCGGTAAGATTTGCTAGATTAAATGGATTAGAAATTAAAAACGTGTCATTGAAGTAGTTATCTCAAGCTGCTTCAATGACGCGTTTTTTGAATATTCAAAGTTCTGAATATTCAGATATTGCCCCTGCCAAGGGACTTCATTATAACATATTCCCCTTGTCAGAAGATGATATACTAGAGCTATTCTATAAAAAGTGAGCTGACGATATGCCTACAAAAGCAATTCGGCCAAAGCATAAAGGCCTTTCCAGAGTATTATCTATCATTTTTTCGTTAACATTTAGTCTATTCATTTTAGGTTATTTGACGAATCGAACAGTATTGAGTGAAGATTTTACAAAATCGGTGCTTAATCAATCCAGTAATAAAACGATTGTTGTCCAAGAAACTCGGCAGCTATTAAATCAAATGAGTCAAAATACCGGTTTATCGGAAACAGTAACGAGCGCCTTGATTGATGATACAACCATCACCAAAGTTGTGAATCAGACGGTTGCCAATCTTTATGAAAACAAAACAGATCCCATTCCAACGCAGCTTATTCAAGATGCGGCAAGTGACAAAGTAAACGATGCTTTAAGTCAAACTTTTGGCATTACAAGTACGAGTATCGTTTCAGAAGTAACGCAAAATCTAAAGGACTATGTGGATACCAATATGCAGCCGATCGCGAATCAAGTGGGGCAGCGACTATCTGAAATTCAAACGATCGTCAACCTTGTAATGTATGTTGGTGCAATTATAAGCATCATTTTAGCAATAATGATCTTACTGTTGAATCATCCCCTCATCCGTGGTTGGTGGTATTTAGGCTGGGGGCTTAGCATTGCTGGTGCATTAGCCGGCTTAGCTTCACTATTTTTCAAAGCTAATAGTCAAGTGTCCTTTGTCAGCGCCACATACAGCCAATATTTCCAAGAAGTTGTTCAAAGTTGGTTAGGGGCAGCGGCGGACCAGTTTGTTCAGCTAAGTCTGGTCGTTTTAGGACTGGGCATTGTTTTAATCATTGTTTTTGGGATTTTAAAATCTCGCCATAAAAGTGAGTGATTGTGATGACAGTAACTACGGTAACCGAGCAACAACAGTGGATCGACTTAGATCAAATAGATGCTGACCAGGGGACAACCACTTTTGAAAAATATCAAATGCCTAAGAAATTTGTACCTTACATCCAAGATCAAAGAGAGCGTGCTCGTTTAGAGTATGATGAGACCAGTGGTTATTGGCTGTTAGTTTTTCGTGGCATTGCTTCAGCAGAAGCGGCACGCTTTCGAACAGCACCAATTGCTTTTATTTTTAATGAAACAAATTTAATGACGATTAATCTGGCAAAAGAAGCTTTTTTAATAACAGAAATTTCAGAAATTATAAGTCTTGTGAAAGTAAAAACTTTAAAATCAAATTTTGCAATCATTACGGAATGTCTTTTGAGGATGACCAATCATTATTTTGATGTGATTGACAATATTAATGAGCTTCGTGGCGATCTAGAAAATCTTGCCGGACGCCCCACTAATGATGCGATTAATCAGTTAACGGGTTTAAGCAAAAGTCTCGTTTATATTACGACAGCTTGTAATAACAATGTCATCGCCCTAGAGCAATTGCGGTTAGCCTCGAATTCCAAAAATGATAATTTACATTTAAAAGCTCACGAGCATGAACGCTTAGGGGATGCTATCGTAGAAAGTAAGCAGGCTTTAGAAATGGCCCAGATTGCTACAAATGTGGTGGATCGGGTTGTTAATTCTTATAACAATTTATTAAATAATCGGTTGAATGATACAATGCAGTTTTTAACAGTATGGTCGATTATTTTAATGATCCCACCAATTATTTCTGGATTTTATGGCATGAATGTGCGGTTACCCTTTGCAGATCGGCCATGGGCTTGGTTATGGACAATTATTTGGACATTGGTTTTAGTGGCTTTTTTAATTATCCGTTTTTATCGAAATCGAAAGCCATAATATATTAGTACAGAAAAATTCATTGTGAATTGTGTAACAATATGACACGCTATTTATTTATTAAGGCGTCATATATAGTCTTTTGAATAACGATAAAGTAATCAATCTTACAATTGGTCCGTTTTTAAAAAATAAAACATTTGACTATAGCACCAGCACTTGCTACAATTGGGTCATCAAAGTTAGCGCTTACACATTTCTAATCATAGAATAAGATAAACCAAAGCTTTGGTATAAATATTATTCAGGGGGTTTTTGAGTATGGCATATAAAACAGTCAATCCATTTACAAATGAAACAGTAAAGACCTATGATAATAGTACAGATGCACGAGTAGAGGCCGCGATTACGAAGGCCCATAACTTATATAAGTCTTGGCGTGATGATCCCATTAAACCAAGAGCTGATGTCTTACACCGCTTAGCAAAAGTATTTACAGATGATGCTGAAGCATTGGCAAAGGTTTTGACAGAAGATATGGGTAAACTTTATAAAGAAGCTTTAGGTGAAGTTGCCTTATGTGCAGATATCGCTGAATATTATGCAACCAATGCTGAACGGTTATTAGCACCAAAGACGATTCAAACACCAGCTGGACAAGCTGAAGTTTTGAACCGGCCTTATGGGGTATTATTAGCTGTTGAACCTTGGAATTTCCCATATTATCAAATTATGCGGGTATTTGCCCCTTACTTCGTTGCTGGGGATCCAATGTTATTAAAACATGCTTCCAACACACCGGGCTCTGCTGTAGCTTTTGAAGAGGCTGTTAAAAAAGCCGGTGCACCAGACGGCTCTTTCCAAAATCTATTCTTAGCTTATGATCAAATTGATACAGTTTTAGCAGATAAACGCGTTCAAGGTGTTTGCTTAACTGGTTCTGAACGTGGTGGCCGGGCAGTTGCCGCAGCAGCAGGTAAGAACTTGAAGAAATCCACAATGGAATTAGGCGGTAATGATGCCTTTATCGTTTTAGACGATGCGAATATGGATGAAGTTGAAAAAGTCAATGCGGCTGTAAGATTATTCAACTGTGGTCAAGTATGTACTTCCGCAAAACGATTCATCGTTACCGAAAAGAACTATGATCGTTTCTTGGATAATTTGACGAAACAATTTGCCAGTGCCAAAATGGGTGACCCAATGGATCCTGAAACAACATTGGCACCAATGTGCTCTGAGAAAAATAAAAATAATTTACAAAAACAAGTGGACGCAGCAATTGCCGCTGGCGCAACAGTTCACTATGGTAATACACCAGTAGATTTAGAAGGCCAATTCTTCCAACCAACTATCTTAACGGATATTGACCGTGACAACCCGGCTTATTTTGCAGAAATGTTTGGGCCAGTTGCACAAGTTTACAAAGTGAAAGATGAAGCAGCTGCTATTGAATTAGCTAACGATTCTAACCTAGGCTTAGGTGGTATGTTATTCTGTGGTGATGCAAATCATGGGGCTGAAGTTGCTGCTAAAATTGAAACAGGGATGGTTTTTGTTAATACATTCTTGAGTTCTTTACCTGAAATTCCATTCGGTGGGATTAAACAATCTGGGTATGGCCGTGAATTAGGGGATGACTGCATTTATGGTTTTGTAAACCAAGAATTAGTTGTTAAAAACCCAACTGGTAAATTACCAGACTATCGTTTTGGTGGTTTAGCAGCACCTGACTTTATGCCAGCACCTGAAGCTTAATAAACAAATTAAAATTATAATAGCGAGTACCTATCAGAAAGTTGATTTCTGATGGGTATTCGCTATTTATTTGTAATGTATAAGTTGTTTGAGATAGGCGTAACTTTGACGCATAGGTTGACTATCTAAAGAATTTTTCAAGTTAATTTTATATGAGCCTCAGTGTAAAATTCGAAAACAGTGGGGTGATATTTTAAGCGTTCATCAATCCGCTATTGAAAATAAGTTTGTGAACTGAGGGAAATTATGTTATTATAGCCTCTGGTGCCAAACCTATTGAATTAAAAAGACCTTTGTCATTGGATGAAGGCAAGAAACAGCCAGATCAAAAGTTAACTTTTGATCTGGCTGTTTTGTTATGTTTTGCATTAATTTGAATCAAAATTGTAGCTTGTTAAACGCGCTCACTAGAGCAAAACGCTCACCTAACTACGAATTATTCATAAGCGAAGTGCACTTATTTCATAATTCTAGGTTAGTGTTCACGCTTTTTTTAACCGGACTTCTGGTGCGAAGCGCCACAATAGGATGAAGTTTACTAGGAGGAGTAGGGCAGTTGTAATAAAAACGGCATTGTAGTCAAAGATCCCTGCAATAAAACCACCTAATAATGAGCCGAACATGTTGCCTAGAGACTGGAATGATTGGTTCCAACTAAAAATGTAAGAGGTCATGTTTACGGGACTATTTTTAGTTAGGAGTGTTTGAATTTCAGGAAATAGAGCCGCATCAGAAACACCAACCATTAATCTTAAAAAGCCTAAAACCCAGACATTTAAAATTAAACCTTGGGGGAAATACATGACGATGGCGAATAGATAGCCAAATAACAAGACTTTTCCAGAACCGTGGGCATCCCCATAACGGCCTAACTTAGGCGCCATTATAATGTTTGAAATGCCTGGCAAAGCTGCGATAATCCCTGCAACAACGGTTACTGACCCTTGATGATGCATTAGTTCTTTAACATAAAGACTAATAATTGGGGCGATGGAATTGTTACCTAACTGGATAATCATTGTAGATAACATAAGGATAAAGATAAGGCGCGCATTTGGTAAAGCGCGCAAGTTATAGTTTTGTTTTTGATTACCTTCAAGTTTAACTGGAACAAACTGTTCAGTGACAAGACCCCAACTCATTAAAAAGGTGATAACTAATAAAATTGCGGTAATTATAAAGGTTAATCGAATGGAAAAGAGTTGGGCCAAGGCACCACCGATAACCGGACCTAATAACATTCCGCTTGTATAACCTGTTGTTAAAGTACCCAGTGCTGCACCGCTTTTGGCCATTGGCGTTTGAGCAGCGACCAGGGCCTGAGCATTAGGAATATAGCCGGCGAAAATACCTTGAATTGCTCTAAGTAAAATTAACAGCCAAACATTATGCACAAAACCCATCATTGCAAAAACAAAGGCCATGCCTAAAGAAGAGCGTAATAGCATAACTTTGCGGCCTTTTTTATCCGCTAATTTTCCCCATAACGGTGAAGCAATCGCGGTGACTAATGCAGTGGCACCATAAACTAAACCACTATAAATAGTGACTTGTGAACGTGAAAAGTTTCCCATTGTGCCTACGTATAATGACAAAAAAGGCATAATCTCACTAAATGCCACGCCAGCAACAAAAGTGCAAAACCATAAAACGGTTAAATTTCGACGCCATGGCCCTTTGCGCCGTGATTCGTCGTCCAAACTGTCACCTTCTAAATATAAAAAAGTATTTTCTTAAATCATAGCACTAAAAGATTTGATATTGTAACGAAATTATTAGTCAAAAAAACAAGCCAACGCTAGGATAAGCAGTTGGCTTGTTAGAGATTAAGGTTATTGAATGGATTTGAAAGATTCTTTTAATACTTTGGCAGAGTCACAAAGTTTTTTCATATCGGTTTCATTTAAGTCTAATTCAATGATGCGATCTAAGCCGTTAGCGCCGATAATGGCAGGTACACCAATAGATACATCGCTTAGACCATATTCACCATTTAAATGAATGGACATGGCAAATGGACTTAAATCGTTATGCAAAATAGCAGCGGTAATTCGAGTTAAACTGGCGGCAATACCATAAAAGGTTGCACCTTTTTGTTCGATAATACTATAAGCTGAATTTTTTACGGAATCCGCAATTTCATTCAACATAGCTTCTTGCCGTTGTTCAGGAATCCACTGTTTGATGGGTTTGCCACCAATAGCGGTATAATCCCAAACAGGGAATTCTGAATCACCATGTTCACCTAAGATATAACCGCTGACACTGCGGGCATCTACGTTAAAACGTTGACTGATTTCAGAACGTAAACGGGCACTGTCTAGCGCAGTTCCAGAGCCAAGAACTTTATTTCTTGGTAGGCCAGTTGTTTGAACAACCAATTCAGTTAAGATATCCACTGGGTTGCTGGCTAGTAAAATAATGCCATCAAAGCCGCTGTTTGTAATTTGGTTACAAATATCCTTAACAATTGCGGCATTTTTTTGAAGTAATTCCAATCTTGTCTGGCCAGGTCGTTGGGGAATACCAGCAGTAATAACAATTAAGTCGGCATAGCGACAGTCACTATAGTTAGCGGCGTAAATATTCTGTTGTGAAATATAAGGTAGGGCATCGGATAAATCTTCCACATCCCCTTGGACGCGTTTCATATTAATATCTATGATACCGATACTTCTGCCGATACCAGAAGTTAGGCAGTTAAAGGCGAAACTAGAGCCAATGGCACCATCGCCGATTAAAATAATATTTTTAGAGTTCTTCATGAGGTTCCTCCATAATGTTGGTTTCTGAAGTCTGTAACAATATAAAATCGTTTACAATTAGATTTTACACTTTTTGAAACGAAAAAAGAAGCCATAATATTCATAAATTATATGAAATATTATGACTTCTTATAAAATTGAGCCTTATTTACAAGCCAAATTCGGGCTTATGTCGCTTTTATTTTGTGCTCGTTTTTTTGTCACGCTCTGGATCTGAAACGCGTTCACTAGAGCAAAGCTCTCACCTAACTACGTCTAACTTGTAAGCGAAAACCGCTCACGGCGTTAGCCTAGGTTAGTGCTCGAGGCTTTCTCGCTCTAGTTCACGCTCTGGATCTGAAACGCGTTCACTAGAGCAAAGCTCTCGCCTAACTACGCCTAACTTGTAAGCGAAAATCGCTCACGGCGTTAGCCTAGGTTAGTGCTCGAGGCTTTCCCGCTCTAGTTCATGCTCCGGATCTGAAACGCGTTCACTAGAGCAAAGTTCTCACCTAACTACGCCTAACTTGTAAGTGAAAATCGCTCACGGCGTTAGCCTAGGTTAGTGCTCGAAGCTTTCCCGCTCTAGTCCACGCTCTAAACGCGCTCACCAACACTGATTTCTACATATAACTACGCCTTGTTGTTAGTCGCCAGCGACTACCTACCAAGTCTAGGTTATATTACGAAATCAGCCCGTGTTGGTTCACGCTCTGTTATTTTTCAAGGTCTTGTAATTTTTGGTTATCATCCAATTGAGAAGGTACCATAAAATTAGATTCATGGATCTTTTGTAAGATACGCATGCCATAATACAATAAACCGAGGCTAACGGCTAAGAAGATCAGCAATGTGCCCCATGAGGCGAAGACGGTGTTACTGCCTAAGCCAGAGGTGATTGCTTCACGGAAGGCGTTAATGGAATAGGTCATTGGTAAGAATGGATGAATGGCATTAAAGAAGCCATTGGTAACTTCCATTGGGAAGGTACCACCTGAACCACCTAATTGCAGCATCAGGATAACCATCGCTACAAAACGGCCTGGATTATCAAACGTCATCGACAAGAACATAATTAAGAACATGGACGTCAAGGCGAATAATATGGCGGTGAGATAGAATTGGACAACATGGTCAACATCTAAGCCGGCAATGATAATGAAAGTAGCTTCGATAACGGCCATACCCACGGCTACAACGGCACCGACACAGACTTTGCTGAGGAACCATTGGGCGGCAGTACCATCTGTCTTAGAAACTTTACGGATTGGATAAGCAAAGTTGAAGACGATAGCGCCGACATAAAGGGCAACGGATAAAACATAAGGTGCTAAAGCATGACCATAGTTGGAAACGCGACTATAGTAACTATGTTTTGTTTTGGTTGGCGCCGCAAACATATCGGCAGTCTTGCTTGTAGTCTTGATGCCGTTAACTTCATGGGCACCAGTCGTCAAAGCTGTCTTTAAGCTCTTAGAACCATCTGTTAATTTTTGACTGCCATCAGTTAAATCAGCAGAATTGGCAGCAAGTTGACTCGTACCTGAACTCAATGTTTGAACACCGCTGATTAAGGTTGGAATCTGGGCATTCATGCTGCCAATACCACTGGCTAATTGAGTGGCACCACTATTTAAAGTACTGCTATTACGTTTTAATGTTTGACCGCCATCATTTAATTGGCTGACACCATTAACTAACGTTGGTACTTGACTATTTAATTGGCTTAAACCAGTGGTTAACTGACTGATGCCAGAACCTAACTGATCAACACCGCCAGTGTATTGTTGTACACCAGAATTAACTTGAGTGGCACCGGTACTTAATTGGTTGATACCACTCGTCAACGTTGGTACAGAACCATTTAATTGGGTTAAACCACTGGATAACTGACTGGCACCACTTGTCAAACCGGTTTGATTGCCAGAACCAGCTAAAGCAGTTTGGACACTAGCTAAGCCACTATTTAATTGGGTAATTGCTTGAACGGCACCAGGTAAAGCTTGGTTAGAAGCCGTTGCTAGTTGATTAACACTCGTTTGTAATTGCGTTAATTGGCCACTCAATTGCTGTAATTGCGGTGCAGCTGTTTGAATGGCTTGTAAATTAGTACCAATTGCTCGATTGGCAGTACCAGCTGCTTGTAAATCAGCAGCGATACTTTGCAGCGCACTCGTAATATCAGAACTTGTATTCGCTGTTTGACTTGCTAAACTTTGTTGGATTACGGTTGAAACAGTTGTTTGATCCGCATCGGATAGTTGGGTGCCACTATTTGTCAAAGCACTAACAATTTGTGCAGTTATTGCACTGGCTTCAGAAGTTGTATCGGTATTTGCACCACTGGCCGCAGCTTGAATACTACTCAAACTTTGACCAGCACTTGTTAAATAGCCGCCTAATGTTTGTGCTTGGTTACCAATATCCGTCAAGTTATCCGTTAAACCACCCGCAATATTGGTTGTACTAGAACTACCTTGTAAACTTTGATTTAATTGTTGTAGACCGCTGTTAATTTGTGGTAAAGCGGTAGTTAATTGCGTTATTTGCGCTTGCTGTGTTGGAGTATTGCTGGCAGATAGTGCGGTTTCTAACTGGTTCAAACCATTAGATAACTGCATTGAGCCAGAAGTCAATTGATTAACACTGCTTGTTAATGGTAATGTTTGGGCTGCCATTTGAGCTAAGCCGTCAGCAACTTGTGCACTACCGCTGTTTAAAGTACTGGAATTAGCTGTTAATTGTTGTTGGCCGCTTTGGAGTTGTGTGCCACCATCGGCTAATTGCTGAACACCGCTGGCAAGGGTTCCGGTGCTACCATTTAGAGTACTAATACCATCGGCTAAAGTATCTACGCCTGCTGTATAGGTCCCTAAACCAGTTGCCAGACTATTAGAGCCGTCTGCTAATTGCTGAACGCCGGTTGCTAGTGGTGAAACACTAACACTGAGCGTCTGGACACCATCATTAACTTGAGAAACGCCCGCTGTATACTGATTTAAGCCATTGTTTAAAGTAACTAAGCCAGTATTTACTTGTGAAGCTCCAGTGGCCGCTTGACCCATGCCTTTACCAATAACATGTAACTGATCAAACATAGCACTAGCATAAGCATTAGTGACCGCAGCGCGAATTTGTTTGTCTAAACCACTCACACCCACACTACTGATGACTTCACCAATATAGTTCAAAGAATCATTAGTTTTGTAATTCAGAACCATTTTTTTAGGGTGCTTATTCATTAAAGTTGCTGCATTTTTAGAAAAATCTTTAGGAATCGTGATAATTGTATAATACTTCTTATCTTTCATACCCACTTTAGCTTCATTAGCGGAAACAAAACGCCAACCAAGCTGCTTATTTTTCTTTAATTTTTTAACGGTTTCTTTCCCAACATTTAAAGTCTCACCATTATATTTAACGGCTTTATCTTTGTTAACGACAGCTACTGGCAAATCTTGAGTGTTGCCATAAGGATCCCAAACCGATTTTAAGAAGAAAATCGAATATAAAAAGGGGATAATCGTCATTACAATGACTGAGACTAAAATTAGCCGATTGTGGCCAATAAACTTCCATTCATTTTTAATCATAAATTGTAGATGCTCCCTAAAAATAGTTATTCAATTAATTCGTTTTGATTTCGCTCAACTGCAATTCCAATAGTTGCCGGAATTGTTCATGCCGTTTTTTTTCATCGGTCGGCAAGAAACCCATAATTTCTAAAACGATAAAGCCAAAAACTGAACTAATTAAAGTTTGTACATATGCGTCTTCATCCATAGTCTTTAATGTCACACTATGAACAAGTGTATTTAATAAATCTAATATCTTAGCCATCGCTAGATAGAATTCACTTTTTGTACCATAAGTATGAACTTGATAAAGCAGTTCGACAGATCTATGTTGGCTCTCAAAGTAGGTATGGGCAATATCTGCATATTTTTGAAAGGCAGCTTTGCCCGACAACCCAATAAGACCTTCAATTAATTGTTGGTACAGATCTTCTAAAAAGCGTGCACCCAGCTGCTCAACCAAATCATCCAAGTTTTTGAAATAATTGTAAAGTGATTGTGAGCGAATATCTAAGTCTTTAGATAGCCGCTGAAACGTTAAGGCAACAACGCCGTCATTATAAACAATCTCTTGAGCTTGTTGGATAATCTGTTCGTGATCCAAGCGCTTGCGGCTCATAATAGGACCTCCATTCTCTATTTTTCTACAAGTTGTAATTCTACAACGACTATTAGAAATTATCAAGCTACATTTAGTATTGATTTGTCTTATAGGAAGAAAAAATTTTTAACGGTTTAATTTGACAATTTTAATCTATTAGATTACTATTAGATTCATATTAAACGTATCATTAAATATTAATTGTTATGGTGTTGCGGAGAATAGTAACCATTAAAGTACTTCTTAAGAGACTGCTTCTAGGCTGAAAGAGCAGGTTGAAAATTTTGGCGAAGATGAGCTCCAAATCACTTGATGCGAGTGCAAGCTCAATTCACGGGAGAATCCGTTATAATTCTAGGCATGTTGGTGCTGATGAGGTGTCTTTTTGACACAAATTTGGGTGGTATCACGAAATAATTTCGTCCCTTGTAAACTACAATTGTAGCTTGCAAGGGACTTTTTTTATTCGATGATAAAAATCTAATGATTATTATTTTTTTAATACAGTTTAATTAATATATTTTAAGGGGATCATCAATTATGAAGATAAGTAAGAAAATTATTTTATGCTTTGCGGCATTAGTTAGTAGTATTACGTTAGGCGCATTTGCTGGGCAACAAACAGCACAAGCAGCAGAAACTAAAACAATTGGGGTTGCGCCAGGGCCTTATGGAGACATGGCCAAAGATGTTATTGGCCCTTTGTTGAAGAAAAAAGGCTACGATGTCAAAATTAAGGAATTTAATGATTATGTTCAACCCAATAAAGCCTTAAATTCAGGTTCAATTGACGCTAACTTGTTCCAACATACTGCTTATTTGAAGACCTTTGCTTCAGCCAATGATTTGAAGTTAACTGCTGTTGGCCAGACACCAACGTTGGGGATGGGGATCTATTCTAAGAAAATTAAGTCTTTGAAAAATCTAAAATCTGGGGATACTGTAGCGATTGCGAACGATCCTTCTAACCTATTACGTTCATTGCAATTATTGGAAAAAAATAAGTTGATTACATTAAAGAAAAACGTCAATTCTGCCAAAGCTAGTATTGATGATATTGCTAAGAACCCTAAAAATTTAAAATTTAAGACTTTGGATGCAGCACAATTACCACAATCACGTAGCACAGTGACAATTGCCTTAATCCCTGGTAACTATTCATGGAATGCTAATTTAAAACCATCTAGTGCGTTGAAATTAGAACATCTCAGTAAAGATTACATGGAAGTTTTTGTAGTACGGACAAAGGATAAAAATACAAAATTTGGTAAAGCAGTTACGAGTGTTTTGAAGAGCAAAGCCTTTAAGAAAGCTATTGCAAAGTCTGAATTTAAGGATTTTCAAAAACCAGCCTCATGGAAATAGGAGTTTTATAAATGAGTCAAATTGAAATCAATGATGTTTCTGTCGTATTTAAAGATCATGCCCAAGCCATTAAGGCAGTTTCAAATGTTTCTTTATCTATCGAAAAAGCAGAAGTGTTTGGCATTGTCGGCTTATCCGGGGCTGGCAAATCTACCTTAGTGAGAACAATTAACGGTTTACAAAAACCAACATCCGGGCATGTTATTGTGGACGGTGTCAATATAACGCAAGCTTCTAAAAAACGGTTAGCCCAGGCAAGACAAAAAATGGGCTTTATTTTTCAAAATTTCAACTTAGTTGCTAATCGGACAATTGCCCAAAATATTGCATTTGCCCTTACAGCCGGCGGTTATCCAAAAGAGAAACAAGCCGATCGAATTAATGAGTTATTAGGTCTTGTAGGTTTAGCCGATCGTTTGGATAATTATCCTGGGCAGTTATCCGGGGGCCAAAAGCAACGGGTAGGGATTGCGCGCGCACTAGCCAATGATCCAGATATTTTACTTTGTGATGAAGCAACGAGTGCATTGGATACGGAAACTGCTGAAGAAATTGTCGAGATTTTAAAAGATATTAATGAGCGCCTGCATATCACAATTGTCTTTATTACCCATCAACTAGAGGTAGCCAAGCGGTTATTTGATCGGGTAGCAGTCATGGAAGATGGTAAAGTTGTTGAACAAACGACAGCATATGATCTTTTTGCAGATCCTCAGTCAGCTATGAGTCAACGTTTAGTCGGTCGATTCTTAGATACAGAAGTGCCTGATGAAGTTCGATTTAAACTGCGAAAAACGCCGGGGCAATTATTGTCATTACGTTATCGCGGTGAGGATTCTTTGGATCCAATCATTACGAAGATCGCTACTGAAACAGGGGTTGATGTGAATATTTTGCAGGGCCGAATTGAATATATTCAGTCTAGAGCAATTGGGGTATTGGCAGTTTTTGTAACTGGAGAAGATAGTGCGGTGCAGCAAGCTATTACGCAGTTTAAAGCACAAGTTGATTATGTAAGGGCGGTGACATTATGAGTGAAACCATTCAAATTTTACAGCAGAATTTAGGACAGGCGTTGTGGGAAACGGCGGAAATGGTCTTAATTTCTGGAATTATTGGGGTTGTTTTAGGGACGTTATTTGGGATCTTTTTATATTATTTCTCTAATCCGCTTTTTTCTTACAAGCCTTGGGTTAATGCTACTGTGGGCTTCATTGTAAATGCCATTCGTTCTTTTCCATTTTTAATTTTGATGGTTGTCTTAATTCCACTGGCACGTGTTTTAGCAGGTGACCCTTATACCCCAATGGGCGGTACAGTTTCACTATCTATCGCGGCAATTCCGTTTTATGCGCGCTTGGCAGAGGGTTCTTTTACCGATGTGGATCAAGGTGTTGTAGAGGCAGCTTGTGCCACAGGAGCCAGTTTTGGGTTGATTTTCCGTCAAGTCCTCTTCCCAGAAGCGTTACCGTCTTTAATTCGGGGATTTGTACTAACTCTAATCAGTTTGCTAGGCTATTCTGCAATGGTCGGGACAATTGGTGCTGGTGGTGTGGGGAATTTAGCCATTCAGTTCGGTTATAATCGCTACGAAACAGGCGTTTTAATTGTTGTTATTGTGATTTTAGTTGTCATTGTTCAAGTTGTACAGTGGCTTGGTGATAAGTTAGCCAGTCATTTCACCCGGGCTTAGTTTGTCAGAAATATAAATTTTAACTGTTTTACCATTACTTAGGAGGTAATTTCTTTGAATTTTCCAGAATCAGATATTTTACAGCAACTACCAAAGCAGTTTTTTGCAAATTTAGTTAGTAAAGTTAATGCAAAGGCAGCTTCAGGCGTAGATGTCATTAACTTAGGTCAAGGTAATCCAGATCAACCAACACCAGAATTTATTGTGGACAGTTTGAAACAGGCTGCTGAAAATCCACAGAATCATAAGTATTCTTTGTTCAGAGGGATGCCTAGATTTAAAAAGGCTGCGGCTGATTTTTATAAACGAGAATATGGTGTTGATTTAGACCCAGAAAAAGAAATCGCCGTTTTAGGTGGTTCTAAAACGGGTCTGGTGGAATTACCATTAGCCTTGATGAATCCTGGAGAAACATTGTTGTTACCTGATCCGGGTTATCCAGATTATTTGTCCAGTGTTTCGTTGGCACAAATTAAATTGGAACTCTTCCGATTAAAAGCCGAAAATAACTTTTTACCAGATTATAATGAAATTGATCCTAAAGTAGCGGCAGCAGCTAAATTTCTGTATTTAAACTATCCTAATAATCCAACCGGTGCAGTGGCAAACTCAGAATTCTTTGAACAAACGGTGGCTTTCGCTAAAGAAAAGCAAATCGGTATTGTCCATGATTTTGCTTATGGTGCCATTGGCTTTGATGGTCAAAAACCGGTGAGCTTTTTGCAGACACCAGGTGCTAAAGAGGTGGGGATTGAGATGTATACACTCTCCAAATCTTATAATATGGCCGGTTGGCGTGTGGCATTTGCAGCTGGGAATGCGGATATTATTGAAGCGATTAATTTAATTCAAGATCATTTATTTGTCAGTATTTTCCCAGCAATTCAAGATGCTGGTATTACAGCGTTAGATAGTGATCAAAGTACGGTGCACAAATTAGTGGCTTTATATGAAAAACGGCGCAATGAATTTTGGTCTGCTGCTCGGGCTATTGGTTGGGAACCTTATCCGTCAGGTGGGTCATTTTATGCTTGGATGCCGGTACCAGAAGGTTACACAAGTGAACAATTTGCCGACTTATTATTAGATGAAGCAGGTGTGGCTGTTGCGCCAGGTACTGGTTTTGGTGCTGGCGGGGAAGGCTATGTTCGTGTAGGCCTGTTGATTGATGAACCACGGTTTACCGAAGCTTGTCAACGAATTGCTAAGCTACACTTATTTGATAAAGTTAAGACAAAATAGCATTAACTTAAAAAGGACTATTCTTAACAAGTCCTTTTTTAATTTATCTTGAATTAGCGAGTGCTTCTAGTTGCATTAAATAAAGTTATTACTATAAACTAATAATATGGATTCTTTCTTAATTGGGAGTATTCATAGGTCTTATTTATAATTATTTTAATAGGGAGGCTTTTGATGGAAAAACCGGTAGAAACATTAGAAGGTTGGTACTGTTTACATCTCTTTTGGCAAATTGATTGGGGGAGCTGGACGCAACAGTCACAAGACACACAGCAACAGCAGGTACAGCAGTTTGAAGCATTTCTAAAGGCACTAACGGTATTTGAACAGGAACATCAAGGGAGTCATTATTTATTTAATGTTTCGGGACACAAGGCAGATTTGGGTTTGATGGTGTTAAGAGAGACGCTGGATGAGTTGAATGAATTGGAAACAAATTTAGATAAGTTACCATTATTTTTTAACCTATATAAAGCAAATTCGTTCGTTTCCGTAACCGAAGTCGGAACTTATACAGGAAAGCCCACATCTGAAAAAGGTTGGGCTTATGTAGAGGCACATTTGAAACCTGAACTACCTAAAGAACCCTATATTTGTTTTTATCCAATGTCTAAGTTACGTCTGCCAGATGCCAATTGGTACACGTTGACTTATGAACAGCGGCAACAGTATATGCATGAACATGGGGTCGTAGGGCGGACTTATGCAGGCAAAATTTGGCAGTTTATCACAGGCGCTATTGGATTAGATGATTATGAATGGGGTGTGACTTTGTTTGCCCAAGAGCCATTAATGTTCAAAAAAATCATTGCTGAGATGCGTTATTACGAAGCAAGTTCAGTTTATGGTGAATTTCCATATTTTATTGTTGGGACCTACTTAGATCAAGCCAAACTACAAAATTTATTTTTGAATCAGTTGGGGGCAGATGTAGATGACAGAAGCAAAGACTAAGACACCGATTTGGCTGTATGCAATTGCTGTATTTATTACACAAATGGATGGTGGTGCGGTTTCTTCATTGCTGCCCGCAATTACACGTAGTTTTCAATTATCTTCAATTAGCGCTTCCTGGGTTGCTGGTTTATACACTTTAGGGTTAGTAATCGGTACGCCGATTGCTGCGAATCTTTCGGACTTATATGGTACAAAAAAAGTATTTTTAGCAGAACTTATTTTATGGTTTATCGGTAGTTTGATCACGTTTACAGCACCTAATTATTATGTCATGCTAGGCGGTCGTTTAGTTCAAGCTTTAGGTGATGGTGGCATTATTGTACTGTCGATTAATGCTGTCTTGGCCGTAGCGAAGCAAAAGCAACAAGGTCGAAAAGTCTCTATCATCGGTGTTATTGCCGGATTATCGGCCATTTTTGGACCAATTATTGCGGGTATTTCAATTGGCATTTCTGGCAGCTGGCGTTTATTTTATGGCTTGATGCTACCAGTATTGGTTATTTTACTATTATTAGCTTGGCGTTTTTTGGACAATACGCCGGGACAACCTGGCAAAAAAACAGACTATTTAGGCATTATTACGTTTACAATAGCTTTATCTAGTTTGATGTTAGCTTTAACTTTTGCCCAGCACTTTAATACTTATGCCTTTTTAATTTTGATTTTACTTGTAGTTGGCTTGATTAGTGGTGAATTATTTATTCGTTTTGAACGGCGTTTGGATCAAAACCACTTATCTTTCTTGCCGCTGCATTTATTAAAAAAACCAGCCTATACTTTAACTATTTTGTTAGGGGCTTTGGGCGGCATGCTATTCTCTGTATTTGTTTATATTCCAACTTTTGTGCATACAACTTTTGGACTGCCGATTAGATTATCCGGGATGGTCCTTGTGGGCACCGGGGTCGGCAGTATTTTAGGTTCTTATTTAGGTGGCGTGCTGGTAGACAAACGCGGAATCCGCAGTGCACTTTTATGGTCTAGTTTGGTGATTGGCAGCTCTAGTTTGCTAATTGCTTTAACATTGAGTAGTTTAAGAATGTTTATGATCTTTTCCTTTATTTTTGGGATTGGTTTAGGTGGTTTAATGTCTGCACCATTACAAGTCATTGCTGGGCGATTGGCGGATCCAAGCGATCATGCGCAGGCCATCGGTGGTTTATCCACAATGAAAAAAATAGGGGTCACGATTGCACCGCTATTATTTGCCACTGTCTTACAGCTGAGTGCAAAAGACGGCGTCATGGGTCTTGCATCTTATCGGAATATGTTTATCGTAATTATCTTTATTGCAGTTGCCTGTGCGATTGTAACTGTTAAAATGCCCCTTGAAAGGAGTCTCAAAGAACGTGTCTACTAAAAAAGTAGCAATTTTATTGATGGCCTTTGGGACCCCTAATGAGACAGCGGATATCTTGCCTTATTACACGCATATTCGGCATGGCCATCAGCCGAATGCGGCACTTTTAGAGGCGTTACAACGGCGTTATGACGCTATTGGTGGCACGTCACCTTTAGCAGAAATCACGTTGGCCCAAGTAGCCGGTGTGCGGCAGGCCTTTATGGCAGACACATCAGTGACAGTCTTTTTAGGGTTACGGCATATTGCGCCGTTTATTGAGGACGTTGCCGCGGAAATTGGACAAGCGGGTTATCAAGAAGTTTATGGGTTATCATTAATGGCTCATTATTCTACTTATTCGACCAAAGATTATCATCAAGTAGCAAGACAGAGTCTAAAAGTATTTCCAGAAGTTCAGTATCATGAGGTCAATGGTTTTGATCAGATGCCAACGCTGGAAAAATTTTGGGCACAGCAAATTCAACAATTGCAGGTTGCTTTGCCTCAACAGACAACTAAGGTGATTTTTTCTGCCCATTCATTGCCTTTAAAAACGGCGGCTGATGATCCCTATTCGCAAAATGTGCTGAAAAACGCAGCGGCGATAGCAAAGCTTGCGCAATTAAATGCAGCAGACTACACTGTCACTTGGCAGTCCGCTGGTAGAACGGCAGAGCCTTGGATTGGTCCAAGTTTAACTGATGTGGTGGCCCAAGTATTGACCCAGGGCACTGTGAAGCAGATTCTTTCCGTACCAATCGGATTTATTAATGACAATTTAGAAATTAATTATGATTTAGATATTGAACTAGCAAAACAGGTTGAAACATTAGGTGGGCATTGGCACAGAGCAGCGATGCCTAATGACGATCCTGCGTTAATTGAAGCGTTAGTGCAACGTCTGAAACAAGTTATGGATTGAGAGACGTTTTATGTCTGTTAGCAATAAAGCGGTGTACTAAGTTGAAAATTAGGCAAAATGCAGCGGCGAAAACAGCACCAATAAAATTATTTTGGATTCGAAAAAGGATGGAATGATCAACGCCATAAATTGTTGTTGCTAACATTAATCCTCCAAAACAATTTAAAACAGTTGTTAAGAAATAAGTTGCTGTATAACCAATTAAAAAACCAGCCATCGGACCGATGAGCAGTGTCAGCGCACTAGGTAACTGTTTGTAAATCAGGCCAAATAGCAAAGAGCCGCAAATGACACCACCAATTCTCAGCCAAACGCGACCTCTGATTTCATCTGAATTTGGCAATAAGACAGACATACAGGCATAGCCTAGCCAAACAACTCGAGGCAGGTGCCATAGTTGGCCAAGAAATAGGCCAAGACTGACGCCTAAAGCTAAACGAACTTGCCAGCGACATTTGGCATCTTTTAGAGTGAAATTTTGAAATAGTGTTTGAACTTGCCGCTGTGGATCCTTTTGCCGATGTTTCGCAACCATGATGGTACCGCAAATAATCAGACCTAAGCCTAGTTCTAATAGGCGTAGATGCATTAAATGGCCGTTGACGGGTGTATTACTAATAAAAAGGTAACTAAAAACATAAATACCGGCATTGCCCATGATGGGTTCATCGGCGGTTAAGATTAAAATCAGCAGTAAAAAGATTAAATTTATGAAGAAATAGAGTAAGGGCTGTTTTAGACTATTGATGTAGCTACTAGCAGCCATTAAAATAAAACTGAAAGTCATGGCACCTAAGCTGTGTTTGATATTATAGCCATAAGGTACAAATCGAATGCCCAATAAAATGCAAAATAAACTAACGGCGACACTACTATTAGCTTCATCAAAATAGTAATTCAATCCAGCAATGAAGAGAATTGCAAAGGCGATTAATAGGGTGCTTCGAAGGGTTAAAACACCATAAATATAAGCTGTTTCTTTATAATTTTTAGCATGCTTTAAATGCTGCTTTAAAACGAGGGGACTGAGTTGCAGTGCTTGATAAAGTGACATAAGTGCCTCCGATTAAATTCGTAAATTGTAGCATTGAAAAAAATATCAAATCTAATAAGAGATGTCAATTTCGTCTAAAATAGGCATTTATAGAATTTTGACAAATAACGTGAATCGTTGAGGCTATTAGGATAAACGTTCGTTAGCTATCGAAATAGATTGCTATATTTTTTCAAATCATTCGTTAGGAAATTAAAGTTTAAATTATGATTAGAAATCAGAAAATTAAAAAAATTTCTTGACAATGTGGAAATGGGCGCCTAAACTGAAAACATTAAATAACGATGAGAGGAATGAATTTTATGTCTGCAATTCAAACTAATGAAATGATGTGTTGTTGTATGATGCAAGCCACAATGTGTGCTGGCCTAGTTCAACGTACATCTTTCCAGTTTGAAGTGTTTTGACAATATTCAGTTAAAAAACTGAGTTGAAATTCAGACTTTTTACGAAAGAGCTGTCGACTAGGTGTTTAGTGCACTTAGTTGACGGCTCTTTTTTGTTTTCAAGGAGGCGGTGCCCGTTGGATTGTCCAATGTCCCAGTGTTTTACCAATTTTATTATTAACAAGACGTAATCAGAAGTTGATTTTCTAGGTTGATATAAATTTAAAAGTGAAGCCTAAAAATAACTTTAGATATACGTTTATCTCAGGAGGATTAGATGATGCGTATTTGGTTAACAGTTCTAATTGTTGTTTTAAGTGCAGTTATTTTAGGCGGCTTAGTTTGGCTGCAACGTAAGCATGTGAAGTTTACAAAGCGTGTGTTTTTGGCGCTATTATTAGGGATTGGCTTTGGCTTGATCTTACAGCTATCATTAGGTACAGATAATAAAAGTTTAACAACGGCCATTGATTGGTTAAATATTGTAGGTGCAGGTTATGTAAGTTTGTTAAAAATGTTAGTCATTCCTTTGATTTTTGTGTCGTTGGTTGGCGCATTTATTAAATTAGAGGATGCCGGTAATCTGAAAAAAATAACGTCCAGTGTTTTAGGCCTTTTATTAGTGACAACTGCTATTTCAGCATTAATTGGCATTGGCTCAGTATTAGCATTTAATTTGCAGGGGGCTAAATTTATTGATGGGGCGACTGCTGCTAAAAGTAGCTTAGCCGTTTTACAGGAACACCAAACTGAATTAAAAGGGCTAACTTTAACAGGTCAAATTGTTAGTTTCATTCCAACAAATATTGTTTCAGATTTTGCTGAAACTCGGGCGACAAGTACGATTGCTGTCGTTATTATCTCAGTATTCACGGGTATTGCTTATTTAGGTATTCGGCGTAAAGAACCAAAACAAGCACAAACTTTTGCAACTGGATTTGAAGCAATTCATGCGATCGTCAGCCGAATTGTCACTTTAGTTTTACGGCTAACGCCTTATGGTATTTTTGCTTTGATGACCCGCGCAACAGCAACAAATAGTATTCAAGCGATTGGTAATCTAGGTATCTTTATTGTTGCAGCCTATGTCGCATTATTTATTGTATTGATAATACATACAATTATTTTGATTGCCAATGGGATTAATCCAGTACTTTATTATAAAAAAGCTTGGCCAGCACTTATCTTTGCCTTTACTTCACGGACGAGTGCAGGGACATTACCGTTGAATATCAAAACTCAAACAGAATCTTTGGGCGTACCTTCTACAATTGCTAATTTTGCAGGTAGCCTAGGCTTAACGATTGGTCAAAATGGGTGTGCCGGTGTTTATCCCGCAATGATTGCAACGATTATTGCACCAACTGTAGGTATTAATGTCTTATCACCGCAATTCATCTTGAGTCTTATTTTAACGGTCACTATCGCTTCCTTTGGGGTTGCTGGCGTCGGTGGCGGGGCCACTTTTTCAACATTGATGGTCTTAGGCGTTTTGAATTTACCAGTTAGCATCATGGCTGTGATTATTGCCATTGACCCAATTGTAGATATGGCCAGAACTTTAGTAAATGTAAACGACAGTATTTTAGCAGGTGTATTGACTGCTAAGTATACCGGAGAGTTAGACACCGCCGTTTTACGCACAAAAGATAACATCGTCGTTCAAGCATAATAGGAAAAAGCGTGTAACAAAAAGGGCAGGATCAAAATTTTGATCCTGTCCTTTTTTTGTTAGTTAAAGATTGATTGTGTTTATTAGAAATTAGTCCCCAGGTTTGTAATCTTCATCAATGATTAAAACAGGTTTGATTGTAACCCCTTTACCGGAGTCCGCATTGGCTTCGTTAATATCTTCAAATTTATAGAATTTGATCGTCTTATCGAAATCAAACATGCCTTGACGATAGAAGCGAATCAAACGAGGTACGTCAATTTGTGGAATAGAATCCCCCATGTTAACCCCAATGACTGCTTTGTCATTGACGCAAAGGCTGTTCCAAGTATCCAAATCAATGTGATTTGGTGTAACTGCGATACATGCAGAAACGCCGCCTTGAGCTAACGCTTCAATGGAATCTTCCATTACGGATGTAATCCCAGTTGTATCTACGGTGTAGTTTACGCCAAAGCCACCAGTTAATTCACGGATAGCTTCCACAGCGTTTTCATTTTTACTATTGATAACGTGGGTTGCCCCTAATTCTTTAGCCAATTCTAGTCTGGAGTCAACGAT